>CAWKAW010000017.1:0-451302 GCA_963847745.1 uncultured cyanobacterium | reverse complement strand
AGCCTGGATTATAGAGCTTGGACTATGTAGCCTATATAAGCGTTGCAACTAAGCGAACTATCGGCTCAAAGATGCTGTGCCCCGATTCGGGAGAGGCTGTCTTGGTAGTACTGGATAGGCCTTGGATTTGAGGCACAGCGAGATGTTTCGGAATCAGTGCCGGAGCTGTGGGTCTGGTTGTTGAGCTTGATGCCGCGGAAATCCCCCTTGGCCCGTTTCTTGTCGGGCTTTGGCACTTCAAGCCCTCTCCTGGTCTGCCTGCCTCGGCGGTCAGGTATTGAGTACGACACATTCTCTCGCCCAGATGGCATCGCAACTACCTCAATCTAGGCATTCAAGGGCGTCTCTGGAGAGATGCTGGGTGATCTATGCGCAACAGGGCCCTGGTGGAGCTGCCTTGCGAATGTCAACCAGACTTGCTGGACCCTCAAGTGCGTTCATCCTGTTTGGCGCGCCCCTCAAACCTGATTTTCGGCGGGGAAACGGATCGGCCCACCCCCCTGCGTCAGCAAAGTTGTCGCGTCATCAGAACCGCCCACCAGGGGGCCCTTCCATGACCCATGACGCACGTTTACGACCAGACCACCCGGGCCGCCGTCCGTAAGCGGATGAGCCCGCCGAACAGGGAGAGTGTGGCCCAGATCGCCAGGGACACGGGGATCACCGAGCAGACCCTCTACAACTGGCGCCGGAGCTGGCAGCAGCAGGGAGACCTGGTGCCGGCCACAGGCAAGTCGGCTGAGCAGTGGAGCGCAGCGGCCAAGTTCGCCGTGGTGCTCCAGACCGCCGGCTTGAACGGCACCGAGCTGGGGGCGTTCTGCCGGGAGCGGGGCTTGTATCCGCAACAGGTTGCCCGCTGGCGTCAGGCCGCCCAGGATGCCAACAACCACTCGGCGCCCTCGATGCAGGATCACAAGGAGCTGCACCGCCAGCACCAGGAGGATCAGAAGGAGATCAAGCGCCTGCAGCGGGAGCTGCGCAAGAAGGAGAAGGCCCTGGCAGAGGCCGCGGCGCTGCTGTTGGTCACGGAAAAGCTTCAGGCCCTCTGGCCGGAGGCCGGGGAGGGCTGATCCCCCCGGAGCAACGTCAGAGGGCCCTGGAACTGCTCGATTTCGGTATCGCCGCCGGCGCCAGGGCCACCGAGGTGGCCCGGCGGATCGGGGTGAACCTGCGGAGCCTGCAGCGCTGGCGACAGCAGCTACAGCGAACGGGTTCGAGTCTCGACGGGCGCAAAGGTGCCGAACGGCAGGTCTCTCGCAAGCTGACGGCAAAGGAACGCCAGGAGCTTCTCGATACGGTCAATGATCCAAAGTACGCTCACCTACCGCCGGCACAGATCGTGGCTGATCTTGCCGAGAATGGCCGCTATATCGCCTCTGAATCAAGCTTCTACCGCGTGATGCGGAACGAGCAGCTGATCCAGCACCGCGGCCGCTCCAAGCCTCCGCGGCAGCCGCGCCCCGTTCCGAGGCTGGAGACCCGAGGCCCGAATGCCGCATGGAGCTGGGATATCACGCTGCTGCCCAGCGGCGTGAAGGGGATCTGGTTCTATCTGTACATGGTGATGGATGTCTGGAGTCGCAAGATCATCGCCTGGGAGATTCATGAGCGTGAATGCCCTCTGGTGGCCGGCGAGATGCTCCAGAGAGCCTGCTGGCGTGAGGGGATCAGCAAAGCGGCACCGGTGATCCTGCATTCGGACAATGGCAATCCGATGCGGGCGCTGACCCTGGCCGCGAAGCTGGATGAACTGGGAGTGGGTCGATCCTATTCCCGACCACGAGTATCGAACGACAATCCCTTCTCGGAGTCGTTGTTCCACACGCTCAAATATCATCCGAGCTATCCCGATCGCGGATTTGCAGATGAAGAGGCAGCCCGCCAGTGGGTGCTGGCATTCGTCGCCTGGTACAACAGCGAACATCGCCATAGTGGCATCAAGTACGTGACGCCCGATCAACGCCATCACGGTGAGGCAGATGCCATCTGCCGGATGCGCGCTAGAACCTATGAGAAAGCGTATGCGCTCCATCCCACACGCTGGAGCCGCCACATTCGCTGCTGGAAACAACCAGAAGTCGTCTGGATCAATCAGCCTCGGCCCATTCACCAGGCTGCCTGAGCAGAACACAGGCCCCCGTGGCTGTCCGTTGCCGATCCCCATGGATCGGCGGCGGCCACAGCCGCGAACCAGGGGCCGGCCGCTCCAACCTCAAACCGACAGGAGACGATGCGAACATTTCACGAGCCTCGCGCTCCTTGAGCGACAGAATCCGGATAAGGTGTCGTCACATGCTCAGCCAGAGCATGCAGGCGCGACAAAAACGCTGATAGATACCGCACCCTGGCTACGTCATCCCCACCTCGAGAGCTACACTTGTTTGATAAGTCATCTCGGCTTTTAACGATGCATCCCACTAAATCTGACTATGTGCTATTAGTCGCTTCGAATGATTGGCGTTTCTCAATGCCGGATTTATTAAGGGAAGACATCCTCTAATTGACCTTGATGCGCAACATCTAGTTCATGGTAAAAATACTGCGATTGTAAATATTACAAGCCTTCCGGCTGAATATCACAGAGTATCCCTAGATGGTAAGATTAAAATGAGTGGATCAGAGGCGCTTGATAGAATATTGTCCCATTTTAGGATTACCGAATTCTTTGCTGCAAAAATCTGCATGGAGAAAGGGTTGTCCGCGTTGTTCTTGTTTGTAAGGCGGCCCAACAACCTGGTATTTATATACTCATCAACCTCGTATCATCAAGGCAGGATTATGTTCCTAAATCCTTGCCCCGAAAATGCAACCTCTCCAATGCAAGCCTATCTGGAGCCTTCTGCAGCAAGCCATTAAATATCATCATGATCAAAAACGTATACTAAACAACCACAATAACCATAATCCTTTCATTGTAAAGATGGCTCCTGATGATGAGATAAATACAAGTTAACGCTTAGCCCTCCTGTTGATATTTGGATTTTAGCTTCTAGCCTATGGAACTTAATCGATTCAGGCGGCTTTGTGGGATATGTCTGTCACTGGTCAAAGCATCTGATGTTTCTGGCAGTTTGATAACTACCTTTATGAGATTCAGTCCCCGCCAGAGGAGACAGGCTATATATCGTTTATACCTTGCCCCGACAGCTCTTATCTTGTTAAGCATAAGAGATTTGCCTATGATCAGCTACGTAGATGCGAAAAGATTCATATAGGAGCAACAGTTAATGGTTCATTTGAAGATTTTCTCGCCGACCAGTTTCCCAATCTTGCCTATGTCAGGCACCCTCCATTTCAACGCATAAGATATGATGTAGAGATTGAGTCCCTGGAAACAGGAAACTATTTCTCAATCATCTTTGATCAATGTTGTATAAAAGACAAAAACAGATATCCTCCGCTATTTCAATGCGAGGTTGAATATTGCAATAGCAGAACGGCTGGCAAGCCGTCCGATGTCTTTTCTGAGCTTAGAGAATCTTTTGACTTCACGAAGTATTTCCTCAACTCTCATGAAGTAAGTTACAATGAAGACTTCTACTCTAAGCTTTCATTTGTTCGAGACTGTCAATTATCTTGACATTGAATTAGCAATGAAGCCATTCGTGTTTTTTTTCAGGTGTTCATGGATCCGGCAAAACCACTCTAATTAGAGATCTTTCACTTGCTTATCCTTTACGTTATACGCGTCTCTCAAAGGGCTTCCCACTGCCTAATGCAAAAACATTTGTCGAAAGGCAGATCTCAAGGTATTCACGTGCTTATCTCCAAGACATAAGCTATCGTGAAATTGTTTGCTCACCTGCTAATCGTATATTTCTGGCCGATAGAAGTGTGATCGACATTCATGCTCATACCTTGGCATTCAGATCAATGGAATGGCTGACAGATCAAGAACTTGCAACAATCACTGCGGTTTCTTCGGCTCTATTCCATTCGCATCATGAGTCTTTTGCTACAGTCTTTGTTTCGCCGCCAATTGATTTTATTAGAGTGTGCCTTGCCAAGAGATGGGCATCGAGCGGCACTCAGAAATGGCGGGAAAGCAACTTTCAATACCTTGAAAGTGTCTACACAGCATTTCAGACTCTACTGCATGATTCCCCGGAGAATGTACTTGTGATTACTGATACAGATAGGTTGTCAAGGGTCTCAATTGTTCATAATTGGTTGCAAGCGTACTTTGGCTAAAGCGAAAAGAAGCAAGATGCTTGCAGGTGTTATGTATTCTATAGGATTGCGAAGGTGTTCTGTCCTGGGATTAGTCCGCTGCAGAGCAGAAGTGTCTCCCAAGGCTGACGGACGGTCACAAGTCTGAAATCCTTTAGCGGTGGAATGGGTCTCGGACTTGTGTCCGTCAGTCAGGAGTACGACACCCTTAGGCCACACCCCCCTCTGCCAGGAAAGATGACGCCTCTCCATCCCGACCACTTCAACCACCAGGGGGCCTGATGGATTCGATCGATGCGTCCTTACAGCGAGGCCGTCAAGGCTGATGTCCGCCGGCGGATGGGGCCACCCCATCGCCAGAGCGTCACGGAGATCGCCCAGGAGCTGGGCATCCACGTGATCACCCTTTACAAGTGGAGGAAGGCCTGGCGGCTGCAGGGGGAGGTGGTGCCGGCCACTCAGAAGGAGCCTGAGGGCTGGAATGCTGCCGACAAGTTCACGGTGTTGCTGGAGACCGCCGGCATGAACGCCACCGAGCTCGGTGCCTACTGCCGTGAGCGGGGCCTGTTCCCCGGGCAGGTGGACCGCTGGCGGCAGGCGGCCCAGGATGCCAATGCACAGCCGCTGCTGACGATGGCCGAGCAGAAGGACCTCCAGAAGCGCCACCAGGCCGATCAGCGGGAGATCAAACGCCTGCAGCAGGAGCTGCGCCGCAAGGACAAGGCCCTGGCGGAGGCGGCGGCACTGCTGATCGCCTCAAAAAAGATCCAGGCCTACTGGGGCGAGGACGGGGGGGATTGACCTCACCAGCGGATCGTCGCAAAGCCCTGGAGATCCTCGATGCGGGCATGGCGGCGGGTGCCCGGGCTCGCAAGCTTGCCGAGCTGCTTGGCGTGGGCCTGGCCACCCTGCAGCGCTGGCGGCGTCAGTTCGCGGGTGATGGGGACGGCCTGGATCGCCGTAAAGGCAGCCACCGCCTCGTTTCTCACCGCCTCACGGACGAGGAGCGCCAGCGGATCCTGCTCACCTGCAACCAGCCGGAATTCGCAGCGCTGCCGCCAGGGCAGATCGTGCCCATCCTGGCGGACCGGGGCCTCTATATCGGATCCGAGCGCAGCTTCTACCGGGTGCTCCATGCCCATGGCCAGGCTCACCGCCGTGGCCGCGCCAGACCACCACAGGAGCCCCGTACGGTGCCTCGGCTGGAGGCCAAAGGGCCGAATCAGGTCTGGAGCTGGGACATCACCTACCTGCCCACCAGTGTGCGTGGCGTGTGGCTCTACCTCTATCTGGTGATCGACGTCTGGAGCCGCAAGGCGGTTGCCTGGGATGTGGCCGAACGCGAGGATCCGAAAATCGCTGCAGATCTTGTCAGCCGGGCCTGTCTGCGAGAGCGAATCAGCCGGAGGCGCCACCAGCCGTTGATCCTCCATGCCGACAACGGCAAGACGCCAGGCCCGAAGAGCGGCCACCCTCGAAACCCGGCTGGAGGAGCTGGGTGTCCTGCGGTCGTTCTCACGGCCTCGGGTCAGCAACGACAACCCGTACTCAGAATCGCTGTTCCGCACGGTCAAGTACCGACCGGACTACCCCAGGCGGCCATTCGCCAGCAAGGACGATGCCTGCCTGTGGGTGGCGGGATTCGTGGATTGGTACAACCACCAGCACCGCCACAGCGCCATCCGGTTTGTGACGCCCCACCAGCGCCACAGCGGCCAGGCCAACGAGATCTGTCGTCACCGGGCTCGGCGACTTTCAGGGAAGGTGTCACTCCTTGGCTGCCACTCTGGCGGCCTCGATTAAGGGTAGCGCGAGGATTGGATCGGGCTCCTCTGATGGCTTGTTAATCCACACGTCTTCGGGTTGACGCCAGCAGCGGGTGCTTCGGCTCCAGCGTGATGGATTTGCCCGGCGGGCTGTCTCGTAGACCTCGGAGCGCTGCTGGCAAATTGCCGTGGCCGCTCCGCTGTGGCGTTGATGGGGCGTCACGAATTTGATGCCGCTGTGGCGGTGCCGGTGGTTGTACCAGTCCACAAATGCCGCCACCCACTCGCATGCCTCGTCTTTGCTGGCAAATGGCCGGCTTGGGTAGTCGGGCCGGTACTTGACCGTTCGGAACAGGGATTCCGAGTAGGGGTTGTCGTTGGAGACCCTGCCTGGAGAAGGATCTGAGCACGCCCATCTCCTCCAGCCGCGTTTCCAGCGTGGCCCCACGCATGGCATTGCCGTTGTCGGCGTGGAGGATCAGTGGCTGGTGGCACTGGTGGCTGCCAAAGCCGCTGGGGCGGCGGTAGCGCTCCTTGAGACAGGCCCGCTGCACCAGATCCGCCGCGATCTCAGCCGACTCCACCTCGGCCACATCCCAGGCCACCACCTTGCGGCTCCAGACGTCAACCACCAGATAGAGGTACAGCCATACACCCCGCACTGTGGTCGGCAAAAAGCTGATATCCCAGCTCCAAAGCCGGTTTGGGCCATCCGCCCTGAGGCGGGGCGCGGAGCGCGGTTCCTGCGGCAGCCGGGCCCGCCCGCGGCGGTGGCACTGCCCTGCCTGGTGCAAGACCCGATAGAAGCTGCTCTCGGAGCCGATGTAGAGCCCCTGATCAGCCAGGGCCGGCACGATCTGTCCCGGCGGCAGCGAGGCGTACTCCGGCTGGTTGCAGGTGAGCAGGATCCGCTGACGTTCCTCCTCACTCAGGCGGTGAGCGACTTGGCGGGGGCTGCCTTTACGGCCATCCTCGCCGTCCCCATCACCACCAAAGGCCTTCCGCCAGCGTTTGAGGGTGCGCAGGCAGATGCCGATCTCACCGCAGGCGCTCACCAGGCCGGCGCCAGCGACATTGGCCTCGCCGATCAGCTCGATCACCTTCCGCCGGCAGGCGGCGCTGGTCAGCCTTCCGCGTCCTCCGAGCAGAAGGCCTCCCACTTTTTTCGCAGCACCAGCAATGCCGCCATCTCCGCCATGGCCTTCTCCTTGCGCTGCAGCTCCTTCTTGAGGGCCTTGATCTCGCGCTGGTCCTGGGCTCGGAGCCTTTCAAGCTCCTTCTGCTCGGCCATCGTCAGCACCGGCTTGGCGTTGGCATCCTGGGCCGCCTGCCGCCAGCGGCCCACCTGCTCAGGGAACAGGCCCCGCTCCCGGCAGTAGGCGCTGAGCTCGGTGGCGTTCATCCCGGCCGTCTCAAGCACCACCGTGAACTTGTCGGCAGCGCTCCAGCCATCGGGTTCCTTCTCGGATGCCGGCACCACCTCCCCCTGCAACCGCCAGGTCTTTCTCCATTTGTAGAGGGTGATCACGTGGATGCCCAGCTCTTCTGAAATCCGGGCCACGCTCTGCCTGTGCGGCGGGCTCATCCGCCTTCTCACATCGGCCTTGACGGCCTCGCTGTAACGACGCATTGGTCATGTCCTCAAGCCCCCGGATGTACGGATGAAAGGGGTGACATCTTTCCTGAACCCGGGGGGCTCGGGTCTACGAAGCAGGCCCGTCAGCGTCATCCACGCCGCTGGACACGATCAACCCGTTGCTGGCGTCAGCCGGAGGTGGTGTGGATCAATCCACCAACTCCGGAAAACGACGCCAAACCGGCTACGTTGGCGATGGTCGCCTGAACGGCGGCAGGGGCGTCATCTTTCCTGGCAGCTACCGCACTCGGCTCTCTAAGGGCGTACTCCCCTTGAGGCAGCTCAACAGGAAGCTGCAGCATGATTTCGACTGCCCACTCTTATAGGCACTGGATGGATAAGTGGAGTCACGTTAGAATCATTCTCTGGGTGAATGACGTTCCGAATATTATAGCGTTGCTACGCGAAACTGCGCCGTCGAGCTCGGGAGCGCTGGTTGCTTTGGGTGGGCCTAACGCCCCAGATCAGAAGCGGGCATAGATCTTGGCATAGAAATCAGCATTTGCTCCCGGCTTCTGTATCTGGATGTTAGAAGGTGTCATCTTTCAAGCAGGCGGATAGGATTTCAATCAGGTAATGAATAACTTCCGCAAGCTTGGAATTGGTAAGATGACCAGCAACTCCAAGAATGAGAGCCTCGTTGGCAGTAAAAAGCTTGGATGCGCGGATGAAACTCTCTACCCTGATGCCACCGGAGAGGAAGTCGCCCTCTTTGAGTGACAAGGCATGCAAGTCATCATATTGTTTACTGGTGATCTGACAAAGAAGGAAATCACCCCTGCCCACTGCAGCTAGAACAAGAGCAGGTCTGCGCTTAGATTGTGACAGGTCGGAATAGGGAAATGGAATGATGACTACATCCCCTACTGAAGGTGTGCCCATGCCTCATCTTCCTCTGGATTGAGCCAATCGCCAGAGAGCGAGGGCTCGCTTAATGCAAGTCCGCTTACAACTGAATCCGCCTGAGGTCGTGGCACGGCCACAAGGACTTTGAGCCCGTTCTCAAGATGTACTGATGTTTTAAGACGTATTCTTCCATCGGGCTCAACGACAGCCTCATAGAGGTTTTCCATGCCTTTTGTGACCTGCTTTTAGCTCGTCCTCAATTTTAGCCTGGATTCCTTCGAATAGCCCTTCTGGCTCCGCCGAGGGGATCCAGGGCCTTCGTAGAACCTGATTGACTAAGGGCTCTCCCACTCACCCTTCTAACGCCAATTGGACGGTTTCCGTGATCCACCATGCCGATCCTCCTCCTTTCCGTGAACTACCTCCACGCAACCGAGGCCCAACCTAGCAATCGCAGACGCTTTCGGCCAGATGTGCTTATTGCGAACAATGGTTATCGGACCCGTTATCCACCTGTAGCGGGTGCCACAGTTGATCGGCTGGGCTGACGCTCAAGATCAGAAGCGGGCCATGAGTGTGGCATAGACGATACCATTCGATCCCGGCTTCAGAATCTTGATGTTAGCCGCAATGTCACTGAAACTCATCTAATGCTTTGCCAATATCAATCTCTTTAGGTAGTGGAAGCGGCGGAATCTTCACATTATTAAAGCCGCCAAAGTGAATCTCAGCAGCGCGCCTTGCTGTTCCATTGATGGCAAGATACTTTCCATTCTGATATTCCCATAGATGAATATTAGATCTACCGCTCATTGTTTTGCCGTAGCAGCCAATGAAATCCCGGTTGGACACTCGCCGTAGTTCGCAAACAATGGCCGAGCCGGGATAGATCTTGGCATTTAAGTAATGCAGGGTGATGTTATCGGTTTTGGTGTCCGCCTCGCCGCATCCAGCAATGGAGGCAATTAGAAAGGCTATGACAGGAATAGATCTCTTCATTTCAGTTTGCCAATGAATGAAAGATGCGGCTAACTGCTAAATGGACGGACCCTGTAATTCCACTGCCTCCCTCCTCCTTTCTGTGTAACACTCCGGGGAAATGCCATGGCGAACTCTGAAAATCCTCTGGGCGCAAGTGGTTTGGCAATTTCTCACCCAGTCTGCCGGGGAGGTTCCAGGACCCTGTAAGCACATGTACGCAATGTCACCTGGGCTCTGCAGGTCTTGCGCCCCCCAGACCGCTTCGGGTGAGCACCGTCAGGTCATGGTCGTGTTCCCATCAGGGTGCCGGTCTGTGGGATCCCCGCTGCCGGCACGGGACGACTTGACTCTCCAGTCGAAGGGAGGCCATAGCGTGAGCGGATCACCCCTTGCGATGGTCCGTCTGCTGGGGCCATCCCCCCGATGACAGCGCCATCCCCGCACCCACCCTGCTGTCATCCCACAGCCACCTCCCCATCGGTTGAGGGCATGGAGCGGGAGCTGGCCCATGAACTCACCCTGCTGCGCCGCCGGGTTTCCGTGGCGGCCGTGCTCACGGGCCTGGTGGTGCTGGCCAGCCTGCCCCACATGCTCGGGGTCCACAGCCTGCCCTTCCTGCCGGCCTGGTTCACCAGCCCCTGGAGCCAGCTGGTCCTCACCACCCCGGTGCTCTTCTGGTGCGGGCGTGAGTTCTTCAGCGGTGCCGCCTCGGCCTTCCGCCAGCACTCCGCCGACATGAACACCCTGGTGGCGGCCGGCACCGGCATCGCCTGGCTCACCTCCCTCTTCGCCACCCTCTTCCCCCGGGTGCTCACCGCCGAAGGCCTGCCCGCCGACGTGTACTACGAAACCGCCGCGGTGATCCTCACCCTGGTGCTGCTGGGCCGCCTGCTCGAGGCCCGCGCCCGCGGCCAGACCTCCGAGGCGATCCGGCGCCTGCTGCAGCTCCAGCCCCCCACCGCCCGGGTGATCCGGGGCGATCGGGCCCAGCAGATCCCGGTCTCCCAGGTGGTGGTGGGGGACCGGGTGCAGGTGCGTCCCGGCGAGAAGATCCCGGTGGATGGGGAGGTGGTCGAAGGCAGCTCCTGGGTGGAGGAAGCGATGCTCACCGGGGAGCCCACCCCGGTCGCCAAGGCGCCCGGCGATGCGGTGATCGGCGCCTCGATGAACCGCAGCGGCAGCTTCACCTTCCGGGTGAGCCGGGTGGGAGGCGACACGGTGCTGGCGCGGATCGTGGAGCTGGTGCGCCAGGCCCAGAGCTCCCGCACCCGGGTGCAGCGCCTGGCCGATCAGGTGGTGGGCTGGTTCGTGCCGGTGGTGATCGCCCTGGCGATCGCCGCCTTCGTGGTCTGGTTCCTGATCAGCGGCAACCCGGTGCTGGCGATGCTGTTTCTGGTGAGCGTGCTGGTGATCGCCTGTCCCTGCGCCCTCGGCCTGGCCACCCCCACCTCGATCATGGTGGCCTCCGGCAAGGGGGCGGAGAACGGCCTGATCTTCCGCAGCGGCGAGGCCCTGGAGACCGCGGGAGCGCTGCGCACCATCGTGCTCGACAAGACCGGCACCCTCACCCGCGGCCAGCCGGAGGTGACCGATTTCGAGCGGCTGGCCGGTGGCGTGCTGCCGGCCCCCGCCCTGCTGGCGCTCACCGCCGCCCTGGAATCCCGCTCGGAGCACCCCCTGGCCGAGGCGATCACGGCCTACGCCCGCAGCCGGCTCGAGGAGGGGGAGCTGCCCAACGTGGAGGGATTCGAAGCGGTGGCGGGCCGGGGGGTGCGGGGATCGGTGGGCGGCCGGGAGGTGCTGGTCGGCACTCCCCGCTGGCTCGAGGAGCTCGGGATCGATGCCTCGGCCCTTCCACCACCCCTGGTGGAGCGGCTCGAAGCCGCCGCCTGCAGCGTGGCCGTGGTGGTGGTCGACGGGCGGATCGAGGCCTGCATCGGCATCGCCGATCCCCTCAAGGAGTCCTCCCGCGCGGCCGTGGCGGCCCTGCGCCGGCTGGGGCTGGAAGTGGTGCTGCTCAGCGGCGACGCCCGGCGCACCGCCGAGGCGGTGGGGCGGCAGGTGGGGATCGACCGGGTGATCGCCGAGGTGCCCCCCGCCGGCAAGGCCTCGGTGGTCCAGCGGCTGCAGGAGCAGGGGGAGGGTCCGGTGGCGATGGTGGGCGACGGCATCAACGACGCCCCCGCCCTGGCCCGGGCCGATGTGGGCATCGCCATGGGCACCGGCACCGACGTGGCGATCGCCGCCAGCGACATCACCCTGATCTCCGGCAACCTGGCCGGGGTGCCGGCGGCGATCGAGCTCAGCCGCGCCGCCATGGCCAACATCCGCCAGAACCTCTTCTTCGCCTTCGCCTACAACGTGGCCGGCCTCCCGATCGCCGCCGGGCTGCTGTTCCCCCTCACCGGCTGGCTGCTCAATCCGATGATCGCCGGCGGTGCCATGGCCTTCAGCTCCGTGTCGGTGGTGAGCAATGCCCTGCGCCTGCGGCGCTTCCGGCCTGCCCCCCTGCCCCTCGTCCGCCCATGAGGCACGCCGCCGGGACCTTCCTCACCGCCGCCGCCCCCCTCTGGCGCAGCCTCGAGCAGCCCCTGGTGCTGAAGCTGCTCGTGGCCGCCGGCGGCCTGGCGCTGATCGCCTGGGAACTGTGGTGGTTCCTCGGCCGCCATGGCGAAGGCGTGGTCGCCCGCGAAGGCGCGGCGGGCCTGCAGGAGATCACCATCACCGTGGATGGCGGCTACCGCCCCTCCAGGATCCGGGTGAAGGCCGGCCGGCCGGTGCGGCTGTCGTTCCATCGCCTCGATCCGAGCAGCTGCGTGGCCCAGGTGATCTTCCCCGATTTCCGCCGGAGCCTCGATCTGCCCCTCGATGCCACCACCAGCGTGGACCTGCCGCCCATCGAAGCCGGCGTCTATCCCTTCCACTGCGGCATGAACATGGTGCGCGGCAGCCTCGAGGTGGAGTGAGGGGGGATCGCCCGTACCCGCGGATCAGGCACCGATCTGCAGGGTGCCCATCATGCCCAGCTCCTCGTGATCGAGGATGTGGCAGTGGTACACGGTGCGGCCGGGGAAATCGCGGAAGGCCGTGCGGATCCGCACCTCCTCGCCGGGCCGCACCACCACCGTGTCCTTCCAGGCGCGAAACGGCTCCGGCCGGCCATCGCGGCTGATCACCTGGAAGGGATTGATGTGCACGTGGAACGGGTGATCCATCACCCCGGTGTTCAGCAGGATCCATTCCTCGACGCTGTCGAGCTCCACCCGGGTATCGATGCGTCCGTGCTCGTAGACCCGCCCATCGATCAGGAAGGCCATGCCCCTGCCGGGGCGCATGGCATGGGAGAGGGTGAGGCTGCGGCTTCGGACGGCCTGCGGCAGTGCCGGCACCGTCAGCAGCTGCCGGGGCAGGGGCATCGCCGGGCCCTCGCCCTCGTAGCGGATGGTGGCGAGGGTGGTGGTGGTGGAGCGGCCCGGCAAGCCCGGCGGATCGCCCATCCCCATGCCAGGCCATCCCCTGCCCATCCCCATGCCACCCCATCCCCTCCTCCCCATGCCACCCCTCCCCATGCCCATCCCTGCCATGCCCATGCCCATGCCCATGCCGCCGAGCCGGTCGTAGGGCAGGGCCTGCAGGCGGTAGCGCCCCGCCGGACGGTTGGCCTGCACCAGCACGTCGGCTCGCTCCCCGGGAGCCAGCAGCAGCTCCTCCAGCCGCACCGGCGCCGCGATCGCTCCCCCGTCGGTGGCGATCAGGTGGAAGGGATGGCCCTCCAGAGCCAGCCGGTAGAAGCGGGCGTTCGATCCATTCAGCAGGCGCAGCCGCAGCAGGCCGCCCGCGGCGACCGGCAGCTCGGGGCGGATCTCGCCATTCACCGTGAGGATCTCCCCCTCGCGGCCCCAGACCCGTTGCATCGGATGCGGGGAGAAGCCGCCGGAGCCGCCGTCGCCGCTGGGGAAATCCTTGAGAAACAGGAAGTGTTCCCGCGCAGCCCGCACCTCGGGCAGATCATCGAGTTCGCCCCGCACCACCAGCATTCCCCCCAGCCCGCCGAACACCTGATCGGCCACGCTGCCGTGGCGATGGGGGTGGTAATAGAACAATCCGGCCGGATGATCCCTGGGAATCTCGAACGAATAGGCGAAGGATTCCCCGCCGGGGATCGAAAGAAACACGTTGTCGGCCGTTCCGCCCGGGGGAACGTGAAGGCCGTGGTAGTGGAGGTTGCTGGGTTGCTCCAGCCGGTTGCGGAAACGAAGCCGCACCCCATCCCCCGCCCGCACCTCCAGCCGGGGGCCCGGCGAGCGGCCGTTGTAGGTGAGGATCCGGGCCGGGCCCTGCGGCAGCCAGCCGGCCGTGGCCCGGGCCTCCAGCTCCACCTCCAGCAGGCCTCCGCTGGAGCGGATCAGCTCCGCACCGCTCGCCCCCCCGGCCGATCGGGAGCGGCACAGGCCCTCCTGTGCCAGCGCCAGGCCTCCGGCTCCGGCGGCCGCCAGGGCGAGGAAGGTTCGGCGGGGGATGGGGCGGGCCATGGCCGGTCTCCGGGGGAGGACTTCGCCGGGATCAGGGAGCGAAGAGGGCGTCGTACCTGCTGTACTCCGGCCTCCGCAATCCGCCCACTGCCAGCATGCGGCGCAGTTCGATGATCTCGCCCCGCTGGGCTCTGATCACCTCCTGCGCGAAGCGCCGGATCGTGGGGTTGGTGCTCTTGGCCAGGGCGTCGTGGGCCATCACCAGCGCCCCGCCGTGGTGGTGGAGCATGCCTTCCAGGAACCAGGTCACCCGGTTCTCCCGGGTGGGGCCCTCCCCCAGCATCCGCATCCCGTCGATCGTCGTCTGGCTCATGCGGGTGAGGCCCGAGAGGCTGTCGGGATCTCCCCCGGGCGCCAGCTGCACCGGATGCACGGGCGCCTGGGGATACCAGGCCCGGCGCCACAGCCCCATGGCGCGGATCTCCTGGGCCTGATCGCGCCAGATCCTCTTCGCCAGGGCACCCACCCCGGGCTCGCCGATGTCGAACATGTACTCGCTCATGCGCAGCGCCCCGGTGTGGTGCTGCACCATCGCGTCGAGGAAGCGCAGGTCGTAGGTGGCCCCGGCCGGCCCCACGTCGTGCGCGTGGCCCCCGCCGTGGTCCCCGCCGTGGTCCACCTGCCCCTGCCCCTGCCCGTGCCCGTGCCCGTGGTGATGGTCGTGGTCGTGGTCGTGGCCGGGGCTGGCCGGCATGGCCGGCTGCGTTCCGCGGGGATCCTGCGCGCCGGGCGGGGAGCGGGCAGGCCAGCAGGAAAGCGGCGGGGAGGGTCAGAAGCACGACCCGGAACCTGCGTGGCGCCATGGCGAGGGGAGAAGACCTGGACACCGTATGGTCTCCAGCCGACTGGAGAGTCAAGCGCTCGCGGCGCGGTCTCAGGGCAGGGCGGTGCTGCCCACCCGCAGCGTCGATCCCCGCTCGCCCGCCACCACCTCGATGCCGCAGCGGATCCGCTCCCGCAGGGCCCCCACGTGGCTGATGATGCCGATCATCCGTCCGCCCTCCCGCAGCCGGTCGAGTTCGTCCATCGCCAGCTGAAGGTTGTCGGGATCCAGGGTGCCGAAGCCCTCGTCGATGAACAGGGCATCGAGGTGCACCCCGCCCGTGTGGGCCTGCACCGTGTCGGCCACCCCCAGGGCCAGGGCCAGGGAGGCCTGGAAGGTCTCGCCCCCCGACAGGCTGCTCACCTCCCGCTCCTCTCCCGTGTAGGCATCCAGCACCCGCAGCCCCAGGCCGGCGTTGCGGCCGCCGCGGCCCCCCTCCTCGCTCAGCCGCAGCTGGTAACGGCCGGAGGTCATCAGCTCCAGCCGCTGGTTGGCGTAGCGGCAGATGTCGGCGAGGTAGGCCGCCAGCACCCAGCGCTGCAGGGAGATGAAGGGCGGCGCCTTGCCCTGGCAGCGGTCCGCCACGGAACTCAGCAGCTGGGCCCTCTCCCTCCGTCGCTCCAGGATCTCGGCTCCGCTGCGGTGCTCGGCCGCGAGCCGATCGATCTCCCTCTGGGCTCCCCGGGCTTCGCTGTGCCGCTCCACCGCCAGGGTGCGGGCGGCATCGGCCTCGGCCGCCGCCTGCTGGGCGGCAGCGGTGTCGGGTCGGGCCTCCGGCAGGTCTGCGAGATCCGGCGTCGCCAGGACCCCCTTCAGTTCGGTCACTTCCTGTTCGTAGGCCTCGATCCGCTGCCCCCAGAGCCGCCGGACCGGCTCTTCCTTCAGCGCCGCCCGGGCGGCCAGGGCATCGACGAAGTCCGAGGCGGCCAGCTCCCGTTCCAGCCGCTGGCTGGCCTGCTCGCAGCGGGTCGCGGCCCGGCCGCAGGCCTCGGCGCTGCCGGCCAGGGCCCTGAGGGCGGCCTCCAGGGGGGTGAAGCCCAGCAGCACCTGCCGAGGATCCCCGGCCTCCCCCAGCTCCCGCCGCACCTCCGCCGAGCGGGCATCGGCCCGCCCGGCGGCATCGGCCGCCGCCTGGTTCTCCAGGGCGATCTCCGTGGCGGCCTTCTGGACTTCGGCCTCGAGGGCCGCGATGCGGCGGTCGTGCTCCCCGATCTCCTTCTCCAGCCGCGGCAGGGCCCCGGCCCGGGCCCGGGCTGCCGCCAGGGCCTCGGCGGCCTGCTGCGCCGCCCGGCGCGCGGCCTCCGCATCGTGGCTGGCTCCAGCCTTCTCCAGCACCGCCTGGAGCTCCGCCCGGGCCCGGGCCACGGCCTCCGCCGCCTGGCGGGCCGCTTCGGTGGCCGTGCTCAGCTCGGCTTCGGCCCGGACGATCTGCTGATCGTCCACGGCGTCGGCCGAGGGCTCGGCCCGCCGGGGGTGCTCCCGGGAGCCGCACACCGGGCAGGGAGCCCCCGCCGCCAACCCCCCGGCGAGCCGGGCGGCCATGCCGGCGATCTGCCGCCGGCGCAGCTCCAGGAGGGCGGCATGGACCTGGTTGCAGCGGCCATCGGCGTCGTTCCGGGCGGCGATGGCCTCCGCCTCCCGGCGGCGGGCCGGGGCGATGGCCGCCACCGCCTCGAACCCTGCGCGGGCCTCCCGCTCGGCCCGCTGCCAGCCATCGAGCCCGTCCTGGGCGCTGCGGGCCGCCAGCAGCGCCTCCGCCGCCGCCCCCCGCTCCTGCCGCAGCTTGCCGAGGGCGTCCTCGGCGGTCCGGCGCCGGGCCTCCCCCTGGCGGGCCCGCTGCGCCGCCTGGGCCGCCTGCTGCCGGGCCCGCTCCCCTTCCTCCGCCTTCTTCACCAGCTCCTTCACCTCCGCCCGGCGGGCCGCCAGGTCGCCGCTGGCGGCCCCCAGCTGCTCGAGGGAAGGCAGGGCCATCAGCTCGAGCAGCACCACGGAAACCGGCAGGGCCGTGGCTGCGTCCCGGGCCCGGATCGCCCCCAGCAGCTGGCTGCGGATGCCGCTCTGCAGCGAATCGAGGGCCTCGCTCGCCTCCTGGGCGGCCACCAGGCTCGGGCGCAGGGCCTCGGCCCGCTCCGCCAGGGCCAGCCGCCGCCGGTAGTCCTCCACCGCCGGCCGCTTCGCCTCCAGCTCCTGCAGCCGGGCGCTGGCCGTCCGCCGCCGTTGCCAGCGCTCGGCCAGTCGCTCGACCGCGTCCCGGTGGCTGCGGGCGGCCTCGAGGCCGGCGCTGGCCTGCTGCAGGCGGGCCCCGGTGCCGTTCACCACCGCGGCGATCCGCTCCACCAGCCGCTCCAGGTCGGCCTGGTCGGCGGGAGCCCCCTGATCGGTGGGAGTGGCAGCGGCAGACGGCTCCGCCGGGGCCGGGGCGTAGGGGGTCCATTCATGGGCGGCCTGCTGGCGCAGCACCTCCAGGGCCCGGGACTGCTCCGCCACCTTGATCCGGGCGGCCCGGGCCTGCTCCTCCAGCCAGCCGGCCGCCTGCTCATGGATCACCGTGTCGAAGAGCGTCTTCAGCAGGGCCTCCCGCTCGTCGGCCCGGGCCCGCAGCACCTCGGCGAAGCGGCCCTGGGGCAGCAGGATCACCTGCCGGAACTGGCCGGCATCGAGACCCACCAGGTGCTCCACCTCCCGGCAGACCTCCGTGGTCTTCGCCGCGATCGCCTCCCTTGCGGATCCCGTGAGCCGGAACAGCACGGCCTGGGCCCCCTTCTCGGTGGTCCCCTCCCCCCGGCTGCGGATCGCGGTGTGGGCGGGGGAGCGTTCCACCAGGTAGCGGGCTCCTCCGGCGGAGAATTCCAGGCTCACCCGGGGCACGGCCGCCGCCTCGGCGTGGTCGGATTTCAGCGCCTTGACGCTGCGATCCCCCGACACCTCCCCGTAGAGCGCGAAGCAGAGGGCATCGAGCAGGAACGTCTTGCCCGCCCCGGTGGTGCCGTGGATCAGGAAGAGCCCCTCCCGGCCCAGCTCGTCGAAGCCGATCTCCACCGGCTCGGCATAGGGACCGAAGGCCTCGATCCGGAGGCGATGGGGCTTCAGCGCTCTGCCCCCCTTGCTGCCGCCTCGATCGCCGCCCGCAGCAGCTCCAGTTCCGCCCCGCTCGCCGGGCGCCCCTGCTGATCGGCGAAGAACGCCGACGCCAGGGCCAGGGGAGAGGTGGCCTGGCGGATCTGCCGGTCGCGCTCGCCGGCACTGGAGCGCACCACCTGGGGCGGCCGGTGCCGCAGCTCGGCGATGTGGGGGAAACGGGCCCGCAGGCGGGCCATGGCCTGGAGCGGCAGGGTCTCGTCGGTGAGGATCGCCCGCACCCGGGCCGCGGCGGCGGCTTCGTGGCGGGGATCGCCGCAGAGCTCCTCGATCCCTCCCTCGAGGGTGCGCAGCGGCCGCCCCACCCCCAGGGGCACGATCTCCACCGAGGGCGTGCCATCCGCCGCCAGCTCCACGATCCGCACCGACTTGGTGTGGCGCTCCTCCGAGAAGGAATAGGGCAGGGGCGTGCCGCTGTAGGCCAGGCGCACGCCATCGAGCTGCTGGGAGCGATGCAGATGGCCCAGGGCCACGTAATCGAACCCGGCGAAGGTCTCCACCCCCACCCGATCGACGTTGCCCACGGTGAGCTCCCGCTCCGATTCGGAGGTCTCGCCCCCGGCCACGAAGGTGTGGGCCACCAGCACCGAGCGGGTGTTCGGGCGGCGGCGCAGATCGCCGCGGATCCGTTCCAGTGCCAGCCGGGTCACCTCCTCATGGCGCAGCCGCGAGGGCGGCGGCTCGTCCGTTGCTTCCGGCGGCAGGGTCAGGGCGGGCCCGTCCACCGCCGGCTCCAGATAGGGCAGGGGGTACACCGCCACCGCTTCCCCGCCTCGCCGGGGGGTGATCAGCACCGGCTCATGGGCCCGTCTCACGTCGCCCCGGATCGTCACCCCGAAGCAGGAGAGCAGCGGGTCGTAGACCGACACCCGCACCCGGGAATCGTGGTTGCCGGCGATCGCCACCACCGCCGCCCCCTGCGCCCGGAGCCGGGCCAGGGTGTCGTTGAACAGCTGCACCGCCTCGGCCGGAGGGATCGCCCGGTCGTAGAGGTCTCCGGCGATCAGCACCCCGTCCACGGCCGCCTCCCCGGCCAGCTCCACGATCCGCTCCAGCGCCGCCGCCTGCTCCTCCAGCAGCGAGGCGCCGTGGAAGCTCCGGCCCAGGTGCCAGTCGGAGGTGTGAAGCAGGCGCAGCGACATCCGCGGGGTCAGCCCGGCGCCGCCGGGCGCCGGCGGATCACACCCCAGTCGAGGCGGCGCCCTTCCCGGTCCCAGGCCGTGATCGTGAGGGTCTCGCCTCGGGCTTCCACCTCCGCGAAGCTGAAGGTGCTCACCGCCCGGGCGCTGATCGCGGAGGGCCGCACCGGCCGCAGGCTCGCCCCTCCGCCCCCCACGATCAGATAGGTGGTGCCGTTGATCGGCAGGGTGCGCTCGTAGTTGTGTTCGTGGCCGTTGATGTAGAGCTGCACGCCGTATCGGCGGAAGAGGGGGCCGAGGCGGCGCTGGGCCGCCCGGTCGCTGCCGTAGAAGCCGGAGGAGTGGATGGGGTGGTGGCCGATCACCACCTTCCAGGGGGCGTCGCTGGCGGCGAGGGCGCCCTCCAGCCAGGGCAGCTGCCGGCTCCAGTCGGTGTTCCCGTTGGTGTCGAGGAAGAAGAAGGCCACATCACCCCGTCGCAGGCTGTACCAGCGGCCGGCCATGCCGAAGGGCCGGTAGGCCACCTGGGGATCGCCGTTGCCGGTGCGGATGTCGTGGTTGCCCAGCGCCACGTGGAAGGGCACCCCGGCGGCGAGCAGTTCCCGGTAGGGGCGATGGAAGGTGGCCTCCACCAGGTCGAGGTTGCCGGAGGGATAGATGTTGTCGCCGGCGAGCACCACCAGGTCCACCGGCCGCTGCCGGTGCACCTCGGCCATGCGCTGGCCCAGGGCCCGCTGGTTGCGATCGCCGCTGCCCACGTCGGCCAGCGCCAGGAAGCGGGTGGCCGGCTTCCCCGGCCCCGCCAGCGGCCCCGCCAGCGGCCCGGCCGGTCGGGGCCAGGAGAGCGGCGCCGCTGCCGAGCGCCCATCCGGCCAGCAGCTGGAGCACCCGGCGGCGTTTCGGATCCATCGCGGCGGCACCTGCAGCGGACGGCAGGAACCCTACGCAGCGGCTCGGGCCTCCGACGGGGTGCCTGTGTGCCATCGGTCGACCGGCCCGGTGTCATCGGTGCCGCCCTGCAGTGGCATCGGCATCGGCCGTTCCGCCGGCCGATCCCAGGGTGGGAGTCGCCTTCCTCCCCTGCCCCATGCTCCGCATCCGTGGCGACCGCACCAGCCTGCTGGCCGCCCTCACCGCCCACTGGGCCGATTACCAGCTGCGGCTGCCGCTTTCCCCTTCTGCCTGGGGGGCCAGCCCCGCCGGGGAGGTCAGGAATGGAAGAGCAGCACCAGGCCCGACTTCACCTGGTGGAACTCCCTTTCCTCGCGGCTGAGGTCGAGGCCCACCTGCAGGCCCTCCTCCAGGGCCATGTCGAAGGGAGGCGACGACGGTGCCGTGCCCTGAGACCAGAGGGCGGCGATGCCCACCGGCGTCGCATGCCAACGGAACCGGGGCGTGGTGCCGATGGCCGGTTCCTGCAGCGCGTCTTCCAGGAGCTCGCGGATCGCCATCGTGTGCCGGCTCTCGCCATGCCGCAACTCGCCATAGCTTCGGCAGAGAGGCCCCGCAGGGCAATTTCCTGAGAGTTTTCGTGATACTGGCGCCTACGGTGCCGCCATGGCAGAGCTCCCCGGCCCCATCGCCCTGGTGCACGAGTGGTTCACGCCCCGCTCGGTGGGCGGGTCGGAACAGGTGGTGCAGCAGCTCGATCGGCTGCTCGGACGGGACGGGGCCCTTCCCCAGCTCTATGCCCTGGTGGATGGGGAGAGCCGCCGGCCCGGCAGCTGGCTGCAGGGAAGGTCGATCCGCACCAGCTTCATCCAGCGCCTGCCCTGGGGGGTGAGCCACGTGCAGCAGTACCTGCCCCTGCTGCCGCTGGCGATCGAGCAGCTCGATCTCAGCGGCCATCCCCTGGTGGTGAGCAGCAGCCATCTGGTGGCCAAGGGGGTGCTCACCGGTCCCGATCAGCTGCACGTCAGCTACGTGCACACCCCGGTTCGCTACGCCTGGGACCAGATGCATCCCTACCTGGCCAGCTCCACCCTGGCCCGGGGTCCCCTCGGCCCCCTCGTGCGCCTCCAGCTGCACCACCTGCGCCAGTGGGACGTGCTCAGCAGCCTGCGGGTGGATGCCCTGGTGGCCAATTCCCGCTTCACCGCCCGCCGCATCCGCCGCTGCTGGCGCCGCTCCGCCCATGTGGTCCATCCCCCCGTGGCCGTGGAGCGGTTCCGCTGGAACCAGCCCCGCGATGATGTGTATGTCAGCCTCTGCCGGCTCGTGCCCAACAAGCGGGTCGACCTGGTGGTGCAGGCCTTCAACCGCACCGGGCTGCCCCTGGTGGTGATCGGCGACGGACCGGAGCAGCGCCGGCTGGAGGCCATGGCCGGCCCGAACATCCGGTTTCTCGGCCGTTGCTCCGATGCCGAGGCCAACGGCTGGCTGGAGCGCTGCCGGGCCTTCGTCTATGCCGGACTCGAGGATTTCGGTATCGCTCCGGTGGAGGCAATGGCCGCCGGGGCTCCGGTGATCGGCTACGGCGCCGGTGGATTGTGCGACAGCGTGCGCTGTCTGCAGCAGACCGGCGATCTCCCCACCGGGCTGCTGTTTCCCGAGCAGAGCGTCGCCAGCCTCGCGGCGGCCCTGGAACACTTCGAGGCCGGCGCGCTCTGGCGCCGACTGCCCGCCGAGGGCCAGCGCCGCTGGGCCGAACGGTTCAGCCCCGAGCACTTCCGCCGGCGCATGGGCCACCTGATCGCCAGCCTCTGGCAGCGCCATCACGAGCGGCTGCAGCGCCAGTCGCGGCCCCTGCCGGAGACGCTCCTTCCACCTGTGCCTCTGGGATGAGTGGCCCTGCGCCGTGGAGTCTTCTGGGAAGACATCCTTAGATTCGCGAGCCTGAGAGGGAAGCGATGGTTTCATCCTTAGTCACATACGGTTCAGGCATGGGAACGGCCCTGGTCGGCCGGCCTCCTGCCCTTCCCCTGCCCCCGCCGCTGCTGTCGGCCGAGCAGCTGATCCAGCTGCAATCGAGGCGCTCCAGGGTCATCAAGCGCAGTGGAGATATCTTCTTTTCGCTGATGGTGCTGGGCCTGGGTTCGCCTGTCTATGTGTTTCTGGCGCTTCTGGTGAAGCTCTCCTCCCGGGGGCCTGTTTTCTACGTGCAGAAGCGCGTGGGCCGCGACTACCGCAGCTTCGGCTGCATCAAATTCCGCACGATGCGGCGGGATGCCGACCGGATCCTTTCCTCCCTGCTGGCCCAGTCCCCCGATCTGCAGCAGGAGTTCAGCAACGATTTCAAGCTCAAGAACGATCCCCGCATCACCTCCATCGGCAAGTTCCTGCGGCGCTCCAGCCTCGATGAGCTGCCCCAGTTCCTCAACGTGCTGCGCGGCGAGATGAGCCTGGTGGGCCCCCGGCCCATCGTTCGCAAGGAGCTGCCCCGCTACGGCGACCGCATGGAGGAGGTGCTGGCCGTGCGTCCGGGCCTCACCGGTCTGTGGCAGGTCTCCGGCCGCAACAACCTCAGCTACGACGAGCGGGTGGCTGCTCGATGTGCGCTACGCGCGCCATCGCAGCTTCCTGATGGATCTGCAGCATCATCCTGCGCACCATCCGGGTGATCTTCGATCCCCGCGACCGCGGCGCCTACTGAGCGCTGCCCAGGGCGATCGCCAGCAGCAGCCAGAGGCCTTCGAGCCGGTTCGTGAGCACCAGGATCCGTTCCACCGCAGCCCGGTCCGCGCCCGCGCACGCCGCGGCCAGCACCGGTTTGCTGCGTTCCTCGCCCCGGTAGCGGTTCACCCCTCCCAGCCGCACCCCGGCCGCGTGGGCATAGGCCGCCTGGGAGACCCCGGCATTGGGGGAGGGATCGGCGCGACCTTCCGCCAGGGCGGCGCGCAGCCGGGCGGGGGCGGCCCGGAGCGGGGCGGCGACCAGGGGCAGGCTGAGCGCCACCAGCCGGCAGGGGATCCAGGTGAGCCCGTCATCCAGCCGGGCGCCGGCGGTGCCCAGCCAGCGCAGCCGGCCGCGGCGATAGCCCAGCATCGAATCGAGGGTGCTGGCGGCCTTGAAGGCCCAGGTCAGGGCCAGGGGGCCCGGCCCCCCAGGCGCCAGCCTCCAGAGCGCCACCCCGGCGAGCATCCAGAACAGGGGAGCGAAGAGGCCGTCCACGGCGTTCTCGGCGGCCGTCTCGGCCGCGGCGCGGAGGATCTCGGTCTCCGGCAGGTGGTCCACGTCGCGGCCCACGATCCAGGCGAGGCGCCGGCGCGCCAGCGGCAGATCCGGCAGGGCCTCCAGCACCCCGCGCACCGCCTGCTCCAGGCTGCGGCCGGCCAGGCCGCTGGCCAGGGCGGGCAGCAGCAGGGCCAGGCCCAGGGGGGAGGGCAGGTCCAGGGCCAGCCGCTCAAATGCCCAGCCGCCGAGACCGCTGAGCGCCACCACCAGCAGGGTGATCACCAGCCCGGCCAGCCGCAGCCGGCGGGGGCGGTCGCCGGCCCAGGCTTCGGCCGCCCGCCGCAGCCGCTGGATCGCCCAGCCCATCACCTGCACCGGATGCAGCCAGCCGGGGGGATCCCCCACCAGCCGATCGACTGCGCAGGCGAGGGGCACCAGCAGGAGCCCCAGGTGCTGGTTCAGGCCGTCTTCAGCCAGCTGAACATCGAGCGCAGGCCGGTGCCCACCTTCTCGATCGGATGCTGGCTGTCCCGTTCGCGGCAGCGGGTCATCTCGGGTTTGCCCGCCTCGCACTCGGCCACGAAGTTGCGGGCGAAGGTGCCGTCCTGGATGTCGGCCAGGATCCGCCTCATCTCCGCCTTGGTCTCGTCGGTGATCAGCCGGGGACCGCTCACGTAGTCGCCGTATTCGGCGGTGTTGGAGATCGAGTCACGCATGGCGGTGAGGCCCCCCTTCACCATCAGATCCACGATCAGCTTCACCTCGTGCAGGCACTCGAAATAGGCCAGTTCCGGCTGGTAGCCCGCTTCCACCAGGGTCTCGAAGCCGGCCTTCACCAGCTCGCTCAGGCCCCCGCAGAGCACGGCCTGCTCGCCGAAGAGGTCGGTTTCGGCCTCCTCCTTGAAGTTGGTCTCGAGAATGCCGGCCCGGGTGCCGCCGATCGCCTTGGCATAGGCCATCGCCAGGGCGCGGGCGTGGCCGCTGGCGTCCTGGTGCACGGCGAAGAGGCAGGGCACCCCCTGGCCGTTCTGGTACTCCCAGCGCACGGTATGGCCCGGTCCCTTCGGGGCGATCATCACCACGTCGACATCGGCCGGGGGCACGATCAGCCCGAAGCGGATGTTGAAGCCGTGGGCGAAGCTCAGCACCTTGCCGGCCTTCAGGTGCGGGGCGATCTCGCTCTCGTACACCTGCTTCTGCACCTCGTCGGGCAGGAGCACCATGATCCAGTCGGCCCGGGCGCAGGCGTCGCCCACGCCCAGCACCTCCAGGCCGTCGGCGCGGGCCTTGTCGGCGGAGCGGCTGCCCTCGTAGAGCCCCACCACCACGTTCACCCCGCTGTCCTTGAGGTTGAGGGCGTGGGCGTGGCCCTGGGAGCCGTAGCCGATGATCGCCACCGTCTTGCCGGAGAGCAGGGAGAGATCGGCGTCGGAATCGTAGAAGAGCTGGGCCATCCGGGCGGGCGGGCAGGGCAAAGGGGGAGCTTACGCCTCGCCGTGGCAGGCCTCAGGCCTCATTGGGGTGGGCGATGACCCGGTCGATCAGGCCGTAGTCGACAGCCTCGGCCGCGCTCATGAAATAGTCCCGGTCGGTGTCCTTGGCGATCTTCTCCAGGGACTGGCCGCACATGTCGGCGAGGGACTGGTTGAGCATGTCCTTCATCCGCAGGATCTCGCGGGCCTCGATCTCGATGTCGCTGGCCTGCCGCTGGCTGGTTCCCCCCAGGGGCTGGTGGATCATGATGCGGCTGTGGGGCAGGGCCAGCCGCTTGCCCTTGGTGCCCGCCGCCAGCAGGAACGCCCCCATCGAGGCAGCCAGGCCCACGCAGATCGTCACCACGTCGGATTTGACGTACTGCATGGTGTCGTAGATGGCCAGACCCGCCGTCACCGAACCGCCGGGGGAGTTGATGTAGAGATAGATCGGCTTGGAATTGTCATCCGAATCCAGGTAGAGCATCTGGGCCACCAGGCTGTTGGCGACCCCGTCGCTCACCTCCTGGCCGAGAAAGAGGATCCTCTCCACACCCAGCCGGGTGTAGATGTCGACCCAGCGCTCGTACTGGCTTCCGGGCAGGCGGTAGGGAACGCTGGGGGTGCCGATGGGCATGGCGGACGGACGGGAAGGAGGGGATGGAGGGGGGTGAGGGGAAGGGGCTGCCCCGGATCAGGCGGGCACCGGAGCCGGCAGCTGCTTCTGGCTGGTGAGGATGCGGTCGATCAGGCCGTACTCCCTGGCTTCCTCGGCGGTGAGGTAGGTCATGCGGTCGGAATCCTTGGAAAGCTGCTGCACCGTCTTGCCCGTGTTCTCGGCCAGGATCTCCAGCATGGTGTGCTTGTTGTGCAGCACCTCCTTGGCGCGGATCTGGATGTCGCTGGCCTGACCCCGGGCTCCCGAGCGGGGCTGGTGCAGCACGATCGAGGCGTGGGGCAGGGCGGCCCGCTGCCCCTTGGTGCCGGCGGAGAGGATCATGGCGGCGGTGCCCATCGCCTGGCCGATGCAGATGGTGTGCACCGGTGGCTTCACGTAGCGCAGGGTGTCGCAGATGGCGAAGGCTTCGGTCTCGAAGCCGATGGCATCCCCGGAATACCAGCTGGTGCCGGTGGAGTTGATGTAGAAGAAGATCGGCTTCTCTGGATTGTCGAATTCCAGGTAGAGCAGCTGGGCGATGATCAGCTCGGTCACGTCGATGCCCATCTGCCGCTTGGCATCGTCGTCGGAGAAGAGGGGCAGCCCCAGGTACACGATCCTCTCCTTCAGCAGAAGGGAAGGGAGATCGGGCGGAGGCGTGCGCATCACGGCGGATTCGCCGTAGTAGGGGGCCGACACCGTCATCCGCTCGTCCAGCTCAGACTCAGGGCAGGAGCCTAGCCGGGCTCCGCGGGCTCCTGCTCCCGGGCCGGGACGGGTTTCCCTTCCCGGGCCCGGTTGCCGCCCTTCACCGCCCCCTTCTCGTTCGGTTTGGCGGCCGGGCGTTCGGCGCTCGGTCTCTCGGTGGTGGTGGGGTCGCAGCGGGCGAAGACCAGGCGGCCGGTGGGTGTCTGCAGGGCGCCGGTGACGGTGACGGCCAGTCGTTCGCCGATGCGATCCCGGGCCTCCTCCACCACCACCATCGTGCCGTCCTCCAGGTAGCCCACCCCCTGCTCGGCCTCCTTGCCCTCCCGCACGATCTTGAGCTGCAGGTCATCGCCGGGCTGCACCTCCGGTCGCAGGGCGATCACCAGTTCGCTCAGGTTGAGCACCTTGAGGGACTGCACCTGGGCCACCTGGGCCAGGTTGAAGTCGGCGGTGAGCAGGGTGCCGCCGGTGTCGGCGGTGAGCCGCAGCAGCTTGTCATCGGCTCCGGCTCCTTCGTAGCGGGTGCTGTTCACCACCAGCCGGCGGCCGTAGGTCTCCCTCAGCTCGGTGAGCAGCTTGAGGCCGCGCCGCCCCTTGCCCCGCTTCTCGGCGTTGGCGGAATCGGCCAGGGCCTGGAGTTCGTCGATCACGGCCTGGGCCACGATCACCTGGCCCTCCACCAGCCCGGAAGCCAGCAGCCCGCGGATGCGGCCATCGATGATCACGCTGGTGTCGAGGATCTTGGCGCTGGCGGGCTGGAGCACCCCGTCGGCCACCAGCAGGGCCTCGGTGCTGCTGGGGTTGAAGAGCCGCAGCAGGGTGCGGCCGTGCACCTCGGCCAGGTTGTAGCCCAGCACCCCGAAGAACACGTTGCTGAGCACCGCCGCCAGCGGTTTCACCAGCACCACCTCCCAGGGCAGGGGCAGCAGCAGGATCGGGGCCAGCAGCAGATTGGCCACGAGCAGTCCCAGGATCAGCCCCACCGCCCGGCTGACCAGCAGATCGGTGGGCATGCTGCGCACCTGGCGCATCAGCCGCCGGCGCAGCTGCTGGAAGAAGAAGCCCGCCAGCAGACCGAAGAAGGCGCCGAATCCGCCCAGCACCCCGCGCAATCCCTCCGGGTTGGTGACCTGCAGCAGCAGGGGTTCGGGCAGCAGATCCACCCCGAGCCAGCCGGTGGCGGCTCCGGATACCAGAAACAGGAGCAGGATGAGGGAGTCCACCATGGCCTCAAGCCCCGCGAGCGTGGCTGCCCTTCGCATCAGCAAGGCAGCATGCCCGATTCCGCGCGGTTTGGCTGGAAGGGGTTACCGCACGTGAACCGAACCGTCGCTCGATCGGGCGCCGCGGCGCCGCGCTCGGCCTATCTGCACATCCCCTTCTGCCACCGGCGCTGCTTCTACTGCGATTTTCCGGTGGTGCCCCTGGGGGATCGGGCCGATGGGACCCGCTCCGCCTCGATCGCCGCCTATCTCGAGCTGCTGCGGGCGGAGATCGCCGCCTCCCCCGGCGGACCGCCCCTCTCCACCGTGTACATCGGCGGCGGCACCCCCTCCATGCTCAGCGGCGACCAGGTGGGGGCACTGCTGGAGGCCCTGGCCCGCCGCTTCGGTCTCGCCCCCGCAGCGGAGATCAGCCTGGAGCTGGATCCGGCCAGCTTCGATCGGTCTCGTCTGGAGCAGTACCTGGCCGCCGGGGTGAACCGGGTGAGCCTGGGCGGGCAGAGCTTCGATGACGCGGTGCTGCGTTCCCTGGGACGCCGGCACCGGGGGGAGGACCTGGAGGAGGCGGCCGGCTGGCTGCGGCAGGAACAGCGACGGGGATGCCTCGCCAGCTGGAGCCTGGACCTCCTCCAGGGCCTGCCGCCCGCCTCCCCCGGCAGCGCCGTTGCGGCTGCCGAAGTCCTGGGCCACTGGGAGGGGCAGCTGCAGCGGGCCCTCGCTCTGGAAGCGCCCCACCTCTCGGTGTACGACCTGATCGTGGAGCCGGGCACGGTGTTCGCCTGGCGGCAGGGGCGCGGGGAGCTCTCCCTGCCCGACGAGGATCTGGGCGCCGATCTGATGGAGCGCACCTGGGCCCGGCTGGGCGCTGCCGGCTACGGGCACTACGAGATCTCCAACCATGCCCTGCCCGGCCATGCCTCCCGCCACAACCGGGTGTACTGGAGCGGAGGGGGCTGGTGGGGCTTCGGGATGGGGGCCACCTCGGCGCCGTGGGGGGTCCGGGTGGCACGGCCCCGCACCCGGGCCGGCTACGCCGAGTGGGTGGCTCGCCAGCGGCAGGGGCAGCACTCCGGGGCGGCGCACCCATCCGGTGGCGCTCCCCACGATCCGGCTGATCCAGGCGATCGGGCCGTTCCGCAAGGCGAAGTGCAGACGGCCCGGGGAATGCCCTTCGAGGAGCGGCTCCTGGTGGGCTTGCGGCGCCGCGAGGGGGTGAACCTGCCGGCCATCGCCGCGGCGAGCGCCCCTGGGATGGCCCCCGGCTGGCTGGAGGAGCTGCGCAGCCGCCTGGCGCCGTTCGAGGCGGAGGGGCTGCTGCGGGTGGAAGGGGACCGATGGCGCCTCAGCGATCCGGCCGGCCTGGCCCTCAGCAATGCGGTGCTGCGGGAGATGCTGGCCTGGTGGGAGGCGGGAGAGCGGAGGGCTGGGGAGGCACCGGCTCCAGGGCCATGATCCAGCCCCGCAGGGCCTCCACCGCCAGACCGTGGCCATCGAGCAGGGGCGGGCTGAAGGGAGGCTGGCGCTGGCTGAGACCGAGCAGATCGGCCGTGACCCGCACCTGGCCGTCGCAGCCATCCCCCGCGCCGATGCCGATCACGGGGATGGAGAGGCTGCGGCTCAGATCGCTGGCCAGTTCGGCCGGCAGGTGCTCGAGCACCAGGGCGAAACAGCCCGCCTGCTCCAGGGCTTCCGCCTGGCGCCGCAGCCTCTCCTGGCTCACCGGATCCTCCGCCTGCCGCCGGTAGCCCAGCCGGTGCACCGACTGGGGGGTGAGACCGAGGTGCCCCATCACCGGAATGCCGCTGCGCACCATGCGGTCGATCACCGTCACCGTTTCGGGTTCGGCTCCCTCCAGCTTCACGGCGGCAGCCGGGGTTTCCTTCAGCACCCGCCCCGCCGCCGCCACGGCCTCATCGGCTCCGCACTGGTAGGTGAGAAAGGGCAGATCGCAGATCATCACGGGATGGGCCCCTCCGGCCCGCAGCAGTCCCCGCCCGGCCGCCCGGCAGTGGTGCAGCATCTCCTCGAGGGTCACCGGCAGGGTGGTGGCGTGCCCCAGCACGACCATGGCCAGGGAATCCCCCACCAGCACGGCGTCGGCACCGGCTGCGGCCACGATCGAGGCCGAGAGGGCATCCCAGGCGGTGAGCATGGCGATGGGGAGGCCCGCCCGCTTGCGCAGCACCAGATCACCGGGGCGTTGGGGCACGGAAGGCACCTCACTCAGGGGCCATTGCTAGCATCAGAACGACTCGGACCCACGCGGCCAGGACGCCCAAATCTGGTCAGGACCGGAAGGGAGCAGCCACACGGGATGCTCCGGGCAGGCGTGGACTCCGGGTCACCCCCTTCAGGCGGGTGCCCCTCACCCTCACTCCATGTCCAGCCGGGTCTGGCGGTTGAGCAGGAAGGGTGGAATCTTGGCGCCCCGAACTTCCACAGGCTCCTGCCGATCCTGTGGGCCCCCGATGCTGTCGGCGAAGCTCGAGAGGGGGCGATCCGTGCGGTAGCTGCCGCTGCCTTCGAAGCCCGTGGCGATCACGGTCACGTGGATCTCGCCCTCCAGGCTCTCATCCACCACCGCTCCCACGATGATGTTGGCGTCCGGGTCGACCATGTCGTAGATCACCTCCGAGGCGGTGGTCATGTCCTCGAGGGTCATGTCCTTGCCGCCGCTGATGTTGATCACGCAGCCGCGGGCCCCGTCGATGCGGGCCGATTCCAGCAGGGGGCTGCTCATGGCCGCCTGGGCGGCCTCGCTGGAGCGGGAGCGGCCGGAGCCCACACCGATGCCCAGCAGGGCGGTGCCGGCGTCGGCCATCACGGCACGCACGTCGGCGAAGTCGACGTTCACCAGGCCCGGCCGGGTGATGATGTCGGTGATGCCCTTGACCCCCATCCGCAGCACGTCGTCGGCGGTGCGGAAGGCCTCCTGCAGGGGGGCTCCGGAGATGGCATCCCGCAGCCGGTCGTTGGGGATCACGATCAGGGTGTCGACGTGCTCCGCCAGCCGGGCGATGCCCTCCTCGGCCTGGCGCAGGCGCCGGCGTCCCTCGAAGCCGAACGGTTTGGTGACGATGCCCACGGTGAGGGCGCCGCATTCCTTGGCCACCTCCGCCAGGATCGGCGCGGCACCGGTTCCGGTGCCACCCCCCATGCCGGCGGCGATGAAGACCAGATCGGCCCCCTCGAGGGACTGGAGCAGCTCGGCGCGGGATTCCTCGGCCGCCTTCTGGCCGATCACCGGGTTGCCGCCGGCCCCCAGGCCGCGGGTGAGTTTCTGGCCGAGCTGGATGCGCTGAACGGCAGCGGACTGCAGCAGGGCCTGGGCGTCGGTGTTGAGCACCCGGTAGCCGACCCCCTGGAGTTCGGAGGCGATCATCCGGTTGACGGCGTTGCTGCCTCCTCCTCCCACCCCGATCACTTCGATCCGCGCGGACTGACTCGGCACGATGCCGTTGCTGCTGGGCGCGGACTGGCTCATCTCGGGATGCTCCTGGGGGAACGCTGACGTGGACATGAGATCGACGGGGAAGGAACCGTCCTGGGCTCGCGTCATTGCTTCAGGAGAGGAGGTGCCGTTGATCTGCGGCTGCATTATGTCGGTGGCTGGATCCGCCCCACTGGCGAAGGAAGTCACATTGCTACGGATACCGTCTGCACGCAATGGCCTGTGTGGATTGGCTGGCGGGATGCCCTCACTGGCCGCCCGCCGGGGTGGGACCGCCTTCTTTTTTCCCCGGCGGCAGGGGGGTGACCGTGCCGCCCATGCTGAGTTCCGGTTGTTCCGGATCGCTCAGGTCGATCTGCTGGGGTCTCCGCCCCCCGATCCGCTCCGGCAGGGTGCGGTTGAGGTGGGCGGCCACCTCCAGCCGCCGCTCCAGCCGGTCATCGACCGGTCCCAGGCGGAGGGAGCCCAGCTCCCGGGTGAGGAGCCAGAGGCTGCCATCGGGATCGAAGCGCACCTCCTGCAGGCCCGTTCCCAGATCCTTGCGGGCCTCCAGCACCTTCATGAGCGCGGCACGGTGCCGCTCGTTCCACCCCTTCACCAGCAGGTTCAGATCTCCGGAGGCAGGCAGGCTCTGGTGCTGACGGATGCTGATCCAGTTGCCCAGGCGGTCGATGTAGCCGGATTCGCTGCCGCCGCTCCGTCGCCGTTCGGCCCTCGCCACCGCCTCCCGGTCCACCAGTTCCACCCGCAGGCGCGGCGGCAGCATCAGCCGGGTCACCTTCACCTTCTCCACCGGCAGGGCCTCCATCAGCTCGCTGCCGAGCTGGTTGGGCTGGAGGGCCAGCAGGGGCAGGGGGAACGTCATCCCGGCCGCCTGGATCACCTGGTCCCGGTTCACCGTGCGGCTGCCCACCACCTCCACCTGGCCCGGTTCCTGCAGGCTCCAGCCCTGGCGCAGCAGGCCGTACCCCACCCCGGCCGAGATCGCGCTGAACACCACCAGACGCCACAGATTGCGCAGGCGGTCGGCCCGCCGCTGCTCTCGCAGCTGCTTGCGGCGCAGCACACCGGGAGGCAAAGGTGATTCGCTCACAGTTCGCAGCGGGACCGCGCCATCAGTTCGTCCATCCAGCGGCGGGCTCGATCGGCATCGGCGAAGGGCAGGTCCTGCTGGTCGCCGCCCCCCACCAGGCGCAGCCGGCAAGCCCCCTGGCTCTCCTCGGTGAGGGGGGCCTCCCCCGATCCCAGGGAGAGAAGCTCCACCAGCTCCAGATGCTTGATCGGGAAGGAGGCGACCGGCTGGAACCTGCCCGCCTCGAAGCGGCACCAGCTCAGCTCCCCATCGAGGAGTCGGGCGCCGCCGCAGCCGTCGAGCTTGGCCAGTTCCGCCCCGGAGGCCCATTCCCGGAAGAGGTGCTGGCGCCGGCGCTCGAGCCAGCCGAGAGAGGCGAGCAGCACGAAGACGAGCAGAAGAGGGAGCCAGAGCAGGCCTTCAGTCATCCCAGGGTTCCTCCGGGATTCCGTTGCGCGAACGATTCTCTCGCCTCTTCGACCAAACGGTGCACGAGATCCTCCGGGGCCAGTCCGCTGGCGTTCCAGAGCATGGGGTACATGCTCTGGCTGGTGAAGCCCGGCAGGGTGTTGATCTCGTTGAGCCAGAGCTCGCCGGCGGCCTCGTCGTAGAAGAAATCCACCCGGGCCAGTCCGCTGGCGGCGACGGCACGGCAGGCGGCGATGGCCAGCTCCCGGGCCCTCCGGCTCACCTTGTGATCGAGCCGGGCCGGGATCTCCGTATGGCTTTTCCCCTCGCTGTACTTGGTGTCGTAGTCGTACCAGTCGGCGTCGAAGCGGATCTCCCCCACCACCGAGGCCTCCAGCACCCCCTGGCCCAGCACGGCGCATTCCAGCTCCCGGGCCGTCACCCCCCGCTCCACCACCAGACGCGGATCGTGGCCGGCGGCGGAACGCAACCCGGCCAGCAGGGAGGGCCGGTCGGTCGCCTTGCTGATGCCCACCGAGGAGCCCATGTTGGCGGGCTTCACGAAGCAGGGATAGCCGAGCCGGCGCTCGAGCCGCTCCAGCAGCTCCTCGAGGGCGCCGGCGTCCGGGCCGGTCAGCTCGGCCGCCTCGACGCAGGCATAGGGCACCTGGGGCAGGCCGGCGGCGGCAAAGGCGGCCTTCATCGCCTGCTTGTCCATCCCCACGGCCGAGCCCAGCACCCCCGAACCCACGAAGGGAACCTGCATCAGGGTGAAGAGCCCCTGGATCGTGCCGTCCTCGCCATTGGGGCCGTGCAGCACCGGAAACCACACCTCCACGTCGAGGGCCCCTGCCGGGAAGCCCCGGAAGCCAGGCCGCTGCGGTGGCCCGGGCAGGTCAGCGATCTCGGCCGGCACGCCTGCCCTCAGCACCGCCTCGGCCACATCCGGCGGCCACCAGCTGCCGCGGCGGTCGATGTAGAAACAGCTCACCCGGTAGCGCCCGGCATTGGCGCCGCTGCGCAGGGCCGCCACCACGGTGGTGGCCGAACGGATCGACACGGCATGCTCTCCGGATGCCCCCCCGAACACCAGGCCGAGGTGGGTGGGGGGGGGAGTCATGCCATGCCTTGCGCGGCGCCAAACGTATCAGCGCACGGCGCCGTGGCCAGGGTGCCCCCCCATGCAGACGCTGCCACTCAGGGAGAAGGCGCGCACGGCCTCGATCTGCACCGCCACCAGCTGGCCGGGGCCGATCGCTCGCCCATCCGGACCGGTGGCCGGGAAGAAGGTGAGCCGGTTGGTGCGGGTGCGTCCCATCAGCTGGCCGGGATCCTTGGGGTTCACCCCCTCGGCCAGCACCTCCTCGATGCGTCCCAGATAACGGGCGCTGCGCTGCCGCGCCATGCGCTCCACCAGGGCGTTGAGCTGCTGCAATCGCTCCACCTTCACCCCCTCCTCCAGCTGGTGGGGCCAGTCGGCGGCCGGGGTGTTCGGCCGGGGCGAGTAGGCGGCGGTGTTCACCTGGTCGAAGCCGATCTCCTCCACCAGGGCCAGGGTGCGGCGGTACTGGGCGTCGGTTTCCCCCGGGAACGCCACGATCACATCGGCGCTGATCGCCGCATCGGGCATGCGGTCCCGGATGCGCTCGATGATGCGGCGATAGCGATCCACCGTGTAGCCACGGGCCATCGCCCGCAGCACCTCGTCGTCGCCGCTCTGGAAGGGGATGTGGAAGTGTTCGCACACCTTGGGCAGCTCGGCGCAGGTGTCGATCAGCCGCTCGGTGAAGTACCGGGGATGGCTGGTGGCGAAGCGGAAGCGCTCGATGCCCTCCACGTCGTGCACGCAGCGCAGCAGGTCGGTGAGGGTGTGCCGGCGGCGGCCCTCGGGGGTGATCCCGGGCAGGTCGCGGCCATAGGCATCGATGTTCTGGCCCAGAAGGGTCACCTCCCGGAATCCCCGGCCAGCCAGGTCCTCGATCTCCTGGCGGATCGCCTGCGGCAGGCGGGACTGCTCCCGGCCGCGCACCGCCGGCACCACGCAGTAGGTGCAGCGCTCGTTGCAGCCGTAGATCACGTTCACCCAGGCGCAGACGGCGCTCTCCCGGCGGGCGGTGGTGATGTCCTCGAGGATGGCGTGCTCCTCGGTGGCCACCACCTGCTGGCCCTGCTCCACCCGCTCGAGCAGCCCTTCCAGTCGGTTGGCGTGCTGGGGACCCATCACCAGATCGAGCTCCGGCACCCTCCGCAGCAGGGATTCCCCCTCCTGCTGGGCCACGCAGCCCGCCACCACCAGGGTGAGGTTGGGATCGCTGCGCTTGCGGCGCGCCTGCCGTCCGAGGTAGCTGTAGACCTTCTGTTCGGCGTTGTCGCGGATCGAGCAGGTGTTGTAGAGCACCAGATCGGCCTGCTCCTCGCCGGGCGCCGGCCGATACCCCATCGCTTCCAGGATCCCGGCCATGCGCTCGGAATCCGCCTTGTTCATCTGGCAGCCGAAGGTGGTGATCCAGTAGCTGCCGCGCCGCTGCCTGTCCTGCGGAGCTGGTGCCTCCGGGGAGGGAAGGGGGCGGGATCGTGTCGCCGTCATCGCACCAGTGTCCGCCATCGGCCGCTCGCCCGTGGCAGGTTGGGGAGGACAGGGGAGCGGAATCCATGCAGGGCCGATTGCATCGCTTCCGGCTCACCAAGGCGGTGCCGCTGGCGATCAGTCGCGGCACCACCACCTGCGTGGAGCATGTGCTGCTCGCCCTGGAGCATGGGGGCATCACCGGCTTCGGCGAAACCGGTGGCTTCTCCACCGGGCACCGCAGCTTCACAACCGACGCCGTGGTGGCCGAACTGGAACAGCTGCTGCCCCGGCTCGCGCCATCGGCCCCCCAGCCCCGCCAGGCGCTCGAGCCCCTGCTTGCGCCCCTCTCCCCACCCGCCCGCTGCGCCGTGGATCTGGCCCTGCTCGACTGGTGGGGCAAGAGCCTGGACCAGGCGGTGGGAGACCTCTGGGGTCTGGACCGGCAGCAGGCTCCGGCCACCAGCGTGACCCTCGGCCTGGGCGGGGTGGAGCAGGTGCTGGAGGGGCTGCAGCGCTGGTGGGAGCGGCTGCCGGCCAGCCGCATCAAGCTCAAGCTCGGCAGCCCCGATGGCACAGACCACGACCGGGCCCTGGTGCGGGCCGTGGCCTCCGCCCTGGCGGAGCGACGCCAGATCACCGGTGCCGACCTGGAACTGCAGGTGGATGCCAACGGCGGCTGGAGCCTGGAGCAGGCCCGCGCCATGGTGGGGTGGCTGGCGGAGCAGGGGGTGGTGCTGGTGGAGCAGCCCGTGGCGCCCCTGGAGGATCCGGAGGCCGACAGCGCCAGCTTCGCCGCCCTCGAACTGGATTGTCCGATCCCCCTGGTGGCCGATGAGAGCTGCTGGGACCTGCGCGACGTGGTGCGCCTCGCCCCCTACGTGGACGGGGTGAACATCAAGCTGCTCAAGAGCGGCGGCCTCAGTGAGGCGCTGCTGATGGCTTCGGCGGCCCGGCGGCTGGGGATCGGCGTGATGGTGGGCTGCTATTCCGACAGTGCCCTGCTCAACGGGGCCGGCGCCCAGCTGCTTCCCCTGGTGGAGTGGCCCGACCTCGACAGCCATCTCAATCTGATCGACGATCCCTTCCTGGGGCCGGAGCTGGAGGCCGACCGGCTGCGGGCCGGGGCGGGGGCCGGCCTGGGGGTGATCCCCCGGGCGGACGGCCCGCTGGCGGACCTGCTGCCCGGGCGGGCGGAGCAGCGATGCTGAGTGCCGACGCCCCCGTGGTGCTGCTGCAGCACGGGGGGCTGGACAACCTTTCCGGCAAGACGGGGCTGGCTCTGCTGCGCTACCGGCGGGGGCCGGTGCTGGCGGTGATCGATCCGTCCCATGCCGGCCGGTCCCTGCAGGCCGTCACGGGCATCGAGCGGGAGGTTCCGGTGCTGGCTTCCCTGGAGGAGGCTCTGCCGGGCCTCTCCCGCCATGGCCCCGGGGGAGAGGCGGTGGTCGCCGTGGTGGGCCTGGCCCCTTCCGGTGGACAGCTGCCCGAGGCGATGCGGGCCGATCTGGCGGCGGCGCTGCGGGCCGGACTCTGCGTGGCCAGCGGCCTCCATACCCGGGTGGGCGACGATCCCCAGCTGGCGGCCCTGGTGCAGCCGGGGCGCTGGATCTGGGATCTGCGCCGTGAGCCTGCCGGCCTCAGGGTGGGCAGCGCGGCGGCGGCGGCGCTGCCCTGCCGGAGGGTGCTGGCGGTGGGTTCGGACATGGCCGTGGGCAAGATGAGCGCCTGTCTCGAACTGCAGGCTGCCGCCCTGCGGTGGGGCCTCGATGCCCGCTTCGTGGGAACGGGCCAGGCCGGCATCCTGATCGCAGGGGCCGGAGTGGCCCTCGATGCGGTTCGGATCGACTACGCCGCAGGGGCGGTGGAACAGGCCGTGCTCGATGCCGCCAGGGGGGCCGGGGCGGAGAGCCTGGTGCTGGTGGAGGGGCAGGGCTCCCTCTGCCATCCGGGCTCCAGCGCCACCCTGCCCCTGCTGCGGGGCAGCCAGCCGAGCGACCTGCTGCTGGTGCACCGGGCCGGGCAGACCACCGTCCGCGGCCAGCCCGGCATCGCCCTGCCTCCCCTCCCGGAACTGATCGCCACGGTGGAAGCGCTGGCGGCTCTGGGAAGGCCGCACCGTTCAGCTCACAATCCCGTGCGGGTGAGGGCGATCGCCCTCAACACGGCCCATCTCGAGGCCGCGGCCGCCGCGGCTGCCATCACCGCCGTCACCGCCGCCACCGGTCTCCCCTGCGACGATCCGGTGCGCCACGGTGGCGATGCCCTGCTCGGGAACCTCCTCGGCGAAGGGGCCGGTTTCCGGAGGGTTTCATGAGGGCGAGCGAGGGGATTCGAACCCCCGAATGGCGGCGCCACAAGCCGCTGCCTTAACCACTTGGCTACGCCCGCCGTGGTTGCGAAACCCTACACCACGCCTGCGAACCCCAGGCGCCGCCATGATCGTTGCGATGACCACGCAACGGAAGGAGTTCAGGGTCTTGGCTGCCTCCTGCGCCGCGAAACGAACCCTGCTGGCGCTGGTGCTGGGCGGGGGGGCCGGGCTGGGTCTGATCAGCACCAATCCCGGACCGGCCGAGTTCGAGGGATTTGCGGCGGACCAGCTCACCGAGCTGCTCACCAACGAGCTCTGCAAGGAGGACGGGCTGCCGATGATGGCCCGCCTGGTGATCCATGACTGCCCGGGGCTGGTCGCATCCCAGCATGGGGTTCTGGGCCGCCTGGCCGGGGTGCACACCCGCCGCAGCAATCTCGGGCTGCTGAGCCTCTACCGCACCGAGATGGGAGGTCAGAAGTTCCTGCCCGGCTGGCGATTGCCCCGCTATTCGGCGCTCACCCTGGCGGCGGCGGGGAAGTTCTTCCTGCTCAGGGCCAGTGAAGCCTCCTCCTCGGAGGTGGTGCAGGAGCATTCGGCGGACGAGCCGTGATCGCCCTGCCCCCCCTGAGGATTCCCCGGACCCTGCTCGATCCCCGCCGCACCGACCTGCCGCCGGCGGACGCGGACGGACTGGTGACGGTGGTGCTGGAGCACCAGGGAGGCCGACTCACGGCCCTGGAGAGCTGGCACGGGCAGGCGGGCGATCACCCCCTGGCGGTCACTCCCTTTCCCGAACCCCATGCCCATCTCGACAAGGCCTTCAGCGGCCGGAGGCATCCCAACCGGGAAGGCACCATGGCCGGTGCCCTGGCAGCCAACTTCCAGGAAGCGGAGCACCGCAGCGGTGAGCAGGTGCTGGCCCGGGGGGAACGGGCCCTCGATCGGGCCTGGCGCTGCGGCGTGCGGGCGATCCGCACCCATATCGACAGCCTCGGCCCGGCGGCCGAGGCCAGCTGGGAAGCGCTCGAGACCCTGAGAAGGAGCTGGGCCGGCCGGGTGGAGCTGCAGCTGGTGGCGCTTGTTCCCATCCACCACTGGCTCAGCCCCGCCGGTGAGGCCCTGGCCCGCCGGGTGGCGGGGGCGGGTGGGGTGCTGGGCGGTGTGCTCGGCATGCCCTACGCCGTCGGTCCGACGGGGCGGGAGGCCCTGCTCAGCCTGCTGCGGCTGGCGGAGAGATTCGGCTGCGGCATCGATCTGCATGTGGACGAGAGCGATGGCGACGACAGCCGGGGCCAGGGCGTGCGGCTGGTGAGCGATCTGCTGCAGCGGCACCGCATCGCCGTGCCGCTCGTCTGCAGCCATGCCAGCAGCATGGGCCTGCTCGGGGACAGGAACTGCCGGCGCCTGGCGGAGGCGATGGCCGCCAGCGGCGTTGCCGTGGTGGCACTCCCCTCCACCAACCTCTGGCTGCTGGGCAAGCGGCAGGGCCGAACCCCCTGGCGCCGGCCCCAGGCGCCGATCCGCCAGCTGCAGGAGGCCGGGGTGGTGGTGGCGGTGGGCGGCGACAACGTGCAGGATCCCTGGTTCCCCGGCGGTGACTTCGATCCCGTTGCCCTGCTCAGCTTCTGCCTGCCGGCCTCCCATCTGGTGCCCTGGCAGCGCCAGGGGCTGGGTCCGTTCACCACGGCGGCGGCGCAACTGCTGGCGCTGGAGTGGGACGGCGTGCTGCGGGAGGGGGGACCGGCGGATCTGGTGGTGCTGGGAGCCTCGACCTGGCAGGAGCTTCTGGCCCGCACCCCTCGACGCCGGGTCCTGCGGGACGGCCACTGGCTGCCCCCACCGGAGCTGGAGCGGCCTTCCCCCCTGCTGGACTCCCTTCCCGGCTGAGCCCCTGCCTGATCTTCATGCCGACCCGTGCCCTCCCCCCCTTGCCTTCCCCTCCGTCAGCGGGGGCCATCGAGGCCCTGGCCGCGGAGCTGGCCGTCTGCGGTGAGGGTCTGGAGCTGGTGCGCGACACCGGGGAGCTGGCCCGGCTCTCCAGCGACTATCACGACTATTCCCCCGTGCTGCTCCCCCTGCTCGAGGGCAGGCTGGCCCAGCTGGGAGTGAAGGCCACCACGGTGGAGCAGGTGCAGGCGGTGGCCGGGGCCTGCTGCCGCCATGGCGTTCCCCTCACGGTGCGCGGTGCCGGAACCGGCAATTACGGCCAGTGCGTGCCCCTGGCCGGAGGGGTGGTGCTGGATCTCACCGGCCTGCGCAGGGTGCGGCAGCTCGACGCCGGCAACGGGGTGATCACCGCGGAGGCGGGCTGCGTGCTGGCCGACATCGATGGCTGGCTGGCTCCCCACGGCCGCGCCCTGCGGCTGGGCCCCAGCACCTGGCGCACGGCCACCCTGGGGGGGTTCATCGCCGGCGGATCGGGGGGGATCGGCTCGCTGCGCTGGGGTTTCCTGCGGGATGCCGGCAACCTGCTGGGTCTGGAGGTGGTGACCATGGAGCCGGCGGCGCGGGTGCTGCAGCTGGATGCCGCCGCCAGCGTGCCCCTCAACCATGCCTACGGCACCAACGGCATCCTCACGGCCCTGCGCCTGCCCACCACCGAGGCGGTGGCCTGGCAGCAGCTGGTGCTGGGCTTCAGCGGCTGGCAGGAGGCCCTGGCGGTGGCCCGGGAGCTGCCCACCACCGCCCTGGCGCTCAACGCCCTCGCCCTGCTCGAGGCCCCCGTCGCCAGCGCCATGCCCTGGCCGGCCGGCTGCCCGCCGCCTCTCGCCGGGGAGCACCGGCTGCTGCTGCTGGCGGCCCCCGATGCCCTGATGGTGCTGCCGGCCTGGCTCTCCCGGCGGGGCGGCCAGCTGCTCTGGCAGGCCCCCCAGGGGCGGAGCCGGGGCGTGCCGCTGCGGGAGATCACCTGGAACCACACCACCCTCCACTGGCGCTCCGTTTACGGCGGCTGGACCTACCTGCAGATGCTGCTGCCCAGACCGGAGGAAGCGCTGCTGGCGGCCGTGCGGGAGCGATGGGGCGAGGACGTGCTCTGGCACCTCGAGGCGGTCCGGCAGGGGGGGGATGCCCGGCTGGCCGCCCTTCCCCTGGTGCGCTGGCGCGGCCCCGGCGATCTGGAGGCGCTGATCGGCCAGTGCCGGGATCTGGGGGCCGTGGTGTTCGATCCCCATGCGCTCTCCGTGGAGGAGGGGGGGCTCGGGGTGATCGACACCGATCAGGTCGCCGCCAAGCGGCTTCACGACCCCCTGGGGCTGCTCAACCCGGGAAAGCTGGGAGGCTGGCTCAGCTGCAGCCCAGGCTGAGGCGGGTGTCGACGCCGGTGGTGGGGTTGGTGCCGCTCGCCTCACGGCAGAGGGCCCGCTGATCGGCCCGATCCAGGATGGCTTCGCTGAAATCGGCATCGGTCACGATGGCGCCGGCGAAGCTGCTGCCCGAGGCGATCACCCGCCGCAGCAGGGCTCCCCGGAAGCTGGCGCCCTGGAAGTCGACCCGGTCCATCAGGGCGTCGCTGAGATCGGCACCACTGAAGTCGGCTTCCACGAAGCTGGCCTGGGTGAGGATGGCGCCGTGCAGGTCGGCGCCGGAGAACACCGCCTGCCGGGCCACGGCCCCGGCGAAGGAGGTGTCGGCCAGTTGCTGGCCGCTGAAGTCCTGGCCGCTCTGGTTGGTGAGGGTGTAGTCGACCCGGTCCTGGAAATCGGCCAGGGCGGGAGGGATCAGGGCTCCGAGGAGCACCAGGCAGCCGAGCAGCAGCCCCAGGGCCCACGGCCGGAAGCCCCCACCCCGGAGGGGAGGCGGGGAGGAGGATCTCGGCGCGGGGGCTGGCTGCTGCACCATTCAGCGCCGATCAGGCGGTCACGCCCAGGTGCTGGCGGATGCGGTCGAGGGCGGCCTTCTCCGCCTCCGTCACCTTCTCTCCCGATCCGAACAGGCCCTTGCCCGCCGCCTCGGCCACGGCGACGCAGCTGTCCACGATCATCTGGGCATATTCCTTGGCGGTGGCTTCGTCGGTCTTGGCGCGGGCCACGGCCATGGCCTCGTCCACTTCCTTGAGGGCCCGGTCGAGCACCATGCCGTTGCGCACGTCATCGGGGGTGACCTCGAGCTTGTCGGGGCGGATGCCTTTCTTGAGGGCTTCCGGATCGAACAGGCTGGTGATCAGGGAGTTGGAGGCGTACTTGGTGGAGGCGCTGGCCAGCTCCTTGCCCAGGGCCAGGGCTTCCTGGGCACAGGAAACGATGCCCATGTCCACCGCCATCACGGCCATGGCGGCCGAGAGGGGGCCACCGAGCAGGGTGTTGCGTTCCTCGGTGGTCAGTTCGAGAGTCATGGTGGTGTCGATCGACACAACGGCTTCACCACCCTGACCGATGGCGGGGGGTTTTGTCAGCCTTCCGCACCACACCGGTGGCTTTCGAGCAGGGGGATCACGGCGCCGAGCAGGTGCAGTGAACCGGTGACCACCGGCAGGGGTCCGGGAACCGCCAGCCACTCGAGCCCCTCGAGGGGCGAGCCGACGGCATGGAGCCGGGAGCCCAGATGGGGGGCCGCCTGGCTGAGGCTGGCCACGCTCCAGCTGGACTGCTCCGGCAGGGGCACGATCGCGGCCTGGTCGCCCGGCCGCAGCAGCTGCTGCAGGAACTCCGCCCCCTGCTTGTGCCTCTGGATGCCGATCAGCCAGCGCCGGCCGGCCGGGCTCTCCCCGGCCGGGGTGAGGAGGTCGATCTCGCGCCGCAGCACCGCCGCTGCCGGTGGATTGTGGGCCCCGTCCAGCAGCAGGGGAAGGCCCCGCCAGCGGCCCATCTCCAGCCGCCCCGGCCATCGCGCCGCAGCCAGGCCCCGGCTGATCGCGGCGCGCTCCAGGGGCCAGCCCCGGGCGATCAGGGCCTCGGCCATCGCCGCCGCCACGGCCCCGTTGGCCCGTTGCAGCTCCCCCTTCAATCCCAGAGCGGGTCCGCCCTCCGCCTCCGGCGGCAACGGCTCCACCCAGCGCAGTTCGGCGCCCTTGCGGCGCGCTTCTTCCTCCAGCACCCGGGCCGCCTCCGGAGCCTGGGGGGCACTGAACGCCAGCGTGCCCGCCTCCAGCACCCCCGCCTTCTCGAAGGCGATCGCTTCAACGGTGTCGCCCAGATGCTCGCAGTGGTCCCGCCCGATGGCGGCGAAGCCCACCACTCCCCGGGAGGGATGGGTGGTGGTGGCATCGAGTCGTCCTCCCAGACCCACCTCCAGCACCGCCAGGTCCACCGCCTCCGCCGCGAAGCGATCGAAGGCCGCGGCCGTGAGCAGCTCGAAGGGGGTGAGCCCGTGGCGCCGGCCGATCGCCTGCCAGCGGGCCAGATCGGCTCGCAGCGCTTCCGGGCGGATCCACTCGTCATCGATCTGGATCCGTTCGCACCAGCTCACCAGATGGGGGGAGCGGTAGCTGGCGCAGTGGAGGCCGCCCGCCCGCAGGATCGCGTGCAGCAGGGTGCAGATCGATCCCTTGCCGTTCGTCCCCGCCACCTGCACGGCCGCGAAGCGCCGCTCCGGATGCCCCCCCTCCGCCAGGGCCGCCCGCAGCCGTTCCAGTCCCAGATCCACCCCCCGCCGCGCGAAGGGCTCGAGCAGATCGCCCAGGTCGACGGGGGGGGAAGGAGGGGGCGGGGCTGGGCCGGTGGCACCGCCATGGCGGCTGTCCTGCTCAGGCGAGGCGGTGGAGGGCCCGGTCGAGGCGCTTCACCAGCTTGCGCAGATGGCGGGGCCGGATCACCAGGGGCGGCACGAACCGGACCACCCGGGGTCCGGCCGGCACCAGCAGCAGACCCTCCACCATCGCGGCCTGCACCACCTCCGGTGCCGTGGGTCCCCCTTCCCGCAACACCAGACCCTGGAGCAGGCCCCAGCCGCGCACGTCCTCCAGCCAGCCGGGGTGGCGGGCGATCAGCTCACCGAGCAGCTCGCGCAGCAGCGCGCCCATGGCTGCCACCTGGGTGAGCAGATCACGGCGTTCGATCTCCGCCAGCACCGTGAGGGCGGCCCGGCAGGCGAAGGGGTTGCCACCGAAGGTGCTGGCATGCTCTCCGGGGCGGAAATGATCCGCCGATCGTTTCACCGCCAGGGCTCCGATGGGGATGCCCCCGCCGAGGCCCTTCGCCAGGGTGAAGGCGTCGGGTTCGACACCGAGTTGTTCGTAGCCCCACCAGCGGCCGCTGCGACCCACGCCGATCTGCACCTCATCGAAGATCAGCAGGATCCGTCGCTCGTCGCAGAGCTGTCGCACCCTGCGGAAGAAGTGCGGATCGCCCTGGATGCACTCCCCCCTCCCCCTGGAGGGGTTCGAGCAGCACCGCCGCCACCCTCGGACCCTCGGCCTCGCAGTCGGCCAGCAGGGCCTCGAAGGCGGCCGTGTCGTTGTAGGGGAAATAGCGGAAACCCTCCACCATCGGCTCGAAGCCCTGGTGGTATTTCGGCTGGCCGGTGGCCGTGACCGCCGCCAGGGTGCGGCCGTGGAAGCTGGCCTGGGCCGTGAGGATCAGGGGCCGCTCGATGCCCCGCACGCTGTGGCCGTGCTTGCGGGCGAGCTTGATGGCGGCTTCGTTGGCTTCCGCTCCGGAATTGCAGAAGAAGACCCGATCGGCGCAGCTCAGATCGACGATCCGGGCGGCCAGCTGCTCCTGCTCGGGAATCCGGTAGAGGTTGGAGACGTGCTGCAGCCTGCCGAGCTGGCGGCAGAGGCGCCGTTGCAGCACCGGATCACTGTGACCAAGGGCGCAGACGGCGATGCCGGCCACCGCATCGAGGTAGCGCTTTCCATCGGCATCCCACAGCCACACACCCTTGCCCCGCACCAGCTCCAGGGGGAAGCGGGCGTAGGTGTCCATCACCGCCGAGCGGGGCGGGTCGGAAGCCGCCGCCTCGGCAGGCGAAGCGATGGGAGCGGTGGGACTCGAACCCACATGCCCGAAGGCGCTCGATTTTGAGTCGAGTCCGTCTACCAATTCCGGCACGCTCCCGCGAGAGCGACTGTAAGAGGTGGATCAGGAGGGATCGTGCAGGCGCTCGATCGAGGCCCCCACGGCGTTGAGCTTGCCTTCCAGATCGGCGTAGCCCCGATCGAGGTATTCCAGACCCCGCACCGTGGTGGTGCCCTGGGCGACCAGACCGGCGAGCACCATGGCGGCGGCGGCCCGCAGGTCGGTGCCCTGCACGGGCGCACCGCTGAGCTGGGCAACCCCCTCGATGCAGGCGGTGTTGCCCTGAAGGCGGATCGAGGCTCCCATCCGCTGCAGCTCGGCCACATGCTGCATGCGGTTCTCGAAGATGTTCTCCACGATCACGCTCGTGCCGGGAGTGGTGGCCAGCAGGCTCATGAAGGGAGCCTGCAGGTCGGTGGGGAAGCCGGGGAAGGGCTGGGTGCGGAGATCGACCGCGTGCAGACGGTCGGCCCGGATCCACAGGCCGACACCATCGGACTCGATGCGGCAGCCGACCTCCTCGAGTTTGGTGATCGCGGCACGGAGGTGCTCGGGGATCACCGGGGCCACGTAGAGATCGGAGCGGGTGATGGCACCGGCCAGCAGGAAGGTGCCGGCTTCGATGCGGTCGGGAATCACCGCGTAATCAGCACCATGGAGGCGGTCCACACCCACGATGGTGATGGTGGGGGAGCCGGCGCCCCTGATCCTGGCTCCCATGGCCAGCAGCAGGCCGGCCAGGTCCACCACCTCCGGTTCCTGGGCAGCGTTTTCGATCACGGTCTCGCCCTCGGCCAGGGCGGCGGCCATCATCAGGGTCTCGGTCGCGCCCACGCTGGGGCAGTCGAGCTGGATGTGGCCGCCGGTGAGGCGGTGGTTGCGTCCCGGCACCACGGCCGTCACCACCCCATGCTCGATGGTCACCTGGGCACCGAGAGCCTTGAGTCCCTTGACGTGCTCCACCACCGGCCGGGTGCCGATCTGGCAGCCACCCGGAAGGGGAACCCGGGCCGTGCCCATGCGGGCCAGCAGAGGACCGATGCAGAAGAAGCTGGCCCGCAGGCTGTTCACCAGCTCGTAGGGAGGGGCCGCCTGGGTGATGTGATCGCCATCGAGAACGATGGCATCGCTGGAGCGGCTCACCCGCACCCCCAGGGCGGAGAGGATGTCACCCATGGCTCCGATATCGGTGAGCATGGGCACGTTGCGCAGCCGCAGACTGTCGCGGGTGAGCAGGCAGGCGGCCATCAGCACCAGGGCCGAATTCTTGGCACCGCTGACGCGGATCTCACCGGAGAGGGGTCGACCGCCGCGGACTTCCAATCTCGTCTGGAGGAGCTTCTGGGCAGGAGCAGCGGTGACGGTCATGGGGTAAAAGCTGTTCCTGCCTGGAAATTGCCCCGGCATCTTGACAATGAATCTGCCCGTCGTCTAGGGGTCGCCGCTGGAACTGGCTCAGCTGCTGCGGCGCCCCACGGGGGCTCCCTCCGGCCCGGACCGGTCCGGGCCGGAGGCCCGGCCATGATTTAGGCTCGCAGCGCAGTCGGTTCTCTGCCGGCGGCAGCACGTCAGCGGATGTGGCGGAATTGGTAGACGCGCTAGTTTCAGGTACTAGTGGCAGCAATGTCGTGGGAGTTCAAGTCTCCCCATCCGCATCAACTCTTTCATGATTGTCGTCAAAATCACCAATTCCTCCGAGGTGGTGGCCTCCAAGGTGGGCAAGCTCCTCGAGAGCCTCACCCCCGATGGCTTCGATCGCACCACGGTGGAAGACATCGTGGTGCGCAAGCTGATCGAGAACCTGGCTGCCGAGGGCCTCAAGGGGGAGGTGGCAGCGGTGCGGGGTCTGGATCTGAACGGTTCGGAACTGGTGCTCCACAATCGCCTGCAGGTGCGCAGCCACCAGTCGTTCTGAGGGGGTGACCTCCAGCGGGGCGGGGACCGGGTCCCGGCAGGAGCTGATCAGCAGCCGGCGCAATCCCCTGGTGGGCAGGCTGCGGGATCTCCATGGCGCCCGAGGCCGGCGCCAGCAGGGCCGCCTGCTCCTGGAGGGTACCCACCTGCTGCAGGAAGCTCTCCGGCTGGGGCTCTGCCCCGATCTGGTGCTGGCCACTCCGGCCTGGATCGCCGCCCGGCACGATCTGGTGGAGGCCCTGCCGGCGGCCACCACGCTGCGGCAGGCCAGCGCCGAGGTGCTGGCGGCCGCCGCCACCACCCTCCACCCCGATGGCGTTCTGCTCACGCTGGCTCCCCCCCGCTGGCCCCTGCCCGATTCGGTTCCGGACTTCGTGCTGGCTCTCGATCGCCTCCAGGACCCGGGCAATCTGGGCACGCTGCTGCGCACGGCCCTGGCCGCCGGTGTGGAGCGGGTCTGGCTGGGGGAGGGGGCGGACCCGTACCAGGGCAAGGTGCTGCGTGCCTCGAGCGGCGCTGCCCTGGCCCTGCCCATCGAGCGCCTCGGGCCAGGAGAGCTGCGGGAGCGCCTCGGGTGGGCCCGCAGCCAGGGGGTTCAGCTGGTGGCGGCCGTTGTTCCTGCCGAGGCGAACGGTCCACCCGCTCCCCCTGCCCTTCCCATTCCCTACTGGCAGCTCGACTGGACCCTCCCCACCCTGCTCCTGCTCGGCAACGAAGGGGCGGGGCTGGGGCCGGATCTCACGGCCCTGGCCGATCGGCTCGTCACCATCCCCCACAGTCCCGCGGTGGAGTCGCTGAACGTGGCGGTGGCGGCCGCGCCGCTGCTGCTGGAGCGCTGGCGCCAGCAGGTGCAGCAGCCGGGCCCGCTTCCCGACAGGGGACAATGACCGTCGTTCCGCAAGGCAGGCACCGGTGAGCGTCGCCCCCTCCGCCAACCCCGACCCTGGAAACAGGGGCAGCATGGACTTCGATGTGATCGTGGTCGGAGCCGGCTACGGCGGCTTCGACGCCGCCAAGCACGCCGCCGACCATGGCCTGCGGGTCGCCATCGTCGAGTCCCGCGATATGGGCGGCACCTGCGTGAACCGGGGCTGCGTCCCCTCCAAGGCCCTGCTCGCCGCCAGCGGGCGGGTGCGGGAGCTGGCCGATGCGGAGCACCTCCGGGGCTTCGGCATCCATGCCGCTCCGGTGCGCTTCGAGCGTCAGAAGATCGCCGACCATGCCCGGCAGCTGGTGGAGACCATCCGCGGCAACCTCACCCGCACCCTGGAGCGTTCCGGGGTCACGATCCTGCGGGGCAAGGGGCGGCTCGAGGGCCCGGGCCGGGTGGCGGTGCGGGAGGCGAGCGGGGTCGAGCGGGTTCATGCCGCCCGCGACGTGATCCTCGCCACCGGTTCCGACCCCTTCGTGCCTCCCGGCATCGAGACCGATGGCCGCACGGTGTTCACCAGCGATGAGGCGATCAGCCTCGAATGGCTGCCCCGCTGGATCGCCATCATCGGCAGCGGCTACATCGGCCTGGAGTTCGCCGATGTCTATACCGCCCTGGGCTGCGAGGTCACGATGATCGAGGCCCTCGATCGGGTGATGCCCACCTTCGATGCCGACATCACCCGGATCGCCGCCCGCCACCTGATCGATTCCAGGGACATCGATGCCCGCGCCGGGGTGCTGGCCAGCCGCATCACCCCCGGCAGCCCGGTGCGCATCGACCTGGTGGACATGGCCACTCGCGAACCGGTGGAGACCCTCGAAGTGGATGCGGTGCTGGTCGCCACCGGCCGGGTGCCGGTGAGCGCCGATCTCAATCTGGCTTCGGTGGGGGTGGAGACCCAGCGCGGCTTCATCCCCGTGGACGACACGATGCGGGTGCTTGTCGGTGGCGCACCCGTTCCCCACCTCTGGGCGGTGGGCGATGTGACCGGCAAGATGATGCTGGCCCACACCGCCGCCGCCCAGGGCACGGTGGCGGTCGACAACATCCTCGGCCACCCGCGCCGGATCGATTACCGATCGATCCCCGCCGCCACCTTCACCCATCCCGAGATCAGCTCGGTGGGCCTGAGCGAGAGCGAGGCGAAGGAACTGGCGATCGCCGAAGGCTTCGAGCTCGGCATCGTGCGCAGCTACTTCAGGGCCAACTCCAAGGCCCTGGCCGAGCTGGAAGGCGACGGCCTGCTCAAGCTGCTGTTCCGGAAGGACACCGGAGAGGTGCTGGGAGCCCACATCTACGGTCTGCACGCGGCCGATCTGATCCAGGAGATCGCCAATGCGGTGGCCCGCCGCCAGGGGGTGGTGCAGCTGGCGGGAGAGGTGCACACCCATCCCACCCTGAGCGAGGTGGTGGAGCAGGCCTACAAGCAGGCCGCGATGGCGGTGCCGGCCCCCGTGTCCCTGGGGGTCTGAGCATGGCCATTCGCAGGCGGCCGCCCAATCCCCCGGTGCGGGTGGCCCACTTCCAGTACGGCATCCCCCATCCCGAGGAGGAGCCTCGCTCCCTGCTCGAGGCGATCGTGTGGGAGAAGGACCGGGAAGTGACGGCGGCCCGGGAACGGGTGAGCCTGGAGCAGTTGCGGGGCCAGGTGGTGAAGCTCCCCCCCACCCGCGACTTCCTCGCCGCCCTGCGGGCCAGCTGCCGCAGGCCGGCGGTGATCGCGGAAATCAAGAAGGCCAGTCCCAGCAGGGGAGTGATCCGGGAGGATTTCGACCCCGTGGCGATCGCCCGGGGCTATGCCACCGGAGGGGCCAGCTGCCTCTCGGTGCTCACCGACCGGCAGTTCTTCCAGGGAGGCTTCGAGGTGCTGGTGGAGGTGCGGCAGGTCGTGGACCTCCCCCTCCTCTGCAAGGACTTCATCCTCACCCCCTATCAGCTCCATCAGGCGCGGGCGGCGGGGGCGGATGCGGCCCTGCTGATCGCCGCGATCCTTTCCGACAGCGATCTGGCCTATCTCCTCAAGGTGGCCCGCGGCCTGGGGCTGGCGGTGCTGGTGGAGGTGCATGACGCCACCGAGATGGAGCGGGTGCTGGGCCTGGAGGGGGTGGATCTGATCGGCATCAACAACCGCGATCTCACCACCTTCCACACCGACCTGGCCACCACCGAAAACCTGATGGAGCGCTTCGGTGCGGCCGTGCGCGAGCGGGGTGCCCTGCTGGTGAGCGAATCGGGGCTGTTCCAACGGGAGGACCTCGATCGGGTGAGCGGCGCGGGAGCGGATGCCGTGCTGGTGGGTGAGGCGCTGATGCGGCAGCCGGATGTGAGATCGGCGCTGGAAACCCTGATCGCGGGGTGAGGAGGCAGCGGATGGCGACCCAGGGCGGGGATCGTTTCGGCCGGAGAGACTTCCTGGGGCGGTTCGGCTCCATGGCGGCCCTCTCCCTGGTGAGCCCGCCCCTGCTGGCCGGGGTGCGGGATGGCTCGGTTCGCTTCCAGGTGGTGGCGGCCGCGGAGGGGCGGTTCATGGGCTGGCCCGCCAACCATGGGCTCTGGCACTGGGAGAACGGCCGGGAGATTCTGGTGGGCCATGCCGATGGCCCCTGGGTCGACAAGCCGCAGGGGCACAAGATCGGAGAGCCCCAGCACAACGTTCTGGCCCGCTCCATGGATGGGGGGCTCACCTGGAGACGGGAGCGGCCCGAGCCCTACGTGGGCACCGAGGCGGACCGGGATCCGCAGCTGCCGCCGGCGGGGATCCGCCTCGGCCATCCCGATTTCGCCCTGCGGGTGGTGGCGGGGAATTCCGGCGAAGGGCCGGATCGCGTCGGCCGCTTCTTCTTCTCCCACGACCGCGGACGCAGCTGGAAGGGGCCGTTCCTGTTCCCCCGCCTGGCAGCCGATCCACGCCTGGCGGGCCTGACGGTCACCTCCCGCACCAGCTATGTGGTGACGGGGGAGCATTCCGCCCTGTTGCTGCTGTCGGCGATGGATCGCCGGCTGGGAAGATACGCCAACCGGCTCGACAAGCCCTTCGTGGTCGAGACCGTGGATGGGGGCGGCAGCTTCCGCTTCGTTGCCTGGGTGGTGCCCTGGCAGGACCCCTACCGGGCGGTGATGCCCTCCACCGTGCGGCTGCCCTCCGGGGAGCTGCTCACGGCCCTGCGGCGCCGCGATCCCCGCGGCAGGGAGGAGGCCAACTGGATCGATCTCTATGGCTCCGCCGATGGCGGGGCGAGCTGGAACCTGCGCAGCCGGGTGGGGGAAACGGGCCTTCACAACGGCAACCCGCCGGCCCTGGTGCAGCTGCGCGACGGGCGCCTGGCCTGCGTGTATGGCAACCGCAGCCGCCAGCAGGTGGTGCTGCGCACCAGCCGCGACGGAGGGGACAGCTGGGGCGAGGAACGGGTCCTCCGCTCCAATCCCTTCAGCTACGACCTCGGCTATCCCCAGCTGGTGCAGAACCACCGCGGCGAGCTGGTGGCGCTCTACTACCTCGCCACATCGCAGATTCCCCATTCCTACATCGAGGCGGCCCTGTTCCGGCCATGAGGTCGAACGCGCGTCCAATGAAGGCAAGTCAGGCCAGCAGGAGCCAGCTGATGGCCTGTGATCCTGAGATCGTGCTGGGCAACACATTCCGATTGCCCTCTGGTCTTCACGGGAAACTTCCCCGCAGCAGCATCTTCTCGACGAGACCCTGAGTGGCCTGGGATCAACCGCCGCGTTCAGCCATGGCCATAGGTGCCGGTTCATCGAAAGAGGTGCTGGGCTGTTCACTTCTCTGGAACAGCCCTGCCCCCATCGCCCTGGTGGCGTCCACGAGGTGCTTCAGTCCCGCTGCCTGAGAGGACAGGCTCTCGAAAAGCCTGTCGTCAAGCAGCGTCCGGTGGTTCAGGAGGTTCCTAGACCTTGCGGCTGTAGAACTCCACCACCAGCAGTTCGTTGATCTCGAGCGCCACCCATTCGCGCTCGATCTTGCCGCCCACCTTGGCGGACATCTTGGCCTTGTCGAATTCGAGGTGAGGCGGAACGTTGGCCAGACCCGGGAATTCCAGGTTGCCTTCGGCCAGTTTCCTGCTGGCCTTGCGTTCGCGGATCGCCACCACGTCGCCGGCCTTGCACTGGAAACTGGGGATGTCGACCACCCGGCCGTTCACGGTGACGTGGCCGTGGTTCACCAGCTGGCGGGCACCGGGCACGGTGGGGCCGAAACCGAGGCGGAAGCAGACGTTGTCGAGGCGGTTTTCGAGAAGCTTGAGCAGGTTGGTTCCGGTGGAACCCTCCTGGGCCCGGGCCTTCTTCACGTAGCGCACGAGCTGACGTTCGGAAATGCCGTAGTTGAAGCGCAGTTTCTGCTTTTCTTCGAGGCGGATCGCGTATTCGGAGCGCTTGCGACGGGCTTGGCCGTGCTGACCGGGGGGATAAGACCGCTTGGCGGCCTTACGGGTGAGACCGGGGAGGTCTCCCAAGCGCCGCGTGATCCTCAGACGAGGGCCGCGGTAGCGAGACATGAAGGAAGTTCGGCGGGGTGGACGGATGGACCCGATGGACTGGACGGATGGACCGGGGATGGTCCGATGGACCGGCCAGAGGGGTCGAGGGCACCGCATGGGGAGGCATGCTGGGGGGACCCCCAGACCAGACTCGTGCAGTGCCAACTGGCGATCCTAAACCGTTGGCTGGCGGCCTTTCTGCTGGCCCTGATCGGGGCGTACCGCCGCTGGCTGTCTCCCCTGTTCGGATCCCGGTGCCGGTTCCTGCCCAGCTGCAGCGCCTATGGCCTGGAGGCGATCCAGCGCCATGGGCCCTGGCGCGGCGGCTGGCTCACCCTGCGCCGGGTCTGCCGCTGCCATCCCTTCACCCCGTGCGGGTGCGACCCCGTGCCGGATTGATCCATGCCTGAACTGCTGCTCTACACCCGGGCCGGCTGCTGCCTGTGCGAGGGCCTGGAGGAAAGGCTGCGGGGCCTGGATCCCGCTCCCGGCTTCCGGCCGATCGACATCGATGCCGATCCGGCCCTGCGGGCTCGCTACGACCTGCTGGTGCCGGTCCTGGCCCTGGGTGTCGAGCCGGGAGAAAGGGGCGGGCCGGGCGGCATCCAGGAACTGCCCCGGGTGCCCCCCCGGCTGTCCGGTGAACGGCTGCGGGCATGGCTGGAGCGGCAGGGGGCGATGGGCCCCGGCATCGACGCAGGAGGCTCGCCGGCTTCCCACCTGGAGACGTAGAAAGGCCCCAGCGTTCGCCTCACCGGCGGTTCCATGCTGCAGCGTCTCCACTCCCTTCTGCGTCAGGTCGGTCTGGAGATTCCGGAGGGGCTGCCCGATGCCGAGGTACGGGGCATCAGCTGCGACTCCCGCCGCGTCGGCCCCGGCACCCTGTTCGTCGGACTGCCGGGCACCCGGGTGGATGGGGGCAGCTTCTGGCCGGAGGTGCTGGCCTCCGGTGCCGTGGCGGCGGTGATCGGCCCGGGGGCGGCGGAGCAGCGTCCGCCGGGCCCCGGCGATGCGGTGCTGGTGGTCGAGGAGCCGGTGGCTCTGCGGGCCGGGGATCTGGCCGCGGCGTTCTGGCAGGAGCCGAGCCGCCGGATGGCCCTGATCGGTGTGACCGGCACCAACGGCAAGACCACCACCACCCATCTGATCGAGCACCTGGCGGTAGCGGCCGGAACGCCTGCCGCCCTCTTCGGCACCCTGGAGAACCGCTGGCCCGGACACAGCGTGACCGCCCAGCACACCACGGCCTTCGCCGACGAACTCCAGGCCCAGCTGGCCCAGGCGGTGGAGGCCGGAGCCCGCATCGGCGCGATGGAGGTGAGTTCCCACGCCCTCGATCAGCAGCGGGTGGCCGGATGCCGTTTCGCCGGAGCGGTGTTCACCAACCTCACCCAGGACCACCTGGATTACCACCCCTCCATGGAGGCCTACTTCGCCGCCAAGGCCTCCCTCTTCGCCCCGCCGCTGCTGGCGGGCGGCGCCGTGGTGAACGTGGATGACCCCTGGGGGGTGAGGTTGGCGGAGCGTCTGGGGGCGGAAGGGGTGCCCTGCTGGCGCAGTTCCCTGGAGCCGGGCGACGCCGATCTGCGCATCGCGGATCTCTCCATGGCGGCGGGGGGGGTGGCCGGCGAGCTGATCACCCCGGTGGGCGCTGGCCGCTTCCGCTCCCCCCTGGTGGGCCGCTTCAATCTCATGAACCTCCTGCAGGCGGTGGGAGCGTTGCTCCAGCAGGAGATGCCCCTGCCCCTGCTGATCGAGGGTCTTGCCAGCTTCCGCGGAGTTCCGGGGCGGATGGAGCGGGTGGAGTGCCCTGGAGGCCTGCCCGCTCCGGCGGTGCTGGTCGACTATGCCCACACCCCCGATGGCCTCGAGAATGCCCTCAAGGCCTGCCGTCCCTTCACCCGGGGACGGCTGATCTGCGTCTTCGGCTGCGGGGGCGACCGGGATCGCACCAAGCGGCCCCAGATGGGGGAGGTGGCGGCCCGGCTCGCCGATGCCCTGGTGGTGACATCGGACAACCCGCGCACCGAGGACCCCCAGCGGATCCTCGAGGACGTGCTGGCGGGCATCCCGGGGGCAGCCAGCCGGGAAGTGGAGGTGGACCGGGCACGGGCCATCGCCGGGGCGATCGCCGCCGCAGGTCCGGAGGATCTGGTGCTGATCGCCGGCAAGGGCCACGAGGATTACCAGATCCTGGGCACCACCAAGGTTCATTTCGACGATCGGGAGGAGGCGGAGAAGGCCCTGCGGGCTCGTTTCCACTGAGCTGGGACCGGTGCCGGGTTCCGCCTTGCGAAAGGGCCGGCCAGCAAAAAGCCCCCCGGGCTCCGGGGGGCTGGGAGGTGAGGTCCAGGCGGCCGGGCTCAGGTGAAGCGGGCCGTGGCGCGGTCGTAGCGGAGGTCGAGGTCGCGCACCCAGCCGCCCTTCACCACTTCCAGCCAGTCGTTGCGGCGATGGCCGCTGAGATGGATCGAATCGCCGTTGCGCACCACCCGCAGGATGGAGGAGGTGATGTCGGGGTGTTCGCGCACTTCCACCTGCCCGTCGTGGGCGTTGGCTTCGGCATAGAGGCCGGTGGTGGTGGTGCCGTAGGTGGTCGGCGTGGTGCTGTAGGTGGTGCCCCCCGTTCCGTAGGTGGTCCCCACGTTCTCGTTGCGTCCGCGCAGGGCGGCCCAGGCGGCAAGGCCGAGGCCGAGGGGAAGCAGCAGCCACCAGGCCCGGCCCTGATTCACCGGTTCAGCGGTGGGAAGGGCAGGAGCGCTGACATCCGGAAGTTTGCCGAAGCTGCCCACTCCCTGGCTGAGGCTGTAGGGGCAGGTGAGGCGGGCGGTGTTGACACCATCCTTGCTGAGGTCGAAGACCACCTCCACCTTGTCTGCGTCGATGGCTTTGGTGGAGATCACCTTGGCCAGGTCCCTGTTCCAGCCCTCAGCGACGGCGCTGTCCAGACAGGCGGCCTCGGCCTTCTGGATCATTTCCTCGGAGGAAAGGGCCAGGGCCGCACCGGCGGAGGTGAGAAGGCCGACGCCTGCGGTGGTGACGAGCATCAGCCGGACGAAAGGTGGACGGTGGGTGGACATCCTCGGGGGCTCCTGTGCAGGAAAGGGTTGAAAAATAAAGAAATGTGGAAGTCGTTCAATCCCGGTGTCACCACCCGGACCTTGGCAACTCACACACGTCAGATTATCTGTGGCCGGGATTTCTGCAACAACTTCCCTCTGCTTCCGGGCCGGACCTTCGGGGCAGGAGCCACCTTGCCGAGGGACCGATGCACCTTGGCGAGTATCGGCAAGGCTTGACTCTCCTTGCACCTGCTGTCCCTGCCGGTGTTGGAGAGCTTCCTGATCGTCGGCGCCAGAAGTTGGGGCTTTGTCGTCGGAATCGTGAGGACTTGTGAGCATTTGCCATGCAATCGTCACAATTCCCAGCCAAAGGGTTATGCGGCTGGCAAGATCGGCCCGACCTGTTTCTTCTTGCCGCCCGCATGGCTCTCGGTGTTCCACTCTCCAAGAAGTTCCTGGCCGAACTGTTCGGCACCTTCTGGCTCGTTCTCGGAGGCTGCGGCAGTGCCGTTCTCGCCGCCGTCTTCCCCTACGACAACCCCACCGCCAACCCCCTCGGTCTCGGCTTCCTGGGTGTGGCCCTGGCCTTCGGCCTCACCCTCCTGACCATGGTCTACGCCATCGGGCACATCTCCGGCTGTCACATCAACCCTGCCGTGAGCTTCGGCCTCTGGGCCGGCGGCAAGTTCCCCGGCTCCCACATGCTCTCCTACATCGTGGCCCAGGTGCTCGGCGCGATCATCGCCGGCGGCGTGATCCTGCTGGTGGCCGGCGGCAGGGAAGGGTTCACCCTGGCCGGCTCCAACCCCCTGGCCACCAACGGCTGGGGCGCCCACTCCCCCGGTGGCTACGGCTTCTGGTCAGCCCTGATCATCGAGGTGGTGCTCACCTTCTTCTTCCTGATCGTGATCCTCGGCGCCACCGACCGCCTCGCCCCCAGCGGCTTCGCGGGCGTGCCGATCGGCCTGGCTCTCACCCTGATCCACCTGATCGACATCCCCATCACCAACGCCTCCGTCAACCCCGCCCGCAGCACCGGAGTCGCCGCCTGGGTGGGCGGGGACGCCATGGGTCAGCTGTGGCTGTTCTGGTTCGCCCCGATCCTCGGAGCCCTGCTCGCCGGCTGGGTGTATCGCAACTTCCTCGATTCCGACGCCGTCGGCTGAGCCAGCGACCCTTTCCGGAGGCCGGCTCCACGCCTTGCCGCCTCCCAGGGAGCCCTCCGGGGCTCTTTTTTGTGGCTTCCCCGCCTGCCCTTCTCCGGGCGGGCGCACCCCCTGGGGTCAGGCACGGGCGGCGATCGAGCCCACCGCCTGCAGCAGCCGCTCCACCTCCTCCGCCGTGGTGGTGAGGTGGGTGCAGGCCCGCAGGCAGGGCGGATCCGCCAGGGTGCGCAGCCAGATGCCCTGTTCTCCCAGTTCCGCCACGACGGCCCGGGGATCCCTGCTCTGCCGGGCTGCCTCGGGGCCCGGGCGGACAAGCTGGAAACTCACCAGGCCGGCCGGCGGCGGCTCGCTCAGCAGGGTGCGCACTGCCGGGATCGAGCGCAGGCCCTCCCAGAGCTGGCGGCTGCGGGCGCGGATCGCCGCCGCCCGGGCGGCCCCATCCCCCTCCGCCTCCAGGAGCTCCAGGGAGGTCTGCAGGCCGGCGAACAGGGGCAGGCAGGAGGTGGCCACCTCGAAGCGGCGGGCATCGCGGTGGAAGCCGCTCTCGGAGGAGCTTTCGAAGCTGAGGCTGCGCCAGCCGATCAGCGTGGGGCTGCTTTCGGCCAGCAGCCGCTCGGAGACGGCCACGGCGCCGAGGCCTTCCGGGCCGCAGCACCACTTGTGGCCGGTGACCGCGTAGATGTCGGCCTGCTCCGGTGCCTGCCCCAGTTCCATGCTGCCGAAGGACTGGGCGGCATCCACCAGCAGCCAGGGCCGGCGGGGGTGGGCAGCCAGCCGCTCGGCCACCGCCTCGATCGGCAGGGTCTGGCCGGTGTTCCAGAGCAGGTGGGAGAGTGCCACCAGGCGGGTGGCCGGGGTGAGATGGCGCTCCAGGCTTTCCAGCAGGCCCCGGGCGGTGGTTGCTGGGGAGCCGCCCAGGTGGGCCACCGGAACCTGGCCGATCACCAGCCCGTGGCGGCGCGCCAGTTCCCGGCAGGCCGCCACCACGCCCGGATGCTCGGCATCGCTGAGCAGGAGTTCATCGCCTTCCTGCCAGGGCAGCCCCCAGAGGGGCAGCACGCAGCCGGAGGTCACGTTCTCGGTGAAGGCGATCCGATGGGCGGCGACCCCCAGCCAGGTCGCCAGCCGCTGGCGCAGATCATCCTGGGTGCGGGCCAGGAAGGGCCACACCCGGTCGGTGAAGGGTCCCAGCTCCTGGATGGTGCCCCAGGCCCGGTTGATGGCGGCCAGGGAGGGATCCGGAAGAGGTCCCTGGCCGCCGTAGTTGAAGTAGGTCTTGTTGGCAAGAGCGGGCATCAGGGCCCGCAGCTGGCTCACAGCACCTGACCCACCATCACCGCCGCGATCGCGGAGAACAGGGTGATGCCGAGGGCGGTGAGAGGGTTCTGGCCCTGGGCCACCGCCAGGCTGGTGACCACGCCGGCGCCGAGACAGGCCACGGCCAGTTGAGTGGTGAGTTCGTTGCGGGAACCGGGGCTGGGGATCACGGAAGCGGGCGATCGTTGTTGCCAGGGAAGCTACGGGCGCCGGCAGGGCCGCCAAGGGCCGAAGCGCCGAGCTGTTACCTGTCGTGGGACTTCTTCACAACCCCGTTACATGGAAGCCGGCCGGGCCCGGCCGCTGCTGGCCCACTGCCGCAGCGCCTCCAGCTGTTCCCGCGCCGTGCGCGACAGGGGCACCACCTGGCTCGCCGCGGCGATCAGGTCGGCTTCGCCGGGTTCCCGCCCTTCCCCGAAGGCCAGGTGCATCGCCTCGATCACCGTCTGCTCCAGTTCGGCCCCCGAGAATCCATCGGTGCGGTCCACCAGCACCTCCAGCGGGATCGCATGGGCCGGCCGCCGCCGGCGCAGCTGCAGATCCAGGATCGCCCGCCGCTCTGCCGCATCGGGCAGCTCCAGCAGGAAGATCTCATCGAAGCGGCCCTTGCGCAGCAGTTCGGCCGGCAGCCGCTCCACCGCGTTGGCGGTGGCCACCACGAACACCGCGCTCGTCTTCTCGGCCATCCAGGTGAGCAGGCTGGCCAGCACCCGCTGGCCGGTGCCGCCGTCGCTGCGGCCATCCCCCGGGCCGCTGAAGGCGAAGCCCTTGTCGATCTCATCGATCCAGAGCACGCAGGGGGCCATCGCCTCGGCCCGCTGGATCATCTCCCGCGTGCGCGCCTCGCTGGCCCCCACCAGCCCCGCGAACAGCCGGCCCACATCCAGCCGCAGCAGGGGCATCGCCCAGCTGTGGGCGATCGCCCGGGCCGTGAGCGACTTGCCCGTGCCCTGGGGGCCCACCAGCAGCACCCCCCGCGGCAGGGGCAGGCCATAGCGCTGGGCCTCCTCGCTGAAGGCACGGTGCCGCTGGTCGAGCCAGCGCTTGAGGGCTTCCAGGCCGCCGATGTCCGCCGGGGTGGCCTCGGTGGGGCAGTACTCGAGCAGCTCGCTGCGGGCGATGGCCTGCCGCTTCTCCTCCAGCACCTCCGCCAGGTCGTCCAATCCCAGCCGGCCATTGCGGGCCAGGGCCCGGGCGGCCAGCTGCCGCACCCGCTGCTCGCTCAGTCCATGGCAGGCCGCCGTGAGCGGCTCCAGCACCTCCGGCGGCAGCGGCTGGCCGCTGGCGGTGGCGATCGATCCCAGCAGCCGGCTGATCTCGGCCGAATCGGGCAGGGGCAGCTCCAGCAGGGTGATGCTGTCTTCGAGTTCCTGGGGCAATCGCCATTCCGGCGCGCTGATCACCAGCGTGTGGGGAACCCTGCGCAGGGCACCGGTGAGATTGCGCAGCCGGCGGCAGATGCCCGCGTCGTCGCAGTAGCGGTGGAAGTCCTTGAGCAGCAGGATCGCCCCCTGCTCCGGTGGCAGGGCGCCCAGCACATCGAGGGCGACCATCGGGTTGCGGGCCGCCTCCCCCTCCCGGCTGGGGGCACCGGCGAGGCCGCTGATGAAGTCCCAGCGCAGCAGGGTCCTTCCCCCCAGCCGCTGGGCCGCCTGCTCCAGCAGGCTCTCCACCCGCTCCTCCTCCAGGCTGCGGATCCAGAGGATCGGGGTGCGGGCGCGGATCAGCAGATCCAGCTGGTCGGCCAGGGAGGGAGACATGGTGCGGGCCAGCGGCGCCTCACTCCCCCCGCAGTCGGGCCAGCTCGGCCCAGCGCGGGTCATGGCCAGCGTGGCCCATGTGGCCTGCGGGGCCACCGGGGGTGTCGCTGCTCCAGCACGCCGGTCCGCCACAGTCGGGGCCGCAGCGGTTCACCAGGGGGGCCTCCAGGCTCAGCTGCTCGAACACCCAGCGCTCCGGATCGAAGCTGCCGTTGGGATCGACGCGCTCCTCGGGCATCCGCTCGCCGGCGCGTTCGCCCAGACCGTTGCCGACTGGGCTGCGGCCCTCCGCCTCGGCCAGCTCCAGCAGTTCCTTCGCCCGGGCCCGAAGGGGATGGTTGAAGTGCTGCAGACAGCGGTCGCAGCGCAGGGTCACGATCGTTTCGACCGTTCCCTCCACCTCCAGCAGCCTGTCGTGCAGCGCCACCTGCACCCAGCCCCGCACGGGGGTGAGGCTCTCGAGGCCGGCGATCGGCTGGTCGACCGGCCAGCGGCGCGGCGCCGGATCGCGGCGCAGATCCGGGAGGCTCACCGGCCCCAGCCTGCTCCCGGGTGCGGGCGGTGGCGCCTGACCACCCAGGTGGCCCCGGTTCATTTCCGGCCTTTGGGTTCGAAGGGAAGCCTGCCGGCGGCCGTTCCGCCTGGCCCGCCGGCCGTGGCCGTTGCCGCCCCCTGGGCGATCTGCTTGTCGAGGATCGCCTGCAGGTTGTCGGGAAGCTGCTCCCGGCTCAGCAGGAAGGTCTGCAGGGCCTGGAAGATGTTGGCCACCACCATGTAGAGCAGCACCCCGGCCGGCAGGGGGAAGAACAGGAACATGGCCGTGATCATCACCGGCGTGATCTTGTTCGCCGTGGACTGCTGGGGATTGGCCGGCATCCCCATCCCGGAAAGGATCTGGGAGACGAACAGGCTCGCCCCGAAGGCGGCCACCAGGATGGCGATGTCCCAGTTCACGGCGCCCTCGGTCATGAAGCCCACCTGGCCGAGGGCCTTGATGAACAGGAAGCCGCTGCGCGCCGCCAGACCCGGGATCTTCGCCTCCACGGTGGCATCACCCGGAGCCAGGGCCGTGATCGTGCCGTTCGGATCCACCGAAACGACCCCCTCGCCCTTGGTCACGCTCCAGGTCGGGGCGAAGGTGTCGCCGTTCTCCACTCCTTCGAGCACGCTGGCGAAGCTGGTTCCCTCCTTGGTGTGCAGGCGCACGGCGGCGGAATCCCCCACCCCCAGCCGGGTGCCGCTCTCCAGGGAGGCGATCACCGGCACATGGCGGGTGGTGGTGACGAAGATCGAATGGCTGGGGCTGTTGAACGGTTTGGCCTCCACCGCAGCGATCTGATCGGCCGGCAGCACCTTGAGGTTGAAGGTGTAGGGCACATCGGCGAAGGGGGATCCCCGCAGGGTGGCGAAAAGGGCGAAGAGGATCGGCATCTGCACCAGCAGGGGCAGGCAGCCCGAGAGGGGACTGCCGAATTCCTTCATCAGCTTCCCCAGTTCCTCCTGTTGTTTCTGGGGATTGTTCGCGTACTTGCTCTTGATCTCGGCCTGCCGCTGCTGCATCACGGGCTGGGCGATGCGCATGCGCCGGGCGCTGCGGATCGAGCCGGCACTCAGGGGGAACAGGGCCAGTCGGATCACCACCGTGAGGGCGACGATCGCCAGCCCGTAGCTGGGAACCAATCCATAGAAGAAATCCAGGATCGGAAGCAACAGGTTGTCGGAGATGTAGCCGATCACGGCAGGGAGGTGCGGGGGTCAGGGGAACCGGGGCCCAGTGTGCCCGAGAGGGGGGAGGGGCGTCAGGCGCTTTCGCGGGTCGGGTCGGCGAATCCACCCGGAGCCGGTGCCGGGGAACCGCCTCGGCTCCGGCCACCGGATCGTTCCCTGCGGCGCTCCTCGATGAAGGCCTCGAGCTCCCGGAAGCGGGGCACCGAGCGCATCTCCAGCTTTGATCCATCCTCGAGCACCAGCACCATGTCTCCCCAGGCACCGAAGCCCCGCGGCACCGATCGCACCTCCCGGATCTGGGAATACACCACCTGGGTGCGGTCGCGGCCGAGCCAGCCGCCGGAGACGGAGATGCGGCGGCTGGTGATCCTGTAGCGCAGCCACAGGGCCCGCACGATCGCCGCCACGGCGAAGGGGATGCCGATCAGGGTGAGGCCGAAGAGGAGGTTGAGGATCAGATCGCCCCGGGCGGGCCCCCCCTCGTAGAACACGGTCTCCTCGACGGCGGCACCACCGCCCGGCTTGATTTCGGCCGTCATGGAGTCATCCCTGCCAGATGCAACAAGTGGCTGCATTCTCCCAGCAGCCGGGCGGGTTCCGACTCCAGGCTGGAAGGACGCAGGCTGATCAGCAGCCAGTGGGGGCTGGCCGGTCGCGGCTCCAGGCTCAGCAGATGGTTGTGAAGCAGCCGACGCAGGCGGTTGCGCTGCACGGCCCGCTTGCTCACCTTGGCGCTCACCACCACCGCACACCGCCAGGGGCTGGGGGCATGGCGGCGCACATCCGGGGGAAGCAGGGCCGCATCGGCCGGCAGCACCCGCAGCACCAGGGTGGGCGATTCGAACCTTCGCCCCCTGCGGTAGAGCTTCTCGAAGACCTGGGTGCCGCTCAGACGGTGGGCTCGGGGAAGGACCACCGGAGAACAGCAGGCAAGGATCAGACCGCCAGACGGGCGCGCCCCCGGCGGCGCCGGGAGCGGATCAGTCGACGGCCGGTGTGGGTGCGCATCCTCACCCGGAATCCCGACACCCTCTTGCGTTTGCGGCTCGTGCCTTCCAATGTGCGCCTGGTCATGACCCTTTCCTTCTCAGCCGGTCACCTTACCAGGGAAGGGCGATGGGGGTGTGCGGTTCAGTTGGGGTCGATCTGGATCAGCCAGCTGCCGAGATAGCCGGCGATGGGCAGGTCGCCGGGGGCCTGGGCCAGGGCATTGAACTGGTACATCCCCGCACTGAAGGGATTGAAGATCTGCATATAGAGGCCGATGGTGTCCTTTTCGGAAATCGGTGTCTCCGGGAAGATCTCGATCGTTCGGCCGTTGTCGGCCACCTCGATCGTGGCGGGGATCTCCTCCAGGCAGCGGGTGCGTTTGAGCATGCCGCCCTCCTGCATCCTGCAGAGCTTCAGTTCCTTGGCCTTGATCTCGGTATCGAAGTGGTCGGGAATGCTGATGGAGAGCTTGAGGATCGCGGTCTTGCGATCCTTCGGGCGCAGGATCAGGTAATACTCCGACCGCTTCATGCGAACCGTGTCGGTGATGAAGAAGTAGAGCTTGCGGTAATCCTTGGCGTTGTCCCAACGGAACTCCATGATCCCCGGAGTGCCCTGGGCCCGGGCAGGGACCGGTGCTGTGGCGAGGCCCCCCAGGGCGAGACCGAGCGCTGTGGCCGTGGCGGCGAAGGCTGTGGGGACCAGGGCGGCGAACCGGGGCCGGGGGCGGGGCAGGCGGGGCATGAAGGGCAGCGGCATGGGTGGTGAAATTCTCAGCACTATGTCTTCACCCCCCGCCCTCCCGGTGGCCGGCAGGGGAGCTGGTCGGGCCCACGGGGGACGGCTGGGCCCGATCGGGACGCAGCTGGGAAGCCTGCCGCAGGTAGGGGTGCACCACCTCCCGGCCCGGCTCCAGCCAGGCGTGGGCGAGCAGGCGGATGCAGCGGGGCAGATCCCCTGCCACGGCCATCTGCTGGCAGTCGAGCAGGGCCACATTGCTCCAGTCGGCCCGGTTCCTGGCGATCGCGGCAGGGAAGCAGGCATCCAGATCGGCCGTCACCGAGAAGGTCACCGACAGCACCCGCTCCCCCACCAGCCCGTTGTGCTCCATCAGGGCATCGATCAGCTCGGCCACCGCTTCCTGGATGGCTTCGCAGGTGTTGGCGCCGGCGGTGGTGGCTCCCCGCAGGGCCCGTAGTTCCGGAGCCGGGCTGCTCATGGCGTGCGCATCGGTGTCATGAACGATGGAGCCACAGCGGCTGGCCGCTCCAGCCCAGCTCCATGGTGAGGGCCTCGTGCAGCTGGCCCAGCACCTGACCCCCAGGCAGCAGGGAACCGAAGCGCTTGCGGGGCTTGCCGAAGGTGACCGGGCGGCTCTTCTCGGGGTCCAGCCCGGCCAGTTCGGCGGCGATCCGCCGGGCCGTCTCCTCATCGCCGAGGGTGTCGACCAGCCCCAGATCCATGGCCTGGGAGCCGGTGAACACCCTGCCGTCGGCGAACTCCCGCACCACCGCCGCCTCGATGCCCCGCCCCTCGGCCACGGCGGTCACGAACTGGCCGTAGCTGGCATCGATCAGGCCCTGGAGAAGCTCCCGTTCCTGGTCGGTGAGGCCTCGATCCGGGGAGAGGATGTCCTTGAAGAGTCCACTCTTGACGGTCTCGAAACGCACACCGATGCGCTTCAGCAGTTTCGAGAAGTCGTTGCCGCGCAGGATGACGCCGATGGAGCCCGTGATGGTGCCCGGATTGGCCACGATCCGCTCGGCCGCGACTCCCACGTACACCCCTCCCGAGGCGCACACGTTGCCGAAGCTGGCCACCACGTGACAACCCTTCTCCCGCAGTCGCCGGATGGCGGCATGGATCTCCTGGCTGTCGCCCACCGTGCCGCCGGGGCTGTCGATGCGGAGCAGCAGGGCCGGGCACTCCCGTTTCCCCACCTGGTCGATGGCTTTCAGCACCCGGGTGCGGGTGCCGCCCGCGATCGGCCCCTCGATGGCGATCCGCGCCAGGGTGTGGCGGGTCTTGCGGCGCCAGGGCCAGGGCATCGGAGAGAGGGGGGTGAAGGGATGTGGCTGGATCTTAAAAAGAGGGCCTCGGACGGCCCGGTTGGGGCCCGGAGGACCGCCATGTCCAGCCCCATGCCTGCACCGATGGTCCTGCCCCCACCGCTGCGCTGGGTGCTGATGCTCCTGCCCTTCGCCCTGTGGGGCACGGCGATGGCGGCGATGAAGCCTCTCCTTTCAGGCTCCAGCCCCCTGATGCTGGCCAGCCTGAGGCTGCTGCCGGCCGGGCTGGTGCTGATCCTGGTGGCCTTCCTCCTGGGACGCCCGATGGCCATCGCCCCCATCGATCGGCCGTGGCTGCTCCTCTTCGCCCTGGTGGATGGCACCCTGTTTCAGGGGCTGCTGGCCCGGGGACTGGGGGAGACGGGAGCCGGTCTGGGCTCCGTGCTGATCGATTCCCAGCCCCTGCTGGTGGCCCTGCTGGCCCGGGGACTGTTCGGTGAGGCGATCAACCCGGTGGGCTGGGTGGGCCTGCTCGTGGGCCTGCTCGGCATCCTCTGCCTCGGCCTGCCTTCCGAAGTGCTGGGGCACTGGTGGCTGCAGGGACCGGAGGCGATCAGCCAGCGCGCCTGGAGCCATGGAGAGCTCTGGATGCTGGCCGCCGCCGGCGCGATGGCGGTGGGCACCGTGCTCTGCCGGTATGCCACCCGGGCAAGCGATCCCCTCACCGTCACGGGCTGGCACATGCTGCTCGGCGGGCTTCCCCTGGTGCTCGCCGCTGCCTGCTCGCCGCTGCTTTCCGTGGTGGGGGAGGGCAGCCTCCGGCCTCCGGCCTCCGTGCCGTTCTGGCCCACCTGGAGCGGCTGGGAGTGGGGCCTGATGGCCTATGCCTCCCTGCTGGGCAGTGCCCTGGCCTACGGCCTCTTCTTCTGGTTCGCCAGCCGCGGCGATCTCACCAGCTTCACTTCCCTCACCTTCCTCACCCCCGTGTTCGCCCTGCTCTGCGGCCAGCTGCTGCTCGAGGAACGGCTGCAGCCCCTGCAGTGGCTGGGGGTCGCCCTGGCCCTGGTTTCGGTGCTGCTGATCCACCGGCGCCACCAGCTCTGGCTCGGTCCTCCCGTCGTCGCGTCCTCCCTGGCCGAGCCACGGCCCTGACGTGACGATGGACTCCCCCTTCTCCTCGCCAGGGCGGCACCGGGCCGTTCTCCTGCTCACCCTGGCTCTGGGTCTGCTGCTGTTCGTGTGGCAGCTGGGCGCCACCGGCCTGGTGGATGAAACCCCGCCCCTGTTCGCCGCTTCCGCCCGGGCGATGGCGGAGACCGGCGACTGGCTGATCCCCCGGGTCAATGGCCTGCCCCGGTACGACAAGCCGCCCCTGGTGTACTGGCTGATGGGGCTCGGCTACCTCCTGCCCGCCCAGGACCAGTGGAATCCCCTCGGCACCTGGGCCGCCCGCCTGCCGTCGGCCCTGGCCACGGTGGCGGTGATGCTGGGCCTGGCCGATACCCTGCTGCGCTGGCCCCAGCCGCTGCCGATGGGGGATCGACCCTCCCAGGCCAGCACCAGCCTCACGGCGCTCACGGCCCCGCTGGCCTTCGCCCTCTCTCCCCTGGTGCTGCTGTGGGGGCGGATCGCCGTGAGCGATGCCCTGTTCAGCTGCCTGGTGGCCTTCACCCTGCTGATCGCCTGGCGCACCTATGCCGCCCCGCAGGGACCCTGGTGGCCGATGTGGCCCGTGCTGGGGCTGGCGGTGCTGGCCAAGGGGCCCGTGGCCGTCGTGCTCGCCGGTCTCACGCTGGTGCTCTTCGGCTGGCTCCAGGCGGATCTCACCGGCCTGGGTCGGCGGCTCCGTCCCCTTCCCGGCCTGCTGCTCACCGCCCTGGTGGCCCTTCCCTGGTATCTCCTGGCCCTGGCTGTGGAAGGGCGTCCCTTCTGGGACAGCTTCATCGGGTATCACAACCTGCAGCGCTTCACAGCCGTGGTCAACGACCACCTGCAGCCCTGGTGGTTCTTCGTTCCGGTGCTGGTGATCGCCAGCCTTCCTGTCACGCCCCTGCTGCTGCTGGGCCTGGGCCGTTGCCTCGGCCCGTTGCCCCTGGGCTCCCGTCCCCGTCTGCCCCTGCCGCCGGGGGACTCCCTCGGACGGTTCGCCGCCTGCTGGCTGCTGGCGGTGCTGCTGTTCTTCACCGTGGCCGCCACCAAGCTGCCCAGCTACTGGCTGCCGGCCATCCCCGCCGCCGGCCTGCTGATCGCCATCACCGCCCAGACGGCCTGGTCGCCCGCTGATCGGGCCGCCCGCTGGGCCTGGAACGCAAGCCTGCTGCTGGCGCTGCTCCTGGCAGGGGTGTTCCTCGCCGGCCGGCTCTGGGTTCCCCTGATCGTGGAGCCCGAGCTGCCCGGTCTGCCCTCAGCGATCCTCGCCAGCGGCCACCTTCCCGTGGCCGGATTCTGCTGGCTGCTGGCAGCCCTGGCTGGATGGCTGCTGCGGGCCCGCAGGCCCCCCCTGCGGCTTCTGGGGCTGCAGCTGCCCCTGGTGCTGTTCGTGCCTGCGGCCCTGCTGCCGCTCTGGGCCCTCGGCGATCGTCTGCGGGGGCAACCGGTGCGCGCCATCGCCTCGGCCCTGATCCGGGAGGAGCGCCCCGCCGAACCACTGGCGATGGTGGGCATCCTCAAGCCCTCCCTGCACTACTACAGCCGGCGGGTGGTGATCTACGAGGGCGACCAGGAGGATGGGCTGATGAATCTTGCGGACCGGCTGCGGCGGGAGCGGCGACCGGGCCAGAATCCGGGTCCCCCCGACCGCCAGCCCACCCTGCTGGTGGTGATCGATCGGAAGACATCCCTCAAGCCGTTCTGGCAGGGGCTCGATCCTCTCGAGCTCGACCGCTCGGGCCTCTACCGGCTCTGGCGGCTGGATCGCCGCAGGCTGGAGGAGCGGGCGGCCCGGCTGGGCAGCGCCGGCTGGGAGCCCACCTGGCAGAAGGCCAGGCCCGAGCGCTACTGAAGCGGCTCCCGGAGCGGCTCCCAGGAGGGACGCAGATGAGGCTCAGGCGGCCAGGGGCTGATGGATGAGCTCCCGGTACAGCCGCAGCAGGGCATCGATATTGCCTGTCAGGGTGTAGCGCTCCAGCACCCTCGCCCGTGCCCGTCGGCCCAGTTCAGCGCTGAGCACCGGCTGGTCCCGCAGGACCGGCAGCAGGGTACGCAGCTGGGTGGTGACGCCCTGGGTGCTGATCACGATGCCGGCTCCCTTCTCCAGCACTTCCCCATCGGCACCGGCGTCGGTGGCCACGCAGGCGGTGCCGCAGGCCATCGCCTCCAGCAGCGCCAACGACAACCCCTCCACCAGGGAGGGCAGCAGGAACACCTCCGCCAGCTGCAGCAGGGCCACCCGCATCGACGGGCTGGACTCGTAGCCCCACCAGATCACATCGGCCTCACTGCCGCTCTGCAGGGAAGGGCGCAGGGGGCCGTCACCGACCACCACCAGCACGCAACCCTCCGGTCGCACCAGCCGCCAGGCCCGCAGCAGGGCCACCACGTTCTTCTCGGTGGACACCCTGCCCATGTAGAGGAAGACCCTGCGGCCGGCGAAGCGGCGTCGCAACTCCTCCAGTTCCGCGCTGGGCAGGGGAGAAGCCGGTTTCCAGAAGTCCGTGTCCACCCCGTTGGGGATCACCGCCAGGCGCTCCTGGGGAACCCCCAGCCGCTGGAGCACTTCCGCCTGCACCTCGGAGAACACGATCACCCGGTCGTAGCGGCTGAGGCTGGGCGCGTAGAGCTGGTAGGTGAGCTGCTGGGTTCCGGCGGTGAGATTGCGCATGCCCGCGTCGAAGGCGGGGTGGAAGGTGGCCACGAGAGGAAGGCCCAGCTGGTGGCAGAGCTCCGGAAGCCGGAAATCCAGGGGGGAGAGGGTGAGGCTGGCGTGGACCAGATCGGGGCGCAGTCGCTCCAGCGACTCCCTCAGCTCCCGCTGGGCCCCGGGCGAGGGGATCGTGTACACCTGGGATTTGACCAGATAGGGCAGGGTCACCTCGGGCCAGCCGGAGGGACCGTTCACCTGGCCTGCGGAGGCCGCCGCCAGGCCGGAGGCCACCTCCATGCGCCCCAGACCTGTGGCCGGGGTGTCGAAATGGATGAAACTCACCGAATGGCCCCGCTGGCGCAGGGATTCGGTGATGCTCAGGCCGTAGGTCACGTTGCCGCAGAACGGGGATTTCTTGCCCAGCCAGGCAATGTGAGGCACCGCGCACCTGCGTCCAGAACGGCAAGCTAGCAGCGCCGCCAGGGCCGCTCGCTCAGGGCCGCCACGGCGGCGACCGCCGCCAGGCCCCACAGCACCGGCAGGAGGCCGTAGCGGCTCACCACGGTGCCGGCCAGCACCAGGGGCAGGCTCAGGGCGATGTTGATCAGATTGTTCTGCAGGCCGAACACCTTGCCCCGCTGGTCCTCGGGGGTGTCCTCCTGAATCGTGGTCTGGGCGGGGATCGCCAGCAGGGCCGCCCCGACCCCCAGCAGGGCGCAGAGGAGCAGGGTGAACACGAGGTTGCCGCGCAGCTGGCCCAGCAGGACCAGGCAGAAGGCGATCGTGCCCAGCCCGGTGGAGGCGAGCATGCGCCGGCTGAAGCGATCCCCCAGCTGGGCCATGCTGAGGGCTCCGAGGGCGAGTCCCACTCCGCTCATCGCCAGCAGGGTGCCGAAGCGGGTGGGCCCCAGCCCGCTGATCGCTGCTGCCAGGCTGATGGCCAGCACATACAACGCTGCCAGCAGGCTGTAGAGCAGCACGAGATGGAGCATCGCCGAGCGCACGCTCGGCCGTTCCCGCAGCACCTGCAGACCCTCGCCGATCTCCTCCCATACGGTCACGCTGCGGATCTGGCGGGGGAGCTCCTTGAGGACGATGCCGCTGATCACGATCGCCGCCAGGCCGTAGCAGAGCGGCAGCAGCAGGAATTCACCACCGCGGATCCCCACCTGGGCCAGGGCGCTGCGCAGGGCCCGCAGGATCGGATCCCCCAGGGCGAACCCCACGATCGTGGCGGCCATGCTGGTGACCTGATACACCGAGTTGGCGGCCAGCAGCTGGTGGGAAGGCACCAGCAGCGGGATGGCGGCCTGCTCGGCCGGGGCGAAGAACTGGGTCAGCACCGATTCGAGGAAGGTCATCGCCACCAGGGCCCAGTACCCCCAGCTCAGACCCAGCCACTCCGGCCCCTTGATCAGACAGAGGGGAGCCAGCATCAGCAGGGCTGCCCGCAGGCCGTTGCTGGCCACCATCACGGAGCGCTTGGGCCAGCGATCGGCCCACACCCCCGCCACCGTGCCGAGCAGCATGGCGGGGATCGTGTTGGCCACGTAGATCCCCGTCGCCAGCAGGGTGATCACCTGGGCCCGGGTCTCCAGGTCGATGCGCATGGCCGCGGCCGCCTCGGCCAGTGCCGTGTCGGCCTGGGGGTTGTCCGTCACCCAGTACTGGGCGATCAGGAACACCATCAGCACGATGTAGAACTTGTCGGCCAGCTGGGAGAGGATCTGGCCGACCCACAGGCGGCGGAAGCCCGGCAGGGCCAGAACCGCCCCCAGTCCGGTCTCCCGTCCGTCCGGAAGGGTCGCGTCGCGCCCGATGTCACTCATGAAAGGGTTGCCGGCTGGGCGTCGATCGCCGTGCGCAGCAGTCTGAAGGCCCGGGGGCAACGAACGAGATGCTCGGTGCACCAGGCTTCGATCAGAGCGAGCAGTCGCAGCCAGGCCGGCTCGGGGCCCATCAGGGTGCCGTCCCGCCTGAGGGGCGGGCCGGCGCGCAGCAGGCGCTGCAGCAGGGCCAGTTCGGAGGGATTGAGGGCGACCCGTGCCCCGGGCAGTCGTCCGATCGCCAGCCCTTCCCCCGGCACGAGGCTGCAGCGCCATTCCCAGTCCCCCAGGGGGGGATGGAGGGGAGTCCCGGTGCGGCAGCAGGTCTGCAGGGGCAGGGCATAGCCCCCCAGCGCCAGCAGGTGCACCGCACCCTGCACCGCCACCGCCAGGGCCTCCACCCTTTCGCTCCTCTCCCTCACCACCGTTTCCAGCCTGCCGAGCTGCAGCAACAGATCGGCCAGTATCCCCGGCACCGGGGCCCCGTTCGGCACCATCGCCAGACAGAGTTCCGCCAGGGCCTGAGCGGCCGCCAGGGTTTCCAGGCGCTGCCCCAGGGTTCCGTGGGCATGGAGCACCCGGAGCTGCCGCACCCGACGCAGGTCACCACCACCCCCCACCTGGAGCTGCAGGAGGGTGAGCGGCACCGCCGCCGCCAGGCTGCTCCTGGGCCGGCGCGCCCCCGGCACCGCCAGCCGGGTCAGCCCCTCGTTCTCGCTGAGCAGGGTGAGCAGCCGGTCGTTTTCCCCGAGGGCCCGGGAGGTGAGGGCGAGGCCCTCCAGGACGAGCTCCGGCACGGGCAGGATCAGCTCCCGGGCGAGGGGGAGGTGGCGTAGTCCCGCAGGGCCTGCATCAGGGCAACGCCCCGGCTGGTGCCGAGCCGATCGGCGCCCGCCTCCACCAGGTCCAGGGCCAGCTCCAGAGCGGCGATGCCCCCCGAGGCCTTCACCGCTGCCCGGCCCCGCACCAGTTCCCGCAGGTGCCGCACCTGGGAGGGGGTGACCGGCGGGCCGAAGCCGCTGCCGGTCTTGAGGAAGCGGGCGCCAGCGTCCACGCTCACCTCCACGAGCAGCTCAAGGGCAGCCGGATCGAGTCTTCCCATCTCCAGGATCACCTTCACGGGCAGGCCCAGATCGGTGACGGCGGCCAGATCGTCGAGCACGGCGGTGCCCTGCCGATCGGCCAGCGCCCCGAAATCGGGCACCACGTCGAGTTCGTCGGCGCCGGCCTCGCTGGCGGCCTCGGCTTCAGCCCGTTTCACGGAGGAGGGCACGGCTCCGAAGGGAAAGCCCACCACCGAAACGAGTTTCACGCTGCCGCCCACCGGCAGGCATTCCCGGGCGGCGGCGATCCAGCGGGAGGCCAGACACACCCCGGCGAAGCCGAAGTGGCGGGCCTCCTCGCAGCAGCGCCGCACCGCATCCACCCCCTGATGGGGATCCAGCAGGGCGTGATCGATCAGGGGAGCCAGATCCGGCAGGTCCTGCCTCACGCGTCCCGGGGCTGGATCACGCCGAACCCACCGTGGTTGCGGCGGTAGGCCACCTGGATCTGGCCGCTGGCGGCATCGCGGAACACGTAGAAGTCATGGTCGATCAGCTCGAGCTGGTGCAGGGCCTCCTCCAGGGTCATGGCCGGCATGGCGAAATACTTGCGCCGCACGCCGCGGTGGGGCAGCACCGGTTCCCTGCCCTCGATGAGGGAATCGCCCATGGGCAGATCCTGGGCCGGCTCCACTTCGCCGAGGTGGGTGGCGCTGCGGGGCCCGGGGCCGTGCTGCCTTGCGGTGAGGCGGTCCTTGTAGCGATGGAGCTGGCGGCTGAGCTTGCTCGCCACCAGATCGATGCTGGCGTAGAGGTTCTCGCTGCGCTCCTGGGCCCGGATCACGGTGCCGTTGGCATACATCGTGACTTCCGCGGTCTGCTGGGGCACCCGGGGGTTGCGGGCCACCGAGAGGTGGACGTCCGCCTCCTTCACCATGTCGTCGAAGTGATTGATGGCCCGGGTGAGCTTGGTTTCGGTGTATTCCCGGATGGCCGGAGTGATCTCGAGGTTGCGTCCATGGATCAGGAGTTTCATCGGATGCCAGCAGTCCGGGCGGGGCCGGCCCCGGGCGGTGAGGCTCGCGGTGGGCCGGTTGGCTGCACGCTAGGAACGGTTCGCCATGACCTCCAGGTTCTCCGCAATCCTTTTTGAAGCGTCCGATCCGGTGCCCTTCCCCCGGGCCTGGAGCTGGCAGCGAGAACTGCAGCGCCGGCTGCTGGCCGACCCGGAAGGACCGGACGCTCTGCTGCTGGTGGAGCACGAGCCCTGCTACACCCTGGGCCGGGGTGCCAGCACGGCCCATCTGGGCTTCGATCCGGCCTCTCCGCCATTGCCCCTCTTCCGCATCGACCGGGGGGGTGAGGTGACCCACCACCTGCCGGGACAGCTGGTGCTCTACCCGGTGCTCAACCTGCAGCGCCACGGCGCCGATCTGCATCGCTACCTGCGGCAGCTGGAGGCCGTGGTGCTCGACCTGCTGATCGAGCTGGGGTTGCCGGGGGAGCGCTGCGAGGGGCTCACGGGGGTGTGGCGGGAGGGGCGGAAGGTGGCGGCGATCGGGGTGGGCGCCCGCCGATGGATCACCCAGCACGGGCTGGCGCTGAATGTTTCCTGTTCCCTGGAGGGCTTCGACGCGATCGTGCCCTGCGGCATCCGCGACCGGCCCGTGGGCCGACTGGTCGACTGGTCAGAGCGGCTCACCCCGGAGGAGGTGCGGCCCGCGCTGCTCTCCGCCTTCGCCCGCCGTTTCGGTCTCCTTCTGCAGGAACCGGGGCCGGCCCAGCGACTGGAAGGGTGGTAAGGGTTGGCCCACGCCCTTGCCCTCTGCCCATGTCCTCCAGCGTCCTTCCTTCCGGAGCCCAGATCCGCTGGAGCGGCAGCCCGGAGGATCTCGCGGCCCTGGCTCTGCGCCACGACTGGCGCCATCTCGCCGGCCTGGAGGAGCTCTGGCGGGAACTCGAACGCCTGCACGGGGATGCGGTGGCCCTGGAAGCCCCCCACGCCCGGCACCCGGAAACCCTCAGCTTCCGCGCCCTGCGGGAGCGGATCGAGCGGGCGGCGGCCGGTTTCGCCTGCCTGGGGGTGGAGCCCGGCGATGTGGTGGCCCTGTTCGCTGAGAACGGACCGCGCTGGCTCGTGGCGGACCAGGGGCTGATGCGCTGCGGTGCCGCCGATGCGGTGCGCGGCAGCGCCGCGCCGGAGGAGGAACTTCGCTACATCCTGGCCGATTCCGGCGCCGTGGGCCTGGTGGCGGAATCGGCCGCCCTGCTGGAACGGCTGGAACTCCCCCCCAACGCTCTGGAGCGTCTGCGCTTCGTGGTGCTGCTCGAGGACGAGGCCAGTCCGGCCTCCCTTCCGGCGGTGGGGGAGGTGCCCTGCCTGAGCTGGGAGCAGCTGCTGCGGCGTGGCGCCGATTCCCCCCTGCCGCCGGCGCCCGAAGGGGGGGAGCAACGGCTGGCGACCCTGCTCTACACCTCCGGCACCACGGGGCAGCCGAAGGGCGTGCCCCTCTCCCACGCCAACCTGCTCCATCAGGTGCGCACCCTCGGGGTGGCCGTGGCCCCGCACCCGGGAGACCGGGTGCTGAGCGTGCTGCCGATCTGGCATGCCTATGAGCGCACAGCGGAATATTTCCTGCTCTCCTGTGGCTGCCGCCAGACCTACACCACCCTCAGGCATCTCCGGAACGATCTGCAGAAGGTGCGGCCGGCCTACCTGATCAGCGTGCCGCGTCTGTGGGAGGCCCTGCTTTCGGGCTTCGAGGAAGCCCTCGACGCCATGCCCGCCTCGCGGCAGAAGCTGCTGCGGGGCGCTCTGGCCAACAGCAGCGCCTATGCCCTGGCCCGCCGCCGGGCCCTCGATCTCACCCTCGATGCCGAAGGCCCCGCTGCCCGCCTGGCGGCCGCCGCCGAAGCCGCCCTGCGCTGGCCCCTCCATGCCCTTGCCGGCAGGGTGCTCTGGCCGAAGGTGCGCTCTCAGCTGGTGGGAGGGCAGCTGCGCACCGCCATCAGCGGCGGTGGCGCCCTGGCGATTCACGTGGACGGGTTCTTCGAGGCGATCGGGATCGAGCTGCTGGTCGGATACGGCCTCACGGAGACCAGCCCGGTGCTCACCTGTCGTCGGCGCTGGTGCAACCGCCGCGGCGGTGCCGGCCAGCCGCTGCCCGAAACGGAGCTGAGGATCGTCGATCCCGAGAGCGGCGCGCTCCTCGCTCTGGGGCAGAGGGGCAGGGTGCTGGCCCGCGGGCCCCAGGTGATGGAGGGCTATTTCGGCAAACCCGAAGCCACCGCGAAGGTGCTTGACCCCGATGGCTGGTTCGACACGGGAGATCTGGGCCGTCTCCTGCCCGATGGCTCCCTGGTGCTGACCGGCCGCGCCAAGGACACGATCGTGCTGAGCAGTGGCGAGAACATCGAACCCGGGCCGCTGGAGGAGGCGCTGGTGGCCAGCTCCCTGGTGGAGCAGGTGATGCTCGTGGGTCAGGACCGCAAGCAGCTCGGCGCCCTTCTGGTCCCCCGCACCGAATCGCTGGCTGCCTTCGCGGTGGCTGCCGGCCTGCCGGCCCCGGACCCCGACCAGCTGGCAGCAGGAGTGGCGGAGCCGGCCCTGCTGCGGGCCCTGACACGGGAATGCAACCGGATCCTGGCGGCCCGGCCCGGATCGCGTCCCGACGAGCGGCTCGGCGGTGTGGCCCTGGTGGAACCCTTCTCCCTGGAGAACGGCCTGCTCACCCAGACCCTCAAGCAGCGCCGCGACCGGATCGCCGAGAGGGATGCCGGGGCGATCACCGCCCTCTATGGCGGTTGACCCCCTCCCTGGCAGGCTGACACCCTGGATGCTGCCGATCCCCTTCCATGGCCGACGCCTCAGCCTTCACCATCAAGCGCTCGATCACGGTGAGAGCCGTGGTCACCCCCCGCTGGAAGGAGGATGCGGAGCGTGAGCTCAGCACCGCCCTCAGCAACTTCGACCAGCAGCTGGCCCAGCTCGAGCAGGAAGGCCAACGGTTGGTGGATGAGATCCGCCGCCAGAGCGCCAATCCCCTTGATCCCCGGGTGCAGGAGCAGGTGGGTTCCCTGCAGCAGCAGGTGGCGGCCAAGCGGGCCGAGCTGGAGGAGCAGAAACGCCAGGTGCTCGATCAGCAGCGTCAGGTGCGGGAACTGGAGATGGAACAGATCGTGGAGCAGGGCCAGCTGGAGAGTTTCTGCGACGTGCGCGTGGGTGACAACCTGGTGGAGAAGCTCCAGGCGGCAGTGCTCGTGCGTGACGGGGTGATCGAGGCGATGGAGGGGGCTGGGTAAACTCCCCCCAATCGTGCGGAATCGTTCCGTTGGCCACCCACGAAATCTTCATGCCCGCCCTCAGCTCCACGATGACGGAGGGCAAGATCGTGGAGTGGCTGAAGAAGCCCGGCGATCGGGTCGAGCGGGGCGAGTCGGTGCTCGTGGTCGAGTCCGACAAGGCCGACATGGACGTGGAGGCCTTCCATGAGGGCTACCTGGCAACGGTGCTGCTGGAGGCTGGAAGCACTGCTCCGGTGGGCGACACCATCGCCCTGATCGTGGAGACCGAGGCGGAGATCGCCGAAGCGCGGGCGAAGGCTCCCGCCCCGGCAGCCCCCGCTCCTGCGGCAGCCCCGGCCCCTGCGGCGGCAGCCCCTGCTGCGGCCACCCCGGCGCCTCCGCCCCAGCCGGCGCCCCCCGCTCCGGCAGCTGCCCCCCCGGTGCCGGTGGCTGCTCCCCCGGCCGCCGTTCCCGTCGCTTCCGGATCGGGTCGGATCGTGGCGACACCGCGGGCCCGCAAGCTGGCGGGCCAGCTGGGGGTGGCCCTCGAATCCCTGCGCGGCAGTGGACCCCATGGCCGCATCCAGGCCGAGGACGTGGAACGGGCCGGCGGTCAGGCCGTTTCGGTGCCGAGAGTGGCCGAGGGCAGTTCGCCCGCCGTGGCCCCCGCTGCCACCGGCGGCAACGGCGCCGCCGCTTCGGTGGCAGCGGCTCCGGCCGGTCAGGCCTTCGGCCGTCCCGGTGAGACCGTTCCCTTCAATACCCTCCAGCAGGCCGTCGTTCGCAACATGAACGCCAGCCTGGCGGTCCCCTGCTTCCACGTCGGCTACACGATCACCACCGACAAGCTCGATGCCTTCTACAAGCAGGTGAAGCCCAAGGGGGTCACCATGACCGCCCTGCTGGCCAAGGCGGTGGGCGTGGTGCTCGCCCGCCATCCCCAGGTGAATGCCGCCGCCGGCGAAGGGGGGATGACCTACCCCGAAGCCGTGAACGTGGCGGTGGCCGTGGCCATGGAGGACGGGGGCCTGATCACCCCGGTGCTGGCCCAGGCCGACCGCACCGACCTCTACAGCCTGTCCCGCAGCTGGGCCGACCTGGTGAACCGCGCCCGCAGCAAGCAGCTCAAGCCGGAGGAGTACAGCACCGGCACGTTCACCCTTTCCAACCTGGGCATGTTCGGGGTCGATCGCTTCGATGCGATCCTTCCGCCCGGCACCGGCGCCATCCTGGCGGTGGCCGCTTCCCGGCCCTCGGTGGTGGCCGGCAGGGATGGCTCGATCGCCGTGAAACGGCAGATGCAGGTGAACCTCACGGCCGATCACCGGGTGATCTACGGCACCCACGCCGCCGCGTTCCTGAAGGATCTGGCGGAGCTGATCGAAACCCGACCGGAGAGCCTCGCCCTCTGATCGACCCCGCCGATCACCGACTCTCCAGCTACGACTTCCACCTGCCGCCCGAGCGGATCGCCCAGCGGCCGGTGGAACCCCGCCATGCCGCACGCCTGCTGGCGCTGGAGCCGGGATCAGGGGCCCGGCACCTGACGGTGTGGGACCTGCAGAAGGAACTCCGGGCGGAGGACCTGCTGGTGGTGAACGACACCCGGGTGCTGCATGCCCGTCTGGCAGCGCGGCGAGCCTCCGGGGGTCGGGTGGAGCTGCTGGTGCTCGAGCCCCGGGGCCAGGGCGTATGGCTGTGTCTGGCGCGGCCGGCCCGACGGCTGGGGCCGGGAGAACGGCTGGAGGTGGAGGCTCCCGGCCTGGATCCCCTCAAGGTGGAGGTGCTCGGCCCGGATCCGGGAAGCGGCGGCCGCCTGGTGAGGTTCCCGCCGGGCTGCGACGACGCCCCTTCCCTGGAGCCCCTGCTGCGGCGCTACGGCACGATTCCGCTGCCCCCCTACATCCATGGGCACCGGGCCGGTGATGCCGACCGTTACCAGACCCGGTACGCGGAGCGGCCCGGGTCGGCGGCGGCACCCACCGCGGGTCTCCACCTCAGCGACGAGCTGCTGCAGGCCTTCGCCAGCCGGGGGATCGATCTGGCCCGGGTGACCCTGCACGTGGGGCTCGGCACCTTCCGGCCGGTGGAAACCGAGGATCTGCGCCAGCTGCAGCTGCACAGCGAATGGGTGGAAGTGAGCCCTGAGCTGGTAGCGGCCGTGGCCGCCTGCCGGCAGCGGGGGGGGCGGGTGATCGCCGTGGGCACCACCAGCGTGCGAAGCCTGGAAGGCGTGGCGGCCCTCCATGGCGGTGTGCTGCGGCCCCATGCCGGTCCGGTGGACCTGGTGATCCGACCGGGATTCCGGTTCCGGGTGGTGCAGGGCCTGCTCACCAACTTCCACCTGCCCCGCAGTTCCCTGCTGCTGCTGGTGAGCGCCCTGATCGGCCGCAAGCGGCTGCTCGATCTCTATGGCGAAGCGATCGAGCAGCAGTACCGCTTCTTCTCCTATGGCGACGCCATGTGGATTCCGCCGGAGGCGGTGCTGGGCGACGCCATCGGTTGAGGAGTTCAGCCGCTGAGGGGTTCAGCTGCTGCGGGGTTCAGCCCGCGGCCAGGTTGGCGGCCACGAAGTCCCAGTTCACCAGCTTGTCGAGGAAGGTGGTGATGTAATCGGGGCGGCGGTTCTGGTAGTCGAGGTAGTAGGCGTGCTCCCACACATCCATGGTGAGCAGGGCCTTCTGGCCGTGGGCCAGGGGCAGGTCGGCGTTACCCGTCTTGGTGACCTTCAGGCTGCCGCCGTCGAGCACCAGCCAGGCCCAGCCGCTGCCGAACTGGGTGGCGCCGGCGGTCTTGAACTGCTCCACGAAGGCATCGAAACTTCCGAAGTCGGCGGCGATCTTCTCGGCCAGGGCACCGCTGGGGGACCCACCACCTCCCGGCTTCATGCACTGCCAGTAGAAGCTGTGGTTCCAGATCTGGGCGGCATTGTTGAAGATTCCCGCCTTGCCGGCATCACCGGCAACGGTGGTGATCACCTCCTCGAGGCTCTTGTCGGCGAGATCGGTTCCATCGATCGCCTTGTTGAGGTTGGCCACGTAGGCGGCGTGGTGCTTGCCGTGGTGGAACTCGAGGGTCTGGCGGGAGATGTGGGGCTCGAGTGCGTCGAGGCCGTAGGGCAGCGCGGGCAGCTGATGAGCCATGTCAAGATCCGTTCGTTCTGGGTGGTGGCCGATCGGGCAGCTGGATCGGCGCCGGCATCCTAACGATCGTCTCCGCGACGGTTCGGATGGCTCAGCCGCCCACCCGCAGCAGTTCCACCTCGAAGATCAGGGTGGCATCCGGGGGGATGACCCCACCGGCGCCGCGGGAGCCGTAGCCCAGATCGGCAGGGATCACGAGCCTGCGTCTGCCACCCACCTTCATCCCGGCCACGCCCTCATCCCAGCCCTTGATCACCCGGCCGCCCCCGAGGGGGAAGCTGAAGGGTCCGCGGCCGTAGCTGCTGTCGAACTCGGTGCCGTTCTCCAGGGTGCCGCGGTAGTGGACCACCACGGTCTGGCCGGAGCGGGCCTCGGCGCCATCGCCCACCTCCAGATCGGTGATGCGCAGACCGCTGGAGGTGACTCTCTCCTTGGGGGCCACCATCTCGCCTCCGAGGGAGGCGGCCCCTCCGGCGGCGAGGGCGTCAGCTGAGGAGTCGGGAGCCATGGCGAAGAGGGTGGGGTTGGGATCTTCGGGATCGAGTTCGAGGGGAGGCGCCACGGCGGCAAGGGTGGCAGCGGCCGGGGCGGGCCGCTCGATCGCGCTGGCGGGAGGGGCGGCCCCCACGGTGGAGGGGGCCACCAGCTGGCTGACCAGGGCCACCAGCAGGCAGGTCAGGAAGACCCCCACGCTGATCAGGATGTCGCGCATGGCTGGGCAGGAGGAGGAGCCGATTCTGCCAGCCGCTTCGGTCGCCTCCGGCCCAGGGATTCGGCCGGGAGCGGTTCAGTCGGGGAATTCGCCGTTCGTCTGACGCTGGCGCAGCATCTGCTCCAGACGGTCGATGCGGCCCCGCAGCTCATCGAGTTCCCTCTGGCGGGCCAGCCCCAGGTCCTGCAGCAGCTGGTCGCGGTTGCGCTCCAGCTGGCGCTCGGCCTGGTGCTCCAGTTCGGGGGTTTCGCCCTTCAGGGCCCGGAGCACGTCCTCCACCAGGGCGGAGGCATGGCTGGGATCGAGCTTGCCGCTCCGCACCCATTCCTGGCTGACGTAGCGCAGTCGGTCGGCCACCAGCGAGGTGGTGCCGAGGCCACGCAGCAGCAGCATCTGCAGCAGATTGCCCTGGTCCATGAAGTGCGATTCCTTGAGAAGGCGGCGGGAACGTCTCTCATGGAGACGCTCTCCTGAGATTGGCCCTTCCTAGGGTTCCTGGCCATGGGCAATGACCGTCGACGCTGGTGGATCACGGTCGCCGTCGTCCCGGCGGGAGCAGGCCTGCTGGCCGGCCTTTCCCTGCCTCCCCTGGGCTGGCCCTGGCTGCTCTGGCCGGCCCTGGCGGTGCTGTGGTCGATGGCCGGTTCCCCGACCCCGGCCCCCGGCAGATCTCCCCGATGGCCCGGAGCCCTGCTCTGGGGGCTGGCCGCCGTGCTGGTGAGCCACCGCTGGCTGCTCTGGCTCCATCCCCTCGACTGGCTCGGTGTGCCGGCTCCGCTGAGCCTGCCGATCTGCCTGCTGCTCTGGCTGCTCTGCGGGCTCCTGGGCGGCCTGCTGGTGATGGGCTGGTGGGTCCTGGTGCTGCGGTTGGATGCCACCCGGCCCAGCACGGCCGTGATCGGTGCCTGTCTCTGGGGCCTGGGGGAGGTGCTGCTGGCCCGGGGGCCCCTGTTCTGGCTGGGGCTGGGGTCCTCGGCCCTGCCGGGAGACCGTGCCCTGGCCGGAGTGGCGGCCCTGGCCGGTTCTGGAGCGGTGGCGGCCCTTCAGCTGCTGGTGGGCTGGTGTCTCTGGAGCTTTCTCACCAACTCCCGCCAGAGGGGTCGCTGGGGGATGGCCACCGCCCTGCTCCTGCTGGGCGCCCACCTCTCGGGCGGCGCCTCCCTGGCCGCCGCTCCGGGCCCTGGGCCCGAGGGGGAACGGTTGCTCGTGCTGCAGCCGGCGATCCCCACCCGCAGCAAGTTCGAGGCCTCCCAGCGCCGCCGCCTGCTGGACCTCCTGGAGGCGGCCGAGCGCCGGGCCGGTTCCGTCACCCAGGCTGCGCCGATCACGGCCCTGGTGCTGCCCGAGGGCGCCCTGCCCCTGGGGCAGGGGCTGCCGCAGCCGGCGACCGTGGAGGTGCTCAGCGGCGGCTTCCGCTGGGAGGGGGAGGAACAGCGCAGCAGCGTGCTGCGGTTCGCCCCTGGCAGCACCGTTCCCGATGGCTGGCTCGACAAGCACCGGGTGGTGCCCCTCGGTGAATGGGTTCCGCTGGCCGGGCTGTGGCGCTGGAGCGGTCTCTCGGCGGTGGGTGGGATCGAGCCCGGCCCGCCCTCGCGCCTCCTGCCCAGGCCTGCCGGGGCGATCGGGGTGGCCATCTGTTACGAACTCTCCGATGGGGCGGCCCTGGCGGCGGCCAGCCGTGCGGGCGCCGGCTGGCTGCTGGCCACGGCCAACCTCGATCCCTACCCGGCCCTGCTGCAGGGCCAGTTCCGTGCCCTCGCCCGCCTGAGGGCGATCGAAACCGGCCGCTGGCTGGTGAGTGCCGCCAACACCGGGCCGAGTCTGGTGGTGGATGGGCGGGGGGACCTGCGCAGTGAGCTGCGGCCCGGCATCAGCACCAGCGGCTGGATGACCGTGGAGCCCCGCGCGGCGCTCACCCCTTACGACCGCTGGGGAGAAGGTCCACTGCTGGGGGTTCTGCTCGCGGGTGTGGCCATGCGGGCCCTCCCTGCCGGCCCTTCCTAGGTTGGCGGACTCCGGCCCATCAGGTTCCCCATGGCCCCGCCCGCCGAGGCTTCGCTTCCGCCCACCCGGATCGTGTTCTTCGGGCTGGGAGCGGTGGGTTCGGCGATGCTCATCTGCTTCTCGGAACTGGCCGAGCGGGATGGCGTGCCGGTCGAATTCGCCGTGTTCGTTCTCAATCCGGATCTGGCCCGTGATGCCCTCTTCCACGCGGAACGGTTGTTCGATCGGATCGAGTTCATCGGTGTGGCCGATTTCGCCCCGGTGTTCGCCGGCAGCTCCGGCCACGAACACCAGCTGAGCGGAGCGACCCTGCTCGTGAATGCCGCCCAGCCGGGGTTCAACCTGCCGATGCAGGAGCTGGCTCTGCGCATCGATGCCCACACGGTGGATCTGGCCTCCGAGATGTATGACGACACCACCGAGCGCACCCTCACCTTCGCCCAGTACGGCTTCGATGCCGATCTGCGGGGGAAGGGGCGGATGGCGCTGATCAATCTCGGCATCTCACCGGGGGTCACGAATTTCCTGATCGGTCAGCGGCTGCATGAATTGCAGGGCGCCCATCGCCGTGAACTCGAGATCGAGAGCGTGGACCTCTACCTGCTGGAGGACATCGACTCCGATGAGGTGGTGTTCTCCTGGTCGCCTCTGGTGGCCCTGGAGGAACTGGCAGAGCAGCCCCGGCTGCTGCGGGACGGCCGGATCCAGGTGCTGGAGCCCTTCAGCGCCGCCCGCACCTACGCCTTCCCCCACGAGCCGGCACCGATTCGCCAGTACCCCCTCTACCAGGAGGAGCTGCTGTCGCTGCATCGCTCCTTCCCCGACATCGAAGCGATCGGGATCTACACGGGTGGGTCGGAGGTGGAGCTGGTGAAGGCGCTGTTCCAGCTCAATCTGCTCTCGAAGCGCACCCTGCCCCAGCAGAGCGAGCTCACCGTGGAGGCCATGGTGCGGGCCATCCTGCCGGGCATGAACAAGCCGCGGCGCATCGAGGAGTATCTGCGCAACGGCGTGATCCGCCGTGCCCACTTCGCCGCCGCCGCCGAGATCCGGGTCACCGAGAGTGTGCGCAATGACCGGCAGACGGTGATCGAGACCGTGGGCCTCAGCTACCTGCGCTATCAGGAACTGCTGAATTCCCCCTATGCCGGCGCCACCTACATCTCCTATCCCACGGCGGTGGGAGCGGCGATCCTCGCCTGGCACGCCCTGGAGTTCCTGGTGGAGCAGCCCGGGGCGCTGGTGGGTGTGATCACCGGGGAGGATCTGGCCCGGCTGCTGCCCCGAGCCCGGGGGGAGGCCATCCGCCGCGACCTGGTGGCCTGGGACATCGACCTCTTCGAGAGCGTGCGCGACGCCACGCCGCCGGAATGAGGCTGGGCCCATCGCCGATCGGTATGGCGAACGGGCCGAGGGGACTGGGTATCTTCCGTTCGGCGACAACCCCGGAGAAAGGAGGAGCCCATGGCTGGCGGCGTCGCGGAGCTTGGCTATTTCGCCGGGGTGGTGGGCGGCGTGCTGGGCCTGCAGCCCCTGGCCTTCCGGGATGTGTCCACCAGCGGACCCTGGAGCGCGGTGGGGGTGTGGATCGCCCTGCTGGCGGGCCTCTCCCAGGCGATCGGCCATGCCTTCATCCTGTTCGTGAACCGGGTGACGCCCCTGCGCTTCCTGCTCAGTCTGCTGGTGGAGGCTCTGCTCTTCGCGATCGGATTCCTGGCCTGGGCCGTGTGCACCTGGCTCGTCGCCCGCTTCGGTTTCGAGGCAGGGGTTCCCCTGGTGGTGATCGTGCGGGTGCTGGGGGTGGCCCATGCCCCGCTGCTGTTCGGATTTCTCGGGGCCGTGCCCTACCTGGGCGCGCCCTGGCTCACGCTGCTCTCCCTCTGGAGCGCCCTCGCCTTCGTGGTCGGGCTCCGGGCCGTCACCGGCCTGGAGGTGTGGAGCGCCTTCGCCGCCCTGGTGCTGGGCTGGATGGTGATGCTCCTCCTGCAGCGCAGTGCGGGGCGGCCCCTGATGCGGCTGGGGCGCTGGCTGCAGCAGCGGGCAGCGGGGGGGAAGGTGGTGGTGGCTGGCAGGCGCCTCGAGGATCTGGTCGCCTCCGGCAGGTCCGGGGCGGATCGTTCAAGGCAGCGCTGATCCGATGACCCCCAAACGCCGCATCTACGCCCTGCTTCTCGCCCTGGCGGCCCTCGTGCTGGTGCCGGGGGGAGGGCTGCTGCTGCATCTGGCCTGGCGGGCCCTGCACGACGCCTTCGGAGTGGTGGTGGATCTGATCGCGATCGGCCTGGTGCTGTTCCTGATCGCCGCCTTCTTCGCGCCCCTGGAGGCCCTGGGCTGGTGGGCCGGCTGGTTCGAGGACGAGGCGCCCGAGGCTGCCGCTGCCGTGGGAGCTCTGGCGGCACCGGTGACTTCCGATCGCCCCGTGCGCCGCTGGGTGGTGTACCTCGACGGCATCGGTCAGGCCTCCGATCAGGCGTTGCCGGAGGGGGAGGAGTTCCTGCGGCGCCTGGCCCAGCGCCTGCCGGACGACATCGCCGTGGTGCGGGGGTTGATGCCCTATTCGGTGCGCAATCTGCCGATGACCCAGGCGGGCTGGCTGGCCAGCTTCTGGCGCTGGGTGGACCGGCTGCGGCTGCGCAATCCCCGCACCCTGCTCGGGATCGTGATCAATCTGCGCAACGTCACGGTGGTGGCGGTCTCGGCGGATCAGCGCTACGGCCCCATCTACAACGAGGGCATGGCCGAGGTGATCGCCGCCAGCCTCACCAGCCACGGTTATGCCCCCGGCAGCGGCAGGCCGATCACCCTGCTGGGCTTCAGCGGCGGCGGCCAGATCTCGATGGGAGCCCTGCCCCATCTGCGCCGCCTGCTGCAGGCGCCGGTGGAGATGATCTCCCTGGGCGGGGTGTTCGCCGGCAACGGCGGCTTCCTCCAGGCCGAGCACGTGTATCACCTGGTGGGCAGTCGGGATCCGGTGGAACGGATCGGGCCCGTGGCCTTTCCCGGCCGCTGGCGCTGGCTGGGTCTCTCCTTCTGGAACCGCGCCAGGAGGAAGGGAAAGGTGAGCCTGATCTCCCTGGGACCGGTGGGTCACGAACTTCCCGGGGGCATCTTCGATGACGTCGCCCGGCTGCCGGACGGCCGCAGCCACATGCAGCAGACCCTGGATCTGGTGAGCACCCTGCTCACGGAGGGTTCCGTCGGTGATGGACCGGTGGACCAGCCCCTGAACAACTACCAGCGGTTCTGCACCAACCCCTGGCATCGCCCCCGGATCGAGCGCGACAGCCAGCCGCTGCCCTCTGTGGCCCTGCGTCCCCTGGAGGACTGGATCGGCAGGCTGATCCTTCCGGCCCAGGCGGATCGCCATCACGGTCCTGGGTTCGAGGTGATGTTCGAGGTGTTCCACGCTCCGCCGGCCTGGCGGGAGCTGGTGGGCCGGATCGTGCCCCTGATCTGGGAGCAGCCGCCCCTGCAGCCCCTGGTGAAGGACGTGCACCTCAGCGCCGCGGCCCTCGACAGCCAGCGTCGCGGCAATGTGCATCCGCTGCGGCTCGACCGCTGGCGCCAGGTGACCCCCCTGGAATCCCTGGCCGGGGCCCGGCCGGAGGACGATCAGATGGTGCGCCTGCCCCAGCCCGTGGAGGTGCGGCAGGGGGCCGGCGGGGAGCCGCTCCGCCTGGTGGTCGGCTCCGAGCCGCTGCAGACCACCGGGGTGGCCCTGGCCCTGGTGCGCTTCGAGCGGCCGATCGAGGCGGACTGCTGGGAGGCCGTGGCCTTCGACCCCTCCACCCGCCGCTTCGAGGGCGAGCAGCTGCGGCTGCGGTTGCCCCCGCCGGTGGCCAATGGCGAAGGCATCCTGCCGGCCACCAGCGGGGGCCTCGAGCGGGGTGCGCTGAATGCAACCGGCTGGTACGTGGGGGGTGTGCCCGATGGAGAGGGGGGCCTGGCGGTGCAGACGATGCTGCCCCGCAGCCTGGTGCGCTTCGATCCCCAGCGGGTACTTCTCGGTCGGCGGGCTGCCTGGCACTACGTGAAACGGGAGGCCTGGCGTGATCCCCAGCCGGGAACCGTGTCATCGGTGCTGGTGGGGGAAGGGGGGCAGCGTCCGGAGGACCTGCTGGCCCAGTGGCGGGAGGGCGATCGCCTGCTGGTGGTGCACGTGTTCGGTGGCATCGGCGGGCGGCAGCGGGAGGAGGCCCTGCGCTCGGGCATCTGCGTGGGCCATTTCGCCTACGGCATCGCCGAGCTGGTGCGGGAACCCCTGGCCGATGAACTCACCGTGGTGACCCGCTACCACCAGGTGTACGCCCAGAACCCGGAAGGGGTGATCGCGGGCTCCCAGGATGCCTGGCGGTATCTGGGAGACCGGCAGTGGGGCTGGCTGGGGACCCGCCCGATCGCCGACATCCTGGTGCGCTTTCCCCCCTTCACCGGAAGTTTCCAAGTGGAAGGGGAGGAACACTCGGCCCTGTCGGGATTCGAGCGCCAGCTGGCGGCGATGACCGCCCGCTACCGGATCGGCGATGGCACCGGCGCCACTTTCGTGGGCCCCGCCAACAACTGCGCCCAGGATTCCAACCAGGCCCTCTTCGCCGCGATCCAGCAGCTCCAGACCGACCTGCGGGCCCGGGATCGCAGCACCCTGCGGGCCTGGCGGCAGCAGGAGCCCGCCCAGGCGGCGCGACTCCGGGCCCTGGTGGCGTTGGATCGCTCCCTGCGCCGGGCCCTGCTGCCCTTCGGAGGTCTGCGCAGCGACTGGCGCAGCCTGGAGGAGAACCTCGGCAGCAGCCTCGAGGACCGGCCCCTGGAGACCGTGCTGCGGGCCCTGGGCAGCTGGCGGACGGCCCTGCCCCGCATGGCCAGCGACACCGTGGTGCGTGTGTTTCTGAAGCACGGCGCCTCGGCGCTCGTGCTGCGCAGCAACCAGGTGGGCGGCGACCACCCCGAGATCGAACCGGTGGCGCCCCTGACGCTGTAGGCGGCCCCGTCAGCGTCGCGGACACTCCACCATCAGGGCAGCCACGGCTGGACGCCTCCGGTTGGGCGAGAACGGAATGGAGCCAAGCGGACTCGAACCGCTGACCCCCTGCATGCCATGCAGGTGCTCTACCAGCTGAGCTATGGCCCCATGGGTGCGCTGGTTGGAAGGAACGCTGGAAGTTCCCGCTGGCCTGGTGGCCTTGCCGAACGCTGGGCGAGCCTACAACGCGAAGGGGCGCAGCTCCCCTGCCTCACACCTGACGCCAGACGGCCACGAGCCTGCCCTGCACGCTCACCTGGTCGGCAGGCAGCTCGATCGGTTCGTAGGCGGGATTGGCGGCCTCGAGCCGCACCCGGGAGCCCTGGCGGTGGAAGTGCTTGAGGGTGGTGCCGCTGCCCGGCACCAGGGCGCTCACGATCGTTCCGTTGCGGAGGCGGGAGGGATCGCTCACGGGCTCCAGCAGCACCACGTCGCCATCGGCGATGTGGGCCTCCACCATCGAATCACCGTTCACCGTGAGGGCGAACAGGCCGCGGGTGTCGAGCACCGGTGCCAGATCGAGATGCTCCTGCACGTCGTCGAAGGGTTCGACCAGGCCACCGGCAGCCACGGCCCCCAGCACGGGGATGCCCGCCCGCCCGCCGCCGCCGAGCAGCTGCAGGGTGCGGGCCTGCCCCTCCTGCCAGGTGATCCATCCCTTCTGCTGCAGATGGCGCAGGCGGCTCTGGACCGGCGCCGGTGAGCGGAGCCCCATCGCTTCCATCATCTGACGGATCGAGGGGCTGTGGCGGTGGCTGCTGATGTAGTCGTCGAGCCAGTCGTAGAGCTCCTGCTGGGCGCTGGTGAGCTCCTGCTGGGGGACGGCGGGACCTGGCATGGGCGGGATGCTGCGGGCCTGGGGACCCGGGGCGGACTCTGATACAGATGTACCTCCGACCGGCCTCGATGTCCAGGATGGCCAGCAGATCCGCTGCGATTCAGGCGCCGCCCAGGAGGGCCGCCAGCAGGGCCTGCTGGGCATGGAGGCGGTTCTCCGCCTGGTCGAACACCCGGCTGGCCGAACCCTCGATCACCCCGGCGCTGATCTCCTCCCCCCGGTGGGCCGGCAGGCAGTGCAGCACGATCGCCCGGCTGTCGGCCTCGGCCAGCAGATCCTCATCCAGGCACCAGCCGGAGAAGGCCTGTTCCCGGGCCGTGTGTTCCTCCTCCTGTCCCATCGAGGCCCACACGTCGGTGTAGAGGGCCTGGGCGCCGCGCACGGCAGCCAGGGGCTCGTGCACCAGGGAGAGCTCGCACCTCCCTTCGGCCAGTGCCCTCGCCTTCTCCAGCACGGCGGCGCTGGGGGCGAAGCCCTCCGGACAGCCGATGCGCACGTTCACACCCAGCAGGGCACCGGTGAGCAGCAGGGAATGGGCCACGTTGTTGCCGTCGCCCACGTAGGCCAGGGTGAGCCCGGCCACCTCCCCGAAGGCCTCCTGAAGGGTGAGGTAGTCGGCCAGGGCCTGGCAGGGATGCTCCAGGTCGGTGAGGGCGTTGACCACGGGGATCGTGGCCCAGTGGGCGTATTCGGCCAGTTCCTCCTGGCCGAAGGTGCGGATCGCCAGGGCATCGCAGTAGCGGCTCAGCACCCGGGCGGTGTCGGCGATCGGTTCGCCACGGCCCACCTGGGTGAAGGTGGGCAGCAGGTCGATCGTCTGCCCCCCCAGCCGGGCCATGGCCACCGAGAAGCTCACCCGGGTGCGGGTGGAGGCCTTGCTGAAGATCAGACCCAGCACCCTGCCGCTCAGGTCGATGCTGCGCTCGCCCCGCTTCAGCCGGGAGGCCAGTTCCAGGAGATCGAGGGTCTGCTTCCCGCTCAGATCGGAGGAGGAGAGCAGATCACGGCCGTGCAGGTCGGCAAGTCCGGAGACCATCACTCCACCCCAAACAACCCTTATCCGGCATCGGAGGCCCGCCCGTCAAGCTGCCGCCGCCTTCTCCGCAGGCAGGGGCCACCCGGGGTGGGTGCGGCCCCTCAGACGATCGCCAGGGCCTCCTCGGGCATCGTGCTGGAGGCCAGCAGGTTCTTGAGCTCGTCACCCTCGATCACCTCCTTGTCGAGGATCTTGGCGGCGATCGCTTCGAGCAGCTCGCGGTTGTGGTTCAGGATCTCCAGGGCGCGCTCGTGGGCGCGGTCCACCAGGCCCCGCACCTCCTTGTCGATCTCCTGGGCGGTGGAGTCGCTCACCGAACGGCGGGGATTGGCCGGCCCCCCCAGGAAACGGCTGCCGCCCTGCTTGTCGTAGGCGAGGGGGCCGAGGGTGTCGCTCATGCCGTAGGTGCCCACCATCTGCTCGGCGATGTCGGTGGCGCGCTGAAGATCGTTGGCGGCTCCGGTGGTGACTTCTCCGAACACGATCTCCTCGGCGGAGCGTCCCCCCAGCAGGGTGGCGATCTGGCCCTCCAGGTCTTCCTTGGAGTTGAGGAACCGTTCCTCGGTGGGCAGCTGCAACGTGTAGCCCAGGGCCGCCATGCCCCGCGGCACGATCGAGATCTTGGCCACCTTGCTGCCACCGGGCATCAGGTGACCCACGATGGCGTGTCCCACCTCGTGATAGGCCACCACCTTCTTCTCGTCGGGCTGGAGCACGCGGCTTTTCTTCTCCAGACCCGCCACCACCCGTTCGATCGCTTCGTTGAGGTCGCCCTGCTCCACGGTGGTGCGGTAGGCGCGGGCGGCCAGCAGGGCGGCTTCGTTCACCAGATTGGCCAGGTCGGCCCCGGCGAAACCGCTGGTGGCCTGGGCGATCTGATCGAGATTCACCCCTTCGGCCAGCTTCACCTTCTTGGCGTAGATGTCGAGGATCTTCTTGCGCCCCGAAAGGTCGGGACGATCCACCAGCACCTGGCGATCGAAACGGCCCGGCCGCAGCAGGGCCGCATCCAGGGTTTCGGGCTGGTTGGTGGCGGCCAGAACGATCACCGGCTTGTCCTGGCCGGTGAAGCCATCCATTTCGGTGAGCAGCTGGTTGAGGGTCTGCTCCCGTTCGTCGTTGCCGCCCACCACGCCCATCGAACCGGAACGGCTCTTGCCGATGGCATCGAGCTCATCGATGAAGATGATGCAGGGCGCCTTCTTCTTCGCCTCCTCGAAGAGATCCCGCACGCGGGCCGCACCGGCCCCCACGAACAGCTCCACGAATTCGGAGCCGGAGATGATGAAGAACGGCACGCTGGCCTCGCCCGCCACCGCCTTGGAGAGCAGGGTCTTGCCCGTGCCGGGGGGGCCCACCAGCAGCACCCCCTTGGGGATGCGGGCGCCGATGGCGGCGTAGCGCTCGGGGTTCTTGAGGAAGTCCACGATCTCGTTGAGCTCGGTCTTGGCCTCATCCACACCGGCCACATCGGCGAAGGTGACCCGGGATTCCTCATCGGGCACGTAGACCTTGGCCTTGGATTTCGTGAAGCTCAGGGCCCCCTGGGCGCCGCCCATCTGCCGCCGGGCGAAGAACTGCAGCACCAGGATGAAGATCAGGGGAGGCACCACCCAGCTCAGCAGGGTGGTGAAGAAACTGGGCTTGCGCGGCGGTGCGGCGGCGAACTCGACCCCATGCTGCTCCAGCCGCTGGGGCAGATCCATGTCGAAGATCGGCGTGGTGGCCAGCACCGAGGGAGCGCCTTCCTCCGGGGGCTTCTTGAGTTCGTAGCGGATCTGCTCCGAGGTGATGAAGGCCCGTTTGACGTTGTCGTCGTTGACCTGATCGATGAACAGCGAGTAGGGCACCCGCGGCACCTGCATCGCCGGGTTGGGCAGGAAGTTGCTGAACAGCAGCAGCACCCCGAAACCGATCAGCAGCAGGTTGATCAGGCCGAAGCGCCGGGTGGGGCGGTTGTCGTCCTGGCGGATGGCCATGCGGCGCACGATGCGAAGTGGTCCCAAGCTAGGCGGGTGTGCCACCGCGAGGACCGCCCGGGGGGAGGGAGATCCGAACGGCAGCCCCGTCGGGCCCCTCCTCCGGGCCCGATCCCCCTGAGGAGGATCCTTCAGCCCATGTGCGGCCGCTACGCCCTCACCACCGCCATCGATCGGTTGCTGCCCCGCCTGAAGGGGCCGTTGCCGCAGGGGTTGGTGGCCCATTACGCCCCCAGGCCCCAGGTGCGCCCGGGCGAGCCGGTGCTGCTCCAGCGCCAGGAACACGGGCGACTGGCCGTGGCCCTCGCCCTGTGGGGTCTGCTGCCCGAGTGGAGTCGCGACCCCCTGGGGGGCCGCCGTCCGATCAATGCCCGCAGCGAGACCGTGGCGGAGAAGCCCTTCTTCCGGGGGGCCTGGCGCCATCGCCGCTGCCTGCTCCCCGCCGACGGCTTCTACGAGTGGCAGAGGAAGGCCGATGGCAGCAGGCAGCCCTGGCTGTTCCGGCGGCAGGGCGGGGAACCCTTCTGGCTCGGGGGCCTGTGGGAGCGCTGGATCGGTGCCGACGGCGGCGAACTGGAAACCTGCGTGATCCTCACCACGGCCCCGAACGACCTGCTGGCCCGGGTGCACGACCGCATGCCGGTGGTCATCCCCGACGGGGTGGAGGAGGCCTGGCTGGCCCCTGCCGATGGGCCTGCCCTGCGGGCCCTCGAGCCGCTCATGGCTCCCTGGCAGCCGGTGGGGTGGGAGGCGGTGAAGCTGGAGACGATGCCGGGGGCGCCATCGGCCCGGGCGGATCCGCACGCGGGTGGGGAACAGGGCAGCCTTTTCCCGTGAAGACCCTGCCGGAGACCTCCACTCGGTGGCTGGGGGGGTTAAACAGGGAGATCAGCCGCCGCCAGCTTCATGAGCCTCGAGCAGCTCGATGCCTTTCTCGCCCACGCGCATCAGCTTCCCGATCTGGAGTCGCGCCTGCACGATCATGAGAGCCCCCTGGACCTGGCCGCCTTTCTGGCCCTGGCCCGCGAAGCCGGGTTCTGCGTTGACGAGGAGGACGTGATCGCCGCCCAGCAGCGGGAAGAGGAGTCGCTCAGCGACGAGGAGCTGCAGGAGCGGGCCGGCCAGGAGGCCCGAAGGCTGCGTCACTTCATCCCGGGCTGAGACCATGCCCGAAAAGGTGGCCGACTATCCCCGTCCCCCGGCGCTGGTGCCCTGCCACCGCCATGTGCAGGGTCGATGCCCTCGGCCATCGGCTGGTGGAGTCCCACACCAGCCTGCGGGTATTGGAGACCTTTCACCCGCCCACCTTCTATCTTCCTCCTGAAGCCGTCGATCAAGGCCTCCTTGAGCTGGCCAGCGGAGGCAGCTTCTGCGAGTGGAAGGGCATGGCCCGCTATTTCGATGTGGTCGTGGATGCCGGTACCGCCAGCGAGCGTCGCTTGCCCGGGCCGTGTGGCAGTACCCCGATCCAACGCCTGCCTTCCGGGCTCTGGCGGGTTGGTATTCCCTCTATCCCGCTCTGATGGAAAGCTGCCAGGTGGATGGGGAGCAGGTTCGGCCCCAGCCGGGTGGTTTCTATGGTGGCTGGATCACAAGCGACGTGGAAGGCCCGTTCAAGGGGGATCCTCTCCATCCTGAATTGGTGTGATGGAGAGGGTCTGTGATCAGGAATGGCTCGGGATCTCACCAGGCTGACACCATTCGATGAACTCGCTCAGGCCTTGCTTAAGCGAGATAGACGGAGTGAACCCCAATGCCTCGAGTTTGGAGATGTCAGCTTTCCAGTTGGAGGGGTTGCCGAGGTCTTCCTTCTCATTGAAAAGGATTGGATTATTGGTGCCCAGGCATTCCCTGATGGTATGTGCCAATTCGCTGATCGATACCTCTTCTCCGCGGGCAATATTGTAGATGCCTGCATTGAAGTCGGCATGATTTGCCATGATGGATATCGCCCGTGCGGTATCGCGGGCATGGATGAAATCGCGCGTTTCAGCTCCTGTCCCCCTCAGTTGAACAGCGGAGCCAGCAACGATCTTTTCATAAATATCCCAGATCACCTGTCTTCTGAGACCCGGGCCGTAGGCCGAAAAAATTCGTCCAATCGCAGTCTGTAAGGAATAGATCTCCGAAAACTCTCGGCACAAGATCTCGGCTTGTCGTTTGTGGAAGCCATAGGGAGAGATGGGGCGAGTTGGAGAATCTTCCGTAATGGGTAGTGCAGCGGTGCTTCCATACACAGCGGCACTTGAAAGCATGATGAACTTGCACGAAGGTGAGTATAGGCGCAAGGAATCAAGCAGTTCAAAAACTAGTACCGTATTCCCATAATAATCAAGGGAAGGATTGTTGATGGAGTGATGCACTGAAGCCCGGCCTGCGCAATTGATCATGATATTCGGATTGATATCCAGAAGAAAAGATCTGAATTCCTGGCTCGGAATTTTCAAGCAGGCATAACTACTCAGGCAGGCTTCAGCATTGATGATTTTTCTGGGCGCATCGACGCCCACTACATTCCAGCCAGAATGTGAGAATTCTCGCGCGATGTAGCGCCCCAGGAAGCCTGATGCTCCGATCAGCATGACGGAAGGATGCAGGGATGAAAGTTTCCGGGTCATGAAGCAAGGGAGATGGGCCTTCGCACTTGTTGGTGATTTCCAATGGAGCCTGAAGCAGAATGTATCCTGCTATCTTGGAAAGAAGATTGCATCATGTCCTTCTTTGTTGTTCCAGGTAGCCAATTTTGGCCATCTTCCTGCGAACATAAGACTTCCTGAAAGTATTGAGATAGGCAGCATATAATGTGCCAATTCTAGGATAGACTGATGCGAAGTATTTGTCAGACAGCAAAGTGCCATAAATAAGTTTCAAGAGGAAGTCGCTCAGCCTGCTCTTGCCGAGGGGGAAAAGCCTTTTTCGAGAGAACTCTCTCACCGAATCGATAAAACCGAGGATCTGAAAATAAGCGTAAGCAGTAATAGGATTCCAATTCTCTTTGGATTTGATCAGATCTTTTGCAAGGAGTGCGTTCAGGTATTCGTTTTTATACTTGATGAAATAGCCCAGGCCTTCAGCGAAGGAGCCTTGGCTCCAGCTCGTGCGTCCTTCGGCTGATCGTACAGCATACATCGTATAGGGGAACCGCCTGACTCGTGAGTCTATGCCAGCATCGCGGAAGGCAAACCTCACGTATCTCTCCAGATTCCATTCTGTTTCATTTTTCATCTTTTCGTATAACTCATCAGGGCTTCTCAGGATGGGATCTGCGATGCCCAGTACGGAGTCCACATCTTTTCTGCTCACCACAATGTGTCTGTCTGTGTAGCCGCCATAGTCCTCCCCTTCTGGAATCCATATTTGATCAGGATCCAGGCCCTGAATAGGATAATGCGGTACGGTGTAGATGAAGTCGGACCTGGTGATGATGAATCGGTCATAATTCTGCAAAACTCCGCTCTCAAGGAGCGACTTGTTCAGAAACCATCTGAAAAAAAGCAGAATGGCTCCGGAGCCCCGAGTCCTGCTGCCGTCTCGATGGACACCTCCCAGCCAGATGCCATCGAGGTCCAGCAGGTTCCTCCAGTCACCAGAGCATCCTTCGAGAGCCTGGGCCTGATCATAGGCACTTCCCCAGTCATCCGGTTCTGGATAGGTCCAGATGTATTTCGCCAGCTGATAGAAAGGATTTCTGGAATCCTCCCATTGGCTTTCAGCCACGCACAGGGCCAGATCTGCGCCAAGGGGGTCAAGAAGATTCGTGCGGAAGGAATCGAAGCTGAATTCAAAAGCTCTTGTCTCGGCAATGATTATGATCAGCGTTGCTTCCAAGGGCGTGATTGTTTCCTGTCGATTGAGCATAGCGTCCAGAAGGGTATCTGGGAAGTTCCATCCTGACCTGATCGATTGAATGCTCAACTCTGCGGACTGCAGGAACGCCCAGGCAGGGCTCTTCAGCGCATCTGCCCCTGGCGTGCTTTGGTCGGTACCCTTCGGATGGGGGGGAGGATTCCTTCGAAACCGCTCACCTCATCCGGCAGCCTCCGGATGACCTGGCGGATGAACAGAGACCTTCTTCGCTCTTGTCGTCGCCGGATTTCGAGCCGGATCCCCCAGTTCTTCACCCAGTTCCCAGAGGAGGTCCATCCCATGGATGCCCATGGTCTCGGTGCTCCACAGCGGAGCAGAATCCACGCTGACGAGACCAAGAGAGCCCAGAGGAGTACGGGCAGGTTCGCCCCCAAGCAATTTCGGCGCGATCACCACATTCAGTCGCTGAACACAGTTCTGTTCCACTGCTGCGGCGGCCAGTTTCGGCCCGCATTCCCAGAGAACCTGATTGCATCCCCGCAGGGCCAGTTCCTCGAGAAGCAGGCAGGGCTCACAGGCCGTCAGCGCCAGCCGCTCAACCCCCCGGGCGTCGAGTCGTGTTCGTGCCTCCTCGCTGGCATCCCTTCCATGGACCACCAGGGTGGAAGCCATGGACCGGTCCCACAGGCGCGCAACCTGCGGCAGATCCAGCCCCCGACTCAGCACCACCCGCAGCGGTTCAGGATCGCGGCGGCCGCGGCTGGTGAGCAGGGGATCGTCGGCCCGCACCGTGCCTCCGCCCACGATCACCGCGTCGCAGCGGGCCCGCAGCCGATGCACCCAGTCCCGGGCCTGGGGTCCGCTGATCCACTGGCTGTCCCCGTTCGGCAGCGCGGTGCGGCCATCCAGGCTCATCGCCCACTTCAGGATGCCCAAGGGGCGTCCGCTGGTCACCCGGTGGAGGAAGGCCCGGTTCAGCGCTGCGGGCCTCCGGCTCCCCGATCCCTTCGATCACCTCCACCCCGGCGCCGCGCAGGCGCCGGATCCCCTCTCCGGCCGACCCGCGGATCGGGGTCCGCCATCGCCACGACGACCCGGGCGATGTCCGCCGCGATCACCGCCTCGCTGCAGGGGGGCGTGCGGCCGTGGTGGCAGCAGGGCTCCAGCGTCACCACCAGCGTTCCACCCCGGGCCCGATCGCCCGCCTGCCGCAGCGCTCCCACTTCGGCGTGGGGTTCTCCGGCCCGGGCGTGGAACCCCTCCCCCACCAGGGTGCCGGCGCGATCGAGCACCACCGCTCCCACCATCGGGTTGGGGCTGGTGCGCCCTTCCCCGAGGGCCGCCAGCTGCAACGCCCTCTCCATCCACCCTCGCCAGGCACTCATCGGCGGGGGAGGGGCTCCTGCCATTGGGGCAGGCTGCGCCACTCGCGCACCACATAGGGGGGCACCGGCAGATCCCGGAAGACTCCCGGCAGCTCGAGCCTCAGGGGACGGTTCTTGTTCAGGTCGGCGAGCAGGGGAGCCAGGTCGAATTCCACGGCGGCGGCCCTGCCGTCGCCCGCCAGTTTCGGGCTCGAGGAGGTCACGTTCTCCAGCTCCCAGAGAAACCTGCCGCTGCTCACCAGCAGGGGGGTGGGCTCCTCCTGCCGCAGCCGACCCGGATAGCCCACGATCCGCAGGCGCAACGCTCCACCCGGCGGGCCCTCCCGGAAGGCCACCACCTGCCAGCTGCGGTGGTCCAGATCCCTCAGGCTCTCCAGGCTGCGCACCACGCCGGTGGCCGTGAGGGTATCGGGATGGGCCTGCACCAGGGCACCCGCCGGGCCGGGGGCCAGGGCGACAAGGCCGAGGCTCAGCACCAGCAGGCTCAGCAGGGTGGTGGCCCGGATTCCCAGGGGAGGGGCGATGGGGCGTCTCATGGCTGCCGATCGGCCCCTGGAATCGATTGCCAGCCGGTGTGGGTGGCCCAGAGGGCCCAGATCGCCATCGCCCGCAGGTAGTGACAGGCTCGGAAGGTGCCCGCCGCGGTGATCGCTTCCGGGGTACGGAACTGCAGGCCCCCTTCGTAGACCTGGTTCACCACAGCCGAAGCGATCGCCAGGGCGGTCCTGCTTTCTCCCATCAGCCGGTAGTAGGCCGCCAGACCGAAATTGATGCCGGTCCATACCTCCAGCGGGTGGGTTCCTTCCGGATCGAGGGGGGTGCCGTCGCGCCGCAGCCCGTTGGCCACCCCCAGCCTGCCCCCCTCGAACCGCTCGAAGCAGGCTTCCCGCACGGCGTTCAGGGCCGAACGGGCCCGCTCATCAGCCACCACCGGCGGCAGGCCCAGCAGGCGGGCATAGAAGTCGCCGCAGAGCTGGTCGGCCATCACCACGGGCGTGCCGCTCTCCGCATCGATCCGGTAATGCTCGCCGTTCCAGAGCAGCACGTCGAAGTGGGCGCGCGACTGCTCCAGCCAGCCTCCGAATTGCCTCTGCTCCGCGGAGGTGTCGAGACCGAGTTCGAGCTGGAGCCGTTGCCCCATCGCCAGGGCCGCCTCCAGGGCGGCGATCCAGAGGGCGCCGCAGTAGGCGCTCACCCCCTGCAGGGGCCAGTCATCGAAAGTCTGGTCGGGGGCGCCGCCGTTGTCCGGCAGGCCGTCATCGTTGGCATCGAAGGTCTTGAGGTGCCGCAGGGCCATCACCGCCGCCGGCCAGCAGTCCGCCAGGAAGCGCAGATCCTGCCCCGAGGGCGCCAGCAGAAAGGTGCGCCACACCTGCAGCACGAAGTCGCTGGCCAGATCCTTCCAGAGGTTGCAGTCCTGGTAGGCGGTGTAGTTGGTGGCATCGAACGGCCGTTCGTTCGGGGCGCCCAGATCGTGGGGGGTGGCGCCCGCCACCTTGCGGGGCGCTTCCACCCGACCCCTTCCCTGGGTGAAGTACCAGCCGATCGGCCGGGGGGTGGGATCGGCCGCCGGGATGGCGCGGGCGAAGCTGCGCAGCACGGCCTTGTCGAGCTCGGGCCAGAGCTGCACCAGGGCGAAGGAGCCGTAGAGGCGCACATCGAGGCTTTCGTACCAGGCGTAGTCGAGGCATTCGAGAACCCCGAAGCGGCCCACCGGGTCATCGGCGCTGGCGGCGGTCCAGAGGCTGCCGCCGCTGGCCAGGTCATAGAGCTCGTTGAGCAGGGCCATGCGCAGAACCTCCGGCAGGTCGCCCCTCTCCAGCACCGGTCGCTGCCAGGCCTCGATCTCCTGCCGCCAGCGGGGCCAGTCGCGCAGGGCCTCCGCGGCGATGGCGGCTGCGTTGGTTCCTTCACTGCCGTGGAAGTCGGTGTAGCGCCGCAGAGCCCGGGTGCCCGTCGCGAAGGCGGTCACCGGCAGATCCCAGGCGATCACCATCGGGATTTCGACGCTCTCACCGGGTTCGAGCTGGAACCGAACCGCCAGGGCGGCGCTGGCAGGGTCGTCCTGGCGGCTGCGGCGGTCGTTGTTGCTGTTGGGGATGGCCCCGTCCCGGGCGAACGGCTGCCACAGCTCCGCCCCATCCCCGTGGGGATCCCAGCGACTGCAGCGGAAGATCTCCGCCCCGGGATGGCCCAGGCTGCCCTCGTCCGGCATGGCCAGACACCATTCCCCCTGCCCCTCCCTCAGCGGCTCGGAACGGTTTCCCTCCAGGATCAGCCCCCTCATCCCCGGGGCGTCGAGCCAGCGATTCCTCTGCCCCTGGCTGCTGCCGATCGCCGGCACGTAGTTGTGCTCCGGACTGCCGTCATCGCGGAAATGCACGGCGGCGGCGGGATCGGTGTTCGTGAACCAGCCGCAGGTATTGCGCCAGCTCAGCAGCAGCGAGAGCGTGAGGGGGCGATCGGTGGGATTGCGCAGGTTCCAGCGGAAGACCGCCACCGGATAGCTGGTGCGCCGATAGTCCCCGGGAAGGATGGGACTGAAGGCCTCGCAGCTCACCTCGGCGGCGAAGACCCCTTCGTAGTGAACCTGGCTGAGGGGGTAGCGGGCGGCATAGGTGCCGGTGGCCTTCCCGGGCAGGCTGGCCGGGTACCAGTCCCAGGCAGCCAGCGGCGCCGGTGGGGTTTCCGAGCCTCCGTCCGCGGGAGCGGAGGCCTCCCGGGAATCGTCGCGCCGGGGGGCGACGGCAAGGGCATGGGCCCGCGCGTCGGAGCCGTCATGCTCGTGGAGCGCGAACTGGCAGTCGGGCAGAACCCCGAACCAGTGCTCCCCCCCGTCCAGGTGCCAGAGATTGAAGGATCCATCCGGCGCCCGGGCGATGCAGCCGGCGCCGAAGCCGCCCAGGGGCATGCCGTGGTTGGGGCCATCATCCAGATTGCTGGCGTAGCGCACGGTGTAGGGCTGGTCCCAGGCCAGTCCGAAGGGGCGCTCCCAGCTGGCCGGAGGAGCCTGCCAGGCCTTCGGGGCTCTTCCTCGCCGCAGTTTCCGGAGTGCGGAAAGACCGAAGCGGTTCATCGGGGGGCTCGGGGGAGGGTCAGCATGTCAGAAATCCCTACCCCTCACGGCAGGGGACCAGCCCCTGCTGCTCCAGGGCCGGAGCCGCCCTGGCTGGTACCAGCAGCAAAGGGCCGGGATTCAGTTGCCGGGGCTCGAGACAGACATGGCTGGGCTGCAGGGATCTCCGCAAGGTGCCATCGGCGGCGCGGAGCTTCCTGTCGAGCAGCAGAAAGGATCGGTCCTTCGCCCTGGCTTCTCGGGCGAAGCTTTCCATGCTGGTGTCATCGCTGAGCGCGGCAACAGGAAAGGGAGTGAGATCCCTGGGCTGGAAATAATAGCTGAAGTAGGTATTTGCGCGATCTGAATAACAGCCTTCCTCGCATATCTTCGTTTTTTTCACGACCTCAGATAATTCTTTCCAGTTCACCTTCGGCCATCGCTTCTCCCGCAGGCCGTTCTGACTGGCGTGGAGCTGGGCTACGACAAGGACAGTTGCCAGTGCTATGGGGACCCACCGGCTCAGGGGTTGGGGATGGGCGATGGCCGAATCGAAAATACCTGCCAGAAAAAGTATGACGCTTGGCAGCAGAACGATATAATTCCTGGCAGTGGACATCGGTGTTTTCATATCGACGATGATCAGGATGCTCGCAACCAGCACGATGCCGAGTCCGAGAAAGGAGGTTTCCGTGAGGGGCAGCCAGGATCCAGGCGGAAAGCCGCGGGCTCCATCCCCTTTGTTGGTCAACAGTGGCACCGCAAAACGGGCGAGGAAAGCAAGGGTGAGCAGCAGCAACAGCAGTCGGTGAGGTTCCTTCGAAACCAGGACCAGAGGAAAGACTCCCATCAGCAGATGATTGATCGTGGAGAGAACGGGAACGCTTGACTCGATCCAGAACTTTCCACCTGTCTTTCCCCCCAGGGAGCCAAATAAGATATGGATCGCTGGCCAGATGCTGATCAGAAGAATCAGGAGCAGGCTCCTCCATCGCTTCGGCTCGATCAGGCGTTCGATCAGATTGATGAGCGTGAGGCTGAATACATAAATCCATCCGAAGTAATGAGTGAGCGAGAGCAGCAGGCACAGGATGTAGTATTGCCATGCTGGCTCTTGTCTTTGGGGGTAGTGCTGCAGGGCCCTTGCTCTGGCTTCGAGAGCGCAGATGGTGACGGCCATGGCCAGCAGCAGCACCAGGGAATAGGAGCGGGTCTCCTGCATGTAGTAGGCAAACGCAGGGCTGCTGCCGAGCAGGCCAACTGCCAGCAGCTGATAGCGGAACGATCGCTTGCGTGTGTACCAGGCCAGCAGAAGCATGGCCGCTGCTCCCCACAGGAAGCTGAGCGAACGAGTCGCTATTTCGCTATGTCCGAACAGGCCCATCCAGGCTTTCAGGATGATGTGGTGCAGGGGTGGATGCACATCCCCCTGCATGACCCAGTCGGGGATCAGGGACGGCCAGGGCGAGAGGCTGCCGACCACGGAAAACATCTCGTCGCCCCAGTAGGAATAGGCCGACCACAGACCTCGCGACGCCAGGAGGAGAAATGCTGCGATCGCAAGGGCAAGGATCAGTTGCCTGCGGGAGGATCGGGCGGCCTGGGTCTTGGTTTTCTGCATGGAAGGAGGCTCAGCAGAGGGAGGGACAGGGGAGGGATGGGTGGCCGGTCGATTCGATCCGGCCAGGGTCTTCAGGGGCGTTCCGGGAGGTCTTTCCCGCCCACCTCCTGGTCGATCAGGGAATCGAGAGTGATGGCCGATTGCACCAGGGCCTGATAGCGGAGCACCAGTCTGCGGTTGCGCTCCAGCCAGCCGGCTGGATTTCCGGTACCGGCCCCGGAGCCGGCCTGGCCGAGCAGGCCATCACCATCGAGCAGCTCCAGGTCCTCCTGGCGGGCCAGCAGAGCCAGCACCAGTTCGTGAATGCGCTGGCGACGATCGGACATGGTGGGCTGCACCCAGGCGGAAGCTGGAGGCATCATGGCCAGGAGTGGCTCAGGAACCGCTGGCGCAGTCTGCCCGGGTGGATGTGATCGGCACCGATGCCTCCGGAGTGGCGGGGCTGGCGAGGGGGAAGCAGGAGCTTCTGCTGGCCGCTGATCTGGTGGCCCTCCCCCGCCGGCTGCTGAAGGCGACGGCTCTCTGGTTCCACTCCGGGATCCGGACCCCCCCGGATCCGGCTGCGGAGCCGGGTCTTCCCGACCTGCGGCAAAGCGACGATCCAGCGGAGCTGATCCCCCTGCTGCAGCAGGCCCTGGACCGGCAGCTTCGGGTCGTGCTGCTCGCCAGTGGGGACCCCCTCTGGTTCGGCATCGGCCGGCTGCTTCTCCAGCACCTGCCGGCCGGGCAGATCCGCTTCCACCCGGCCCCCAGCTCCCTGCAGCTGGCCTTCGCCCGGATCGGCCGCCCCTGGCAGGATGCCGGGTGGATCAGCCTGCATGGCCGCGATCCCGAACCCCTCGCCGCCAGGCTGCAGCAGCGACCAGCGGCCCTGGCGGTGCTCACGGATCCCAACCGCGGCGGCGCCGGATCGGTGCGGCGGATCCTGAGGGCGTCGGGTCTGGAGGCCGCCTATGGATTCTGGTTCTGCGAACGGCTCGGCCATCCGGAGGAACGGGTCCTGAGAGTGGAGCCGGGTGATCCCCTTCCCGCCGATCCGGATCCACTGCACCTGGTACTGCTCGTGGCGGAGCCTCCTTCCCTTGCGGCCGATGGCGAGCTCCCCCTGTTCGGCATCGAGGATGGGCTCTGGTTGCAGCATCCGGACCGGCCGGGGCTGATGACCAAGCGGGAGGTGCGCATTCAGCTGCTGGCCGATCTCGAGCTGCCGCCCACGGGAGTCCTGTGGGACATCGGTGCCGGAGTCGGCTCGGTGGGCCTGGAGGCGCTGCGGCTGCGGCCGGGCCTGAAGCTCTGGGCTCTGGAGAAGCGGGTGGGGGCCGCCGCCCTGATCACCGCCAATGCCGGGCGGATGGGGGTGAGTCCTGCCGGTGTCGTGGAAGGAACCGCCCCGGAAGCCCTCTGCCGGCTTCCCGACCCCGACCGGGTGCTGCTGGGGGGTGGGGGTGCCGAGAGGGTCTCCGTGCTGGAGGCGGTGCTGCAGAGGTTGCGTCCGGGGGGGGGCGTGGTGATCCCGCTGGCCACGGTCGAGGCGCTCGCGGATCTGCGGCCCCGGCTCGAATCCCGGGGTCTGGCGGTGCGGGTCGGCCAGCTCCAGGCCTGGCGAGGTGCTCCTCTGGGGGAGGGCACCCGCCTGGCCCCGCTCAATCCGGTGCTGGTGCTGGCGGGGAGGAGGGAGCGATCGAGCTGATCTTCACGGGAGTGCCCACCACGATGCCCAGGGCTGCGGTCTGACCCGCCCCCAGCTCCACCACTCCATCGGAAGGGGTGGAGGGGCCGTAGCTGGGACAGGGCAACCGCGCGCAGGGCGCCACATTCGCCTCGATCGCGATCACCCTGCCCTCCCGCACGAACACCATGTCGAGTGGTTCCGGGGTGCGATGCATCCAGAAGCGAACCACCCGAGCCGGTGTGAAGGGGAACCACATGCCCCGCAGGGGGGGGAGGGGAGGGCGCAGCTGCAGGCCCATGGACTGCTGCCGCTCCCCCTTGGCCACTTCCAGCTCGACGCAACGGGGCGCCCCGGAGCCCTCCAGGCACCACCGGGCCGTGACGGGCAGGAACTGGGGGGGGGCGGCGCTCTCGGTGCTCGGCAGGGAAGGATCCGCAGCTTCGGTGGAGACCCCACCGCAGGCGGTGAGCGGGATTGTGAGCAGGAGCGCAAGAACCAGGAGCCCTGCCCTCTGGCCTGGATCGCGGCTGCCGAGGGGGCCGAGGAGGCTCACGAGTCGATCTCCCGCGGCGGCATCGCTTCGCTGAGGCAGTAGCCCCGGCCCCTCACCGTATGAAGGATCCGGCGCTCGCCCCCTGCTTCCAGCTTCTGGCGGAGATAGCGCACGTACACCTCGATCACGTTGCTGGAAGCCCCCTTCTGATCCGACCAGATCTCCCCGAGGATCCGCTCCCGGCTCACGATCCTGTCGCCGTGACGGATCAGAAGCAGCAGCAGCTGGTACTCACGGCTGGTCAACTCGAGGAGCCGCTGGCCCCGGCGCACCTGACGCAGGTTCGGCTGCAGCTGCAGATCCCCCACCCGCAGCAGCTCCTGCGTGCCCGTTTCCTGACGCGCCAGGCCCAGGTGCACCCGCAGCCGCATCAACAGGTCGCTCGGACCCAGGCTGGAGAGCCAGAAGTCATCAGCTCCGCTGGCCAGGCAATCGCACCTGCCCGCCACGGTGTCCTCGCTGATGCCGAGCAGCAGGGGGACGGCGCCGAAGTGGCCCCTCAGTTCTCCGATGCTCTCTTCCCTTCCCGGGGAGAGAATGATCGCATCGGGGCCTGCCGGGGTCCTTTCCGGTTGCTCCGGTGGTCCGGCAACCGGCTCGCCCATGCCTGCCTCGCTCAGAAGCCGGTAACCGGAGAGTCGCAGTCGTGGACCCAGTGCCTCCGCTTCCGCGCCCACCAGGAGCACCGAGAGGAGGGCGGCAGGAGGCTGCAGGGTGTCCTTCACAGCAGGGGTGTGCCTGAGGGGTCGGGAGCATGGCCCGGCTTGGCGACATGGGGGAGTCCCCAGCCCAGTTTGTTGCGCAGCACCTGGAAGAATTCGTGGTCGGCGAGGCGCACGAAGCGGGCTGGATGCTCGCTGCGGCGGATCATCACCCGATCCTCCGGCCACACGTAACAACCGGCACTCCCATCCACCACCATCATCAACCGCTCCGGGGTGGCGGGGAACACCGTCACCGGTTCGTGATCACTGAAGACCAGGGCCCGGGAGGCCAGGGAATGGGCCGCGATCGGGGTGAGCTGAAGCACCGGGCAGTCCGGCGTGATCACCGGTCCGCCGGCGCTCAGGGCATAGGCGGTGGAGCCGGTGGGAGAGGAGAGGATCACCCCGTCAGCAGCGATGTCCACCGGGGCATGGCGGCCGATGGCGATCTCGAAGTGGCACATGCTGGTGAGCGGTTCCCGGTGCAGGGCCATTTCGTTGAGGCACAGCACCTCCCAGCGGCGCTGCTCCCCCCGCATCACGCTCACCACGAGCATGGAACGTTCCTCCACGGTCCATGTGCCCGCAATCACCTTTTCGAGCACCTCCTCGAGATCCTTCAGGTAGGCCTCGGCGAGAAATCCGAGGTGGCCTGTGTTGATGGTGAGGATCGGCACGCCGATCGGAGCCGTCTGACGGGCGGCGGACAGCACCGTGCCGTCTCCGCCGAGCACGAGGGCCAGGTCCATGTCATCGCTGAAATTCGCCGGCACGCAGGCGTTGAACCCCCTGGAACGGAGGTGCTGATCGGGATTGGCGAAGCCAACCACCCCACCGGAGCTGCTCACCCGCACGACCTGCAAGCCCGCTTCGCATAGGCGAGTTTCGATGGCGTCGGCGGTGGCGATGGCCAGTTGCTTGCCGTCGTTCACGATCAGTCCGACCCGGGGCACCGATCGCAGTTGCAAGGCTTAGCCAGTTTAGGGGTTTGCCCGCTGCCCTCCCGCTGGGGAAGGCGGGTGGGTGGGAAAAACGGTTGGTCAGGGGAATCGACTGCCTGGGATCTACTGGTCAGGTCTAGGGAGCAGCCGAGAGAAAATCATCAACCACGGATGTGGGTAGCCTCATGTCATTGCTTTCATTGAGGGAGGGGCAGACATGATGAAAATACTTCAGGCCGTTGATGCAGGCGATCTGAAAATAGTCGGGCCGCACACCGTGCTGCAGGGAAAAGATCTCCAGCAGGGAGGCTCTCGAAGCGTAGATCAGGTTGGTGAGACCCGCACCATGCACCGCGATGATATGGGAGGCATTCTCGAAGAGGTCGATCTGCTCGCCGAGGCTCAGGTCCTCGAGATCGATGCTTGTGAATCCACGGGAGGCCACATGGATGCGCACTTCTTCCTCGTTGACCAGCCGTCTGGATTGGGCCCGATTCCTGGTGATGTGGATGCGCTGGGGAAGGTCTCCCCTGCCAGGCCGGGTTCTGGTGGTGGTGAGCCTCTCGCGCAGGTGGAGGACCGTGGCGGGTGAGAGGGCATCGAACGGGGCCTGGGTCGCGTGCTGATGCCGATGGGAGGAACTGGCGATCAGGCAGGGGGTGCGGATGTTGCTGCGCCGCGCGGGAGTGAAGGGATGGCAGTTGTGGTTGTTGCCATAGCCGAACCTGTGGAGAGACTCCTGCTGCCAGGTGGTGAGTCGATCCGGCAGGAGCAGCTTGAAGGGGGAGCCTGTGCGCTGCTGATGGTGTTCGGCGGCAAAGATTCTCGGCAGGCAGTCGAGAAACCAGTGATAGTAGAGTTGATGCCAGCCTCGAAAGTCCAGCAGTGAACAGAGGCTGGTTTCAATGTTCTCCGTGGGAGGAAGGCATGAGATGGCCCCGAGTCTGAGTTGCTTCGCTGGAGGCAGCCTCAGAAAGGGTGTGGTCTCGTGAACCACCCGGCAGTGATCTTCCACCCCGATCATGGAGACGAGCCGAGCCGGCTGGGAAATGATGTAATACAGAGGGGATATGGTGAACTCGTCGAGATAATCAGACAGGCGTCCAAGCGGCTGATTCCAGGGATTGTCCGTTCGATATCGGCAGATCTGCTTTGCTGAATAGATGACTGTTTTCCCCATGGTTCGGCTGGGATGACTATGGGGCGTTGCGATCAGGATGAAGCAGGGCCTGCAGGGCAATCGCAGGCAGATTCCTCCGGCAGTGGAGCCGCTCAGAGCTGCTCGAGGAAGCGAAGGTCACTCGTGTACAGACGACGGATGTCGTCGATGCCATGGCGCACCATGCAGAAGCGTTCCACTCCCAGTCCGGCGGCGAATCCGCTCCAGCGTTGAGGGTCGAGGTTCAGTCCCTCCAGCACGGCCGGATCCACCATTCCGCAGCCCATCACTTCCAGCCAGCGTCCCCGCCATTGCACATCCACTTCCGCCGATGGCTCGGTGAAGGGAAAGTAGCTGGCCCGGAACCGCACCGGCAGGTCCCCGAAGAACGACTTCAGGAAGGCCGTCACCGTGCCCCGCAGATGGCTGAAATCCAGCCCCTCATCGAGGGCCAGCACCTCCACCTGGTGGAACACCGGCGAATGGGTCGCATCCACCGCATCCCGGCGGTACACCCTCCCTGGCGCCACGATCCGCACCGGCGGCGGGTTGGCTTCCAGGTGGCGGATCTGCACCGGCGAGGTATGGGTGCGCAGCAGCTGATCATCCTTCAGATAGAAGGTGTCCTGCATGTCCCTGGCGGGATGGTGGGGGGGGATGTTGAGGGCCGTGAAGTTGTAGTGGTCGGTCTCGATCTCCGGCCCCTCGGAAACCCTGTAGCCCAGACCCGTGAAGATGTCCACGATCTCCTCGATCGTGGCGATCAGGGGATGGCGGTGGCCGGGGGGGACATAACGGCAGGGGGCCGTCACGTCGAGACGCTCGTTCTCCAGCCGCTCCGCCAGGGCAGCTGCCCGCATGCTCTCGCGACGCCCGCTCAGGAGAGCCTGCAGCTGCTCCTTGAGGATGTTGGCCCGCTGGCCCAGCACGGGCCGCTCCTCTCCGCTCAGGCGGCCCATGGCTGCGAGCACCAGGGAGAGCCGGCCTTTCTTGCCGAGCAGGTTCACCCTCAGCTCCTCCAGGTCGCTCTCGCTGCCGCAGGCGGCGATCGTGGCTGCGGCCTCGGCCTCCAGTTCTGCGAGCTGATCGGTGAGCTGCTGGAGGCTCAGGGTGGCGGTCACGGACAGGGAAGAAGGTCGACAGGGGCGACTGTAGGCAGCCGCCCGGTGGCTGCCGGCTCAGCTGTCGCCCGTCGCAGGGGCCTACGTTGCAGGAACAGGTTTTCCGCCCGGGCGGGATTCGCGTACCCAGAAGGCCCGATGGCACCGCTTCGGATCCTGATCAGCAACGATGACGGGGTCTTCGCCGATGGCATCCAGGCGCTGGCGGCCGAGGCGGTGGCCAGGGGCCATCAGGTGACGGTGGTCTGCCCGGATCAGGAGCGATCCGCCACGGGCCATGGCCTCACGATCCAGACCCCCCTGCGGGCGGAACGGGCCGATGAGCTGTTCGCCCCCGGTGTCACGGCCTGGGCCTGCAGCGGCACCCCGGCCGACTGCGTCAAGCTCGGGCTCTTCCGCCTCCTGGAGGAACCGCCCCAGCTGGTGCTGTCCGGCATCAACCACGGTCCGAATCTGGGAACCGATGTGCTGTATTCCGGCACGGTGTCGGCGGCGATGGAGGGAACGATCGAAGGGTTCCCCGCCCTGGCCGTGAGCAGCGCCGATTTCCGCTGGCGGCACTTCGGACCGGCGGCAAGGATCGCCCTTGAGGTGGCCGAGGGGATGATGGCGGCGGGCTGGCCCGAGGGTCTGCTCCTCAATCTCAACGTGCCTCCGCTGCCGGCCGAGGCGATCGGGCCCCTGCGCTGGTGCCGGGCCGCCGTACGGCGGTACATCGATCAGTTCGACAAGCGCACCGATCCCCGCGGGCGCACCTACTACTGGCTGGCCGGTGAGGTGGTGAATGACAGGGTGGCGGCCACTCCGGGACCGGAAGACTGGCCCACCGACGTTGCCTGGATCCATGAAGGGGGGCTCTCCCTCACCCCTCTGCAGCCGGATCTCTTCTGGCGTGGGGCCGAGTCGTCGCTTCCGGCGACGGCCCGGTTGCAGAGCGGAACTTCCTTCCAAGGTGAACCGGATCAGTCCCTCCGGTAGACGCGCTGCAGCATCCACAGGGTCAGCACCAGTCCGATCAGATGGGCGAACAGCACCTGGGTGTTGCTCAGCACCGAGAGCATTTCGATGGAGGTGATCGGGTAGGTGCTGATCGGCCCGCGGGTCCCCGGCACCGACATCGGTCCGAACAGACCGGGGGCCTGCATCGATGCCTGCATGAACAGGCTGCCCGCCAGGGCCTGGTAGCCGACGGCCGCCAGGGTGATCCCGGCCAGATCGCCAAGAAGCCCCCGCTTGATCAGCCGGGAGGTCTCCCCCTTGCTCGGCCGCACCGGCCGGGTGAGGGCCCGGCCGGTGCGCACGACCAGCCAGCCCTGCCAGAGGCTCCAGAGCAGAACCAGGAAGGAGAGGGTGGTGAGGGAGAGGCCTGGTCCCAGCCCCAGGGCCCTCTGGGCGTTGGAGGCCACCCGAGCCCCGATGCTGTTGAAGAGCAGCACCCCCACCACCACGATGGCGAGGGCGAGCTGAATCCAGAACCGCACCCATCCCACCCGGCGAAGGGCGGCTGCGATGCGCTGCACATCCAGCTGATCGGCCATCGGGGCTCCCGGGCAGTGCTCCCAAACTTGCCATGGGAGGATCGGCCCGGCGAGAGAAAGACCCGCGTGCCCTGATGGTCTGGTGATCCCGCTTCAGACTCCCGACCAGGCTCTGCGACCCACCGCCATCGCCCTGGGCAGCTTCGACGGTCTGCACCAGGGTCATCGACGGGTGATCGCCGCTGTGACCGGTTCCCAGCGGACGGCAGGTGCCTGCGCCCCTGTGCCCACGGTGGTGAGCTTCTGGCCGCACCCCCGGGAGGTGCTCTTCGGCGAAACCCGCCTGAGGCTGGATCTGCCCGGTGAGAAGCTGGCCCTGCTGGAACCCCTGGGAATCCGCCAGCTGGTGATGGTTCCCTTCACGCGGAAGCTGGCTGCCCTGAGCCCGGAAGCATTCGTGCAGACCGTGCTCGAGGAGGAACTGCAGGCCCGCTGCATCGCCGTGGGCGAGAACTTCCGCTTCGGCACCGGACGCAGCGGCAGTGCCGACGACCTCGCCAGGATCGGCGCGGCGAGGGGGATCGAGGTGAGCGTGCTGCCCATGCTCTGGGATGGCAACGAACGGGTGAGCAGCAGCCGGATCCGCCGTGCCCTGGCCGCAGGGGAGATCAGTGAGGCATGTCGCCTGCTCGATCGGCCCTACCGCTTCACCGGAAGGGTGGTGCCGGGGCGGGGTCTGGGCCGCCGTCTCGGCTGGCCCACGGCCAATCTGCAGGTGGATGGGCGCAAGTTCCTGCCGCTCGAAGGGGTGTATGCGGCCCTTGCCTGGCGGGTCAGGGGTGACAGCGACGGAGACTGGGCCTTCAGCCCCTCTGTCGCTTCAGCGGTTGCCATGGAGGCGGTCATGAACCTCGGCCCCCAGCCCACGGTGGACCCCTGCGCTCCATCAGCGGTGGAGGTGCATCTGATCGATCGCCGCATGGATCTGGAGGGGGACCAGCTCCTGGTGCAGCCGGTGCAGCTGTTGCGCCCCCAGCACCGCTTCGCCAGCCTGGAGGCGCTGACGGACCAGATCCGCAAGGATGCGCATCGGGCCGCGCAGGTGCTGCGGGAGCGGAGCGCTCCGGCTCAGGAATAGGCGTGGCTGAGCCCCCAGAGGATGAAGAGGCTGATCCCCCCCAGCAGCAGGATTCCTGCCACCAGAATGAGCATGGGATTGTCCGATGGATCCGGATTCCCTTCTGCCTGGCCGTTTCCTGCCTCCCTGGGCGCCATCGGAGCGTCACCAAATTGGGTGACACCCTAGACACTCCAGGTGCATTCCTCCCCCAGACCGTCCTTCCCCTGTCCGTGCCGAACCCATCCCCAGGCGATCGCCGCATGCGGGCCGACCCTGCCTCCCTCCACCGCCTGCTCGATGCGAACCTCGACCGGGCCCGCGAGGGTCTGCGGGTGCTCGAGGACTGGGCCCGCTTCGCCCTGGAACGGCCCGACCTGGTGGCCCGCACCAAGGACCTCCGCCAACGCCTGGGGGCGTTGCACAAGGAGGAGTACAAGCTCGCCCGCCACAGCGCCACCGATCCCGCCGCCGGCCTTTGCCATCCCGCCCAGCACCTGCGGGACGACCCCCTGGCGGTGCTCGCCGCGAACGCCGCCCGTGTGCAGGAGGCCCTGCGGGTGCTGGAGGAATTCGGCCGGCTCGAGAGCAGCTCCCTGGCAGCCGAGACAGGGGCGCTGCGCTATCGCCTCTACGACCTGGAAGTCGACCTGCTGCGGGCAGCGCGAGGGGTGGGGGAGCGGCGCAGCATCCTGCAGGAATGCCGGCTCTATCTGATCACGAGCCCGGTCGAAGGCCTGGAGTCCGTGGTGGCTGCTGCCCTCGAGGCCGGTGTGCGCCTCGTGCAGTACAGGGCCAAGGAACCCTGCGAGTCCAGCCAGGCCCCGATCGATGACAGGGGACGGCTGGCCGAGGCTCTCTCCCTGAGGAGGCTCTGCGGGCAGCATGGCGCCCTGTTCCTGGTCAATGACCGGGTCGATCTGGCGATGGCGGTGGATGCCGACGGCGTGCATCTGGGGCAGTCCGATCTGCCGCCTGAGGTCGCCCGCAAACTGCTGGGGCCTGAGCGGCTGATCGGCCGCAGCACCCACTGCCTGAAGGATCTGCGCGAGGCCGTGCAGCAGGGTTGTGATTATGTGGGTGTCGGGCCCGTGAACGCCACTCCCACCAAGCCGGGACGAGCGCCTGTGGGGCTCGGCTACGTGAGGGAGGCCGCCGCCGAGTGCCCGATCCCGTTCTTCGCCATCGGGGGCATCACGGCCGGAAACCTGGCAGCGGTGATCGACGCCGGAGCCGATCGGGTCGCGGTGGTGCGAGCCATCACCGGATCCTCCGATCCCCGCCAGGCGACCTCCGAGCTCCTGGAACTCCTGGCTCTCCGCGAGCGTCCACGGCGGGAGGCTGCCGTTCTTCCATGATCACCATCCGGGTCAATGGCGAGGCGAGGGTCTGTCCTGGTGGACTCTTCCTGGATCGGGTGCTCGAGGAGATGGGCTACCAGCCCAGGATGGTCGTGGTGGAGTACAACGGCGAGATCCTTGCCCGCAGTGCCTGGGCGCGCCAGCCTGTGGTGGAATCCGATGCCCTCGAGGTGGTCACCATTGTGGGAGGTGGTTCCTAGATTCCCTGGGTGTGGTTTTCGTTCGTCATGGGTCCACGGCTGCTGCATCGCATGGTGAGACTGATGGCGGTGCCTGTGCTGGTCGCCGGTCTGCTGTTCACAGCACCCCAGCCCGGCTGGTCGGCCAGCGGCGGCCGCATCGGAGGCGGCAGTTTCCGTTCCTCCCCTTCGATTCCCCGCACCTACGGCGGGGGTGGCGGCTACCGCCGCATTCCGGATTCCGGTTACCGGGGCGGCTCCCCCGGTGGCTATGGCTATCCAGGGGGGTATGGCTACCCCGGGCGCTATGGCGGCGCCTATGGAGGCGGCGGGTTCGGTTTCCCCTTCGTCGTTCCGATCTTCGGATTCGGGGGCGGAGGGCTGTTTGGATTCCTGGTCCTGATGGCAGTGGTGGGCCTGCTCCTCAATGCCGTTCGCTCGGCCGGCTCCGGAACTCTCTCCGGGTCAGGGTCCGATCGGCCCTATGGATCCCTGGTGGATGGCCCCGTGTCGATCTCCGAGGTTCAGGTCGGGTTGCTGGCCTCTGCCAAGGATCTGCAGGCCGACCTGCGCAGGATGGCCGCCACCGCCGACACCACCAGCAGTGCCGGGCTCCAGAGAGTTCTCCAGGAAACCACCCTGGCCCTGCTGCGCAATCCCGAACTCTGGGTCTACGCCAGTGGTGAAGTGGGTCAGGTCCCCTTCGCCAGTGCGGAATCCACCTTCAACCGGCTCTCCATGCAGGAACGCAGCAAGCTGCAGCGGGAGCTCACCACCAACGTATCCGGAAAGCGCTTCAGCGAGCCGGCCGGACTGGCGGTCGGCCACAGCGACGCCACCAGCGATTACATCGCTGTGACCCTGCTGGTTGCCACGCGCCGCCGCCTTTCCCTCAAGGGCGCCGATACCGCGGAGGACTTGCGGGAATCCCTGCAGCAGCTCGGTGCGGTCGGTGCCGAGGACCTGCTGGCGCTCGAGGTGATCTGGCAGCCCGAGGGTGCCGGGGAAGTGCTCAGCAGCGAGGAGCTCCTCACCGCTTACCCGGAATTGCAGCACCTCTGAGGCCTGGCCGGGTCGAATCAGGCCAGGCCGGGTGCAATCGGGTGGAATCGAGGTCGCTCAGGAATTCTGAGGCTCAGGAGCCGATGCCCGGAGGATCCGCAGGGCGGCCATGGCGGCTCCGTAGCCATTGCCGATGTTCACCACCGTCAGTCCCGGTGAACAGCTCGCCAGCATGCCGTGCAGGGCGGCCACCCCCCCTTCGCTGACTCCATAGCCCACGGCCACCGGAACACCGATGACAGGCTGGGGCAGCAGACCCGCCACCACCGTTGGCAGGGAACCCTCCATCCCGGCGCACACGATCAGCGCCCTGGCGCTGCGCAGCTCTTCGATCCGATCCAGCAGCCGGTGCAGCCCGGCCACACCCACATCGAGAACGAGTTCGCAGCGGATTGCGTGGCAGGCAAGGGCGAGTCGGGCTTCGGCGGCCACGGCAAGATCGCTGCTGCCTCCCCCCAGCACTGCCACCGTGCCGAGGGAAGGGTCGGCAAGCGGCAGTTCCGGAGAGAGGAGACAGCGGGAGACCGCGTCGTAGCGCAAAGGGTGGTCAGCCGCTCCCAGCTCCGTGAGGGCCTGCCGCACCGAATCAGCCTTTTCCGGAGACACCCTGGTGACGAGGGCCAGTTCATCGGCGTCACCAAGCTCCTTCACGATCCGGGCGATCTGTTCGGCACTCTTGTGTTCCCCCCACACCGCCTCCACCATGCCGATCCGGTCACGTCGTCCCAGATCGAGGCGTCGATCGACGCTCATGGCAGGGGTGGGGCCTGGGGAGCCGCCCGTTCCCGAGGGACCAGCAGGTGAAGCTCGCCGGCATGAACGAGGGGGAAGGGATGGCCCTCCCGGCTCCCGAGAGCTCTGCGGGCGGCCTGCTCGAACCGCTTCTGCACCCGTTCGATTTCCTGGGGGGGGATCGCATCCCACTGGTCGCGGCTCGACCAGTGGATCATCAGGATGCCTTCCTCGTGCGCCGGGTCCCAGAGAAGATCGCGGCCCAGGAACCCGGGCTGGCTCCTGAGCCAGGGATCCCAGGTTTCCAGCTCAGCCTCCAGCCAGGCTTGCCGTGAGGCTGAGGGAACCTTCAGCCGCAGATGCTCCACCACGGTGCTCTGCTGCCTTGCATGGGAGCTTTCGGAAGGCACGGCTGCAGACCCCGGAGGTCCACTCCCCATCGGCAGAGCCTGGGATTCGCCGGGCATTCCCGCGAGCATGGTGGAGATCACGATCATCGCCAGGGCGAGCCTAGGCAGCAGGCGGGCCCAGGGCCCGGAGGTGGTTCCCGCCGGCCTCATGGCTGCACCAGCAGGGCCACGGCCTGGCAGGAGATCCCCTCCTCCCTTCCGGTGGGCCCCAGACCTTCGTTCGTTGTGGCCTTGACTCCCACCTGGGAAGGGTCGATTCCCAGCCGCTGCGCCAACGCGGTCCGCATGGCCGGGATGTGGGGCCTGAGCCGGGGCCGTTCGGCCACCACGACCGTGTCCACGTTCCCCACGCGCCAGCCCCTTTCCTCCACCAGTGCCAGCACCCTCTCGAGCAGGGCCAGGCTGTCGGCATCCTTCCAGCGGGGATCCTCCGGAGGGAAATGGGCACCGATGTCCCCCAGGCTCAGGGCCCCGAGCAGGGCATCCATCACGGCGTGCACCAGCACGTCGGCATCGCTGTGTCCGTCGAGTCCGAGGCCCTCGGGATGATCCAGGGGAACCCCTCCCAGGATCAGGGGGCGGCCGGGCACCAGACGGTGGATGTCGTAGCCGTTGCCGATGCGCAGCTGCATGGAGGAAGGGGAGGGAAGAGTCTCAGTGGCCCAGTCTTCCAGCCGGGCCCTGGTTTCGCCTGCCAGCCAGCGGGCATGGAGATCCGGTCGCCTCCGGCTTGTGCGCAGCAGCTGCTGCTCCTGCCTCCAGCGGGCAATGGCCCCATGGTCACCGCTGCGCAGCACGGGGGGGACTGCCATGCCCCGGAACACCGCAGGGCGGGTGTACTGGGGGTGCTCCAGCAGCCAGCCACTGTGGCTCTCCTCCTCCAGGCTGGCCGGACTGCCCACCGTTCCAGGGAGAAGGCGCACCACCCCGTTGATCACCACCATGGCCGGGAGTTCCCCGCCCGTGAGCACGAAATCCCCGATCGAGATCTCCTCATCGGCCAGGGCACGGATCCGCTCATCGAATCCTTCGTAATGGCCGCAGAGCAGCACCAGCTGGTCGTGGTCCCCGGCCCAGCGGCGCAGGTCCCTCTGCCGCAGGGGCTGGCCCTGGGGGCTCATCAGCAGCACCCGCCTGGCGGGGAGCCGCGGGATCGCCGCCACAGCGGCGAAAACCGGTTCCGGCTTGAGCACCATCCCGGCTCCGCCTCCGTAGGGCTGGTCGTCCACCTTGCGGTAGCGATCGGTGGCATGGTCGCGGGGGTTGTGGGTGTGAAGCTCGGCGATTCCGGTGGCGAAGGCGCGGCCGATCACCCCCAGATGGCGCAGGGAATCGAAGGATTCCGGAGCCAGGCTCACCACATCCAGCCGCATGGGATTCAGGCCGCAGGGGATCCGGTCGGCTCGAGGGGTGGGCGCACACGGCGGATCTCGGAACTGAAACTGGCCCGATCGGGCTTCCCGTCGGTGCGCCGTTCCACGCTGCTGCGCAATCGCAGGTTGGGCTTGGTGAACCAGATGCGTTCCTTCACTTCCGTGGTCCTCGTGCGGATCGTCAGTTCCAGACTGCCCTCGGGAAGCAGCTGCCAGAAGCCTTCGATTGCGTCGGCTCCGCTGCCTTCCCCATCCGGGCTCCAGAACCGTCCGCAGGCCGAGAACCTCAGCCGGCTGGTGGATCGGCCGCTGCCGCCCCGGGCGGGAGATGTGATCGCCAGTCCACCGGGTTCACTCCCCTCCTCCGGCTCGAGATAGGCCACCACCAGCTCACCTCGTTCGGAGGCGTGCCAGGCCTCCGCCTCCTCGCCCGAACGACCGGCCGCGTTCTCTGCTGAGGGTGGATCGGATCGATCGAGGCTGAACCGGCTGCGCAGCACCAGCCATTCCCCCGCGCAACAGGCCAGGAAACTGCGGATGTCCTCGGGAGGGAAGGGGGTCACGGAGAAGAGGAAGCCGGCACTACTCTCCCCGATAGCCGAGTTCGGAAAGGCGGGCAGGATTGCTTCGCCAGTTCGGCACCACCTTCACGAACAGCTCGAGGTAGACGGGCCCCTCGAACACCTTCTGCATCTGCAGGCGGGCACCCTGGCCGATGGCTTTCAGCATGCTGCCCCCCTTGCCGATCAGGATTCCCTTCTGGCTCGAGCGTTCCACCAGCACGGTGGCCAGAACGGCGATGCGAGGTCCGTCCTCGACGATGCGATCGATGCTCACCGCCACGGAATGGGGCACCTCCTCCCGGGTCTGATGCAGCACCTGTTCCCGCACCAGTTCCGCCAGAAGCACCCGTTCGCTCTGGTCGCTCACCGCGTCGGCGGGATAGAGGTGGGGGCCCGGAGGGAGGTCCGCGGCCAGGGCTTCCACCAGGGCCTCGCAGCCTTCTCCCGAGAGGGCGCTGAGGGGATGGAGAGGCCAGGTTCCACCAGGGGCGGCAGGATCGGCCCCCGCTGAGGCGGAGGATCCTTCCAGGAGCTCCCGGTAGCTGGCCATCCGCTCCTCGGTCCGTTCCGGAGACACCTGATCCCACTTGTTCAGGGCCACGTGCACGGGGATCCGGCAGGTGCGCAAGAGATCCACGATGAAGCCATCGCCCCGACCGGCCGGCTCGCTGCCGTCCACCAGCAGCAGTACCACGTCCACCTCGCCGATGCTGCGGCGCGCACTCTGCACCAGGCGCTCTCCCAGCAGATGGTGAGGTTTGTGGATGCCTGGGGTGTCGAGCAGCACCAGCTGGGCCGCCGGCGTGGTGAGGATGGCCCGCAGGCGGTGACGGGTGGTCTGGGCCACGGGGGAGGTGATCGCCACCTTCTGGCCGACCAGCCGGTTGAGCAACGTCGACTTGCCGACGTTGGGCCTGCCGATGAGGGCGACGAAGCCCGAACGGTAGGGGGGCAGGTCGCTGGCGGAGGGGGCGCTCGGGTTCATAACCTCAACACTGCCAGCCCGTGCCCCAGCCGTGCCCCCCCCTGAGCCCTCCACTCCCTCCCCCAGCTTCTCCGAGGCGATGGAGCTGTCGGCCCTGTGGGTGTCCCAGTGGGAGGCCGGGGAACTGAGTGACGAGGTGCTGGCCGATCGGGTCGGTGCGCTCGTTGTCAGAAGGGATGGGGCCCGGGGCTTCTTCGTGGTGGCTCTGACCGGGGAGGGCCCCCTGATGGACCGGCTGCCGGAGCCGTTGCTGATGGCGTTGCGCCGTGCCGGCGAAGGAGTGGTGGATCTGACTGCCCGCAACCTGGCGATGAGCACTGCGATGGCATTGCATCACCAGCGGCAGGGGGATCCCTCTCAGCAACTGGCATCGGAGCGGATCCAGGCCCGCTGCACGGAACTGCTGCGCCTGCTCGAGCCCTCCCTGGTGAAATCCAGACTCGAAGACCTGCTCGCCGCCACCGCCGGTGCCGGGGCAGACCTGGCCTTTCTCGATCGCTGGGGCTACGACGTGGAACAGCGTTCAGCCATCGCCCGGGCCATCACCGCGGTAGCGCACTGACGGCTCAGGGACGGATGGGCCACGGGGAAACCGGTCTGTCCAACTCCCCCCCGAAGTCCTAGAGGCGGACGGGGTCCCATGGCGACGGGGGCGGAGGGCTGGGCTGTACAGGCACGGACGCGGGTACCGCCCGAGGGGAGGAACCTCCGCTCACCGGTACGGGCAGGAACGCGGGGGGAAGGCTGAGGGAATCGGGTACGGCCTTCCAGACGATCGGATCGACCAGGCGAGGGGCTGGTTGCCAGCGGGTCAGAGGATTGCTGAAGTTCTGGGCCCTGACGGGCAGGGCAAGGCCAGGACCCAGGAGCAGGGGGGCAAGGCTGAGAACGACGCTCCGAACGACCATCACGGCAGGGCATCGGCGGGAGACACCGGACTGATGGGCGGAGCTGGAGGCGGCGCCTGGGGCAGGGAGGCAGCGGGCTCGAGCCTTGCCGGCGGTTCGAGCCTTGCCGGGGGCTCCACCCTTGAAGGAGGCTCGGCCACGGCCCGGGATTCCGCGGAGGGAGCCTCCGGCAGCGGGTGGAGATGCACCACGGCCGGAGTGACACTGCCTGCAGCAGGGGCCTTCTGGTGGGAAGACCAGCTTCGGATCTCCTCGACCACGGAGGGATCCTCGGGCTGAGTGAGGATGTCGACGCTGCCATCGGATTGCAGGGCCAGTGGCACCTCGGTTGTGCGGGACACCCTGCGGGAGGGAACGTGCACCACCCGGGCGGCCTCCATCCTGGTGGTGGCTGTGCTGATGCTGGAGCCGGAAGCTTGAGCCGGAGCCGACGGGGGGGGCGGGGGCGGCGGAGGCAGCTGCCGGATCGCCTGCCGCATCGGAGCTCTCCAGGCCTGGGGGAGTGGGGCGAGGGGATCCCCGCTTCTTGCCCAGCGGGCACGCTCGGCCCTTGCCAGCACCGGCATGGATCCCGAGGCCGGATCGCTCAGGGTGATCGGCCCTCCAAGCAGTTCGGCAGGGGTGAAGAAGCCTCCGAGGGGTCCGTCGGCACTGCCCCGACCGACAGGCGCTGGGGTGTCAGGGCTCGGCGACACCGGACGGCCGGTGGGACCTGCCTGGAAGGGGAAAGAATCCTGTCGGGATGGGCTGCGCAGGGCCAGAGCGCCGGGGGATCGTGCTTCGATCGAGCGTTGGACAGGGGTCGCGAGCAGGGGATCGGTGATTCTGGAAGCGCTTCCGAGCACGATGCCCGTGGTGGCGGGAGAGAGGGGCCCGGCGAGAGGGGCGGAGGATGCCCCGCTGCTCAGGGAATCCTTGCCCGATCGGTCGGGGTCAGGGGCTGTGGCCAGGCTGGGGGGGGTGGTGTAGCGGACATTGGCTTTCCAGCGGTCATGGGCCTCGATCGCCAGCAGAGGCAGCCAGATCGACTGGCTGAGAAGGGCCCAGCCGATGGCGCTGGAGGGATGACGGGAGTGGGGTGAAGGCATGGAGATTGTGGGGAGGAATTTTTCTATTTACTCTAATTATTTCTATCATTGTAGTCCCTGAAGAGATAGTATGTGCCCAGTATGTTCGTGGCTGCGCCGACGGGTACGAGAATCTGATTCACGAGATCCAATGTTTTGCCATACAGACTGCGTTTCACGATGATCGTGTCGTTGTCGCGCAGGGGGGGGTTGAAGCCCTGGTTGATGTTGGTGTTCGGATCCCGAGCATTGAATACTTCCCGGGTGGTGGTGCCGTTCCGGTTCATGCGGATCAGCTCCACGGCCCTGCGGTTGGCACGCCAGTCGTTCGGTCCACCCGCCCGGAGCAGGGCCTGGGCCAGGGGGGTATTGGCTGGCAGGCTCAGGGTACCGGGAGATTTCACCTCACCGATCACGGTCACGTTGATGCTGGGAGGTGAAAGGTTGGTCGCTGCCAGCTGCAGCACCTCATTCGGCAGAGGTGTTTCTGTGCGAGCAATCAGCAGGGTGTCCCCATCGAAGAGCAGGGGGTTCTGCAGCTGGTTGCCATAGGTGAGCAATTCCGTGAGGTCCAGCTGGGTCTCCTTCTGGCTCCCTTCCGGACCGGGCAGGCGCCTTCTCAGCAGGACCTTGCGAACGTCGGCGTTGAGGGTGATCCCCCCGGCACCCTGGATGGCGCTCACGGCGGTGGCTCCCACGGAGAGAGGGTAGAGGCCGGGCCTCTGCACCTCTCCTACCAGCGTCACCTTCACGGGCCGGGCTGCGGTGAGGGAAAGGTTCAGCTGGGGGCGCAGCAGCTGGGTTTCGTAGAGGGAGGTGAGCCAACGGGTTGCCTGGCCGATCGTGAGACCGGTCAGCTGGACGGAGCCAAGCAGGGCAAGGGTGGCGGTGCCGTCCGGCAGGATGGTGAATCCACCACCCACCCCGGCGGCAGTGGGGTCGAGGAAGGTGAGGGCGAGGCTGTCACCCGGGCCCAGTACATACAGGTCGCTGTCGGGCGTGGCCAGGGAAGAAGAGCCGCCCGGCAGGGGGGCCTGGTTGATCTGGGCCAGGAGCGGGGATTCCTGGCCTGCCCCGGTGGAGCTGGCTGGACCCGCCAACCTGCCGAAAGGATCACCCCCTGCGGTCCCCGGGGAGGCGGACACGCAGAAGCTGAGGGCTCCGACTCCGGCTGTGATGCGGGAGAGCGAACGGCGGTTGGCAAGCTGCCTGCTTCTGTGCGTGATGGGTGACTCGGGCACGTGGCGCGGTTGCCGGCGCCTCAGGGTAACCCGATGCCTCCCTGATCGAAAGGGAGTTCGGCTGGGAATCTCTGGTGGTGGGCCTACAATCGCCACAACGAGACGAATGGGGTGGATGAAGTGACCACACAGGGTGCTTCTGCTCAACCTGTGCCCGGCAGAGGGTTCCCGGAAGCCGAGGTGCTTCCCGGTGCACTGATCGGAAACGGATACGGTCGCGCCAGCGCCCCTGATCCAGCCTTCGCCCTCTCCCCATTGGCTGGAGGCGGTGCCGATGGTGAAGGATCCACCGGCTTTCGTTGGATCTTCCGCACGGTCAAGCGACGTCAGGGACTGTTCCTTTTCACCTTTGCCCTGGTGACGAGTGCCCTGGCGATCAACACCCTTCGCCAGAGGATCTTCTCACCGGTTTTCGAAGGAAGATTCCTGATGCAGATCAGCAATCCCTTTGAAGCCAAGTCAGGTGGCGGCAGTTCGGTCGAGGCGATTGCGCGAAGCACACCACAGAACGATGTTCCGAATCTCATCGTGCTTCTCAGGAGTCCCCTTCTGCTTCAACCCATTGCCCAGAGCCAGGGTGTTTCGATCGGTCAGTTGGTTGACAACATATCCGTGAATCCAGTAGGGGATGTGCAGGAAGTACTCAATGTGAGTCTTCGCTGGAAGGATCCTGCCAAGGGCCGGGCCATTCTCACCCAGCTTTCCCAGGAATACATCAAATTCTCCAAGGCTCAGCGCCGTGCTGCCGTTGATTCCGGCGTCCGGTTCCTGGATGAGCAGGCTCCAGACCTCCAGCAACGGGTCGAAAAGCTGCAGAAGGAACTTCGCGATTTCCGGGAGCGGAACAATTTCCTCGATCCCAACAGCCAGGCGGCAAGCCTGCAGGGCTCCCGGGATGGCCTTGTGGAACAATTACGCTCACTTCAGATTCAACAATCCCAGATCAACAGTCAGATCGAATCTGTCAAAGCGGGTCGGCTTCAATTCACTCCCAGTGGAGCCCCCAGAGCTGATGTTCTGCTCGGCCCCACCAGTCTGGCGACAGCCCCAAGAACCGACGGCAGCCAGGCATTGGGCTCCAGGACTCCCTCCGATCAGCTCAATCAGTATGAGCAGGAGCTGGCGACGGCCAGGGCGACGTACCGCGATGATTCTCCCGTGGTCCAATCCATCAAGGCAAAGCGGGATCAGCTGCTGCCGGTCGTGCAGCGACAGGCCCTCGATGCGTTGCGTGCCCAGCTTTTCGCCAACACGGCTCAACAGGATGAGATCAACCGACAGATTCTTCTCCTGAATGAGAATTTCCGCAATAGTCCGTTGAAGATGAAGGAATATGATGATTTGCAGCAACGTCTGACCGTTGCCAATGCAAATTATGCTTCCTATATTCAAGCCAGAGAAACCTTCCGCTTGGAAAGGGCGCGTGCTCTGACTCCCTGGCAGGTGATCTCACCTGCGGAATTCGGAGATTCTCCCGTGGAACCCAATCTTCGGAAAAATCTTCTGCGAGCCCTCATGCTTGGATTGTTGTCCGGCCTTGGGGCGGCGATTCTCAGGGAACGTACCGATAACGTTTTTCATACACCGATTGAGGCGGAAAGAGAATTACAACTGCCTGTTCTCGGGTTGATCCCCTATCTTCCCCTTGAGCCTGGTGTTGAGATTTCGGCCAGTATTGATAAAATGTCTTCAAGCGAGAGGTTTGCCATCAAGGAATCCCTACGCAGCCTCTTCACAACCTTCCGTTTGCTGCGGGCAGATCGAGATATTCGATTGGTTGGTATCACCTCATCCACCCAGGGCGAAGGTAAGTCGACTGCCGTTTCAGTATTTGCACGCACACTGGCAGACCTTGGGCTCAAGGTGCTCGTCGTTGATGCCGATATGCGGCTTCCCATGCAGTCTCGTTACATGGGTTCCGAGCAGGGTGATGGACTCTCAACCCTCCTTTCCGATTCTGCACGCACGAGCGAGTCGGTGATTCAGTCCATCCAGGAGAATCTTGACATCATCCCGGCCGGTCCCAAGCCACCGGACCCTGCCAAGCTTCTCAACTCAGTCCGATGCCAGGAAGTAGTGGATCAGATCAGGGCGCTTCCCGGCTACGACATGGTGCTCTGGGATGCACCGCCCTGTCTGATGCTGGCCGACCCGATCCTGTTGGGTGAGAAGCTTGATGGCATTCTGTTCCTCGTTGGCCTCGGTAAGGTCAGTCGTGAGGTGGCCCCCCAGGCTTGCCGACGCATCAAAGCAACTGGTGTCGATGTGCTCGGTCTGATCTGCAACCAGGTCACGTTCCCGACCCGACTCAATGACTATGGATATGAATATGGATATTTCTACCATTATGCCTATGCGAACAACTACGGAACTTACGGAAGCCGCTATGCCACAACGGGTCCCAAGGCAAAACCTGGAGATTACTCCAAGCGCCTTGGCTCCTATCTCAAGGGGGGCATGCACGATGCCTACGCACCCACTCGCTACCTGCGCGAGGGTGTCGTTCAAGAGAAGAATGTTCAGTCCGAAACTCTCTCCAATGGAGAGACTGCCTCGAATTCAACTGAAAGAAGGGGGATCGGCAACGGATCGCTGGATCGCCCCCATTCCGATTCCAACTCGCGCCTGAGAGGTTCTCGTAAGGGCTTGTTGAGCTGGTTGCGCAATCGATTCCGTTAAACTTTTCTGGGTATGGTCATCAAAACGTCCTCGAGGATGGAGAGGTGATCGTAGATGGGGGATGCCATTGGGTGACAGCGACGTACCCAATCCAGAGCTGTGAACACATCCATGTCACGCTCGCGTGCCGCCAGACCAACGGCCATCAGGGAAGAACGTTCCCTGCCCGCAAAACAATGAAGATACAGGGGTGAGGTGGTCGTGAGCAGCCCCTCTGCAACGATCAGAGCTTCTTTCAGAACGCTCGCTTGTAACTCTTCCTGATTTCGATGGTCTGGAAGGCCAATGGATTCACTCAGCCAGTGATCTGGAATTGGACTGAACACGTCTTCCTGGGGATAGCAGCAACTGAAGCGACTGCGAAAACCCGCTTCTTCAAGCTGATGCCAGTGCCGATCGATTCTCGGCATCGGCCCTACGGCGAGCTTGTTGGTCAGAATCCAGCTGTAGGGCAAGGGTCGAACAGCCAGGTTGATGGTGTTGGGCGGGGTGGCCCGGAAGTTCAGTAATCGTCCGAGGCGCAACATCATTTATGCCTCCGGGATCTTGATCTGGAGGAACTGGACCTGCTTCGCTTCCGGCCTGGTTTTGGTCTCCATCGGAAGACGTCTCTCCTGATGATCTGGAGCTGCTTTTCCAGGATCACAACGGGTTTGCTGGCCCAGCCCAGGAATGCAAGGAGTGCCCGATTCATACCTTGGGCTGTGTTGGAAAAGGCCTGACTCAGTCGGCCGAGCCAGGGGAGAAGCCTGCTGGCCAGGGTCAGCATCGCCAATCCACTGACCAGACTGCCCAGAGAGAGGTTGCGAACCGTAAGGGATAGATTTCCCAGGAGCTGCTGCTTTTCGGCTTGTAGCTGATTGAGTTGCTGCTTGATGGCACGAGAAATGTCGCGGTCGATGTCGGCACGTACCTTGGCTGGGGGATCCGTCGTGATGATATTGATGTTCGAGATTTCTGGAAAACGTTCAAGGGCTTGCTTGAACTGAGCAGTATTGTTGAGTGAGGAAAGAGTAGAAAGCACCTCCTTTCTGCGATTCTGGAGCACGGTTTCCAGACGGCGGATCTTATTGCTTTCGATCTGATCTGTGTTGAACTTGCCGAGAAAGGAAATGGGGATAAATAAGAGGTAGAGAATCGCCAGAAGCAGAGTCAGCCACCGCACCCCCCTTCTCCAGACATCATCATTCTTGAGGCGTGCCTCAGGCGCGGAATAAATCAGAACTGGTGCGAGAAAAAGCAGGGGGAAGAGTGCAAGAATCTGACTCATTCTTGTCAAAATGGAATTCTGTCCTTCAGATCCCCCCAGCAGCACCATCGCAAGGCTGTAGAGACCATACAGTAACAACGTATACCCAGCAAAGCCGAAAAGGCCCCCAGCTGCTGGGTCTGCCAGGGATGAACTGGCTCTGCGGATCCTGGTTGGTTCGTGGCTTGTAGGCTCGGTCACAGGCTGTTTCGGAGATACCAACGGTTGGATCGTAATCGCAGAGATGATTCTCCTGGAATACTGGAGATGCTTTCTGCTGAGCTGGAAACCTCATCTTGTTTCTGCAGGATGGGCTGGAGAATCATGAGGAGATGATCCCATCGCTCCTTCGGGAGGTGCTTCCCCGGTGCGGAGATCATCGTGATGAGCACGCAACGATAGGAGCGGCTGCTGCCACCGCCAAGAAGGTGGAGAAAGTTCCGGCTTGCACGTTCCTGGGAAAGTGTGTCAATAGCCTCGAAGAGTTGCTCTTGCTGTACGCCAAACCTGCTGTTTCCTTTTGGCCCTGTCACAAGGCAGGTCTGTCGTGCGACGCGCCCTTGGATCGTGCCGATTGAGCTGAAGGGCTCCTCTGGAGGAGACTGTGACTTTTCCAGTCTGAGTTGGGGAAGTTCGTTGGTGATATTATTCAGGTCAAACTTCAGCCTTTCCCTCGTGGTTGTATTCACGATATTCAGCTCGTCTCCAGAATTCAAATGCAACCTGGTCAGCTTGGAGCGTGCCAGTTCGTAGGTGCGGGAAGCTGGCACTCCATCCTTCACTTCAGGTTGAAACCCGTTCTTGCGAAGTGCGGATACGATCGAAGCCGATGCTAATTCATCGGCTCGTGGCCAGCGTGGAAGCAGAAGGGCCTGTAGGCTTGCTGCACATGCAAGTAAGGCCAAGGTTCCATACCATCTCTGTAGCAGTAATTGGGAAGAAAGAGGCTTCATTGCTGATGGTCATGAGTATGCGATGCCGTCGCAGGCAGAGGAGGAAGTTCTCGCTCCAGCAGATTCATGTACAGCATGCCGAACACGAAGACGGCGATGCCGGAAAAAACAAGAGAACCCCCATCTTTATGAAAGAAATCGAAGAGGAATGATCCTTTGCCTTGGCCTTGGCCGGCAAAAATAGCGAGGAGGGCAATGCGGAATGTATTGCTGATCAGGCCGATCAAGGGGGCTGCAAGCAGAACAACTACTCTACTCCGCTGGGATCGGATCGTGAAGGCAAGCAGAAAAATCAGAGATACGCAGATGATCTGGGCAATCATGTCCAATCCGTTGCAGGCCCCCATAACTTCCACTCCACCACCGGGAAGCATCACGATGCGACCCGTCACTGCAACAGTGAGTCCAAGGGTTGCCAGCCACATCCCCGCAATCCTGGCGGTGAGCAGGCTCAGTTCAGTTTCGGGATCAATCTCATCATCAGGGCAAAGGCGGGAAGCATCATCAGGCAGAGGAGCGGATCTCGGAAGCGCTGCAGCCTGCGGAGTGGACAGCAGAGAAGGGCCAAGGCAACCCCGGCCAACGGGGCAAGGGCAAAAAGAATGCCCTCCCAGTGCAGGATCACAGCCGTGCGAGCCATCACCCAGAGCAGGATCACCGTGCCAAGAACGAGCCCTGCCCCAACGGGCCTGGGGTCCAGGTCCTCGATCTGATCCTCGAAGCAGATCAGTGCTCCCCCCCATACCAGAAGGGCGAAAACCGAGGTGTGTGCCGTCTGACTGGTGTGAAACACGATCAGGTTCTGCACTGCTACAGCTGCAGCCAGCAGTAACCACAGATTTCTGGGTGTGGCAGGAGGAACCCTGCTGATGGCCTGGCGCAGAACGGAAGGAAGGCGTGCGATGGTGTGGTTCATCGAGTCGAGGGCATCGAGCGATTTCTGGCGAACAGGGGAACCTTTCTGGCGGTACTCGGGCACCAGTTTCTGAAGCCAGTGGGACGTTGCCTCTTCATCCCATGAGGCGAGGGCCTGATCCAGTTGATCGAGTAACGGCTGGAGATGGCCGTTGGATCGCAGCGGCTCATTGGCCCGACGAATCAGGGGGTGGGCAGTGGGTTGATCTTCGGATCCGATGAGCAGCTCTTCATAGAGTTTTTCCCCTGGTCGAAGCCCGGTGTACTGAATGGCGATGTCCCCATCGGGGGTTTCCTCGTCACGAACCCGCAGACCGGAGAGTTCGATCATCTGCCGGGCAAGATCCGCAATCCGAACCGGTTCCCCCATATCCAGCAGGAAGAGATCACCACCCTTGGCCATGCCTGTGGCCTGCAGGACCAGTTGCACGGCCTCCGGGATGGTCATGAAGTAGCGGGTGATCGCAGGATGGGTCACTGTTACGGGGCCGCCCTTTTCGATCTGCTGGTGAAAGAGGGGAATCACCGACCCCGAGGATCCCAGTACATTCCCGAACCGGACCATCGACAGGATCGGCCCTCCCGCGGGGCATTCGGCAGCCGCCGCCTGGAGGAGAAGTTCGCAGACGCGCTTGCTTGCGCCCATCGCGTTGGTGGGCCGCACGGCCTTGTCGGTGGAAATGAGCGTGAGACGTTCGATTCCGGCCTCGAATGCTGCCGTGATCACGGCACGGGTGCTGCGAAGGTTGTTGCCCACACCAGCGCAGAGGTTGGACTCCACCATCGGAACATGCTTGTAGGCAGCAGCATGAAAGATGGTGGAGACTGCGTGGGTGCGGCAGATCTGCACGAGTCTGGGGCTGTCGCCAGCATCGCCAAGAACCGAGTGGAGCTCGGTTTTCCCTGAACGGTTGCGGCTCAGTTCGTTGTCTATAGAGTAAAGGGCGTACTCGTTTCTTTCCAGGAGAATCAGTTTTTTCGATCCCAGAGCAACGATCTGACGACACAACTCACTGCCGATCGAACCGCCTGCCCCTGTCACGAGTACAGTCTTGCCCTTCACACTCACTTCCAGAAGATGAGGATCGGGATTGGAAGGTTCTCTGCCGAGTAGATCCTCAATTGCTACCGAGCGCAGATCGGTCACGGTTTTCTGGCCAGTTGCCAGCTGGGAAAGCGATGGGATCGATAGCACCTCAAGGCCAAAGTGGGTGAGCTGATCAACAAGCATCCTTTTGCGATGTCGTGAGATGGAAGGAATCGCAAGCAGAACCTTGCGGATTCCTTTACGTTTGATCAGTGTTGCCAGCTTGGTGGGACTATTGATCGGCATATTCTGCAACGTGCGGCCGTGGAGCCGTGATATCGTCATCGATGAAGCCCAGAACCCGGAAGCGATGATCATTGCGGAGCGCGAGAAGCAGACTTAGGCCTGAAGAACCTGCTCCATAGATGAGGGTATTGCTGCTATCGGCGGGTTCGCTGGAATCGCTGGTATGCCGATCAAGATGATGAATCAGCATGTCCCGTAGAATGATGCGGCTGCCGATCGCAAGCGCGGTGAACAGGAGCCAGTACAGAACCCAGAACGAACGAGGTGGTTGTGGGCCGCCGATCAGGGTGCTGATCAGCAGAAGAACCAGAACCATCACGCTCGCCCTGGGAACCAGGCCGTACAGGGAGTGGCTGCCCGCGTAGCGGGTCAGCCCCCGATACCACCCTGAAAAGAACAGAACAGGCAATCCGCTGATGACGGCCAGAGGGAGAAGGTCAAGCTGATTCCCGAGAACATCCGCAAGGGATTGTCGATCCTGAAGTCTGAGAATGAAGGCCCCAAGGAAGGATGCGATGATCAACAGACCATCGAAAGCCATCAGGAGGAGGCGCCGAAGCAGAACCTGGCGATGAGAAGAGCGAAGGATGGTGGGCGGAGGTATCAACGGATCAGAGTTCGAGCAGGGGAAGCGGATGCAGAATCGGAGATACCGAGTAAAGCTTTGAACGTGAACCTCAAAAGAGTTGAACCAGGGTATCCTGGAAGTAGTCTACCTCCAGGGAGGTGATGGCTCCTGATCATGGTGGCAGGGTTTTCGGGATCATTCTGCATAGCCAGGGATCTCAACAGGGTCTCTCCCAAGGCAGCTCTTTCTTGAGGTTTTCTCCGGGATTCTGGAAAACTTCGCTTGGCTTGCACCGCGTCATGGTCAATTCCTGATCTGGCTGTTTAGCTTCCTGGCCTGCCGATTTTACCTTGGCTCATCCGTTTCTGCCCGATCCACAGAAGGGAATGGCGACCCTCTGGTCCAGCCAGATCCCCAGCAGCAGTTCCATCAGGATCAGAGCCAGAACGAAGGGGAGTCCAGCGGTCTGCAGGGCCAGGGCCAGAATCGCGGTGGAGCCGGCATAGAGCAGGGTGACCCGTGCATGGGGCCAGCCGGCCTGGTGCAACCGCTGGAACAGATGCAGCCGATGGGCCTGGAAGACCGGCTGACCGGCCTGAAGCCTTCTCAGCAGACAGAAGAAGGCATCCGCCAGCAGGGGAAAGGCCACCAGCAGCAGCCCGAGCGCTGCGGCGGGAGTGGGCTCCTGCAGAACGATGCCCGCAAACAGCGCTCCCAGAAAGGTACTGCCCACATCCCCCATGAAGACCTTCGCCGGGCTCCAGTTCCAGAGCAGGAAGCCGAGAAGGGCACCCACCATCGGCCAGAGGCCGGAAGCGGCCATCAGCACGGCGCAGCAGCTGGCCACCAGGCCGTCGAGTCCGTCCATGAAGTTCACGAAGTTCACAACGGCCGTGATCGCCACCAGGGCAATCGGGAGGCACCACCAGGGCACTGGGGTGGTGGCGATCGCCAGAAGTGCTGCAGCTGTGAGGATCTGAGCTCCGAAGCGCAGGCCCGCGGGAAGATCGTGACGATCGTCGATCATGCCCACCACAGCCAGGGGGCAGCAGAGAAGGGGGATCCAGGGGGGCCACCCTCCTCCAGGCCCTGCCAGGAGAGCGGTGAGAATCGTTCCGACCAGAACGAAGGCGATGCCCCCGCCCCGGGGGGTGGGGGTGCTGTGGGAGCTGCGCAGATTGGGCTGGTCGAGGAGGCGGATGCGCAGCACCGGAATCAGGGCGGCGAGCAGCAGCCAGGTGGCCAGGCCGGCCGACAGGACCCCAAGGACTGCTGTGTTCATGGGCAGGCCCGGTCCGGCAAGCCACCATCCCAGCCGATCGCCCGCCAAAGATAGGACCGAAGCACATCCCGATAGCGACGCCACGGAAGCTCAGGCCGGCTGTCATGCCCGACCACGGGATACCCCTCCACCTTCCATCCCTGACTCCCCAGCAGGATGTGGCCGATGGCAAGGGAGCGGCTCAGGTGGGTGTCGCTCGTCACGATCGTGACACGGCCGGGCGGATTCATCGGCCCCAGGGCCTCGCTCAGCGCTCTGATCTGCCCCACCGTGTCACACCCAGCCGTGAGAACCATCTGCGGCCCTCCTGTGAGGGGCCAGAGGTCCCTGGATCTGAGATGGTGCACGGTCTGCTCCAGGGAGCTGGGCCGGCCCTGCATCACCAGGAGCGAGCCGGGCCTCAGGCGCCAGAGGCGCAGGGCATCGTGGATGCGCCAGGGATCCTCCACGAAGACGGTGATCACCTCGCGGCGATGCTCAGCGGTGGGATGGAACCGGAACGAGGCGATGCCGAGGGCTCCAACGGCTCCCACCAGGAGGAGGATCTGCAGTCTTCGCCTGGGTCTCACACCTCAGCCAGGGGAAGGACAGGAAAGCTCCGGGGAGCTTCTTCGAGGATCCTGTGGGCCGGCGTGAAGCCGGCCAGGTCTGCCCTTATCCGCAGGACCGCTTCGAAGAGCTTCGGGGAGAGGGGCAGCAGGGGAGCGGCCATCACGTGGAACAACGCCGGAGGCAGGGAGATCAGGTGGCAGCGACGGGCGGGGTCGGAGGGGCCGACGGACGTCTGAAGCCGCTGCAGCATCTCGAAATAGCTCAGACTTTCGTCCCCGCCCAGGGCAAGGGGAGGCGGGCTGGACGGTCCTGGTTCCACACCGGGAAGATGTTCCGCCAGCCGCAGGGCAACCTCGGCAAGCTGGCGGGCATGGATCGGTTGCCTGAGGCCGCTCTCGGCGGGAACCGGCAGGAAGGGCAGCCGACGCATCCATTGCAGCAGCTGGCTGAGATTGCGGTCCCCGTAGGGGCCGACCCTGCCGTAGATCAGGGTGGGCGCAAGGATGCGACAGGGGATGGCGAGAGCGGCGCAGGTCCGCTGCAGCAGCTCCTCCGATGTCATCAGTCTCTTCACCAGGGACCGGTCGAAGCGATTGCTCGCATACCGCTTGGTGATGGCGGAGGAAGAAGAGCAGGCCACCACCCCTACCAGGCGCGCCAGGGCTTCCGGGCGCTGGGCCGTCATCTGGGCGAGGAATGGCGCCAGGTGCCAGATGGGTGCAAAGCTCACGAGTACCCCGCTGAGCGTCCCGGGGAAGCCCGCTGCATGGCTGAGGTCGCAGGGAACGAAGGGGTTCTGCGATCCCGGCAGAGGGGGCCGGCGTCCCACCAGGGTCAGGCTTCGGCTGCCACTCGCTTCCACGAAGGCTGCCCCGGAGGGGGTGGAGGCTCCGACCAGCAGGAGTTCGTTCACGTACCCAGAAGGCTTTCGATGCGCTGCAGGTAGCGCAACAGGAAAGGGATCCACCAGAGCCCGCCGAAGGCGCGGCCGTACGCCGTTCGAACCTCCTTCAGGCGTCGGCCGGTGCGCTGCCCGCTCACGCCCCCATCGGCCATGTGCACCAGCTCCAGGTCGAGCAGCTGGACCCGCAGGTCGTCGGCGCGGGAGAGCTGCAGGAAGTAATCGAGGTCGGCCGACAGCTCGAAACCGGGGGCATAGCGGGCCAGGCGCCGCTGGGCGCCCGGCCCGATGAGGGTGGCCTGGTGAGGCGGGGTCGAGCCGAGGAAAAGGGATCGGCGAAAGGAATGCCGCCAGCGGAACGCCGTCTTCCTGCCAGGACGGGGGCGGCCCTGTTCGTCCGTGCCGACGTAACGGCCCCTGCAGACGAGCAGGTCGGGAGCCTGGCTCCGCCTGGCGCAGGCCCTGAGTTCCTCCACCGCCTTCTCGAACACATCGGCAGCAGCGGCCCAGTCGTCACTTCCCCAGAACAGCAGCCAGCTCTCCGTCCCGGCGTTGGCCGCTCGCGGGAACCCCTGATTCATGGCGCCGAAGATGCCCCTCTCGCCGGGGTGCTGGGGCTGCCAGGAGAATCGGCCGTCCTGCTCGCAGAGGGACTGGATCCAGGCTCGATGCTGGGGGCCGCTCGCACCGTCGATGAAAACAACACGCCACCCCGGCCACGTCTGCTCCTGCAGGGAGTGGCTGAGCCGGGGCAGGAGCCGGTGAGAATCGAGGGTGGGAACCACCACGAGGATGGCCGGTCCGGTCCGTTCACCAGCGGTCGAGGGCGCTCCGCTCCCCATCAGGGCTGGCGGCGGATCAACACGTCGCCGAGAACCAGAAGATCCATGCGGGTGCGCAGGAAGCAGTCGAGCGCCTGAGCGGGTGTGCAGACGATGGGTTCGTTCTCGTTGAAGGAGGTATTGAGAACCATGGGGACTCCCGTCTTCTCCCGGAAGGCCCGGATCAAACGGTAGTAGCGACCGTTGTCGGCCTCTGTGACGGTCTGGAGCCTCCCGGTTCCATCCACGTGGGTGACAGCCGGGATCTGGGAACGCTTCTCCTCCCGGATCGGATACACCTGCATCATGAAGGGCACGTCCCCATCGAGAGTGAACCATTCCGCCACCTCCTCCCGCAGCACGGAGGGGGCGAACGGACGGAACGACTCACGCCGCTTGATCTTGAGGTTGAGGATGTCCTTCATATCGGCCCGGCGGGGATCGCCCAGGATCGAGCGATGGCCCAGCGCCCGGGGGCCCCATTCCATACGCCCCTCGAACCAGCCGATCACCAGTCCTTCACTGATGGCGGTGGCCGTCTGGTCACACAGCTCCTGCTCCGGCAACCGGCTGATCGAGCAGCCCGCCCCGGCCAGGGCCCTGGAGGTGCCGGGCTGGTCCAGCAATTCCTGGATGGCTCCCCCGGCAGGCTCGCTGCCCAGATAGGCATTGCGCATCGGGCGGCTGCGGGGACGGCCGAGTCGATGCCACACCTCCAGCGCTGAGCCCAGAGCTCCGCCCGCATCTCCGGCGGCGGCCTGCACATACACCTGGCGAAAGGGGGTGGCAAGGGTCACCTTGCCGTTGGCCACGGAATTGGCGCCGCATCCTCCGGCGATGCAGAGCCGATCACTCGGATGGCGGCGGTGCAGGGCCTGAAGCAGATGGAAGAAGGCCTCCTCGTACATCGCCTGGGCCGAGCGCGCGATGTCCTTGTGTCGCTGGTCGAGGGGCTGGTCGGGTTGGCGAGCGGGACCCAGGAGGGTCTCGATCTCGCTGCTCCAGTGCTCTCCCACCACCGGTATCCCCTGACTCCACTGATGCGGGAGGTTCTCGGTGGCATGGCGGAAATAGCGCAGATCGAGTCGGAAGGTGCCGTCGGCCTGGAGCTTCACGATTTTCCGCATCGCATCGATGTGACGGGGACTGCCGTAGGGGGCGAGCCCCATCACCTTGTACTCGTCTCCGTAGTGGGGGAAACCCAGATACTGGGTGATGGCGGTGTAAAAGGCGCCGAGCGAATGGGGAAAGTAGATCTGGCCGTCAAGGCTCAGCTCGCTGCCCTGGCCGTAGCCCCAGGCCCCGCTGGCAAAATCTCCGAAGCCATCCACCGAGACCACGGCGGCATCCCTGAACGGGGAGGGATAGAAGGCCGAGGCCAGATGGGACCGGTGATGCTCGATGAAGTGGAGCTCGGCGGCAAGGGGCTGCCCGGGGAAGGCCGCCTGCAACTGCTCCGCCAGGCCGGCCCGTTCCCTCTTGTTGCGCCACCGCTTGACCAGGAAGCGCGGGTCCGGGCGACGGGCCAGGGTGTAGGCCACCTTGCGCAGGCGATGGGCACCCGGCCTGGAATTGATCGCGACATGGTCCACCTCCGCGAGCGTCGCCCCTGCATCCTCCAGGCACCAGGCAATGGCCTGGCTGGGGAAGCCTGCCCAGTGCTTGATGCGGCGGAACCGCTCCTCCTCCGCTGCAGCCACGATGGTGCCGTCCCGGACGAGGGCGGCAGCGGCATCGGCATGGAACGCGTTGATTCCGAGGATCAGAGTCATGAGGCGGGAAGTTCGATCGCGAGATGCTCACGCAGCCAGTGAGCCAGAACCATCAGGCTCCAGCGGCGGTACCAGGGCCTGAGGTCGAGAGAATCAGGGGTGGCGGGAAGCCGCAGCGGCAGAGGTGCTGCCGGATCATCGAGCCAGAGCTGAAAAGGGAAGCGAAAGCCCTGCTTGGGTCGCTGGGTGAACCAGCTGGGCAGTTCCGGAACAGCCTCCCGCAGCAACCCTTTCCCCTCCGCCAGACGGATGTCGGCATCGATCGGGGCCAGCTGGCTCTGAAGACGGGCATCGACCAGGGGGATCCTGAGCTCGAGTGCCGATGCCATGGACATGACATCACTGTCGGGGAGCAGCTGGTTCCGCAGGTAGCGGGTTCCCTCCAGCCAGGCGACTCCATCCCGTTCCTTCAGATGGTGGGGAGGATCGCATGGCGGGGGGAGGTTCCCTGGTGTGCTCCCACGCGACAGGCCCCAGTGCTCCAGGAGCCGCCTCGCTTCGCGGGGAGTGAACAGCCCCCTGAAGCAGCCATAGGCCCCTCCCAGGGAGGGGGGGCTTTCCAGAAGTGCCGCGAGCCGTTGGGTCTTGTGGCTGCTGCCGAGCGGTGAACGCCGCAGGATCCTGCCGCTGAGGGGGCCGAAGGGACCGACCCTGCTGCGCCAGCGGTGGAGCCCTGGAACCTTGCGAAAACTGGGATAGCCGCCGAAAAGTTCGTCCCCCCCCAGCCCGGAGAGCGCCACCTTCAGGCCCTGCCTGCTGGCCAGGCGGGACACGCACCAGGTGTTGTAGCCGTCGATCGAGGGCTGATCCTGGCTGGCCAGGAACTCCACCAGCCAGTCCCTTGCCTCGTTGGCCGTGAGGGGAAGCAACGTGTGGTCCGCTCCGAAAGCCGCCGCGATGCGAGCGGCAGGTTCGGATTCATCGAAGTCCGATGCTCCAGGTTCCTGGAAACCGATGGTGAAGGTGTGAAGGCCCCGGGGTGCCAGAGCCAGGAGGGCCGCCGAGTCGAGGCCACCGCTGAGGAAGAGTCCCACCGGCACATCGCTCACCATGTGGGCCGTCACCGATTCCTCCAGCGCCGACCGGGCCAGGGTGATGGCCTTGCCATCACTGAATTCCTTGCGTGTCGATCGGCTGGGATCGAGGAGGCGCTCCGGGAGGGGGTGCCAGGGTTCCACCCCCAGGCTCCCCTGGCTCCAGCGAGCCAGGTGGCCTGCCGGCAACCGCCGGATCTCCCTCACCAGGGTGGCAGGCTCGGCAACCGTTCCCGTCGCCAGGTAACCGCCGAGGGCCTGGTGATCCAGCTGGGGTTGCATCAGACCGCTGGCCAGGAGAGCCCGCAGCTCCGAGGCGAAGGCCAGCTCTCCCGATGGTCCCCGCCAGAGATAGAGGGGCTTGATCCCGTGGGGGTCGCGAGCCAGCAGGGCGGTCTTCTCCCGGCTGTCGTGGAGGCAGAAAGCGAACATTCCGCGCAGGTCCTTCAGGCCCGCACGTCCCCGGCTGGTGAGCCAGGCCAGGAGGACTTCCGTATCGCCGCTGCCCCGGAAGCGATGGCCTTCCGTTGCAAGGATGTGCCGGAGCTCCAGGTGGTTGTAGATCTCACCGTTGAACACCAGCTGCCAGCGCCCGCAGGGCGAGGCCATCGGTTGATGGCCGGTGGGCGAGAGATCGAGGATGGACAGCCGTGTATGGACGAGACAGTCCTGGCCGCCCCGCCAGACCCCCGCATCGTCGGGACCGCGATGGGCCAGACGGGGAGCGACCCGCCGCTCGAAGTCGTCACTCGGACGGCCCAGCAGGCCTGCAATGCCGCACATTCAGTTCCAGCCTTCGCGAAGACCTGCACCGACCAGACCTCTCCCGTCGGTTTCGACCAACGCTTCGAGCTCCCTGCGAAAAATGGCTCGGGCCGTTTCCGGGCTGGCGTGCTCCCGCACCCAGGTCAGGGCCCCCTCCCCCAGGCTTGCCTTCAGGTCCCGATTGCTGCAGATCCCCACGATCGCCCTGGCCATCGCTTCCGGTGCCGGCTCCACCAGCTCACCGGTTCTTCCCTCCAGCACGAACTCTTCCGGCCCCCCGCAACGGGTACTGACGACGGGAACGCCGCAGGCCATCGCTTCGAGGGCTGCGATGCAGAGTCCCTCCTGGTGGGAAGGAATCACGAAAAGGTCGAGTCCCTGGAGAACACGGGCCAGTTCCCTTGGTTGCAGATGGGGATGGCAGTGGACCCGATTCGTGATGCCCAGGGATGCCAGACGATCATCGAGGAGACGGGCATCGGGTTCGCCGACCAGTTCGAGCTGCACGGGATGACCGGTGTCCATCAGCAGGCGAACGGTCTGAAGCAGGAGATCCACATTCTTGCGGGGGTCGCCGTAGCGACCGCTGAAGCCGATGCGCCAGGGGGTCTGCCTCTGGCGCAACGGACGGAAGAGGGTCGTATCCACGGGCATCAGCAGAACCCCTTCGATCGGACGATCCGCGATCCCTTCGAGACAGCTGGCGGTGTAGGCGCTCAGGGCCAGGATGCGACCCCCCGGTGCGCGGAGGACCTGCCGCTCCAGTTGCCGGAGAACGGGTGTGTTCACGACCCGATCGAGCAGCCGTCGAGGGGGTGAGAAGCGGCGAACGCGATCGACCCGATCGGCCTGCCAGGGGGTGGCCACCCAGGCCAGAAAGGGAATCCCGAGCCGTGCATAGGGGAGAGCGCACAGAGGATTGCCGGTCACGCTGAGGTGATGGGTGCAACTGGCGATCAGCTCCCGCCAGGTGCGGCGGGGAAGGTAGTGGGTGAATTCCAGTTCGGGCAACCAGGCTCCGATGCCATGCCCTTCATGGCCTCCATAGCACTCCGATGCGATCGAACCGGGCCGTCGGCCCCGGCTGAGGGCTGTGGGCAGGGTGTGGAGAGGCAGGGAAAGGTCGGGGTGGGCGCTCCAGGGGGCATACCAGGCGAACACGGGCTCGATCCCGAGTTCCTCGAGCATGGATGCGATGCAGCGGGTCATGGTGGGCACGCCACCATCGACCGGTTCGATCGTGCTGATCAGTGCCCGCGGCCGCCTCATTCCCGTAACCAGTCGAACAGTGCCCGGTTGTCCCTGACCCATCGGATCAGATCGCGAACCCCGTCCTGCACACCGATCTGGGGCGTCCAGCCGAGCAGATCCCGGGCCTTGCGGATGTCACAGACAAACACCGGTTGATCACCGGGACGGGAGTCGCCGTGGAGAGGAACGATCGAGATGTCGAGTTCCTGATCAAGGAACTCCAGAAGATCCCGCAGACAGAGGGTGTTGGCCGGTCCGCCGCCGATGTTGAGTGCCTGACCACTGACCACTTCCCTCCGGTCCCAGGCGGCTTCATACGCAAGGGCAAGGTCCTTCACATTCAGCACGTCACGGGTCTGCCAGCCATCTCCGTAGAGGGTGATGGGGCGATCGAGAAGGGCCGCAATGCTGAACCAGGCGACCCAGCCCTGATCTTCGATGCCGAACTGGCGGATTCCGTAGATACAGGACTGACGGAAACTGCAGGTGTGCAGTCCGTAGATGCGGGCGTAATCGATGGTGTACTGATCCGCCACACCCTTGGAGCAGCCATAGGGTGAGTGGAAATCGAGAGGTTGGCTCTCAGGAACCCCCAGCGGCAGAGTGGTGAAGGCATAGCCATGTTCCCCTTTCTCAACCGGCACACTTTCCATGCCGCCGTAGACCTTGTTGGTGGACGCATACAGGACGAAGGCTTCCGGGGCGTGGAGCCTGACCGCCTCCATCACGTTGAAACTGCCCAGAGCGTTGATCTCGAAGTCCTCACGGGGATTCGTGTAGGAGGTGGTCACGGCCACCTGGGCCGCCAGGTGCAGCACCATCTGGGGCTTCACCTGGCGAATCGTTCCGACCAGGGAATCGAAGTCGCGGATGTCCACGCGATGAAAGCAGATCCCCGGCTTCTGCTCCTGCAGCCAGGCCAGATTGGTCTCGGTGCCACGGCGGGAGAGGTTGTCGAGGATGGCCACCTCCCAGCCCTGCACGGCGAAGTGGAGGGCCGTATTGACACCGATGAAACCGGCACCACCTGTGATGAGGATCGAAGGCATCAATCAGGAACGGAACGGCCCGAATGTAGTCGGAGATCGCTCCAACCTCCTTTCGATGAGCAGCAGGCAGAGCAGGAGTTCCGCATACATGCGCTGCAGCGCATAGGCCCAGCCGTACCAGCCATCCAGCAGCCCTCCTCTCCAGATGAGACAGAACAGCAGGGCAGCCAGCGGGGAAAGGGGGGTGTGCTTGCGCAGCCGATCGGCCATCGAAAGCCGGTGCGTGGGGGTCGCCTGGAGTTTCTCGGCCTCGATCGCCAGGTAGCTCTGCTGGGAGGCAAGCCATCGCCGCAGCGGTTTGCGGTCGTCGTGGAAAATCGGCTGCCTCAGACGACCCACAGGGCCATCGACCGTCACCCGATGACCATGGCCGTCGTTGCGATAGCAGGCTTTCCCTGCCTTGTAGAGGCATACTCTTGGAGGCAGAAGCGTCCCTCGCACGGGGCGACCGGCGATGCAGTACCGGAACGGGATGGCGAAACCGGCTGCGCCGGAGGGCGGGGATTCCTCGAGTGCTCGAGTGATCTCCTCGGCCAGTTCAGGGGAAATGCGGTAGTCGGCATCGAGGCTCAGCACCCATTCGCTCTGAATCATCCCGAGGCCGAAGTTGCACTGGGCCGCGAAACTGTCGAATGGCCGATGGATGATCTCAACTCGAGGATAGCGGGCCAGAATCGCAAGCGTGGCATCCGTGCTGCCGCTGTCCACGACGAGGATCCTCGGCACCCAGTCGAGTCCGTCGAGGGTGCGAGCGATGTTGGCTTCCTCGTCGCCGGTGAGGATCAGGGCTGTCAGCGGCAACATGGCAATCGGGCCTGGGAACACGGAAGGAGCTCAGCCCGCCGGCATGGGAGGCCTTCGGTATCCCGATAGCCCAGCCTGGTGCTGGGCCTGCAACTGCTGCTGGTAAAGAGCAACAAGAGTGGGAACGGCAAAGAAGGACCCGGTGCAGATGGCAATCATGATCAGAACAAATGGGTCATTGTAAAGCTGACCGGCAGAGGAGAAAATGCCCATATTGGCGATGGGCATGGAAATCATTCCCATCATCAATGCGGCCGTGGAGAGGGGCAGATACTTGAGAAGCCTGAAGTTGCGGATGATCAGCATCGTCACCAGAAAGCCCATCATCCCGAGTACGACCAGACCCGGCACCCCCATTTCCGCGATGATTTTTCCCCCACCTCCTTCGGAAACAAAGCCAAGGCTCTGTACCGATCCCCTGGCTGAACCCACCCGGAAGTTGCCTGTCTGAGCTCCCGTTCCCACTCCAAGCCCCAGTCCCTGGGAGATTTCCAGTCCCCGTTGGATGGCCCCCAGCCCCTGCCCCTGGAAGCGTTCTCCCGCATCCTCGCCCGTGGTCAGAGCCCGATCGAGGAAACCGGGAAAATCGGGTCCGAGGCTGTTGGCCACCAGCAGTACATACGTGCCGTAGGCCAGCCCGAGAACTCCGATGACACTGAGAATCACTCTCTCTCTGGAAGCGGCATTCGCCCTGCGGCTGAAAAGAAGCATATAGATGGCCGCAAACAGCAAAACCAAAGCAATGGCCTTGCGACGCCCGGTGAAAATGCTGATGAACGTAAACGCGACTGATAGAAAGAGCAGGCCGATCTGGGAGGTCGATTCCTTGCTTGCCAGTGCCAGAGAGCCGGCCAGGCAGGCACCGGTCGCCAGGTGCCAGGAGGCGATCTCGCTGGTTCGCCACAATCCTGATGCTCCAGGAGCGCTGTAGCCTTCCAGAGTGATCTGGATGCCTTCCCCTACCTCCTCGAAAAGAGAATTTTGGATTCCGGTGAAATCGAGAAAGACAGTAAAGGCAAAGAAGGCGCAGAAGATCAGATAGACTTTGATGAGTTGCTTCAGGAATTCCTCATGGCAACCCACATGAAACCCCACCCACAGTCCCAGGGTCGGTGCCAGATAGAAGATGGCTCCGATGATGGTGAGCAGAGGATCGCCGAAGCGCAGGTAGGAATTGACCGATTGCAGGGCGATCAGTCCATAGAAGATCGGTAACCATTCCCCCAGGGCTGGGGTGGTCCAGAGCATGGCCGGCAGGTCGAAACGTCCCCGGCGATCCAGGAGCACCATGCCGCAGAGCACGAAAGCCACAAGTACGAGGCCCACGTACAGGCTGGACTGGTTGGTGGCGAGCTTGCGGATCGGGTCCTGCAGGAATCCGATCGCCACCATGATCAGAAGCCCCCCCCTCCAGTTCCCCTCGGAAAGGACGAGGGCGAGCAGCCCGAAGAGAATGATGAGCAGGAGAAGGGTCATCGATGCGCCCGGTCGGTGAGGATCTGCTGGTAGGTCTCGGAAAGGCGAAGGGCCAGAGTGTCCCAGGAATACTCCATCTGGGCAAGGCTACGGGCTGCCGCCCGCATCCCTGGCGGGGATCCTGCCATCGCCTCCTCCAGAGCCATCACCAGCCGCTGTGGTTCACTCGAGCACACGAGTCCGGCACCGGCGGCCCTGATCCTTTCGGCCACGGCCACCTCAGGGGTGACGATCACCGGTGTGCCCGCCGCCAGGGCTTCCACAACAGCGATGCCGAAGTTTTCCGCGGCCGAGGGCAGCACGAACCAGTCCGCCTGTCCCAGGGCGGCCCACTTGGCTTCTCCCTCCAGATGGCCCAACCAGTGGCAGTGCGGTCCGATTCCCAGGAGCCCGGCCCGCTGGCGAAGACTGCGTTCGTAGGCGGCCTCTCCGCTGCCGGCGATGGCCAGCTGCCAGTGGGCCCGGGGATGGAGATCGCGGAGTCGGGCACAGGCCTCCAGCAGGTTCTCCAGCTGCTTCTTCGGGTGGAGCCGGGAAAGGAACAGGAAGCGGATGGGCTCACCGGAGGATGGATCCTCACGGCCTGCCGCGAGCGCCGGCGATTCAGGAAGAACGGGGGGGAGATGGACGCCCAGGGGCAGGACCACTGAGGGAGTGCCGAGTCCGAGGTCTGCGGCCTGGCTTTGCTCCAGGGCGGTGGTGAAGTGAAGTGCGGAGGCACCCTCCAGATTCGCCCGCTCCACCAGCCGCAGCATCCAGCGTTTGCGCAGGGAACTCTGGGCCAGGCTCCAGGGACTCAGCTGACCGATCGTACGAAGCAGGTAAGGGACTCCCGCATGGCGGGCCTGCACCATGGCGGCGGTGGAGGGATAGGAGAAGAGCGCATGGATGTGCAGGAGGTCATAGCTGCGGATGTGGGAGCCAAGCCAGCGGCTCATGGCAGGACTCACCGCGAATTCCCGCAGAGCAGCCAGTGGGGGGCTCCAGCGTGGGAAGACGAGGAGGGGGACCTCCCTGTGGATCTGCCAGCGGCCGGTGGGCAGATCCTGCAGCAATCCCGGCCCATGGTCATTGGTGGTGATCAGGGAGGCGTCGATGCCGGCCTGCCGCAGAGCCCCGACCATTTCCAGGGCAGCCTTGCTGGGGCCGCCCCGCAGGGGACTGATGGAGGGAATGACGTGGAGAACCTTCATAGGGGGATCTCTGGAGCGCCTCCTGGAGGCGGAGGAGGCTCATCAGCCACGATGTGGGGAGGGAGAGAGCAGTCCCGGGCCGCCCCGGTGCAGACGCAGAGCCCAGAGGAGTCCCCTTCCCTCGGCGAGCAGGGTGAAGGGGATCCACCAGGGATGGCGGAGGTGGTGGCGGGTGCGCACGGAGCGGAGCAGATCGCCCAGGGAGCCCATCAGGGCATTCGACCATGGCTGGGTGCGCAGCCGGAAGTAGTAGCGGCCCACGGCATGGTCGGGTCGCACGGTGGTGAGATGGTCCCCGAAGGTCCGGGTGCCACCGCGCTCCGCCTTGAGGTGGTGAATCAGGGCCGCAGGGGCATAACGGATGCTGTGGCCGGCCTGGCGCCAGCGATGGGCGAATTCGGCCTCGAAGCGATAGGCCACCCGCACGAAATTGGTGTCGAAGCCTCCGATCTCGAGGGCCTTCCGCCTCGGGATGGACACATTCCCCGCCATGAATTCCTCGAGCCAGCGGGCCTCCAGGCTGTTGAACAGGAAGGGGCTTCCCTCCGGATCCGGCTGCTGCCTGTGCCAGGGCTGGAGGATGCGACCGGCCACCATGGCCCCGGGATAGGCCTTCCCCGCCCGCTCATGGGCGGCCAGGAGATCGGGGTCGGGCAGGATGTCGTCGTCGAGGAAGAGCACCCGCTCGCCCCGGGCTTCCTCCAGGGCCCGGTTCATCGCCGCGGTGATCGAGGGTTCGGCCAACCGCAGCCAACGCAATCTCCCCTGCCGTTTCCATGTTTCCAGCTGGGCTTCGGTATCGGCGCCATGTCTGGGTGTCTGATCCACCAGGAGCAGTTCCCAGGGAGGGGAATCGAGGGCCAGCAGCGCCGTGAGGGTGTCGATCAGCACCTGGTCACGGCCATAGCTGGGAATGGCCACAGTGAGAGGCATCACAGGCGGGAGAGTTTCAGGCGGGCTTTGAGATGCCACGGGTTGAGGGCTACGGCACGCTCCAGGTAACGACGGGCCAGATCGGGTTGCTCCGTGGCAAGACAGGCGCCGATGAAATAGGCACCGTCGGCTTCCCTCTTCGGACTGCGGGAGGCCAGGCGACACTCCCTCGAGAGGGCTGCGGCTTTTGCCAGCCAGGGTTCCTCGGGCAATCCGGCCCGGCGAGCCCGGGTCGCGCCCACGATGAAGGTGTGGAAGGTTTCCTGCTCGCGGCGGCGACTGCCGCTGATCGAACCCGGCGTGAGGGTGGCCTCGTAGAGAACCTCGGGAATGACCTGGTGGCTGCCGAGTTCCACCATGCGGCTCCACAGGTCGATGTCCTGGGCGTAGTAGAAGGCGTTCCGATAGCCCCCTGCTTTCTGGTAGCAGCTGCGCCGCATCATCACCGAACCATGGATGGCCGGTCCCGTCAGTCCATCGGCAAGGGAGGCCGGATCGGGTGCATTCACCCGCACCGTGGCTCCCTCCGCCACCAGGCAGCGCACGTGGGAGGAGCAGAGGCTCGCTTCGGGGTGTGCCATCAGGCAGGCTGCCTGCCGCTGCAGCCGCCCCGGCAGGGACCAGTCGCCCGCGTCCTGGCGGGCGATGAAGTCACCACTGGCGCTCTGACAGGCTTCGATCAGCGATTCCGTCAGTCCCCTTCCTGCCCGGCTCAACACCCTGAGTCTCCGATCCCGCCGGGCCAGAGAGGCGAGAACCTGGGAAGTGGCATCGGTGGATCCATCGTCGACCACGATCATTTCCAGATCCACGCCCTCCTGGTTCAGAACCGATTCAATGGTGGAGGCAAGGGTCGCTCCGCCGTTGCGTACCCCCATCACCACCGAGACCCGGGGACTTTCCAGAGGCGTCTCCTCCATCTCAGACCAGTCCTCCCCTGGGAAACTCTCGCTTGGACGGGGCCGTGAGGAGCAGCGGGATCCGTGCCAGCAGTTCGTGGATCCGCATGGACATGCGGGCTGCCCCGCACCAGCCGAGGCTCCTGGCCAGCAGCCCATAGGTGCCGAAGCGGATTCTCTCCATCAGATCGGAGCCGGAGGCTTCCCGGGCCAGGAGGAAGAGGCTGCGGGATGCCTCCGGAACACCTGCAGCGCCGCACTGCCGGCAGAGCAGGAAGGTGGCGCGGGAGAAATGGCGCATCTCCGCCTCTGCTTTGCCGACTCCCGCCTGGAGGGCACTGCGGTAAATCGAGGCCTGGGCCCTTGCCCGATCGGCCAGCTTGCGCGGATCGGTCGTGCCCTCCCGGCTCAGATGGTCGTCTCCCATGTGAATGCGCCGCACCGAGACATCGATGGGTACCCAGGCCAGAGGGGCGCCTGTGGCTCCTGCCCTGCCGTCGTATTCCCAGTCCTCCTCGTTGATCCAGGGTTGCCAGGGTCCGATGCGATCCAGGAGGTCCCTGCGGTAGAGAGGAGAACTGGTGGTCCACCACCGTTCCACCAGCAGCCGCGGAAACAGCCGTTCCTGCCGGGTGCCGGTGGCCCGGATCGGCCCCTCCCGGCGCGGCGGATCGAAGCTGTGATCCTCTTCGAAGCTTCTGCCGTAGCAGATCTGGCACTCCGGCCGTGCCTCCAGGGCGGCGACCTGGGCAGCGAATTTACCCGGCAGCAACAGGTCATCACTGTCCAGAAACTGGACGTACCTGCCTCCGCTCGCCTCGAGACCTCTCTGGCGTGCCGTTCCGGGACCTGCATTCGGCTGATGAAGAACCCGGATCTGCCCGGGGTGGCCTGCGGCGAGATCATCGGCCACCGTTCCGGTGTCGTCGGTGGAGCCGTCGTCGACGATCACGATCTCGATCGGGCGATGGGTCTGCTCCAGCACACTGTGCACAGCTTCCCTCAGCACCTTTGCCCGGTTGTGCACGGGAATGATCGTACTGACCAGGGATGACCCTGTCATGGTTCCTCGATCAGCCACGGGTCTCCGGATTCCTGGCGGTCAACCTGGCCTGCCGAAGAGCCTCGATCCGCTCCTCGGGGCTCCGCTCCATCGCCATGCGCCAACGCGCCAGGTTGGGATTGTCGCTCTGCTCCTTGAGAGGCTGGCTGCGATGCCAGAGGTGGAGGATGGGTTCATAGCCCCAGACCCAGGTGGGGCGCGTCAGGCAGCGATCCCAGAATTCATTGTCCTCGCCCCCCCAGCCCACGAAGCCTTCATCCATGCCGCCGAGGGCTTCGTAGGTTGATTTTGCAATCGCCATGCTGCCTCCGGCCTCCAGGTTCTGCACGATCGCCTCAGGAGGCCGGCTGTCAAACGGTGCCTTGCCCTCCAGGATCTCCCGGCTGTGGAGCTGGTTCAGGTAGAAGATATAGCGCTTGGGGTTGACGACCTCATAGCCGCGGTTGATCCGATCGAGGATCCGTCGCCCGTAACCGCAGGGAACGAGCATGTCGTTGTCATGCAGCAGCAGAACACGCCCCCGGGCATGGCGGGCACCGATGTTGAAGGCGTGGGAGCGGTTGTAGGGCGCGTCCGCTTCCGGGAGGGGGGCATGCACGTGCTGCACCCAGGGGGGTAATTCCGCCGCGATCGTCGGGTTCCCATCCTGCTCGATCACCACACATTCGAGTTGGACCCCTTCCTGGGCGGCCAGGCTCTCGAGGGTGGCCAGCAGCAGGGGAAGCCTCTCGGTGCCGCGATGACCGATCAGCACGGAAATCTCCGGTTGTCCGGTCAGCGGAGGGGGGGCAGGGCGAAGGGCGATCGGCGCATCGTCCAGGCACCGGCGCAGCAGGCGCACCCCAAGCTGTGGCTGAACCCCGGTGGCATGCAGCCTTGAGGTGTAGCGCCACCGGCAGGCGTAGCCGCTGCCATCAGGGGCGGCCGTCAGCTGTTCGGTGCGGTTGGCCAGTCCCAGGTAGGCGTTCGTCGGGCTTCTCAGTCGCCTCTCATAGCGGAGGCGATCCTTCAGCCAGACACCGAGATGCTCACGCAGGGGGTTCTTCATGGGCCTCGATGGCGGCAGCCTGCTCCAGCAGCCGCCCATTGTGAGCGCTGGAATGGTGGTTGGTGTGGGGCCATTCCCCACCGGCGGTTTCGTGAACGAAGCGTAAACCCAGGCGGCGGCGGATCCGATCCGCCGGGGCCGCTCCGAGCCAGCGGTCGAGGCGGCCGGCCGGAGCAAGCGGTGGCGCTGCTGGCGGCAGGGGGAGTGAGGGGAGGCCCCTCACCCGTTCGAAGCCCTCCAGCCAACTCCTCAGGGACGCTTCACTGCTGTAGCGCTCCCTCACCAGCCTCCGACCTGCCGAAGTGAGGCGAGCCAGCAGGGCCGGGTTCAGAAGGCGGTGAATCTGTCGTGCGGCAGTTCCGCTCTCCCCCACTGGAAACAGCAAAGCGGTCTCTCCATCCACAAGAGCTGCTTCCATGACCGAGCCCACATAGGTGCTGCTCACCACGGCCATCCCTCCGGCCATTGCCTCCCAGGCGACGATGGGACCCGTCTCCCAACGGGAGGTGATCAGCAAGGCGTGGTGAGTGGCATACACCTGGCGACGAAGCTGGTCTCTTGTGAGTCGGCCCAGCATCTGTACTCTGCCCGTGTGAATCCAGGGCGCCAGATCGATGTGAAGCCGGTCGAACTCGGGGCCATCTCCTGCGATGGAAAGACTGTAGGAAAGTCCTCCCGCATCCAGGTTCCGAAGGATGGCAGGTAGATCGTGGACTCGCTTCTGAGCCTCTTCAAGCCTTCCCACCCAGGCAAGACGCAGGTGGGAAGTGGGCGGGGGGCGCAGGGGCAGGGGTTCAGGAATCTCCACACCGTAGGGAGCGTAAAGAACCCGTTCGGCAGGCATGCCAGAGACCTGTTCCGCCAGGGCACAACTGAGTCGGTTGGTGGCGATCACGGCATCGATCACGTCCCGTTCCCGTTCGAGATCAGCGAGGTAATCAGCCTCGATGGCGTGGAGCGTCATCACAACCTTCTCCCGGAAGGGAGGGGTGCCCCGCATGGATCGGGCTCTGCGAGCCTCGCGGACAGCTGGAAACAGATCCACAAGGTTGACACCGACAATCACATCGGATGGGTTCTCCTCCAGAAGGTGTACAAGTGTTTGGATTCTGCCGATGCGACTCCCCGTGGCGTTGCGAAAGGATATGGCTTTCAGATCAGGGTAGGTAAGATGATAAGGATCAAATCGATGCAGATCCCCATCGGGTACGGCAACCGTCACCGCCACGCCTCTCGTTCGAAGCCCGGGAACGAGAGTGGCCAGCCAGTCCTGTACACCACCGAGAAGGTAAGCCGATGGTGCGATGAACAGCAGCTTCATGGAGAGTCCTGCTCCTGCCAAGCTCACGAACGATCCGGGTAGATGGCAATGGGACCCATTGGTCCATACTTGCGTACAAGGGATATGGGCAACAGGGGTGCCAAGGGTTTGACATTGCTGTGGATCTGTTTGATATATGTCCCCTCTTCTTTCGAGCACTTCTGCCATTTCGTGTAGAAATAAGCCTGGTTGGCTGACGTGTATTTTCCCCACACTCTCTCTGACATATTGTCGAAGGAGGTTGTCTTAGGCTGGTGGTTTGAATGTGCAATGTAGGGACAAAGCATGTTGCTGATCGCAATTCCTTGCAGCCCTGCTCTCGCCGTGTAATCCATATCTTCGAAACCAATGCCTGTGAAGCCAGGGTCGAATGCACCAAGACTTTCTATCGTTTCCCTCGAGACGATGAAATGGGACCAGGCACTGTTGAGCAGGGCGAGAGAAGCGTTCTTCCAGTCGAATCCTTCTGCCCATCTTCTCATCCATGGATAGATCCTCAGATCATCGTTGAGGATCAGCACGGGAGAAGGAAGGCTGATGTCAAGAATCTCGTTCCAGAGAGTTGTAAGACCCACAGGATGGTCGTGAAGTACAAATCTGTGATGCTTGGGCGCCGTTGAGCAAAGTTCTGTATGCATACGTTCAAGGTAGCTCTTCTGCTCTTCAAAGGAGCCATGTCCATTCACCGCAACTGTGATCTGAACCTCTGGAAAGCACCGGCTGAGAGATCGATAGAGAGGCTTGAAGTATTTCTCATACCGCTCGATATAAGTTGTGATGCCGATCGCGAACTCTCCTTCAAGATTTCTGGAAGGTGAAATCAGCAAATCAGGTACAAGTCTTCGACCCCAGTGGAAGGCTGATCGGCCAGCAGCGTAGAGATGGTAGTTGAGATTGGCTGTTGGCATGATGGCTGGAGGACTTCGGTGTGGAGGGGTTATGTGGTCTGGGGCTTATGACGAGGACGTCGAGGTGCTCCTGATCCCTGCGATCGCATCTCTCAGCTTTGGATAGCGATTCGAAGGCATGATGTATTCCTTTAAACAGCGCCTGCAGTTCTCGCGCATCATCTCAAGATCAGTCGAGATTGCATGAATTGCAGCGATGAATTCTTCGTAGTCCTTCACCATTATGCCGCAATGGTATTCTTCTATGAAGCGAAAGCTATCCTGGCTGCTGCAGATCACCGGTACGCCCATGGCAATGAACATGCAGAGTCGATTGGAACTGATTCCCATATGCTGGAACTGGGGAGCTGGGTTGGTATAGATTGCCAGGCCGATGTCGAAGCCAACGGCTGACTCCCAGGCCTCCTGCCAACTCAGCCGGTCTTGCTCGAGGTACAGGCGGGATGACAGTCCCAGGTGCTTGAGCAGGAACAAACCCAGATCCGAAACACCGAGGGGCTGGATCACGGCATGCAGGCTGGGATCTTCCTGAAGAGCCTGAATCAGCCAGTCAGCCCCAGCTGTGAGATTGAAACCTCCGGATGCTGCGATCACCAGAGCATCTTCTGCCATTCCCCACTTCTTGCGGAGCTCAGATCGATCGGATGAGCGTGGCTGTGGGGGTTCATGGAAGCACCCTGGATAGACCAGAATCTTCGATGAAGCAGGAAGCCCGGCGTAATCGCGGAGCAACTGGATCCGGGAGGTGTCGTTGACGATCGTGAAGCGTGCCGTACGCATGGCCCATCGACATAGACCTTTCCAGCGGTCGGAGCTGTTGCCGCGATAACTGCCTGCTTTGATTTCATCCACCAACAGGAAGCTTGGTCGTCTGTAAAGTAAAGATAGAATTCCTACGACAGCAAGTGGATCTTCGCTGGTTCCTGAATAGCAGCCTATTGAACTCCAGAAGGGACGGATCAGATTTCTGATCAGCCATCGCATCGAGTATTCGGCCTGGTGAGTGACGACCTCTGATCCATAATCTGTCTTTTCATCCAGCTTGCCGGGTGAAAAGATATGCACTTGGTAGCCACTACTCAACAGGGCACTGATGATCGCTTTATTTGGAGGCGAGTAGAGCAGTTCGGGCACGAGCAGAAAATGTGCGGCCTTCCCCTGTTTCCTGGATCTCAGGATGCCAGTTCTGCGATGAGTGTCCATTTACAGAGCTCGCGGGGTGCGGCTTGTAGAAAGGTCGTCCGGAAGATCCACTTGATCAGAGTGGTAGTCGGAAAGAAATCTGCTCGAGTATTGATTGATGAAATCAGCAGGGAACTCTTTGCTATTTGGCTTGTTGGCTGCTTGTGGGCGCACACTGGTTGCGACCCGATCATACCAATTATGGTAATGAGTGATGATGCCATCAATAGAATAAAAATTGCCTAGCCCATATTGTAAGTAACTTAATTCTTCAGACCAGATCGTTGGCTGTACGGTGGGAATGTAGAAAGGCTCTCTTCCCTTGTTGGAGGGATGAACGCGCATAGGGTACCAGCTCATGCCTCGGGTTTTGAGGAGCTGGGGTATGTTGTGAGTTACATGGCCTCCCGAAAAATCAAACTCGTAGCGAGGAAGCGGGATACCCCTCTTTTTTCGCCACTTGAGGCTGCGGGAATTCTTAAGAGCATCTGTCTTGAAGAGCATGAAAGAGCTTTCCGGCTTGTTCACTCCGAAAGGCCTGGTAAGCGGTCCGCATCCAATGTCTTCCGGAGATACCAGCACCACTTTGTCTACCAGCTTACTGAGACATAACTGGAACCATGAGTTGTTGAGAACAATGACATCTGCATGGATCAGCAAGGTATAAGTTGCTTTCGATCTGCGAATCAGTATGTTGAGGGCCTCTGGCTGACTGCAGGAGCGTACGATCACATCAGCGCCGTTGTCTCTGGCGATCTGCGCGGAATGGTCCTGGGAAAGGTTGTCGAGAACACAAACTTGAATATTCGCCGTCCTTGTAGTCCTTTTCAGTGCCTGCAAGCACGATGGGAGGAACAGCTGGCTGTTCCAGCTTGTGATGCCGACAAACAGGTCGTGGTTCATATTCTGACGAGTAGGGAGTGATTATGCTTCATCTGGGTAGAAGCCGTAGTCGCTTGGATAGGCGAATAACCCATCGAGAATGCAATTCTGCAAGGCTATTCTGAGCGGCAGACTTTTCCTTGACGAGGTTGGCTACGAAAGATCGTACCGAAGTATAATCTCCGTTCTTGGCAAAGACATATGCCATTTCCTCTTGGAATCGCTCTTTCTGCTTGACGGTCTTTGCGTCGGGGTAGTAGCGCATTGCTGCAAGGGTGTCGCTGATGACACAAGCTGATGTCAATTTTGAGAATCGGAACCAAAGATCAAAGTCCATGAGAAGATGTAGGCTTTCATCAACACCTTGCACCTTATCCCAAAGCGACCTGCGCCAAAAGCATGATTGCTGCATGATCCAGCGATCATGTATCCAGTTCTGCATGGTTTCAATGTTCATCTCCAGCGCAGGTATGTGACGAAGAAATCTGTGGTCTTTACTGATTACATCCCCAGATCCTACTGTAAACAATACTTCTGGATCGGAGGCAAAGCGATCAAGTACGTTTTGAAAACTACCAGGAAGATAGTAATCATCAGAGTTGATCCATGCAAGAATCTCGCCTGTGGCCAACTGAAACCCCTGATTGATCGCCTGTGACTGTCCTCCGTCCTTTCGGGAAACAATACGTGTGATCCAAGGCCGATACTGATCGAGCACAGCAAGGGTTCTATCTGTGCTTCCACCATCCATTACGATGATTTCCAGATTGTTGTGCCCCTGCCAGAGGATCGACAGGATCGTGTCCTCAATCGTGTCGCCTTGATTCAAGGTAGGGATCACGATCGATAACTTCAAGTCTCTCTCTAGCTGAGAGACGGTTCGTCGTGCAGGCGTATGATCTGATGCGAAGTTTTCGTCATCAGGCCATCCGTAAAGGACGGGCCACCGCACTTCCCCCAAAGTCACCTTATCCATGGACATGGATTCCTGACTCCATCGCGCGTTGCATGGTGGCGAGGATGGTGGGAGCTGCTATCTCAATGGATGAAGTGCTCAGCACTTTCTGCTGGCTCCTGTACCCCAGTCTCTGTCTTGCTTCCGGATGGCTGGCCAGGTGCAACAGAGCTTTAGCGTAGGCTTGAATATCCAGATAATCCACGACCAAGCCATCCTCATCATTCAAGAAGTCTGACATACCGCCCGAATCCTGAAAACAGATCGTGGGAACTCCTGCAGCGGAGGCCTCCAAGGCAACCACTGGGTAGGGATCTTCTCTTGAAAGCAAACAATGAACATCCAACTCTCGGATGATAGGGACTCCTGATGGCAGCGCTGGCAACAAGCGCACATTGTTTTCCAGCCCCATTCGTCTGAGATCCATCTCGGCGAGGAAATGAGCTTCGGACCCCGATCCGCATCCAAGCCAGATTCCGAGGAACGGTAGCTCCCCGAAAATCTTCGTGCATTCCTTGATCAACAATGGAAATAAATCGAAGCCCTTTCGGCTGATTGCTGAGCCCACACATCCGAACAGAAAGATCCCTTTTCCCTTTACGCTTCGCAACTCCTCCACTGTAGTACTTATCATATCAAACTCAGAGTGTTGGCGCGCATCAATTGTATTCTTTGGAGGTAAGAACTCAGGCACTACAGTTGCCTTCTTATGGTCCAATGCGTAGGAACCCTCCAAGAGCATCCGAACACAGGGTGCGCAGCAAATAACAGCTGAAGATAAGTCTAACTGAACTCGAACGGCTTGGGGAGAGCTCATCGTTGCCAAGGTAAACGCGAGTTCGTGGCAGTGGCTGATGAAGATTCGTCTCTTGGCCTCAGGGGTGAGATCAAGTAAGTGTCTTCCCAAAACAAGAGTGTTTAAGTAAACAATATCAGGGTTGACGACCTTGATTGTATTCTCAAGCAAGGCTGATGGGGAATTGAGCTTTCGTCTCTGCACACGATCTTGAATCCGCTTTAATAAAGGTCTGTAAGCTGGTGCAGACTCCCAATGAAGGGTGGGGCAAAGCTTCTCAAAGGAGTTTCGCAGAGGCCCGTCTCGCATCAAGAGAACAGTAGGCGAAATACTCGAATGATCACGCAACCATTCTACGAGCCAAAGCAAAAGGAAAGGTGCTCCTGTACGCGATCCATCATGAGAAACGAAGAGCACTCTCATGTTTACACTCTCTTGATATTCTTTTTCCAGTAAACCATTGTCAGCAAAAAAGCTATAGTTCGTGTACGATTGCCCGTCCTCTGATGTTCTTCCAGAATCTTCTTGGCTGTAGTGTCATCAATAAGGTCGTCTACTTCGGGGAGGCTACTGTGTAGATAGTCCTGAACTTCTGGGGTGCTGTACCACTCGGAACTCATGTCATAGGTGACATAGGAATTTCTACGCATCATCGGTGTCCAGTAAAGGAGAGGTGCTTTGGCAAGCATTCTTCTGCGATCGAAGCCATTTTCCTCTGGGAACTCAAGCAGAGCGGGGAAATTTGATTGAATGGCGTATCGATGCCAATTGGAACCAAGTTTCCAGCTGCTGCTGAGGTTCCAGATGCTATTAATCCACTCCCTGCTATGAAAAGGTGATCTCCATTGGCTTGACGCAAGGTACATCTTGATGCCATTTGCATAGAAATTCGGCACTCGTTGTTCGAAATAGTATCTTGTCAGTCCAGGCAGAAACTGCTGATGGCAGTATCTGCTCAGTCGTTGTACACGTTGCGACATGCCCTCCTCACTTAGCTGTTCTCTCAATTCGGGGGCAATTCCATTGAGCTCATACTCCTGGAAGGTGGGATGTCGATGGAGCTTGAGACTCCAGAATCGGTTCAGGGTGTAGGGTGTGAAAGAGTTGCTGACCTGCCCTATGAAGCCTTTGTCAAAATAGTAGCAACGGGCAAACTCGCCAAGAGTACCAACAAAGAATGTGCTGCTCTGGGGTATGCTTGCCTTGAGAGGATAAAGATATGTATGCCAATGCCAAGCGGTCTTCGTTCCGTTGGTGAGTGCGGAAATGGTTGAGGCCTTGTCTAAAAAGTCATCAAGGGTGATTTTGATCAGATCATGATCAAGTCCGAAAGTGCTGGCTATCCCCTTAGCTACCTTGACATCTGAGCTTTCGTTACGCCCCATGGTAATGAGATGGGGTCGTATTCCTTGGGCTAACAGAGAGCTAAGGATCACTCTGGAGTCAAACCCGCCGGAAAGTGAGAGATAGGGATTGTTGCTCGACCATCGAGCCACCTCTTGATTGAGAGCGTCGACTGCGCTTGCCGCACTGGACTGTTGTTGCGGAATCGTATCAATGTATCGCTTAGATCGCAGATCAACTCTGCCTGCCCGGTAACGTAAAATACTTCCCGGTGGAACTCTGTGGATTGAAGGATGAAGAGTCTCGTTGTTTGTAAGATTTTCTAATTGGCAAAGATCGCCTAACGCCCGCCAGTTCCACTGCCAGGCAAGCTGCGACTGCTTCAGAATATTCAGAAGTCTGTCTCCATGATAAAATATATTGTTGTGCAGTGTATAGTAATAGTGCATGGCTCCAACTGGAGAAGTGATGATGCAGCAGTCTCCTTCTTTCTCTATGATAATGGTATATTCTCCACGAAGATTACAGAGTCTGTCGAGATCGTTGCGTTGGTATAAATTCAAGAGCTCAGCTTCTGACTTGTCGCAGTAGCCGATCACTCTCAGGCGGCAAGAGGATTGCGTTGTCATTTAGCAGGAATTAAAGATGGGTAGAGTCGAACTTGAAGTTAGCAGCACGAGCTTGTATGCTGAGGTCATATTTCACTCCGATGTGGGTAAACTGCCAACGCAGGAGAGGGCTTTTTCATCTGAGACTGCTGCTTCCATAGCTTTGAGTATATCCCCTCTAATTTCAATAGCTGCTGATGGGTGCCACGTTCGACGATTTCACCTGCCTCCATCACGCAGATCTGGTCTGCGTTGATGATTGTACTCAATCTGTGAGCAATCACTAAAACTGTGTGTTGCCTTTCGAATTGCTCAATCGCTTGTTGAACCAGCCTTTCACTCTGGGTATCCAAAGCGCTTGTGGCCTCGTCGAGGATGAGCAACTCAGGATTACGAAGAATTGCCCGTGCCAATGAGATTCTTTGTCTCTGGCCCCCGCTGAGCCGATATCCTCTTTCACCAACCAGAGCCTCATAGCTTTCAGGTATCTGCTCGATGAATCCAGCAGCCTGCGCTTTTGTCGCAGCAGCCTGAATCATTTCAAAGGTGGCTGAGGGACTGCCAAACGCAATGTTCTCCGCAATTGAAGCATTGAACAGGAACGTGTCTTGGCTGACGACGCCAAGGTGCTGTTGCCAACTGATCAGATCTAAATTGCCCATTTCATTGCCATCGATCAGTATCTTGCCCCTAGTTGGAGAATACAGACCAACGAGAAGATCGGCAATAGAGCTTTTACCGGCTCCGCTTGTGCCTACAAGAGCTACGGTATGACCTCTGGGAATCTCCAGATCAATGCCACAGAGTGCTTCTGGTAAATCAGGGGAATACCGTAAACCTACATCTATCAGTTGAATCCTCTCTTTAAGTCTGTTGAAGGTGATGCCACCCTTCCGCCGATACTGCTTGTCTGTTGGATCAAGAATCTCATTCAGACGGTCAAGATTGCCAACGTTATTATTCATGGCAGTGAAACATCCAGCCACCCCGGCGAACTGTGCATTGAGTCTTTGCAAGGCAAGAACGAAAGTGACCAGACTGGGTAAAATACCGGTACCCTTTGATCCGAAGACAATCAAGCTCAAGCCTGCGATCACTGCGATTGCCAGGATCGGAAGAAAGTTGGTCAATGGATTGATGATGGCACCCAGTCGGCTTTGGTGACGCAGGGCGTGTTCCATTTCTCCCATGCGAGCCGTCAACGACTGATCTGCCCTGTCCAGTTCGCCAGTGCTGTGAAGCAGACGAAGTGCCTGGATGTCTTCTGTCATCCTTGCGCCGATGTCCATTGAAACTGATGTCAATCGGTAGGATGCCGCCCTTATTTTGGGTAAGATAATTTTCTGGAGAAAACTTATCGTTCCACCCATCAGCACAACGGCAATCAGCAACCAGGGGGATAGGGAGATAAGAATGAAAAGGTATGAAGTGATCATCAGGGCACTCAGCCCGAGGCTTGATATGCTTTGTATGATTGTTTGAACGGCGCCAGGTCCTGCTGAGGCGTAATAGGTAAGATCTCCAACCCTGTAGGCACTTGCACAAGGATAGGTCAGTCCTAGAATCTGATGATGGATGTAGGACGATACTCTTGATCTGCAGCGTGCACTGAAATAGCCAGCAGATACTGAATTCAAATATTCACTGATACTTTGAATTCCTTTCAGCAGAACTGCGCACAAAAGCATGAGCAGAAACAGAGTTGTTGATGGTATCTGCCCCAGCACCTCGGGCAATCCCGGAATCAGCCTCAGGGTGGGATGTTGGGACCACGCGGCCGATTCTGCTCCAGTCTTACCCAGGAGATCCACTGCCAGAAAAATGACTCCCAGGGTGGCTCCTTCGCTGACTGCCTGGATCACGCTTGTGGCAAGACTGAGTGCGATCAGTTTCCATTGCTGTCTCGCCGTCTGGCGGATGAGGCGACTGGCAGGCCGCTGATCCAGCAATGGGCCGAGGATTTTTCGGCCCAGTGGTCTCAGGAACGCCTTCAGCATCATCGAACCTCCAGGGTTCTGTTCAGGATCACGTCTATGTTCCGGTTTTCCTGCTGCTGCCAGATTCCTGCCTGACTGGTGTTCAGATGGAATGCGGGTGGCCCGCTCATCTCTTCCCGAACTGCGTGATCAGGGATCCATCTCCTTGCCGGACTCTGAGCGGCCTCGGTGCTGAGAAAGGCATCCAGTGTGGGGGAGGATTGCCAGTGTTGCCTGCCGCTGATGGGAACCCACTCCCTGCACGATCGCAACAATGCATTCCAGGGGCCAGGCTGTGTATTTCGCCATCGTCGAGCGACCTCCGAGCCTGGGTGGTGGAGGATGACAGGGTTCTCTGATGAACGATAACGGTGCAGATGGGCTGGGTCGGCCGGCTTGGACCTTTCCTGGGGCTCCTGGGGCTGCTGATGCTCCTGCTGCAGGGCGACGTCCCCCAGCCTTCGGCTGCTGATTCGGATTCCCCTGACCTCCTGCCGGCACCCCTGGATCGACGCCATGTCGCCCTGGTGATCAATTCCGCCGATCCCCTGAGTGAGGCGATCGGCAGGTCGTACCAGAAGGCTCGTCGCATTCCGGAAGCCCAGGTGATCCGGGTGCGTTTCCCCGCAGGCCTCACTTCCCTCAGCCCATCTCGCTTTCGCAGTCTCAAGGCGCAGGTGGATCGTCGCACTCCTCGTCAGGTCCAGATCTTCGCAATCGCATGGGCCGCACCCTACCGGGTGGGATGCCAGTCGATCACCAGCGCCTTCGCCTTTGGCCTGGATGCGGGTCTCTGTGCCAGCAGCTGCCATTCCACGCGAGTCAACCCTTACTACGCCCGGGGAGATGTACGTCGCCCCTGGGATGCCTTGCGGATTCGTCCGGCGATGCTGCTGGCGGCCACGAGCGCGGGGCAGGCCAGAGCCTTGTTCGCCCGGGGGGTTGCAGCGGATGGCACTGCCCCACCCGGAACCGCCTATCTGCTGAGCACCAGCGACTTCAAGCGCAACACACGTGCCTCCTCGTATCGACGGGCCATAGCCACAGCGGCCGAGGGATTTCGGGTGAGGATCGTTCGGGCCGATCAGCTGGTCGGAGCCAAGGACGTGATGGCCTATTTCACCGGTCTTGCCAGGGTCGAAGGGATCGCCCTCAATCGGTATCGACCCGGAGCCGTGGCTGACCATCTCACGTCCTTTGGTGGGCAGCTGGTCGACAGTTCCCAGATGAGCTCCCTCCGTTGGCTGGAAGCGGGAGCCACCGGCAGTTATGGAACCGTGGTGGAACCCTGCAATCTTCCTGCCAAGTTCCCCGACCCTGCCCTCTTCCTGAGCTATTACACACGAGGAGACACGCTGATCGAGTCCTACTGGCGCAGCGTGGCCATGCCCGGACAGGGAGTCTTCATCGGTGAGCCCCTTGCCAGACCCTGGCCGGGCGGAGCGATCAGTGGACATGACGGCGCTGGTGCCAGTTCCAGGCGTGCTCGATGATCGTTTCCAGCAGGGGGTAGCGCGGTCGCCAACCCAGTTCCTGCTGAGCCTTCGCAGCGCTGGCGACCAATTGGGCCGGATCTCCCTCCCGTCGTCGGGCCACGTGGGCCAGAAGACCTCGTCCGGTGACGAGCTTGGCTGTTTCGATCACTTGCTGCACCGAGTAGCCGGTGCCGTTGCCCAGGTTGTAGATCAGCGGGCCCGCACTCGGTTCTTCCCGCTCCCGCAACCGGATGAGTCGCTCCAGCCCGAGGACATGGGCGTCTGCCAGGTCGCTCACATGGATGTAATCTCTGATACAGGTGCCGTCGGGAGTGGGATAGTCATCCCCGAAGATCTGCAGATAGGCTTCCCGGCCGCTCATCACATCCAGAACCCTCGGAATCAGATGGGTTTCGGGATCATGATCCTCGCCCAGGTCCCCTTCGGGGTCGGCGCCTGCGGCGTTGAAATAGCGGAAGATCACACTGGGCAGGCCATAGGCCCGGCCGAAGTCTTGGAGCAGTTGCTCCACCATCCATTTGCTTCTGCCGTAGGGGTTGATCGGGGCCTGAGGATGCTCCTCGGTGATCGGCACCTGCTGAGGCACACCATAGGTGGCACAGGTGGAGGAAAAGACAATGGGGATCGGTCGTGCCGGCTGGGATTCACCGCAGGGAGCCACGAGCGCCTCAAGAAGGGTGAGAGTGTCGCCCAGATTGTTGCGGTAATACTTGGCGGGGTCGTTCACCGATTCGCCCACGTAGGCATAGGCCGCGAAGTGCAGCACGGCTTCGATCGGTCGGGATTCGAGCGGCGTACCCACCAGGGCAGGATGCCGGCCGCGCAGGAGGGCTTCGATCACCTCACGATCCCCGACCTGTCCCACCGCCATGGGAACCTGGAGCACACCCTCCACGATGTCGGGATGGCCGTAGACGAGGTTGTCGAGAACGACGGGTTGGTGGCCCGCCCGGGTGAGGGCTCTCACCGCGTGGCTGCCGATGTAGCCCGCACCGCCTGTGACCAGCACCCTCACTGACGTACCCCCACTCCGGTTTCCTGCTGGAGAACGTACTCGCCCACCGTCCGCCTGAGGCCCTCCTCGAGGGGAATGCGGGATTGCCATCCCAGTGACTGGAGAGCGCTCACGTCAAGGAGCTTGCGGGGCGTGCCATCGGGTCTGCTGGCATCCCACTCGATCCTGCCGGAATAGCCGGTGGCGTCGGCGACCAGTTCGGCCAGTTGGGAGATGGTGATGTCGGTTCCGGTTCCCACATTCAGGAACCGCAGATCCCCGCCCGCCGGTCGCCAGCGTTCCAGGCAGAAAACAGCTGCCTCTGCCAGGTCGTCCACATGCAGGAATTCACGCCGGGGAGTACCGCTTCCCCAGCAGGTGACCGATGCTGCCCCTGATGATCGGGCTTCGTGAAAACGCCGGATCAGAGCAGGCAGCACATGACTGTTGGTTGGGTGGTAATTGTCTCCAGGCCCATAGAGATTTGTGGGCATCAGAGCGATGGCATCAAACTGGTGCTGGATGTAAAGAGCACGACATAACTCAATACCAGCGATCTTGGCAATTGCATACCACTCATTCGTGGGCTCGAGGGCACCGGTGAGCAGGGAATCCTCCGAGATGGGCTGAGGCGCGAATTTGGGATAGATGCAGCTGCTGCCAAGGAAGAGCAATCTTCGTACCCCCTCCTTCCAGGCAGATTCGATGACATGGGTCTCAATCTTGAGATTATCAAGAAGAAAATCTGCAGGATAGGTTGCGTTGGCCTCGATCCCCCCTACTTTTGCAGCGGCAAGCACCACCACATCGGGTTTGTTGGCCTGGAACCAGAGGCTCACTGCCTGCTCATCCCTCAGATCGAGCTCCGTCCGGCTGGCTGTCAGGAGCTGCTGATAGCCCCCCGCCTTCAGGCGGCGCAGGATCGCGGAACCGGCCATGCCACGATGACCCGCAACGAAAATACGGTCATCCGGATTGATCAGGTGGGTCACGGTGCCACCACCTGGGGCGGGTTCTCCATCGAACCAACCACCTCGAAGCCCTCCCGGCGCAGGATGGCCTCCTTTGCCGCTTCCGCCTGGTCGGCAGCGACCATTTCCTTCACCAGTTGCTCAAGGGTGGTGGTGGGCCGCCAGCCGAGTCGTTCATGGGCCCTGGATGGATCGCCGAGCAGAGTCTCCACCTCGGCGGGCCTGAAGTAGCGACGATCGATGCGAATGACCTTGGCGCCGTTGTCTGCCCGGGCGCCCGTCTCCTCCACACCACTTCCCGACCACACGATGCCTCCCCAGCCAAGCTCCCGTGCGGCGATTTCGATGAAGCTTCGAACGGACTCCTGCCGGCCCGTTGCGATCACAAAATCCTCTGGGCTCTCCTGCTGCAACATCCGCCATTGCATCTCGACGTAGTCACGTGCGTGCCCCCAGTCGCGGCGGGAATCAAGATTGCCCATGAACAGGCATTGATCCAATCCGGCATCGATACGGGCCAGACCACGCGTGATTTTACGGGTGACGAAAGTTTCTCCTCGACGAGGGCTTTCGTGGTTGAAGAGAATACCGTTGCAGGCATACATGCCATAGGATTCCCTGTAGTTCACAGTGATCCAATAGGCATAAAGCTTAGCCACTCCGTAGGGGCTTCTCGGGTAGAAGGGGGTTGTTTCTTTCTGCGGGACTTCCTGCACAAGTCCATACAATTCTGAGGTGGAGGCCTGATAAATGCGTGTTGTATTGATGAGACCAAGAATGCGGACTGCTTCGAGGATGCGAAGGGTTCCAAGAGCATCCGAATTGGCAGTGTATTCCGGACTTTCGAAGCTCACTGCCACGTGGCTCTGGGCGCCAAGGTTGTAGATCTCATCCGGCTTCACCTGCTGAATGATGCGGATGAGATTGGTGGAGTCGGTGAGATCTCCATAGTGCAAAACCAGCCTCGGATCCCGCTCATGGGGATCCTGATAGAGGTGATCAATGCGATTGGTATTGAAGCTGCTGGCCCGGCGTTTGATCCCGTGAACGACGTACCCCTTTTCCAGCAGCAGCTCTGTCAGGTACGAGCCATCCTGTCCGGTGATGCCGGTGATGAGAGCGGTTTTGCTCATGGATGGGTGGAAAATTCGATCAAGGTCTGTCTCAAGGAGGCTATCAGCTGCTTGGGATGAGCGTTCACAATGATACCTGATGGAGCAGGATCGGAAAGGAGTAAAAGAATGCCCACCGAGTCTGAATCGGTGGGCACTGGAAACCAACGGGGTGTTTCCTGCTCAACACAGGACTCAAATCTGAGCAGTTCAGTCTCTGCGTCCCCCACCCTGCAGAGCAATGATGAGGCGAAGGATGAAGATGAACAGGTTGATGTAGGTCAGATACATCCCCAGAGCACCTGCCAGGTATTGATCATCCCTGTAGGTGCGTGGCATGGTGTAGAAGTCCACGAAGGCAGCTCCCACAAAGATCACCGTGCCGAAGCCGGCGATGGCCAGCTCCAGACCTCCGCTGGTGAAGATGCCAGGGGCGAAGAAGCTGCCCACCAACTGAATCAACATCGCGATCACAAGGCCGAGGATCCCGAGACCCACAACCCCGGTGAGCGCCTGGCCGACACTGTCGCTCATCCGCCGACCCATCACCGAGGCAATGACGAAGGTGATGCCCGTGGCAAGGGCTGCGGTGCCGACGGCACCGATCCCCGCAGCTGCAACGGCGTAACTGACGATGCCGCTGAGGGTGAAGCCGGTGATCAGGCTGTAGGCCGTGAGCAGGGGGAGCGCAGTGGCGTTGTCCGCCTTGCTGGCGACGTTCTGAGCGACGAAGAAGAGGATGAAATTGCCGATCAGGGCCACCCAGAAGAGTGGCATGAACAGAGCGGGATTGCTCGCCATCAGGGCGATGCCACCCAGGACTCCTGCGGCGGTGAGAACCATGCCTCCCCCCACGTAGGGGAGAGCCTTATTGACGACATTGGGACCTACGAGACCGCCATACTGGGCCTCGCGGATCGCTTGCTGGAAGTTGCTGCTGGCCGGCATGGAACGGGCGGTTCTTGACTGGCTCCATCCTGCCAGCGCAGAGGCGCCTGCGGCTGAGGGCCTTGTTCGGATCTCCCCATCGCGCCAGGCGCTCGGGATCAGCGCCCCCCTCCAGGTTCCGGATTCCGGCGTCCGTACGCCTGTACCAGCCGCTGCACCAGGGGATGGCGTACGACATCCCGTTCCGTGAAGCGACAGATCCCGACCCCCTCCACGCCTTCGAGAACCCGGACCGCCTCGGCGAGCCCGCTGAGCTGGCCTGCTGGCAGGTCGATCTGGGTGATGTCTCCGGTCACGACCATCCGGGACCGTTCGCCGAGGCGGGTGAGAGCCATGCGCATCTGGGCGCTGGTGGTGTTCTGGGCCTCATCGAGGATCACGAACGAATCCGAAAGGGTACGGCCCCTCATGTAGGCAAGGGGGGCCACTTCGATGACCCCCTTCTCGAGAAGCTGTCCCGTGCGCTGGTCGCCAAGCAGAAGGTGGAGGGCGTCGTAGAGCGGTCGAAGGTAGGGATCGACCTTCTGCTGCAGATCTCCGGGGAGGAAGCCCAGCCGTTCGCCCGCCTCCACGGCAGGACGGGTGAGCACCAGTCTCTCCACCCGGCGTTGCTGCAGCATTCTCACCGCCTGGATGGTGGCAAGGAAGGTCTTGCCGGTGCCCGCCGGGCCGATGGCCAGGGTCAGGTCGTGGTCCTCGATGGCCTCAACGAAAGCTTTCTGGCGGGGCGTGCGGGGACGGAATTCCCTGCCCTGGCGACTGGTGGCCAGGACCTGCCTGGCCATGGTTTCGTGCTCGTGGACCCGGCCGCTCTCGAGGGCCGTGAGGGCGGTCTGAAGATCCACTGTGGTGACGGAATCCCCTGCCTGCCATCGGGGGGCCATCAGATCAACGAGGGAAATCACCCTCTCCATCTGGCTGGGGGCACCCTGGATGACCAGCTCGCTTCCCCTGATGGCAAGGGAGCAACCGGTGAGTGCTTCGAGCTGGAGAAGGGTGGAACCGGAGTCTCCCGCCAGGGCAAGGGAGCATGTCGGATCGCGCAGATCGATGGAGGCCTGCTTCCGAGGAGCCGAAGGCCCTTCTGCAGCCTGATCGGTGGAGCCGGGGAAGGGGATCAGGCTTCTTCAGCCGCGGTCTGGGCAGTCTCCGCTTCCGTCTCCGGGGGAGCTGTTGGGGTCGCTGCTGCGGCCTTTCTGGCCTCGGCTGCTGCGGCATCGCGATCAGCGGCCTGCTTCTTCTTCCCCACGGTCTCCGCGGGCCGGGTGGTCTTCTCGATCAGTCCGCCCTTCTCCAGGAGGGAGCGCACGGTATCGGTGGGTTGGGCACCCTGTCCAAGACGGGCCCGAATGGCCTCGGTGTCGAGGCGGGTCTCCTTGGTGCGCGGGTTGTAGAAACCCAGCTCCTCGAGAGGACGTCCGTCACGTCGGGACGTGCTGTTGGTGGCCACCAGACGGAAACTCGCTTCCCTCTTCTTGCCGAACCGCTTCAGGCGGAGCTTGATCATCCTGGCCGTGTCAATCATCTCGATCGGCGACTCTACCCTGTCACCCTCCCCCCATCGATCTGGCGTCAGAGCTCCCCGAAGCCCTTGCGCTTCTTCGCCGGCCGGGGTGGCTTTCGAGGTCCGCCGCCACCCCTGCCGGGGCCAGGCTGAGCCATCCCGGGCATCCCCGGGAAGCCGGCCCCCATCCCAGGCATTCCTGGAAAACCAGGGGCCATGCCGGGCGTTCCCGCTGGACCGCCCCCCCTGGTCATCTGCTGCATGAAACCGCGCATCTTCTGGAAATCGGCGAGCACCTTGTCGACATCGGCAGGGGCGTAGCCACAGCCGCCGGCGACGCGGCGCCGGCGGGAGGGCTGGCTGGCCAGCAGTTCCGGTTGTCTTCGCTCGGCTTCGGTCATCGAGCCGATCATCGCCTCGATCTTTCTGAGCTGCTGTTCACCCTGTTTGAGCATGCCGTCATCGATCTTGTTCATTCCCGGGATCAGCTTCATCAACCCTCCAAGGGACCCCATCCTCTTGATCAACCGCATCTGCTGCAGGAAGTCCGAGAAGTCGAAGGAGGCCTCCTGAAGCTTCTGCTGCATCCTCGCCACATCGGCCAGCTCCACTTCCTTCTGGGCCTTTTCCACCAGGGTGAGCACATCCCCCATCCCCAGGATGCGGCTGGCCATCCGTTCGGGGTGGAAGGGCTGGAGAGCCTCCACCTTCTCCCCGGTGCCGATGAACTTGATCGGAGCGCCGCTCACCTTGCGGATGGAAAGGGCTGCCCCGCCTCGGGAATCGCCGTCGAGCTTGGTGAGCACGGCACCTGTGATACCAACCTGGTCGTTGAAGGATCGGGTGATCTCCGCCGCCTCCTGGCCGATCATCGAATCCACCACCAGGAGCACTTCATCGGGATGGACCGCGTCGCGGATGCGAACCATCTCCTCCATCATCGAGGCGTCGATCTGGAGCCTTCCGGCGGTGTCCACCAGAACGGTGTCGAATCCCTCCTCTCGCGCCTTCGCGACGCCTGCCGCTGCGATTTCCTCCGGTTTGGCTTCGTCGCCCAGGCTGAAGACCTCCACACCGATCTGAGCTCCGAGGGCATGAAGCTGCTCGATCGCTGCCGGGCGATAGACATCGGCGGCCACCAGCAGGGCCCGGCGGTCGCGTTCCTTGAGATGGAGACCCAGCTTTGCGGTGGCCGTTGTCTTGCCGGCACCCTGGAGGCCGGCCATCAGGATCACCGTGGGCGGCTGGTCGACCCGGGCCAGGGGGGCATTCTCGCCGCCCATGGTCTCCACGAGCTGCTCATGAACCAGCTGGATGAATTTCTGATCCGGGCTGACCCCTCGCACCACCTCTGCCCCCACGGCCCTGGCGCGCACCTCCTCCACGAAGTCCTTCACCACCGGCAGACTCACGTCGGCCTCCAGCAGCGCCCTGCGCACCTGCTGCAGAGCCCCCTCCACGTTGGTTTCCGTGATCGAGGTCTGGCCCCGCAGGCTTCGAACGGCGTCTTCGAAACGCTGGGAAAGCTCGTCGAACATGGGTGTGGGAACGATGTGAAGGTGGGTGGGGCGATCGCTGCGGCTCTGGTTCAGTTCGCCGGGGAGGAGGCAGCCAGACGCCAGGTTTCGCCGTCGCGCCCGAACACGTACACGTTGCGCAGATTTGTGGGGGCCGTGCGCTCGAGCTCCTTGCCGCTGGCATCCAGGAGTCGGTCGCTGTAGGCGATCTCCGCTTCCACCTCGATCCGTCGGGGCGAACGATCCCGGAACCTCAGCGTGCTCACCTCTGCCTGGATCTGCTGGCTCTGGCCCCGGGCCCTGTCCCGCCGCCTTTCGCTCCGGAGACGCTCGATCTGATTCGGACGGGCGATCTCCGCAAGGAACGGAGGAGCCTCTCCGCCTCTCAGCACGGAGGACTTGGCCTCCAGCCAGCTCTCCAGCAGCCCCCGCATCTGCTGTTCCGTCGGAGAGGCGCTTCTGAGGGGAACGTTCCTGGCTGTGGCTGGGTCATCCGGGCGGGCGGCGGGCAGCACCGGCTTCTCAAGGGTTTTCTCTGCCACCGGAGGAGAGGGCTGCCGGGAGCGGAGCAGCCAGCTGCCCGCCAGCAGGAGGAGCCCGAGCCCCGCCACTCCAGCCAGAAGCCATTGGGTGTCGGGCAGTCTCCAGCGCGGCAGGGACCAGCCCAGAGCCACGTCCTCCAGCTCGTCATCGAGGTCCTGCTCATGGTCTGCGGGGGGCCGCTCCCCCAGCAGGTGCCCGGAACCACCGCCGCCAGCGAACCGTCCGCCTTCCAGGGTCGCCGGCCTGTACCCGCCCGTGAGCGGAGGGCTGAACGTTGCTTCGAATCCCTTGCTGAGGCTTCCCTCCAGGGGGCTTCCGGCAGCCGGACCGCTGAGGAAGGTCCGTCCCCGGCGCCGATCCTCTTCCGCCACGTAGGCGAGCACATCGCGATCGCTGAAATAGGCCTCGAGGTCGGGATCGGCATCGAGATCGCGATAGCCGGGAAGCACGTCCCGCATCAGCCAGTCACGGCAGTAGGCGCAGACCTGGCCGAGTCCATCCTGGCTCTGGCGGGCGGCCCAGGCCTGGAGATCCTTGCCTGCCCCAGCGGCGAAGCGGGTCTTGGCCGTGTCCACCTGCCCCAGGAGCAGATAGAGGTTGGCCAGCAGCGGTTCGACCCCGGGGCGTCCACTGGCCAGGAGGCGATCCCGGGCGGCGGCGATCCTCTCGGGTTTGCGCTGGGCAAAACCTGAGGCGGTGAGGGCCGTTGTGGCGAGAAAATCGGCGGCCTCCGACCCTGCGTCGCCCCATCGGCTGAACAGATCCACCTGCTCCTGCACCGTCAGGAACCCCCGGATCTGCTTGAAGAACGCCTGGAATTCCGTGAACCCGAAATGGGGATCGGCGTTGCCTTCGAGGCCTCCGCGACGATCCACCAGTTGCTCCAGCAGGGCGAGACCCTCTCGCCGCTCTTCCACCGCCCCCAGATCCCGGCTGAGCAGGTCGAGCACCCGGTAGGGGGTGAGCAGCTCGAGTTCGCGGTTCATGGCCTCACGCAGATCGGGTTGCTGCCCCATCCTCTGCAACAGCTGCAGACCCTCCTGGAGGGTTCTGGCTGCGGCTTCGTAGCGACGCTGCTGGCGGAGTTCTGCTGCGGCTTCGAGGCAGGAATGGCCCGCCAGAAGAGTGAGGTCGGCCTCCCTGCCACTGCCGAGGGCGGGAGCCTGGGGTGGCTGAAGACAGCGGCAGGCCATCTCAAAGCACTCCAACGGCTGGCTCGCTTCGAGGAGCAGCAGGAGGCCCGGCAGTTCCAGGGGTGTGGACACATCGAGGGCGGGAACGACCTCTCCCTCCGTCGAGGTCAGGGAGGTGAGGTCGGCTTCGTAGTCGGCCCGGCGCTCTTCATCGCTCAGCAGGTCGGCACTGGCACGCAGCAGATCGGCCCTGCCCTGCAGGGTGTCTGGCGTGAAGCCCGGGTACGGAATCCTGTCCAGGCGCTGCTGGAGAGTACGGAGCACCTGCTGGGCATCGGCGGCCGGACTCACGCCGAGCAACCGGAAGTGATCGATCGGGAGATCCAACCCCTTGGCTTCGCTGGGGTGGTGACTGTAGTCAGCGGCAGTGGTTTTTACCGCCCCTCGGGGACGGACCCCGTACAGTCAGGCCCACGTCCTGAACTGTTTCCTGTCATGACCCAGGAGCTCACGGCCGCGAGGGCCGCCGCGGCCGCCACACAAGCAGGGGCACAGGATCACTCCGAGGCTTCCGGTGCCGGCAGCCACGCCGAGCGTCTGCAGGGTCTGTACACGTATGAACCGTCCCGGGTGACCCGGGAAGAGGCCCTCCTTCTCTATCGCGACATGACCCTGGGACGTCGCTTCGAGGACAAGTGCGCCGAGATGTACTACCGCGGCAAGATGTTCGGGTTCGTCCATCTCTACAACGGCCAGGAAGCCGTCAGCACCGGAGTCATCAAGGCCATGCGGCTGCAGCACGACTGGTTCTGCAGCACCTATCGCGACCACGTCCACGCCCTGAGCTGTGGTGTGCCGGCCCGCCAGGTGATGAGCGAGCTCTTCGGCAAGGCCACGGGCTGCAGCCGGGGTCGGGGTGGTTCGATGCACCTCTTCTCGAAGGAGCATCACCTGCTGGGAGGGTATGCGTTCATCGGCGAGGGCATCCCTGTGGCCCTCGGAGCCGCCTTCAGCAGTCGCTACCGCCGCGAGGCCCTGGGCGAGGCCGGCAGTGATGCGGTGACGGCCGCCTTCTTCGGTGATGGCACCTGCAATGTGGGGCAGTTCTACGAGTGCCTCAACATGGCGGCCCTGTGGAAGCTGCCGATCCTCTTCGTGGTCGAGAACAACCGCTGGGCGATCGGCATGGACCACAACCGGGCCACCAGCGAACCCGAGATCTGGCGCAAGGCCTCGGCTTTCGGCATGGCGGGCGAGGAAGTGGATGGAATGGATGTGCTGGCGGTCCGCTCGGCCGCCCAGCGTGCGATCCAGCGGGCCCGGGCCGGGGAAGGTCCGACCTTGCTCGAATGCCTCACCTATCGCTTCCGCGGACACTCCCTTGCCGATCCGGACGAGCTCAGGGAGGCCAGCGAGAAGGAATTCTGGGCCAAGCGTGACCCCATCAAGCAACTTGCCGCCCACATGGTCGCCGAGAAGCTGAGCACGGCCGAAGAACTGCGCGGCATCGAGAAGGAGGTGGATGCCGAAGTGGCCGATTGCGTGGAATTCGCGCTTGCGGCCCCTGAGCCGGACCCTGCGGAGCTGACCCGCTACGTCTGGGCTGACGACTGAAGAACCGAGGTCGAAAGCTTGCGGGAGAGGTTGCGGAGTTTGCGCAAGGCTTTGAGTTCCACCTGGCGCACCCTCTCCCGGGAGACGCTCAGCAGGCGCCCGATCTCCGCAAGCGTGTGGCGATCCGAGCCGTTCAGGCCGAACCGAAGGGCCAGAACCTCCCTCTCCTGCTGACTCAGGTGGGAAAGCAGGTGCTCCAGCTGCTCCTCATGGATCCCACGCTCCACCTTCTCGAGGGGCTCCTCGGCAGCTGAATCGGCGATCAGGTCTCCCAGGAAGCTGCCCCCTTCATCGGCGTGGATGGGGGCATCGAGGCTCGAGGTGGTGAGGGACTGCCGCAAAATGGAGTCGAGCTCCTCAAGCGGGATGTCGATGACCTCGGCGATCTCCTGTCGGCTGGGCATGGATCCCAGCTTGTGGGCAAGCTCGAGGGTCACCTTTCGAATGGTGGAGAGCCTTTCGCTCAGATGCACCGGCAGCCGGATGGTGCGCGACTGGCAGGCGATGGCGCGGGTCATGCTCTGCCGGATCCACCAGAAGGCATAGGTGGAAAACTTGTAGCCGCGGGTGGGATCGAATTTTTCGACGGCGCGCTCGAGACCCAGGGAGCCCTCCTGGATCAGGTCGAGCAATTCCAGTCCCTTGCCCTGATACTTCTTGGCCACGCTGACGACCAATCGCAGGTTGGCCTTCATCATGCGTTCCTTGGAACGACGTCCGATCTTGATCGTCTTCCGCTCCAGGCTGTCGTAGGAATCCTGGCTTCGCTCCACCAGCTGCATCATCGCCTGTACCTGGTTGCCCAGTTCGATCTCCTCGGCCGGCGTGAGCAGGGGCTCCCTGCCGATCGAGGAGAGGTACCAGGTCATCGAATCGCCGCCCCGGTAACCTCTGCTGTCACCGACCCTCGAACCGGATCTGGCGGGGGAGGCCGTCATGCAGGAAGCGTGCAAAGTGGCGATTACTATGCCTCCAAATACACTTTTTGCACGGTTCTTTCCATAACCCTTCGGTTTCTGAAAGCAAATCAACACAATCAGCGGGAGTGCGTATGCAGAATTCGTTAATGGAATCGGGGTGAAGCCTGCTTCTCCTGCTCCATCAATCCGTTGAAGCCTTCATCAGGGCCCGGCTCACCGCCAGGGGTGTCGCCCCTCCCTGTCCACCATGCTGGCGGGCGCGGGTACCGGCCACGGCATGCGCCAGTCCAGCGGCTGCCAGCAGAGCGTCGTCGCAGGTTCCGGCGGCGATCGCCATCGCCCCCGTTCCGGCCGCATATCCGGCCAGTACATCCCCCAGTCCCGCCCTGGCCGCATCCGGGCAGGACCGGAGGACCTGCCAGCGGCGTCCATCCGGGCTGGCCACCACGCTGTGGGCACCCTTGAGCAGAACGACGGCGCCGCTTCTGAGGGCTGCGACGGCGGCGGCTTCCAGCGGTGCCTGATCGCCGAGATCGGGGAACAGACGCGCGAATTCGCCGGCGTGGGGCGTGATCCAGGTGGGTCCACCCCTGCCCTGAAGCCAGGAGAGAGCCCCGATCCCCGCCCCATCACCTCCCGGAGCACCTTCGGCCAGCCGGTTGAGACCGTCGGCATCGAGCACCAGGAGTCCCTGGAAGGCCTGGAGTTGGCGCCAGGCGTGCGGCTCCGGCGGCGCACCCCTGCCGATGCCGGGTCCGAGCAGCACGGCGTCGAGCCGCTCGAGCCAGTCCAGGGGTAGATCCGTGAGGGCGATCTCACCGGTGGGGTTGCTGTCCAGTGGCGCCTCCAGCACCACGTGGGGGAGCACGGTCCAGAGCCCGTCGCCCATTTCCCGGGGAAGCCGGGCGCGCAGACTGCCGCAGCCGGAGGCGGTGGCACCCGCGAGGGCCAGGTGGGCGGCACCTCGGTACCGGGCGCTGCCGGCCACCACCAGCAACCTGCCGCGGCCGTATTTGTCGGCCGCCGGATCGAGCACCCTGCTGGGAGCGGCGGCCAGGTCCGCCTCAGCCAGGCAGGCGCTGGCGCCGAGTCCGAGGGGAGCGTCCGGGGCCAGGTCCGCCAGAAGAAGGGAGGGCAGGCCCAGGTCGATGCGCTCCAGCCGACCCACGTAGGCAATCGCCGGATCCTGCACCAGGCCCTGCTTGATCAGACCGAGGCAGAAGGTGACGGTGGCTCTGGCGGCGGCACGGCCCAGCAGGTGCCCGGAGTCGCTGCACAGGCCCGTGGGAACGTCGATGGCCACAAGCCTGTGGGGCTGGAGGCGATGCCGCTCGGCGAGCAGGGATTCCAGGGATTCTCCCGGTGCCCGCTGCTGGGCGAGACCGAAGATCCCGTCGACCCAGAGGCCTGGTGCTGCCGGATCGGGGGGGTCCTGCTCCAAGGGGATGCCCAGCCAGCGGGCATGGCGGAGGTGCGCTTCGGTGAGGGGTTTGCACCGCTCGAACGGGCACCAGATCGAAACGGGAATCCCGGCCAGGTGCAGTTCCCGGGCCACCGACAGAGCGTCGCCCCCATTGTGGCCCGGTCCAGCGAGCACCACAGTCTTCGATACCGGTGGGAGGGGGGGCGGTCGGCGCCCGATCCCCCCTGCTGGAGCAGGGTGAGCAGCCGCCGGCTCACAGCGAGGGCCGCCTTCTCCATGAGAGCCTCCACGGGAAGACCGCTGGCGAAGAGCTGCTCTTCGAGGAACGCCATCCGGGCACTGCTGATCAGCAGATGGTCGGCGTCAGGACGGGGCCAGCTGGAGGAAGGGGGAAGGGCTGGCACGTCGGCACGGGGCAGCGTTCTTCCATCATGGGTGTCGATCTCCATGCCATCGAGCAACGGCCTTGGTCCCCTTCCCACCCACGGCCACGCCTGCGGGAGCAGCCGCCCTGGATCGCCTCAGAGCCTGGCCGGGTGAGCACCGGGTCGTGGCAGGTCTTTCCGGGGGAGTCGACAGTTCGCTCACGGCCGCCCTGCTGGTGGAGGCGGGCTGGCAGGTGGAAGGACTGACGCTCTGGCTGATGAGTGGCAAGGGTGCCTGCTGCGCGGAGGGGCTGGTGGATGCGGCGGCGATCTGCGAGCAGCTCGGAGTGGCGCACCACGTGGTGGATTTCCGGGACCGCTTCCGCGAGCAGATCGTGGATTTTCTGGTTCAGGGCTATGGCAGTGGGGTCACCCCCCTTCCCTGTTCCCGCTGCAATCGGGCGGTGAAATTCGGCCCGATGCTGGAATGGGCCTCCCGCGAGCGGCAGATCGAGCGCCTCGCCACCGGTCACTACGCCCGGGTGCGTCCTGCTGGGGAGAGTCCTCGCCAGCAGCTGCTGCGGGGTCTGGATGCCCACAAGGACCAGAGTTACTTCCTCTATGACCTGCCCCAGCCGCTGCTGGGCCGGTTGGTCTTTCCCCTGGGAGAACTCACCAAGGTGGACACCCGGGCCGAGGCGCAGCGGTTGGGATTGCGCACGGCGAAGAAACCGGAGAGTCAGGATCTCTGTCTGGCCGATCATCATGGTTCGATGCGTGCCTTCCTGGATGCCTACCTGCCGGAACGTCCGGGAGAGATCGTTCTCACCGATGGAACGGTGCTGGGCCAGCACGACGGGGTCGAGCACTTCACCATCGGCCAGAGGAAGGGGCTTGGCATTGCCTGGAGCGAGCCCCTGCACGTGGTCCGGCTGGATGGGGTGATGAATCAGGTCGTCGTGGCCCCCCGCAGCCAGGCCACCCGCCGTGCCTGCACCGTCGGGGCTGTGAACTGGGTGTCGATCGCTGCTCCGACCGGGCCGATTCCGGTGATGGCCCAGGTTCGCTACCGCAGCGCTCCGGAGCCTGCCTGGCTGGTGCCCCTGGAGTGCACGGCGGAGGACAGAGCCGCGGACCGCCCCCACCGCTGCCGCCTCGAGTTCGCTGAGGAACAGTTCTCGATCACTCCAGGGCAGGCCGCGGTGTTCTATGACGGTGAGGTGCTGCTGGGTGGGGGATTGATTCAGGGGGAGTCTCCCTGAACTGATCTGTTATCTGTTGGTGGTCCCTTGTCTCCCAATTCCTTACACACCACACCCGCACCGATCGCAGGTGAAAGCGTTGCAGCAGGCTGGGATGCCGTTCTATTCTACTGGTGAATCTCTCATGTTCAGGGTGAGACTTCTGGGCTGATGAAGAAGATCTGCTGTGTGATGTCCTTCGATTTCCTGGATCGGGACGTATGGCTCAACGTGGACTGGTTTTATCGCAGCGCGGGCTATCAGGTGCGCACCAATCGCTATACCAGAAATGCGGATTTGTTGGTTATTCTCAGAGGGCATCCTGATGCTGGAGTCAGGGGTCATCGCGGCATTGTTCACGTTTATGATTATGTCAAGGAGTTGCAGATCGACTGGAGGTCAGCTCTCCCGTGTGCTGCGTCGATCCATCTGATTTCGCTTGAGCCCCTGGTTGCACCTCTTGATGGGGTCACTTTCGTGCGGGGCTATCTGCCGGTCTTTCCCTCCCTGTGGAAGTCTCCTTCCCATGGAAGAAAGCATCGTCCTGTCCATATCTCCAACTTCAAGCCAATGGGGAAAGATCAGTACCAGCTTGATCTGGTTCATCTGATTCAGCAAGGTTCCCTGGCGGTTTTTGGTGGCAGATGGGACCGGGCAGGAGTCGAGACCAGGAGTCTCAGTCTCTGGGAGGCAAACAGACTCCTTGCCGCCTCCACCCACTGCTGTGGATTGATGTATCCCTATCAGAGGGGAAGGACTCTCTCGGGAAGGATGTGGCAGGCTCCGGTTCAAGGGTGCTTCGTGGTCAGCGAAGCGGGAACCAATATTTTCGGTTGTCCTGGAATTCTTGAGGTGGAGCGGTTCGCTCCTCACACGATCAATCCGGAGATTGATCCTGGTTGTTGTGAAGTGCTCTCGAGGCAGGCCGCAGATTTCTGGTCCAGCTCCACCCTGGACCTGGCCCGGAGTCTGAATCTCAGCTTCGATCGCACGATGCCAAGGTCTCTGCTCCATCTCCAGCGGTTCCGGATCTTCCTCTGGCATCTGGGCTTTCTCCAGGACCAGGTGGTTTCGCGGATCACAGCAATCTTGGTCGTTCCCTACGGGAAACTGCGTGGTTTTGTAGGCAGGAATCTACGAAGATTGCTTCGTGATCATCCATCCGTCACCGAAAGAAAGGGATGGAAAAGCCCTCACCGCTGAGCCTGGTGTGATTGTTTCTGCCCCCCCTCCCTCTTCAAGGGGAACGCGATCTTCCTGATCCTGTGGGTCTGGTTCCTCAGCTCCGGTGGGGTCTCCTTTCTGCTGTGGCGGAATTCGTGAGCGCTGCCAGTGCCACCACGCTCCAGGGGGTGATCATCCTTCTCAGGATGGCGATGGGCAGTGCGGTGGCGACGGGAATTCCCTGCTGAGAAAGCAGAACCACAGTGGCCGCTTCGTTCACCCCGATGCCCCCTGGCAGGGTCGAAGCCATCCCCGCCGTGCCCGAGAGGAGGTAGGTGGTGATGGCCACAGGCGCACTGATGGTTCCCGGACTGAGGATGTGGCAGAGCAGGAACAGCAGCATGGGTTCCACCGACCACACCAGCAGGCTGACGCCACTGGCGGGCAACAGGGCCCTGGTGAGCTGTCGTTCGGGCAGGTGATGGCGCCATTTCCTCCATCCAGCGGTCAGCTTCTCTCGAAACCCCACCACCAGAAAGGTGGCCGTCAGGGCGGTCAGAGCTGCCACCCCGGTCCATCGGACCATGCCGCCCGGATGGCCAAGTCTTGCCAGCAGCTGCGACGGAGCGAGCAGCAGGAGCAGGGTGAGCACACCCACCACATCTGCGATCCTTTCGCCGACGAACACATGCACCAAGGGGGTGCGTGGGTAGCCGAGAGCCTGGTGCAGGGCCTGCACCCGACTGAGCTCACCGAGCTTTCCGGGCGTGGCCGTGAGCGAAAACCCCCGGAACCAGTGGAGGGCATCGGCCCGGCTCCATCGCCCGATGGAGAGCGAGCCCAGCAGCACACGCCAGCGCCAGTAACGGAGCGTGAAGCTGGCCAGCAGCACCCCATAGAGGGCGGGCAGCCAGGCCGGCAGGGAAGCGATCGCCTGGAGCAGCTGAAGGCGATCCGGCCCTGGCAAATGAAGCAGGCCCAGAAGCGCCAGTGCCAGCAGCAGCGTTCCCATCAGAGACGTCCAGGGCAGAGCCGGCCCCATCCCCGGATAGGGAACCCGTTCAGCAGAGAAGGAGCGCCAGTGGGGTTCGGCGGCCGCCCCCAGCAGCTCCCGATCTCCCCTTGTGTCGCCATAGGCGTGCAGACGGATGCTGGAAAGGGGCTGGGCCAGCCATTCCCCGAGGCGTTCCACCTTTTCGGCTCCCTTGCAGTTGGGGGAGGTCAGCAGGAAGGGACGATCCGCGGTGAAGGCATGGGGGTCGCTCGTTTCCGTTGCCAGCAGATCGATGCCGAGGTGATCGGCCAGGGGTTGAATCAGGAACCGGGGTGATGCCGTGACGATCACCAACCGGTGACCGCAACCTCTGTGCCACTCCAGTCGGCGCAGGGCTTCTGGACGGAGCCGCCGGATCAGGGCAGCAGGAATGCCGTGCCGGAGCACCTCCTGCAGCCGTTGGGGTGAGGAGGCAGCCATGGCCCTGGCCAGCAGGCGTTCCTTGAAGGCGGCGGTGGAAACACTTCCCAGTTGCCAGCGCACCAAGGTGGGAGCGATCCGCACCAGGTCCTGGAGGCAACCGAGGGGACCCCTGAGCTGCCACAGGAACAGGCGGGTCGCATCACCGCGGATCAGGGTGCCGTCGCAATCGAAGGCTGCGACGACGGGAAGCTGCCTGGTTGTGCCCATCACCGGCCCGTATCACGGAAGGAGATGTGCTTGTGTCCGAAATAGCTGCTGATCACGGGGACCAGAACACCACTCGTATGGGCGATGAGATCCCTGAGCACGACGATGCCGAGCAGGGGAAGCAGCCAGTTGCGCAACCCCACGCTCACGACCCAGGTCTGGATCACAGCAAAGAGGTTCACCAGCGCGAAGGCGGCGAAGGAGCGTCTGGCGGTGACCGTGGAGTGAAGGAACACGTACTTTCGTGCCAGTACATAGGCGGTGACCATGCCGATGGCATACGCAGCCAGGACGGCAAGTTCAAAACTCATGAAACGGGAGAAGCCGATGCGGCTGATCACGTTCACCATCGCGGCGGTTCCTCCCGTGAGCAGAAAGAGCACGAACTGACGACGGTTGCCTGTTGAGCGGGTCATTCCTGCTGGTTCAGCCCACCCACCAGGGTCTGAACGACCCTGGCAGCCAGCTCTCTGCCGAATCCGGTGCTCTCGGAGATGCCCCGATCCTCCGGGTAGTAGACGGTGGTGTCGGCGATCCACAGGTTGGGGAATGGCTGAAGCGGCGGCAGGGTGCTCTGGAAGTCGATCCCGCACACCGGCTGGGCATAGCGGTAGCGGCTGCAGTGGCTGGCCTGGATGTCGTTCTTCGTCAGGGAGGGATTGATGGCCAGCAGGCAGTCCACCGCATCGGAGATGAAGGCCTCGTTGGGGCGCTGGTAATCGGGGTGCTCAGCAGGGATATAGAAAGGCACGTAGGTGATCGCTGCGCCGAGGGGCCTGAGGTTGCCCATCTCGATGATTCCCGGAATGTGAAAGCGGGGGTCGTTCACGTTGGTCCAGAAGTTGGGCGTGACCGGACGGCTCGTCTTGATCACGACACAGGCGCAGGCCACCGATCGCTGACCCGCATAGTCGTCCACCAGCTGGGCAGGAGCCTCACCGGCCGCGAGCATCGGGGCGACCAGGGGCAGGGGCACGGTGGAGATCACCGCATCGAATCGCTGCTCCCCAGCCCCGGTGGTGAGGCTGACTCCCCCATCGGGGAGGGAGCGGAGGGCACTCACGGGTCGGGAGAGGGCAAGGGTGGTGCCGGCTTGCCGCAGCTCTGCTTCCAGTGCATCCAGGTACTGCTGGGTGCCCCCCTGCAGGAATCCGAGGGTTTCCTTCAGACGCCGGCGGGATTGACCGAGTCGTCGGATGCGGCTCCAGATCCAGGCGGCCGAGATGCCTTCGGTGTGATGGAAGAACTTGTAGGCGAAGAGGTTGTGCCAGAGAACCTGGTATCCCTTCTCTCCCAGCCAGTCGCGCAGCCACCGGGTGGCACGGATCCGGTCCAGGTGATGCCAGTCCCGGATGGTGAGGCAGCGGGCGGCATGCAGGAGGTACCGGATCCGGGTGACCAGCGGCAGCCTGGGAAAGCCGAGAACGGCACCCACCGATCCCCATCGATAGAGTCTGCCGTTGCAGAAGAAGCCCATCGAAGTCTGGCGCCAGGTCATCCGATCGGCGAGGCCCAGCTCCTCGAGCAGGGTGAAGAAGGCGTGGTCGCTGAGGCAGTGGAAGTGGTAATACCGCTCCAGCTGGATTCCTTCGAAATCGAAGCAGGCCGCCATGCCTCCGATCCGGTCGTCGGCTTCGAAGACAGTGGCGGGAAACCCCAGGCGCCCGAGCTGGTAGGCCACCGCCAGGCCCATCGGACCGGCGCCGATCACGGCGATGCGGGGGGAGCCGGAGGGGGCTGGCACCATCAGAAGGGAATCTCCACGTCGGCGTAGCGGGGGTCGGTATAGCTGATGCGGATGGCTTCCTTGAGCGGGGTGGGCGGAACCGCGAAGATGGCGGGCCAGTCGATCACCTCGAATTCGTCTCCGGCAGTCAGTGCGTGGAGCTGGTCCCTGGTGAAGGCCGGTTGCCGGGTGATCCCTGCCCAGATCTGCAGCAGCACTCCGAACAGCCAGATCGGCAGATGCACGAACCAGCTGTGGGAGCCCACCGCCGAGCGAAGCTGGCGCATCAGGCTGAGATAGCTGATCTGTTCGAGGCCGGTGATGTCGTAGATGCCGCTGATCTGGGGCCGGAGCAGACAGCTTTCGATGATGCGGCAGAAATCCTGCACGTACAGCGGTTGCCGCAGGAATCGGCCGGAACCCGGAATCGGGAACAGGGGGCTGCGGCGCAGGAAGCGGGCCAGCCAGCCGAGGTGCTTGCGGTCGAACCAGCCGAACATCAGGGTGGGCCTCAGCACCACCACACCGGGCCAGTTGTCGATCACCAGCTCCTCCTGCTGGCGCTTGGTGGTGGTGTAGAGATCGCTCGCCACCGAATTGACCACGGAACTGCTGATGTGGATCAGGCGAGGGATGCCGGCCCGCCGCAGCTGCTGGAGCACCACTTCGGTGGAGGTGATGTTGTTGCGGGCGAAGGTGGCGGGATCGGTATTGCCGATCTCCGCCTGCAGCATCACGCAGGCATCGCACCCCGTCAGCAGGGAGGGCCAGCTGCCACCGGCGGTCAGGAGATCCTCACAGAGAAAGCGGACATGGGGGAACCGTTCGCGCCCCACGGAAACCGCCGCTTGCTTCTTGTCCACCACCAGCAGTTCCCATTCGGGGTGGCTCTGCTGGAGCAGAGCGATCAGGTTCAGACCCACCAGTCCGGCGCCGCCGGGGAGAAACACCTTCATCGCGTCAGGAGGGAAGGGCCTGCATCCGATGGGCGATCCCCACCCCCGCAACCGTGAACAGCCACGCCAGCAGAGTGAGTCGAACGCCCCGATCCCCCAGCAGGATCTCCTCGGGTTTTTCGGTCGTGCGATCCGGATGGAGGGCCGCCCGCCGCTCGGCCTCCTCCGGATCGCTCAGCAGCTGGTAGCGGAAGATTCCCACCAGCACGAAGGGAACCGAAAGCAGCATCCAGCTGGTGGGAGCTCCATTGAGAGACGGGCCGGCTGCCCAGAGGGCATAGGACATGAAGGCACTCGTCGAGACGATGTTCTCGAGGCGTTGGAGCAGGGGCAGGGAATACCGCTCGAGAACCTGGCGGGTGAGGACACCCCGATCCCGGCTCAGCCGCAGTTCGGCCTTGCGTTTCTCCACGGCCAGGAACAGGGCCAGCAGCCCCACGGTGAGCAGGAACCAGGGAGAGAAGCCCAGCCCAGCCGAAACGACACCAGCCACCGCACGCAGCAGGAAGCCGGAGGCGATGCTGAACAGATCGAGCAGGGGCATCCGTTTGAACTGCAGGCAATACCCCACCTGAATCAGTCCGTAGAGGAGCAGCACCCCTGCCAGGCCGGGGGACTGGGCGGCGCCGAGACTCAGGCTGACCAGCGCCAGCAGGCATGCCGTTGCGAGGGCCCGTGGAACGCTGATCAGCCCGGAGGCGATCGGACGGCTCCTTTTGCGTGGATGGGCCCGGTCGGCTTCCACATCCAGCACGTCATTCAGCAGATAGACCGCACTGGACAGGGCACAGAAGGCGACGAAGGCCACGGCGGCACCCAGCCAGAGAGCGGGCTGCTGCTGGAAGGAGAAGAGGGGTGCCGCGAACACGAGCAGGTTCTTGGTCCACTGCCGCGGACGGCAGGCGGCGAGCAGCGGGAAGCGGGGGGCGATGGGCAGAACCATGGAAGGCAATGGGGCGGAACCTACCCGATCTCCAGTCTGCGGGCCATGTCGGAGCTGAAGACACCGCGGGGATCGAGCTGTTGGCGGTGGCTCTGCCATTCGCCCAGCCGTGGATAGCTCCGCCGCATCATCTGAGCCGACTGGCGCGAGTCCTTGGCCAGATACAGCCGGCCCCCGGCAGCCGCCACCTGCCCATCGAGGGCATCGAGGGCCTCCAGCAGGCCAGGCACGGCGGCCGGCACATCGGCGGCCAGGGTCCAGCCGGGCTGGGGGAAGGACAGGGGGCCGGGGTTGGCGGGTCCGAACCGCTTGAGCACGGTGAGGAAGCTGGGGGCTCCCACCCGGCGGAGGGCCGCCAGGGTGATCGGCACCAGTTCGGCTGCGGCATCCGGCACGGCGAACTGGTACTGCAGAAAGCCGGCGGGCCCGTAGATGCGATTCCAGTCGCTCACCCCGTCGAGGGGATGGAAGAAGGGGGCGATCGCCTGCAGCTCGCCCACCCGGTGATTCGGGGCCTTGCGGTACCAGGCCTCGTTGAAGGCCCGCACCGTGAATCCGTTGAGCAGCCCCCCGGGGAGGAAGGGAGGGGCGGAGGCGAGGGCCCTGGGGTCGTAGCTCAGGGGGCTCTCTCCCGTACAGCCCGCCACGACGGTGCGGTTCGCCGCCAGCTGCTCCCGGCTGGCGTGATCGCCTCGGGTGAGAACCCCCCGGCCGGCGGGATGGAGGCTGTCCACCCAGGCCACGCTGTAGCGGTACTGATCGTCACCTTCCACCATGGCAGCCATCAGGCTGTCGAGATCGCGGTGACGATCGGTGTCGACGCTGATCAGGGCGGTTTCGATGGGGATCAGGTCGAAGCTGGCCTCTGTGATCACACCGGTGAGACCCATCCCTCCGGCCGTGGCCCAGAAGGCCGAGCCTGTGGTGTCGTCCCCATGGGGCGAGAGGTGCCTCATCTCACCGTTGCCGTCGACCAGCTGGAGATCGGTCACATGGCGGGCGAAGCTGCCCTCGCCGTGGTGGTTCTTGCCGTGCACATCGGCGGCGATGGCTCCCCCGACGGTGACATTGCGGGTTCCCGGGGTGACCGGCAGGAAGAAGCCCGCTGGCACGATCACCCGCAGGATCTCGTTGAGACTCAGGCCCGCTCCGGCTCTCACCCTGCCCGTTCCGGGATCGAGGTCCAGCCGGTCGAAGGCTCCCAGGTCGAGCACCCCGGCTCCGTCGAGCTGGGCGGCATCCCCGTAGGAACGGCCCAGACCCCGGGGGATCAGGCTTCCCGGCTGGGCGATCCGGACCAGATCCTGCAGCTGGCCGGTGTCCTGGGGGACCAGAACCCGGGAGCGGGCGGGGCGGGTCCGGCCCCAGCCGGTGAGCGTCTGGGTTTCCGTGGGGGGAGCAAGGTTCACAGCTTTCGGGCCAACGGGGAGGGAAGCAGGCGGACCAGCACCATGATCGGAGCCCACCACCAGGGGATGTATTCGATGCCGCGCCGGTCCGGGCGGCGCAGGAGATCGAGGGCCACCGATTCCGGGCTGGCGCAGAGGGAGGGGGGAGCCTTGCCCACCGTCATGGGCGTGGCCATGAACCCGGCTTTGAGAATGCGCACGGCGAAGGGCGTTCCGTGGCAGCGCAGCAGCAGCCCCTCGCAGAAGACGGTGAGGGCGGCCTTGGCGGCTCCGTAGTGGTAGTTGGAAGGACGTCCGCGGTCGGCGGCGACCGAGGAGAAGATCCAGAGGCGCCCCGGCCGCCCGATGCGATCGTCCGAGGCGATGGCGGTGAGCCAGGGCAGCAGGCCGCTGTAGTTGGCGGCGGTGATGGCCAGGGCCTCGGCGGGGTCGCTGCGGGCCCGTTCCGCGTCGCCCAGGGATCCGGCCGTGACCAGATAGAGGTCGAAGTCCTGATCAAGGCGGGGGAGGCCCGGAGTCTCCCCCCGTGCGCTCGCCTGCAGGTCGAGGTTCTCCTGCGACACGTCGGCTCCATGCCGATCCCTGAGCTCGGTGGCCAGCCGGCGGTTGCCTGCTTCGTTTCGTGCCACCAGGTGAAAGCGGCGGCAGCCCCGGCGGGCCAGCTCCCGACAGATCGCGATGGCCGCCACGCTGGTGCTTCCCAGCACCAGAGCGCTGTGGATCACGGGTCGATGGGAGGACGGCATCGATCGAGACTCATCGGGGCCAGTGTGGGGGAGAGCCGGCGCTTCCGCGAGGAGGGGTGGGCCACTCCCCTCACCAGTAGGGATCACTGGCCAGTTCCACTTCCACCACTCCCTTGCCGGCGGGGGGCACCGTGCTGATACAGGCCCGTACCATCTCCCCATTCACTTCGATCTCGCAGGCACCGCAGCTTCCCCCCAGGCATCCGGTGGGAATGATCACGCCGACCGCCCGGGCGCTCTCCAGCCAGCCGGCCCCGGCCTGAGCCGTGCTGACGATGCCTCCCGGCCAGCGGATCGTCACGGAACGGTGCTCCACGGTTCCGGTGCGGATCCATCCGGCGCACCCTAAGCAACGAGGGCCGCTTCAGATGGCCCTCAGCAGCGGCTCCAGATTCACGTGGGCCTCGAAGGCGTCGGCGAGCCGGTCGAGCAGGGCATCGCGCTGGTGGCCGTGATGGGGCTGATCCTCACTCAGGGGGGGCAGATCACGCCGACGCCTGAGGTGGTTGAGCCACCGACGCCGCCAGGGCCCCCAGTCGAAGACGCCGTGCAGATAGGTCCCGCCTACCACACCGCCCTGTTCTCCCAGGGGCTGCCACCATCCGAGCCCTTCCTCTTCCGCCAGGGAAGCCGCTGTGCATGTGCTCTGACCGTGGTGCAGTTCGAAGCCGCCGATCTCCAGGGCGGGACCTGGAGGCCAAAGGGTGCGGGACCGTCGGTGCCGCAGGGTCTTGGCGGAATCGAAACGGGTGTGGAGGGGCAGCAGGCCGAGACCTTCGGCGCTCCGGTTGGAGGCGGCGGGAGCTCCCTCCAGATCTCCAGTGTCATGCAGGGAGATGCCGAGCATCTGCAGACCTCCACACAGTCCGAACACCGTGCCGCCGGCCCGGGCGTAGGCGCACAACTCCTGGTCGAGGCCGCTCGCCCGGAGGGCAGCGAGGTCCCCCAGGGTCTGCTTGCTTCCCGGCAGGATCACCGCATCCGGCTCGCCGAGGGACTCTCCGGGGCGCACCCACCGCAGGGCCACGCTGCCTTCGGCCTCCAGCGGGTCGAGGTCGGAGAAGTTGCTCAGGGAAGGCAACCGCAGCACCCCGATGGTGAGCTCGGCCGAGGGTTTGCGGCTGCGACGTTCGAGCAGATCCAGCGAATCCTCCGGAGGGAAGGATTCCTCCAGCCAGGGCATCACCCCGAGCACGGGAATCCCGCTGTGGCTTTCGAGCCAGCTGCGGCCTTCATCGAACAATTCACGGCGTCCCCGGAATCGGTTGATCAGCAGCCCCCGGATCAGGGGCCTCTCGACGGGCCGCAGCAGGGCGAGGGTGCCCATGATCTGGGCGAAGACGCCGCCCCGCTCGATGTCGGCGACCAGCAGGCAGCGGGCCCGCAGGAACTGGGCCAGTCGCAGGTTGGTGAGATCCCGGTGCTGCAGGTTCACCTCCACCGGACTGCCGGCCCCCTCGAGCACCAGCCGTCCGGTGGGATGGGCCCCGCGCAGATCCTCCAGGCCGCGGCGGATGGCATTCCAGCCGGGCCGGAACCAGTCGCGGTAGTACTCCTCCGCCCGGGCCGTGCCCACCGACCTCCCCAGGTGGATCACTTCGCTGGTGCTGTCGCCCCGGGGCTTGAGCAACACCGGGTTCATGGCAACCTCGGGCTCGATCCCGGCGGCCCAGGCCTGGAGCGCCTGGGAGTAGGCCATTTCTCCGCCGCCCTCGTCCACCCAGGCGTTCAGGCTCATGTTCTGGCCCTTGAACGGCAACGGCGTTTCCCCGCGTCGCCGCAGAACGCGGCAGAGCGCCGCCGTCATCAGCGACTTGCCGGCTCCGCTGCTGGTGCCCAGCACCATCAGGGGCTGGGGAGCGAAGGGGGATGACGGACTCAAAAGCGGGGCCGATGGCGGCGGAAGTTCTCCCGGATCCTTTCCCGCAGGCCCGCCCTGGGAATCTCCCCCGGCCAGAGCGCAACAACCTCCCTGCCCAGGGGGGTGAGCCTGACCCTCTCGGTCAGACCCTGACCATCCACTTCACGCCGCAGCACACCCAGCCGGATCATCCAGAGGAAGTGGGCCTCGGCCCGCTCCGGACCGAACGGTGCGAACACCAGTCGTTGCCAGTCCTGGCGCCGGCAGAGCTCCTCGCTGCTGATCGCCCGGTCGGCCACCTCCTCGTAGAAGGCCCGGCGGAAGGGAAGGCAGCGCAGGGAGTTGGCAGCCCTGGCTCTGGCGATGCCGTCATCGATCGGAGCGGAGGCGATCGCCTCGGGGGCAGGCAAGGGAGTGTCGGGCAGGGGTCGGCTCCATTCTCTCCGGTGCATCGCTGACCGATCTGGATCTCTTCCGCACCGGAGCCACCCCACCATGGCAGGGTGACTGCACCATTGATTCCGCGGACGGCTGGCGCACGCCTGTCGGCCCCTGTCACCTTGATGCTGGTGCTCGCCTCGGCCTCCCCCGCCCGTCGTCGCCTGCTGGAGCAGGCCGCCATTCCCCATCAGGTTCGGGTCAGCGGGGTGGAGGAAGAAGGCTTCACAGCCCCGGATCCCCGGCAGTTGGTGCAGCAACTGGCGCTGGCCAAGGCCGAGGCGGTGGCCAGCGCCGGCGCGGAGACCGGAACCAGGGTGAGCGGTGGGGATCCGGAGTCGATCCAGAGGGTTCTGGGATGTGATTCGTTGCTTGCGTTCGAGGGAGAGGTCTTCGGGAAACCGGGCTCTCCCCGGGAGGCCATCGCCCGCTGGCAGCGCATGGCGGGCCAGTGGGGTGAACTCCATACCGGCCACTGCCTGTTGAGTGGCAGTGAGCGCCAGCTGGAGACGGTGACCACCCGCGTTCTGTTCGCCCCCCTCGACCAGGGGCAGATCGAGGCTTATGTGGCCACCGGTGAGCCCCTGGCCTGCGCCGGTGGATTCGCTCTCGAGGGCCGCGGCGCTCTGGTGGTGGAGCGGCTGGAGGGCTGCTACAGCAACGTGATCGGGCTCAGCCTGCCCCTGCTGCGCCGCTGGCTCCATCTGAGGCACCACTCCTGATCGGGTCCTGATCGGGATGGGGAAGGCAAAAAAAATCCCCCGGCGAAGCGGGGGAGGAGGGGAGATGGCTCAGTCGAGATCCGGCATGGCCAGGGTGGGCTCTGCCTCACGATCGATGCCCTTCTCGAAGCCGGCTGCTGCGGCACGGGCGCGACCCGCATGCCAGAGGTGGCCGACGAGGAAGAAGAAGGCCAGCACGAACTGGGTGGAAGCCAGCCACTGGCGGATGTTCACATAGTTCACCGAGTTGGGTTCGGTGATGATGCCGCCCACCGAATTGATCGACGCATTGGGAGCGTGGGTCATGTATTCGGCAGCGCGGCGGATCTGCCAGGGCTGGATGTCGTTCTGGAGCTTGTCGAGGCTCAGACCGTTGGGGCCCCGGAGGGGCTCCAGCCAGGGGCCACGGAAATCCCAGAAGCGCATCGTTTCACCGCCGAAGATGATCTCACCGGTGGGGGAGCGCATCAGATATTTGCCGAGGCCGGTCGGACCCATGGCGGAACCGATGTTGGCTCCGAGTTTCTGGTCGCGAACCAGGAAAGTGAAACTCTGGGCCTGGGAGGCTTCGGCGTTGGTGGGTCCGTAGAACTCGGAAGGGTAGGCGGTGTTGTTGAACCAGATGTAGGAGGAGGCGATGAAGCTCATCAGGCTGAGGGCGCCCAGGCTGTAGCTCAGGTAGGCCTCACCGTTCCAGATGAAGGCACGGCGCACCCAGCCGAAGGGCTTGGTGATCACATGCCAGATGCCACCGAAGATGCAGATCAGGCCGATCCAGATGTGGCCTCCGACGATGTCTTCCATCGAGTTCACCCCGATGATCCATCCCTCGCCACCGAACGGTGCCCTGGTGAGGTAGCCGAAAATCACGGCCGGGCTCAGGGTGGGGTTGGTGATCAACCGCACGTCACCGCCTCCGGGGGCCCAGGTGTCGTAGACACCTCCGAAGAACATGGCCTTGAACACCAGGAGAAGGGCGCCCACCCCGAGAAGGATGAGGTGGTAACCGATGATGTTGGTCATCTGGTTCTTGTCGCGCCAGTCCTGGGAGAAGAAGGCCGAGTAGTTCTCCAGGATCTCAGGACCCCGCAGGGCGTGATAGAGACCGCCCAGACCGAGGACGGCCGAACTGATCAGGTGCAGGACGCCGACAACGAAGAAGGGATAGAGGTTGGTGACCTCTCCACCGGGACCCACGCCGTAGCCGAGGGTGGCCACGTGGGGCATCACGATCAGCCCCTGCTCGTACATGGGCTTGTCGAAGGTGAAGTGACTCACCTCGAACAGCATCATGGCGCCGGCCCAGAAGACCATCAGGCCGGCATGGGCAACATGGGCACCCAGCAGGCGTCCGGAGAGATTGATGAGGCGGGCATTCCCGGCCCACCAGGCGTAGCCGGTGGAGTCGAGGTCCTTGCCCCCGACGGAAATGAGACCGGAATTAAAGGGCGTTTCCACGGGGCAGAACCTCTTCAGGGAAGACGAAGTTTTCATGCGGCTGGTCGGCCGGTGCCATCCAGGCACGCAGACCCTCGTTGAGCAGGATGTTCTTCGTGTAGAAGGTCTCGAACTCGGGGTCTTCGGCAGCGCGGATCTCCTGGCTCACGAAGTCGTAGGCGCGCAGGTTGAGGGCCAGGCCGATGATGCCGATGCTGCTGGTCCACAGACCCATCACCGGCACGAACAGCATGAAGAAGTGCAGCCAGCGCTTGTTGGAGAAGGCGATGCCGAAGATCTGGCTCCAGAAGCGGTTGGCGGTGACCATCGAGTAGGTCTCCTCCTCCTGGGTGGGCTCGAAGGCCCGGAAGGTGTTGGCCTGCTCGCTGTCCTCGAACAGGGTGTTCTCCACCGTGGCGCCGTGGATGGCGCAGAGCAGGGCACCGCCCAGGATGCCGGCCACGCCCATCATGTGGAAGGGATTCAGCGTCCAGTTGTGGAAGCCCTGCAGGAAGAGCAGGAAACGGAAGATGGCGGCCACGCCGAAGCTGGGGGCGAAGAACCAGCTGCTCTGGCCCAGCGGGTACATCAGGAAGACACTGACGAACACCGCGATCGGTCCGGAGAAGGCGATGGCGTTGTAGGGGCGGATGCCCACCAGCCGGGCGATCTCGAACTGACGCAGCATGAAGCCGATCAGACCGAAGGCGCCGTGCAGGGCCACGAAGGGCCAGAGGCCGCCCAGCTGGCACCAGCGCACGAAGTCGCCCTGGGCCTCGGGGCCCCAGAGCAGCAGCAGGCTGTGTCCCATGGCGTCAGCAGGGGTACTGACGGCGGCGGTGAGGAAGTTGCAGCCCTCCAGGTAGGAGCTGGCAATGCCGTGGGTGTACCAGGAGGTGACGAAGGTGGTGCCGGTGAGCCAGCCGCCCAGCGCCAGGTAGGCGCAGGGGAAGAGCAGCAGGCCGGACCACCCCACGAAAACGAAACGGTCGCGCTTGAGCCAGTCGTCGAGGACGTCAAACCATCCTCGAGCCGCCGGCGCGCGCCCTAGAGCGATCGTCATGGAGGCAGCAGTGCGGAAAACCCGCGATGCGTTGGGTTACCGGCCGATGGTAACAACGTTCCCGCAGGGCACGCGTTCAGCCGACACGGCCTGAAATCCCTGGCGTGGGGGTTGTTTTAGGTATTTCTTCCATTTCGCTCCCCAACCGGGTCCCGCGTCCGGGCAGGATGAGGCCTCCCTGCATTGCCGCCGTCTCCATGGCTTCCAGCGCGCCTTCCCTCGAAGGCACCTCTCCGGCGGACCCCGCCCTTGTGCTGGAGCAGCCCGTGGTGGGCTCCCGGCGCCTCTCCAACCTGCTGGTGGCCACGGCGGTCAGCCTTGGGGGCGTCGGCTTTCTTCTCACCAGCGCTTCCAGCCGTTTCGCCAGGGACCTCCTGCCCATCGGCCACCCAGCCGATCTGGTGTGGGTGCCCCAGGGCCTGGTGATGGGTCTCTACGGACTGGCGGCCCTGCTGCTGGCCATCTATCTGTGGTGGGTGATCGCAATCGATGTGGGTGCCGGCAGCAATCGCTTCGATCGCGGCACAGGTCAGGCCCTGATCAGCCGTCGCGGATTCCGTCGTCGCATCGATGTGGAGATTCCCCTGGAGGAGATCCAGGCGGTGAAGGTGGAACTGCGGGACGGGCTCAGTCCCATGCGGCGTCTGTGCCTCCGGGTGCAGGGCAGGCGTGACATGCCCCTGACCCGGGTCGGCGAACCGATCCCCCTGGCCGATCTGGAGCTGACGGGAGCCCGGCTGGCCCGCTTTCTGGGGGTGCCCCTGGAGGGTCTCTGAGGATGCAGGTTTTCAGGCGCTGCGGCCGGGCAGGGGCTCGGCTCCTGCTGCTGGCAATGGTGGCCCTGGTGCCCCTGGGTCTGGGAGCCTGTGCCGCCGACCAGGGAGCTCCGCTGCTGGGCTGCGGGGTTTCGCCCTCCCCCTGTCTCAAGGGAACCGCTGTGGTGGTGCTCGACACCAGCAAGGGGAAGGTGGAGCTCACCCTTGATGGGGCGGCGGCGCCTCTCACAGCAGGGAACTTCGTGGATCTCGTCAAACGGGGCGTCTACACCAACACCTTGTTCCATCGGGTGGTGAAGGAACCCACTCCGTTCGTTGTTCAGGGCGGGGACCCTGGAACCGCTGACCCGGGCACCCCCTCCACCCAGTTCGGAACCGGAAACTTCATCGATCCGGCCAGCGGCGAAGCCCGGATGATCCCCCTTGAGCTCAGGCAGAAGGGTGAGAAGCAGCCCCGATACGGGGAGATCCTCACCAGTCCGGATGTCTCCAGGCAGCTGCTCCTCACCCACCAGAGAGGAGCCGTTGCCATGGCCCGATCCGAAGATGAGAATTCCGCCAGTGCCCAGTTCTATCTGGCCCTGGAGGCCCTGCCGGAGCTGGATGGTCGCTATGCGGTGTTCGGGCGGGTGAGCAAAGGCATGGACGTGGTCGACCGGATCCAGCAGGGCGATCGACTCGTGCGGGCCACCCTGGTGCAGGGAGGGACCCTGGTGAAGGGCAGGCCCTGAGCCGTTTCCCTCAGGCGGGAACCCGCTTGCCGGTCGTTGTGGCCTTCAGCCACTCGGTGTTCACCCCGGAGGCCCGCTCCAGGGCGACCTTGCCCGTGCGGGCGATTTCCAGGATGCCGTAGGTCTCCAGCAACCGCTCCAGGGCCACCAGCTTGCCCGGGTCCCCCACCACTTCGAGGGTGAGGGCATCGTCGGCGACGTCGACCACCTTGGCGCGGAAGACCTGCACGAGATCGAAGATGGCACCTCGGTTCTCGGCCGGAGCGGCCACCTTGAGCAGCATCAGCTCCCGTTCCACCGCTGGAATGGTGGAGAGATCGATCACCCCGAGAACGTTGACCAGCTTGTCGAGCTGCTTGGTCATCTGCTCGAGGGTGCGGTCGTCGCCCTCCACCACCATCGTCAGTCGGGAGACACCCCGGTGCTCCGCAGGGCCGACCGCCAGACTCTCGATGTTGAAGCCCCGGCGCGCGAACAGTCCCGAGATCCGGCTGAGGGCTCCCGACTCGTCTTCGACCAGCACCGAGAGGGTGTGCTTCATGGGAGAGGGTTCCGACCGATCAAAGGTAGGCGGCGGTCTCCTTGGTGAGCACCCACCTCGCTACCGGGAAGCCAGGGGCTCGAGCCACCGCAGCAGGGCCAGGTTGAACGCGGCGGGCATCTCGTCGTGGGGACAGTGGCCGGCAGGATCGAGCACGATCAGAGGGAGCTCGTTCCTGAGGCGGAGGCACTGGCGGGCCACGTCGACGGGAACCAGGCGGTCCTGGAGTCCCCATACGAGCAGCAGCGGATGCTGCAGCCGGGCCAGCAGGCTCGGCGCCGTGGCGCCGTGGGGACGCAGGGCCATGGCGATGCTCATCGCCCGCAGGGACCGGACGGCACCGGGTCTGCGGGCGGGATGGGCGATCAGCTGACGCAGTTCCCCGTCCCCGATCACGGGTTCGTGGTAGGCCGCCTGGATGCCCAGATCGAGCAGGGGGGAATGGGCCAGCAACGGCACGATCAGCTCGAGCGGCAGAACCCGGCAGAGCAGGGTCACGAGCCAGCGCCGCAGGCGCCGCAGCCATGGCCTGCGGCGTGGGCTCCGCTCCGGGGACTCGAGGGAGGCCGTCAGCAGTGCCGGATCCGGAAGGGGGGCGGCCACCACCGCCCGCACCCAGGCGGGAGCGAACACGCTGCAGGAGAGGGCGACGAGGCCGCCCAGGGAATGGCCCACCAGCACGGCGGGCGCCTGCACCACCTCCTCCAGGAACGCCCGGACCTGCCGTGCCCAGAGCCGGTTGTCCAGCCGCAGGGCCGGCTGGGCGGACGCACCGAAGCCGATCAGATCGAGGCCGTACACGCACCATCCGGCGGCGGCCAGAGGCCCGGCCGTGTGGCGCCAGTGGCCACTGCCCGCTCCGAATCCATGCACCAGCACCAGGGGGGGATGGCCCCCGTCCCCAAGCACCCGCCAGTGGCACCGCTGACCCGCCCAGATCCACTCCCGGTGCTCCCCCCAGTCGCTGCCGTCACGGAAGGGAGGATGGGGGGCGGCTCTCGACACCAGCGGCTCTGAGCGGCACGGATTCCACTCACTATTGCGAAGGATCGGCGCGGCTGCGGATCGGCGCCGGTTTCTTCCGACCCGAGTCCAGACCGGCGCGGGACCTCGCCGTGCTGCTGGCGCGCACCCTGGCCGAGCGGGGGCCGCTGCGGGTGCTGGACGTGATGGCCGGGTGCGGGATCCGTTCCCTTCGCTATGGGCTGGAGGCCGGGGCCGGCGAGATCTGGGCCAACGACGCCGATCCCGATCGTCTTCCCCTGCTGCGCACCAATCTCGCCGGCCTTCCGGCCGGGGTGCGCTGGCGGGCTTCCCCCCTCACCGCCCAGGCGCTGCTGGCGGACTGCCTGGTGCGCCGGCAGCGCTTCGATCTGGTCGACCTCGATGCCTTCGGCTGCCCCACCGCCCTGGTGCCCCTGGCTCTGGAGGCCGTCGCCTTCGGGGGTGTGCTCCTGCTGGCCAGCAGCGACGGGCGCTCACCGACCGGTCACGATCGCCCGGCAGCCCTGCGCCGGTTTGGGGCAGCGGCCCGGGCCCACCCAGCCAGCTGGGAGATGGCCCTGCGGCTCCAGCTGGGGGTGCTGGCCCGCAGCGCCTGGGCCCTGGGGCGGGGCCTGGAACCGCTGTTCGCTTTCAGCGAGGGCCGTACCTTCCGCTCAGCGGTGCGGCTGCGACGCAGTCCCTCTCTGGCTGAGCAAGGGGGCCTGGGGATGGTGGCCCACTGTCATGGATGTGGCGATCAGCAGGTGCAGAGCCTGCTGCGACTGGGCCGGTGGTCGCCGTGCGGTTGCCCGGTGCCGGGGACGGCGCCCCTGGTGGTGAGCGGTCCTCTCTGGATCGGGCCGCTGCAGGATCCGCCCATCCTGCAGGCCATGGTGAGCCAGGCAGGCGTGGCCACGGAGGTGACGGTGCTCGGGGAGTCCCTGCGGCTCCTGGAGCGGCTGAAGGGAGATCCCGGCTCGCCGGCCCGTTGCTGGCCCATGGCGGAGATCGGCCGTCGTCTCGGCGCCGGTCCCCCTCCCCTGGCCGCAATCGTGGAGGACCTGCGAGCGGCGGGTCACCGGGCCTGCTCCAGCGGGATCATGGTGGCCCAGCTGCGCAGCGACGCCCCCTGGCCCACGATCCTGGCCTGCGCCCAGCGACTGACCAGCCGCAGGGCTGCTAGATAGGTAGGCGATTCGTTCGCCTGGGCCATGGCTTCTGAGATCTTCGGCACCGCAGCCCTCTTCTGGCTGTTGATCCCCGTGGGCCTGGCCGGTGGTGGTCTGCTGCTCAGGTTGCTCAAGGACTGAGCGCGCACCACCCCCTCCCGATCGCGACGCTCCGGTCGCACACCTAGGCTCAGCCGGCTCGACAAGGAACGTTCATGCAGGTGCTGGTTGTCGGTGGAACGGGCACCCTCGGCCGCCAGATCGCCCGACGAGCCCTCGATGCCGGTCATCAGGTGCGCTGCATGGTTCGATCTCCCCGCAAAGCGGCCTTTCTGCAGGAGTGGGGATGCGAACTCACCCGGGGCGATCTGCTTGAACCCGAGAGTCTTGCCTATGCCCTCGAAGGCCAGGAAGCTCTCATCGATGCGGCCACGGCCCGGGCCAACGACAGCGGCAGCGCCTACGAGATCGACTGGTCCGGCAAGCAGAACCTCTTCTCAGCCTGCCGGCAGGCCGAGGTGAAGAGGCTGGTCTTCGTTTCCCTGCTCGATGCCGAGAAGCATCGCAGTGTGCCGTTGATGGACATCAAAGCCTGTACCGAGCAGTGGCTGATGGCCTCGGACTTCGACTTCACGATCCTGCGCTGCGTCGGCTTCATGCAGGGCCTGATCAGTCAGTTCGCCATTCCGGTACTGGAGAGTCAGACGGTGTGGGTGAGCGGTGAGCCCACTCCGATTGCCTACATGAACACCCAGGATGTGGCCCGCTTCGCTGTGGCGGCCCTGGAGCGTCCCCAGACGGTTCGCCGCTCGTTTGCCGTGGTGGGTCCGCGGGCCTGGACCACGGGCGAGATCACCCAGCTCTGCGAGCGATACAGCGGCAAGGAGGCCCGGGTGATCCGGGTTCCACCTGTGCTCTTGCGAGGTCTTCAGGCGGTGACGGGTTTCTTCGAGGCCAGCCTCAATGTGGCCGAGCGCCTGGCCTTTGCCGAGGTGACGGGGGGCGGCAGGGCCCTTGATGCCCCCATGGAGGAGAGCTACGCCGCCTTCGGCCTCGACGAAGCCGACACCACCCGGCTGGAGGACTACCTCAAGGAGTATTACGACACGATCCTGAAGCGATTGCGGGAGATGGAAGCCGATCTCGACAAGGACGCCAGGAAGAAGCTGCCCTTCTGAGCCGCCTGGACAGTTCGTGTGTACTATTGCCGGGTACGATGCACTGCGCAGAGGAGATGTCGATCGCCCAGATCAAGAACCTGCAGCGCCGCCTGGGTTGCCTGGAGCAGGAGGCCAGCGCTGAGGTGAGCCGTGCCTGTGGCCATGACCTCTGGCAGAGCCTGGGCTTCGATGCGCTCGACGCGATCGAGGATGCCGAGCGCCGTGCCCGGGCCAACTATTACTACGGTCAGCTCCAGGTGGCTCGTGAGCTCATCGACGTTCTCGGCTGAGGCTTCTGCCCCGGCCCGGTCCCCGGCGGGAGGCCAGCGACCGCAGCCGCCGTCCCTCCTCCGGGGTGACCCCACGCCACTCCCCCGGGCCGAGTCCCTCCAGGCACAGGGGGCGCGCGCCGTCCATCAGATCGACGGCCGTCCGCACCAGCCGCAGGGTGGGCAGACCCACCGCCGCCGTCATCCGTCGAACCTGACGGTTGCGTCCCTCGCGAAGCTCGAGTTCCAGCCAGCTGGTGGGAATCGAGCGACGTGTTCGGATCGGCGGACTCCGTTCCGGCAGTCCCGGGTCCGGCACCCTGCCGGCCCGGGCCGGCAAGGTGCATCTCCCCTGGATCTCCACACCGCTGCGGAGTGTGTCCAGGGCGGCCTCGGTGGCCATCCCTTCCACCTGAACCAGGTAGCGACGCCAGTGGCCCCAGGCCGGGTCGGTGAGTCTGTGCTGAAGCGTCCCGTCGGCCGTCAGCACAAGGAGTCCCTCGCTGTCAGCGTCCAGGCGACCGGCGGGGTAGACCCCCGGAACGTCGATGAAGGCGGCCAGGGTCTGCCAGGGGCTTCCGGCTTCCGGGGTGAACTGGCTGAGAACCCCGTAGGGCTTGTGGAACAGCAGGGTCTCCAGGGGTGGATCTCCGACCGGGGCTCAGGCGCCTTCCCGATTCCTCCAGAGGTTCACCACCCCGATGGAGATCAGCAGCAGACCCAGGTCCATCGAGACGGGAGGCAGGATCATCGGGCCGGCACGGCAGAGAATGCCGACCTTATCCCCCGGGCCCTCTGCTTGCGGAGCCCTATTGTCAGGGAAATCAGCAAGCACGACCAGGCCACAGCCGCATGATCGAAACCTCCGGTGTGATCGAAAAGGAGCAGGGCAATGGGTTCTACCTGGTGACTCTCGAGCAACCGGCAGGTCATCAGTGCCTCTGCCGGGCGGCAGGGAAGCTCACCAAGTTCCGCATCAAACTGCTGGCAGGCGACAAGGTTCTCGTCGAGATCAGTCCCTACGACCTCACCCGTGGTCGGATCACCTACCGCGAGCGCAACGCGGGAGCGACCGGACCCCGACCGGGAGGAAATCGGCCGGGTGGCCCCAGACGGCGTTGATCCCTCTCCTCTGACGGCTGGCCCTGCCCTCAGGCGTGGATGCCGATCAGTTCATCGATGGCGATCCGGAATACGCTGCGCTGCTTCACACCGCGCCACTGATCTTTGAGTTCCTTGTCGAGGAACAACTGCACGGTGGGTGTGCCCGTCACCCCTGCCTGTCTGGCGATCTCCTGGTCGGCCTCGATGTCGATCTCCACTCCCTGGGCTTTGCCGCCGAATTCTTCGAGCACCCGCTTGAGCTGGGGCTTGAGCACGTGGCAGGGGCCACAGGTGGGTGAGGTGTAGACGACCAGAAGCGGTTTGCTGCTGTCGTGGTAGAGCTTGCGCAGCGCGAATCCACCTTTCTGCCAGAGCGCAGCAGGATCGAAGTTGGCTTCATCACTCACGGCGGTCGGGACAGGTTCGCCGGCCGCCTGGGGTTCCACCTCCGCCCGCTTCACCGTCACAGCGAGATCGTGGTGGCTGAGCCAGCGCTCCGCCGCGAGTGCCGCCTGGCAGCCACTGCCGGCGGCTGTGACCCCCTGGCGCCACTCGGCATCGGCCACGTCCCCGGCGGCGTACACCCCTTCCACATCGGTTTCGGGCCGGCCCGGGCGGGTCACCAGGTACCCCCGCTCATCCACCTCCAGCTGGTCCCTCACCAGCCGGGTGTTGGGGGTGTGACCGATCGCATAGAACAGTCCACGCACGGGCAGGTCCCGGGAGGTTCCACCGATCACCTCCCGCAGTTCGATGGCCGAGAGCCAGTCCTCTCCCCTGGCATCGGCCACCTGGGTGTTCCAGTGCACCGTGATGGCGGGGTTGGCCAGGACCCGGTCGGCCATCGCCGCGCTGGCCCGCAACCTGCTGCCACGCACGATGAGATGGACGTGGCTGCCGTATTTGGTGAGATAGACCGCCTCCTCGCAGGCCGAGTCCCCGCCGCCCACCACCGCCAGTTCCTCGTTGCGGAACTGGGGAGTGGCGCCATCGCAGATGGCGCAGGCGCTGATGCCCCGGCTCCAGAACCGTTCCTCCTGGGGGAGTCCGAGACGGTTGGCACTGGCTCCGGTGGCCAGGATCAGGGCCTGGCTGCGGATCACCTGCCCATCGGCGGTGATGCGGAAAGGACGCTCGGAAAGGTCGATGGATTCGGCGTCCGCCTCGAGCAGACGGGTGCCCCAGCGTTCGGCCTGGGCTTTCATCCGGTCCATCAGGTCGGGGCCGAGCACTCCGTCAGGGAAGCCGGGAAAGTTCTCGACATGGGTGGTGGTCATCAGTTGCCCCCCCGGGATGCCACCCTCCTGAAATCCGGTGATCAGCAGCGGGCTGAGGTTGGCCCGGGCCGCATAGATCGCCGCTGTGTAGCCGGCGGGTCCGGAACCCACGATCACCAGATTCTCGGGATCCAGGATGCCGGGGGTGGGGAGGTCCTCGGTCATGGGGCTTATGCGGAGCAACTATGAGTTGAGCCTAGGTGATCGTTCTTCACCCCGGCCTCGCCCCACAACTCCCTGCCAGCCGGAGGGTTCAGATCCCCAGCAGGCCGTCGGTTTCCGGTTTCCTTCCCCGCTTGCCAGCGGCGGGGACCATCAGAACGGTGGCCTGGAGGAGATCGGGGTGATCCTCCAGGCAAAGCATCCACTCGCGGAACTCTTCGCTGAGAGCGAAGCTGTCTTCATAGCGTTCCTGGCAATCGAGGGCAGCCCTGCGGGCAAGGGCCCAGCAGACGGCAACGGTGAGCCTGCGATGTACCGAAGCGTCCATGGAAGTCGTCCGGCTGGCTCACACCTTGCCGCCTGGGTCCCACATGCTGAAGTGTTGGTTGACACAACGTCGCAAAGTTCGATTCTGGGACCAGGTGTGGTATCCGTTCACGCTGAGTTGCTCAGGAAGCCCGGCAGCTCCGGCCCCCGCAGTCGGATCACCTCCCCGGCTGCCGCCCCAAGGGCCTGAAGGGGCAGGCCTGGCGCCCCCGATCCTGCCCCCGGAGCCGGCTCCCCGTCGGCCACAGGATTGGCCCGGATCAGATAGGGCTCGCTCAGGGACCAGCCGCGGGCATGACCGATCAGCAGAGGGTCCGCTGGGGCGAAGACGTGGGAGGCATCCCGTGGAATCGATTCCCGGCCTGATCGGGTCCCATCCACCCGCACCACCCGGGTGATGGCCTGAAGGAACCGGCTGCGGGTGACCACCGTGGTGAGGTACAGCAGCACCCTGAGCCGGGGGGCATCGAATCCTTCGGCGCACATGTCCACGCTCACGAGCCAGTCGGCCTCCCCGTCCTGGAAGGACGCCAGACGGTCGCCGGCCCCGGGGTCCTGGGAGTGCACGAGCAGAACCGCATCCCCCTCCTCGCTCAGGAGGGAAGCGATCCGACGGGCATGGCTGATGTCGCGGGCGATCACCAGGCCCCCCGCCGGGGGGTGGTCCTTTCGCACCCGCTCCAGCCTGCGCCGTGCCTGAAGCAGCAGACGCAGGGCGATCCCTCCGCCGTCGCCCAGGCGGATGGCCCGCCGCAGATTGCGGGCTCGCCAGCTTTCCCGCCGTTCCGTCGAGAGCGGGGAAGGCTCCTTTTCTGCGTCCTCCTGGGAACGGCCATGCTCCACCCATCCATCCTGAAAATGGAATTCCAGCGGGCGAACATCGCCTGCCAGGATCAGCCGGCGGGGTTCCACGCACAGGTCGGGAACGATCCGCTCGCTGATGATGCCCCCTTCCTCCGTTCGGATCCGGCGGGCTGAGCAGAAGGCCAGATTGTCGGCCCTGAAGGGCGTGCCGGAGAGGCCGAGCCGCAGGGTCGCCCCCTGGCTGAGGCAGGTGAAGGCCTGGCCCCAGGCCGTGGCCTCCGGCTCCTCCGGATCGAGGCCCAGGTGATGCACCTCATCGGCGATGGCCAGCCATGGCCGTTTCCATGGCCCCTGGCCCAGGGCCTCCATCAGGCCCGGCCGGTGGCGTGCCGCCGACTGATAGCTCACCAGGAGACCGGTGACCTCCTCCCCCATCGGCTTCTGGGAGGACCACTCCACCAGATCGAGCCCCAGCCGATCGGCCGCCGCCAACCACTGGCGTGCGATGGAGCTCCGGTGGCAGAACACCACGAAGCGGTGGAGCCTTCCCTCCCGCTGGAGCCGCTGGAACCCCAGCAGGGCCCCCAGGGTTTTCCCCGCTCCCGGCCCGGCGTGGAGCAGCACGTCTCTTCCCTGCTGGCCGGGTGGTGGCAGCCGGGCCCGCAGCAGCTGGATCAGCCTGCCCTGCCATTCCCGCGGTTGCAGGCGATCCTTCCCCCGCCACGTCCCGCCGGTGGGACGGAGTCCCAGATCGAAGGAGGGTGATGCCATGGGGTGATTCTGTTGGTCCTGGCCCGAAGGGGGAACGTCGTGGTTGCCAGGAAATTGAGCATTCCTGCTTATTCGTTTCCGCGGGGTCTTCCCTAGCTTCCGGCCATCCCCCCCCGGGACTCCCCGCCCGCTGCAGCCATGGCCTTCCCGCAGCATCCCCGAGCCGACTGGCTCGTCCATCTGGAGCGGTGCTGGCGTCAGGAGTGCGACCTCGATCCGATGATCCTGCGGGCCCGCAGGCTGCGCCAGGAAGGGTGCCACCCCCAGGCCCTCTGCCTCGAGGAGGAACTGCTGCCCATGTTCTGATGGGGGAGTCCGCACATTCCCCGTCCGGCCATTGCCTTGGCACCCCGGCCCTCCTAATGGGTAGGGGGTTGGATCGGGGTATCCCTTGCTGAACTTGCTCATCCCTCGGGAGAGGGCTCCTGGTGAACGGAGGGTGGCCGCCACGCCGGAAACCGTGCGGCGTCTTACCGGGAAGGGGGTTTGTCTGCACATCGAGAGCGGTGCCGGCGGGGATGCCGGCTTCTCCGATGAGGATTTCGCCGCCGGCGGTGCCGAGGTGTGCGGCTCCGGAGAGCTGCCCTGGTCGGACTGTGACGGGGTTCTCTGCGTCAATCCTCCTGGCGCCGATGCCCTCGAGCGGCTGCGGTCCGGATCCCTGCTGGTGGGCCTGCTGGCCCCCTACGGCGCCACGGCTCTGGCCGAGGCGCTCAATCTCCGCCGTGCCTCGGCCATCGCCCTGGAACTGTTGCCGCGGATCAGCCGCGCCCAGGCCATGGACGTGCTTTCCTCCCAGGCCAACATCGCCGGCTACAAGGCCGTGCTGCTTGCTGCGGCGGCTCTCGATCGCTATGTGCCGATGCTGATGACCGCAGCCGGCACCATCCAGCCGTCCCGCGTCCTCGTCCTGGGGGCCGGGGTGGCGGGTCTCCAGGCCCTGGCGACCGCCCGTCGACTGGGTGGGGTCGTCTACGTCTCCGATGTGCGTCCGGCTGTCAAGGAACAGGTGGAATCGCTGGGGGGAAGGTTTCTCGAACCTCCAATCCTCGAGGAGAGCCCCGGTGAGGCCGGCGGCTACGCCAGGCAGGCCAGCGAATCCTTCCTGGAGGCCCAGCGCCGGCAGCTGGCGGATCAGCTGGCTCTGGCTGACATGGTGATCTGCACCGCCCAGGTGCCCGGTCGACCGGCTCCCCAGCTCATCAGCGAATCGATGCTGGATCGCATGCGCCCGGGTTCGGTGGTGGTGGACCTGGCCGTGGCCCAGGGCGGCAACTGCTTCGGTACCGTTGCCGGCACCACCGTGAGCCGCAACGGAGTGCAGCTGATCGGAGCGGATGGGCTGCCCAGCAGTGTGGCCAACCATGCCAGTGCCCTCTATGCACGCAACCTGGCGGCCCTGATCGAACACCTGCTGGACGGGGACGGCCTCCGCCTCGACCCGGAAGATCCGATCCTCGATGGTTGCCTGCTCACCCATGCAGGTGTCTGTCGCCGGGACGACATCGTGTACGGCCCCAACGCCGACCTCCCGGCGGCAGCGGCCAGAGAGGCCGCCCTGGTGGGAGCCTCCTCCTGATGAGTGACCTCTCCCACTCCCTCTGGGTGCTCCTGCTCGGCAGCCTGCTGGGCCTCGAACTGATCGGCAAGGTTCCCCCCACCCTTCATACCCCCCTGATGTCGGGGGCCAACGCCATCAGCGGCATCACCGTTCTGGCCTCCCTCACCCTGATCCGCCAGGCGGGGGACAACCAGGCGCTTCTTCTGATCGCCGCGGTTTCCCTCGGCTTCGCTCTCTACAACGTGATCGGTGGCTTTCTCGTCACCGATCGCATGCTCGCCATGTTCCGCCGCCGCGACGATCGATGATCCTCCCCCCAGCCACTCCGCTCACCCTGCTGCCGGCGGGCCTGCTCTCGACCGGGGTGCTTTCGGACATCCTCGATCTGGGCGCCGTTCTGCTTCTGGCCCTGGGAATCAAGGGTCTCTCGAAGGTGCGTACGGCCCGGGATGCCAATGCCCTGGCAGCCCTTGCCATGGCCCTGGCGGTCGTGGGTCTGCTCCTTGAGATCCGCCCGGATCCGGTGGCCTGGCTCTGGATCGCCCTGGGCAGTGCCATCGGCGGCCTGGCCGGTCTGATCACGGCCCGACGGGTGCCGATGACCGCCATGCCCGAGACGGTGGCGCTGTTCAACGGTTGTGGAGGCATGGCCTCCCTGCTGGTGGCGGTGGGCGTGGCCCTGTTCGACTCCGGGGGGGCCGACCTGGTGGCCAAGATCTCCATCGCCGTTTCGGTGTTCGTGGGGGCCATCACCTTCAGCGGTTCGATCGTGGCGATGGCCAAGCTGCGCGGTTGGCTCGACACCCCCGCCTTCACCCAGAGCCAGGTGCGGCACGCCATCAACATCTCCCTGGCGGTGCTGTGCCTCATCGGCGCCCTGCTGCTTCCCGGAGATCCCGCCGGCCTTCCCCTCTGGCTGCTCGTGGCAGGGGCGGCTCTGCTCGGGGTGGGAGTGACCCTGCCGATCGGCGGGGCCGACATGCCGGTGGTGATCTCCCTGCTCAACTCCTACTCCGGCGTTGCGGCTGCTGCGGCCGGCTTCGTGGTGGGCAGCCAGTTGCTGATCGTGGCCGGCGCCATGGTGGGAGCAGCGGGCCTGATCCTCACCCAGGTGATGTGCACCGCCATGAACCGTTCCCTGGTGTCGGTGCTCTTCGGGGGCGCTCTGGGTGCGGGACCGGTCGTTGGGGGAGGTGGCAGCGAAGCGGGATACACCCGCATCACCAGCTGCAGCCCGGAGGAATGCGCCATGGCGCTGGAGCAGGCGGAGCGGGTGGTGTTCGTTCCGGGGTACGGGCTGGCGGTGGCCCAGGCCCAGCACGCCCTGCGGGAGCTGGCCAAGCTGCTCGAGAGCCACGGCGTGGAGGTGAGCTACGCCATCCATCCGGTGGCGGGTCGGATGCCCGGCCACATGAACGTGCTGCTGGCCGAAGCGGATGTGCCCTACGAGCAGCTCCTGGAGATGGACACGATCAACCCCGAGTTTCCCCGGACCGATGTGGTGATCGTGCTCGGTGCCAACGATGTGGTCAATCCCCAGGCCAAGAACGACCCCACCAGTCCCCTGTTCGGCATGCCCGTTCTGGAGGTGGATCAGGCCCGCCAGGTCTATGTGGTGAAGCGGAGCCTGGGCGCGGGCTATGCGGGCATCACCAACGCCCTGTTCGAGATGCCCCAGACCGCCATGGTCTTCGGCGACGCCAAGGCCGTGCTCAACGGCCTGCTGACGGAACTGCGCGGGATGGGGGTGGGCCGGGCCAAGGTCGCGGCCTGAGGGGTCGCCGGGGTCTCCCATGGCGGAACTGCCCCATCGCCTCGGGCTGCCCCCCTTTCGCCCCCGGTTCCCCTGGTGGGGGGGAGATCTGCAGACCCTGCGCGACAGCCTCCATCCTCCCCACCTTCCCGCCGATCAGGCCAGTCGGGTGGAGGTCGACATCGGCGGCGGCGATCGGTTGCTGGCGCTCCTGGATCGGCCCATCCGGCAACGGCCCGAGGAGCCCTTCCCGATCGCTCTGGTGCTGGTGCTGCACGGACTGGGTGGATCCAGCCAGGGGGGTGGTCTGCGGCGCCTTGGGGTCTGCCTGCAGGCGGCGGGTTTCGCCGTGCTTCGTCTCAACCTGCGGGGAGCGGGTCCGGGGCGGGGCCTGGCTCGTGGCTCCTACGCGGCTCTCTGCAACCAGGACCTCTGGCCTGCCCTGCTGCGGGCGCGGTCGCTGGGGGCCAGCCTGGCCCCATCCGGCGGGAACCTGCCGCTCTTCGGGGTGGGCAGCTCCCTCGGTGGCACGGTGCTGCTCAATGCCATTCTCGCGAGCGCGGGCGATCGATCGATCAGCGGGCCCTGGCTCGATGGCCTGGCCTGCGTCAGCAGCCCCCTCGAGCTGGCCTCCTGCTCGGCCTGGATCGGGCGCCTTCGCAACCTGCCCTACCAGGCCTGGCTGGTGCGCCGTCTGATCCGGGAGACCCTCGCCGATCCCTTCGGCAGCGCCGCTGCTGAAGGCTCACTGCTGAGGGAGCCCGGCCGGATTGCCACCATCCGGGCCTTCGATGCGGCCATCACGGCTCCCCGCTGGGGATTCGCCTCGGTGGAGGAGTACTACGAGGTCGCCAGCCCCCTGCAGCGCCTGCGGGCTGCCCCATGCCCGGCACCCACCCTGCTGGTGCATGCGGATGACGATCCATGGGTTCCGGTCGGTCCCACCCGGCAGCTGGGCGGTATGGGGGTTCCCAACCTGGAGGTGGTGATCACCCGGGGCGGGGGGCACAACGGCTTTCATGGCAGGGGAGAAGTTCGTGTCGGAGCACCGCCATCGCGGTGCTGGGCGGATCAGCTGGTTGTGCGCTGGCTCACGACCCAGGCCACCGGGAAAACGGCATTCGACGCAGGATCCACTCCTCGATCGGCACCCCACCGATCAGATGATCCCGGACGATGCGCTCGATCCGCTCCGGGGTGACTCCCCCATACGTGATGCCCTCCGGCCAGATCAGCAGGATCGGTCCGCCGGCGCACACCCGCAGGCAGTCGGCCTTGGTGCGGAGAACCACCCCTTCGGCCCGTGCCGGATCTTCCAGTCCCAGCTCCCGCACCAGGGTCTTGAGCCGCTGCCAGCTGGCGGCTCCGATCGTGGGGTCGCCGCAGAGCGGCCTGGTGGGGGTGGCACAGAGCAACAGATGGTGTTCCACCCGACAGGGGGCCGGAACGGCTGCGCCGCTCATGCCGGCAACGCTGCCCTGGTCTGGCCATGGAGATTGGCGGCGGCCTCGCGGGTGGCCTGCCGGGCCCAGGCGTCCACGGCCAGGATGTCGTCAAGGGAGGGCGAGGCCATGAGATCGCTCCTGTGCCGGTCGCAGACCCTTTCGATCAGCACCGGGATCTCGAGGAACGGCACCCGCTCCTCCAGGAACAGGGCCACCGCCTGTTCGTTGGCGGCATTCAGCACTGCGGGCATGGAACCGGCGGCCCGGCCGGCGGCGTAGGCCAGGGCCATGCACGGGTACTTGATGTCATCGGGCCGGCGGAAGCTGAGCTGACCCACCTCGGTGAGATCGAGGCGCCGCCAGCACGTCTCCACCCGTTCCGGCCAGCTCAGGCAGTAGAGCAGCGGCAGTTTCATGTCGGGCCAGCCCAGCTGGGCCAGCACCGACGTATCGGCCAGTTCCACCATCGAGTGCACGATGCTCTGGGGATGGATGACGATCTCGATCGCGTCGTAATCGAGCCCGAACAGGTAATGGGCCTCGATCACCTCCAGACCCTTGTTCATCAGGGTGGCGGAATCCACCGTGATCTTGGGGCCCATGCTCCAGTTGGGGTGGTTGGTGGCATCGGCCACGGTGGCCTTGCCCAGGTCGGCCGCCGGCCAGTCGCGGAAGGCGCCGCCTGAGGCGGTGAGCTGGAGGCGGCGCAGCCCCGGAGTGGGAATTCCCGTCGAGAGACGGGCCGTATCGGCCCAGGGGGTCCCCTGCAGACACTGGAACACGGCCGAGTGCTCGGAATCGGCGGGCAGCAACCGGCTGCCGCTCCGTTCCAGCTCCGGCAGAACGACGGGGCCGGCGGCGATCAGGGTCTCCTTGTTGGCCAGGGCCAGATCCTTCCCGGCCCGGATGGCGGCCAGTGTGGGCAGCAGCCCGGCGCAGCCCACGATGCCCGTCACCACCAGATCGGCCGAGGGCCAGGCAGCGGCGGCACAGAGCCCCTCGTTGCCCCCCAGCAGCTCCGGTAGGGGGTGCGGTCGCAGTTCCGCTTCGAGTGCCCCCAGGCGATCGCGCAGCTCCTGTACACAGTCCGCATCGGCCAGGGCCACCACCTCCGGGGAGTGGCGCAGGATCTGCTCGAGCAGAAGGTCGAGGTTGCGGCCGGCCGTGAGAGCCACGACCCGGAAACGATCGGGGAATTCCTCTGCGATCGCGAGGGTCTGGGTGCCGATCGATCCGGTGGAGCCGAGCACGGCGATGGCTTTCACGGCAGGGCCCCCGTAAGGTTTCGGCGATTCAGTTTCCCATCGTCGTCTCCTGTATGGACGGTTCCGAGCTCAGCTCCGCTCCTACCCACCCCCACCGGTCGGGGGGGGCCTACGTCTTCGGTTGCGGCATGGCCATGGGGGCGGCGGATGTCGTTCCGGGGGTCTCGGGCGGCAGCATGGCCTTCATCCTCGGCATCTACGCCCAGCTCCTGGAGGCGATCTCCGGGTTCGACCCGACCCTGATCGGGCTTCTGGCCCGGGGCCGCTGGTCCGCCGCGGCGGAGCGGGTGCACCTCGGTTTCCTGGTGCCTCTCCTCGTGGGTCTGTTCTCTTCGGTGCTGGTTCTGGTGCGCCCGATCACCTGGCTCTACGAAAACCAGCCCACCCTTCTGTTCGCCTTCTTCTTCGGACTGATCCTCGGTTCGATCCTGCTGATCTCCCGCCACGCCCACTGGGGCTGGCAGGGGCTGCTCTCCATGGCCGCCGGGGTGGTCCTGGCTCTGCTGCTGGTGACCATGGTGCCCGTGACCATGCCCCATGACCCCTTCACCCTCTTCTGGAGCGGTGGGGTGGCGATCATGGCCATGATCCTGCCCGGGATCTCCGGATCGTTCCTGCTGCTGGTCCTGGGGCAGTACCAGCACGTGATGGAGTCGATCAAGGCGTTCGACATCGCCACACTGCTGCCCTTCGCCCTGGGGTGCATCACCGGGCTGCTGCTGTTCGTGCGACTGCTGCGCTGGCTTCTGGCGCGCTACCACGGCCAGACCGTGGCCCTGCTGGTGGGCTTCATGGTGGGCTCCCTCTGGAAGATCTGGCCCTTCCGCACGGTGCTGGAATCCACCCGCAACGCCAAGGGGAAGCTGGTGGTGCTCCGGGATGCCCTGGTGGCTCCCCCCGATGGCCGCAGCCTGCTGCTGGCCCTGCTCCTGGCGGGGATCGGCGTGGCCCTGGTGGTGGGAATCGAACAGCTGCAGCACCGCATGGGGGTCGAGGAGATGGGGGGCTGAGCCGTGGTGGGGTCGGGACGTGCCTCGGCATCCTGGCCTCCTACGCCGTGCTCATGGGCTGGACCGGCCGCACGCTCCTCCATTCGCTGCTGGTGGGCCTGCCTGCGGACATCGCCGCCTCGGAGACCTTCTTCAGCGGCATCAGCAGTGGCGGTGATGCCGTCTTCGGCCACCTGGCCAGTCTCGGCCTGACCGCTCTGGTGGTGGCGGCAGGCGTTCGGAGCGGCATCGAACGCCTCTGCCGCTGGGCCATGCCCCTGCTCTTCCTGATGCTGGCGGGCCTGCTGCTGTGGGCGGCCTTCCTGCCCGGCGCCGGAGCCGGCTACCAGGGCTTCCTGCTGCGCTGGGAGGCCGGCAAGCTCCTTGATCCGGCCACGATCCGCAATGCCTTCACCCAGGCCTTCTTCTCCGTGGGGACGGGGATCGGGGCGATCCTTGCCTACGCCGCCTATCTGGGGCGCCGCAGCGGCATCGCCACCGAGGCCCTGGTGGTGGTGGGGGTGGACACGGCGGTGGGCCTGATGGCCGGTTGCGTCACCTTCCCGCTGGTGGCGAGCTTCGGCCTGGAGAAGCTGGTGGGTGCCAGCACCGTGGGGGCCCTCTTCATCGCCCTGCCCACCGGCCTGGCCTCCCTGGGACCCACGGGACGGCTGGTGGCGACCGCGTTCTTCGCCCTGGCCTACCTTGCCGCGATCACCTCATCGGTTTCGCTTCTGGAGGTGCCGGTGAGTTCCCTGATGGACCGGTTCGGCTGGAGCCGTCCCGGGGCCGTGTGGCGCTCGGTGGCGGTTCTCGGGGTGCTGGGAGTGCCCGCGGCCCTCGACACCCGTGTCGTGGAAGGGATGGATGCGATCTTCGGAGGGGTGCTGCTGCTGCTGGGAGGTTTCTGGATGGCCCTGCTGCTGGGGTGGCGGGCTCCCGACCGCTTCCTGGGCGACCTGGAGGGTTGCGGTACCTCCCGGTGGCTGCGGCTGAGCCTCCTGGTCGCGCTTCGCTGGGTGGCCCCTCCGGCTCTGGCCCTCGGCCTGGTGGCTTCCCTCACCGATCTGATCGGGCGCTGGCTGCCGGGGTGAGGCGGGGGTCTGCGCAGGGAAGGCTTGACTGGGGTGAATCGATCCCCCTCCCATGGACTGGCTGCGGCGCTGGAACTTCCTCGAGCGGGCCCGCATCGAGCGGGACCTCTGGGAGGCCTTCGAGCGAGGCGAGAGCCCCGAGGCCCTGGTGGAGGACTGTCGCCGGGCCGTGGCGGCCGGGGAGCAGAGCCAGCGCCTGCAACTGGAGGTGTGGGAGACCACCCTCGGCCGGATCCGAAAGATCGAGGCTCTGATGCGCGATCGTTCCCCCTCCGGCGGCGGGGTCGATCGCTGAGGGACACCCCGGCTGCCTGCGGAGGGGTGCCCGGGGAGAGGAGAGGCCCCTGAGGATCACGGCCCGCCGCGGCGGATCCATTCGGTGTGGCCGCCGGGACGGTCGATCAGCTCGATGCCACGGGAGCGGAGTTCGTCGCGGATCCCGTCGGCCGTGGCGTAATCCCGGGCGGCCTTGGCCGCACGGCGGGCCTCGATCCGCTCCTCGATCTCGGCATCGTCCGGGGCTGAGCCGCCCTCGGCGGGCCGGTGCGGGATCTTCGCTTCCGCCTTCAGCCCCAGTACCCCGGCCAGTTCCTGCAGCAGGTGAGCCTGGCTGAGGACCTCCTCGGTCCGGGCCTCGCTGGCGGCGGCCCCATCCCCGCGTTCGAGCCGGTTGGCGAGCGCGCGCAGGGGCCGGGCCAGATCGAACAGCACGGCCAGGGCTGCGGCGGTGTTGAGGTCGTCGTCCATGGCGGCGGCGAAGCTCCGCCGGGCGGCCGCCGGATCCCCCCCTCCGCACCTGCGGAGGGGGGTGGCGTGGATGGGGACGAAGCAGCACGGGCCGCCAGACCCAGGGCGGCGTTCAGCCCCTTCCAGCCGGTGGCGGCGGCATCGAGCGCCTCCGCCGTGAAATCGAGAGGCTTGCGGTAATGGGCCTGCAGCACGAACAGACGCAGGGTCATCGGACTGACGCCGCTGTCCAGCAGGGCCCGGATCGTGGTGAAGTTGCCGAGGGATTTCGACATCTTCTCCCCTCCCACGTTGACCATGCCGTTGTGCAGCCACCAGCGGGCCAGGGGCTCCCCCGTGGCGGCTTCCGACTGGGCGATCTCGTTCTCGTGGTGGGGGAAGATCAGGTCGGCACCGCCGAGGTGGATGTCGATCGTGGTGCCCAGCTCCTCGCGCACCATGGCCGAGCACTCGATGTGCCACCCCGGCCGGCCGCGGCCCCAGGGGGAGGGGAACGCCGGTTCTCCCTCCCTGGCGGCTTTCCAGAGGGCGAAATCGAAGGGATGGCGCTTGCGGGCCTCCTCCTCGGCGCTCACCCGGCCACTGGCTCCCTCCAGCTGTTCCTCCAGGTGGCGACCGCTGAGGCGGCCATAGTCGGGGGCCTTCGTGACGGCGAAATAGACATCGCCATCGGCGCTGTAGGCCGCTCCCTTCGCCTCCAGCTCGCCGATCAGGGTGCGGATGGCCTCCAGGCTGCGGGTGGCCCGGGGCATGCGGTCGGGGGGGAGGATGTTGAGCGCCGCCATGTCCTGCTCGAAGGCGGTGATGTTGCGCTCGCTCACCTCCTGCATGGAGATGCCTTCCTCGGCGGCACGGTTGAGGATCTTGTCGTCGATATCCGTGAAATTCTGGACGAAGGTGACCGCGTAGCCACTCCAGATCAGGTACCGGCGCAGCACATCCCAGACGATGTAGCTGCGGGCGTGCCCCAGGTGACAGAGGTCGTAGACCGTGACCCCGCAGCAGTAGATCGATACCTTGCCGGGGATCAGCGGCTCGAAGGGCTCGGTGCGGCGGGTGAGGGTGTTGGAGAGCCGCAGGGTCAACGCAGCGATCCGGCTGGCTGCCGGGGAGGAACGGCAAGGACTGCACGGTAAGGCGCCACCCTCGGCCGCCAGGAATTCAGCGGTGAGTCAGCGGCGAGGTGATGGCGGGGGAGTGCCGGGAGCGGGGTGGCGACCCTCAGGGTCTGCCGCTGCCCAGTCGGTCCCCCTGGTACCGGGCCCTCTCGCGAACCTGGCCGCACCAGTCGAGGTGGTCGAGATACCAGCCCACGGTGCTGGTCAGGCCGTCCTCGAAGCCATGGCGAGGTCGCCAGCCCAGCTCGGAGCTGATCCTGGCGGGGTCGATGGCATAACGCCGATCATGGCCGGGGCGGTCGGGAACGGGGCTGATCAGTCGGCGGTGGGGTGCCCCCCCCGGCCGCAGCCGGTCCATCCGGTCGCAGATCCCCTCCACCACCTCCCGGTTGGTTCGCTCGCCGTGGCCCCCCACGCAATAGCTCCTGCCCACGGTTCCCTCGCAGGCCGCCAGCAGCAGGGCGTCGACGTGGTCCTCCACGTGGAGCCAGTCGCGCACGTTGGCCCCGTCTCCATAGAGGGGAATCGCTTCTCCGCAGACGGCCTTGAGGATCACCACCGGGATCAGTTTCTCGGGGAACTGCCAGGGCCCGTAGTTGTTGCTGCAGTTGGTGAGCACCACCGGCAGGCCGTAGGTGTGGTGCCAGGCATTCACCAGGTGGTCGCTGCCGGCCTTGGTGGCGGAGTAGGGACTGCGGGGGTCGTAGGGGGTGGTTTCCGAGAAGCGGCCGCTTTCGCCCAGGGACCCGAACACCTCATCGGTGCTGATGTGATGGAAACGGAAGCGCTCCTTCCTGGCGGCGGGCAGCCCTTGCCAGTGACTCCGCACGGCCTCCAGCAGATGGAAGGTGCCCAGCACATTGCTGGCAACGAAGGCGGCGGGTCCGTCGATGGAGCGGTCCACGTGGCTCTCGGCTGCCAGGTGCAGCACCAGATCCGGGTCGGCCTCACGCACCGCTGCGGCCGTGGCGTCCCCATCGCAGAGATCCACCTGCAGGAGCCGATGCCTCGATTCCCCTGCCTCGGTTTCGGCGGCCCCGGTGCTCGCGAGCTGGGTTTCGATGCTGGTGAGATCGCTCGCGTAGCCCAGCTTGTCGAGGTTGACCACCACGGTCCCATCGGCGCTGAGCAGTCGCCGCACCACGGCGCTGCCGATGAACCCGGCCCCTCCGGTGACCAGAAGGCGCCGACGTTCCCCCAGCAGGCTGGCCACGTCGAGGGAGAAGGGGGAGGCTTGATCCATGCCGGGGGGAGAAGGGAGGGAAGGAGGGGCGATCAGGGGGAGAGGGGCGGAGCCGGCACGGTCACCTGATCGAGAACCTGTCCCAGGGCACGGCGCCAGTGCCGGGGTTCGAGGGCGAGCCGGGCCCGGCTGGCGCTGCACTCCAGCAGGGAATAGGGGGGGCGCCGGGCGGGGGTGGGATAGTCGGCGGTGGTGATGGGAAGGACCGGGGCCGGAGCCGGGAGCAGTCCCCGCTGGGTGCCCATCTCCCCGATGGCGACGGCGAAGTCATACCAGCTGGCGACTCCCGCATCGCTCCAGTGCAGCACGCCCGCCAGCTCCCGCTGGATCGCCGCCCAGCAGGCCTGGGCCAGGGTGTGGGTGGCGGTGGGGCAGCCCACCTGATCGGCCACCACCCCCAGGCTCTCCCCCGCCGCCTGCTTCTGCCGATGCAGCCGCAGCATGGTGAGGCAGAAGTTGCTTCCCACCGGTCCGTAGACCCAGCTGGTGCGCAGCAGGCAGAACTTCTGCGATCCCAGCAGGTCCCCAGCCCGCCGTTCCCCCTCGGCCTTGGTCGCGCCGTAGACGCCGAGGGGATCGGCCGCTTGCCCGGGGAGATAGGGGGTGCCCTGGCGGCCGTTGAAGACGAAATCGGTGCCGAGCTGCAGCAGGCGCCCCCCCGTGTCCACCAGGGCTTCGGCGAGAGCCTGGGGAGCCCCGACATTGATGGCCCGGGCCAGTTCCGCTTCGCTTTCCGCCCGGTCCACGGCGGTGTAGGCGCCGGCATTGAGCACCCAGTCGGGCCGGTGCGCCTGCACCGCCTCGCGGCAGGCACGGGGATCGGCAAGGTCGAGGCTCTCCCGGCTCGTGGCGATCACCTCGATGCCGGCGGGAACCGAACCGAGCAGGGCCCGGCCCAGCTGGCCCCGGCTGCCGGTGAGCAGCACCCGCAGGGGGGCGCTCACGGGAAGAGGTCTCCGGCGGCGATCACCGCGGCGAAGGTCGGGGCAGCTTCATCCTTCGGTGAGAGTGAAGGGGAGTGCCCTTCGAGCAGCTCGAGGGGCCAGTCGATCGCCAGCTCGGGATCGTTCCAGAGCAGGGAGCGTTCGCACTCCCGGCTCCAGAAACCGCTCACCTTGTAGAGCACATCGGCGGTTTCGCTGAGGGTGAGAAAACCATGGGCGAAGCCGGCCGGAATCCAGAGCTGGCTGTGGTCGCTGCCGCTCAGACGGGCTCCCACCCACCGGCCGAAGCAGGGGGAACTGCGGCGCAGGTCCACCGCCACATCGAAGATCTCGCCGTTCACGCAGCGCACCAGCTTCCCCTGGGGCCGGGGCGGGAGCTGGTAATGCAGGCCCCGCAGCACCCCCCGGCGGGAGCGGGACTGGTTGTCCTGCTCGAAACGGGGTGCGTCCTCCGCCCCCACCCCCAGGGCGGCGGCGAAGCTGCGCCGGTTCCAGCTTTCCAGGAAGTAGCCCCGCTCATCGGCGATGGGGGTGGGCCGGAGCAGGAGGGGGGCCTCGACGCCGCTGCCCGGGGGGAAGCTCGCGGGAAAAGGATCAACCTGCATGGGCCGTGACGTTCGTTGCCTGGCGAGCCGGGGCCTGCCCTTGCCGGTCCTCCAGCAACTGGAGCAGGTAGGAGCCATAGCCACTCTTGCGCAGGGGCTGGGCCAGCCGCTCCAGCTGGGCATCGTCGATCCAGCCCATCCTCCAGGCGACTTCCTCGGGGCAGCCCACCTTGAGGCCCTGGCGATGCTCCAGGGTGCGGATATAGCTGGCCGCTTCGTGCAGGGAATCGGGGGTGCCGGTATCCAGCCAGGCCATGCCACGGCCCATCAGTTCGACCCGCAGCAGGCTGTCCTGCAGATAGAGGCGATTGAGATCGGTGATCTCCAGTTCCCCCCGGGGGGAGGGGCGGACCTGTCCCGCCCGTTCCACCACGGTGTCGTCGTAGAAATACAGACCGGTGACGGCATGGCGCGAACGGGGGTGCTCCGGTTTCTCCTCGATGCTGAGCACCTTTCCTTCAGGGTCGAAATCGACCACCCCGTAGCGCTCCGGGTCCCGCACCGGATAGGCGAACACCGTGGCCCCGGCCGATCGTGCATTGCTGCTCTGCAACTGGGGGACCAGATCGTGGCCGTGGAAGAGGTTGTCGCCCAGCACCAGGGCAGCGGGACTGCCGTCCAGAAATCCGGCACCGATCAGGAAGGCCTGGGCAAGGCCATCGGGGCTGGGCTGGATCGCGTAGTGAATGCGCAGGCCCCAGCCCCTGCCATCACCGAGGAGCCGCTGGAAGGCGCTCTGGTCGGCCGGGGTGGTGATGATCAGGATCTCCCGGATGCCCGCCAGCATCAGGGTGGTGAGGGGGTAGTAGACCATCGGCTTGTCGTACACCGGCATCAGCTGCTTGCTGATGGCATGGGTGAGGGGAGCCAGCCGGGTGCCGTTGCCTCCGGCCAGGATGATGCCCTTGCGAGCGCGGCACGCCATCGTCTGGAGAGTGGAGGTGGTGCGGAGTTTCTCACGAATGGGTGCCCGGACCCTGGTTGCGGGGGTTCGGGCACCTATTTGGCTTCCATCCAGTTGGCCCCCCTACCGGTCTCGACCACCAGGGGCACCTGCAGCCGGACGGCCTGCTCCATCGTGGTGCGGGTGAGGCTCTCGACCTCCTCCAGCGCCTCCGGGGCCACCTCCAGCACCAGCTCATCGTGCACCTGCAGGAGGAGCCGGGCGGGGAGCCCGGCTTGCCCCAGGGCCCGGTGCAGGGTCACCATCGCCAGCTTGATGATGTCGGCGCTGGAGCCCTGGATCGGGGCGTTGGCCGCGGCCCGCAGCTGCTGGGCCTCCATGCCCCCGCGGCGGGCCACCCCCAGGTCGATCTCCAGGGGATCCCTGCCGAGCAGCCTGCCCAGGCCGGCCGGATCGAAGTGGAAGGGACGGCGCCGGCCGAGGATCGTTTCCACGTAGCCCCGGCTCAGGGCCAGCCTCTCCTGCAGCTCCAGGAAGGCGAACACCCTGGGATAGCGCTGCTTGTAGCGGCTCAGAAACTCCTTCGCCTCAGCCTGGCTCACGCCCGTCTCCCGGGCGAACCGTTGCGCTCCCATCCCGTAGATCACCCCGAAGTTGATCGTCTTGCCCAGGCGCCGTTCCTCCGCACTCACCTCCTCTTTCTCCAGCAGCAGCCGGGCGGTGAGGGCATGCACGTCGTCGCCGCGGTTGTAGGCGTCGATCAGCACCTGCTCTCCGGAGAGGTGGGTGAGGATGCGCAGCTCGATCTGGGAGTAGTCGGCGCTGATCAGCCACCAGTCCTGCTGCGGCAGGAAGGCCTTGCGGATGCGCCGGCTGAACTCCGTCCGCACGGGAATGTTCTGCAGGTTGGGATTGCTGCTCGACAGCCTGCCGGTGGCGGTCACGGCCTGGTTGAAGTCGGTGTGCACGCGCCCCGTCTCGGGCTCCACCAGGGCGGGCAGAGCGTCCACGTAGGTGCTGCGCAGCTTGCTGAGGGTGCGGTGCTCCAGCAGCAGGGGGACCACCGGGTGGTCATCCTCCAGCTTCTCCAGCACGGCGGCATCGGTGCTCCAGCCGGTCTTGGTGCGGCGGGATTTGCGGCGATCGAGTCCCAGGCTGTCGAACAGCAGTTCGCCGAGCTGCTTGGGGGAGGCGAGGTTGAAGTCCACTTCCGCCACCTGCCTGGCCTCGGTCTCCAACCGCTCCAGCTGCTTCCCCAGCTCCTCGCTGAGCTCGCCGAGGTAGGCCGTGTCGATGCGGATGCCGGTGGCCTCCATCGCCGCCAGCACCGGCTCGAGGGGCAGTTCCACCTGCTCGAGCAGCCTGGGCAGGGCCGGGCCGAGATCCTCCAGCTGCTGGCGAAGCAGACCGGTGAGCCGCCTCGTGAGATGCACGTCCATGCCGCAGTAGGTGGCGGCAGCGGCGACGGGTACCGCGGCGAAGGTCGACCCCTTCGGCACCAGATCTGCGTAGCCGGCAGGCGTGAAGCCGAAGTTGCGCTGGGCCATCGCCTCCAGTCCGTGCTTGTCGCCCGCATCGCGCAGGTAATCCGCCAGCAGGGTGTCCATCACCACTCCCTCCAGGGCCAGGCCGTGGCGCAGGAGGATCAGCCGGTCGTACTTGGCGTTCTGGAGCGCCTTGGGGTGGGCGGCGCTGGCCAGCCAGGGAGCCAGGCAGCCGAGCACCTGATCCAGGGGCAGCTGCCCGCAAGGCTCCTCTTCCGGCTGGTGGCCGATGGGGATGTAGGCCAGATCGGCCAGACCTTCCCCCCAGCACACGCCGATGCCCACCAGTTCGGCGCGGAAGGGATTGAGGGAGGTGGTTTCGGTGTCGAGGGCCACGGGCTGCCGGGCATCGGTGCAGGCCATCAGGCGCTGGCTGAGCTCCTGGAGTTGCCCGGGGTGGGTGATGATCGCGGGCTGGAGGAGCGGCGCTGTGGGGGCCCCGTTCCCGTTCGGGGCCTCTCCAGGGGTCTCCGGCTCGGGATCGGGCGGCGGGTCGCTGCCGAGGGGGGCGACGGGATCGGAGCTGGTTTCGCCAGTGGGATGGGCCGAGAAGGTGCGCACGAAGCCATCCACCTGGCGCAGCAGGCTGGAAAGCTCGAGACCCTCGAGCCGCTGGCTCAGGGTGCGGGCCTTCACGTCGCCCAGCTCCAGACGGGGCTCCTCGGGGAGGGGGACCTCCACCAGGATCTCCGCCAGCATCCGGGAGCGGTAGGCGTTCTCCCGGTCGGTCTCCAGCTTGGTCTTCAGGGCTCCCTTCTGTTGATCGAGGGCGGCATAGACCCCATCGAGACTGCCGTGGTTGCGGAGCAGGGTGATCGCGGTCTTGGGCCCCACGCCCTTCACACCGGGGATGTTGTCGGAACTGTCTCCGGTGAGGGCCTTGAGATCCACCACCTCTTCCGGAGGCACCCCCAGCCTGGCGATCACCCCCTCCCGGCGGATCTCGGTGGGGCCGCTGGTGCGGGCGTAGGGGCCGCCCCCCATGTAGAGCACGGCGATGTCCCGGGCGTCGTCGACCAGCTGGAAGAGATCACGGTCGCCGGAGAGGATGCGCACCCGCCAGCCCCGATCGGCTGCGCGATGGGCGAGGGTGCCGATCACGTCATCGGCCTCGTAGCCCGGGGCCATGCAGAGGCTCAGATCCAGGGCTTCCCGCAGGATCTCCTGAAGATTGGAGAGATCCTGGAAGAAGTGTTCCGGGGCTTCCTCCCGGTGGGCCTTGTAGGCCTCGTCGGCCTCATGCCGGAAGGTGGGTTCGGCCGTGTCGAAGGCGATCACCACCCCCTGGGGACGCAACCCCCGGCAGTTCTCCAGCAGGGCCTTGAGGAATCCGTAGGTCACGCTGGTGGGAACCCCCGCCTTCGTGCTCAGGCCGCCATCGCCCCCCTTGGCGAAGGCGTAGAAGCTGCGGAAGGCCAGGGAATGGCCATCCACCAGCAGCAGCAGCGGCTTCTCTTCCGCCATGGACACCCTTCCCACCCTTGAGGCCGATCGCCACAGCCTGCCAGAGCCCACCGAAGGCACGAACCTTCCCGGTGACGTCAGTGGATCGGCTGCCCTCAGTGCCTGCGGCCGCTATCGCTGGTGGCTGGAGCGGGTGTGGCAGAGAGAGGCTCCGCGTCTTCTGTTCATCGGCCTCAATCCCTCCCGGGCGGATGGGCGACGGCAGGATCCCACCCTGCGGCGTCTGGTGCGCTTTGCCGGTGGCTGGGGCTTCGGGGGGTTGGAGGTGGTGAATCTGTTCTCCCGGATCTCCGCCAGCCCCACCCAGCTCAGGCGCAGCAGGAATCCGGTGGGCGATGCCACCGATGGCTGGATCCTGGCGCGGCTGCAGGCCCTGGGGGAGGCAGCCGCGGCGGCCCAGCTGGAACCGGTGGTCTGGCTGGGCTGGGGCCACCGGGGGGGCTGGCGCCAGCGGGATCGGGAGGTGCTGGAGCTGATCGCCCCGGTCCGCCCCAGACTCCTGTGCCTGGGACACACCCGCTCGGGCCAGCCCCGCCATCCTCTCTACTGCCGCTCTTCCCTTCCGCTGCGGGAGCTTGCGTCATCCTGGGAGGAACGAACCGAGTCGATGGACTGCTGATGTCCCGTATCCCCAGCCGCTATGCCATCCACCTGATGCTGAGCGGTGGCCATCAGGAGGTGGTGCCCTTCCCCAGCCTCGAGGAGTTCCAGAAGTGGTATGGCGGCGTTCTCACCAGCGCAGCGGCCGACGCCTTCATCAATGTGCCGATCAGTGACCTGGAGGGGGAATACCTCGTGGTGCGGGCCGGAAGCGTGATCGGCATCCGGGTGGAGCCTCTCTATTCCGCTCTCGGAGACTGAACGGCACGGCCGTGCTCAAGGCTGGCGGTGATCCGGGCGGCATCGGCCCGGCAGCGGCGCAGCAACAGCCAGGTGGTCAGCAGGTCCGGACCCTGCAGGCTGCCGAGCAGGGCGGCCCGCAGGCTCTTCATCACAACCCCTTTCTTCACCCCGGCGGCCGTGGCGGCCTGGGTGAGGAGTTCCCGGGCGGAGGCGTCGTCGAGATCGCCCGTGGGCAGCCGCTCGAGCAGGGCCGCGAGGCACCGGTGGGCATCGGCTTCGGCCAGCTGGCTGCGGGCCTGTTCGTTGGCGATCGGGGTCTCGAAGAAGGGGGCTGCCTGCTCCACCCCGTCGCTGAGCAGGGTGAGGGAGGGGCCGAGCAGGGCGCAGAGGTCCCGCTGCCAGCTGGGATCGGCGGTCCCCGGGCCATGGGCTGCGGCGGGACCGGTCCAGCCCCGGTCCTGCCAGAGCGGCAGCAGCTGTTCCCTCAGTTCGTCGGGATCGAGATCATGGAGCACCTGGCCGTTGAGCCAGTTGAGCTTGTCCCAGTCGAAGCGGGCTCCGGCCCGGTTGACCCGCTGGAAGTCGAACACGCGGGCAGCCTCCTCCAGGGAGAAGCGCTCCCCCATCCCCTCCGGCGGCGACCAGCCCAGCAGGGTCATGTAGTTGGCCAGGGCTTCGGAGGAGTAGCCCATGGCACGGAATTCGCTGACCGAGGTGACGCCATCCCGCTTGGAGAGTTTGCGGCCTTCCTGGTTGAGGATCAGAGGGGTATGGGCGAACAGGGGCTGGGAAAGGCCCAGGGCCTCGTAGAGCAGCAGCTGCTTGGCGGTGTTGGCGATGTGGTCCTCCCCCCGGATCACGTGGGTGATGCCCATGAAGGCGTCGTCCACCACCACCACCAGGTTGTAGAGCGGATCGCCGATGGCATCGGCAGGTGCCCTCCGGGCGATCACCATGTCTCCTCCCAGATCGCTCCCAGCCCAGCTCATCTCGCCCCGCACCAGATCGGTCCAGCTGATCGTGGCCTCGTCGTCGATCCGGAAGCGGATCACCGGCAGACGCCCCTCGGCGATGAAGGCCCGTTCCTGCTCGGGGCTGAGGTCCCGGTGGCGGTTGTCGTAGCGGGGGGCCCGATGGGCGGCCTGCTGCTGCTCCCTCATGGCGGTGAGCTCGGCCTCGGAGGCGTAACAGCGATAGGCCTGGCCGTTTTCCAGGAGTCGGGCGATCGCGCTGCGGTGGGCCTCGATGCGCTGGCTCTGGATCAGGGGTTCCCCTTCCCAGTCGAGCCCGAGCCAGTGGAGCCCCTCAAGAATGTTCTCGGTGTAGTCCTGTCGGGATCGCTCCCGGTCGGTGTCCTCGATGCGGAGCAGGAAACTGCCCCCGTGGCGATGGGCGAACAGCCAGTTGAAAACGGCTGTGCGGGCCGTTCCGATGTGGAGGGTTCCCGTGGGGCTCGGAGCCAGACGAACCCGAACCGGACCCGTGCTTGCCAAGTGATCGACTCCTGGATCTCAGAGCGGGACTGACGGGGCTCGAACCCGCAACTTCCGCCGTGACAGGGCGGTGCTCTAACCGATTGAACTACAGTCCCAGACAGGCCCGTGGGGGCCATTGCCGTCCCGGAGGACGATCCTGGCGGCGCGGTGCGTCGCCCCCGGAAGTATCCACCGCCACCTGTCCCGCCGTCAACGATTTGTCGGCTTGGCGGACATTGCCGCCCTGGCGGAAACCGGATGGGTGAGCCGAGCCTCCCTGCTCCGAATGGCTGGGGCAGGGAGCGGGACCTGGATCAGGGCCGGAAGCCGGCGGGTTCGATCAGACGGACCTGATTGCCCCGGGCCGTGAACTCCCTGCCCTGGTCGCTCTGGACGACGACACGACCCCCGGATTTGACCCGGATCACCCGTGCCCGTACCCAGCCGAGAGCAGCGGATTCCAGAACCTTGACCACATCTCCAGGTTGCAGATCCAACTCCATGTTCTAGAAACGAGTTCGGGACGATTGGGGGACATTCAGATGGGGGCATCGAACGCGCCGTGGAGGACTCGAACCCCCGACATCAGGTTTTGGAGACCTGCGTTCTACCAACTGAACTAACGGCGCAGGGAGATGACCCCAGGGGAACGGTGCAGGGCCTGGAGCTGCGGGAAAACCCGCAGACAGCAGACATCAGCGATCGAAGCGCTGCTTCACCCGGGTGGCTTTGCCCACCCGGTCGCGCAGATAGAAAAGCTTCGCCCTGCGCACCTTACCGCGCCGCTCCACCTTGACGGAAGCCACCTGGGGGCTGTGGAGGAGGAAGATCCGCTCAACGCCGACCCCCTGGAAGATTCTTCGCACGGTGATGGTTTCGTGCAGGCCACCGTGGCGCTTGGCGATCACCACGCCCTCGTAGGGCTGCACGCGCTCCTTGTTGCCTTCCCGGATGCGCACGCCCACCTTCACGGTGTCGCCCACGTAGATCTCGGGAAGATCACTCTTCATCTGGGCCGCCTCGAAGGCGTCCAGCAGTTCCCGGGCACTGCGCCGGCCGGTGGTCACCTGCACAGAAGCCGGAGTCGCATCCGGCTGGGCGACGGTCTCCGGCTCGGCGACGGCCACCGGCGAGGACGTCTCCGTCTTCCCTGTGGGGGTCTCCAAGGTTTCCACCGCTGCCTGCTCGGGGGCTTCCATCGATGCGTCGATGGAATCTGAATCGGGGGTTTCCGCTGTCATCCCAGCTCCAACACGCCTGGCCAAACAGCCACCTTACCTGCCGGTGCACCCCCTACCCAGCCGCCCGGTTTCCCGACCGGCGCAGTCGCTGCCAGGCCATGGCGGCACCGGTGGCCAGCATCCAGGCCAGGCCGAGTCCGTTGAGCAGCACGTAGAGGGTCTCCCCGTTCCGACCCAGCCAAGGGGTGAGCCATTCTCCCTCGTGCAGCACCATCAGCAGGTGGGCCCGATCCCGGCTCATGCCTCCCCAGTCCCGCAGCAGGCGGTAGCTCACCCCCGTGCTCACGGTGATCACCAGAGGGGCCAGCACCAGGGGGGCCAGGGCGGCATGGGCCTGTCGCAGCCGTACCGCAGCGGAGGGGGCAGGCGGTGAGGTCCTCTCGGGCGGCACGGGGGTTCGTCGGATCAGGGGACGCCATTGATAGCTTGAACCAGCCCTGATCCCTCTGCCGGAGCCCCCGCTCGATGAACTTGTTCGCCGATCTGCTGGCCAGCACCCAGGCCAGCCGAGGTGCTTCCGGCCTGGCCACCCAGAGCGGCCCCCGCATTCAGAAGGGGAGGCGGGGAGTCGAGATCAAATCGGCCCGTGAGATCGGGATCATGCGCCAGGCGAGCCGCATCGTGGCCACGGTGCTCAGGGAGATCATCGAGATGGCGGCCCCCGGGATGAGCACGGGAGACCTGGATCGCCATGCCGAGCAGCGCATCCGCGAGATGGGAGCCACCCCCAGCTTCAAGGGTTACCACGGCTTTCCGGCAAGCATCTGCGCCAGCATCAATGATGAGGTGGTGCATGGCATCCCCAGCGGCAAGCGGGTCATCCGGGCAGGCGATCTCCTCAAGGTCGACACCGGTGCCTACTACGAGGGCTATCACGGCGACAGCTGCGTGACGATCTGCGTGGGCGAAGGGGTGCCGGAGGAGGCCCGCACCCTCAGTCGGGTCGCCCAGGAATCCCTGATGAAGGGGCTGGCCACGGTGAAGGCGGGCAGCACCCTGCTGGAACTCGCCGGTGCGGTGCAGGATCACGTGGAGGCCCATGGCTATGCGGTGGTGGAGGACTACACGGGCCATGGGGTGGGCCGCAATCTCCACGAAGAGCCCTCGGTGTTCAACTACCGCACCCGGGATCTGCCCAACCTGCACCTGCGGCCGGGGATGACCCTGGCGGTGGAGCCGATTCTCAATGCCGGCAGAAAGGATTGCCGCACCCTCAAGGATCGCTGGACCGTCGTCACCGTCGACGGCAGCCTGTCGGCCCAGTGGGAGCACACCATCGCGGTGACCAGCGATGGCTGTGAGATCCTCACCGATCGGGATTTCTGATCATCCTCCCCGGGTGAAGGTGCGGAGATAGAGCCACCTGCCCAGGGCTGTAAGGGGCATCACCACGTAGGTGAGGGGGTTGGGGCTGACGATGATCAGCCCGCAGTTCCAGCTCTGCTGCAGCAGGACCTGCCCGGCCACCCAGTCGGCGGACATCACTCCGTAGGGATTCAGGGCCGAGCGGAAAGGGCCCAGCACCAGCCGTCGGATGCGCAGGCTGGGCGCCAGGTCGAGAGCCCTCAGGCTCAGCAGCTGGCCGATCAGCCGCTTGCTGATCTCATAGAGCGGGCTGAGGGCCGGCTGGATCTCCGCCTCGGAGGTGTTCACCCACACCTCCGGTCGGGGGCGCGGATCGCCGACTCTCCCCTCCCTGTCCCGCTCCCGCCGGCCCACCACCCGGGCGAAGAGTTCCAGCAGCCGCCAGCCGCTCAGGGCATTCACCTCCAGGGAGCTGGCGGTGGCTTCGGCGGTGCGCCGGACCCCCACGTTGATGCCATGGTTGATCACCAGCACGTCCACTTCCGCCAGCAGGCCCTCCAGCTCCTCCTCCCGGCCCACCTGCCAGCGCACCTGACGCAGGGGCAGGGGAGCGCCGGACCGGTCCCTCAGCTCCAGGGGCCGGTCGTCCTTGGTGAGGGCGATCAGACGGGCCCCGCGCCGATGCCAGCGACGCAGCAGGGCCTGGCCGAGGGCTCCGCTGGCGCCGGTGATCGCCACCACCGGCAGGGGAGTGGGGGCCGGCGGGGTGTCGGGTGGGGGATCGGCCAAGGGCCTGTCAGCAGCGGCGGACTCCGGGCCAGCATGGGTGATCCCAGGGGCCGGGCTGCCTACATTGGCGCCGATTCCTGCAGGCCCCCTGAGGTCGCACCATGTCCACCCCCCTGCTGATCGGCTCCTGCGAACCCTTCAGCGGCAAGTCCGCCGTGGTGCTCGGGCTGGGCCGCCAGCTGGTGCGGCAGGGGGTGGAGATCTCGTTCGGGAAACCGCTGGTCACCTGTCTGGACGACCCGCTCGATGGCTTCCCCGACGCCGCTCCCGGAGATCCGATTCTCGATCCGGACGTGCGCTTCATCGGGGCGACCCTGGGGCTGGCCGAGGAGAAGCTGATTCCTTCCCTTCATGTGCTGGAAGCCGATTCCGCCCAGCAGAGGCTCCTTGAGGGTGATTTCGATCCAGGTGAGGGATTCGCCGCGCTGCAGCGGAGGGTGGAGGAGGCTGGTGACGGGCTGGTGCTGCTTGAGGCGGCCGGCAGCCTCAGCGAAGGCCTCCTCTATGGCCTCTCCCTGGGGCAGCTGTCCCGGGGTCTCGGGGCCCAGGTGGTTCTCGTCCACCCCTGGAGTGACAGCCGCAGCGTGGAGGGCCTGCTGGAGGCTCGCGGCCAGCTGGGGGATCAGCTGGCGGGGGTGGTGCTCAACGGCGTCCAGCCGGGGCTGATCCCGTCGCTGCGGGGCGAACTGGTGCCCGCGATCGAGCGGCTGGGAATCCCGGTGCTGGGGGTGATGCCCCGCAGCCCCCTGCTGCACAGCGTCACGGTGGAGGAGCTGGCCAGGCGGCTGGGGGCCTCCGTGCTCTGCTGCCGCGAGCGCATGGATCTTCTTGTGGAGACCCTCACGATCGGCGCCATGAACGTGAACTCCGCCATGGAGTTCTTCCGCAGACGGCGCAACATGGCCGTGGTCACAGGAGCGGATCGCACCGACATCCAGCTGGCCGCGCTGGAGGCTTCCACCCAGTGCCTGGTGCTCACCGGCGCAGCCGATCCCCTGCCCCAGTTGCTCAGCCGGGCGGAGGAACTGGAGGTGCCCGTGCTCAAGGTGGAGCTGGATACCCTCTCCACCGTGGAGGTGATCGAAGGTGCCATCGGCCATGTGCGCCTGCACGAGTCGGTGAAGGCCACCTACGCCATCCAGCTGGTGGAGGAGAACTGTCACTTCGGGCGACTATTCGATCGTCTGCGGCTGCCCCTCCGGGCCTGAGACTTCTCCTGGCTTCGCTGCTAGGTTCGGGGACCTGGCTGCGCCAACGGGTGACCCGGTCCCTTGATTTTCCGTCTCTCGATCGGATCGATACCCTGGCTCAGGAACTGGCCATGCTCCAGGACCGGGGCAAGCGGCGCATCGCGATCCTGGGGAGCCGTCACGTGCCCGTCGTCTCGGTGCATCTGGTGGAGCTGGTCGCCCGTTCCCTCGCCCAGGAGGGTCACAACCTGATCACCTCCGGAGCCCAGGGGGTGAACTCGGCCGTGATCCGCAGTGTGCTCGAAGTGGATCCGTCCCGGCTCACCGTGCTCCTGCCCCAGAGCATGGATCGCCAGCCCGGGGAGTCCCGCGATCAGCTCGAGCGGGTGCTCCACCTGGTGGAGAGGCCCGAGCACGACGAACTGCCCCTGCCGATGGCCAGCAGCCTCTGCAATCAGGAGATCATCAACCGCTGCGACCAGCTGATCTGCTACGCCTTCCACGACAGCGAGACCCTTCTGGCCAGCTGCCGCACGGCCGAGGACATGGGCAAGGTGGTGAGTCTGATGTTCTTCGACTGAGCCGGGTTTCGGCTGAGAGGGCTGTGGCGCTTCAGCGCGGCAGCACCTGCAGCCGGGTGCCTTCCCTGCCCATCACGGTGACCTGGCTGCCGCGGTGCAGGGGCCGGTCCGGTTCGAGGTTGAGGGCGGCCCAGCTCTGGCCCTGCCAGAGCACCCGGCCTTCGCCGCTGGCATCGAAGGCATCGATCACCTCCGCGTGCTCCGCCCGCGCCCCCGGCGGGATCGCCCCCGGATCCTGGCCCCGGGACCAGCGCCGCAGCCAGAGGTAGCCAGCCGTCACGAGGGCGCCGAACAGCAGGCCCTGCAGGGGCAGGGCCAGGGCCAGGGAGCCGGTGAGCACCGCCAGCAGCAGGCCGGCGACCCCGGCGACCAGCAGCAGGCCATCGGTGTCGGCACCCACCAGCACGAGCAGCAGCAGCAGGCCGGCAAGGCTCAGCCAGATCAGGGGGGGTGCGAGGGGCATGGCGGCTGACCGACCCTCCCATCCTGCCTAGGTTTGGGCCAGCCTGCCCTGCCTTCATGGAAGCCCTCGTTCCCGTCGTCGTCGCCCTGCTGGCCGCCCTGGGCATCAGTGGCGTGAAGGTGACCAGCAGCAGCCGATCACGGCTGGTGGAACGCCTCGGCAAGTACAACCGCCAGCTCCGCCCCGGCCTCTCCCTGGTGCTCCCCGGCGTGGAGCGCGTGGTGAGCCATGAATCCCTCAAGGAGCGGGTGCTGGACATCCCGCCCCAGCAGTGCATCACCCGCGACAACGTGTCGATCGAGGTGGATGCGGTGGTGTACTGGCAGCTGCTGGAGCATGCCCGGGCCTACTACGCCGTGGACAACCTGCAGTCGGCGATGGTGAACCTGGTGCTGACCCAGATCCGGGCGGAGATGGGCAAGCTCGACCTGGATCAGACCTTCACCACCCGGCAGGAGGTGAACGAGGTGCTGATGCGGGAGCTGGATCAGGCGACCGATCCCTGGGGCGTGAAGGTGACCCGGGTGGAGATGCGCGACATCAAGCCCTCCCAGGGGGTGCAGCAGGCGATGGAGCAGCAGATGACGGCCGAACGGGAGAAGCGGGCGGCGATCCTGCGCTCGGAGGGGGAGCGGGAGTCCCAGGTGAATGCTGCGCGGGGGCGGGCCGAAGCGCTGGTGCTGGATGCCAAGGCGAAGCAGGAGGCCCTGCTGCTGGAGGCCGATGCCCAGGCCCGCCAGCAGACCGTGCTGGCGAAGGCCCGGGCCGAGGCGGCGGCCGAGCTGGCCGCGGCGATCCAGTCGAACCCCGCTGCGGCGGAGAGCCTGCGGCTGTTGCTGGCCAAGGACTGGATGGCGATGGGCCAGGAGATGGCCCGGGCCCACGGCGGCAGCGTGCTGATGGTGGATCCCCAGAGCCCGGCCTCCCTGCTGGCGGCCCTGAAGGGCCTGCAGGAGAAGGGTTAGCTGCGCAGCACCGCCCGCAGGCCCTCGGCGTAGAGCAGACCGCTGCAGAACAGTCCACCCAGCCAGCAGAGGCTGCGCAGGGGAGGCAGGTTGGCCAGGTAGGCGCCGAGGTGACCTGCCCGCAGGAGGGGATGGAGCCAGGCGGCCACCGCGATCCAGGGGGCGGCCGCCAGCACCGCCGGGGCGGCCACCAGGCAGAGGAGGCAGGCCGGCGCATGCAGGGTGAAGGCCTCGAAGCTGTTGAGATGGGCCCAGGTGGCCCGCTTCCCCCAGGCGGGCAGACGCTCGAACATGGCCCGGGGAGCCGACAGATCCGAGGCGGTGAACTCCGCCTGGCTGCGTGCTGCCCCCAGGGGCAGCATGGTGAGCACCACCACGGCGGCCGAGAGCGCCAGGGACCAGGCGAAGGGCCCTCCGGCGGCGGCCGGCAGCACAGGGAGCGAAACGACGGGCATGGCGGTCAGGGCCAGGACAGGAGCGGGCATGGGGGAAAGGCCTGGAGCTCTTTTCTAGGCTGGCCCCGCGCCGCTTCCCTTCGAACCATGGCCGAGTCCTATTCCTTCGACGTGGTTTCCGACTTCGACCGCCAGGAGCTGGTCAATGCGGTGGATCAGGTCCGCAGGGAGGTGGGTCAGCGCTACGACCTCAAGGATTCCGGAACCGAGATCGATCTGGAGGAGGGCAGCCTCACCATCACCACCGCCAGCGACATGACCCTGGAGGCGGTGGCCGACGTGCTGCGCCAGAAGGCGACCAAGCGCAACCTGTCGCTGAAGATCTTCGACTTCCAGACCCCCGAACCGGTGGGGGGCAACCGGGTGAAGCAGGAGGTGAAGCTGCGCAAGGGGCTCAGCCAGGACCTGGCCAAGAAGCTGAGCAAGACGGTGCGCGATCAGGTGAAGAAGGTGACCGTGGCGATCCAGGGGGAGAGCCTGCGGGTCACCGGCAAGAACAAGGATGACCTGCAGCAGGTGATCCAGCTGCTCAAGGGGGAGGATCTGGAGGTGCCGCTGCAGTTCGAGAACTACCGGTGAGACCATCCGTGGCCGCCGCCCTTGGCGCCGGGTGGGATCGGGCCGCGCTCGAGCGGCAGGCTGGGGCTCCGTTTCAGGACTAAACTAAGACTTAGTTCGTGTTGTCAGCCATGGCCATGGTCAATGTCCACCAGGCCAAGACCCATCTTTCCCAGCTCCTGCAGGACGTGGAGCAGGGGCAGGAGGTGGTGATCGCCCGATCGGGCGTGCCGATTGCCCGTCTGGTGCCCTGGAAATTGGAGAGTCAACCTGTTGCGGCTCCGGGTGCCATGCGCGGTCAGATCGTGATGGCGGCCGACTTCGATGCTCCGCTCGATGATCTGTTCGAAGACCTGGCCGCGGCAGCACGCCCGGCCGATGGCCGGTGACGAGGCTGCTCCTCGACACGCACCTGTTGCTGTGGTGGCTGGATGGAGATCCGCGCCTGCCGCAGGATGTGATGGAGCGTGTCCGCGCCAGGGATGCGCAGGTGTTTGTAAGCCAGGCCTCCCTATGGGAGATGGCGATCAAATGCTCGCTGGGTCGGCTGCAGGTGGATCTGGCAGAACTGGAGCGGCAGGTGCCGCAGCAGGGTTTCCAGTGGTTGCCGATTCGCAACAGTCATCTGCTGGCGGTGGCGGACCTGGAAAGGGACGACCAGCATCGTGATCCTTTCGATCGGCTGTTGGTGTGCCAGAGCCGGGTGGAACCGCTGCTGCTGCTCAGCTGCGACGACCAACTGCGGCGTTATGGCCCCACGGTGGTCGTCTGGCCCTGAGGCGTCGATCGATCCGATCCAGGCTCGCGGCGATCGCCAGCCAGCCCGAGCTGTTTCCGCGGGGGAGCTTCCAATCCCAGAGCCAGAGCGGCGGCGCTCAGCAGGTGCTGGCGGGAAGCGCCGGTCTGCAGCAGCAAGCCAGCGGTGGTGGCCAGCAGATGCAGGTGAGTGGCGGCATGGCACCGATGGCTCCCATGGGATCCATGGCACCGATGCGACCGATGAGCTTCGGCTCCGGTGCGCTGTTCACCCCCGACCCCAGCTCCAGCGGCGCCCAGAACGAGGCGCGCTACGCCTGTTTCCCCGCGTCCGGTCGGCTGGCGGTTGAGGTCAACGGCCACGTCAGCGTCTACGACACCAGCGGCCACCAGATCGCCGGCATCTCCTCTCAGCATCAGCCACGCGCACCTCTCGGTGGTGGGCGCGGCGGTGGCGGCTTCAGAGGCCGCGCCGGCGGCAGCCGTTCCTGCCAGACCCGAACCCACCGTCGGCGAGCCAGCCTCCGACGTGTTCGCCACCCTTGAGCGCCTCGAAGAGCTCATGCAGAACGGCCTCTTCACGGAGGAGGAATTCGCCGCCAAGAAAGCCGAGCTGCTCAGCCGCCTCTGACGCCCGTGGCGGACGGCTGGCCTGGGCCGACTGATGGAGGACCACGGTGCCGTGCCGCTGGAGGCCCTGCAGGTGGGGCTGGAGGGCAGGGAGGCCCGTTTCCCCCTGCCCCAGGGGAAGAGTGCTGTCGCGGGCGAGTTTCGACCAGGAGCTGCTGGAGGCGGCATCCCGGGCCGATCGCCGCCGAGCGGATCCTGCTGCTGCGAGATGCCACCGGCTATGAGGAACCGTTCGCCGGGGAGGGGATGGGCTGGGCACTGGGGGCGGCCGTGGCTGTGGCACCCGTGGTGGTGCGGAACGCACCGGCAACGCTTCTGCCGGGTCCTCTCGGCCCTGCTGCGACGCCCCCGGGCCGCCCGGCTCCTGCTCCAGCTGAGCGGGCGGATTCCGTGGCTTCCCCGGCAGAGGCTCCAGCATGTGAACGGCCCTGCCTTGCGTACTCCGGTGCGTTGAGCGGACTACGGCAACATGTCCTCGGCCACGATCCTCTTCATCCTCGATCGCCTGCGCCGTCAGGGCGCACCGGGACCCTGGCTGGCCCTGGCGTTCGGTCCGGGGCTCACGGTCGAGGCTGCCCTTCTGGGTTGAACGTCGGAAAATCGGTGTATCCGGCCGCCGTCGGCGCAGACCACACGGTCACGGGAGCATCGGGGGTCAGGGGCCAGTGGTGGGCAAACCGGTCGACGAGGTCGGGGTTGGTGATGTAGGGACGACCGAAGGCGATCAGGTCGGCGGTACCGGCGGCAATGGCCTGTTCGGCGGTTTCCTGGCTATAGCCGCAATTGCCCATCAACGGTCCGTGAAAGACTTTGCGGAACTCCTGCAGGGTCATCGGTTCGCCGAGCTGGTGGAAACCGAAGGCCAGGCCATCCATCACATGCAGGTAGGCAAGACCGAAGCGGTCGAGTTGCTGGGCAGTGAAGAGAAACTGCTCCCGGTAGTCCGGCGAACCCATGTCGTTGAAGGCCCCATTGGGCGCCAGCCGTACGCCGACACGATCAGCAGGCCATACGGTGAGGATGGCTTCGATGATCTCCCCCAGGAAGCGGAAGCGATTCTCCACCGAACCGCCATAGGCATCGGTGCGCTGATTGGTCTTTGACTGCAGGAACTGATCGATGAGATAGCCATTGGCGGCGTGGATCTCCACCCCATCGAAGCCAGCATCCCGGGCCCGCTGGGCGGCGTTGCGGTAGTCCGCCACCACGGCGGCAATCTCTTCGCTGAGCAGGGCCCTGGGGGTTTCGTAGGGCTGTTTCCCCTCGGGCGTATGGATGGATTCACCATTCAGCTGCATGGCCGAGGCCGATACCGGCAGGGAGCGGTCCGTGCGGAAGCTGGAATGGGAGGCGCGGCCGCAATGCCAGAGCTGCAGGAAGATGGGCGTGCCCTCGGCGTGAACGGCGTCGGTCACCAGCTTCCAGCCGGCAGTATGAGCGTCGGTATAGATGCCGGGCGTATCCACCCAGCCGAGGGCCTGCTCGGAGATGGCCGTTGCCTCACTGAGGATCAGCCCGGCGTTGGCACGCTGCACGTAATACGCCGCCATCAGGGCGTTGGCGGTGCGTTCCGCTCCGGCACGGGCCCGGGTCATGGGGGCCAGCACCACCCGGTTCTTCAGGGTCAGATCACCCATCTGAAACGGGGTGAGCAGCTGATCGGTCATGAAGGATGGTATCCGGAGGGAGAAGGTGCTTCCAGCGATTGCAGAAGCTGGCACCACACAGCATCGGCAAAGGAATAACTGTGGAAGGTTAGTTCAGAACCCTCTTTCTCTTTCACCCCGCTACAGAAGTCTGCATGGCGGATCTGATCAGCCGTGCCTGCGGTGACTCCCGGGCTGGCGGCGGGCAGGCCTTCCTGTCAGCATCTGCACCGGGGCCTGAGGGGGGATCCCATGGCTGATGCCGAACAGCCGGTGTCCGGCTGGCGATTCTGGATCGACCGCGGCGGCACCTTCACCGATCTGGTGGGTCATGGGCCCGATGGGGAGCAGGTGGTGTGCAAGGTGCTCTCGGAGCAGCCCGATCGGCCCGGCGATCCCGCCATCCGCGCCCTGCGCCAGGCCATCGGTCTGGCGGAAGAGGCACCCCTGCCGGCGGGTCTGGTGGAGGAGTTGCGCCTGGGCACCACCGTGGCCACCAACGCCCTGCTCGAGCGCCGGGTGGCGCCCGTGCTCCTGCTGGTGAACGAGGGTCTGGCCGACCTGGTCCGGATCGGCGACCAGCACCGTCCCGATCTCTTCGCCCTCCGCATCGAGCGGCCCGAGTCCCTGCCGTGCCGGGTGATCGAGGTGCGGGGGCGCCTGGCGGCCGACGGCAGCGAGGTGGCGCCCCTGCTCCTGGATTCAGATCTGGAGCAACGGCTTCGCCAGGCGGTCGGCGATGGCTACCGCAGTTGCGCTGTTGCCCTTCTGCACGCCTACCGCCAGCCCGCCCACGAGCTGGCCCTGGGGGAGTGGCTGGAGCGGCTGGGCTTCGATCCGGTGCTGCTTTCCCATCGGGTCAGCAGCCAACCCCGCCTGGTGCCGCGCCTGGCCACCACCGTGGCGGAGGCGGCCCTCGATCCGGTGCTGCGTTCCTACCTGCGGCAGCTGCAGGAGGAGCTGGGATCGGCGACCCGCCTGCGGGTGATGACCTCCAGCGGCGCCCTGCAGGTGCCCTCCCTGCTCCAGGCCAAGGACACGATCCTCTCCGGGCCCGCGGGGGGCATGGTGGGGGCGGTGGCGGCGGCCCGTGCCGCGGGATTCGCCTCGGTGCCGATCCTCGGCTTCGACATGGGCGGCACCTCCACCGATGTGTTCCACTTCGATGGCAGCCGCGGCGAGGCCGCCTGGGAGCGCAGCAGCGAGTCGGAGGTGGGCGGCCTGCGGCTGCAGGCGCCGATGCTGCCCATCCACACCGTGGCCGCCGGCGGAGGATCGGTGCTGCACGTGGATGGGGGGCGTCTCCAGGTGGGGCCCCGCTCCGCCGGAGCCGATCCCGGCCCGGCCTGCTACCGCCGCGGCGGTCCCCTGGCCCTCACCGATGCCAACCTGCTGCTCGGCCGCCTGCCGGTGGAGGCCCTGCCGCCGGTGTTCGGGGCGGCTGGCGATCAGCCCGCCGATCTCGCCGTGGTGCGCCGGCGCTTTGCCGACAGGGCGCTGGAGCTGGGGCAGGGATTCAGCCCCGAGCAGGTGGCCCAGGGGGCCATCGCCATCGCCAACGAACGCATGGCCGAGGCGATTCGGCGCATCTCGATCCAGCGGGGTCACGATATCCGCTCGGCGGTGCTGGTGAGCTTCGGGGGGGCCGGTGGCCAGCACGCCTGTGCTCTCGCCGCCGGTCTGGGCATCGACCGGATCCTGCTCCACCCCCTGGCCGGGGTGCTCTCGGCCTGGGGCATCGGTCTGGCCCGGCCCTCCCTGCTGCGCCAGCACTCCGTGCGGCAACCTCTCTCCCCCGCCCTGCTGCCGGTGCTCCAGGGCCTCTGGCAGCGGCTGCTGGAGGAGGGCCGCCAGGCCCTGCGCGAGGCCGGTGATCTGGCGGCTGAGCAGGAACCCACCCTCCGGGCCCGGCTGGAGATCCGCTATCCCGCCAGCGATCGGGGCCTGGAGGTGCCCTGGCCCGGCCCTGAGCCGGGTTCTTCCTCCGCGCCGGTGGACGGTGGCCTGGGGGAGCGACTGCGACGCAGCTTCGAGCAGAGCCATCGGCGCCGCTTCGGCTACGTGGTGGAGGGGGAGGAGCTGGTGGTGGAGCGGCTGCTGCTGGAGGTGTCGGCTCCAGAGGCTGCTCCCACCCCAGCGGCCCGTCCGGGCCCGCTCGACTCCCAGGCCGGCGCCGCGTTCCCTCCCTCCCCTGCCCAGGTGCCCCTCTGCCTGCCCGACCCCCTGGCCCCTTCCCGGCCGGGGGGGATCGCCATGGCCTGGCAGCAGGTGCCCCTCCACCAGCGCACCGCCCTGGCTCCCGGTCAGTGCCTGGAGGGGCCGGCGCTGGTGGTGGAGGCCACCGGCACCACCGTGCTGGAGCCGGGTTGGAGCGCCCGGGTGCTGGAGGGCGGCGAACTGCTGCTGGAGAGGGGCGCTTCTCCTGGGCCACCCGCCTCCGGGGCGCCGGCCTGGGAGAACTCCCCCACTCCGGAGCTGGTGGATCCGGTGCGGCTCGAGCTCTACAACCACCGCTTCTCCGCCATCGCCGAGCAGATGGGGGTGCGGCTCCAGCAGAGCAGCCGCTCGGTGAACATCCGCGAACGGCTCGATTTCTCCTGCGCCGTCTTCGATGCCCGTGGCCGGCTGGTGGCCAATGCTCCCCACATCCCCGTGCACCTGGGCTCGATGGGGGAGAGCGTGGCCGCTCTGCTGGCGGCGGTGGCGCGGGGCGATCGCCCCCCCCTGGCCCCCGGCGATGCCATCGCCGCCAACGATCCCTTCAACGGCGGCACCCACCTGCCCGACATCACCGTGATCACGCCGGTGTTCCCGGAGAGCGGCCCTGCCGCTGATTCTTCGGATCGCGACTCTCCCCTGTTCTTCGTGGCCTGCCGGGGGCACCACGCCGATGTGGGGGGCATCAGTCCCGGTTCCATGCCCCCCTTCAGCCGCTCCATCGCCGAGGAGGGCCTGCTGCTCGACAACGTTTCCCTGCTGCGGGGGGGGTGCTTCGATGAGGCCGCCTGGATGGCTCGGCTGCGCGGTGGTCGCCATCCCGTGCGCGATCCCCACCGGCTGCTCGCCGATCTGCAGGCCCAGCTGGCGGCCAACCGGCTGGGGGTGTCCGAGCTGCAGCGGCTGATCGAGCGGGAGGGACTCGGGGAGGTGAGGGCCTACATGGGCCATGTGCAGGCCAATGCCGCCGAGGCCGTGCGGCGGGCCATCGATCGGCTCCACGATGGATCCCACGCCGTGGAGCTCGATGACGGGAGCGTCATCCGGGTGGGGGTGCGCATCGACCGGGCCACCCGTCGGGCCCGGGTCGACTTCACGGGCACCTCCCCCCAGCAGAGCGGCAACTTCAATGCCCCGCTGGCGATCACCAGGGCCGTGGTGCTCTACGTGTTCCGTTGTCTGGTGGGGGAGCCGATCCCCCTCAACGCCGGCTGTTTCGAGCCCATCGATCTGGTGGTGCCCCCCGGCTGCCTGCTCCATCCCCACCCCCCGGCGGCAGTGGTGGCGGGCAACGTGGAGACCTCCCAGGCCGTGGCCAATGCCCTCTTCGCCGCCCTGGGGGTGATGGCGGCGGCCCAGGGCACGATGAACAACCTCAGCTTCGGCAACGACCGCTGCCAGTACTACGAAACGATCTGCGGCGGTACCGGGGCGGGGGTGAGGCCCGGGGCGAAGGGTTCCCCGCCGATGGGTTTCGCCGGAGCCAGTGCCGTGCAGAGCCACATGACCAACTCCCGCCTCACCGATCCGGAAATCCTCGAAGACCGCTTTCCGGTGCGGCTGGAGAGCTTCGCCATCCGGCGCGGCAGCGGCGGCAGGGGACGCTGGCCGGGTGGTGACGGAGTCGTGCGGCGCCTCCGCTTCCTCGAACCCATGACGGCCGCCATCCTCTCCGGCTCCCGCCGCGTGCCCCCCTTCGGCCTGGCGGGCGGGGGGGGCGGGGCCCCGGGGCGGAACAGCCTGGAGCGGGCCGACGGTCGCCTCGAGCGGCTGGCCGGCTGCGCCGAGGTGACGGTGGGTCCGGGAGACCGGCTCGTGATCGAGACGCCCGGTGGCGGTGGCTACGGTGCCTGCTGCAACGGCTCCGGGGGGAGTGACTGATGGGTGCCCCGTCCTCCCGCCCGTCGGTTCCGCCCCGTCCCCGACCCTCCTTCCTGCTGGTGGCGCTGGCCGCGGCCGTTGGGTTCCGGCCCCTCGCCTCGCCCGCCCGGTCGCAACCCCAGCCGCCGCCGGCCGAGGCCGATGTGCTCCAGGAGCGCGACCAGCGTTTTCATGGCGTGTGGTCGGCCGGCGGCATGGTGGCGGTGCAGGAGCCTCTCGCCGCGGCGGTGGGGGCGAAGGTGTTGCGGCAGGGGGGCAATGCGGTGGATGCCGCCGTGGCCACTTCCTTCGCGCTGGCGGTGACCCATCCCGAGGCCGGCAACCTCGGCGGCGGTGGATTTCTGCTGCTCTGGCTTCCGGGCCCCTCTCCGGCGACGGGTCGGGGATGCCTGCCGCCGGGGGCGGCGGCGTCCGGATCCACGCCGGAGCTGCGGATCGGGCGGGGCACCGCCGTGGCGGTGAATTTCCGGGAAACGGCTCCCCGGGCGGCCCGGGCGGATCTGTTCCTGGCGCCGGATGGCAGCGTGGATCGCCGCCGGGCCACACGCAGCCTGCTGAGCACGGCGGTTCCCGGCACCGTGGCCGGCCTCACCCTCGTGCAGCGCTGTTACGGCCGTCTGCCCCTGGCGAAGCTCATGGCTCCGGCCATCGTCCTGGCGGAGCAGGGCTTCCCGGTGAGCCGCAGCCTGAGCGAGTCCCTGCGGGCCGCGACGCCCCGTCTGCGGGCTGACCCCACCTCCCGGCGGATCTTCCTCCGGTCCACTGCGCCGGGGCGGCGGCTGCGGCAGCCGCAGCTGGCCGCCAGCCTGCGGCGGATCGCGGACCGTGGCGATCGGGGGTTCTACGCCGGTGCCACCGCCGATGCCCTGGTGGGCCTGATGGCCCGGGGCGGCGGCCTGATCCGCCAGGCTGATCTCGATGCCTACCGCGCCCGTCTGGTGAAGCCGCTGGTGGGGCGCTTCCGGGGCCATCCGGTGCTCACGATGCCGCCACCGGGTGGCGGCCTCACCCTGCTGCAGCTTCTGGCGATCCTCGAACCTCTCGATCCGGCGGCGACCGGTGCCAACAGCGCCGCCACGATCCATCGGATGACCGAGGCCATGAACCTGGCCTACCGCGACCGCAACGCCCTGCTCGGCGATCCCGATCAGATCGCCATTCCCGTGGATCGTCTCCTCGCCGATGACCACATCGCCTCCCTGCGGGGCTCCATCGACCTGCAGCGCCACCGCCCCGCCACCGAGCTGGCCGCCGAGGTCCCCCTGGTCCCCGAGAGCGCCGACACCATCCATGTCTCGGTCGCTGACCGCGACGGCGGCCTGGTGGCCACCACCACCACTCTCAACTTCCCCTACGGCAACGGCATCACGGTGCCGGGGGCCGGCTTCCTGCTCAACAACGAGATGGACGACTTCACCGCTCTCCCGGGACGCCCCAATGCCTTCGGGCTGGTGCAGGGCGCCGCCAATGCGATCGCGCCCGGCCGGCGTCCCCTCAGTTCGATGGCGCCCACGCTGGTGTTCCGCCCCGGGGGAGAGCCCTGGATCGCCACCGGCAGCCCCGGCGGCAGCCGCATCATCACCACCGTGCTGCAGGTGCTGCTCAACCGCATGGTGCACGGCCTCAACCTGGCCGGTGCGGTCAGTGCCCCCCGCATCCACAGCCAGCTCTGGCCCGACCGCCTCGGTCTGGAGGAGGGCATCAGTCCCGATACCCGCCGTCTGCTCACCTCGATGGGGCATCAGTGGCGTGCCATGCCCGCCATGGGGGCCGCCAACAGTGTGGAGGTGCTGCCCTCGGGCGGCAGCCTCGGTGTGGTGGATCCCCGCCGGGGGGAGGGGCTGGCAGCGGGGGAATGAGGCCGGTGCGCCGGCTTCAGCGATCCAACACATGGACCCGCGCCTCCCTGGATTCCCCCTCACCCTGGAGAGGCGAACCCCGCCCTGCGGACCCCGCCGATGTTCGAGCTGCTGCCGCCGCTCAACGATCACAACCTGCCCTGGATGGACACGATCCATCCGATCGTGGTGCACTTCGTGATCGCCATGGCCGTGGTCGCCGTGCTCTTCGATCTCATCGGGGTGCTGGGCCGCCGTCCCCAGCTCTTCGAGGTGGGCTTCTGGAATCTGCTGTTCGCCACCCTGGCGATCTTCGTGGCGATCATCTTCGGCCAGGTGGAGGCCGGTCTGGCCAATCCCTACGGCGCCTCGCGGGAGATCCTCAATCTCCACACCACCCTGGGCTGGTCCCTGGCGGGGGTGCTCGCGGTGCTCACCGGCTGGCGCTACGTGATCCGCAGCAAGGATCCGGAACGCCTGCCCCTGTCCTTCCTGGCCGCCGGTGGGGTGCTCTGCATCCTGGTGGGCATTCAGGTGACCCTGGGCAACCAGCTGATCTGGATCTATGGACTCCACACCGTGAAGGTGGTGGAAGCGATGCGGGCGGGCCTGGTGTGATGGAGATGGTGGTGGCTTCCTCTCTGCCGGTGGAACCGCTGATCGAGCAGCTGGCCGGCTCCCTCGGCCCCAACCAGCTCCCCTACGCCCTGCCGGTGCACCCCAACCTGGTGCATTTCACCATCGGCCTGTTCGTGATCGCCATCGCCTTCGACGTGGCCGGGGCCCTCTATCCCCTGGAGAAGCGGCTGTTCCGGTTCCTGGCCCTGCCTGTCACCCGTGCCGGGCTGCACGACGTGGGCTGGTACAACCTGCTCGTCTGCTCGATCATCACCTTCTTCACGGTGGCGGCGGGGTTCTACGAGATCCTGCTGGCCGTTCCCCTGGCCGGGGTCACCAGCAGCATCGGCCTGAAGAGCATGGAAACGATGCTGTGGCACGGAGTGGGAGGGGTCGCCCTGCTGCTGGTGATCGTGGCGATGACCGTATGGCGCGGCTATCAGCGATTCCGGTGGCGCCGGGAGATGGGCCGCCAGGTGCAGTGGAGCTATCTGCTGGTGGGCCTTGCCCTGTTCGGCGTGTTCGGTCTGCACGGCACCCTGGGGGCGGAACTGGCGGCCGAGTTCGGCGTGCACGTGACCGCCGACCAGCTGCTGGCGGCCGGCGCTGATCTGCGCGAGGCCCTGCCATGACATCCACCGGCCCCACCTCCGGCCCCGGCAGGTTCCCCCTGGCTCCCCTGCTGCTGCTGGCCGCAGGCCTGGGTCTCGATGGCTGGCTCAGCGCGGCCATGGCACGGGCTTCCCACCACTGGCTGCCGGTGCAGGCTTCGGCGGCGGCCCCCTACGTGGATGACCTCTTCGCCCTGGAGACGGGCATCGGCACCTTCATCTTTCTCGGCTGCGTTTCGGTGATGGTGTGGACGCTGCTGTTCAACCGGGCCCCCAAGTACGACAGGGAGGATGGCGATCCGATCGAGGGCAATCTGCGGCTCGAGATCACCTGGACCCTGGTGCCGCTCGTGATCGTGATGGTGATCGCCCTGCATGCCATTCGCATCAGCGACACCCTCGCCACCCTGGGCGGCAAGCAACGGGTGCTGGGGGGCGATCAGGCCCTCCGGGTGGCCGGCAGTTCCGCTGAAGGTTCCGCTTCCACCGCCACCGCCACCGCCACCGCCACCGCCGCCGCCACCGAGCCCTACGGGCCGATCGAGGTGATCGGCAGACAGTGGTCGTGGGAGTTCGTCTATCCCGATGGGGTGCGCAGCACCGAGCTGCACCTGCCCGTGGATCGAAGGGTTCGCTTCCGCATGGTCTCCCTCGATGTGCTGCATGGGTTCTTCATCCCCGCTTTCCGCCTCAAGCAGGATCTGATCCCCGGCAGCGTGATCGACTACAGCCTGGTTCCCACCCGGGAAGGCCGCTATCGATTGCGCGATTCGATGTTCAGTGGCGGCTACTTCGCCTCCAACCAGACCGATGTGGTGGTGGAATCGGCCGAGAGCTTCCGCAGCTGGCTGGAGATGGCGGCCCGGCAACCGTTGCGCCCCGCCTACAACGCCGCCAGCGAGCTCTACCGGCAGCGAAGGGAGCAGGGCGACCGGGGCTGGGCCACGGTGCCGCCCGCACCGCCGCCGATGGTGAATGCCAGCTCCGACCCTTCCGCCTCCCACGAAGCCTGAAGCCATGACCTCCTCTCCGATCTCCGTCGATCCACGGGTGCTGCGGGCTCCCCATCCGGTTCCGGGAGCTCCGGACAACTGGCGTCGCTTCTTCGGGTTCAACACCGACGCCAAGGTGATCGGCATCCAGTACATGCTGGTGTCGCTCCTCTTTCTGCTGGTGGGGGGCCTTCTGGCGATGGTGATCCGGGGGGAGCTGCTCACGCCAGCGGCCGATCTGGTCGATCCCACCGTCTACAACGGCCTCTACACGATGCACGGAACGGTGATGCTGTTCCTGTTTCTGTTTCCCATCCTCAACGGTTTCAACAACCTCCTCATCCCCCCCATGATCGGCGCCCCCGACATGGCTTTTCCCCGTCTCAATGCCGCCGCCTTCTGGCTGGTGCCTGTGTTCGGGGTGATCCTGATGGCGAGTTTCTTCGTGCCCGGCGGCCCCTCCGGCTCCGGCTGGTGGGCCTACCCACCGGTGAGCACCCAGAATCCTCTGGGCCACTTCATCAATGGCCAGTTCCTCTGGATCCTGGCGGTGGCCCTCTCGGGGGTTTCCTCGATCATGGGAGCGGTGAACTTCATCACCACCATCCTGCGGATGCGTGCCCCCGGCATGGGCTTCTTCCGCATGCCCATCTACTGCTGGACCGCGGCCGCCGCCCAGACCATCCAGCTGATCGGCCTGCCCGTTCTCACCGGCGGAGCGGTGATGCTGCTGTTCGACCTCAGCTTCGGCACCAGCTTCTTCCGGCCGGAAGGAGGCGGTGATCCGATGCTCTACCAGCATTTCTTCTGGTTCTATTCCCATCCGGCGGTCTATGTGATGGTGTTGCCGGTGTTCGGCATCTTCTCGGAACTGTTTCCGGTCTATGCCCGTAAACCCCTGTTCGGCTATCACGTGGTGGCGATCGCCTCCTTCGCCATCACCTTCCTCAGCCTGATCGTGTGGGTGCACCACATGTTCTACAGCGGCACCCCCCAGTGGATGCGCAATCTCTTCATGGTCACCACCATGCTGATCGCCGTGCCCACCGGCATCAAGGTGTTCGCCTGGCTGGCCACCCTCTGGCGCGGCAAGCTGCGCCTCAGCACACCGATGCTGTTCTGCCTGGGGGGCCTGGTGAACTTCATCTTCGCCGGCATCACCGGCATCATGCTGGCCACCGTGCCGGTGGACATCCACGTGGGCAACACCTATTTCGTGGTGGGACACTTCCACTATGTGATCTTCTCCACCATCACCTTCGGTGTCTTCGCAGGCATCTATCACTGGTTCCCCAAGTTCACGGGCCGGATGTATTACGAGGGTCTGGGCAAGCTCCACTTCCTGCTCACCTTCATCGGCAGCACCCTCAACTTCCTGCCCATGCACTGGGCCGGCCTGATGGGGATGCCCCGGCGGGTCGCCTCCTACGACCCCGAGTTCGCCCTCGCCAATGTGCTCGCCAGCCTCGGGGCCTTCCTGCTCGGTGTCGCCTCGATCCCCTTCATCCTCAACATGGTGAGTTCCTGGGCCCGGGGACCGAAGGCTCCCGCCAATCCCTGGAACGCCATCGGTCTGGAGTGGCTTCTGCCCTCCCCGCCTCCGGCCGAGAACTTCGAGGAGAACGTGCCCACCGTGATCAGCGGACCCTACGGCTACGGGCTGAATCGCCCCCTGGTGGAGAACCAGGACCTCTACGTCGCCCGCTCCCAGGAGACCTGACGCCATGACCAGCAGCGCCACCCACGCGGAAGCCCCGTCCCATGGGGAGGCTCCATCCCACGGCGGTCACAATCTGACCGGGTTCATCATCTTCCTGTGCTCGGAGAGCGTGGTGTTCCTGGCGTTCTTCGCCGGCTACATCACCTTCAAGCTCTCGGCTCCGGTGTGGCTGCCCGAGGGCGTGGAAGGACTGGAGATCCGTGAGCCGCTGATCAATACCGTCGTGCTCGTGAGCAGCAGTTTCGTGGCCTGGTTCGCCGAGCGGGCCCTGCACCGCCGCCGGCTCTGGACCTTCCGCGCCTGGTGGCTGCTCACCATGGCCATGGGCACCTACTTCGTGGTGGGGCAGGCGATCGAATGGATGCACCTGCCCTTCGGGCTGCGCACCGGTGTCTTCGGTGCCAGTTTCTATCTGCTCACCGGGTTTCATGGCCTGCACGTGATCACCGGCATCCTGCTGATGGCCCTGATGCTGGCGCGCTCCTTCCGGAGTGGGAACTACGACGCCGGAGAAGCCGGAGTGGTGTCGGTATCGCTGTTCTGGCACTTCGTGGATGTGATCTGGATCCTGCTGTTCCTGCTCATCTACGTGTGGCAGCGATGATCATCGACGATCGCCACTACGACGTCGCCATCATCGGCAGCGGTGCCGCCGGCGGCACCCTGGCGGCGGAACTGGCGGCGGCCGGCCTGGCGGTGCTGCTGCTGGAGCGGGGCGGACCGATGGCGCTGGCCGACCAGAACGTGGCCGACGTGGACCTGTTCCGCAGGCAGCGGTACCACCCCGGCGAGTCGTGGTTCGGGCCCGATGGCGATCCCTTCGCCCCCCAGATGGTGTATGCCCTGGGGGGGAACACGAAGATCTGGGGCGGGGTGCTGCAGCGCATGCGGCAGGAGGAATTCACCGGCCTGCCCCTCCAGGAGGGCACCAGTCCCGACTGGGAGCTGCGCTACGAGGATGTCGCCCCCTGGTACGACCGTGCCGAAGCGCTCTACCGGGTTCATGGGCGCCGGGGGGCCGACCCCAGCGAGCCCCCCCGCAGTGGCGAGTACCCCTTTGCTCCCCTGCCGATCGAACCCTTCCTCGAGCAGATTCGCGAGGGCCTCGAGCGCCAGGCGCTCCACCCCTATCCCCTCCCCCTGAGCTGGAGCACCTCCGCGGAGGATCCCAGCGGCGATGCCGAGCGGTTCGGCGTGGATCGGGCGGCGGCGGCGGAGAACGTGACCCTCTGCGCCGGCGCCCGGGTGATCGCCCTGCACGTGAACCCCTCCGGCACCGAGGTGAAGGGGGTGGAGGCGGAGATCGGCGAGCAGCGCTGGCTGTTCACGGCCCACCAGGTGGTGCTGGCCGCCGGTGCGGTGAACACGGCCGCGATCCTGCTCCGCTCCGCCAGCGATCGCTACCCCCGGGGGCTGGCCAACGGATCCGACCAGGTGGGTCGCAATCTGATGAAACCCCAGCTCACCTCCATCCTCCAGCTCGCCGCCCAGCCCAACTCCGGTCGCTACTCCCGCAGCCTCGGCATCACCGACTACTACTGGGGCGACAAGAACGTCACCTTCCCCCTGGGCTCGATTCAGAGCGGCGGCGGGGTCCTCCAGGACCCCCTGTTCGCCGAATCTCCACCGGTGCTGTCCCTGGTGACCCGTCTCCTGCCGGACTTCGGCCTGGAGCAGCTGGCCTCCCGCTCGGTGTGCTGGTGGGCCATGAGCGCCGTGCTGCCCGATCCCGAGAATCGCCTCAGCCTGCGCGGTGACCGGCTGCAGATCAGTTACCTGCCCAACAACCGGGAGGCCCATGACCGGCTGGTCTACCGCTGGATCGACGTGCTCCAGTGCCTGGAGGCCGATCCCCTCACCCCGGCAGTGCAGTCGGCCCCCATCCATCCCCGGGGGGAGGCGCCGCTGGCGGTGATGGGCTATGCCTGCGGCACCTGCCGCATGGGCAGCGATCCGGCCACCTCGGTGGTGGATCTGGAGGGCCGCAGCCATGAGCTGGCCAACCTCACCATCGCCGATGCCAGCATCCTGCCCGGCTGTCCGGGGGTGGGGATCGGCCTCACCGTGATCGCCAACGCCCTGCGCATCGCCGACCGGCTGAAGTCGTCGTTCGGCTGAGCGAGCAGGGAATTCAGGCGCCGGTCGATCAGCCGCCTGGGCTGGGGGCCACCCCAGGGGCGCTGGGCGCGGGGGGAAGCTCCAGGCCTGGTGCTGGTGCGGGCGGAGCGGCGGGGATCGGGGAGGGAGCCACTCCTGGATCCGCTGAGGAAGCTGGATCCGGAGCCGGATCCGGAGCCGGACCTGGTTCGGTGCCGGGACGGGCAGAGGGGCCGGGGCCGCCCGCCTGTCGGGGGGCGCCGTTGTAGAGCAGCTGCACCACGGCCCGGCCATCGGGAGCGATCAGGATCTCGGTTTCCACCGTGGGGGCAAGGTTGAGCTGCTCCCATCCCGGCGGTCCCCCCAGGAAGCGGAAGAGGAAACCGGTGGCGTCCCTGCGCACCAGGCACTCCGAGCCCGACCACTCGGTGCTGAACATGCAGGCGGCGGGACGGTAGACCCCCAGCCCTCCATTGAGCTTGACGGCGTGGTTGCGGGCGAGGTTGAGGGCACGCACACCGCTGAAGGTGGCATCGCCCTGGGCGATGGTCTGTGGCGGCCTTCCCGGCCCTGCCGGGAGGAGGGTCGCCAAGCCCGGGCCCGGCGCAGCCAGGAGGGAGGCAGTGGCGATTCCGAGGCCGGCGAGTCCCGGCAGCAGAGGACGGGGATGCATCGGGCGATCACGGCAGGGGCAAGTATCGATCGCGCCAGCCCCCCTGCACAAGCGGTCGCCGCCGGCTCAGGGAACCGGGGGCAACGCCTCCGCACCGGCCTCGGCAATGGCGTTGTCATCGGCGGGAGTGAGCCCCGACACCCCCACCGCCCCCAGGCAGTGGCCCTTGATCAGCAGCGGCAGCCCGCCCCCCATCGCCACGGCGGAACCCCCCAGCACCCCGGCCAGCTGCAGCAGGGCGGGACGCTCGAGGTTGATGGAGGCTTCCATCTGGGAGGTGGCTCTGCGGGTGAGGGCGGCCATGCGGGCCTTGGCGAGGGCCGCCTCCGCACTGGCCGGGGAGGCACCGCTGAGCCGTTCGAGGAGCAGGGGGTGTCCGCCCCCGTCGACCACGGCGATGCTCACCGGGGCGCCCCGCCGGTGGGCTTCCTGTCGGCTGCTGGCAAGGATCTCCCGGGCATCGTCGAGATCCAGCTGAATCACCGCATGCATGGGAGCGCCTCTGGCAGATTCCACCCAGGATCGCTCAGGCCGCCAGGCTCGTGGGGCGTTCCTCCTCCTCCTGGAGTGCCTGCGCCTGCGCCTGCGGTTCCTCACGCAGCATCTGGTCAGCCCGCTGCAGCCCCACGTCAACGCCGATGTGCTGGTCCGGGCGACCGGTGATCAGCAGGGCGGTGCGCTGGCGGGTGGCGATCTGCCACATCCATTTGCTGAAGAGGGCGATGCGGTTCTCGGTGTCGGGGATGAAGGCCAGATGGGCCAGGGCCCACAGCACCCAGCCCGGCAGCCCCGTCACGTGCAGCCCGCGCAGGTCGGCCACGGCATGGAAGGGACCGATCACCGCCATGCTGCCCAGGTCGGTCCAGCGGAAGGGAGCCCGGCGACGCTCCTCCAGCCCGGCCAGGATGTCCTTCGCCACCCAGCCCCCCATCTGCACGGCGGGGCCCGCCATGCCCGGCAGGGGCTTGCCGTCCTCGGTGTGGGGGTAGCAGCAGAGATCGCCCACCGCCCGGATCTCGGGGTGGCCGGGGATCGAGAAATCCGGCTCCACCAGCACGCGGCCGCCCCGGTCCACCTCGCAGCCGGTGCGTTCCGCCAGCAGCTTGCCGAGGCGGGAGGCCCGCACCCCGGCGGTCCAGCAGATCGTGGCGGCCTCCAGCACCTCCGCTCCATCGGGCGTCGTCAGCTGGACGTGCCCCGTGGCGATCGCCTCCACCCTGGCTCCCAGCTTGAGCACCACGCCCGCCTGGCTGAGATAACGGCCCGCGGCGGTGGAGAGGTTCGGGTGCATGGTGGGCAGCACCCGGTCGACCAGGTCCACCAGGATCACGCGGCAGCGCTCCTGGCGGAGCTGTTTGAAGTCCCGCTGGATGGCCCGGTGCATCAGCTCGATCAGGGACCCGGCCAGTTCGCAGCCGGCCGGGCCCGCCCCCACCACCACCACGGTCTGGAGGAAGCGCTGGCGCTCGGGATCCGTCGTCTGCTCCGCCTCCTCCAGGGCCATCAGCAGCCGGCGGCGGATCTCGTCGGCGTGCTCGAGGATCTTCATCGGCGGCGCCAGCGGCCGCCATTCCTCATGGCCGAAGTAGGTGCTGCCTGAACCGCTGGCCAGGATCAGGTGGTCGTAGCCGTAGCGATGGTCGTTGAACACCACCTCCCTGTTCTGGGGATCGATGTCAGTCACCTCGCCGAGCAGGATCTGGATGTTGGCTGCCTGGCCCACCATCTGGCGCAGGGGCGAGGCCACGTCGGCCTCCGAGACCAGGCCGGAGGCCACCTGATACAGCAGGGGCTGGAACAGGTTGAAGTTTCGCTTGTCGATCAGGGTGACCCGCACCGGCTTGCCGGCGAAGGCATGGCAGGCCTTGAGGCCGGCGAAACCACCTCCCACGATCACCACATGGGGGTGATCCCGGCATTGTTCATGGGGGGGATCGAGCTCCAGGAAGAAGCGCTCCGGTGCCATGGAGAACGGATGGAGACGGGATCAACGGCAACGCTATGCATCAGCCAGGCGGGGGACGGTCGCAACGGGCACCACTCCTGTCCCGGGCAGGTTCACAACCCCTCTCCGCAGTATTTGCAGTGCCGGGCGTCGGGATCGTGGCCCTCGCGATGGCAGGACCGGCACAGCCGTGGGGTTTCGCCCCCTCCGGCAGCAGGAATGCTGGTCGCCCCCCTGCGCTGGGCGGCGGCTCCGAACTCGACCGTGAGGATGCCGGTGGGCACGGCGATGATGCTGTAGCCGAGCAGCATCACCACTGAGGCGAGGAACCTTCCCAGGGGCGTCACCGGTGCCACGTCGCCGTAGCCCACCGTGGTGATCGTGACCACCGCCCAGTAGATCCCCACCGGGATGCTGCGGAACCCGCCGCTGCCGGGGACCGCCGAGCCCTCGATCACATACATCGAGGCACCGATCACGATCACCAGGATGACCATGGCGAGCAGGAAGACCGTGATCTTGCGCCGGGCGCCAAGGATGGCGTTCCAGAGCAGGTCCGATTCCTGCAGGTATTCCCCCAGCTTCAGCACCCGGAAGATCCGCAGCAGCCGCAGCACGCGCACCACCAGGAACAGGTTGGTGCCCCGCACCAGCAGCCCCAGGAAGGTGGGCACGATCGCGAGCAGATCCACCACGCCGAAGAAGCTGCGGGCGTAGCGCAGCGGGTGGCTCACACACAGCAGCCGCAGCAGGTATTCCAGGCCGAACAGCAGCGTGAATCCCCACTCCAGCCACTGGAAGGGGCCGCTCCAGCGCACGCGCCAGATGGGATCGCTTTCCAGGATCACCTCCAGCACGCTCAGGGCGATGGCCAGCAGCAGCAGCAGATCGAAGGCCTTGCCGGCTGGTGTTTCCGCCTCGAAGATGATCCGGTAGAGCCGCTGCTTCCCCACCAGCCGGCGCAGCACCAGGGCCACCCCGAGCAGGCCGCTCAGCACCAGGGCGATCTGCAGGAAGGGAGGGATCATGGCTGCAGCCTGGCTGGCGGTTGGCCTCCGTCGCTGCCCAGGTAGGACGTTCGCAGGGCCTCGTCGGCAAGCAGGGCGGCGGCGGGGCCCTCGAGCCGCACCGAACCACTCTCCAGCACGATCCCCCGGTCGGCGATCTCCAGGGCCGCATGGGCGTTCTGCTCCACCAGCAGGATCGTCAGCCCCTCCCGGTGCAGGTCCGCCAGGGTGGCCATCACCTCGGCCACCAGCCGGGGGGCCAGGCCCAGGCTCGGTTCGTCCAGCAGCAGCAGGGTGGGGCGGGCCATCAGGGCACGGGCGATCGCCAGCATCTGCTGCTCCCCCCCGGAAAGACTGCCGGCCAGCTGGCGACGCCGCTCCGCCAGCCGGGGGAAGAGGCGATAGCAGCGATCCAGATCGGCGGCGATTCCCTGCCGATCACGGCGCAGCCAGGCTCCGAGCTCCAGATTGGCGGCCACGCTCTGACGGCTCAGCACCCGACGGCCCTCGGGGCAGTGGCTGATCCCCAGCCGCACGGTGGCTTCGGTGCTGGCCCCGGCCAGGTCGCCCCCCCGCCAGTGGATGCTGCCCCCGCTGGCGGGCACCAGGCGGGAGATGGCTCGCAGGGTGGTGCTCTTGCCGGCACCGTTGGCGCCCAGGAGGGTCACCAGCTCCCCCTGCCGCACCTCCATCTCGATGCCCCGCAGGGCGGTCACGGCGCCGTAGCGCACGGTGAGGCGGCGCAGATCCAGCAGGGGCGCTGCTGCGGTCATGCCCTTCCGCCTCTGCTGGCCCGATCCGACTGCCCGCCCAGATAGGCCTCGATCACCGCTGGGTCCCGGCGGATCTGCTCCGGGGCGCCCAGGGCGATCCGTTCGCCGAAATTCAACACGGCCAGCCGGTCGCACAGCCGCATCATCAGCGGCACGTGGTGCTCGATGATCAGCACGGTGAGGGCGAAATGGCGGCGGATCCTGCCGATCAGCTCGCAGAGATCCTCCTTCTCGGCCGGGTTCATGCCGGCGGCCGGTTCATCGAGCAGCAGCAGGGCAGGGCCGGTGGCCAGGGCCCGGGCGATCTCCAGCCGGCGGCGATCGCCATAGGAAAGAGCTCCTGCCGGCTGGTCGGCCAGTTCCTCCATCTCGACCAGCGCCAGCAGCTCCCGGGCCCGCTGGCGCAGCCCGAGCTGATGGTGGCGGAAGGACGGGCTGCCCAGGAGGGCCCCCGCCAGAGGATGGCGATCCTGGCGGTTCAGGCCCACGAGCACGTTGTCGAGGGCCGGCAGGCTGTCGAAGAGGCGCAGGTTCTGGAAGGTGCGGGCGATGCCGAGGCGGTTGATCCGCTCCGGGCGGCGGGAGGGGATCGGCTGGCCGCGCCACAGCACCCGGCCGCCGCTGGCCCGGGTGAGGCCGGAGATCACGTTGAACAGGGTGGTCTTGCCGGCGCCGTTGGGTCCGATCAGCCCGAAGATCTCCCCCTCCGCCACCTGCAGGTTCACGGAATCGAGGGCCAGCAGTCCGCCGAAGCGGCAGCTCAGCCCCTCCACCTGCAGCAGAGGGAAGCCCTCCCCTGCGTCACCGGTCCGGGTCGCGGTCATGCCGTCCCCTGCCGGTGACGGCGCCAGGGGGCCATCCGGGCCAGGGCCCGCAGCCGTTCCGGGGTGATCAGCCCCTGGGGGAAGGCCACCGGACCCACCAGGATCACCAGGCCATACACGATCAGGCGCAGATCCCCGATCGGCCGCAGCAGCTCCGGAAGGGCGGTGAGGGCGAGACCGCCGAGCACCGGCCCCAGCCAGGTGCGGGAGCCACCGAACACCACGAAGGCCAGGGTGGTGATGCTGGCGTCGAAGCTGCCCTGCCGGGCATTCCAGGTGTTGAGGAAGTGGGCGCTGAGCACCCCGGTGAGGGCGGCGATCACGGCGCTGATCACGAAGGCGGTGAGCTTCACCCCGGCCGTGTCGATGCCCATGCAGCGGGCGGCCAGTTCGTCGTCGCGGATGGCGGCCTGGGCGCGGCCGAACCGCATCCCCTCCAGCCGCTGGCAGAGCAGGGCCACCAGCAGCAGCAGCAGCAGGGAGGCCCCCAGGTAGCCCAGCGGACCGGCGAAGGGCTGGGGGATGGCGAAGATCCCCACGGCTCCGCCGGTGAAGGGCAGGTTGAGGTTGAGCACCCGCAGGATCTCCACCAGGGCGATGGTGGCGATCGCCAGGTAGATGCCCCGCAGGTGCAGCACCGGCCGGCCGATCAGCAGGGCCACCAGGGCGGCGAGGGCTGCCCCCAGCCCCATCTCCAGCAGCAGGGAAGGGAGGGGGTAGAGGGGGCCGGCTCCGGCCAGGGCGGGCCAGCGGGTGGAGAGCAGGGCGGCCAGGTAGCCACCGATCGCGTAGAAACCCGGGGTGGCCAGCGACAGCTGGCCGCCGGCCAGGGGCAGATACACCGAGAGGCCGAGCAGGGCCCCCAGCACCATCTGCACCAGCAGGGTGGCATCCATCGGCTCAGATCTCCCCCACCTTCAGACCCGGGTGGCCAGGGGCCGGCCCAGCAGCCCCCGCGGACGCAGCAGCAGCACGCCGAAGAGAAAGGCATAGGCCACGGCGTCCTTGTAGCCGGAGAGATCGCCGGGCACGATCGCTTCCGCCAGGCCCACGATCAGCCCGGCGAGCACGGCACCCGGCACACTGCCGAGCCCCCCGAGCACCAGCACGCCGAGGGCCTTGAGGCCGAAGCCGATGCCGAAGTAGGGCCCGGTGATGCTCAGGCTCAGCCCCACCAGCCCGCCGGAGACCCCGGCCAGGAACCCGCTCACGGCGAAGCAGAGGCGGATCATGGCATCGCTGTCGATGCCCAGCAGCCGGGCGGTGGTGGGATCCTCGGAGACGGCCTGGAGGGCCTTGCCGCTGCGGGTGCCCTCCAGCCACCAGGTGAGGCCGACCAGCACCAGGGCGGAGACGAGCATCAGCACCAGCTGCACCGAGCGCACCCGGGCGCCGGCAAGGGACAGGGTGACCGGCAGGGAACCGAGGGCACCCACGGGGAGGGAATAGCCCTCCGCCCCCATCAGCAGCTGGATCAGGTTCACGATCACCACCCCGGCCCCCAGGCTGGTGATCAGGTAGAGAAGGGGCTCGGCGCGGCGGCGGCGCAGGGGCCGGAAGGCGGTGGCCTCCACCCCGAGGCTCACGATGGCGGCCGCCAGGCCGGCCAGGGGCAGGGCAGCCCAGAAGGGCAGGGCGAAGGGCAGGCGCAGCCCCGCCAGCAGACCGTTGCTGCCGGCGGTGCCCCCGATGAACCAGTAGGTGAAATAGGCCCCGAGGGTGAAGACGGCCCCGTGGGCGAAGTTGATCACCCCCAGCACGGAGAACACCAGGGTGTAGCCGAGGGCGAAGAGGGCATAGACCGCCCCCACCGAGAGGCCGTTGACGAGCACTTGCAGCAGGGTCTCCATGGCGGCGGATCGCAGGGGCCGGTCAGGGAAGCAGCTCGAAGCGGCCGCTCGAGCCATCGGGGTTCATGCGCACCTGGGCGACATGGAAGCTCTGCTGGATCACCTCGCCCTCCGGCGTGAAGCGGATCGGGCCGAGGGGCGTGTCGTAGCTGCCGGCGAGGATGGCGGCGTTGAGCCGCTTGCGCAGCTCCGCGGTGGGCAGGGTGGAGACGGTCTGCCCCGGGGGCAGGCTGGTCTGCAGGCTCTGCAGGGCTTCGGCCACCACCTGGTAGGCGGTGAAGGCCTGGGCGCTGAACTGGGGAGGGATGGCCCCGCCCCTGGCCCTGCGGTAGGCGGCGAGGAAGGCGTCGTTGATGGCGCTGCGGGCCTCCGGGCTGTAGGCCTGGGCGATCAGCAGGCCGTCGCAGTACTTCTGGCAGATGGGGTAGATGTTGGGTGAATTCATGCCGTTGCCCGCCACGATCGGCCCCTTGTACCCCAGTTCGCGGATCTGCCGCACCAGGTTGCCGCCGTCGTTCGGCAGGGCCGAGATCACGATCAGGTCGGGCCTGAGGCGCAGGGCATCGGTCACCTGGTTCTGGAAGTCGGTGTCGCTCACGTTGGTGCGCTGCACCGTGACCGGCGGCAGGCCCTTCTGCCGGAGGGTGTTCTGGAAGATCGTGGATTCGGAGCTGCTGTAGGCATCGTCGTGGGCGAAGAACACCGCCACGCGGCGGATGCCGGGGTTCTGCCGGAGGGCGGCCTCGATCGAGAGGGGGGCCACCACCGACACCGGGGCCGAGACGCGGGAGATGAAGCGGCCGATCTGGGGCACCCCGACGGCGGTGTTGGAGGGACCGACCACGGGTACCCCGGCGCGCTCCGCCAGGGGATCCACCGCGAAGGCCTGCTGGGAGAGGGAGGGGCCGATCAGGGCGAGGACGCCGCCGTTGATGAGGCCGCGGAAGGCATTGGTGGCGGTCTGTTCCTCACTGCCGCCGTCCTCGAGCCGCAGTTCCAGCCTGGGTTTCTGATCCCGGAAATGATCCCGGGCCAGTTCCAGGCCGATGCGCTGGTCCTGGCCGACGCCGCTGGAGTTGCCGGTGAGGGCGATCACTGCACCGATCGGCAGGGAGTTCCTGGCGGCATCGCCACCGGATCCGGAATCCCGGCCGCCGCAGCCGTTAAGCAGGGCCAGAAGGGAAGCCGCCAGCAGCCAGCGACCACCCCGGGAGATCAACGGCACGGATTCCGCAGGGGCAACGGCACGGCCGGAGGATATCGCAGGGGTCCAGGGGGCCGTTCAGGCGACCGCCTGGAATGCCTCCCGGAAGGCAGCGAGGGTGGAGTCGATGTCGGCGTCGCTGTGGGCCAGGGAGGTGAAACCGGCCTCGTAGGCACTGGGGGCCAGGTAGATGCCCCGCTCGAGCATGGCGCGGTGCAGCCGGCCGAAGCGCTCGGTGTCGGTGGCCTTGGCCTCCTCGAAGTTGCGCACCGGCCCTTCGCAGAGGAAGAATCCGAACATGGCGCTGATGCTGCCTCCGGTGATCGGCAGACCCGCCTCCCGGGCGGCGGTGAGGATGCCGTCGCTGAGCCGCTTCGTGATCGTTTCGAGGCGCTCGTAGGTGCCGGGTTGGCGGAGCAGCTCCAGGGTCTTGATGCCGGCGGTCATGGCCAGCGGATTGCCGCTGAGGGTGCCCGCCTGGTACATGGGGCCCGCCGGGGCGACCATCGCCATGATGTCGGCGCGGCCGCCGTAGGCCCCCACCGGCAGGCCGCCGCCGATCACCTTGCCCAGCGTGGTGAGATCCGGGGTGATGCCGAAGCGGGCCTGGGCACCGCCGTAGCTGATGCGGAAGCCGGTCATCACCTCGTCGAACACGAGCAGGGCGCCATGTTCCTTGGTGAGTTCCCGCAGCCCTTCGAGAAAGCCGGGTTCGGGGGTGATGAAACCGGCGTTGCCCACCACCGGCTCCAGGATCACCCCGGCGATCTCGCCGCCGTGCTCGGCGAACAGCTGCTTCACCGCTTCGAGGTCGTTGTAGGGGGCGGTGAGGGTGTGGGCGGTGACGGAGCGGGGAACGCCGGGGGAATCGGGCAGGCCGAGGGTGGCCACGCCGGAGCCGGCCTTGACCAGGAACATGTCGGCGTGGCCGTGGTAGCAGCCCTCGAACTTGATCACCTTCTCCCGGCCGGTGAAGGCGCGGATCAGGCGCAGCACCGCCATGCAGGCCTCGGTGCCGGAGTTCACGAAGCGCACCATCTCCACCGAGGGCACCGCCTCGATCACGAGCTCCGCCAGCTGGTTCTCCAGCAGGCAGGGGGCCCCGAAGCTGGTGCCCTTCTCCAGGGCCTGGTGCAGGGCGGCGATCACCTCGGGATGGCTGTGGCCGCAGATGGCGGGCCCCCAGCTGCCCACGTAGTCGATGTAGCGGTTGCCGTCCACGTCCCAGGCGTAGGCGCCCTTCACCCGGTCGAACACGATCGGTTCGCCCCCCACCGATCGGAAGGCCCGCACCGGGGAGCTGACGCCACCGGGCATGAGCTTCCGGGCAGCGGCGAAGATCTCCCGGGAACGGGTCGTGTCGAGGGTGGGGGCCGAAACCGGCGCGGAAGGGGAGGCCGAACTCAAGGCGGGATCCGCAGACAGGGCAAGCAATGGATTCCCCGGTTGCGGGGAACACTGTTCTCCATCCTCACCCAGAAGCGATCCGAACCGAGGCGACTCGGTAGGTTCGTGGCACATCGGCATCGTTCGTGACGATCGACTGGCCCCGGTTCGAGCGGAACTGCCGCCGGCTGCTGCCGGCCCGGGGGGTCGTGGCGGCCCGCCAGGAGCTGCTCGCCTACGACTCCGACGGCCTCACCCTGCACTGTCACGCTCCCGAGGCTGGTGGTGCTGCCGGAGACCACCGAGCAGGTGGCCGCCGTGGTGCGGCTCTGCCATGAGCAGGGGGTGCCCTTCGTGGCCCGGGGCAGCGGCACCGGGCTGTCCGGGGGGGCGGTGGCCGAGGAGGAGGCCGTGGTGATCGTCACCAGCCGCATGCGCTCGATCCTCTCGGTGGATCTGCCCAACCAGCGCATCACGGTGCAGCCGGGGGTGATCAACAGCTGGGTGACCCGGGCCGTGGCGGGGGAGGGGTTCTATTACGCCCCCGACCCCTCCAGCCAGGTGGTGTGCAGCATCGGCGGCAATGTGGCGGAGAACTCCGGGGGGGTGCACTGCCTCAAGTACGGAGTGACCAGCAACCACGTGCTGGGCCTGGAGGTGGTGCTGCCCGACGGCAGCGTCACCCGCTTCGGCAGTTCCCTGGCGGAAACCCCTGAACTCGATCTGCGGGGGGTGTTCATCGGCAGCGAAGGCACCCTGGGCATCGCCACCGCGATCACCCTGCGGCTGCTGCGGGCCCCCCAGAGCGTGGCGGTGCTGCTGGCCGATTTCGAGGCGATGGAGGCGGCCGGCGAGGCCGTGCGGCTGGTCACGGCGGCGGGGGTGCTGCCGGCGGGGATGGAGATCATGGACAACTTCGCGATCAATGCCGTCGACGATCTCTTCGGGGCCGATGAGTATCCCCGCGATGCGGCGGCGGTGCTGCTGATCGAGCTCGACGGCCAGGAACGGGAGGTGGCCGCCGCGGTGGAGATCGCCGAGGCCCTCTGCCGCCAGGCCGGGGCGCGCACGATCCGCCGGGCCACGGAGGAGGCCGACCGGGCCCTGCTGTGGAAGGGGCGCAAGTCGGCCTTCGCGGCCGCCGGGCGGATCACCCCCACCTACTACGTGCAGGATGGCGTCGTGCCCCGCAGCGCCCTGCCGAAGGTGCTGGCGGCGATCGAGGAGCTCGGCCGCAGGTACGACCTGCCGGTGGCCAACGTGTTCCACGCCGGCGACGGCAATCTGCATCCGCTGATCCTCTACCGGGCCGACGAGCCGGGCGTGATCGAGAAGGTGCAGGAGCTGGGGGCCGAGATCCTGCGGCTCTGCATCGACGCCGGGGGCAGCATCACCGGTGAGCACGGCGTGGGCAACGACAAGCGCTGCTACCTCGACTGGATGTTCGGCCCCGATGATCTGGCCACGATGCAGCTGGTGCGCCAGGCCTTCGATCCGGCCGGCCTGGCCAACCCGGGCAAGATCTTCCCCACCCCCCGCAGCTGCGGCGAGTCGTCGCGCCAGCGGGTGGTGCTGGCGGCCGACCGGCCGGACGTGGCCGCCCTGGAGGTGTACTGATCCCTGTTTCGCCCGCCCCTACCGCCACCACACCCGCTGGCGGAAGGGATCGATGATCAAGGCGTCCTGGGAGGCGAAGAAGGAGGCCCCCAGCTGACCCGCCGGCCGGCTCCAGGTGCCGATGCCACCGCAGCGTCTCGCCGCTGGAGGCGTTTCCTTCACGAACAGGGTCACACCCGGCTCCGAACGCACCGGTCTGCCGGCCAGACCGAGGAAGTCGACGGTGAGGGGAGGAGCCAGCCCATAGGCCGTCACCCGTTCGCGCACGCCGGGGACGCAGGTGCTGAGGCTGAGGGAGGCGCCGGGAAGGGGCCGCAGCGGCACCCCGGCCGCCTGCAGGCGCCGCAGGAAGGCGGGGTTGATGTTGAGCGAGGGGGGGTGGAGGCCGTCGTCGTAGCCCGTGTCGATCTGGGCGACGGCCGCCACGCCGCCGATCCGGATCGGGATCGTGGGGATGTTGGGGCAGCCGCGGGCGCGCGCCGCCGCCGGACAGGTGAGGGCGGCGGCATTCGTGCCGTAGTACCCGCCGGTGCTGGCGGCCCGGAAGCCGGCCCGGCGCAGCACTGCGTCACTGCAGAAGCGATCCCGTTCGGCGCGGTGCAGCAGCGAGCGGCCGTAGTCGATCGTCACCACGTGGGAGGCGAGCAGATCGGTGCCGATGATGCCGGCCTGGGGCAGGAGGCCACGGATGCCGGCGTGGTCCTGCACCGACAGCCGCAGAGGCCCCCAGGGCCCGAAGAAGTCGACCCGCTCGAAGCGATCGGCCGTTCCCGCGGCCGGGGCAGGCCGCCCGCCGCCCAGGAAGGTGCCGGGGGAGATGGCGCTGCCATCGGAGCCGAGATCCACCACGAAGAATCCGTAGGTCCCCTGCACCTGCACGGGGGTGTAGGGCATCCGGTTCGACACGATCAGGGAGCGGCGGTCCCCGAGGCAGGAATCGAGAGCGGCCTGGGCATCGTCGGCGCGGACCGGCGCCGCCAGCAGCAGCAGCACCGCGAGCAGGGGAGCGGTGAGGAAGGTCAGCCGGATCGGCGGGGCCACGGCGGGCAGGAGAGCGCAGGGGTCATGCTGGCCGATGCGCGGGCAGCAGATCCGCACGCTCCAGCATCTGAAGGCAACCCCTGATGCGTGGTCCTCCTGGGGTGGGCGTCGGGCGCAGCTCGCGGCGGTCCCTGTTTGCGACGGGTAGCCGGTTTGGTCTGGTTTGAGCCGCTGATGGGCCCTTGGGGCATGGAGCGATCATGCCTCCATCCCTACAGCCCATTCTCCTCTCCTCCGGCCTGGGGAGCCCACGGCGAAGCCACCATCTGCTCGTAGAGGCCCACCAACCGCTGCCGCAGTCCCTCAGGCAACGGCACCGGCCCCATCCGCTCCAGCACGTGCTCGGGGGGATCGGGCGCCAAGGGCTCAGGGATCACGACGCGCTGGCCGGACCGGGCCCGCAGCCCCCTGGGCCACCAGAGGGGCAGGGTGTCATCGGCGTCGATCGCCGGGGAGGGGGGCTGCAGGCGGGCCATGAGCGTCTGTCGGTTGCGCCCCTTCCAGGCCAGCAGGAGCCAGGGATCGTCATCGAGCCGCTGGGCGAACACGTAGAGGCTGGCGGCGATGTGCTTGCAGGGCACGGCACCGTCCGGGCAGCTGCAGCCAGCCTCCAGGTCATCCCATCGCCGGGGGAACAGGGCCACCCCGGCATCACGAAACGCCTCCTCCAGGTCGTGCGGCACCTCGCCGGCCAGCAGCCGGGCCACCCAGCCCATGCGCTCGGCGAATGCCGCCTCGATCGCGGCCCATCGCGGCGTGTCCGGCACCTCCGTCTCCACCCGCACCCGATAGGGACTGCGTCTGGAGCCCTGCACCCGCGCCCTCAGCACCCCCGGCTCCACCTCCAGCTCCAGCACCTGTCCCGTGCGGGCGTAGCGGCGGCCCCGCTCCATGCGGGACCCCAGGCCATAGCCCTCCAGCACGCTGATGAAGCGCTGCGACCACCAGCGCCGCTGGGGAGCCGACCGCCGTGCACTCTCCCGCGGCGGACTCATTCGGCGAGGGCCTCCGGCCGCAGGCGGATCACCTCCCGCAGCTCGTCGGTGGAGAGCTGGGTCAGCCATCCCTCGCCGCTGCCCACCACCTGTTCGGAGAGGGCTTTCTTGCTCTGGATCATGGCGTCGATGCGTTCCTCGATGGTGCCGCCGCACATCAGCCTGTGCACATGAACCGTGCGCCGCTGGCCCATGCGGTGGGCCCGGTCGGTGGCCTGGTCCTCCACCGCCGGGTTCCACCACCGGTCGTAGTGGATCACATGGGACGCGGCGGTGAGGTTGAGGCCGGTGCCCCCCGCCTTCAGCGACAGCAGGAAAAGCGGCGGACCGTCCTTCTCCCCGAAGCGCTTCACCATGGCATCGCGCGACCGTCGCGCCAGTCCGCCATGCAGCCACAGGGGTTCGGTGCCGTGGCGTCGCCCCAGGTGCTCCCGCAGTCGCTCCCCCCAGGCGGTGAACTGGGTGAAGATCAGCACCTTCTCGCCGGCATCGAGGATGGCGTCGATGAGCTCCTCGACCCGATCCAGCTTGCCGGATCGTGACGGGAGGGCCGAACCGTCATCCAGGTAGTGGGCCGGATGGTTGCACACCTGCTTGAGGCGGGTGAGGCCGGCCAGCACCAGCCCGTGGCGCTCGATCCCGTCGCTGCTGGAGGCGGCTTCCAGCAGCTCCTCCACCACCGCCTGGTAGAGGCTGGCCTGCTCGGCGCTGAGAGTGCAGGCTTCGCTCTGCTCGATCTTGGCCGGAAGATCGGGAAGGATGGCCCGGTCGCTCTTGAGCCGTCTGAGGATGAAGGGAGCGGTGAGCCGCTGCAGCCGGCCGGCCACCTCGCTGTCGTGATCCCGCTCGATCGCGGTGGCGAAGTGAGTGCGGAACTGCTGCAGGCTGCCCAGCAGGCCGGGATTGAGCTGCTGCATCAGGGCCCACAGCTCGCTGAGCCTGTTCTCCACGGGGGTGCCGGTGAGGGCGACGCGCCGTTCTCCCTGGAGGGTGGCGGCCGCCTTGCTCATGGCGGTGTAGGGGTTCTTCAGGTGCTGCGCCTCGTCGAAGACCAGCCGGCCGAACCGCATCGGCGCCAGCAGGGAGGCATCCCGGCTGACGAGGCCGTAGGTGGTGAGCAGCACGGGCCAGGGGCCCCCACTCCCCTTGCCGGCCAGGCGTTGCAGCCGGCGGGCGAACGCCTTGGCGGTGCCGCGGAAGCGCTCCGGGCCGTGGTGCACGACCACCGGCAGCCCCGGCGCGAACCGCTCGAGCTCCCGCTTCCAGTTCCCCAGCAGCGAGACCGGCGCCACCACCAGGGTGGGGGCCTCGAGGGGATCGGCCAGCAGCGAGGCGATCAGCTGGGCGGTCTTGCCCAGGCCCATGTCGTCGGCGAGGCAGGCACCCAGCCCCAGCCGGCCCAGGAACACCAGCCAGCCCAGTCCCCGCTCCTGGTAGGGCCGCAACTGACCCTGGAAGGCGGCGGGGGTGGGGATCGGGGTGGCGCGAGCCTGCAGGTCGCCGCTGAGCAATTCCCCCAGCGCACCGCTGGCCTCCACACCGATCAGATCGACCGCCTCCGGCAGATCCAGGCCCCCCAGGCCCAGATTCGCCCGCAGCAGCTCGACGCCGCTGGCTTCCCCCTCCAGCCCCGCATGGCGCAGCAGCGCCTCGATGGCGTGGGGCTCGATCAAGGTCCAGGCGCCCCGCAGTCTCACCAGGGACCGCTTGGCCTCGGCGGCCCGCCGCAGGCGCTCCAGCTCGGCGCTGGTGAGGGGTTGATCCCCCAGCACGGCCTGCCACCGGAAGCTCACCAACGCCTGCAGGTTCAGGCCGCCCCCTTCGCCTGCGGGGGTGCTGGGGGAGGAGCGCTGGTTCGTTTTGGCCCGCAGCCCCAGGCGGTGACCATGGCGCCACCAGCTGGGCAGCAGCAGGGCGAAGCCGGCCTCATCGAGCACCGCGGAGCGGTGCCGCAACAGGTGCAGCAGGGGCTGCTCCTCCAGCTCCAGCGACGCCGGCGACGGACGTTCGAGCAGGCCCGCCAGTTCCGGGGCCAGGCGGCAGAGCAGACCCAGCTGGCCCAGCACCGCCTCGAACTGATCGGCCGGAAAGGGGCTGGAACCCGCCCAGAAATCCGCCAGGGGCACCATCAGGCTGGGGTCGGCGGTGGCCCGCAGCATCAGCTCCACCACCCAGTGCTGGCCTCCGCTGCTGGCGGGTTCATGGAAACGGAGGGTCAGCTGCACGTCGCCGATGGCGCCGCCGGCCCCCTGCCGCCACCAGCCCCGCACCACCCGCAGAAACGCCGCCTCGCTGGGCAGATCCGCTCCCTCCGGGAGGTAGGGATCCGGACCGGTGAGGGCCGCCAGCCAGTGCGCCGCCAGGTCGGCGGGGAGGCTCGGGAGCTGTTCGTCCGCCTTCGTCCGGCTGCGCACCAGAGCATCCACCGCGTCGGCCAGGGCCTCGGCGAGCCGCTCCTGGGATTCCAGGCTGTCGTCGACCAGATGGAGGGCCAGCAGCTCCCGATCGCTGCAGGAGGGAAGGGGCCACCACTGGGCCCGCAGGCGACCATCGGGATCCACCACCACCGCCGGCACCACCCGGCCGCTGTTGACGAAGTAGGTCGCCAGCTGGCGGCAGGCCAGGGGGGACAGGCTCACGGGGCTGGGGTGGCGCTGGGCACGGGTGACGAGTGTGACGCCATCCTGGTTGTGACCAGGCCGTGGCGGCAGCCTCCATTGGCATGGAACCCCACCACGTTCACGAAGTTCGACCGTTGGCCGGCTGCTCATCATCTGCCTGGACGGATCGATGCTGATGGGATTGGATCCGGCGGACCCGCCGGGCGTTGAGGAGCCGTGGGCCGCACTCGAGCGCCTGCAGCTCGGCCACCTGGCGGCATCGCCATCCCGATCCGGGTGACGAGCAGGACTTGAGCCTGGTGGTCTCCGGCGGCGAGCGGCAGCGGCTGGCCTTCGCCCGGGCGCTGCTGTGGCCTTGGGAGCTGGTGATGCTCGATGAATCCAGCACCGCCCTCGATCTGCCCACCGAGGCTGCCCTCCACGGAGTGCCCGCAGCGGCAATGGCACCAGGCCAGCCTGGCCGCCTGGGCTGGTACCCAACTACCAGTCGGGTCATGGCACGCAGTGGCATCCAGTTCCAGGCAGCACCTTCCACGTCTTTGATTTCGGCAACGACGCCAGGCGCCACCTTGGGGCCTACTGCTTCCGTTTCAGCAGGCACTTCTCGATGGCGGCGATGAGGGATCGCATCGCCAACCCGGTCTGCTGCTGCTTGCCCTGTATGGAGTGGGAGCTCAGGCTCGCGGAGCTTTATGGGTAATCAGGTCAAGGATGCCGAACGCCTTGTGGTGTCACGTCAACAGGAGATCATCGATGCCTGGAGCAACCACTTTGGAAGCTGAGGTCACCCATATTTCTGGATTCGGTATTTTGATGCTTATTGATGACGAAGAGCTGGATGTCCAATGGTCGGAGTTTCCCTGGTTCAAGGCCGCCACGATTGAGCAAGTTATGAACGTTAGGCCCCCCATCGCTGATCATCTCTATTGGCCTGAGCTTGACGTTGACTTGTCAGTTGAGTCGATACGCACTCCCGAGAGGTTTCCTTTCAGGGCGAAAAGCACTTTCCAACCAGGCCATTCACCTGAACCGCCTCCTCAAGGTGACTAATGCGATGCAGCAGTCGTCCGCCATACTCCTGGCGGCTTGGTGATGGCCGGCGTTAGACCGACTCAGTCCACACGGAAACCATTGGAGTCCAGCCATGAGAAAGCCGATTCTCGCTCCAGCGTTCTGCCAGGTTGCCTGGGTTGTCAGAGACCTTGCAGCCGCCGAGAAGTTCTTCGTTGAAACGATGGGAATCAGCCGCTTCATGCTCATGGACAATCTCGCCGCAAAGGATACCGAAGGCACGTATCTCGGAAAGCCGGGGAACTGGGTCTGCAATCTTCACATCGCCTACGCGGGAGACACCCAGATCGAACTGATCCAACCTGTCTCGGGGGACAGCATCTACCAGGAGTCATTGGAGCGACATGGCGACGCCGTTCAGCACGTGGCGTACTGGTACGTGTCGGATACTATGACACACGTCGAGTTATTGGCGTCGTGACCGAGATTGTTGGTTCCACCGAAGCAGGCCATGAGCTCCGGCGGAATCTGAAATCGGGTAACTGTTGAGAACGCCACTGAATACTCTACCATCCAGATACAGAAGTCGAAAGCATGAGCTGCCTCCCGTGTGGTGATGCGTGCCCGCTTCTGAATTGGAGCGTTGGGGGGGCTGGAATAGGTGTGCCTCCCGGATAAGGGCTAGAATAGTGATCAATCTGAAAGGAAGCAAAGATGAGTAGGCAGAGACGCGCCTTGTTCTTGGGTGCACTGTGTGGCGCGATTGTTGTGGTGGCGCCGCCCGGCTGGAGCAAGCCCGTCGACCCCTTCGCGCACGCCGCGATGACGGCGCCAGGCACTGCGGAAATCAAGGCCATCGCCGAGGCAGGCTTCATCTACGGCCTGCCGATCGTGATGAACTACGCCGTCATGTACGACTATGCGGTGGACAGGAACTCGGGCCAGTTCAAGGCACCCTTCAACCAGATCCACAACGAGGCCCGCGTCTTCACCTACGAAGACACGGCGATCGTCACGCCCAACAGTGACACTCCCTACTCCTTGATGTGGATGGATCTACGGGCGGAGCCGATGGTGCTGTCGGTGCCGGCTGTGGAAAAGAAGCGCTACTACTCCGTGCAGCTGATCGACGGCAACACCTTCAACTACGGCTATATCGGCAGCCGCGCGACCGGGAATGGCGCCGGAGACTACATGGTCGTCGGCCCGAACTGGAAGGGCAAAACGCCGTCAGGCATCAAGCAGGTATTCCGCTCGACCACGGAGTTCTCGCTCGCCGCTTACCGCACCCAGCTCTTCGACGCCAAGGACATGCCCAACGTCGAGAAGGTGCAGGCGGGCTACAAGGTTCAGCCGCTCTCGGCGTACCTCAAGCAACCGCCCCCTCCGGCGGCGCCGGCCATCGATTTCCCGAAGATCGACAAGGACCTGGTGAAGACCAACTTCTTCGAGTACCTGGACTTCGCGCTGCAGTTCGCGCCGCCTGGCCCCGAGGAGGAAGCGATCCGAGCCAGGCTCGCCAGCATCGGCATCGGCCCCGGCAAGAAGTTCAACGTCAAGGATCTCTCCGCCGAGCACAAGGCCGCCCTCCTGCTGGCGATGAAAAAAGGCGAGAGCAAAGTCGACAAGTATCTGGAAACCGGGCAGAAGAACATCAACGGCTGGAAGGTCGGCTCGCTGTTCGGCAACCGCGCCTTCTACAGCGGCGACTGGCTCAAGCGCGCCGCGGCCGCCAAGGGCGGCATCTACGGCAACGATGCCATCGAAGCCGTGTATCCCCTCACCAAAACGCTGGCCAACGGTGAGGTGCTCGACGGCAGCAAGCACACCTACACGCTGACCTTCGCCAAGGACCAGTTCCCGCCGGTCAATGCCTTCTGGTCGGTGACCATGTACGACGGCAAGACCCAGCTACTGATCAAGAACCCGATCAACCGCTACCTGATCAACTCCCCGATGCTGCCGTCGTTGAAGAAGAACGCGGACGGCTCGCTGACGCTCTACATCCAGAAGGATTCGCCCGGCAAGGACAAGGAGTCGAACTGGCTGCCCGCGCCGGATGGCCCCATCTATCTGGTGATGCGACTGTATTGGCCGAAGACCGAGGCGCCGTCGATCCTGCCACCCGGCGCAGGCACCTGGAATCCGCCGGGCCTGACGCAAGTGCGCTAGGTCAGGGGACAGGCCTGGCGATGTCCATCCGAGGCACCCCAGGCCGGCCAACACCTGGATGCAATGGAACAGAGACGGTGCAGCATGGCGGCGCTGGACTCCCACCCTGGATCGCTGGTATGGCGAAGCGACCCGCCAGATGCTCGACCTGGCCCGGGTTCAGCCCGGTCAGCGCATACTGGACATCGCCGCCGGGGCAGGGGAACCGGCTGTCAGTGCCGCCGAACGCGTCGGCCCCGCCGGTTACGTGCTGGCCACCGACATCTCGGAAGGAATCCTTGAGCTTGCGCTCCAGGTCGCCCGAGAACGTGGACTCAGACAGATCGAGACCCACACCATGGATGGCGAGATCCTGGATCTCCCCGACGCTTGCTTCGATGTGGTGTTGTGCCGGCTTCCATCATCCGCCGGCGCGCGCAACTCCCGCCCCGATCGGATCACCAGTGCCGCCGAGTACGTCCAGGTCGCCCGGGAGGCCTTCGGTGGATTCAATGCGATGATGGCTCACCTGTCATTTCAAGAGCGCGATTCCGTGTGGAGCGAAGTGGAAGACTCCAGGCGCAGTTTCGAAACGGCGGCTGGATTCGAGGCGCCGGGTGAGTGCCTTGTCGGCGTGGCCACGAAGTGATCGCGCTCAGTCTGCTGACCGTGCGTTGCCGGCATGAATCCTGACTCGACGGTGTCCCTCGACCAGGTCGAGTGATCGAAGTAGGCCTGCGCCTGTGGATTCCTGATCGAGAGAGGGTAGTGATGCTGACCGAGATTGTCGTAGAGGGGCGGTGCCTGAGTCTGGGCGAAGCCGATGGGGCCCTGAAGGCAGAGCCCCATCACCAAGGGGAGAAGAGCGCGTCGTGTACTTGATGCCAGGGACATCCTTCCAGTTGCACTCAGACAGTTGCACTCAGACAGGATCGTCACTCAACCAGTTCCACCGAGATCGGCACACCAGGAGAAACCGAATTGAAGACTGGCGAGTACTTGCAGCCGAGTTGCATCACTTCCCGTTTCTGCTCCTCAGTCAGATCACCGGTGATGTGCATGCGCATGGTCACCGATCGATATCCCTTCGGAACATTCGGGTCCAGGCCGAGGAATCCTCGAAGATCCAGGTCTCCAATCAGTTCCGATTCCACCGATTCCACCGGGATGTGACGGGCGGCGGCGTGGTACACGGCAGTGGTGGTCACGCAGGAGACCAGTGCGTGGAGGAGGTGCTCCACCGGATTGGCGGCCTTGTCGCCACTGAGGAGGATCGGAGGTTCGTCGGCTTCCATCACGAACTTGTCTTCTCGGTCGACGAAGTCCTGTCCGGCTCCATGGGAGGCCTTGACAGTGGTGCGGTTATGTCCGCCACCGAGCCACTGATTCTTGATGCGGAAGCGAAATTCAGCAAGTGATGGAGATTCCTGAATCGCGCCGATGGTCTCTTTCAGTTTCACCACGTCAACACCGTTGACAGTGGACGAGAGAGTTTGGCTGGTCATGGCAAACGACTCCTGAACATGGTGGACGATATATAGTGAACTTAGTTGCAGGTGCGACCTGCGAAATCACGCTGCTATCTTCAGCTGATCTATCTTCACCGATCATAGACACTTGCCGCCTCCGGGTGGTTCATGCCGACAAGAATCTTCACTTCAAAGGATCATTCTTGATGTGCAGAGGTGAGTGTCGCCTCATGCCAGGGCAACTCTTCCCTTCTGGTCCTACGACTGAATCCAGCTGGTGCCTCCAGCTCCCTGTCGACTACCGGCGGCTCGCTGGGGTTGTGGCCCAGATCACGCCTCTGGTCCCTCTGCTGCTGCCGCAGGGACATGCTTCTCCGGCGCTCGACCTTCCCGCCGAACCCAGTCATCAGCCCAGCCATGATGGCGCCGCTACGGCTCACGACGCCTCCCCCGGGAGCTGCGGGAGGCCGGCCGTCCCATCGGCCGGAAGCGGGTGGAGCGCCTCATCTGCCGCCATCACCTGCATCCGCAGCACCGATGGCCGGCGTGATGGATTCCTGGTCAGGACCCGCTCTCCCTGCCCTCTTCGTAGCCTGGGGTGGGTACCCCGGGGCGCAGCCGTGCCGGCAGCCGACATGCATCGCGGAGGAAAGGGCCCATGAAGCGGATCGTGCTGATCGCCGGCTTCGAGAGTTTCAACGCCGATCTCTACCGCCGGGCCGCGGCCCAGGCCCAGGAGTGCTGCCCGCAGCTGGAGGTGCGGGTGTTCAGCGATCGCGACATCGCCGCAGCGCCCGCCGAGGTGGAGGCAGCGCTGCAGGGGGCCGATGCCTTCTTCGCCAGCCTGATCTTCGACTTCGACCAGGTGGAGTGGCTGCGCCAGAGGCTGGAGGCGATCCCGATCCGGCTGGTGTTCGAATCGGCTCTCGAGCTGATGGCCCTCACCCGCTTCGGCAGGTTCTCCATCCGTGGCGACGCGAAGGGCATGCCCAGGCCGATCCGGGCGATCCTGGCCAAGTTCGGCGGCGGCAGGGAGGAAGACCGCCTGGCCGGCTACCTCGGCTTCCTCAAGGTGGGGCCGAAACTGCTGCGCTTCATCCCCTCCCGCAAGGTGCAGGACCTGCGCCACTGGCTGATCCTCTACGGCTACTGGAATGCCGGCGGCAGCGGCAACGTGACGGCGCTCTTCCTCTACCTCGCCCAGCATGGTCTGGGGCTGGAGGTGGGGCCCATCCCCCCGCCACTTGCCACGCCCGATCTCGGCCTGCTCCATCCCGAGCACGAAGGGTTCTTCCCCTCTCCGGCCGCCTACCTGGCCTGGGTGCGTCGCAGCCACCCGGAGCGCGCCGACTGGCCCGTGGTGGGGCTGCTGCTCTACCGCAAGCACGTGATCACCGACCAGCCCTACATCGGTGAGCTGATCCGTGGCTTCGAGGCGGCCCGGCTGCTGCCCCTGCCGGTGTTCATCAATGGCGTGGAGGCCCACATGGCCGTGCGCGACTGGATGACCAGCGACAGCGAGCTGGCCGCTCAGGAGGGGGGGGGCCGCGAACGGTCACGGGCCGTGCCCGTGGCGGCGATCGTTTCCACCATCGGCTTCCCCCTGGTGGGAGGACCCGCCGGGTCGATGCAGGCCGGTCGGCGGGAGGAGGTGGCCCAGCGGATCCTGCAGGCCAAGAACGTGCCCTACCTGGTGTCCGCCCCCCTGCTGATCCAGGACATCCACTCCTGGACCCGGCAGGGCATCGGCGGCCTGCAGGGGGTGGTGCTGTTCGCCCTGCCCGAACTCGACGGCGCCATCGATCCGGTGCCCCTCGGGGGCCTGGTGGGGGATCGCATCTACCTGGTGCCCGAGCGGGTGAAGCGGCTCACCGGACGCCTCAACGCCTGGATCGCCCTGCGCCGCAAGCCTCCCGCCGAGCGTCGCATCGCCATCGTGCTCTACGGCTTCCCTCCCGGCTACGGCGCCGTCGGCACCGCCGCCCTGCTCAACGTGCCGGAATCCCTGCTGCGCCTGCTGCGGGCCCTGCAGCAGGCCGGCTATGAGCTGGGCGAGCTGCCCCCGGATGGCGACAGCCTTCTGCAGCGGGTGCGGGAGGCCGACCAGGCCTGGGTGGGAAGCATTCCGGAAGGGGAATCCTTCGAGGAAACGGCCACCGCCACGGTGAGCATCGCCACTTTGACGAGCTGGCTGGGCCCCTGGCACTCCCGGCGGATCGCTTCCCAGTGGAAGGGCCTCGCTGGCAGCGGCATCCGCACCCTCGGCGATCGCTACCTGCTGGGTGGGGTTCGCTTCGGCAATGTGTGGATCGGGGTGCAGCCGCCCCTGGGGCTGGCCGGTGATCCGATGCGGTTGATGTACGAGCGCGACCTCACGCCCCACCCCCAGTACGCCGCCTTCTACGGCTGGTTGCAGCATGAATTCCGTGCCGATGCGGTGGTGCACTTCGGCATGCATGGAACGGTGGAGTGGCTGCCCGGCTCGCCCCTGGGCAACACCGGTGATTCCTGGCCCGACCTGCTGCTGGGCGACCTGCCCCACCTCTATGTCTATGCGGCCAACAATCCCTCCGAGTCGATGCTGGCCAAACGCCGCGGCTACGGCGTGCTCATCTCCCACAACGTTCCTCCCTACGGCCGGGCCGGGCTCTACCGGGAGCTGGTGGCGCTGCGGGATCTGATCGGCGAATACCGGGAGGATCCCCAGCGCAACGAGGCCCTGCGCGAGGCGATCCTCAAGAAGGTGAGCGATACGGGCCTCGACGCCGACTGTCCCCCCACCGGTGACTTCGACCCCTGGCTGATCGAACTCTCCGGCTACCTGCAGCTGCTGGAGAACCGCCTCTTCTCCAGCGGTCTGCACACCCTGGGGCAGGCCCCCGACACCGACGAACTGGAGGGGTATCTCAAGGCCTACTTCACTCCCCCGGCGGAGGGCGACGACTCCGCCCCACCGGTCCCCTCCGCGGAGCTGCTGGCCGATCTCTGCCGTCAGCCCCTGCCCCGCAGCAATGCCGAGGCGAAGCAGGCAACCGAGGAGCTGCTGCTCCGCCACCACGGCCGGGAGCCCGAGCCGGCCCGTCTCGAGCTGCTGCGCCAGCGGATCGCCGAGGCCCTCACCATCGCCGGCCTGCTGGCGCGCACGCCGGAGGAACTCTCCAATCTGCTGCGGGGCCTCAACGGGGAATTCATCCCTCCCGCCCCCGGCGGGGACCTGCTGCGCGACGGTCCGGGCGTGCTGCCCACAGGGCGCAACATCCACGCCCTCGACCCCTACCGCATGCCCTCCCCCGGGGCGATGGCGCGGGGCCGGACAATCGCCCGGCGCATCCTCGAGCGGCACCGTGAGGAGCACGGCGACTGGCCGGAAACGGTGGCGGTGATGCTCTGGGGGCTCGATGCGATCAAGACCCGGGGCGAATCCCTGGGGATCCTGCTGGAGCTGGTGGGGGCCGAGCCGGTGCAGGAGGCCACCGGCCGCATCGTGCGCTACGCGCTGCGGCCGCTCGAGAGCCTCGATCACCCCCGCATCGATGTGCTGGTCAACCTCTCCGGCATCTTCCGCGACAGCTTCGTGAACATCATCGAGCTGCTCGACGATCTCTTTCGCCGCGCCGCGGCTTCCGAAGAGCCCTCGGAGCGCAACTTCATCCGCCGCCATTGCCGTGCCCTCGAAGCGAGCGGCGTGGAGAATCCGACGGCCCGGCTCTTCTCCAATCCTGCCGGTGATTTCGGTTCCCTGGTCAACGACCGGGTGAACGATGCCAACTGGGAGAGCGGCGAGGAACTGGGCAGCACCTGGCAGCGCCGCAATGCCTTCAGCTACGGCCGCAGCGACAAGGGCCAGGCCCGCCCCGACGTGCTCTCCTCCCTGCTGACCAGCACCGAGCGGGTGGTGCAGCAGATCGATTCGGTGGAATACGGCCTCACCGACATTCAGGAGTACTACGCCAACACCGGCGGCCTCAAGCGCGCCGCCGAGACCCAGCGGGGCGCGAAGGTGGCGGCCAGCTTCGTGGAGAGCTTCTCGAAGGACACCACCCCCCGGGACCTGGAGGAACTGCTGCGGATGGAGTACCGCACCAAGCTGCTCAACCCCCGCTGGGCCGAGGCGATGGCGGCGATGGGCTCCGGCGGGGCCTACGAGATCTCCCAGCGGATGACGGCCCTGCTCGGCTGGGCCGGCACCGCCGACTTCCGCGACGGCTGGGTCTACGACCAGGCGGCCGACACCTATGCCCTCGATCCGGCGATGGCGGAGCGGCTGCGCCGGGCCAATCCGGAGGCCTTCCGCAATGTGGTGGGCCGCCTGCTCGAAGCCAGCTCCCGCGGGATCTGGAGCACCAGCGAGGAGAAGCTGCAGCGCCTGCGGGCCCTGCACGACCTCACCGATGCCGAACTGGAAGGGGTGAGCGCCTAGTGCCCCCCCGGGGGTTCCCGCTGCATGCGGTGGTGGGGCAGGAGTCGGTGCGCACGGCCCTGCTGCTCCTGGCGGTGGATCCCGCCCTCGGCGGGGCCGTGATCGCCGGCCGACGCGGCACGGCCAAATCGGTGATGGCCCGCGGCCTCCATGCCCTGCTGCCCCCGATCCGGGTGATCCGCAGTTCCTGCTGCAACGCCGATCCGGCCGATCCCAGCGACTGGGATGACGCCACCACGGCCCGGCGGGCCGCCAGCTCCCGGGCCCTGCCCAGCCGGCTCGTTCCGGTTCCCTTCGTGCAGGTGCCGCTCGGTGTCACGGAAGACCGGCTGCTGGGATCGGTCGACGTGGGCCGCTCGATCCGCTCCGGCAGGCCCGTGTTCCAGCCGGGGCTGCTGGCGCAGGCCCATCGGGGCCTGCTCTACGTGGATGAACTCAACCTGCTCGATCCCGGCATCGCGGCGCTGCTGTTCAACGTGCTGGCCGATGGCGTCAACCGGGTCGAGCGGGAAGGGATCAGCTTTCACCATCCCTGCCGCCCCCGGCTGATCGCCACCTACAACCCCGAGGAAGGGGAGCTGCGGGCCCACTGGATCGATCGCTTCGCCCTCGTGCTCACGGCCGACGACGACCTCGCCCTGAGCGAGCGGGTGGAGGCCACCGACCGGGTGCTGCAGCATGCCGCTGCCCCCGAGGCCTTCTGGAGCCGCTTCGCCCCGGGCCTCGAGCATCTGCGGCAGCGTCTGGCACGGGCCGGTGCCGCCCTGGGGAAGGTGCGGCTGGAGCCTGCCCAGGTGGCCTACCTGGTGGAGGAGGCGATCCGCGCCGGGGTGGAGGGTCACCGGGCCGATCTCTTCGCCGTGCGGGTGGCGAAAGCCCATGCGGCCCTCTCCGGCCGGGCGGTGGTGGATGCCGATGACCTGCGCCTGGCCGTGCAGCTGGTGATCCTGCCCCGCGCGGCGGTGCTGCAGCCGCCCGCTCCGGAGCAGCCGCCTCCCCCCCCGTCCCCGCCCCCACAGGAACCGGACCCGCCTGCGCAGGGGGAGGAGGTTCCCGAGGAATCCCAGCCCACGCCGCCGCTGGCCGGGGACCTGCCGGAGAGCTTCCTGTTCAGCCCGGAGGGAGTGGTGCTGGATCCGGCCCTGCTGGCCTTCGCCCAGAGGGCGGCGCGGCGCCATGGCAAGGCGGGCGGAGGGGGAGTGGTGCACTCCCTGGAGCGGGGGCGCTACGTGAAACCGATCCTGCCGCGGGGGCCGGTCCGGCGGGTGGCGATCGATGCCACCCTGCGGGCGGCGGCACCTCACCAGAAGGCCCGGCGGCGCAGCCATGGCCGCGGCGATCGGCGGCGGCTCCTCCTGCGGGAGGACGATCTGCGGATCAAATGGCTGGCGCGCAAGGCCGGGGCCCTGGTGATCTTCGTGGTCGATGCCTCCGGATCGATGGCCCTCAACCGCATGCAGGCGGCCAAGGGAGCGGTGCTGCAGCTGCTGGCGGAGGCCTATCGCCGCCGCGACCAGATCGCCCTGGTGGTGTTCCGGGGGGAGCAGGCCCGGGTGCTGCTCCCCCCCACCCGCTCGATCACGGCCGCTTCCCGGCGCCTGGAGCGGCTGCCCTGCGGCGGCGGGTCGCCCCTGGCCCATGGCCTCGCCCTGGCGCTGCGGCTGGGGGAGAACGCCCGCCGCTCCCGGGATGTGGGCGAGGTGGTGATCGTTCTGATCACCGACGGCAAGGCCAACGTGCCCCTCTCCCGCTCCCTGGGGCGCCGGGAGTCCGCGGCGGCGGGCGGTGCTGCCCCCGCGGTGAAGGAGGAACTGCTGCCGATCGCCGCTGCGATCGGCGCCCTGAAGATGCGGTTGCTGGTGATCGACACCGAGAACCGCCACCTCTCCTCCGGCCTGGCCCGCCAGCTGGCGGAGAGGGCCGGCGGCAGCCATTACCCCCTGCCGGGGGCCACCAGCCGCTCCATCGCCACCCTCACCCGGGAGGTGCTGCAGGGAGGGTGATCCGGCTTCAGATGGAGAGGCCGAGCTTGAGACCGAGGATGCCGTGGATGAGCAGCAATCCCATCACGGTCGTGCCCACGTAGGCATGCACGGTGCGCAGCACGGGTTTGCCACCACCGAACTTGGTGGCGGAGATCATGCCGTTCGTCGCCAGCAGGGCCAGCGCCAGGGTGCCGGTCCAGAAGTGGGGGCTGCCGAGGATCTCGTGGCCCTGGATCACCAGGGAAAGGATCCCTCCGGTGTAGCCCATGAAGAGAAACGCCGTCATCAGGGGAGCCAGCTTGCGGTGATCGGCCCGGCTTTTCTTCACCAGTTCCTTATCCGTCGCCACCCGGATGTTCCAGCCGGCCCAGGCAACGTAACTGCCCAGAACGAGCACCACGATCGCCATCATGGCGGGATGGCCCCAGTGCACGATCGGCTCGGGGGTGTTCAGGGTGCGGAACCAGGCGGCGAGGGGTTCCAGTCGTTCACTCAGATTGGTGGCCAGAGGTTCCATGGAGGGTCAGGCGGGGTGAAGGTGTGGAGATCGCGGAGCGAAAAGCTCGAATGGTGTGGATGGTGGAGGTGCTGGATTCGCCTGCAGCCCCTTCACTCTGCAAACCTGCCGACAGCATTCGCAATCCTGCTTCACACAACAAAATAACTCTCGGGACGTTCGGCCGCCCCGGCCGCAAGAGGAGCCGCCGATGGCCTGCCCCGCCCCTCCGGCGGCCGCTCAGCGGAGCGGACCGCCCTGATTCAGCCTTGCTTCAGCGTTGGCGGCCCCTGGCGATCGGAGGTGCCTGTGAAGGGGTCCCGCTGTAGATGGGGCGGCTCAGGTTGACCCTGGCGTTGTGCTTCATCAGCACGTCGGCTCCCTGCTTGGCCAGCAGATAGAGGAGCATGGCCAACAGCACGGCAGTCCTGGAGCGCAGCAGCAGCGTGAGCGAATTCAACTGATTGTTGCTGTTCATGATGGAGGGGAAGAAAAAGTCTGAAACCAGAGAAATCTGTGCAGGGATCTTTCCCATGCAGCAGCTCAGCCAGGGAGAATTCTTTGGGAATTCCCTGTTACAGGCAGAATGAAGATTGAATCTTCCTAGAGATTGATGCAGGCTTTCTCGCCGGTGGTCATGAAGCTTGTTCAGCTACAGATGGAACCTAGACAGCGCCTCCCGCGCCACCTGTGATCGCCGTCACAGGCCGCTGTGAGGTTGGTTCCCCTCAGCTCCACAGCAGGGCCGCCGCGAACCGGCAGAGGCCCGCCAGCGCGGCGGCTCCGATCAGCTGCAGCACGTTCCAGCGGGCGCCCAGCAACAGGGCCAGGGCGGCCAGCAGCACCACCAGGGCCCACCCGTCGAAGCTGCCGAGGGGCCAGAGCACGGGCCGGGCGAACACCACCGCCAGGCTGGCGATCACCCCCACCACCGCCGCCGTGATCGCCGTGAGCGGAGCCCCGAAGCGCAGATCCTCCCGGGTGGCTTCCACCAGCGGCGCCCCCGCCAGGATGAACGTGAAGGAGGGCAGGAAGGTGAACCAGATCACCACCAGTGCCGCCAGGGCGGCGAAGGCGAGGGATCCGCTGCCGTTCCAGCCGCCCATGAAGCCCACGAAGGCCACCACCATGATCAGCGGGCCCGGCGTCGTCTCCCCCAGCGCCAGCCCGTCGATCATCTCGGCGGTGCCGAGCCAGTGGAAGGTCTCCACCGCCCCCTGGGCCACGTAGGGCAGCACGGCGTAGGCGCCTCCGAAGCTCACCAGCGCCACCCGGGTGAAGAAGCGCGCCATCGTGGCCAGTCTTCCGTCCCAGCCGCCGGCCTGGCAGAGCAGCGCCAGGGGCAGGGCCAGGGCGATGCCGCTCGCCAGCAGGGTGAGCCCCAGCCTCCGCCGGCTGGGGTGGGCATGGGCCGGGGTGGGTGTGTCATCCCCATGGATGGGGAGGACCGCCCCCCCGCTCCCGGTCGCGTTCCCGGCAGAGGCTGAGCTCCGTTTGCCGCCCTGGTCGGCGGGGCGCCGCGCAGGTGGCACGAACCACTTCGGCCGCAGGCTGCCGCCCACCCAGCCCGCCAGGGCCGCCGCGCCGATCAGCAGCGGGTAGGGCATCCGCAGCGCCACCAGGCCCAGGAACGCCGCCAGGGCGATCGCCAGCAGGACGGGGTTGTGGAGCGTGCGCTGCCCCAGGCGCCAGGCCGCCTGCAGCACGATCGCCAGCACCGCGGGCTTCAGCGCCCAGAACATCGCCGCCAGCAGGGGCAGCTGGCCCCACAGGGCATAGATGGCGGAGAGGGCGATGAGGATCAGCGCCGAGGGCAGCAGAAACAGGCTCCCGGCGATCAGACCTCCCGCCGTGCCGTGCATCAGCCAGCCCAGGTAGGTGGCCAGCTGGGTCGCCTCCGGCCCCGGCAGCAGCATGCAGTAGTTGAGGGCATGCAGGAAGCGCCGCTCCGAGAGCCAGCGACGGCGCTCCACCAGTTCGCTGTGCAGCAGGGCGATCTGGCCGGCCGGACCGCCGAAGCTCACCAGGCCCAGCCGCAGCCAGAACCCCCCGGCCTCCGCCAGGGACACCGGAGCCGGGTTCGCTGCCGTGGGGGCTTCGCAGGAAGGAGGCATGCGGGTCGGGTGCGGGGCTGCCGGCCCACCGGCCTGGGAGCTCTACCCCTGCTGGTAGTCGGAATCCACCCAGCAGCGGGGCAGGGCCTCTCCGGAGGGAAAGAAGAGGTCGGCCTTCTCGAAATGGTGGGGATCCTGCAGCTCCTCGCCCCCGTGGATGCGGGCATGCACCTTCGTGGCGAAGGGGTCGAAGAGCTGCTTGAGATCGAGCACCTCCACCAGGCTGGTGTCGTCGGCGTCGTGGCGGATCTTGAGGAACATGGCCCTGGGCCTGCTGCTGCCCTCAGTGTGTGCGGCCGGGGGGCGGTCCCGGTTGTCGTCGTAACAGTTCGCCAGTGGCTGCGGACGAAGCCTGACGCAGGCAGCGGGCCCTGGCTAGAGCACAGCACAGTGACCACCTCCACCCATCCGGCTCCATGGACCATCACCAGATCCTGATCGTCGGCGGCGGCAGCGCCGGCCTCACGGTCGCCAGCCAGCTGCGGCGCGCCCGGCCCCAGCTGGAGATCGCCATCCTCGAGCCCAGTCCCGATCACTACTACCAGCCCGGCTGGACCCTGGTGGGCGGAGGGGTGTTCACCCTGGAGCAGACCCACCGGGCCGAAGCCGAGCTGATCCCGGAGGGGGTGCGCTGGATCCACGACGGCGCCGCCGGCTTCGACCCGGCCGCCGGCACGGTCACCACCACCTCCGGTGCCACCCTCCGCTACGACGTGCTGGTGGTGGCCACCGGCATCAAGCTCTGCTGGGACCGCATCGAGGGGCTGCCCGAGGCTCTCGGCAGCAACGGCATCACCAGCAACTACTCCCGCGAGCATGTCGCCTACACCTGGCGCACCATCCAGGAGTTCCAGGGTGGCAATGCGCTGTTCACCTACCCCGATACGCCGATCAAGTGCGCCGGGGCGCCCCAGAAGATCATGTACATGGCCGATGACGTCTTCCGCTCCAAGAGCGGCGTGGGCGTGAACAGCCATGTGATCTATGCCACGTCCACCCCCGGCATCTTCGGGATTCCCACCTATGCCGAGCCGCTGCGCCAGGTGGTGGCGCGCCGGGGCATCGACGCCCGCTACCTGCATACCCTCAAGGCGGTGCGGCCGGCCGAGAAGGAGGCGGTGTTCGCCGTGAAGGATGGGGACAGCGTGCGGGAGGAGGTGATCCCCTTCGCGATGATCCACGTCACGCCGCCGATGGCCGCCCCCGATGTGGTGGCGGCCAGCCCCCTGGCGGTGGAGGGCCCCGGCGGCTGGGTGGAGGTCGACAAGTTCACCACCCAGCACGTGCGCTATCCCAACGTCTTCTCCCTCGGCGACGTCTCCTCGCTGCCCAATTCCAAGACGGCCGCCGCCGTGCGGGGCCAGGCGCCGGTGCTGGTGGCCAATCTGCTGGCCCATCTCGATGGCCAGCCCCTGGCCGCCCGCTACGACGGCTATGCCTGCTGCCCGCTGATCACGGGCTACGGCAAGGTGATCATGGCCGAGTTCAACTACGAAGGGCAGCCGGAGCCGTCGTTCCCCCTCGATCCCACCAAGGAACGCTGGAGCATGTGGCTGGTGAAGACGAAGCTGCTGCCCTGGATCTACTGGAACCGCATGCTCAAGGGTCTTCCCCACGAGCGGACCTACATGCCCGGCGTGGCGCACTGAGGCGCCGCACCCCCCGGATCTCAGGAGCGGCTGCGGCTCTTGAGATCCCGCAGGCGCTCATCCAGGGCATGGAGCATCTCCAGCCCGAACATGGGCAGTTCCTGCAGGGCGAAGAGGAACTCCTCCCTGTTCATCACCAGCAGCCTGGTGGTGGTGGTGGCCGTGGCCGTGCCGTGCCGGAGGTGCTCCGGGTCGACGAGGGCACCGATCCCGAAGCAGCTGCCGGCCGGGAGCGTCTCGAAGGAGCCGTCGCCATCCCAGGCGAGCTGCACCGAACCCTCCAGCACCCCGTAGAGGCAGTCGCCCGGATCTCCGGAACGGAAGATCACGTCTCCCGGCCCGTAGGTGCGCAGCTTCCGGCCATTGGCCAGGAGCTTCATCGTGTCGAGGGCGCCGGGGGAGGTGGTGGGCATCGGGGCGGAGGCGGGCTCCCTCAAGCCTGGGCAGGTCAGGTTAAGGAACGGGGGTGCGTGACCCGCCTCAACCGACCGACACCTGGAGGGGCGGCACCTGCCAGATCCTCTCGTTGTATTCCCGGATCGAGCGATCCGAGGAGAAGAAGCCGGTGCGGGCGGCATTGAGCAGGGACATCCGGTTCCAGCGGCCCCGGTCGACCCAGGCCCGGCTCACCCCATCCTGCAGGCGCAGGTAGTCGTCGAAGTCGGCCAGCACGAAGAAGGGATCGCTGCCGGTGAGGTTTGCCAGCAGGGGCTGGAAGAGTTCCCGATCGCCATTGCTGAAATGCCCGTTCTGCACCAGGGCGAGGGCCTCCTGGAGCAGGGGGTTGGCGGCAATCACCTCCCAGGGGTGGTAGGGGCCGCTGCGGAGCGTTGCGATCTCGCCGCTGGTCTTGCCGAAGAGGAAGAAGTTCTCCTCCCCCACCTGCTCGCGGATCTCCACGTTGGCCCCATCCAGCGTGCCGATGGTGAGGGCGCCGTTCATGGCGAATTTCATGTTGCCCGTTCCGGAGGCCTCCAGACCTGCCGTGGAGATCTGCTCGGAGAGATCCGCCGCCGGATACACCCTCTGGCCGAGGGTCACGTTGTAATCGGCGACAAAGGCGATCCGGAGCTGCCCCTTCATGTCGGGATCGGCGTTCACGGTGTCGGCGATGCCGTTGATGAAACGGATGATCAGCTTCGCCATGGCATAACCCGGGGCCGCCTTGCCCCCGAAGATCACCGTGCGGGGCGCCAGGCCCTGGGCCAGACCATTCTTGATGCGCAGGTACTGGGCGATCACCTGCAGGGCGTTGAGGTGCTGGCGCTTGTACTCGTGAATCCGTTTCACCTGCACGTCGAAGAGCGTGGTGGGATCGAGCAGGATCCCCGACTGGTCGTGGATCAGCTGGGCCAGCCGCCGCTTGCCCTCCAGCTTGCAGGCGGCCCAGCGCTCCAGGAAGGCGGCGTCGTGGGCCCGGGGCTCCAGATTCCGCAGCAGGTCCGGATCCCGGCACCAGTCTTCCCCGATGGTTTCATCGAGCAGGGCCTTGAGCTGGGGGTTGGCCAGGGCCACCCATCTCCGCGGCGTCACGCCGTTGGTCACATTGGTGAACTTCTGGGGCCAGAGGGCGGCGAAATCGGGGAAGAGTTCCTTCTTCACCAGTTCGCTGTGCAGGGCCGCCACGCCGTTCACGTGGTGGGCGGCGACGGTGGCGAGATGGGCCATGCGCACAGACTTGGACCCCTGCTCATCGATGATCGACATCCGCCGCAGCACGTCCACATCGCCGGGATGGTGGAGGCGCACCTGCTGGAGAAAACGGCGGTTGATCTCGTAGATGATCTCCAGGTGCCGCGGCAGCAGGGAGCCGAACAGGGGCAGGTCCCACGTCTCCAGGGCCTCGGGCAGCAGGGTGTGGTTGGTGTAGGCCAGGGAACGGGTGGTGATGCTCCAGGCCTGCTCCCATTCCAGCTGGCGGTCATCGAGCAGCAGCCGCATCAGCTCGGCCACGGCGATCGAGGGGTGGGTGTCGTTGAGCTGCACGGCCCAGTGGTCCGGGAATTCATGAACCGGCAGGCCCCGCTCGTCGAGGCTGCGGAGCATGTCCTGGAGGGAGCAGCTCACGAAGAAGTGCTGCTGCTTGAGCCGCAGCCGGCGGCCCTCGTCGGTGCCGTCGTTGGGGTAGAGCACCTTGGAGAGGGTCTCGGAGCCCACCTTCTCCTCCACGGCCCGGTAATAGTCGCCCGCATTGAAGGCGTGGAAGTCGAAGGATTCGGTGGCATCGGCCCGCCACAGGCGCAGGCGGTCGCAGGCGTTCACCCGGTAGCCGAGCACCGGAACGTCATGGGGGACGCCGATGGCGTGCTCGCTGGGGATCCACTGCACCCGGTAACGCCCTTCGCCATCGAGGCTGGCTTCCGTATGGCCGCCGAAGCCCACGGTCACGGTCTTGTCGGGTTGCACCAGCTCCCAGGGCCAGCCTCCCTTGAGCCACTTGTCGGTGATCTCCACCTGCCAGCCGTCTTTGATCAGCTGATCGAAGATGCCGAACTCGTAGCGGATGCCGTAGCCGGTGGCCGGGATCTCCAGGGAGGCGAGGGATTCGAGGAAGCAGGCGGCCAGCCGACCCAGGCCGCCGTTGCCCAGGCCCGGCTCCTCCTCCACGTCGAGGATCTCGTCGAGGTCGTGGATGCCGAAGCGGCGCAGGGCTTCGGCCGCCTCGGCCTGGATGCCCAGCATCAGCAGGTTGTTGCCGAGCTGGGGGCCGATCAGGAACTCGGCCGAGAGGTAGGCCACCGCCCGCGGGCGGGACTGGGCCCGCAGGGCATCCTTGTAGGCCAGGTGGCGGGTCATCAGCCGGTCGCGCACGGCGTAGCTCAGGGCCATGTAGAGGTCGTGCCGGCTGGCGGTGCTGGTGCGCCGGCCGAGGCTGAAGAACAGGTGCTCGGTGAGGCCGTCGAACAGATCCTGGGCCAGCAGGCCGGTGCGCTCCGGGTCGCCGAAGCTGCCGGGCTCGGGCAGACCGAGCGACTCGGGAACGGTGGTGGTCATGGCCGGGCAGGGGTAAGGGTGCTCCCACCCTCTTCAGGGGTGGTTAAGGACCCGTCAACGAACGGCACGGCTTCGGATGTCTTGATGATGGGCCATGTCGTCTGGGCTACACGGGGCTGTTCCTAACGTCCAGCCATCGGACCGGACTCCCATGGACCCCGGCCCTGCTCCACTCCCCACCGTTTCCGCTTCCCCCACCGGCCCGACCGGGGAGGCCCCGATCCTGCTCTGCGGGCTGGGTTCCCTGGGTCAGGCCTGCCTGCTGCGCCTTCTCGGCTTCGATGTGCCGCTGAGCTGCATCGACCTGCACGCCCCCGCCTGGCGGGATCCGCGCCTGGGGGAGCGGTTCGGAACGACGCTCACCATCGGAGACATGCGCCTGCCCCATGTGCTGCAGGCGGCCGGGGTCGAGCGGGCCCGGGCCGTGCTGCTGCTGGGTTCCGACAGCACCGGCAACTTCGAGGCCGCCCTGCAGGTGCGGCTGCTCAATCCCCATGCCGAGATCGTGGTGCGATCCTCCAGCCAGCAGGCCTCCCTCGGGGCCCTGCTCGAGGAGCGTCTGCCGGGGGTGGCCGTGGTCGATCCCCTGCTGCTCACCGCCGGGGCCGTGACCGAGGCCCTGCGACCGGGGGATCAGGAAGCCTGCTTCCGGGTCGACGGACAGGCGTTCGTCGTGCTGGAGGGCCTCTGCGAAGACCGTCGCCTGCAGCGGCCGCTGCGCTGCGGGCCGGGGGGGTGCCGCAGACCCCTGCTGGTCACGCCGATGGGCCTGCACCGCAGCCGTGTCGCCCAGGAGCGGGAACGGAGGTACCGCTTCCCTCTCCTGGCGCCGGGAAGGCAGAGACTGGCCTCCGCTCTGCGCTGGCTGCGGCAGCGCCCCCTGGCCCACTACGGCTTCCTGGCCCTGCTGGGGGGGCTGGGGGTGGCGGGCGTCGCTCTGTTCTCCCACGGCGGTGGCTGGCGGCAGGGGGTGTTCGTCACCCTGGCCCTGCTCAAGGGGGAATACGTGGATCCGGTGAACGTGGTGCTGGCCGGATCGGGCCCGATCACCATCCCCGATCCCTGGCTGATCGTGGGCACCCTCGTCTACGCCCTGCTCGGCACCCTGCTCACCTCCGCCCTGGTGGCGGTGATCCTGGAGTGGTTGCTGCGGGAGCGGTTCGGTCCTCCCCGGCCACGGCGGCTCAGGCGAGGCAGCCGGCAGCTGTTGTTGGTGGAAGGGGGGGAGCTGGGACTGCAGGTGGCCCTGGGCCTGGAGCGCGACCACCACAGCCCGGTATGGGTCGACTCCCGTCCCGATCCGCCCCGCCCCCCGCGGCAGCTGGCGGTGTTCGAGCGGCTGGAGCCCGCCCTCGAGGCCCTGGGGCGCTGCCGGGTGGAGGGGATCGGGCTGCTCTCCCCCGACCTGCTCGCCAATCTGCGCGATGCCCTGGAGCTGCAGCGACGCTGGCCGGGGGCGCGGGTGGCCATCCTCGCCCATGCGGTGGAGGCGGCCGGAAGGCTCGGCGACCTGCTCGGTGGGGTCACGGTGATCTCCGGCATGGATCTGGTCGCCGATGCGGTGGTCGCCACCGCCTTCGGCGAGCGGGTGGAGGAGGTGTGCCGCATCGACGGGGCCAACCAGCTCCTGGTGCGCTATCGCATCCAATCGGGTGACACACTCTGCGGCAGAAGCATCGCCCGGGTGGAGAACGGCTACGGCGTGACCACCGTGCTGCTGCAGCGGGCCCGCCAGTCCCACCCCTTCGTGCTGCCTTCGGCCGATCTGGTGCTGGCCGAGGGCGACCAGCTGGCCGTGCTCGGCACCCTGCGCGATCTGCGCCACGTCGAGCTGGGGAAGGCGATCCCGCCCGCCTGGTGCGTGCGCCTCCAGGGGGAACCCGAGGAGGCCCTCCGCTTCGATGCCCTCCAGTGCCTGGCCCGTCACCTGGGCCGTGCTCCCGGGGTGCTGGCCCCGTTGCTCGACGGGCGGGAGCATCGCACCCCTCCCCTGGATCAGGACATCGGCGAACTGATGGTGCGGGAACTGCGGCGTCTCGGAGTGCGGTGCAGCCTGGATCCTGCGGACGCAGGAGGGGCCTGATGGCACACCATCCCGGCGATCTGCTGGAGGAGCTGCTCGACCTGCGCCGGGCCATGGGCCGGATCGAGGCCCGGGAAGCTTCCACCCTGGAAGACATCGCCCCCTGCTGGCGGGCGAGCGCCCGCAATCTGGTCCATTTCATCGCCTTCCACTGCGCGGTCTCCCCCCGCCAGTCGCGGGCGTTGCGCGAGCAGGGGCTCTCCTCCCTGGCGGGATGCGACGCCTACCTGATGGCGGAGCTCGATGCCGTGATCGGGGTGCTCGCCAACCTGGGGGAGCGCAACGGGGCGGCCGCCTTCTCCCCCGGGGTGCCCCCGCCGGTGGCAGGGCGGCGGGAGGCCGCCGCCCTGCTGTCCTCCCATTGCGAGCGCCTCTTCGGGATCCCGGCCTCCGCCGAGGCCGCCACGATCATGGTGACGCTCCCGGCCGAGGCGGCTGACCATCCCACCCTGATCCGGGACCTGGTGGAGGCGGGGATGACCATCGCCCGCATCAACTGCGCCCACGACGATGCCGGCACCTGGAGCGCCTTCGTGGATCAGGTGCGCCAGGCCAGCCGTGACTGCGGCAGGACCTGCCGCATCGCGATGGATCTGGCCGGACCCAAGCTGCGCACCGGCTGCCTGCCGCCCCTGCCCGGGGTGATCCGGATCCGCCCCCGGCGGGATCGTCTCGGCCGGCTGCTCGAACCGGCCCTGTTCCGGGCGGAACCGGTCCCGCAACCGGGTGCCCGATCCCCTGCCGGCTCCCTGATGGCAGCCTCCCGTGGGGAGGAGGTGCTGCCGCTCGCAGGCGCGTGCTGGCAGTGTCTTGAGGCAGGTGATCGGCTGCGGGGCAGGGACGCCTCCGGCCGCTGGCGGCAGATCACCGTGCAGGCTCGTGATGCCACCGGGCTGGGGCTCTGCACCGACCAGCTCTGCCACTTCAGCTCCGGTCTGGTGTTCGAGGCGACCCATGGCCCGGGAAGGCTGGTGGTGGCGGATCTGCCGACCGCCCCGGGCGAGCTGCGGCTGCGCAGCGGCGACCGGCTGCGGCTCACGGCGGCGGCGACCGGCGAGCCGGATGCCATCCCCTGCACCCTGCCCGAGGTCTTCGCCGACGTGCTTCCCGGCGAGCGGATCCTCTTCGACGACGGCAGGATCGCCGGTCGCCTCCTCGCCGTCTCCCCCCAGGAACTCCTGGTGGAGATCACGGCCGCCCGGCCCCGGGGCAGCCGGCTCCGGGCCGACAAGGGCATCAATTTCCCCGACAGCCACCTGCACACCCCGGCCCTCACGGAGAAGGACATCGAGGACCTGGCCTTCGCCACCGTGCATGCCGACCTGGTGAGCTATTCCTTCGTGAACCGGGAGACCGACATCGAGGCCCTGCATCGGGCCCTGGAGCGCTACGGCCGCCAGGACCTGGCCGTGGTGCTGAAGATCGAGACCCGGCGGGCTTTTCTGCGGCTTCCCCGTCTGCTGCTGGCGGCGATGCGCTATCCCGCCCCCCTCGGCGTGATGATCGCCCGCGGTGACCTGGCCATCGAGTGCGGCTGGGATGCCCTGGCGGAGATCCAGGAGGAGATCCTGCGGATCTGCGGGGCCGCTCACGTGCCCTGCATCTGGGCCACCCAGGTGCTCGACGAGATGGCCCGGCACGGCACTCCCACCCGCGCCGAGATCACCGATGCGGCCGTGGGCGCCCGGGCCGAGGCCCAGATGCTCAACAAGGGGCCCAACATCACCGCCACCGTGCGCAGCCTCGGCCGGATCGTGCGCCACGCCCATCGGCAGCCCCTGCAGAGCTGCCTGTGCTTCTTCGAAGACGGTTCGCCCCTGGCCTGAACCAGCGCTGGGTTCCCCCGGCAGGCTGGGGGGGTCGGCAAGCGTTCATGCGCGTCCGTGCGGCAGCGGAAGGGCAGGTGCTCGATCTGGCCTGAGGCCTGGGCGCCGGCGCGGTCCGGCAGCACTCCCCTCCCTACCCTGCAGGGGCTGGCGCTCGCTCATGCGGATTCAGGCCCATCGGCTCGTGGCCACCGTTGCGGCCGGGCTCACCATCGGGATCCTCACGATCCTTGCCCAGGTCTCCTTCGCTTCCCTGCTGTTCACCGGGCCCCTGCGGGTTGATCTCGGCCTCGGAGTGGCCATGGCCCTGGCGGGAGCCGTGGTGATCGGCACGGTGATGAGCCTGCTCGGATCCTTCCCCGGAACCGTGGCGCGGCCCCATGAGATTCCGGTGGTGGTGCTGGCCCTGGTGGTGGCGCGCCTGGCCACCCGGAGTCAGCTCACCGCTCCGGGCTTCGATCCCCTGGCCACGGTGCTGGTACTGATCGCGGGCTCCACGGCGCTGTTCGGTTGCGTGTCCCTCCTCCTTGGCCGGTGCCGTGCCGGCGATCTCTTCCGTTTCCTGCCCTATCCGGTGCTGGGGGGGTTCGTTGCCGGCAGCGGGGCCCTGCTGATCAAGGGCGGCATCACCGTGATGCTGGGGATCGGTGCCGACGTCCCTCCCTGGCCCCTGCTGGGCCAGTCGGTCGAACTGGAACGCTGGCTTCCCGGGGTTCTGCTCGCCGTGGCGATGGCGATCGCGGTGCGCTGGTCCTCCTCGTGGCTCACCCTGCCCCTGTTCATGCTGGGGGGAATCCTGGTGTTCCACGGGCTGCTGGCCTGGAGTGGCAGCAGCGTCGCCGCAGCCCAGCAGGCTGGACTGCTTCCCGACCCGCCGGATCCCAACGGGGTGGGAATTCTCGCCCTGTTCCAGGGCCACGCTCCGATCGCCTGGGGGCTGCTGGCCCGCCAGAGCCCCGACATCCTTTCGGTCGTCTTCGTCGCCGGGCTGGGCACCCTGCTCAATGCCAGCGCCATCGAGGTCACGGTGCGCCGGGAGCTCGACCTCAACCATGACCTCAAGGCGGTGGGCCTGGCCAACCTGCTGGCCGCCTGTTTCGGCAGCCCGGCGGGATTCCATTCCCTCAGCTCCTCCACGCTGCCCGACCGGATGGGGGTACGGGGTCGGGGGGTCGGTCTGGTGGCCGCCGGGGTGTGTCTGGCGGCCCTGCTGGGCGGTCGCGGGTTGCTCGGACTGATTCCCTACGCGGTGACGGGCGGGTTGCTGGTGTTCCTGGGTCTGTCGCTGCTGGCCAACTGGCTGATCGACAAACGCGCCTATCTCTCTCCGCTGGAATTCAGCGTTCTGCTGGCCATTCTGATCTTCACGGTGGTGGGGGGGTGGATGGCCGCGCTGGTCTTCGGGCTGATCCTGGCTCTGCTGCTCTTCACCTACGACTACAGCCGTATCTCGGCGATCCGAAGTGTGCTTTCCGGTCGCACCCGCCGAAGCAACGTCGATCGCAGTGAAGAGAAGAACCGCATTCTCGATCGCTACGGAGATGCCATCCTGATCGTGTGCCTGCAGGGCCATCTCTTCTTCGGCACCGCCCACATCCTTCTGCGCACGATCCGGGAGCGGCTGCTGGTGCCGAGTGACCGCAGGCCGCACTGGGTGCTGCTTGATATGCGTCTGACCAGCGGACTCGATGCTTCGGCGATCTACACCTTTCAGCGCATGGTGCAGATCTGCGAAGAAGCGAATATCGAGCTGGTCTTCAGTGGCCTCAACGACCCCACCCTGGCCCTGCTGCAGCGGGCCCGGATCCTGCGCAGCGAGAAGGTGGGCAGCGAATGGTTCGCGGACCTCGATCACGGTCTGGAATTCTGCGAGAACGAATTGCTCTCGCTCCATGAGGTGGGCGAGCAGGTCGGTGGGGAACCGGGCGAGCCCGGACCTTCGGCCCTGCTCCCCGTTCCCTTCGAGGCGTCCACACCTCAGGAGCAGGAGGCAGCCGCCCGGCTGATGGACTATTTCACTCCCTGCGAGTGGGGGCCGGGGAGCGTGATCATCCGCCAGGCGGATCCCCCCACGCATCTCTACTTCCTGCGCTCCGGAAGGGTGGTGGTGGAACGGACTCCCGAGGACGGCGGTCCACCGCTGCGCCTGCGAACGATGGATCCGGGCACCTGCATCGGCGAGATCAGTTTCTATCTCGGCAGCGAGACCAGCGCGTCGGTGGTCACCGAGGGCACCGTCACCGCCCTGCGGCTCTCCCTGGATTCCCTGCGGCGGATGGAGGCACAGGACCCGGCCGCGGCGGGGCTGCTGCACAAGCTGGTCGCCCGCCGTCTCGGCGAGCGGTTGGTCGCCACCAATCGGCTGGCCCTGGCCCTGGCCGGCTGAATCGGGCTGGCGACGGCCGCCCTACCGTGCGGGAGGTTGGCGGCAGGGCCCCTCTCCATGACCACCTTGATCCGGTCCGCTGACCTGCCGGGGGGACTGCGCAGGGTTTCCCTTCAGGGTCGGCTCGACATGCTCGGTGTCGAGGAGATCGACCTGAGGTTCGCCAGCCTCACCGCGGCAAGCCCCCTGCGGGTTCTGGTGGATCTGAGCGAGGTTTCCTTCCTGGCCTCGGTGGGAATCCGCTGCCTGCTGCAGAACGCCAGGGCCCTCGCTCGCAGGGGTGGAAGGATGGTGATCTTCCTGGGAGCCAACGAGACGGTGAAGAGCACCCTCGAAACGGTCGGCGTATCCGGGATCGTTCCCGTCTTCGAGCTGGAGGCCGATGCCCTCGCTGCCCTCGCCGCTCCCGAAGGCTGACGTCCGGCACCAGGCCACCGGCTCCGGTGCCCCCCACCCCCCCTACCTCCTGCCGCCTCCATCGTGGGGGTCTCGCCCAGGGCGAGCACCTCAGCCCGCCTGCTGCCAGAGCCGCAGCAGCTCCTCCAGTTCGGCCCGCGGGGGCGGAGGCAGGCGCTTCACCCCGTTGCCTGCAGGGCTGCCGCCCCGGCCATCGGGGCGGCGGAAGCCGGCCCCTGCCAGCAGCGCCTGGCCCTTCTCGCCCAGCAGGAAGGTGACCAGCCGTTCACCGTCGCCCTCGCTGCCCACGCCCGGCCCCTTGAGCACGGCGGCGGCCAGCACCGTTTCGAACGTGGGATCGGGCACCAGCAGGAGAATGCCGCCCGGCCGCTGCCCGCGGGCCTCCTCCTGCCGCGCCAGCGCCGAGGATTCGTACACCATGGCCAGATCCCCCTCATTGGGACCGGCGCTGATGAATTCCCGCAGCAGGATGTCGGTGGAACGGGCGGGACGGTAGACAGCCCGCCGCAGCCCGCTCGCGCAGCCGGCGGTGGGCTGGTTGCGGCACCAGAGAGCCAGGGTGAGCTGGCCGGAATTCGATCGCAACGGATCGGTGGTGCGCAGGTCGAAGCTGCCCCAGGTCTCGGGACCGCCGATCCCGGCCCAGCGGCCGATCAGGGCGGCTCGACGCAGTCGCTCCAGGTCGAAGCGGCCATCGCCAAAGAGCGAGCGGGCCCGTTCGGGCCATGCCACGGCCACCAGCAGGGTCCGGGCGATCGCCTGGGGGGCTCGCACGAACGGTGGATCCTGGCCCCGCGCCCGCAGGCCATCGGCCAGCTCAGCGAGGAGATCCCGGTTGGCGGGGATCAGCACCCGCGGCCGCTCCGCGCCGGCATCCAGGCTGCGGTTCACCATGTCCTGGCCGCCCTGCACCTGCCAGCGCAGATCAATGGAGGGGTGCTGGCGCTCGAACATGGGTTCTACCTGCCCCATCACCGTCTCCAGCTCCGATCCCACCGCCACGAGCAGCGGTCGCCGCAGCCCCGGCAGCGGTGCGGTCGCCAGCAGCAGCGCCGCGGCTGCGATCGCAAGGGAGAGGAGGCGTCGCCGCCTGAGGCTCGACTCCACCGGCCCGACTTCGTGCTGATGGGCAGTCTGAGTCCCGGGGGCGCCGCCGCTTCAGAATCGGAGTGTCCCATGGGCGATCCGCCATGGTCCGCCAGGTCGCGCCGGCCCTGCTGAGCACCATGGTGCTGGCCCTCGCCCTGGAGGGCTGCGGCCGTTTCGGCCGCCCGCCCCTGGAGATCACCATGCTGGTGGGCAGCGCCCTGGGAGGCTTCTGCACCCGGGCGGCGGAGCTGATCGGCCGCAATCCGCCCCGCCTCGACGACGGCACCCCGGTGGTCCTGGTCTGCCGCTCCAGCGGCAGCGGCGATGTGGTGACGGAGATGGAGGACCACGCCCGGGCCGCACTCCAGGGTGGTGGCGCAGCCGACGACCCCCGCATTCCCACCCTGCTGTCGGTGGATGGGGAGATCTATCACGAGCTGCTGCGCCATCGTCTGCAGCGCCTGGCGCCCACCCGGGATCTGATCCCGCCCCCCAGCGATGCCCCGGCCCTGGCCACCAGTCCGATGGTGTTCATGACCACTCCGGCCCTGGCGAAGGGGCTCGATCGGGCCGATCCCTTCCAGGCGCTCGCGCGCAGCAGCGACCACCGCCAGCTTGATCCGGGCGGACCGCGCCAGCCGATCCGCTATGTGCATACGGCCCCCACCCGCTCCAATTCGGGGCTCCAGACCCTGGTGGCCATGGTGAGCGAGGTGGCCGGCAAGCCTCCCCAGTCGCTCACCGTGGCCGACGTGCAGACCCATGCCGCCCAGGTGGCGGCGATCGAGAGCCACGTGACCCGTTACGGCAGCTCCACCGATGAGCTGGCCCGGGCGATGCAGCGCAACGGGGTGTTCTGGGCTTCGGTGGGTTCGGTGTACGAATCCTCGGTGGTGGGGGTGAACGCCCGGCGCGGGCCCGATCAGGAGCGCCTGCAGGCCGTCTACCCCCGCGCCACCTACTCCAGCACCATGCGGGCGATCCTGCCCCAGGCCCCCTGGGTGTCCCCCCGGGAGCGGCAGGCGGCCCTGCTGCTGATCGAGCGCCTCCAGCTTCCGGAGAGCCAGCGTCTCGCTGCCGAGGAGGGCCTGCGACCGGCCAATCCCGCCGTGCCCGCCACCCGGGTCACCGCCGCCTACGGCGCCGATCCCCGGGCGGTGTACGACTCCCTGCGGGCTCCCCAGCCCGAGGTGGTGGAGGCGATCATCCGCACCTGGCGGGATCTGGCCAAGAAACCCTCCCGGGTGGCCCTGGTGGTCGACAGTTCCGGATCGATGAAGGGGGCGAAGCTGCCGGCGGCCCAGCGCAGCCTGCAGGCCTACCTGGCCCAGACCGGCCCCCGCGATGTCGTGGCCCTCTTCGATTTCGACAGCGTCGTGCGCCCCCCGGTGGTGGTGCGGGGAGGAGCGGCTGGGGAGGGCGCCGAACGGGCCCAGCAGTTCCTGGGCAGCCTGAGCGCCGAGGGAGGCACGGTGCTCTACGACGCCGTGCGTCAGGGGCGCGACTGGCTGCGGCGCACCCGGCGGCCGGGGGAGATCCTGGCGGTGGTGGTGCTCACCGATGGGCAGGACAACGGCTCGCGTCTGACCCTCGATGCCCTCAGCGCCGAACTGGGCAGAAGCGGCTTCCGGGGGGATGAACGCATCGGCGTGTTCACCATCGGCTACGGGGGTGAGGGCGACTACGACGCCGGTGTGCTGCGGCGGATCGCTGAGAGCAATGGCGGCGAATTCGCCGCCGGCACCCCCGACAGCATCCGGCGCCGGATGGAGGATCTGCAGATGGCGTTCTGAGGGTCCTTTCAGCCATGGCGACACCCCCCGGCGGCCGACTCCGTCCCCTCGACGATCCCCTGGCGGTGGCGGCCGGGGGGGTGCTGCTGGTGCTGCTGGTGCGCCTGGTCCGGCTGCCCCTCCCCCTGGCCATCACGGCGGGTGTGATCACGGCGATCGGCCTGGCGGCGCTGCGCCATCGCCACCGCCACCGCGGCCGCCGCAGGCGGCTCCACGACCAGCGACTCGACGCCGGCATGGAAGCCGCCCTGATCCGTGCCTCCCAGTTGGCGCAACAGGCCGAAGGGTTGCGGCAGGAGGCTCTGGTGCGCTTCACCGATGCCGACCATCTCGATGCTCTCGGGGCGGTGCAGCTCTGCTGCGATCGGCTGGCCGCCCTGCCGGAGTCACTCAACCAGCGCCGCACCCTGCTGGATTCCGGTGGCGGTGTGCCGTTGCCGGAGGAGAACCTGGCCCGTCGGCTGAAGCGGGAGCAGCAGGCCCTGCGTGGGGAGGCCGAGGGTCCCCTGCGTCGCGAACGCAGCCGGCTGGTGGAGCAGCTGCGCCGCAATCTCGAGGCCGCCCGTCTGGGGATGGATGAGCGGGAGGCCCGGCTGCTGGCGCTGGCCACCAGGCTCGAGGTGATCGATGGGGCTCTGCATCACCTGCGCCGCCAGGTGGATCGCCAGTGGCCCAGCACCGAGGCCACGGGCGTGGCGATGGCCGCGGCGATCGACCCGCTCGATGAGGCCCTTGATCAGATCGAGCGGCTGCTCGAGGTCGGCGCCAGCTGAACAGATCCTCTCCCGAGGCAGGAACCCATGACCTCAGCTTCCGTGCAAGTGGGCAGCAGCGCCCATCTCGGCTCTTCCGTCAGCGGCGGGGGAGTGAATTTCAGCATTTACGCCAAATTCGCCACCGCAGTGGAGCTGCTGCTCTTCGATCGGGAGGATGCAGCGGAGCCCTCCCGCATCGTGGCGCTCGATCCGGGTCGCCATCGCACCTATCACTACTGGCATTGCTGGCTGGAAGGCATCGGTGCCGGCCAGATCTACGGATACCGGGTCCATGGACCCTGGCAACCGGAGCAGGGGCTGCGGTTCGACGCCGGCAACCTCCTGCTCGATCCCTACGGCCTGGCCGTGGTCACGCCCCCCGGATACGCTCGACACCAGGGGCGTTCCAGCGGCAACGGCCTGGCCACGGCGATGAAGAGCGTGGTGGCGGATCCCAGCCTCTACGACTGGGAAGGCGATCTGCCCCTGCAGCGGCCGCGTCGGGAAACCGTGATCTACGAGCTGCATGTGCGCGGATTCACCCGGCACCCCAGCTCGGGCGTCGACCCGGCCCGTGCCGGCACCTACGCCGGATTGATCGACAAGATTCCCTATCTCCGCGACCTGGGCATCACGGCGGTGGAGCTGCTGCCGGTGTTCGCCTTCGATCCGCTCGACGCCCCGCCGGGGAAGACGAACTACTGGGGGTACTCCCCGGTATCCCTCTTCGCTCCCCATCGTGCCTACAGCTCCCGCACCGATCCGCTCGGACCGCTCGACGAGTTCCGGGATCTGGTGAAGGCCCTGCACCGGGCCGGCATCGAGGTGATCCTCGATGTGGTGTTCAACCACACCGCCGAGGGGGATCACCGGGGTCCCACCTTCTGCTTCCGCGGCCTGGCCAACGAGGCCTATTACCTCCTGGAGCGTGACGATCGCAGCCGCTACGCCAACTACAGCGGCACCGGCAACACCCTCAATGCCAACCATCCGATCGTGCGGCGACTGATCCGCCACAGCCTGCGCTACTGGGTGAAGCACATGCATGTGGACGGTTTCCGCTTCGACCTGGCCTCCGTGCTGGCGCGGGATGAGGAAGGCCAGCCCATGCCCCTGCCGCCGGTGCTCTGGGACATCGAATCCGATCCACGGCTGGCGGGCAGCAAGCTGATCGCCGAGGCGTGGGATGCGGCCGGCCTCTACCAGGTGGGCAGCTTCATCGGCGACAGCTGGCAGGAATGGAATGGGCGCTTCCGCGATGACATGCGCCGCTTCCTCAAGGGGGATGGGAGCCAGGTGCCGATGGCGGCGCTGCGGCTGCTGGGCAGCCCCGACATCTACGGCCACGAGGAGCGGGAGGCCGAGCAGAGCGTGAACTTCATCACCTGCCACGACGGTTTCACCCTGGCCGATCTGGTGGCTTACAACGACAAGCACAACGAGGCCAACGGTGAGGCCAACCGCGATGGGGGGAACGACAACGCCAGCTGGAACTGCGGTGTGGAAGGACCCAGTGACGACCCCGCCGTGCTGAACCTGCGCCGGCGGCAGATCCGCAACTTCCTGGCGGTTCTGCTCCTGGCCATCGGCACCCCCATGCTCTCCATGGGGGATGAGGTGTGCCGCAGCCAGCAGGGCAACAACAATCCCTACTGCCAGGACAACGAGATCAGCTGGTTCGACTGGAGCCTGCTCGAACGCCATGCCGACCTGCACCGCTTCGTGAAGGAACTGATCGCCCATCGCATGCGGCGCGACATCGTGGTCGGTCAGCGGCAGCTGAGCCTCAACGAGCTGCTGCTGAACAGCCCCATTGAATGGCATGGGGTGGAGCTGCATCAGCCCGACTGGAGTGAATCCTCCCGGTCCTTCGCCCTGCGGGTCACCAGTTACGACAACCGCTTTCGGCTTCACTTCATCGCCAATGCCTACTGGGAGGCCCTCGACTTCGAGCTGCCCCCCGCTGATGGGGGGGGACGCCACTGGCGACGCTGGATCGATACAGCCCTTCTCTCCCCCGATGACATCAGCGACTGGGGGGTGGCCCCGGAGGTCACCGCCAGCCACTATCGAGTGGAGGCGCGCACGGTGGTGGTTCTGTTCGTGCAGCTCACCGGCGAAGGGGCCTCCGTGGCCGTCCAGACGAAGGGAGATGAGTTCTTGTTGGAGCCCGCCATGAACGGCTCAGTTCTGCCGATCAGCTGCTGAACTCTGGAAGAGATCTTGCAGCGATTGCGCGTTCATTCATGAACGCGAAGCAGCACGCGAAGCAGCGTTCTACCTGATGGCTCATGAGGCATGGCCCTGGTGAGTCCTCTCGGCAACGTTGGGCAGCTCCGGACCCATCAGATCCCCAGCGACGCCTGCACGGCATCACCATTGGGCACATTGCGCTGCACAAGGTCGGTGATGCTGGTCGTCGCTTCGAGCAGCTCCATCCCGTAAGGGGTCAGATGTTCGGGCCGATGAATCGCCTGCGAGAGCACCGGGTTGGTGTAGATCTGTGTGAAAGCATCGTAGGCCACCATCGTGCGCATCAGATCCCCGAACAGACCATCTTCAGATGCTTGTTCGGCAAACAACCCAACCACCAGTTCGAGGTTGTCGATTGAGCCATACAGCTGCTGCAGTTTCGTGGCTACGCCCACATCACGGGTGAGCTGGTCAAAGCGCTTGAGGCGGCCAAAGCCGAAGGCTTCGCGGTAGTCGTTGAAGCTGCGCAGGCGAAAGTCACGGCCCATCTGAATAGTGCGGTATTCTGCCCCCATCAGAAATACGGGATTGTTGAACAGGCCGATGCGACCAGCTGCCTGCTGCGACGCTGCATTCACCACTGACGTCACACCCAGTTGCTCGAGCAGACTGTTGTTCCAGCGGTACACATCAGCTGACACCATGGCACCGTTGACCATCAGACTGTCGGGCACCAGCCCATGCCAGCGGTAGAGAAGGTCGAACTCAAGGGCGATCCAGTTGGTGCGGTACCAGTTCTGGCGTTCTGCGAAACCGGGATCAAGACGGAAGATGCGCTGACCGGCGATGTGATTGATGTACTCCTCAACCGTAAGCTTGAGCAGCAGGCAGATGTTGATCATTCGTGCCTTCTGAAACAAGCGCTCATCATCCTCGTCATCTTTCCAGCCATAACGGCGCTGCAGCTCATCGCAGATACGGTTGTGCTCACGTAGGAACACTAAGCTCAGGGTGACATAGCCCACCGACGAATTGCCCCGCTCAAGCCCCGTCGCGTAGAGCGTGTCGAGACGGCGTTCGATCTCCTCATCACTGAGTCGGATGCTGCCTTTCAGGGCATTCCGCATCCATTCGGTGTTTCCATGGGGGAAAAGCCCCTGTGGGCTACCAGCAGCATCGAGCCCATAGCGGTAGCACTGTTTCACCTGCCACACGCCATCGGGTCCGCGTTCGCCCAGATAATCCGGAAAAGTCTGTCCATTGATCTGCTGGCTGCGCAGATGACCGCGCACGCCACTTCGTAGACATTTGGTTTCATATTCATGCAATCCATAGATCTGACAGAGATCCACATCGTGGTTGGAGGTGTTGCGTCGTCGGTCGCTTGGGTCGATGCGCAGCACGCTGTCGGTGAACCACTGGGCAAAGAACATGAACAGCACCGATGAGCGGTCGGTGGTCATCACGCTCTGGCCGCTGGCATCACGGGGCCGGGCGAACAGGGCCGTGATGGCACCGGTGCTGCCGGTGGCGGGGTCGAATGGCGCATCGGCGGGCAGCTGGCCGATGAACGCTTCAGAGGCCGGTGCCAGATGGCGGGCCGAGAAGCGGCGGTCGGTGAGTGATGGCCAGGAGGCGTAGTCGGTGATCGGCCCGTTGGCCTGGTCGTTGGATGGCCGGTCACCTGGGCTGCCCGGGGGCCACCAGAGGCTGTAGGGCCGGGGTCGCGGACTGGTGGAGCGAGCAATGGTGTTGGTGACCAGGCGGTTGATCAGCCGCCCCAGCCAGGGCACGGTCACCGCCCATGCCAGCACCTGACGCACGGCCGGCGAGCCCAGCAAAGAGAGATTCAGCATGGCGCCAGCAGCAAAACCGCAGCGTAGGAACACCGGGGCTAGGGGTAAACAGCCTGGATCAATGAATTCGGCGTGAGCTGGGGGAAGGCGAGGCCGGCGGCAGTGCCAAATCGAACGGTAAGGACCATATCCCATTCGCCGCTGAGCCCCTGTCGTTAGCGCCTCACGAACCCGCGTGAATGGCGCGGCGCTTTCTGTCATGCTCTACTCCACGCGATGGATCAACATCTTGCTTCCGATTGGTGGGTAGTCATTCGCTCTGTGCCACTCTACTGGCCTGCTTAAAAGTGTTCGGTGAAGCCCACTTCTTGGAGCAATAAATCCACACAATCAGTGTCTTCTCCTTCGGATTCCAGTTCGTCGTGCTGTAGTTCTGCGTGCCTTGACGAACAGGCTGCTGTTGGCCTTCGTAACCCTTCTTGGCCAAAATCATCCAATCATCATACCTGATATCGACCGAGGATTGCCAAAAGCCCGGCCCGGCCTGTTCCCACGAAAGCGCGATATCGGTTTTTGGACTCTTGAAATCAAAGGACTTGGTATTGAGATTGTGCGGAAATTGCTCTGGACAAACGAGTTGGTCATCGACAGCCCCCTCCCTGGTGAGACCTGGACCGAAGGAAGGGCCTGGGCGATAGGCTTTGCACACAACTGCGAGATCATCTGAACGACGAAAAGTGGTTCCTGGTGATAGAGGCCCATTGACCTCAAAACATGGGTTTTCTATATTCACGGTTCATTCTTTCGACTTGAGTTTCAAGATATTGCCCTTGGCCGAGTCGCCATTTGAGTGGTCAGCCGCCAAGCGGTAGAAATAAGTCTCTCCTGGCTGCATGAGTTGAGCTATTGCTGCATACAAAACATCCTCGCCGTTGCTAAAATTTTTCTCTTTGGGTTCTTTGCCCCAGGCGGCCTCAGGGAGGCGGCAGGATGGCACCTTCCGGTTCGGCCCCGATGCTGGCTGCCCTTCTGGCCGTCACCACCAACCTCGGCATGGCTCTTCCCCCAGGAACGGAGGTGCTGGGGATCCACCGATCGGCGGACGGATCCCGGCTCACGATCGATCTGATTCGTCAACGGTCCGTCACGTGCTACGACTCCGATGGGCCCTCTGCGGCCGATTGCCGGGTGATCCGAGGTCGCCTCTGCTGCGGGACCGGTGGGTGGCTTCCGCCTCCCTACAACAAGGTCGAAGAGGCGGTGCCGATCCGCTACGTGATCGATTGCTGCTCTCGGCGCTTCGATCAGCGGGGCGATGGCCGGGGCTGGCAGCCCCTGGAGGCCGATCAGGCCGTACGTGCCGTGGCCGAAGCTCATTGCCTGTTCACCAGGGGCTGCTCCTGAGCTCTCTGATCCACCCTCACCACCGCTCCGCGCGGAATTCGCGCCACCATCGCCGGGGGTTCCTCGGCCCGCCCAGGACGTTGCCGCTCTCGGCCATGGTCCGCGCCGCCGCCGAGGCGGTCGAGGAAGAGCACCGTCCCCAGTCCCACCACCAGCGGCAGCAGGGGCAGGGACCTCCGCCACAACCGTACGGATCCCGTGGGGACTGCAGCTGCATCCTCCCGGGGCGATGCAGGGGAGCTGAGGAGGGTGGACGCCGCGGCGAAGAAGGTATGGGTGAGAGTCATCGGATACGGCTACAGGTGAACCGGCCGCGACGTCCGGCGGGAGGGTAGGCAGGGTCGCCAGGGTTCACCGGTCGTCGGCACCACCCCATGGCTGTGTTCTCACCCACCTCCCCCTCCTCGGGCTTGCCGATGCGGTCGCAGCCCACGGCGTGTGCCGCAGGTGGCCGCCGCACCGGCAAGGCCGTTGCTATCGGTGGGGCATCGAAGGCCCCCGCCACCGCCTCCCATGTCCCTCCCGCAGCATCAGGACGAACTCATCGCCACCGCTGCCGCCATCGCCTCCCCGGGCAAGGGGCTGCTCGCGGCGGATGAATCCACCGGCACGATCGGCAAGCGACTGGCCGGTGTCGGTGTGGAGAACACGGAGCCCAACCGCCGTTCCTATCGCTCCCTGCTCGCCACCGCCGAGGGGCTGGGCCAGTACATCAGCGGCATGATCCTCTACGAGGAAACCCTGTTCCAGGACGCCGTGGACGGCACGCCGATCGTGGAGCACCTGCAGCGCCAGGGCATCGTGCCCGGCATCAAGGTGGATCTGGGAGTGCAGCCTCTGGCCGGTGGTCTGAGCGGTGAAACCTGGTGCACGGGCCTGTCGGGGCTGCAGGAGCGGGCGGCGCGCTACTACGCCCGCGGTGCCCGTTTCGCCAAGTGGCGTGCGGTGCTGCGGATCAGCGCCGAGGGAGCGCCCTCGGCACTGGCCGTGCGGGAGAACGCCTGGGGCCTGGCCCGCTACGCCCGCACCGTGCAGGAGGAGGGGTTGGTGCCGATCGTGGAGCCGGAGATCCTGATGGATGGCGACCACGCCATCACCGCCACCGCCGCGGCCCAGGAGCGGGTGCTGCGCGAGGTCTATGGGGCGCTGGCGGAGAACGGCGTGCTGCTGGAGGGCAGCCTGCTCAAGCCCTCGATGACCACCGCGGGCGTCTCCCACGCCGAGCGCCAGACCCCTCGGCAGGTGGCGGAGATGACGGTGCGCACCCTGCGCCGCACGGTCCCCGCGGCGATGCCGGGGATCCTGTTCCTCTCCGGCGGTCTGGGGGAGGAAGAGGCGAGCCTCTATCTCGATGCGATCAACCGGGCCGGCCGCCGCGCCCCCTGGCACCTGGGCTTTTCCTACGGCCGCGCCCTGCAGCACTCCTGTCTGATCCAATGGGGCGGACACGACGTGGCTGCAGGACAGCGGGCGTTGCTGGCGCGGGCGCGGGCCAATTCCGAGGCCAGCCTCGGCGCCTACCAGCCGGGCTCCCAGCCTTCCGATGACAAGAGCCTCTTCACAGCGGGCTACGTCTACTAGCCGGCCCCTACCGGGTGGAAGCGTGCAGGGTGGTGGCCCTGTTCGGGCCGCTTGCAGGGGGCGGGACTGTCGCTTGATTGCGTGGCCCCCGAGGTTCGCAAGCGACTGGAAGAGCTCTTCGGCTCCGCCGGGCTGGAGCTGGTGCGCCGCCCGGCCAGCCTCAGCCTGCCAGCAACGCCGCGCCGTCCAGCCGGCGGATCGCCACCAGGCCGGGTCGTGGAGCACGCCCGGGCACTCCGGAGGGCCAGTTGGAGCCGAGCGGCACCCAGCGCAGCTGCTCGAAGGGCCGTCCGTCCCGGTCGACCAGGGTGTGGGCCTGGGCTTCCTGGGCCCCTTCCCGCCGGGTGCCGTTGTCCTCGCCCGGGTGCTGCACGGCCAGGAACAGGGTGGTCTGCGTCGTGTCGAAGCAGGGGCCGCACAGCTCGCTTTCCATCGGCCCGGTGGCGAAGCAGAGGGCCTGACCGGCCGCCGGGCCGCGGCTGGGCAGCACCCAGCAACTGTTGTTGCCGAAGACGTCCAGGGAGCCGGAGCGGGTGGAGCGATCGGTGAGCATCCAGATGGTGCCGTTCCGGTCCACCGTCAGGTTGTCGGGGTTGGAGAAGCCCATGCCCCCCTGCCAGGGGGTGCCGCCGGTGGCGACCAGGCGCCAGCGGAAGCGTGCCTCGCCCGCCTCCTGCAGGCGCAGGATCCAGCCGTGGGGCCAGGAGGTCTCCCCGCCGGGTCCGCGGAAGACGGCCGGGTCGGCGCTGCCGTCCTCGTCGCCACCAGCGGCGGTGAAGGCGATCAGCAGATCGCCGCTGGTGGGATCGATCACGGTGTCCTCCGGACGGGCGGCCGGGGTGGCTCCCACCGCATTGGCGGCCAGGTGGGCATCGATCAGGATCGCCCCCTGCCGGGCGTCGCCCGTGCCCGGGTAGAGGTCCGCCAGGGTGGGGTAACGGCTCCGGTAGGCCTGCACCTCGCCATCGCTCGCCAGGGCCTGGGATCCGGCCCGGCCGCGATCGCCGTGGGGCACCAGGCTGGCCTGACGCAGACCGAAGGCCGCGAAATGGCTCGGGCGCAGGGGATCCACCGGGGTCTCGGGATCCAGTGGAATCCAGCGGCCGCCGCCGCCGGCATCGAAGCGGGCCACCTCCAGTCGTCCGGCCTCGAACAGCCGTGAGTTGGAGGGGTCGGTGGGGTCGGCGATCCGGCCCGCGCTCACGAAGCGATAGAGGTGCCCGCCGTGCCGGTCACAGCCGGAATACACCAGCAGGGGCCGGCCCTGCTCCGCCTTCACGGCCACCGCCTCATGGCGGAACCGGCCCAGCCAGCTGTGCTTCACCGCCGGCTGCCCGGGCCGGCGGGGATCGATCTCCACCATCCAGCCGTATTTGTTGCCGGCCAGGCCGAAGACATGGCCCAGACCCTCCACCCGCCGCTCGCTCCAGGTGAAAGGCCGCTCCGCCGGGGAAAGGGAGGAGCCGTCGGCGAACACCGCCTCGCACACCTGGCTCTGGAAGTTCTCCTCGGCGCTGAGCACGGTGCCCCAGGGGGTTTCGCCCCCGGCGCAGTTGGCGAAGCTGCCGATGATCCCCTCCCCCAGGCCATCGTCGTACCCGAGCCTGCGGACCTGCCGGAACACGGCCACGGCCGGCCCGCTCACCCGCAGTCGCTTTGCCGGATCCTCCAGCCCCGTGAGACCCGTGATGCGGCGCTCCAGGCGACTCCGCCGGCGCTGCCAGCCCCCATCCGGCCGGCGCTGCAGTTCGATCACGCCGATGCCGAGATCCTCCATGGCCGCCGTGGCCACCTGGCGCACCAGCGCCGCCAGGGAAGCGTCGGCACTGAGGCTGGCCCCATCCGGCTGGCCGCCTGGCTCCGCCAGGGCACGGCTGAGCTCGTCGAGGGGCAGGGCGCGGCCCACGGCTTCGCTGAACCCCTCGCCCCACACCCGGGGGCTGATGTACTCGAAGTTCACCGTGAGCAGGGCCCTTCCGGCGCCGAGATCGGTGAAGGCGATGTGGTCGTTGTTGAAGCCGAACCGTCCCTCCCCCACCGGATCCCCCCAAACCGCCAGCACTTCGCTGCGGTACCCGTCCGGCACCACCAGCCGGTCCGCCAGTGTCAGCTGTCGGAGAACCCGTCGCTGTTCGGCGGCCGCCAGACCGTCCCCGGGCACCGGCAGCGGAACCCGCACCGGCCGGAAGGGCAGGAGTCCGGCCGGCGTCGGCCCGGCCAGGGCAGGGGGGGCGGCGGACGCAGCGGCGCCGAGGCCGAGAAGGGCGAGAAGATCGCGGCGATTCATGGGGCGTTCCGGCAGCCGGGCTGACGCCGGGGGGCGAGGCGAACGAGATGATTGTTCTGCAGGGGGCTGAAGTTGTCGTCGCTCACGAGCACCAGGCTGGCCCGCCCGTCCGGCAGATCCGGACCCGCTGTCACCGCCTCCCAGTTGTCCGGCGGCAGCCCCGTGGCCAGCAGGTCCCAGCTGATGGTGGGGGCCAGGGGCGCCTGCTGCTCCCGGGCCGGGCCGGGCAGGGGGTAGAGGGCCAGGCGCGCCTGCCAGCGATCGGGCGCCTCGTAGCGGCGCAGCAGCCCCAGCAGGGCGGGTTCGCCCGCCGGCCCGCTCACCACCATCAGGTCGGTCAGCCCCCAGGAAGCTCCCTGGGGCAGCCGCAGCGATCGCAGCGGCCGGGGAGGTTTGCTGGGCTCCCCCGCTGACCAGGCCAGCAGCCTGGCACTGCCGGGCGCATCCTGCAGCAGGGACGATTCGGCCGCCATCAGCAGCCGGGGCTCACCTTCCGGTGAGGGCAGCAGGGCCAGGGATTCGGGCCCCTGGTTGGCGGCCAGGCCCAGGCCCGGTGCGGCATTCCACTCAGCCGGAAGGGGAAGCGCCAGCTCGAGTCTTCCGCTGCGGCGCTCAAATCGCAGCAGCTGGGCCGGGCCGGGCCGCACTGCGGCGTCCTTCGCTGGCCACCCAGATCTCCTCCCCCAGGAGCACGAGCCCTTCCCCGTCGATCGCCTCCGGGAGTGCCGCCGCCGCCGAGCCGGAGAGGGGAACCACTCCCAGGGGCTGCAGGGGGGAGGCGGGAAACCCCCGCAGGCCCTTCCAGCCCCGCAGGTGCCCCCGGGGCGCATCGCTGAGCAGCCAGAGGACATCCCCCTGCGGCAGGTAGGCCGCCGCCGAGTACCCACCCGCCGGATCCCCTGCGGCATCCCGCCGGGGCAGCGTGGTGCGGGCCACCACGTCCCAGCCCGCCGACAGGGGGCAGGGCAGCTGGGGGGCAGCGGCGGGAGGGGGAAGCGGGATCACCCGGGGATCCTGACCGGGCGCACGGGTTTCAGGAAGCTTTCTCGCTTTCGATCAGGGAGCCCTTGCTCTGCTTGAGGTCCTTCCAGATCTGCTTGATCTGGGCGTAGGCCTTCTCCTGGGAGAGCTTGCCGTTGGCCTGCAGACCCACGATCAGGCCCACCCGTTCGGCGAAGGTCTCCAGGTTCTGGTGAAAGGCCAGCCGCTCGGGCGACCAGTCCGGACCGCGGTAGCTTCCGTGGGCTTCCATCGGGGAGGTGACCACACCCTGGTTGCCACGCGGCTGAGGCCGTGGATCGGAAACAGGGTCGGTCACGGCGGTGGGGGTGGACGCTTTCGGATTCTCCGTGCCGACAGGGCACTCCCTGACTCTAGGGGAGGCTTCGTTAAGCGTGGGTGAAGCCCCGGCCTGCGCGCCGACGGATTTGCACCGCACAGGAACCCTGTCGTGCCGGCGACATCCACGGCGCTTCCACCGGCCTGAAATGGATGGGGCGCGCCTGCTTTGCCCCATGGTCCGGATCCTGCGAACCTGGCTGCCACCGGTGGGGGCCTGTCTGCTGCTTCAGGCCACGATCGCCGCCGGCGGATTGCTGTTGAATCGCTGGATTCCGCCGGACCGGCCGTGCTGCGACTCACCCCTGGAGCTCTGAGTTCCCAGCGTCTCGAGGAGCGACCGGCCGGCCTGCCCCCCCACCTCTGGGTGCATGGCGGCTGGGGGCCCACCTCGATGGAGGCGGTGATCTTCAGCGGCGAGAAACCCTTTCTGCATGAGGTGAGCAGTCCGGAGGATCTCCTGCCCCATCGCCGCCCGAACGTGCCCATCTGGCTGCGGGTGCGGGGTCTGGGGGATCCGCAGGGGATCGCCGCCATGCTCGACGCCCTGGCTGTGCCCCGGGTGCTGGGGGAGCCCCTGCTGGAGGTTCCCCAGCGCCCTCAGGTCGACTGCCTCGGCGATGTGATCCTGGTGGTGCTGCACCGCCTCGGGCTCGCCGCGGATCCCACCCACCTGGTGAGCGATCAGGTGGGTCTCCTGCTGATGCCCGGCCTGCTGATCACGATCGAGGAGGCGGCCGACGGCCCCGCCTTCCCCGAACTCACCGCCTGGCTGCTCTCCAGTGTGGGCACCCTGGATGACCGGGACCTCGATGACCTCCTCCATTTCCTGGTGGATGACATCCTCGATGACCTCTTTCCGATCCTCGAGCGGACCTCGCGCCTTCTCGATGAACTGGAGGAGCGGGCCCTGCGCCGGCCCACCCCCTTTCTGCTGGCCCGCACCTTTCAGATCCGCAGCAATCTCCGCACCATCCGCAGCCAGATCTGGCCGTTGCGCCACCAGATCCGCGTGCTGCTGCGGGAAAACCACTCCCTGCTCGGACCGGAGGCCACGGTGGGGTTCCAGGAGATGGCCGAGATCGTGGATCTGCTGTTCGAGAACGGAGAACTGCTGCGCAGCCAGTGCGATTCGATCACCCAGGCCTATTCCGCCAGCGTGGGCAATCGCATGAACCAGGTGATGAAGACCCTCACCATCCTCACCAGCGTCTTCGCTCCCCTCACCTTCATCGCCGGGATCTACGGAATGAACTTCCAGAACATGCCGGAACTGCACTGGCGCCTGGGCTATCCCACGGCCCTGGTGATGATGGGTCTGGTGGGGCTGATCCAGCTGTTCTGGCTGTGGCGCAGGGGCTGGTTTCAGGACTGGACGGTGCAGCGCTGAAGGGGGACCGCTCTGCCCGTCCCGGCTGACTCACTACCTTCTCTTAACCCCTTCCCTCCATCTCCTGCAGCAGAGTCCGCATGGTTGCCGCTGCACCGATGAAAGCCACCCCCTTCCGGCGCCGGGGGACCGGCCGCCTTGCCGCCGGCCTGGCCGCTGCGGCCCTCCTCTCCTCCGGTGCGATCGCCCTTGCCGCCCCACCCGTCACCATCGCGATCGCCGGCTCCAGCACGGTCTTCCCGATCATGGAGGAGGCCATCCGCGACTACCAGTCCGGAGGGCGGAACCGCCAGGTGCGCATCGAGCTGAAGGCCACCGGCACCACCGAAGGCATGCGTCGCTTCTGCCGCGGCCAGGTGGCGATCGTCAATGCTTCCCGCCCGATCAGCACCGCCGAACTGCGAGCCTGTGCCGCCGCCGGCATCACCTTCATCGAGATCCCCATCGCCTTCGATGCCATCACCGTGGTGGTGAACCCGAAGAACAGCTGGTCCCGCTCGATCAGCACCGCTGAACTCTCCCGCCTGTGGCGGCGTCCGGCCCAGGGCAGAGTGACCCGCTGGAGTCAGGTGAACGGCAGCTGGCCGGCGCGACCGATCCGCCTCTGCGGTCCCGGCGTGGATTCAGGCACCTTCGATTACTTCAACAAGGCCATCAACGGCTCTGCCGGCAACTCCCGCCGCGACTACACCGCCAGCGAGGACGACAACGTGCTGGTGGGCTGCGTGGCCAAGGACGTCAACGCTCTCGGGTACTTCGGTTTCGCCTACTACAACGCCAATTCCTCCCGTCTGCGGGCCCTCGCCATCGCCGGTCGGAAGGGAACGGTGCTGCCCTCGGTGAGCAGCGTTCAGCAGGAGCGCTACGTGCCCCTGGCCCGACCCCTGTTTCTCTACGTGAGCGACAAGGCTCTGGTGAAGCAGGATGAACTCCGGCGCTTCGTGACCCACACCCTGCGGCGGGGGGAACGCTTCAGCGGGCGCGTCGGCTACATCCCTCTGCCTCCTTCCACCTACCGGCTGGCCGAAAGCAAGCTCTATCGCCATATTCTCGGCACCTCCTTCGGGGGTGATCTGCCGGTGGGGCTGAGCATCGGCGAAGCCCTGCGTCGTAGCTTTGATCGCACCAAGCGACCCGCGTACCGCTGAGCCCGGGCGTTCGTGCGGAATGGCCCATCCCCCGGATTTCGCCAGCCTCAGCAACGGTGGCTATGCCCTGGAGAAGATCCGGGCGAGCACCGGGCGCCTGGTGGAGCTCCATGCCGCCGTGCTCGAGGACGGGGACCCCGAACCCCTGCATCAGATGCGGGTCACGATGCGCCGTCTGCGCACCTGCCTGCAGCAGTTCGCACCGGCCCTGCAGCTGCCTTCCGCCGTCACCGATCGGCGCATCGCCAAGGTGGGCCGTCGCCTCGGCCTGGCCCGCGATCTCGATGTGCTGCGCGATCGCCTCCAGAAGGATCTCCTGCCCGAGCTGCCGGAGGCGGAGCGCAGGACCCTGCGGCCCGTGCTCAAGCAGCTGCGCCGCGAGCGGGGCCTGGCCTACGAGCAGCTGGCGCACGTATTGCGCAGCGGCAGCTATCTCGGCATGCTGTCTCGGCTGCAGCGCTGGCAGAAGAAACCCCAGTTCACCCCCCTGGGCGAGGAGCGCCTCCAGGAATGGCTGCTGGAATGGCAGGTGCCCCTGGTGGCGGGTCTGTTCGCCCACCCCGGCTGGTTCGTGCCCGATCTCGATGGCGACCTCGGCAGCGTGCACGACCTGCGCAAGCGCTGCAAGGGTGCCCGCTATTCCCTTGAGAATCTCTCCCCATTCACCGGCCCGCGCTGCAGGCAATGGGCCGAGCGGTTCAAGGGGCTTCAGGAGCTGCTGGGCGAGCTCAACGACCTGGAGGTGCTGCGCCAGGCGATCGACGACCAGCTGCCCGGTCGCCTGCGTCAGACCCTGCCCCGGCTGCATGGTCTGCTGCAGGACCACTCCCGCAGCTGCTGGCAGCGGTGGCGCCTCGAAGCGGAGACCCTGCAGAGGCCCAGCCAGCGCCATCAGCTGCTGCAGGATCTGCTGAGCGCGCAGTTCGCGGCTTGCCAGCAATCCAGCCTCTGACAGGGCTGGTGGGTTGCGAGCAGCAGGGTGCGCACGGGGCCTGGTGAACGCGCCGCAGGGCCTGCAACGTGGTTATGGCGGATCCAGGGAACCTGACGCAGCGAACCTGACGCAGCGAACGCGGGATGCCTGGCACTAGCGTCGGAACTTACAGAACGAACAAGCACCGCAACGGATGATCCGCACCACACTCACCGCTCTGGCCATCGCCGCCAGTGCCGTCGCCGCCCCCGCTCTGGCGGACTCCACCAAGGCGTATTGCGAGATGGTCCGTGACAACGGCGAGATGCTCAAAGGCAGCTGCACCTGGTCCCAGAGACAGGGCAACGTCTCCATCGACAATTTCCACAGTTTCTCGTTTGATTTCCCTGCCGACGAGCAGGGCAAGACCTACGAACGCACCAACCGTGAGGGTGCAGGCCCCTCCTTCAAGCGCCCTGGCTACGTCATCAACGTCTACTGGGAGAAGCCGGCCCGCGAGCCTGGAGGCATCTGACAACGGTTGGCCTGCCACACAATCTTCTCTTGATTCGCTCTTAATGCAGGGATAACGACCGGGGGATTCTTCTGTTGCTATGCAGTTGCTGCAACCTCCTGGCTTTTCCATGACCTTCGCCAAGAAGGCCTTCCTGTTCGGCACGATCGCCGCCCTCGGCGCCGGTGCCACCGCCTCTGCCCAGAGCACCCTCAGCGGTGCGGGTGCCTCGTTCCCAGCCCCCTTCTATCAGCGCGCCTTCGCCGGCCTGGCCGGCAAGGGCGTGAAAGTGAACTACCAGTCGGTGGGCTCCGGGGCAGGGGTGCGGCAGTTCGTGGCCGGCACCGTCGATTTCGGCGCCTCCGATGAACCGATCAAGGCGGCGGAGGCGGCCAAGGTGAGCCGCGGGGTGGTTCAGTTCCCCTCCGTGGGAGGCACCATCGCGATCGCCTACAACAAATCCGATTGCCCCTCCCTCAAGCTCACCCAGAAGCAGGCGGTGGATGTGTTCCTGGGCCGGATCAGGAAATGGGAGGATCTGAAGTGCGGCAAGGGGCCCCTCAAGGTGGTGCACCGTTCCGATGGCTCCGGCACCACCTTCGCCTTCACCAATTCCCTCTCGGCCTTCTCTTCCGAATGGAAGAGCAAGGTGGGAGTGGGCAAGACGGTGAACTGGCCGGTGGGCGTGGGCGGCAAGGGCAACGAGGGTGTGGCCGGGGTGCTCACCAACACGCCCGGCGCGATCGGCTACGTGAACCAGGCCTTCGTGAAGGGCAACCTGCGGGCGGCCGCGGTCGGCAACAGGGCGGGCAAGTTCGTGAAGCCCAATGTGAAGAGTGGTGCGGCGGCGCTCAACAACATCAGGCTCGATTCCCGCCTCGCCGGGGAGGATCCCAATCCCCCCGGTGCCGAGAGCTATCCCATCTCCACCCTCACCTGGATCCTGGCCTACGAGAAGGGCAACGGGGCCAAGGCGGCCTCCATCCGCAAGGCGATGGACTACCTGCTCAGTCCCGCCGCCCAGGACAAGGCCGATGATCTCGGCTACGTGCCCCTGCGCGGATCCGTTCTCAGCAAGGCGAGGGCCGCGGTGAAGAAGATCGGTTCCTGAGGCCCGGGGGGGGCGGGCCTGATACCCCAGGTCGCCCCCCTGTGAGCAGCCTTAGCCCCCACTTAACCGAAGCACTACCGCCCCTTTGCCCGTGCGGGTCCTCACCGCCCGTACGATCCGCCCAACTCTCCGCAGAGCCCCGCCATGGTATTCACGCATTCCCGTGAGGCCGGCAGCAGCGATGGCTTTCGTGAAGTTCTCGAGGCCAGTTATCAGAAACACAGCCTGGTGCACATGGCAGCCGGCAGCACGGTGCCCCTGCTCAAGAACAACGTGTGGCTGGTGGTGCGCGGCATGGTGAAGCTGGGGGCCATCACCATCCACGGCGATGACCTGCTGCTCGGACTCGCCGGGCCCAACGAACCCTTCGGCGATCCCCTCTCCAACGTGGAAGCCTTCGAAGCCCGAACGCTCTGCGACAGCGATCTGCTGTGTCTCACGTCCACCGAAATCCGGCAGAATCCCTCCCTTGCCGTGGCCATGCTCGAAGCGGTCACCCTGCGCCATCGCCAGAGCCAGGCCCTGCTGGCCCTGATGGGACTGCGAAGGGTGGAGGAGCGGGTGCGGGGCTTCCTCGAGCTCCTGGCCAGTGACTACGGCCAGCCCTGCGAAACCGGCCTGCGCCTCAATCTCCGGCTCACCCACCAGGAGATGGCCAGCGCCCTCGGCACCACCCGGGTCACCGTCACCCGGGTGATCGGCACCCTGCGGGATCAGGGCTGGCTCATGATCGATGGTCAGCGGCGCCTGGTGGTCAGTCACCTCCCCCGCCGTTGAGCCATTTCCCTCCTCCCGTTTCGGGAGAACGATCGGCAGGGGAGAATGACTCGATGCCCTGCTCCCTTCTCATCGTCGAAGACGACGAAACCATCCGGGAAACGATCCGCGAGGCCCTCGGCATGGAAGGTTTCGCCGTCACCGCCTGCTGCAATGGCCGTGAGGCTCTGCGCACCCTCGAGGAGAAGTCGGCGGAGGCACCCTTCGCCCTGATGGTTCTCGACCTGATGCTTCCCGGCCTGGGCGGTCTCGATCTCTGCCGTCAGCTGCGCAGCGCCGGCAATCACCTGCCGATCCTTGTGGTGAGCGCTCGCGACAGCGAAACCGATCGGGTGCTCGGCCTGGAGGTGGGGGCCGATGACTATCTCGTCAAGCCGTTCGGCATGCGGGAGCTGGTGGCCCGCTGCCGGGCCCTGCTGCGCCGCTCCTCCAGCAGTTCCCTCACCGGCCAGGTGCTCCGCCACGCCAACCTGCGGCTCTACCCGGAGGAGTGTCGCGTCACCCGCGATGGTGCAGACCTGAGTCTCTCTCCGAAGGAATACCGGTTGCTGCACCTGTTCATGCAGCACCCGCGGCGGGTCTGGAGCCGCGACAAGCTGCTCGAGCACGTGTGGGGCTACGACTACTTCGGCGACAGCAAGACGGTGGACGTTCATATCCGCTGGTTGCGCGAGAAGCTCGAGGTCAACCCCTCGGCTCCTGAGCACCTGCTCACGGTGCGTGGGTTCGGCTATCGCTTCGGCTGAGTGGGGATCGTTCTGGCGGCTCTGCTGGGCCTGGCCCTCGGCTGGCTGCTGGCGCTGCTCCGGCAGCGAGGCGCCGCGGCCCGCCATCAGCCGGATCGCGCCCAGCTGCAGCGCTGGATCGATGCCTCTCCCTGCGGCTGGCTGATCCTCGATCCGAACGACGCCATCCAGGGGATCAATGGGCGTGCCGAGCGGCTGCTCGGGATTCCGGTCTCCACGGTTCGACAGGGCATCCCCCTGGAAGAGCTCAGCCCGATCGCCGATCTGCTCGACATCGCCCACAGTGCCCGCCGCCGCCAGCGTCCCCAGCGACTGGAGTGGGAGCTGGGGGATCAGGAGCTGGAGCTCTACGCCCTTCCCGGCCAGGGGAACTGGGTTGCCCTGGTTCTCCTCAACCGCCGCTCCCTCGAGGCACAGCTGGAGCAGCAGGAACGCTGGGTCAGCGATGTGGCCCACGAACTCAAGACTCCTCTCACCGCCCTGCTGCTGGTGGGCGACAGCCTTGCCGCCCAGGCCACCGATCGGAACGCGGTGCTGGTGGAGCGGCTGCAGCGGGAGCTGCTGCGCATGCAGGAACTGGTGCGGGATCTGCTGGAGCTTTCCCGGCTGGAGAACACGATCCCCACCCCGCAGGACGGGGAGGGACCGGTGCTGCTGGCCCCGCTGGTGGAGCGGGTCTGGCTGGGGCTGCGCCCGATGGCCGAGGCGCGTCGCATCCGCCTCGACCTCAAGGAGGAGGGACCCGCGCCCTCCCTCCCGGTCCGGATTCCGGGGGATGGCCCCCGGCTGCATCGCGCCCTGCTCAATCTCCTCGACAATGCCCTGCACTACAGCCCGGATGGCGGCACGGTGCGGGTGCGGATCGAGGCAGGTCCGAAATGGTGCCGGCTCAGTGTCCACGACGAGGGTCCGGGTCTCAGCGAGGAGGACATGGCGCACATGTTCGAGCGCTTCTATCGCGGCGACCCTTCCCGGGCGCGCAGCCAGAGGGGTGGAAGCGGCCTGGGGCTGGCGATCGTGGAGCAGATCGCCCTGACCCACGGGGGCAGGGTGCAGGCCCTGAACCACCCCCGGGGTGGTGCCCAGCTGGACCTGCTGCTGCCCATGGGAGGGCCGAAGGCGGGCTGAGGGCCTGCTGAGGAGGTCAGGCCAGGGCGGCGACAGCCTTCTGAAGGGCTTCCTTGCGGCTGATGTCGGTGTGATCAGCGGGGAGATGCTGGAAGAGGTTCAGTTTCTCGAGGCGCCGCCGGGTGGATTCGGAGGCACCCACCACATACACGTCCCGTCCCTTCTCCACCGCTTCCTCCACGGCGTTCTCCAGCGCCAGGGCAGCCGTCACCCCCAGGTGGGAGACCTCATTGAGATCGAAGATCACGGACCGGCAGTTGCCGATGGCGTTGTGCTCCCGGGAGATCGCCTTGGCCACGCCGAAGATCATCGCTCCGGCCAGCTGGAAGAGCAGCACCTGGCCGTTGCCCCGATCCAGCAGGGCCTTCTCGTCGTCGGGAATGGCGAGATCATCGTCGGCCGTGCTCACCGACTTCACCGAACGGGCCTGGAGGGAGCTCATCCGATCGATCGTGAGGATGTTGGCGATGAAGACGCCGATGCCCACCGCTGCGATCAGATCCACCAGCACGGTGAGGGCGATCACCAGATACATGATCAGGGCGCCCTTGGGCGAGATGCGGTGGGCCCGCTTCAGGAAGCCCCAGTCCACGATGTCGACCCCCACCTTCAGGGCGATGCCGGCGAGCACGGCCTGGGGGATCTGGGAGGCCAGCCGCGCACCGGCGAGGATCACCACCATCAGCACCAGGGCCCGGATGATGCCCGAGAGGGCACTGCGGGCTCCGGCCTGGATGTTCACCACCGTGCCCATGGTGGCGCCGGCGCCGGCGATCCCACCGAAGAGGCCCGAGGCCATGTTGCCCAGGCCCTGGCCGATCAGTTCCTTGTTGGAATCGTGCTCGGTGCGGGTGATGCTGTCGGCCACCACCGACGTGAGCAGGGCGTCGATGCAGCCGAGCATGCCCAGCACGGCGGCATCCACCAGCATCAGCCGCAGCTGACCCAGCTCGAAGTAGGGCAGGTGCAGCCTGGGGAAGCCCGAGGAGATCTCGCCGATGCGGCGAATGCCTTCGGTGGCGTCGTCGGCAGTGCCGGTGAGAAGGGTGAGGGAGAGAATCGTGCCCAGGATCAGGGCGATCAGCTGGGGGGGAGCCAGCTTCTTGATCCGGGCCGGGGTCAGCCACAGGATGGCCAGGGTGAGGAGGGCCAGGGCCACCTCGGTGGGCCGGGCGCCGGCGAGCAGCTGGGGGAGGCGAGCGAGGGTGCCTACCACCCCTCCTTTGGGGATGGACTGCCCGAGGAACGGACCCAGCTGCAGGATGATCAGGATGATGCCGATGCCCGACATGAATCCCGAGATCACGGTGTAGGGCATCTGGGTCACGTAGCGGCCCAGTTTCAGCAGTCCGAAGAGGATCTGGAAGACACCGGCGAGCATCACCACGGTGAAGGCCATGGCCATGCCGGTCTCCGGGTCGGCGGCCTGGGCGGTGAGACTGGCGATCACCGCCGTCATCACCACGGTCATCGGACCGGTGGGCTCGGAGATCAGGGTGGGGGTTCCCCCGAAGAGGGCGGCGAACAGCCCCACCAGCACCGCCCCCCAGAGGCCGGCGGCGGCGCCTGCGCCGGAGGCGACGCCGAAGGCCAGCGCCATCGGCAGGGCCACCACCGCAGCCGTGAGGCCTCCGAAAAGATCCCCCTTGAGGTGCTGGGTGCTGATCCGGTTGAAGATGGCGGTCGAAGCGCTGGCGGCCACCGGGTACCTCGCGGGGTCTGAGAGGACCTTAGATGTTCGGATGGAGAGGCTCGGCGTGCCTGGCGCCTGCGCCGCCGCTTCCCCTGACTAGGGTTTGGCTGGATCCTTTCCGTTCCCTCCCGGATGAGTCCCATTCACGCCGACAACAGTTTCAGCATCGGTCGCACCCCCCTGGTGCGGCTCAACCGCGTGACCGCCGGCTGCGGCGCCCAGGTGCTCGCCAAGATCGAGGGGCGCAATCCGGCCTATTCGGTGAAGTGCCGGATCGGGGCGGCGATGATCTGGCAGGCGGAGAAGGAGGGCCGGCTCGGTCCCGGCAGGGAGCTGATCGAGCCCACCAGCGGCAACACCGGCATCGCCCTCGCCTTCGTGGCGGCCTCCCGCGGCATTCCCCTCACCCTCACCATGCCGGAGACCATGAGCGTGGAGCGCCGCAAGCTGCTCACCGCCTATGGAGCCCATCTGGTGCTCACGGAGGGACGTTTCGGCATGGCCGGTGCGATCGGTGCCGCCCGGGAGATGGCTGAAGCCGATCCGGAGCGCTATGTGCTGTTGCAGCAGTTCATGAATCCGGCCAATCCCCGGATCCATCACGACACCACCGGGCCGGAGATCTGGGAAGACACCGAAGGCAAGGTGGATGCGCTGGTCGCGGGGGTCGGCACCGGTGGCACGATCACCGGAGTGAGTCGCTACATCAAGCGCACCCTCGGTCAGCCCCTTCTCTCGGTGGCGGTCGAGCCGCTCAGCAGCCCCGTGATCAGCCAGACCCTGGCCGGAGAGGAGCTGCGTCCGGGGCCCCACAAGATCCAGGGCATCGGCGCCGGCTTCGTGCCCGACAACCTCGACCTCTCCCTGGTGGATCGGGTGGAGACCGTCTCCGATGCCGAGGCGGTGGCGATGGCCCGCCGGCTGATGAAGGAGGAGGGGATTCTTGCGGGCATCTCCTGCGGGGCGGCCACGGAGGCGGCCCTGCGGCTGGCCCGGGAGGAGGCCTTCGCCGGTCGAACCATCGTGGTGGTGCTTCCGGATTCGGGGGAGCGCTATCTCAGTTCGGTGCTCTTCGAAGGCGTCTTCGACGAGCGCGGGCTGGCGGCGGTATGACCCTCCAGCCATGAGTTACCTGCGCGAGATCATGGAGCGGCTCTCGGCCGCCCGCACCGCCCGGCAGCCCCTGGAGGAGCAGCCATCCTCCGCCGATGCCACCGGTCTGGAGCATCACCTCCGGAGTTACCAGGGGCAGCTGCAGCTCTGCAGTCCCGCCATGCTTCAGTACGAATGGGCCTGGATGGAGGAGCACATCGACGCCCTGGAACTCTGCTGCTCCCAGCCCGAGCACCTGGCCGGAGCCGGTGGGCAGGGCCGGGTTCGGGCGCTTCTGGAGGAAAGCCTTCGCTTCCGTGATCTGCTGGCGGCGGAGATGGCCTCCCGCCAGGTGGAGCCTGCCCAGCACCGGGGCACCCTGGTGGCGTCGGAGCATGCCTGGGAACTGGGCCTGGCCTCCATCCGCCGGCAGTGGGGCATTGAATCGGCCCCACCCTGAGAGGTCGTGCGGAAGCCGGGATCGACGTGCCGGCCGATACATCTTCCCGCAGGGGAAAGACGTAATTGTTTCACCGACCACCACTTCCGCGTCGATTCTCCCCATGGCCACCTATACGATCACCCTCGAGGGCGGCGCTTCCTTCACCTGTGCCGACGACACCTACATCCTCGATGCTGCCGAGGAACAGGGAATCGATCTGCCCTATTCCTGCAGGGCCGGTGCCTGCAGCACCTGTGCCGGAAAGATCCTCTCGGGCAGTGTCGACCAGTCCGATCAGAGTTTCCTCGATGATGATCAGATCAGCGAGGGATTCGCCCTGCTCTGCGTCAGCTACCCCATGAGCGACTGCACCATCCTGCCGGAAGTGGAGGATCAACTCTGAGCCTCCTGGCCCTCTTCCCCTAACCCGCCATCGTCACGAACTCCTCGGCCACCGAGGGGTGCAGGGCCATGGTTCGATCGAAGTCCGCCTTGGTCGCCCCCATTCCGAGGGCGATGGCGGCCATCTGGATGATCTCGGCGCTGTGCTCCCCCAGCATGTGACAGCCCAGCACCTTGCCGGTTGCCTCTTCCACCACCAGCTTCTGCAGCACCCTGGGTCCCCGCTGGGGCAGGGCCTGGGCCATCGGCCGGAAGCGCGCCCGATACACCTTCACCGCTTCGGCCCCGAGCCGCTCCACGGCCTCCTCTTCACTGAGCCCCACCGAGGCCAGCTCCGGCTGGCTGAACACGGCACTGGCCACGAGGCTGTGATCCACCCGGCGGGGCCGGTTGCCATACACGCTGTCGGCGAAAGCCCGGCCCTCATCCACCGCCACCGGGGTGAGATTCACCCGGTCCGTCACATCCCCCACGGCGAAGATGTGGGGCACGTTGGTGGTCTGGTCGGCATCCACGGCGATGCGATCCCCCGCCATCGACACCCCTGCCGCCTCCAGGTTCAGTCCCTCGAGAAAGGGCCTGCGGCCCGTGGCCAGCAGCACGCCGCCACAGCCAAGCTGCTCGCCGCTCTGGGTGGTCACCATCAGATGCCCGGGCTCCCCCTGGATCCCAGCCGGGCTGTGGGCGAAGCGGATCTCGATGCCCTCGTCCTCCATCCCCTCCTGAACGGCCCGGCCCAGTTCCCGATCGAATCCCCGCAGCAGGTGATCGCCCCGCACCAGCTGGGTCACCGCCACTCCCAGGCCGGTGAGGATGCAGGCGAATTCGCAGGCGATGTATCCCCCGCCCACCACCACCACCCGCTCCGGAAGGGTCTCCAGCAGGAACATGTCGTCGCTCACCCAGCCGAGTTCCGCTCCAGGAATGTCGGGTCGGTGGGGCCTGCCCCCCGCCGCCACCAGGATCCGCTCACCCCGCAGAAGCCGGAAGGAGCTCTCCCCGCTGAGGTTCACCTGCACGTGGTAAGGGTCGTGAAAGGATCCCCAGCCCCGGATCAGCTCCACCCCCGCTTTCTCGAGCAGTCCGATGTGGAGGCTGTTGAGCCGGTCCACCTCGGCGCGCACATTGGCCAGCAGGATCGAGGCATCGGGCCGCAATCCCCCGCCGCCCGCTTCCGCAAGCCAGCCGTAGCTGGCCGCATCGGCCAGCAGGTGGCGGTAGCTGGAGCCATACACCAGCAGCTTCTTGGGTACGCAGCCGCGGATCACGCAGGTACCGCCCACCCGGTCGCCCTCCACGATCGCCACCCGGGCGCCATGGGAAGCGGATCGCTTGGCGGCGGCCAGGCCGCCCGAACCGGCGCCGATCACGATCAGGTCGAAATGGTCAGTCATCGCAGCGGGGCCTCCTCATGATGCGCCACCCCCAGGTCGGCCCCGGGGGACTGGGTGAGCCAGCGCGCCCATTCTGCGAGGCCGGAGCCTGAGCTGGGCGGGAACCCTCTGGCAGGCAGGGGGCTGGCCCCCCCCATCTCCGTGCTTCTGCCGCAGGCGGTCGGGCAGGCCGGCCCTGCGGGTGAACTATTCTGGAGCTGTCGAAGTTGTGATATGAAATGCATGATCCTGGAAGATCAGGTCCTTCTCGCCGATCTTCTTGCCCGGGATATCTCCTCCCTCCCAGGAGTCTCCATCGAAGGGATCGCCCACAACGTGGCCGAGGGGATAGAGCTCGTCGCCCGAACTCTTCCTGATCTGCTGATCCTGGATCTGGTGATGCCTGATGGCAATGGCATTGATGTCGCCGAACTTTTGATCCGGCAGAAGAACAGGGCCAGAGTGATCATCCTTTCTGGTCAATGCCATCAGCTGGTCTGCTCCAGACATCTCCATGATTCCATCGTGGCCGTGATCGATAAAACGGAGGCGCTTGACAAACTTCATGCCATGATCCGTGAGCTGCTGATCACCGGTCCTTCAGCCGGCGGCAGTCAGAGCCCGGAAGCCCCACCCTTCGGCGCTCCTTCGCAAGCCGCTCCCTCCCGTCTGCTCACCCCCCGCGAGCTGGAAGTCTTCCGGCTGCTGGGCAAGGGGATGACCACCGAGTCCATTGCCCGGAAGCTGAAGATCTCTCTCCTCACCGCCCGAACCCACCGCAGGAACATCACGGCCAAGCTGGGGGTGCGGGGCAGCGCGCTCATCCTTCTCGCCTCTTCCAGTGGGCAATCCAGCCGCTGAGGTGCTGCTGGCGGCTCTGGCCTATGCCCTCTGCGGAGCCCCCCTGATGGCCTTCATGGCCTCAGGACCTGCCGGGGTGGCTCCTTTCTGGCCAGGGGCCGGCCTGGCCTTCGCCCTGGTCTTCGTGAGAGGGCCCCGGCTCCTGCCGGGAGTGATGCTGGGTTCGCTGCTGCTGAACCTCTTCACGTCCCAGTCCTGGGCGTCCGCTCCCCCGGCAGGACTCGCCGTGCCGTTGGTGAGCGCTGCCGCCGCCGCTCTCCAGGCCCAGCTCGGCGCCCATTGGGTGCGACGCCGACTGGGATCCCGACTGGCCCTGGCCCGGGGCGGCGAGATCATCGAATTCCTGCTGCTGGCCGGACCCCTCAGTTGCCTGCTGTCTCCACTGCTGGGAGTCGGCATTCGATGGATCGCAGGGACTCCGCCGCCCTCCAGGGCGGTGCTGATGGGGTTCTCCTGGTGGGTCGGGGATTCGATCGGAGTGATCGTCTTCGCTCCCCTGTTCCTGATGCTGCTGCAGGGCCGCTCCGATCTCTGGCGGGGACGTCGCCTGAAGGTGGCGATTCCCTCGCTGCTGGTGGCGGCGTTGTGGGTGGCGGCCTCCCTCCGGATCGGGGCCCTCGAGCAACGTCAGTTTCAGCTTCGGCTCGATCAGAGTGCCAGCCGGGCGATGAGTGCCCTGCAACGCAACCTCTTCAGTCACGAAGAGGCTCTTCACGGCATCCGCAGCCTCTACGAGGCCAGCGACTACGTGTCGCGACGGGAATTCGAGCGCTTCACCCGCAGCAGTCTGCAGCGACTCAGGGGCCTTCAGGCTCTCTCCTGGAATCCGATCCTGCGCCCGGAGGATCTCGGCCCGTTCGAGAATCTGCAGCGCCGTCGGGAAGGCCTGCCCAGCTATCGGGTCACCGAGAAGGGCAGCAACGGTGCCCTTCGCTCCGTCTCCCTCCGATCCCGGCATGTGCCCGTGGCCTACATCGAACCCCTGGCTGCCAACCGTCTCGCCCTGGGCTTCGACATCGCCACCGATCCCAGCCGCTCCGTGGCGATGGAACGGGCCCTGCAATCCGGCAGGGCCGAGGCCACCTCAGCCATCCGGCTCGTGCAGGAGCCCGGTCACCAGTGGGGCGTGCTGGTGCTGTTGCCGGTCCCTGAGCCCCGCGGCTTCGCCGTTGGCGTGTATCGCCTCGACGATCTGCTCGAGGATACGTTCGCTGGCGCCATCGGGGAGGGGCTGGATCTTCGCCTGGTGGACCGGACTGCCTCGGCGTCTCCCCCCGTTGTGCTGGCGCGATATCCCCGCCGGCAGAACCCCACCGCCCCTTGCTCCTGGGGATCCGTTCCCTTCCGCTGCCGATGCGCCCGTGGTCCGACGTCCCCTGGTTCACGCGGGCCGCAGCTGGGTGCTGGAGGTGCGCCCCACCCCATCCTTTCTCGCGGTCCAGCCAGCTCGTGCCGCCCCGTGGCTGTTGCCCGGTGGACTCCTGATCAGCGGGCTGCTGGAGGGGTTTCTGCTGCTGATGACGGGGATGGAGCGGCAGTCCCAGCGGGAGCTGGAATCCAAGTTGCGCACCAGCCTCACGACCGCTGCCGTTGCCCATGAGATCAAGCAGCCGCTCACGGCGATGCTCCTGCAGGCAAGAGCGATCGAAATCGCCTGCCGGCAGGAGGGGGAGGCGCCGGACCGGGAGATTCTGCTGGCCGCGGCGGAGGGGCTGACGCGGGATGCCCGCAGGATCAACCTCACCATCGAGAAGATCCGCGACATCCTCGGCAATGTGGTCAGCACCCTGCAGCCCATCGACCTGGCGGAGCCTGCGCGCCGGGCCCTCCTGCTGGCCAGAGGGGACCTCCGCCTGCGCGGCATCGAGCTGCGCTGCGAGGGGCTCGAGGAGGCCCGGATGATCGTGGGAGACGGTGATCAGCTGGTGCTGGTGATTCTGAACCTGCTCCGCAATGCCATCGAGGCAACGGGCGATGGCGGCACCGTGTCGATCTGCTTACGCTCGCAGGATTCCTGGGTGGATCTGGAGGTGTCGGATGATGGGCCGGGGTTCCCCGAAGCTCCCGGCTCCCTCGATCGTCTCGTGCTCACCACCAGCAAGGCCCAGGGAACCGGCGTCGGTCTCTATGTGGTGCACTGCGCCATGGAAAATCACCACGCCAGCATCAGGATCGGCAGATCCAGCCTGGGGGGAGCACTGGTGCGCCTGCGCTTTCCAGCGATCGTGCAGAAACCCAGGCCCCCTTTCAGGAAGGCTGCGGCGGGATGACCCCTCCCGGACATCTCCATCTCAGATACCGGTCATCTCCGTCTTGGATGAACGTATCTCCCTTTCCTGGCGGGCGAGGTCTTGCTGAGGGCAGGCGTGCTGGCGCTGGTGAGACCAACACCAGCATCGGCGCTCATCTGAATCTTCACGATCAGCATGCCCCCATACAGCACGAGACCGACCAGGATCGCTGCCATCGAATAGGGGCGTTGTCTGCCCCTGGGTTTGGCAAAAGGTGAAGTAAAGTTGACCATGGCAGTCCAAGAGGGTGTGAATTATGTTGATTTCACAGACCAATTCCGGCAGCAGGCCCCCTGGGAGAGATTGCTGCAGAGATGTCTGGACAGCCAAAAAGTAGCGTTCTTGCCCCGAGTATTTATACCGGTTTCTTAGTAGTTATTCCTCCAGCTCCTGCCTCAGATGAGGTAGACCGCTGGGGGACAATCCAGTCCCGATAAGGGGTTTCAAGTATCCAATGCTACTTTTGCATAGTTGCTCGCAATGGCCGGCTGCATCACCTTTCTTGAGCAATGTTTGGTTCCTGGATAAACCATGGATCCGCGGTTGAAGCCAGATCTGTCACGATCTCTTCCGGATTCCTTTGCATATCGTGAAGTCATCCTCCTGAGCTGGTGCACTCACTCAGCTTTCCAGTTGGCAGCTCACCGCCAGCTCGAAGGGCACGGCGCTGGCCGGCAGCTGCAGGAGGGTGCTGGTGAGTCGGGCCAGATCCTCCGGCTGGGTCATGGCTTCCCGGGGGATCGCGGTCACGGCGCTGGCCATGTCGGTGTTCACCCAGCTGGGGCAGATGGCCGTGACCCGGATGCCGTCGTTCCATCCCTCGTTGCGCATCGCCTGGCAGAGGGCCAGCAGGGCGAACTTGCTGGCGGCATAGGCGGCCAGATTTCCCTTCACCCGCTTGCCGCTCATCGACACCAGGGTGATCACCCGGCCATCGCCGCTGTCCACGAGGGCTGGCCAGGCGGCACGGCTCAGATGCCAGGGACCCATCACGTTCACCTGCCAGAGCCTTTCGATCTCCTGCTCTTCTCCGGGCTGGAACAGCAGACCCACCCGTGAGAACACCCCGGCGCAATGGATCACCCCATCGATGCCGCCGAAGGCATGGATCGTTTCCTCCACCCAGGCCTGCGCACTGCCCGGATCCTGAGCCTCGTAGGAATGCAGCCGCAGCCGCCCGGGCTCGTTGCCGGCAAGGGAAGCCAGGTGCTGCGCCGCCGCACCCTCCGGATTCCGCAGTCCCAGGCTGAGGCGATGACCATCGGCCAGGAGCCGCTCCGCCATGGCGAGCCCGATGCCACGGCTGGCTCCGCTGATCAGAAGGCTGCGGGGAGAGACCATGGGAGGTGCCTTCTCTTCTCTGCTCCCAGATCCTGTCTCCGGATTGGGGTGAGGGGAAGGATCCGCGGCCGGGCCGGCAGGAACTCGCAGCAAAAAGCCCGCGGATGAACCGCGGGCTGCCTGTGGAACAGGGGAAGGGAAAGCCGGTGCCTAGCGCGCGCTGGGGGCGAAGTCGGGATAGGCCTCCATGCCGTGCTCGCTGATGTCGAGACCTTCCACCTCTTCCCCTTCCTCGACGCGGATGCCGTTGTAGAAGCTGCCGAGCAGGTTCCACACGATGATGCCGGTCACGATGGCTTCGATGGCGATGGCGATGATGCCGAGGATCTGGACACCGATCTGACCGAAACCATGGCCGGTGAAGAGGCCGTGCTCGAGGTTGAACAGGCCCACCGCCAGGGTTCCCCAGATGCCGCAGATGCCGTGCACCGAGAAGGCGCCCACCGGATCGTCGATCTGGAGGGAGTCGATCCACTGAACGGCGTACACCACCAGGGTGCCACCGATGAAGCCCACCACCCAGGAAGCGACCATCGAGAAGGCGTTGCAGCCTGCGGTCACACTCACCAGTCCCGCCAGGATGCCGTTGATCACCATCGAGAGGTCGGGTTTGCCCGAGCTCAGCTGGGAGAAGATGGCCGCGGCGATGCCGCCTCCGGCGGCTCCCAGGGTGGTGGTCACGGCGATGTAGGGAACGGCCTGATCCATGGCCAGCTGGGAGCCGGGATTGAATCCATACCAACCGATCCAGAGGATCAGACAGCCGAGGGTGGCGATGGAGAGGTTGTGGCCGGGAATCGCCTGGGCCCGGCCGGAGACGAACTTGCCGATGCGCGGACCGAGAATGATCGCCCCCATCAGGCCGCCCCAGGCACCCATCGAGTGCACCACGGTGGATCCGGCGAAATCGATGAAGCCGAGCTTCTTGAGCCAGCCATCAGCGTTCCAGATCCAGGCGGCTCCAACGGGGTAGATGATGCCGCATTTGATGATCGAGAACAGCACGAACGGGGCGAACTTGATCCGCTCGGCAACCAGTCCCGAAACGATGGTGGCTGAGGTGCCTGCGAAGGCGCACTGGAAGAGGAAGTCCACACTGGGCGTGAGAGCTCCCTCCTTCACCATGTCAGCGGTGACCGTGGGGTCGAAGAAGAGGCCCTTGAAGAACAGCCAGCCATCCACGATCGGATTGCCGTACATCAGCGAGTAACCCACCAGCCAGTAGGCGCTCACCGCCAGGCCGAACACGATGAGGTTCTTGGCCAGGATGTTGACCGCGTTCTTCTGCCTGCACAGCCCCGCCTCCACCATGGCGAAGCCGGCGTTCATCAGAATCACCAGAACCGCGCAGATGAAGACGAAGAAATTGTTGATCAGGAAGCTGGGCGTGAGCTCGGGCAGTTCGGCCGCATGGGCGGAGAGATTGAAGATGCCCAGGCCCAGGAGAGCCAGGAACACGCAGGCCATCCAGGTGAGGCCGCGCTGAGAGGAAAGACCCCGCAGTCTGCGAAAGAGCAGGGAGGGGGCTTCGGAGAGACTGACCTCATGCAGACGCCGTGGGACGGATCGACTGGAGGCGTGCGGAGCAACTGTCATGGAGCGGATTGCGCTGAGGCTGCACGGTTTCGGAAGGCACGAAGCTTTCCTTGCTCCCCAAAAGTGCAGCGTGGACCGCCTTTCACCGGTGTCGGTCGCTACAAAATCTCCGATTCGTGCGGAGAAGGCCCAGGCCAGCCGTGGCCGGACCCTATAATGCGCCCTTTTCAAGAGCGGAATCGCCACGCCAGTTCCCCGGGAAATCCGCCAGTAAAATTAAGAGTGGCAACAGTTGCTACATGAATCCGGAGGTTGATGGCTTATCACTGTGGAGCGTTCCGGTTCAGCGTTGAAACAGATTCAGGCCATCATTCGCCCCGAGAAGGTCGATCCCGTCAAGGATGCTCTCGTCGCGATCGGCGTCAATGGGATCACGGTTACCACGGTCCAGGGCTTCGGCAAACAGCTCGGTCACACCGAGGTCTATCGGGGTGTCAAGCTTGAGGCCCGTCTCCTCGACAAGGTTCAGCTCACCGTCGCCATCAACGATGACAAGGCTGACGCCGTGATCGCTGCCATCAAATCGGCTGCCCGCACCGGCGAAGTGGGGGACGGCAAGATCCTGGTGCTCAACCTTGAAGAGGCAATCCGTATCCGCACCGGGGAAACCGGTGCGGTTGCCCTCTCCTGAGCGGGGGATCCCTTTCCCTGGCATTTTCACCTTCACCGTTATCAGGCCCCTTCTCCTGGGAGGGGCTTGAAGAATTGCTCCAGCCTCAGGAGCGCCATTCCTACCAGCTCCGGGTCGAGGGTCCCACCAACTCCCAGTCGTGCCTCCGCCTGTTTGGCCACAGCGAGGAGGACGTGCGGGTCACGCTCTACCGGGACCATCATGCCTGGTGTCCCTATTGCCAGAAGGTATGGCTCTGGTTGGAGGAACGGAGGATCCCCTACAGGATCCGCAAGGTCACCATGGTGTGCTACGGGGAGAAAGAGCCCTGGTATCGCCAGTTGGTGCCTTCCGGCATGCTGCCCGCCCTTGAGCTCGATGGTCGCCTGATCACCGAAAGCGATCGCATCCTTGAGATTCTGGAGATCGGCTTCGGCGAGTTGCGTTACGCCATGGGGCATCCGGCGGTCGTCCCCCTGCGACGGCTGGAGCGGCTCCTCTTCCGCGCCTGGTGTCAGTGGCTCTGCTTTCCCCACGACACTGCCGTCAGGGAGTCTCAGGCTGAGAGGACGTTCGATCGAATCGCCGGAGAATTTGATCGGGAACTCGAGAGGAGGTCCGGTCCCTTCCTGCTGGGAGACTTCAGTACGGCCGATCTGGTGTTCATCCCCTACGTGGAGCGGATGAACGCCAGTCTTGCCTACTACAAGGGCTATCTGTTGCGCCACCGCCATCCGGCGATTCACCGCTGGTTCTGCGCCCTCGAGCAACGCTCCACCTATCTGGGCACCCAGAGCGATTTCCATACCCATGCCCACGACCTCCCTCCCCAGATGGGGGGCTGTCATGCCAGCGGCTCCCGGGAGCAGCAGGAGCTGGCCGGGCGCATCGACCGGGGCCCATGGCCGATCGGATCGACCGATGCCGAAGATCCGGAGACCTCCCAGCCCGAACCCCACGACACCGTCGCCATTGCCCTGGCCCGCGTTCTGCGGCACCGACTCCCGCTGATGGCGCGCAATCCGCTCGGGCCCGAAGCCTTCGATCCGGCACTCCGCTGTGCCCTCACCTCCCTGGTGAGCGGGGAAGTGTGCACTCCTCCCGAGGGGTCGGCGGCAGGGCTCCGCTACCTCCGCGACCGGATCAGCGTCCCCCGCGACATGCCCCTCCATGGGGCCCGTCGCCTGCGCCAGGCGCTCGAGAGCACGGCCCAACGGGATCCTCTGTCCCCAGGGGACCAGGGCCCTTCCCTCTCCCCTCGCGAGCGCAGGGATCAGGACCCCAGGCCTTTCCTGGATGGGCGGACATGGGATGAACAGCCCCCTGAAGACTCCCCAGGCAGGCAAGTTGGAATGGCCAGGTGATTGCCAGCAGCGACGACATCGTGTCGCTCGAAGGCAACGCCACCTTCCCCCCCAACGCCGCCTGGACCTATCCCGAACCGAAGGAAGCGGCGAGCAGCATCACAGGCCGTGTCGCTGTCTGGAAAGGGGTGAAGGTGGGCTGAAGGCAGGAGCTGGCAGGGGGAAGCGGGCCTCAGCAACCCGGGTGGCGAAGGGTGCGCCAGGACCCGCAGGAGGTGCTCACTTCCATGCCGATGGCCATCGGGGTGTTCTCTGCGCCGTACTGCTCCTTCCACCACTGCACGGCTTCAGACCACGCCGCATCGGGGGAGTCGTAGAGATCATCGAGCACGGGATGGGGATCCCCCAGGGAATCCACCAGGCGATACCGGCGTGGAGAAGAACCGAAGTTGGTTTCGGGGAAAACGACGGAAGGGAGGGAGACAGCCACCACGCTCTACGCAAACAACGTCCATCATGGGGCCTGTGCCAGCTGGAGACTGTCACCTACACAACATCTTCAAGATCCCGCTCAGGCCTGAAGGGCCGGCTCGAGCACGCTGGCATGGAGCACGTCCATCACCTCGAGCACCTTCTCCGTTTCGCTGGCGGGCAGGTCGAGGGTGCGGGCCAGGTTGGCGAGGATGGCCTGCTCCTTCTCGGCGAGCGGCCCGTCGGATCGCATGATTTCCGCGGCCACGGCGTAAGCGGTGTGACGTTGCCGTTCATCCAGCACCCTGGCGGCCTCCTCCATCAGTCCTTCGGCTCCCTTGTTGCGCAGTCCCGCCAGCAGCTTGTCCATCAGGGCGATCATCTGCCCGTCGTCCCGCTGGTTGTAGGGGGCGCGGTAGTCGAGGGCATGTCGCAGGGCACGGGAGCCGGCGAGGGTGAGGGCCCCGTCCCAGGAAACGGCGGCAAGGGCAACCGCCGCGAAGGCAGTTGACGGATCCATCGAGGGACCGCTGGGATGTTCCATGGCGAACCTGCAGGGGCGCAGTGAGGAGGGTGGGAGTGATCCCACACCTTCCTCGGAGGGGATGGCCTCAGGTGTCCGTTGCCAATGTGACCGAATCGGGGAAGAAATACTCATCGTTGGCGGCTCCGCTCGATCACGTGAGCTTCTTCCGCCCCAAAGGACCCCGCCGCCAGAGGCAATCTCCGGACACAGGTGTAGCGATGGCTACAGATGGATGGTCCGTTCCGATGGGGCGTCGTTCTTTTCCGAACGTTCCGGAGCGGCCGCAATCCGCTCTGCGAGGCGTAGGTTCCGGAAAGATGCGCCCCTCTCTCCTTGCCTGTCGAACCATGCAACTGCACCTCGATGCCATCAATCTGATGCTGCGCGACCTCGGGAAGGTGGATGATTCCCTGCGACATCAGGCTGCGTTCCGTGGTTGCACCAGGGAACTGGCGGATCTGCGGGAGGAGTTGCGCGATTACCTCAGGCAGCGCAAACGCACGGTGGCGAGCGATCCTCCAGCCTGAGAAACCCCCGGCGTCATCCTGCCGATCGCCAGTGGGCGATGGTCTCGATCAGCCATGCTCCCTGGGGAAGCCGGCTGCGATCGCTTTCCTGAAACTTCCCTGTTCGAACGAGGCAACCGGCGATTCCCCGGGCCATCGCACCGGCCACGTCGGCCTCCACGTCGTCGCCGATCATCAGGCATTCCTCGGCGGCAACCCCTGCGGAGGCCACCAGTTCATCGAAGAACGGCGCGGCAGGCTTGCCCATCACCACCGCCTGGGTGTTGGCCGCCCATTCGATCGCCCGGATGAAGGGGCCCGCATCCAGCATCCACTCCCCGGCTTCGCGGAAACAGCGATTCATGCCGATGGCGATCAGGGGAAGGCCCTTCCGGACCAATCGGAACACCTCGTTGAGGTTGGCGTACGTCAGATCGTCGCGGGCATCCCCCAGCACCACGCAGTCGGGTGGGGGAGCTGCAGAGAGGGAATCGTTGCGGGCCAGGTCCTCGAACAGGGGGCGGATGGCGGGATGGACCAGACAGTGGGGCCGCCAGCCCTGCCTCTCGATGAAGGCGCGAGCGGCCATCGGAGCGGTGAACAGCTCCCCCGCTTCCACAGGAAAACCCATCCTCTCCAGATCCTGGAGGATCTGGAGAGGATGGCGGGTCGCGGTATTGGTGACGAACCGAAGAATCTTTCCTTCGGCCCTGGCCCCCCTCACAGCTTCGAGGGCTCCAGGAAGGGGGGCGCCATCCTCGATGAGCACCCCCTGGAGATCGAGCAGCAGGGCCTTCATCTCCCCCTGGGAGCGCCTCAGCGGATGAAGAGCATCTCCATGTAGGAGGGCAGGGGCCAGATGTTGTCGTCGACCAGGGCCTCGAGACCATCCACGGCTTCCCGCAACTGGCTCATCAGGGGGATGAGGGTGTCGGCGCAGTAGCGCATATGGGCGGCGGTTTCGTGAGGAGGGTTCTTCAGGGCGCTCTCGAGGGCATCGCTGAGCTCCATCAGTTTCTTGCTGAGGGAGGCCACCTGGTTCTGGGTTTCGGGAGACACCTGCAGCCCCATCGCCGTCTGCAGCTGCAGCGATTCGGCCAGTTCGCCGAGGTAGCGCATGGCTGCCGGATAGACCTGGGTGCGGGCGATCTGAACGGCCATCTTGGCCTCCACATCGATGGCGAGCACATACTGCTCGGCATAGACCTCGAAGCGACTTTCGAGTTCGTGGGGGCTCAGTACCCCCTGGCTGGCGAACAGATCACGCACCTCCGGTCGTTGCAGGGCGAGCAGGGCATCGGCGGTGGTGGGCAGGTTCTCCAGGCCGCGCTCCTCCACGGCGATGCGGTGCCACTCGCTGGAGTAGCCGTCGCCCCCGAACACGACGGCGCCGTGGTCGTTCATGATCTGCTTCAGCACAGCGAAGGCAGCTCCGGGGAGGCTTTCACCGGTTGAGAGCTTCTGCTCCAGCTGGTCGCTGATGTATCCCAGGGAATCGGCCAGGATCGTGTTCAGCGCCACCAGGGGTCCGGCCACCGACTGATTCGAACCCACGGCACGGAACTCGAAACGGTTGCCGGTGAAGGCGAAGGGGGAGGTGCGGTTGCGATCGCCGGGATCCTTGGGGAATTCCGGCAGGGTGTCGATGCCCAGCTGCATCACTCCCCCGTGGGCCGATCCGGTCACGGAACCATCCTTGATCTGGTTGAACACTTCTTCCAGCTGGCTGCCCAGATAGACGGAGATGATCGCCGGTGGGGCCTCGTTGGCTCCGAGGCGATGATCGTTGCCGGCGGTGGCCACCACGGCCCGCAGGAGAGCGCCATAGCGATGGGCGCCGCGGATCACGGCCCCGCAGAACAGCAGGAACTGCATGTTCTCGTGGGGGGTGCTGCCGGGATCGAGCAGATTGCCCTGGGTGGGGTTACCGACCGACCAGTTGACATGCTTCCCGGAACCGTTGATGCCCTCGAAGGGCTTCTCGTGGAGCAGGCAGTTCATCCCGTGGCGACGGGCCGTGCTCTTGAGAATGGTCATCGTGAGCTGCTGGTGGTCGGTGGCCACGTTGGCCGCCTCGAAGAAGGGCGCGATCTCGAACTGCCCGGGCGCCACTTCGTTGTGTCGGGTCTTGGCGGGGATGCCCAGCTTGTACATCTGGCGTTCCACATCCTGCATGAACACCTGCACCCGCTGGGGGATGGCACCGAAGTAGTGGTCGTCGAACTGCTGGCCCTTGGCCGAAGGGGCGCCGAACAGGGTGCGGCCGGTGAGCAGCAGGTCCGGACGCAGAGCCATGTAGGCGCTGTCGATCAGGAAGTATTCCTGTTCGGCACCGCAACTGGAGTTGACCGGGGCGACATCGGTCTCCCCCAGCAGTTTCAGCAGGCGCTGGGCCTGGCGGTTCATGGCCGCGTTGGAGCGCAGCAGAGGCGTCTTCTTGTCGAGGGCCTCCCCGGTCCAGGAGATGAACACCGTGGGGATGCAGAGAGTGACCCCGTTGGGGGTTTCGATCAGAAAGGCGGGACTGGTGCAATCCCAGGCGGTGTAGCCCCGGGCTTCGAAGGTGGTGCGGATGCCGCCGCTCGGGAAGGAGGAACCGTCCGGCTCCCCCTGCACGAGCACCTTGCCGGTGAACTCACAGATGGTGGAGCCGTCTCCCTGGACGGAGATGAAGCCATCGTGCTTCTCGGCCGTGGCGTTGGTGAGGGGGTAGAAGACGTGGGCGTAGTAGAGGGCCCCGTTGCTGGTGGCCCAGTCCTTCATCGCCTGGGCCACCACGTTGGCCACGGACACGTCGAGCTTGGTGCCCTCCTTGATGGTGCGCTGCAACGACCTGAAGATGTCCTTCGGCAGCGCTGCCTTCATCTTGGCCAGGCTGAACACGTCCTTGGCCCAGAGCTCTTCCAGCGTCTGCACAGGGGCGGTTTCAGCGGGCGGACGCTTGTGGATCTCCTGCAGGGCGGCGAATCGTTGGGGGCTGGGCATGGAAGCGAAAGAAGCCGAGGGGGCATCCAATCGCTGCGGTTCACCCTCCCGGTGGCATCGTTGATACAGAACGGCAGGTTGGCTGACCCGCCGCTCAGCGCAGATAGTTCCGGATCGCCGGTCGGCACCAGAAAACAAGCGCCCCGGCGTTGACGCCCAGGAACAGGGCGGCCGCCACCGCCAGCTGCCAGCGGTCAGCACCCACCAGCACCAGCCGGACAATGCCATAGGGAAGGGCCACGGCCAGGCTCATCGAGAGGGCGATGATCGCCAGCACCTGTCCCCATGGCCGCCACATCAGCAGGGCGATGCAGGCGATCACCCCCACCACGACCGTGGGCAGCATGGCCCCGGCTGCCACGGCGATGTTGATGGTGCGCCAGGTCGGGTCCGCCAGGATCAGCGTGATGGCGAGGGGCAGGGCAAGGAGATTGGCAGCCAGACCGATCCAGGCCAGGATCCTGTAGCCCCGGGGCGGGGCCAGCATCGCTGCCGTGGTGAGAGGGGCGAGACTGGTATTCATGGCCGCCATTTTCTCAGCCGGGGGAGGAAATCGGCCCGTCCCGGTCCGATCGGAACACAAGTTCCAACTGGGGCAGGAGCCGCTCAACGCTCTCGAGGAGATCCGCCAGGCATTCCCGGGTTCTGGGGGCTCCCTTGCCCATGGCTTCCCGGCTGATCAGCAGCAGCTCCAGGGATGTCCCCTTCCCTCCGGCCTGCACATCGGCGAACAGCTGCAGGGTGTGGCTGTCGGCTCCCCTCCGGAGCATGGCGCTCAGATGGGCAGGGGTGCGATGGTCGACTTCCGCCTCCAGGTGCTCCAGAAGCGGCTCCAGACCCTGGATCAGCTCGCTGGCACTGAGGGGGCCGATGGGTTTGAGCACCACCAGGAAACGGGCCATGGCATCGGCAGGCGTTCCCCCATCCTGCTGTGGCACCCCCCCGTTCCGACCCCCAGCGTGGGTCCCTGTCAGAAGCGGGAACCGGGTCGCCGCAGGAACGTTTCCTCCTCGGCGCTGGAAGGGCGCCCCAGGGCGGCGTTGCGCTGGGGAAAACGGCCGAACCGGGCGATCTGATCCCGGTGCCGCTCGGCGAAGGCGGCGGTGCGCTCGTCGGTGAAGCGCCGGAAGAGGGGCAGAGCATGGTTCTGGATCGTCAGATCCTCCTGGTGCATGAGCGGCATCAGCCAGAAGCGGCGCCGGTCGACCTCCGGCTCCGCGGCGATCCAGCCCCGTTCCACGGCCCGGTTGCTGAGAGCCAGCGCGCGCTCGTCTCCGGCGAAAGCCCTGGCCTGGTTCCTCCAGATCTGGCGGGGAAACTGATCCAGCAGCAGGACCAGAGCCAGCCCCTCCCCGGGAGTCTCCCCCCAGGAGTCGAGGCCACCCTCCAGCGCCTGGCAGGCCTGCCGGCCGAACCGCTTCCGGATCAGGGCGTCGAAGGCCGGATCCTTGCGGAACCAGCTGCGAGAGTCGATCTCCTCGAACCAGAAGCGGAGGATCGCTCCGGAACCTGCCATCAGGGCAGATCGAAGAGCAGGAGATCGGCTCCTGAAACGCCCGCCCGGAAACTCTCGATGGCTCCCGCCACGAAGCCGAGCCCATCTCCCTTCTCCAGTGCCCCTCCGCCCCGGTGGGTCTTCCCCTGCCCGCTTCCGTCGATCAGCTGCAGCCAGCCCTGATGGCCCTCGGGCAAGGCGATGGGGAGAACGTCCCCGGGCCGGGGACGGGCCCTCCAGAGACGCACCGGGCTGTGGAGGGCCATCGCACCCTCCGGGCCCTGGGGATCGATCAGGGGCGTCCAGTCCGCCCCCACCTGGAAAGGTTTCTGCCCGTAGGCGGGAGGGATGCCGGCGGAAAGGGGTTCGATCCAGATCTGCAGGAGCCGGCACGGCTGCTCCCCCAGGTTCATCTCGCTGTGCACCACCCCCGTGCCGGCGCTCATGCACTGCACCTCACCCGCCCGCAGCGTCTCGCTGTGGCCCATCGAATCGCGATGGTGCAGCTGGCCTTCCAGCATCACCGTCACGATCTCCATGTCCCGATGGGGATGCATGCCGAAGCCGCGCCCGGCGGCGATGGTGTCGTCGTTGATCACCCGCAGCGCACCGAACCCCATCCAGGCCGGGTCGTAGTGACCGGCGAAGGAAAAGCTGTGCCAGCTGTCGAGCCAGGGCAGGCGGCTGTGGAACCGTTCTGCGGCCGGACGGAACAGGAGGCCCTCCGTGCCGGTGTCGAGGGGGGAGCGAGGGAAGGTGGCGGGGCCATGCATGACGGGAGCGGAACCAACGGTGCTGCCCTGAGCATGGCGTTCGCCAGGCCGGCGGCACAAGAGCGCACCGCCAGGTGGGTCAGGGAGCCCCGGGGTACCGCAGGCCGGCCTTCCCACGGGATCGGCTCACATCTCGATCGGAAGGAGCTGGGCCAGCCTCCGCACCAGATCGTCGATGCTCTCGTCGCGGGCGGGACGGGCGGAATTGCTCACCAGCTGCCGGCCCACCACCTGGGCGCCCAGATGGGCGAGCTGGAGGCGCAGGGCCGCCAGCACGGTGTGGCCGCCCCCCCCGGAGTGGGTGGCGACCACGATCGGCCGCCCGTTGAAGAGCGAGCGGAAGTCGTCTCCCTGCACCGAAAGCCAGGCGATGGCACTGGTCAGCACCGGGGGGATCGAGCCGTTGTATTCGGGGGCGCAGATCACCCAGCGGGGAACGGCCCGCAGCTGCCGGCTGAGGCTGGCCACCTCCTCCGGAATGCCGGACTCGGCGTGCAGGCGGGGGTTGTAGAGAGGAAGGGAGAGGGCCGTGAGATCCAGCAGATCCGCCGTCAGCCCATGGCTGCGGGCCGAACGGGCGAACCGCTCCGCCAGCAGGAGGTTCTGGCCGTTGCTGGCCGCGATCGCGAGCAGGTCGAGGGTCATGACGGGGGCTGCCGGCGGGGCGGCGACAGAATGGCATTTCCGCCCTTCCCCCTGCCTGCCGGTCGCTCCCGCCATGACAGCCTCTCCGGGGTTCCTCGAAGACCGTGACCCGGGGGACTGCCCGGCGGAGATGGCCCTGCGGGGGATGCGGGGCCGCTGGAAACTGCTGAGCCTCCGCCAGCTCATCGATGGGGTGCTGACCCGCAGCGTCCATCCCGAGGTGCCGCCCCGGCTGGAGGATGCCCTCACCGCAAGGGGTCGGGACCTGATTCCGCTGCTGGAAGGGCTGCATGCCTGGGGTGCCGCCCACCCGGCGCCGTGACCTCGCCTGCCCCCCTGGGGTTCGGGATCCGGCCGATGCGGGCCGACGATCTGCCTCTGGTCACCGAGTGGGCGCGGCGCGAGGGTTTCTGCCCCGGGCCCGGTGATGTGGCGATCCTGCGCCGGGCCGATCGCACGGGCGTGTGGGTGGGCTGCCTCCACGGGGAGCCGATCGGTTGCATCGTGGGGGTGCGCTGGGACGAGCGCTACGGGTTCCTGGGGCTGTTCCTGGTGCGGCCGGAGCACCGGGGTCATGGCTACGGAGTGGCCCTCTGGCGCCGTGCCCTGCAGCATCTGGCCGACGTGGCCTGCATCGGCCTGGAGGCGGCTCCCGACCGGCTGATCGACTACGCCGGCTGGGGGTTCCGACCAGCCTGGGACACCCTGCGCTGGGCCCTTCCCGGCCGGGAGGATGCGCCCTTCCCCCGGCCGCGCTGCGTCGCGGCCCCGCTTCCGGCCGGCTTCCGCCTGGTGGCGGCCGATGCGGTTGCGGAGTCGGTCGTCGAGGCCTACGACAACCGCCATGAGGCCACCCCCCGACCCCATTTCCTGCGGGAGTGGCTGAGGGCCGGCGCCCGTGATGCCTCCGGCAGGGGCACGTCCGTGCTGGTGGTGATCGATGGGCGGGGGGCGTGCCGGGGGTTCGCCCGGATCCGGCCCTGCCTGCTCCCCCATCCTGCCCGGCCCGCCTGGCGGCTGGGCCCCTGGCTGGCCGACGATCCCGATCTGGCCGGGGCCCTTCTCGATGGCCTCTGCGGGGAACGGCAGGGGGAGGTGCTCGTGGATGCGCCCGAGTCCAATCCCTCGGCCCACCGACTGCTGCAGGAACGGGGCTTCCGGCCGACCGGGCGCACCATCCGCATGTACCGCGGCACGCCGCCGGTGCTGCCCCTCGGGGACATCTACGGACTGGCCTGTCTGGAGCTCGGCTGAAGCGGAAGCACGGCGACCGGGTCGCCGCAGGGTGCCACGGGTGGGGACTGCTGGCGTATCCGGCTGCGCCCGAACCAGTCTTCCGCTGCCACGGGAAGGAACAGGCGCAGGAGCACGGCCAGCAGTGCCCGGGGCTCGAAGGGAGCCCGGAGCACGGGCCAGAGCCGGGGTGTCCGATAGAGCCGCTCCTGCAGCTGCTCCCCCAGGGCCGGCTCGAGCTCCTGCCAGCGGCCACCCACCTGCAGATGCTCTCCCTGGTGCCGCAGGGCCAGGAGGGTGAAGGGAAGCGCCCGTCGGGGGATCAGGCCCTCCACCAGGAGAGTGCCGCCCGGGGGAGGCAGGGCCTGGTCCGGGGTCGGCTTCAGCAGCAGTTCGGCGCCCTCCTCACTGAGCCCCTGCAGATGCGCCGGGATGGCCATCCCGGCTGCATCCGCCGCCTGGCGGAGCCGCAGCGGCTGGGGCGGGGAGACCTCGAACCAGGGAGCGCCGCCACCGCCGGCACGATCCCAGCAGGTGCGGATGGCCAGCAGCAGCAGCAGCAGATTCACGATCCCCGCGGCGAGGGCCACGGCGAGGGTGGCGGTGGAGATCGGTGCCATCCCCCTCACTGTCGCCAGGGTGGTTTCCGGACGCAGCCATGGCACCAGATGGCCGAGGGCCAGCAGTTGCAGGCTGAGAAGAAACAGCAGGGGCAGCAGCAGGCGCCGGGCCGGGCCGAGACGGCGGCCGGAGGCCAGGGCCTTGGGGGTGACATGGAACCGCTGGCGGCGTCCGGAGAGGCTGGCCAGCACCACCCCGCAGAGGGGCACCAGGAACAGCCAGCGATAGAGCTCCCCCAGCAGGGCGGTGCGGGCATGACCGGTGAACCAGCGCACCAGCAGGAACTGGGCCAGGAAGAAGGGGAGCGCATGCCGCAGCAGGCCTTCCGCTTCGAGCCGGATGGGTGCCACGCCCAGCAGCCCGATGCTGAGGGGCATCAGCAGCAGCAGCAGCTGGGGGATCACCGTGAACCAGTGCAGGATGCCCTCCAGGTAGGCCAGGCGCTGCAGGGGGCCCAGACCGGGGATCGACAGGGGATTGGCCCCGGTCCGCAGCACCTGAAGGGTGCCCCCGGCCCAGCGGCAGCGCTGCCGTGCCATCGCCGCCGCGGTGAAGGGCGCCAGGCCGGCGCTCAGCTTCTCGGGCACGAACAGACCTCGGTAGCCCGCGGCCGTGATGCGGATGCCCGTGGCCAGGTCCTCCGAGGGGGTGCCGGTCTCGAATCCCCCCACCTTGTCGAGGGCCTCACGGCGCATCAGGAAGGAGGTGCCGGCGCAGACCACGGCTCCGAGGGCATGGCGGGTGGGTTCGATCCAGCGGTAGAAGCTCTCCTCATCGGGCATCAACCAGCGTTCCAGCCGCAGGTTGCGCATCACCGGATCGGCGTTCATGTAGCTCTGGGGCGTCTGCACGAACCCGATGGCAGGGTCGTCGAAGTGGCCCACCGTTCGCTTCAGGAAGGTTCGCTGGGGCACCACGTCGGCATCGAAGACCGCCAGCAGATCCCCCTGGCAGTGCCGGAGGGCGTGGTTGAGATTCCCCGCCTTGGCATGGTTCCGCTCCCCGCGGCTCAGATACCGGCACCCCAGCCGCCGGCAGAGCCTCTCGATCTCCTCACGACCGCTGTCGTCGAGGAGCCACACCTGCTTGTGGGGATAGTCCATGGCCAGGCAGGCGCCGAGGCAGCGCTCGATCAGCTCGGCCGGCTCGCCGTAGCTGGGCACCAGCACATCCACGTTCCAGGGCCTGGAGGGAGGCCACGACGCGGAGAGGATCGGCCGGCCGGGCACCAGGGTGAGCCAGAGCTGGAGGAAGAAGCTGGCCAGCAGCATCAGCTCGGCCCCGAGCATCAGCACACTCAGCAGCGCTGCCGTGGGGTTCTGCAGATTCAGGGTGTCGCCGATGCGCCATGCCAGGTAACGGCCACCGAGGAAGGTGAGCAGCAGCACCGCCCAGGAAAGGCGCATCGGCAGGGAGCGGGTCGCTCAGATCTAGCCGGAGCGACCGCAGACCCGTTGATCCGGTCGGGGATCCCATCGTGGCCAGGCTGGCCGCGGTCAGGTTGCGTCGGCCGTCTCTGCCGCAGGGGCAGCATCTCCTCCACCGTTGGACGATCCCAGCAGCCGGCAACCGATCTGGATCTCTCCCGCGTCGAGCAGGCGGCCGAGCTTGAGGGCCATGGCTTCCTCTTCCCGGCTGAAGGTTCCCTGGTGGGTCGTGAGCCAGTCGATCTCCTCCTGGGTGATCACGCCGGAGGAAACCGATTCCAGGTAAAGCTCACCCACGATCATGGTGGTTGCCTGCCTCGCTGCGGTTCGGAGGTGATCGTATGACCGAAGACAGAGTAGGGCCCTTGCATGAGGAAACCCGGTTCCGCAGGGGACCGGGTTTCTGGTGTGTGCTCGACGCGATGGAAATGAATGCGTTGACCGGGATGGTGACGATGGGGCCGAATGGGGCCGGGACGGGGATGGCGGCGAGGCCGCGGTTCTGACCCGTCTGATGGTCGTCCTTCAGGGAAGGAATCCCGTGGGTCTGGGGTGCTGTTCCGGAGCGGAGCTGTCGAGGGCGGCACCTGGGGCCATGGTGTCCAGGGAATCGGCTTCCTGGAACCCGGGGGCACCTGGGGCGGTGCATCGGGGGATTCACGGGGAATCGGGAAGCCGTGGATGCAGATGAGACTGTTGGAGCAGGGACCTGCGATCAACGAACTCCTGACGACTGACCGGGTGGTGTTTCATCCATGTCTGGACCCTCCTGGTTCATGCCCATCAGTGTTGCCGGTGTCGGCGATCACCGCCATGAGTATTCCTGCCTGTCTTAACCTTCACCCTCCAGAGTGAGCCCTGGTCGACCATCGGTCCGTCGGAGGCTGGGGTGCCATCACTGCCATGAGCGATTCCACCCCTGAGGGTGCTTCGACCCCCCCGACCACGGAAACGGCTCCAGGAGAGGCGGTGCTGATCCGCCATGGCGAAACCGAATGGAGCCTCTCCGGGCAGCACACCGGCAGAACCGACATCCCTCTCACCGAGAACGGACGCCGGCTGGCCCGGCGGCTGGAACCGGTGCTGGCCCGGATGACCTTCTCCCACGTGCTCAGCAGCCCCCTGCAGCGGGCCAGCGAGACCTGTCGGCTCGCCGGGCTCGCCGACCGCATGCAGATCGAGCCCGATCTTTTCGAGTGGGACTATGGCGCCTACGAGGGACTCTCCCCCGAGGAGATCCACCGTGAAGTTCCGGACTGGCTCATCTTCCGCGATGGCTGCCCAGGGGGTGAAAGCCCCGGGCAGGTGGCCGAGCGGGTCGATCGGGTGATCCGGCGGGTGCGACAGAGCCCGGGCCGGGTGGCGCTCTTCGCCCACGGGCATATCCTGCGCACGCTCGGAGCCCGCTGGATCGGGCTGAGCGTGGAGGGGGGCAGCCACTTCCTCCTCGATACATCCACCATCACGATCCTCTCCTATTACCGGGGAATCCCCGCCCTGCGCTGCTGGAACGCTGCCCTCCCATGACGACCACCCCCTTCCCCATCGATCTGGGCGCCTATCGCCCCCTCGCGCTCGATCCCTGCGTGGAGGAGCTCACCCCGGACCAACGGGAGGTTCTGCGGGCGAACATCCAGCTCTGCCGTGACGTGATCGTGTTCTTCACGGCCACTGGAGCGGCACGGGGAGTCGGCGGACACACCGGCGGTCCGTATGACACTGTTCCCGAGGTGATGCTGCTCGATGCCTACTTCCGGGGAGCGCCGGATCGCTTCGTACCCATCCTCTTCGACGAGGCCGGTCATCGTGTGGCCACCCAGTACCTGATGGCTGCACTGCGAGGCCATCTCCAGCCCGAGGCACTCCTTCACTACCGCGAGGCCCATTCCGGCCTGCCTGGGCATCCGGAGCTCGGACTCACCCCGGGGGTGCCGTTCAGTTCCGGGCGCCTCGGCCACCTCTGGCCCTACGTGAACGGTGTGGCGCTGGCCCATCCCGGCAAGATCGTCGTCTGCCTCGGCTCCGATGGTGCCCAGCAGGAGGGTAACGACGCGGAAGCGGCCCGCTTCGCTGTATCCAACAACCTCAACGTGAAGCTGCTGATCGATGACAACGACGTCACCATCGCCGGCCATCCCTCCCACTACCAGGTGGGATTCGATCTCAGCCGCACCCTCGGGGGGCACGGGATGGCAACCTTCGCGGGAGATGGCGAAGACCTTGACAGCATCCACCGCCGCCTCTGCCAGGCCCTCAGTCTCGAAGGTCCTGCGGCAGTGATCAACCGACGCCGCATGTGCGTGGGCATTGAAGGTCTGGAGGGATCGCCCCATGGGCACGATGTGATCCCGCTGGATCTGGCGATCACCTACCTCGAGCGCAGGGGGCATGATCGCGCCGTCGCCTACCTCAGGTCGATCGAAAAGCCGAAGAACCCCTGCAGCTATCTGGGCTCGAGCAGCCAGCTGGGCTCCAACCGCAACATCTTCGGTGAAACCGTGGTCTCGGTGCTGGGGCGGATGGAGGTCGGGCAGCGCCGGGACTCCGTTCTCTGCGTGGACAGTGACCTGGAGGGATCCTGCGGCCTTTCCCAGATCCGCAAGGCGTATCCGGAGATCTTCCTCAGCGGCGGGATCATGGAACGGGCAAACTTCTCGGCCGCCGCCGGCTTCGGGATGGAGGAGGGCCGCCAGGGAATCTTTGCCACCTTCAGTGCCTTTCTCGAGATGTGCATCTCCGAGATCACCATGGCCAGGCTCAACCGCTCGAATGTGCTCTGCCACTTCTCCCACGCCGGCATCGACGACATGGCGGACAACACATGCCATTTCGGGCTGAACAACTTCTTTGCCGACAATGGCCTCGACGATGATGAGCACCCTACCCGCCTCTATTTCCCTGCCGATGCCGGGCAGATGAAGGCCTGTGTGGAGGCTGTGTTCGGAGATCCAGGTCTCCGCTTCATCTTCTCCACGCGCTCGAAGGTTCCGAATCTTCTCAGGCCCGATGGTGAGCCTCTCCATGGAGAGAATTATGTGTTCCAGCCGGGTGTCGACGAAATCGTTCGGGAAGGATCTGCCGGCACGATCGTGAGCTACGGGGATGCCCTTTATCGTGCGCTGGATGCTGTGGAAAGGCTGCGGGAGGAAGGGATCCACCTTACTCTCGTGAACAAGAGCACCCTGAATGTGGTGGATGAGTCGATGATGAATCGGGTAGGCTCCTCACCCTTCGTGATGGTGGTGGAGAGCCTCAATCGGCGCACGGGGCTTGGCATCCGTTTCGGTAGTTGGCTTCTGGAGCGGGGGTATTCGCCGAGATACGCTTATCTTGGTGTCTTTCGGGAGGGTTGCGGCGGATTGTGGGAACAGTATCCCCACCAGGGCCTTGATCCATCAGGAATCATCAGCCATGCCCGATCCCTGCTCGTCTGAGTTCAGCGTAGATTCCAGTCGAAGTCGAGTTTCACTGATCCCTCCTCCGGCAGCAGAAAGGTACGGCACACCAGATCCTCATACACAGGCTCCTGCCCATCGGGGCGCAGCACCACAAACTTGATCCGGATCGGTTGACCGGCGGAAGTGTCGAACCCAACCTCGGCAAACCAGGCATCACCGTTGATGAACTCCAGGCGAGGGCTGTGCTTCAGATCCCAGGCTCCCAGTTCCGGAGCATCGCGGAATTCGGCTTCCTGTTCGAAAAGTCTCTCCAGTTCCCTCCCCAGGGGCTGGATCTCTGCCTGGCGGTCCCGCTCCGACGCCAAACTCTGCATCATCGCCTCCTGCTTTTCGGTCGGATCCCTTCACCCTGAGTCCTCCAAGGGAACAGCCGGTTCAGGGAGGGGTATCGGCGTCACCGGCTTTCGATCAGTCCTGCTGATCCTGGCGGCATCCCCCCTGGACAGGGAGATCTCCCCACGGCGTCATGGGCTCCCGCTCCCCCCCTCCCATGCCCCTCTTCCTTCTCCGCGGCGGCACGATCCGACGATGCTCGGTGGTGCCCGAGGGCATCGCCACGAGGACCTATCACGACCGCCGTGGTCGCCCGGTGCTGGCACTCCTCGATGTCGCCTCGGAGCGATGTCTTCTCGCGGCCCAGCCACCCCGCTCCGCCCGGAGGAGGGCGGCCCGTGGTTCCGGAACCCTGACCGAAGCAGGTGGGTCCGCGGCTGTTTCGGCAGCTTAGTGCTCCCTTAAACGGGGCACTTCAGCCTGCTGATCAGCCCCCACCCCCTCCAGCCCCCCTCTCTCGCGGCATGACCATCTCCTCCCTCGACCATCCCCCCCAGGGTGGGACCCATCCCGATCCCGAGCAGGAACTCGCCCTGATCGATGCCTGGTGGCGGGCCGCCAACTACCTGGCGGTGGGGATGATCTACCTGCGGGAGAACCCCCTGCTCGCCGAGCCGCTGCGCCACGAGCACGTGAAGACCAGGCTGCTGGGGCACTGGGGTTCCAGCCCAGGCCAGGCGTTCATCTGGGCCCACGCCAACCGGCTGATCCGCCGCCACGAGCTCGACATGATCTACCTGTCGGGTCCGGGCCACGGCGCGCCTGGCGTGCTCGGCCCCACCTACCTCGACGGCACCTACAGCGAGGTGTATCCCGACAAGAGCCAGGACGCGGAGGGGATGCGGCGGTTCTTCAAACAGTTCTCCTTTCCCGGCCACATCGGCAGCCACTGCACCCCGGAAACCCCCGGATCGATCCATGAGGGAGGGGAGCTCGGCTATGTGCTCTCCCATGCCTGCGGGGCCATCTTCGACAATCCGGAGCTCATCGCCATCGCCTGCGTGGGCGACGGCGAGGCCGAGACCGGACCCCTCGCCACCTCCTGGCACGTCAACAAGTTCATCAACCCGATCAGTGACGGCGCCGTGCTGCCGGTGCTGCACCTCAACGGCTACAAGATCGCCAACCCCACCCTGCTCGCCCGCATCCCCCGGCAGGAGCTCGAAAGCCTGATGCGTGGGTACGGGTGGGATCCCATCTTCGTGGAGGGCAGTGACCCCATGCCCATGCACCGCGCCATGGCCGCCGCCATGGACCAGGCGGTGGAACGGATCCAGGCGATCCGCAGCGAGGCCCGCCGCAGCGGTGAGGCGGTGCGGCCCGCCTGGCCGATGATCGTGCTTCGCACCCCGAAGGGCTGGACCGGCCCGAAGGCCCTTGGGGAGAAGAAGCTGGAGGGGTTCTGGCGGGCCCACCAGGTGCCGCTGCCGGCGCCCAACAAGGATCCTGAGCAGCTGCGGCTGCTCGAGGACTGGATGAAGAGCTACAGGCCCTGGGAACTCTTCGATGCCAAGGGCACCCTGCGGCCTGAACTCCAGGCGCTCTCGCCCCAGGGTCCACGGCGGATGGGCTCGAACCCCCACGCCAATGGCGGCCTGGTGCGCCGCAAGCTGAGGCTTCCCCCCACCGAGACCTATGCCGTGTCCGTGGATGCCCCCGGCACGGTGGAGGCGGAGAACACCTATCCCCTCGGCCAGCTCCTGCGGGACACCATCTCCCTCAACCCCGACTCCCTGCGTGTCTTCGGGCCCGACGAGACCGCCTCGAACCGCCTGCAGGCCATCTACGAGGTGAGCAAGAAGGTGTGGATGGAGGATCTCCTCCCCGAGGACCTCAACGGCAGCGAACTCAGCCGCGAGGGCCGGGTGGTGGAGATGCTCTCCGAGCACACATTGGTGGGGATGATGGAGGGCTACCTGCTCACCGGTCGCTACGGCTTCTTCCACACCTACGAGGCCTTTGCCCATGTGATCGCCTCGATGTTCAATCAGCACGCCAAGTGGCTGGAATCCTGCATCCACCACGCCCCCTGGCGGGCACCCATCGGCCCCTGGAACTGTCTGATCTCCTCCACCGTGTGGCGGCAGGACCACAACGGCTTCACCCACCAGGATCCCGGCTTCATCGACCTGGCCGGCAACAAGAGCGGCGAGGTGGTGCGGGTGTACATGCCTCCGGATGCCAACACCCTTCTGGCCGTTGCGGAGGAGGCCTTCGAGGAAACGAATGTCTGCAACATCATCGTTTCCGACAAGCAGAAGCATCTCCAGTACCTCACCCTCGAGCAGGCACGCCGCCATGTGGCCAAGGGCATCAGCATCGTGCGCTGGGCCAGCAACGACGACTGCGGTACCGATCCCGACAATCCCGATGTGGTGATGGCCTGCGCCGGTGACATCCCCACCAAGGAGACCCTGGCGGCGGTGGAGATCCTCCGGCGTGAGATCCCCAACCTGAAGATCCGGGTGATCAACGTGGTGAAGCTCTTCGCCCTCACCCAGCCGAGTGAGCATCCCCACGGCCTGAGCGATCGGGATTTCGACAGCCTGTTCACCACCGAGAAGCCCGTGATCTTCAACTTCCACGGCTATCCGTGGTTGATCCACCGCCTCACCTATCGCCGCAAGAACCATCCCAATCTCCATGTTCGTGGCTACAAGGAGAAGGGCAACATCAACACCCCTCTCGAACTGGCCATCAACAACCAGATCGATCGCTTCAACCTCGTGATCGATGTGATCGATCGGGTGCCGGGTCTGGGTTCCCGCGCCGCCCACGTGAAGGAGCGGATGAAGGATGAGATCCTTCGCCATGTGGAGTTCGCCCACCTCGAGGGGATGGATTCCCCGGAAGTGACCGACTGGCGCTGGAGTCTCCCAGCCCCCAGCGTCTGATGGGCACGGGGCGGCAGGGCACCGTGCTGGTGCTCAATGCCGGCAGCTCCAGCATCAAGGTCTCGCTGCTGGCGGAGGACGGTTCCTGTCTGTGGCGCGACCAGCGAGAGTGGACCCCAGCTCCCGCTCAGGAGAGGGAGGCTGGGGCATGGGGTGGGGAGCAGGAGATCGCCGCGGTTCTGGATGGCTGGCTGCCCGCCGCCCTGGAACCCTGGCAGCCTGCCATCGCCCTGGCGGGCCATCGGGTTGTCCATGGCGGGGACCGGTTCACCGCCCCCACCCGCCTCACCCCGGAGGTGCTGGAGGCCATCGAGGACCTGGTGCCCCTGGCTCCCCTCCACAACGCTCCCGCCCTGGCGGTGATGCGCTGGCTGGGCCGGTGGCGCAGCGATCTGGAGCAGTGGGCCTGTTTCGACACGGCCTTCCACAGCACCCTTGCCCCCGAGGCGTTCACCTACGCGGTGCCCCTCTCCTGGCGCACCGCAGGCTTGCGCCGCTTCGGTTTCCATGGCCTCAACCACCAGCACATCAGCGAGGTGGTGGGCCGGCGAACCCAAGCGGGCGCCGGGTCGACACCCTCCGATCCGTTGCGGCTGATCAGCTGCCATCTGGGGGCCGGCTGTTCCCTCTGTGCCATCCGCGGGGGCCGCAGCATCGCCACCACCATGGGATTCACACCCATGGAGGGACTGGTGATGGCCACCCGCAGTGGATCGATCGATCCCGGGCTGGTGCTCTTCCAGCTGCGCCATGGGTTCTCCCCGGCCGAACTCGACCACAGCCTCAATGCCGAGAGCGGCCTTCTGGGTCTCTCCGGTCTGAGCGCCAGCATGAAGGATCTGCGCCAGGCGGCCGTTGCGGGCCACGGGGGCGCTCGGCTGGCCATCGACGTGTTCCGCCAGGTGCTGCTGCAGGGAATCGGTGCCATGGCCGCCTGCCTCGGGGGGGTGGACGTGGTGGCTCTCACCGGCGGCATCGGGGAGCACGACCAGGCCCTCAGGCAGGAACTCGAGCAGGCCCTGGCCTGGCTGGCACCTTTCCAGCTGCTGGTGATCCCCGCCGACGAGGAGGGCCTGATCGCCCGCAGCTGCCGGGCGGCTTCATCGATAGGATCCACCCAGGAAGTGGTCCCATGAGCAGCAGCGAAGCCCGTCGCAGCACCCTGATCGAGTCCCTGCGGATGCGGTTCGCGGAGGCCGATCGCCGCGGAGACGCCGAGGCCAAGCAGGCCCTGTTCCGGGAGGCCGTCTATCTCGATATTCAGCCGGAGGCCTTCATCGGCTCCGATGCGGTCGCAGCAGATCTCCACTGTTCCCGCTCCGCTTCCTGCTTCCTTCCCTGAGCCTTGTCCAGGCCTGGGAGGGGGCTTCAAGGCTTCGCTGCTGCATCCAGATTGCGCAGGTTGCTGGCCAGTTCCTCCCGCAGGGAGAGAAACTGGGGGGTCACCCGCAGGTGAGCCAGGTTGCTGCGATCCAGTTCGGCCGTCACCGAGCGCACGATCCGGCCCGGAGAGGGAGCCAGGATGTAGACCCTTCCGGCCAGCACCAGGGCCTCTTCGAGATCGTGGGTGATCAGCAGCACGCTCAGACCGGTGCGGCGCCAGAGATCATGCAGGAATTCCTGCATCGACTCCCGGATCTGCAGATCGAGGGCCCCGAACGGTTCATCGAGCAGCAGCACCTTGGGATCGGCGGCGAGGGTGCGGGCGATGGCGATGCGCTGCTGCATCCCCCCCGAGAGCTCGCGGGGCATCCGCAGGGCCGCATCGGCCAGTCCCACAACTTCGAGGAAATAGGCGGTACGTTGCCGGATCTCTGCTTTGGGCAGCCCCTGGAGCCGCATTCCGAAAGCCACATTCTCCGCGGCATTCATCCAGGGGTAGAGGCTGTATTTCTGGAACACCATTCCCCGGTCGTGTCCAGGGCGCAGAACGGGAGTGCCATCCAGGAGGATGCTGCCGGAGCTGGGACGCTCCAGGCCGGCCACCAGCCGCAGGAGGGTCGATTTTCCCGATCCTGAACTGCCCACCAGCGCCAGGAATTCGCCGGAGCGGAGGTCGAAGCTCACATCCTGGAGCACCGGTTTGCGGGCCGGCCCCTGGCCATAGCTCTTGCAGACCTGCGAAAGGGAGAGGTGCATGGTGATCGGCCTTCAGGTGGCCCACCGGCAGGTGCGGCGCAGCAGCAGGCGGAAGAGCAGGTCAATCGCCAGACCGATCAGGCCGATCACGATCAGGCCCAGGAAGATCTCGTCCGTGCGCAGGAAGCGCTGGGCCAGGCTGATCCGCTTTCCGAGCCCCTCGTTCGCGGCCACCAGTTCGGCCACGATCACCAGGTTCCAGGCAGCCGCCATGTTGATCCGGAAGGCGTCGATCACCTGGGGCGCGATGCAGGGAGTGATCACACGGGTGAGCAGCTGACGCTGATTTCCTCCCAGGGTGAGGGTGGTTTCCTGCAGCTCCGATGGCACGAACTTCACGGCATCCATGATCATCAGGGTGTTGAAGAAGAGGGTGCCGATGAAGATGAGCAGCACCTTCGGCACTTCTCCCAGTCCGAACCAGATGATCAGCAGGGGGATGAAGGCCGGTGCCGGCATGTAGCGGATCAGGCCCAGCAATGGTTCCAGCAGTCGGCAGATCACCCGGTTGCTGCCCATGGCGATCCCCAGGGGCAGGGCGACGAGGGCCGAGAGGGCGAAGCCCACGAGCACCCGCGCGATGCTGGCGATGGCGTCACGCACCAGGATTCCCTGCTCGAACTGGTTTTTCCCCGCTGCCACTACGGAGGCGGGGCTGGGCAGGAACAGACTGTCCACCCAGCCGGATGCGCTCACCAGCAGCCAGGCCCCGAGAAAGGACAGAACCCCGAGCGATCCGAGCAGCCAGGGACGATCCCAGCCGCTGAAGCGGGAGAAGCGTTGCCGATCCTCCATCGCTACTTCACGGCATTCACGAAGCGCGGCTCCAGCAGCCCCTCCAGCTTCGGTGGTTCTTTCGCCAGACCCACTTCCTGGAGGAAGGTGCCGATCTGGCCGGCTGCATAGGGTAATGAAGCCATGTCGTTCCCCGCCCGGAAAGCCGCTTTGTTCTGCTCCAGGGTGAAGATCGTGGTGCCGGCGTCATAGTCCTTGTACTCGGCCTCACTCACCCCGGCCCGCTTCGCCAGGATCGCCAGGCTGGGGGCAGGGTTGGCCTTGATCTCCTGGAGCGTGGCGAACCAGGTGTTCACGATCTTCTGGATCTTCTCCGGGTTCTTCGCCACGAACTCCTTGCGACAGACGAGGTGATCGCTGATCGCGCCGGGGAAATCCTTCGAACTGAACAGAGTGGTGCTGCCGGGGCGCTTCAGGGCCTGGGTGGTGAAGGGTGCGAACACCCCCACCGCATCCACCTTGCCGGCAACGAATGCCGCAGCGGCGGCTCCCGTTTCCAGCGGCACGATCTCCACCTCCTTGGGGTCGAGGCCGGCCTTTCTGAGCCCGAGCAGGAGAAGGTAGTGGTCCACGGTGCCTTCCTCCACGGCCACCTTTCTGCCCTTGAGTTGCTCCACGCTGGTGATGCCCTCTGCGGCGATGATCTGATCGTTGCCGGTGGAGTTGTCATTGGTGAGCACCACCTGGAGATCAGCGCCCCCGGCCACCGAGCTGATGGTGTCGCCGAGGGTCTGGCTGTTGCAGTCCAGCTGGCCGGCATTGAGCGCGTTGATCGAATCGAGGTAGCCATCGAACCACTGCATCGTGACCGGCACACCGGCTTTCTCGAACAGTCCCTTTTCCTCGCTCACCCGCCAGGGAAACCAGCCGGGCCAGGCGCTGTAGCCGATGCGTACGGGTGACGCACTGGACTGGGGCGTGGCGCAGGAGCTCAGCAGGCCGCCCCCCACTCCAAGAAGAATCAGCAGGGCCAGCGGGCGTCGGGCGATACGGCGGAACCCGGTTCGGGGCATCGGGAACCGGGTGGGGCGGGAAGGTGAGGGATCGGTCATTCGGAAGTGGAGGGAATCGGGAACGGAGCGGAAGGTTCTGGAGATCCGGATCACGCCCTCGGCATGGCCAGAGGAACGGGGGGGAGGGGGTGGCGCTGGTGAACGGCAGCTGCCAGCCAGTGGTGCCAGGCGCCGAAGCCCTCTCCACTGATCGCGGAGATGGGGATCACCCGGGCAGCCGGGTTCACCTGATGGATGTGGGCTTCGATGCGATCCAGATCCACCGGCAGATGGGGCAACAGATCCACCTTGGTGATCAGCACACAGTGGGCTTCGCGGAACATCACCGGGTATTTGAGGGGCTTGTCTTCGCCTTCGGTGACGCTCAGCAGAGCCACCTTGCGATGCTCGCCCACCTCGAATTCCGCAGGGCAGACGAGATTGCCCACGTTCTCCACCCAGAGGAGATCCAGAGACGCCGGATCGAGTTGCTGTTGGAGCAGCTTCAGGCCACCGCTCACCATGGCGGCATCGAGGTGACAGGCCCGGCCCGTGGTGATCGGTACCACCGGAATTCCCAGGGCCTCGATCCGTTCCGCATCCAGCCGGGTGGTCATGTCGCCTTCGAGCACGGCCATGCGCCACTCGGCCTTCAGCTCCCGCAGGCTGCGCTCGAGCAGGGCTGTCTTGCCGGCTCCGGGGCTGCTCATCAGATTGAGACAGAGAAGATCCCAGGCTTCGAAATGGGCGCGGTTGTGGTCGGCCTGATGCTGGTTGGCGGCCAGCAGATTGAGGCCGAGCCTGTCCTGCAGGGGCATGTGCATGGCTTCAGGGGGAAGAGAAGAGGAAGGGGGTGGACCGCTCGGCCGCTGGGGCCGGGGTGTCGAGGTCGTAGTCGATGTGGCTGATCTTCAGCTCGCGTCCGCTGAGGATTTCCTCCATCGGATGGGCGCAGCACGGAGAGCGATAGGCGGTCTCGACCGTGGGGGCATAGGTGCCGCCGCAATCCAGGCAACGGGCCAGGAGGGGGACCCGTTCGATCTGCAGCAGCGAACCTTCCAGCCAGGTGTGACGTACCGCGCCTGCCCAGGTGAAGATCAGGGCAGCGGGTTCGACGCAGGTGAACTCCCCCACCCGCAGATGCACCCGCTGCACCTGGGGACAGTGGGGGCTGTGGCCGTTTCGCCATTCCTCGAGGGAATGAAGCAGGGCTCGGGTCATGTCCACTTCATGCATGGCTCACCTCCACCGACGATCCACGTTCATGTCGCAGTCGGGCTGGATCCAGGCCGGCCGCTCGCGGCGGGGCAACTGACCGCTCACGACCAGGTGGGCCATGGTGTCGCAGATCACGCGGCTGGCCATCAGAGAGGTCATGTCGCTGACGTCGTAGGGAGGAGAAACCTCCACCACTTCCAGCCCGCAGACGGGAACGTTGCGAACGATCAGTTCCAGCAGCTTGAGGGCTTCACGGGGCAGCAGCCCGCCCGGCTCCGGCCAGCCCGTGCCGGGCACGAAGCCCGCATCGATGCAGTCGATGTCGAAGGAGATGTAGACACAGTCGGTGCCGTCGGTGGCCCGCTCGATGGCGAAGCGGGCGGCCGCCTCCAGACCCATCTCGCAGATGTCGGTCACGGTGAGCACGTTGGTGCTCCGTTCCCTGCACACCTTCACCCCCTCCCGGGGCACCTGCCAGCCGCCGATGCCCAGCTGCACCAGATTGGTGGCCGGAGCATGGGCCATGTTGGTGGCATGGAACCAGGGGCAGGTGTGCATGCGTTCGTCGAGATCGCTCTCCTGGGTATCGACGTGACGATCGAAGTGGATGATGCCCACCTTGCGTTCGCCCAGGTGCCGACACACACCCCGCACCGTGGGGAATCCGATGGAATGGTCGCCGCCGAGAATGATCGGGAACGCCCCGCTGGAGAAGATGTGGGCGATTCCCTTGGAGATCTGATCGAACGACTTCTCGTTGTTGGCCGGAATCGTGAAGATGTCGCCCACGTCACAGAGGGAGATCTGCTCCCGCAGATCCACCCCCATTTCGAAGTTGTAGGGAGTGTAAAGAGCCGAGATGCGACGGATTCCCTGGGGCCCGAAGCGGGTGCCCGGCCGGTAGGTGGTGCCGCTGTCGTGGGGCACCCCCACCACGGCCACGTCGAACTCGCCGACCCGGTTGACGTCTTCGAGGTAGGGAGCCTTGAGAAAGGTGTTGATCCCCGCGAAGTGGGGCAGCTCTCCCCTGGAGAAGGTGGAGATGCGGCGATCCACGATGCTCTCGGCGGCCTCGAGGCCGAGGCGGTGGCCGAGATCCACCTCCTGCTGCCAGCCCGTGAGCGGCAGGGAACGTTCCTTCTCCAGAGCCCGGCTTCCCTGCAGGCCGGGGGATGGGTCAGAGGATTGTCCGTCGGAACGGCGGTCGAAGGCGCCATTGGGGTCGGCGCCGCTGGCTTCGGCCATGGAGGGGGGAGATCACGGGTTGAGGCGGTCTCCCGGGCTTTTGTCCCTCCGTGCAACCGGCAGAGCCGGCTGGTTCCTCTCGGACCAGACGCCGCGGGGAGGGATATCCCCTCCGCGACCGGAACCCTAGAAACCGTTATCCGCTCCGGCATGGTGGGCTGCGGCCGGTGAGGGTGCTGTGACGATCGTTACGGCCCGGCCGCAAGGCGCCTATGAAGAAGGTCGGCAGGCGGACGGCCAAGGCCTTCCGTTTTGCTTAAGATTCCCATGGTGACGCCAAGACCGTGTACGAAAACCATCCCGTTCTCAACGCCATGGAGACCCGGTTGCAGGCTCTGCGTGAGCAGTACCTGCGCCAGCCCTGCGAGCACAGCCGGTACCAGCTCGTGCGCCATGAGCAGCTCATTGCCCAGTGGGCCCCTGTTCGTCTGGGGGCCTACTGACCTGGGGCCTGCTGACCTGGGGGCCTGCTGACCTGGGGGGCATCTGACACCATGCCGGGGGGCGTGTTGCGATTGTTGGAGCGCCTCGGTCGCCCACTTCGCAGCCGGGTAAAAAAGGATGATCCGACAGACGGTCCCCCCCCGCGTCGGCCCCCGAGCGCCTTCTGCCAGGCAGCTCCGGAGATGCCCCCGGTCTGAAGGCCGGGGGCATCTCTGTTCTCCGGACAGGGCGGAGAACAGGAGGAACGGGCCTGAGCAGGGCCAGGCTTGACGTTCCTGTGTCGGTGGCTGCCGAATGGATTGGGCCGACACCATAGAAGTGGAGGGTGTGCAGGATCGCTGTCGATGGGCAAGACGAAGGACAAGCTCAAGGGAGATGCCGCTGCCGCTGCCAAGAAGGCCCGCAAGAAAGCCGCCAAGCTCGGCAAGAACGGTGGCAAGGCCAAGGAGATGGCGCTCACCTCCAATGGGTACGACACCTACAGGCCGTCCCCGATCCTCGATGACTTCTCCGCCCATTCCGAGGGACGTCCGCCCAAGCTCGATCGCAAGTTCTACGAGAAGGAGCTGGCCCGGCTCCAGGTGGAACTGGTGAAGATGCAGTACTGGGTCAAGCATGTGGGGTATCGGCTGATCCTCCTCTTCGAGGGGAGGGACGCGGCAGGAAAGGGTGGCACCATCAAGCGCATCACCGAGCCCCTCAATCCGCGCGGGTGCAATGTGGTGGCCCTCGGCACCCCCTCCGACCAGCAGAAGACCCAGTGGTACTTCCAGCGCTACGTGGAGAACTTCCCCTCCGCCGGGGAGATCGTGCTCTTCGATCGCAGCTGGTACAACCGGGCCGGGGTGGAGAAGGTGATGGGCTTCTGCACCCCGGCCCAGGTGGAGGAGTTCATGCTCTCCTGCCCCGAGTTCGAAAGGATGCTGGTGCGCAGCGGCATCATCCTGCTCAAGTACTGGTTCTCCGTCAGCGACGACGAGCAGGAGGCCCGTTTCCGCTCCCGCATCGACGACCCGGCGCGGCGCTGGAAGCTGAGTCCGATGGATCTGGAATCCCGCGATCGCTGGGTGGAGTTTTCCCAGGCCAAGGATGAGATGTTCGCCCACACCAACATTCCGGAGGCTCCCTGGTTCACCGTGGAGGCCGACGACAAGCGCAGGGCCAGGCTCAACTGCATCCGCCATGTGCTGAGCAAGGTTCCCTATGAGGACATGACTCCTGAAGCCATCGAGCTGCCCCCCCGCAAGGAGGTGGGCGATTACCAGCGGCCACCCCTCAACGAGCAGTTCTTCGTGCCCAACGCCTACCCCTGAGATTCCCGAGCCCGCAGCTGGTGGCTCCCCCCCAGCAGCTCCACCCACACCAGCACCACCAGCCAGTGGATCAGCACCGGTGGCCAGACGGATCCGGTGGCGGCGTAGGCGATCGAGCAGATCACTCCCAGCAGGGCGCAGGGGACAAGGAAGCGAGGGTCCGAGAAGGTGTGCCGGCCCTGGGGATACCAGAGCCTTGCCGCCAGGGGGTGGTAGGCCACGAACAGGCCCAGGCTGAGGGCTCCCCAGGCCAGAGCGCTGGCCAGGCCGACACCTTCGAGGGGATGGGGCAGCAGCCCGACGCGAAACACCAGCTCTTCGATCAGAGCCGGCAGCACCAGCAGCCCGGCGGCGCGGCCCATCAGGGTGGCCGGTGGGGAGGGGTGAGTCCGGCGCTGGAGGAAACCGCTGCGGAAGCCAGCCGGCAGCACCAGGGCCCCATAGGTTCCGAGCAGGGCGAGGCTGAGAGCCACCGCCCGGGGCGTGAGCGGTGTGAACAGGGCATCGCTGAACCGCCGCAGCAGGGTGGAGAGCAGGGGCAGCTGACCCAGGAGCAGGGTGGGGGCCAGGGGTTCGAGGCGCGGGTCTTTCCCCGGGATCTGGTTCGTGCGCAGGATCCACAGGGGGCTGCCATGGCGGAGGAACACCTTGGCCATGTCGTCCATGGCTCGCCGGGGAATCATCGAGCGCCAGCTCTGGATGCCGTCCAGCAGTCCACTGCCCCGCAGGAAGCCATCGCTGGCACCGATCGAGCGGGAGTCCCCGACCACCGGCGCGGCTGCGGCCGCCTCCACCAGGGACGCATTGCGTCGCCAGTCGGAGCGAACCATGCCGAAGGGGGTGAGCAGATCCTCCAGGGCGCGGGTCAGGGAAGCGAGCCTGTGCAGCCGGTCCGCGTCCTCCCCTCCCGCTGCCACGGCTGCGGCCACCTCAGGTATGGCTGCGGCACGACGCCGCAGTTGGTCGATGCTGATGAACAGGGCCTGGCTGGAATCCTGCACGCAGGAGGTGGCGGGCGTCACGGAGGACACTCCATCGCCATCGCCCGTGCGATAGCGCGCCATCATCACCGCCGCCTGGATCGCCAGCTCCCGCAGCAGGGGTTCGTCTCCTTCGATCAGCACATCGGAGATCGGACGGGTGCCGAGCCAGCCCCGCTGCAGATCGCCGCTGAAGGCGCTCCAGTCCTGGCTGCCGGCCACGATGCCATTGGGGTTGTTGGCATAGATCTGGTGGTAGCGGATGGCAAACCGCGGCTCACCGGTGAAGGGATCGGTGATCACGTCCGCCTGGCCGAAGGAGAAGTGCCCCGTCACGGTGAAACCGGGGGTCCGTTCGCCATCGGGTCCGCCGATACCGCCGAAGCCGTGGATCACCAGGGCCTGATCCCCCACCTTCCAGCGGCCCGTCGCCGTGCCGCGGGCGCTCAGCAGGCGGCTGCGGGCGTTGTCGGGCCAGAGGGAATCCCGGCTGATGCGGCCCCGCCGCGCCGGGGTGTCGCGCCAGTTCTGATGAAGGATGTGGCGCAGACCGGGTGCCGTACCCCTCACGGTGCTGTCGGCCCGCAGCTGGGTGAGCCGGCGTGGTTCGAGTGCCTGCACGGTGAACAGACCCGTGGCATCCGGGCTGCCGTGCACGTACCAGCCCGCCTCACCCACGGGGCTGGTGTTGATTCCCCGGGGATCGAAGAAGCGTCGCCCGAAGCGATCCGGTGGCTGGACCGGGATCCGCAGGCTCTGGATCGGTCCGTCGAAGCCACCGCTGTCGGGGTCGAAGTGACGCACCCGGAAACGGTCGCCATCGGGGCTGGTGCTCTCCGGACCGAGGATCTTCACGAGGGCGCTCCAGCGGCCGGTGATCTGCACCGGTGAGCGGCCGATGCGCAGCACGGGATCTCCTGTCCCCTCCTCCACACGCACCTGCTCCAGCTGCACGCTCACGTCATCGCGGGGGCGGGCGCCCGCGAGGGATTGCAGTGGGCCGACGGCCCGGCGTCCATCCAGCCGGGTCGGCACCACATTGCCGTTGGCGGCGACCCGACGGGCTTCCTCCCCCAGGTGGATGTCGGTGGTCACGGTGCGCACCAGGCCCATGAGTTCGGGCGTGGCCTGCCAGCTGAGTCGCAGCCGGCGACCCAGCAGCTGCGATCGTTCCCGGGGAACCTGTTCCAGCTCGATCCAGGTCCAGTCGCTTCCGGATACCGGTGAGGCCTGGCTGAGTTCAGCAGGGGTGGGCAGGATCAGCCTGCCCATCCACTCGGCGTGGGGCCGGAACAGGGAGGGATCGGGTCGACGATCGAGGGGATAGTGGTCGGGCCGGTTGAAGGGCGCGCGCTGGGCGAGGGCGTAGCTGGTTTCGGGGGCGGGATGGTCGGGCGTGCCGGCTCCGGGCCGCAACGCCTGGGCCGGCCGTTCGCTGAGCCCGGCCAGCAGCGCCACCAGCAGCACCGTCAGGAGAAGCAGGGAAAGGAGTCGCCGTGGTACTGGACCCGGGAGGGGACGGAAACGACTCACCAGAGCTCCAGAAGGGGGGGATCACGATCGAGACGCCAGAGCTGGGGACGGTGGCGCAGCAGTTCCTGGCCCACGATCGCCCCCACCCCCAGCTGCCTGAAGATCGGATTGTCGGTCACGATTCCCTCCCGGGGCACCACCGCCTCTCCGGGGTTCGTCCCCGGCAGGGTCTCACCGGGGAGCACCAGACCCGCGAACGGCTGCCGCTGCACCGTCTGCTCGCCGCAGAATCCCACCAGGCGCAGGCTTCGGGGCCGGCCGAAGGGGTGGAGCTTCCCGGCCAGGCCAGGGCTGAGGAAGAGTCCCTCGGCGCCGGTGTCGGCGAGGGCGGGGACGGAGCCGGCCACGGTGGTGAGATCGAGGAGCGGAACACCCTTGTGCCAGCGCAGCGGCACCCGCAGACGGGGCCGTGTCCCCTGGACGGAGAGGGCCGCGTTGCCGAGGCTCACCTGGTTCTGGAGGGGATCGATCCGCACCGGCAGGCGTCGCAGGCTGGGGGCACCCAGCACCCCGTCGACCCCGGCAGGCAGCGCCCCCACCGGCATCAGCAGGGCCTCGGCGCCGGTGAGCTCAAGACGGCCTGGTCCAGCGGCAGAGTCGCCCAGTCCCAGGGGGGGCAGAACGGTGCGGCGGGGCCGCAGACTCCCGCAACCGCTGCCGGCTCCCGCCAGCTCGAAGCTGTCCGGGGGCAGGGCTGTGCTGGCCAGCCCCAGCCGTTCGGCCAGGTCGGGGGTGACCATCGAGGAGGAAGCGCCGGTGTCGAGCAGCAGACGCACGACACCCTGGGGGGAAGCGAAGGTGAGAACGGGTGTATCCCCTCCCGCGGCCCGCTCCAGGGGGACCCTTGCGCTGCCGCTGAAGCGGCCTCCGGCCAGGGGCTCTCCCTTCAGCTGAATCAGAGCTGCGTTCACCTCCGCCCGGAGGGGAGAGGGAAGGACCGTTGCCGCCAGAAGCGGCCAGGCCAGGATCCCCATCAGGTGTGGTTTCGCCGGTGGCATCACGTTCAGTTCTCGCGGTAGATGGCGAGGGCGGCGAGCAGGCCTCCGGCGAAACCGGCCAGGTGCCCGATCCAGCTCACTCCCGGGGGGCTGAGGAACGGCAGCAGGGTGGGGAGCATGCCCCCATAGGTGAGCAGGCATCCCAGCGACAGCAGGATCGGGAAGGGCCGTTTCTCCAGCCAGCCGATCAGCAGCAGATAACCGAGCAGGCCGTAGATCACCCCGGACAGGCCGTGACTGCCCCCCGGCCAGAAGAGCCACACCGGAATCGCCGTGGCATACACGCCGATCCATACGGCCAGGTAGTCGCGTCGGCTCTTGGCCAGCACCAGCCAGGAGAGCGGCAGGAACCAGAGGGTGTTGCTGAGCAGGTGGGCGAAGTCCCGCATGGCTGAAGGGGGCCGTCAGAACCCCCAGGAACGATCCGCCTTGCACCATCGGCAGGTTCCAGCGGCCGCCGAAGAAGATCTGATCCAGCAGTTCCTGGATCCAGGGAATCGCCACCAGCAGGAGGGGAATCAGGGCCGTGCGACCCAGATGGGCCAGAGCCCGATCCAGACGCTGGGCAAGGGAGCCGTTCATGGAGCCCATCCTGAATCAGCCCGCCAGGGGTTGCGCCAGAAACCACCACCACAGGGGCACGGTGATCAGGGCGAGCAGGGTGCTCCAGAGCACCAGTCCGGCGGCTCCTTCCACCTGTCCGGGGGGAGCTGCCGCACCCGCTGCCTCGGTGAGCAGCAGCACGGAGATGGCCGTGGGCGCCGCCGCCTGCAGCACCACCGCATCCCGGGCCACCACGGGCAGGCGGAAGAGGGAGGCCAGAAGCAGCATCAACACCGGTACCACCAGGAGCTTGGCCGCCAGGGCCGCCCCCAGCCCCGGGGTCCTGCCTGGACTGGGATGGGAGCTGCGCAGCATCAGACCGAGGCGCATCCCCACCAGGGAGAGGGCCATCAGGATCACGATCCGGGCCGGCCACCAGAGCAGGGAGGCGATCGTGCCGGCCCAGGGCGAGAACTGCAGCGGCAACGCGAGCAGCAGGCCCCGGCTGGCGGGACTGGTGGCGAGGGCGTCCATCACGGCCCGGGGTCGGGCAGAAAGTCCCTGCACCAGCAGGGGGCCGGCGCTCCAGGTGAGCAGGGTGCCGACGAGGTCATAGGCGATCGTGTGGCCGACGGCCTCGGCGGGCAGGAGGGCCAGGGAGACGGGCAGGCCCCAGTAGGCCGTGTTGCCCACGGCGCTGCCCAGCTGCAGGCTGCCGCCGGGGATCAGGCGCCGCAGGGTCGTCAGGCGTCGCATCAGGAGCAGCACCAGGCCCGGACCGAGGAATCCCATCAGCCCGGCCATGAGCAGCTCACTCTTCAGCCCGGAGCGCAGCAGCAGGCCCGCCAGGCTGACGGGAACCCCCCAGGTGATCAGCGGCGGGGCCAGCCGGGCCGGCAACCCCGGAAAGGCCTGGCCCAGAAGCATCCCGGCCGCCAGACAGGGAAGCAGTTCGAGCAGGAGGCGTTGCAGCACCCCGGGTGAAATCGGCGTGGGGAACGGGATCTAGCATCGAACCCTCTGGGTGGAGGTTCGTGGAGTTCCGGGGATCGTTGGAGGAGCTCCAGGCGCTCGTGACGAGCCTGCAGCTGCCGGGCCACTGGGTTCACCAGGGCGCTTACGAGATGTTCGTGGTGGAGGACGGGGTGTCGAACCTGAAGCTCAACTGGTGGCCCGCGACCGGGGCCCTGCGCCTGGTGGGGGATCCGGCCCAGCGGGAGGAATTGATGCAGGAACTCAGCGGCCTGCTCGACGGGCGCCGCAGCTGACGGAGTTCTCCCCCCTTCAGGGGGGGTGAAGGCGCCCCGTTCCCCGGGGTGGGATCACCGCGAAGGAAGGCCTGGACTGGATGGGAGGGATGCTTTCCTTCGGTCGACGGCCATCGACTCCATGGGGGGTGGTGGGACAGACGCAGAGGGATGTTCCGCCCGCAGAACAATCCGCAGGGGTTGCTTCGGAGGCCCCGGGGCGAATAGCCCCGGGTCGGGCAGCCCCATCAGGCCGCCTCCGGTGCCCAGCCCTGCAGCAGGTGCCCCTCCTCACTCCAGGCGCCGCATCGCCGGGTGAGGTGCTCGCCGTGGGCCAGCAGGCCCTGGTGGAGTTCGCAGCTGAGCAGCGGGATGGCATCGGCGGGCGCCACGTGCCGGAACCAGCGACAGGTGAGGCACACCTTGCGGCTGCGGCTGGCGATCAGCACTCCCTGATCCAGATAGGGCCAGGCCTCGGCGAGCTCGGAAGGGGTCATCGGAAGCAGTGCTGCGTACATCTGTACTAGCAGAGATTCTTCGGGTTGTCAGCCCGTCGGGGGTCCCCCCCTTTTTTTTCCGGCGCTGGAGAATGGGGTGATGCGGATCCATGCCGATCTCGACCGCCGCGCAGTGGTGGCCACGACGTCCCTTCCCTGGGCCGATTCGCCCAGGGCCGGCGTGCACCGCCGGATGCTGGAACGGGAGGGCGCGGAGGTGGCCCGCGCCACATCCCTGGTCCGCTATGCCCCCCGCAGCCGCTTTGCCGCCCACACCCACGGCGGTGGCGAGGAATTCCTGGTGCTCGACGGTGTGTTCTCCGACGAATACGGCCACTATCCCGCCGGCACCTACGTGCGCAATCCGGTGGGCTCCCGCCATGCCCCCTTCAGCCACGAAGGCTGCACGATCCTGGTGAAACTGCGGCAGATGGAGGAAGCGGATCAGGCCCGGGTGGTGGTCGACACCACGGCCGAACCCTGGCAGCCGGGGCTGGTGGATGGTCTGGAGGTGCTGCCGCTGCACAGCTTCGGGGCGGAACAGGTGGCTCTGGTGCGCTGGTCGCCGGGCACCGCCTTCCCCAGCCACGGCCACCCCGGCGGCGAGGAGATCTTCGTGCTCGAGGGCGTGTTCGAGGACGATCAGGGCACCTACCCCTCCGGCACGTGGCTGCGCAATCCGGCGGGCAGCCGTCACACCCCCTTCAGCCGCGAGGGCTGCACGATCTACGTGAAGACGGGGCACCTGCCGTCGCCGGTCGGGCCGCCCATGCCGATGATTCCCACCCACAGATCATGAACTTCCTCGGCGATCGCCGCGGCAGCACCGAGGAAGCACTCACCTGCTTCGATTCCCTCGAACCCGTGGATCTTGCTTTCCTGACGGGGCGGTGGAAGGGGGCCGAGATCCGCACAGGGCATCCCATGGAGGGCTGGCTGGAGAATTCCGGCTGGTTCGGCAAGGAGTTCGTCGACCCCGAAACCGTGCATCCGCTGCTGTTCACCGACGCCAACGGGGATCTGCTGAAGCTGGCCCCCACCCCGGCGGCGATGCGCTGGGCCAGGCGCCTCGCCTTTCTGCGGGATCCCGCCTGGAGGCCCCTGCTGCGCTTCGGCACCGGCCTGCTGCGCACGGAGCACTCCCAGGCCCGGTTGCGGATGATGGAGACCCGGGGCAAGGTGAGCGCCACGATGGTCTACGACCATCTGCCGATCCTCGATGCTTTCCGCCGCATCGACGAAGGCAGGGTGCTCGGCCTCATGGACGAGAAGGGTGACCCCCGGCCCTATTTTTTTCTGCTGGAGCGCTGCTGATGGCGAAGATCCGAATCCCCTCCTGCTGGGGCCGGGTGCTCCCGCTGCTCGGGATGGTGGTCTGCGGAGTGTCCAGCGCCATCGCCGGCAGCCTCGAGGGAACGGCCAGCTATCGCGAGCGCATCTCCCTGCCCCCCGATGCGGTGTTCGAGGCCCAGCTCCAGGACGTCTCCCTCGCCGACGCCCCCCCGTGGTGCTCGGCCGTGTGCTGATGGAGCCCGCCGGCCAGCCGCCTTTCCGCTTCTCGATCGGCTACGACGATGCCGCCCTGAAGGCCAGGCACACGTATCCCGTGCGCGCCACGATCCGCCATCGGGGCCGGTTGCTGTTCACCACCGACATCCACTATCCGGTGCTGGACGGTCGCACCACTCCCCTGACCATCCAGCTGGTCAAGGTGCCCTGAGGGCTGTCGCCAGCTCCTCCACGCTCAGCTGCTGGCCAACCCCCCGGAAGCAGGCCAGGGCCGCCTCGTGCCGTTCCTCGGTCTCCGCCTGGCAGGCGTCGCTCAGGCAGATCACCCGGTAGCCCCGGTCGGCGGCATCCTTCACGGTGTGGTCGATGCCCATGCCGCAGCGCTTGTAGTCGAAGCTGCTGTCGCGGCGATCCGCGGTGAGGTTGGCGATCACGGTGTGGATCACCTCCAGGCCTGCGGCCCGGCTCAGGGTCAGGGCCCTCCGCAGAGCCGGCAGCGTGTGGCTGAGGAAGCGAGCCTGGAAGGCAGGCCTCACGTCCCAGCGGGGATTCTGCCGGGAGCAGCTGCAGCGCCTCGCTGCGGAGGGCATTTCGCTCCAGGCCGGGGTTTGAGATCGAGTGGGTGGTGGGGCTGGTCTCCGGGGATGGCGGTCTGATCCCCGCCCTTGCCGGAGGCCCCTACGGTGCCGATCGCCTCGTGGAGGGGCTCGACTATGCCGGCGCCCTCACCGATGCCCTCGATGCCGCTGCCCTGCCCTGGCTGCAGTTCCATCCGGCGTACGGCCCCGGCCAGTTCGAGCTCTCCCTGGCCCCGGGGGATCCCCTCACGGCCGCGGACCATCTGGTGGCGGCCCGGCTGCTGATCCAGCGCATCACCCGGCGCCAGGGCTGGCATGCGAATTTCAGCCCGCTGCCGGATCCGGCCCGGGTCGGCAACGGTGGCCATCTCCACCTCAGCCTGATGCGCCACGGCAGGCCCCTGCTGCAGGGAGGCGATCTCACAAGCGGTCTCACCGAAGCCGGAGCGGGCCTGCTGGGCAGCCTGGTGGCCCACCTGCCCGCCCTGCTGCCGATTGCCTGCCCCCTGGAAGTCTCCTACCTGCTCGTGGGGGCCATGGCTGCGCTGGTCGGCGAGGGACTGCGCCATCCCCTGCCGTTGCCGCCTCCGGTGGCCGGGGATCCTTCGCTCCTTTCGGATCCACCACCCCGCCTGCCCGGGAGCCTGGCGGCGGCCAGCGACGCCCTGCTGGCCTGCGACAGCCTGCGCACGGCGATGGGAGAGCAGCTGCATCGCACCTTCCTGGAAACGTTGCGGGCCGAAGTTCGGCGGGCCCAGGCGCTCGAAGCGGATGCCCTGGTCGCCTCCACGTGCTGGTTGCCGGCCGCCCTCCCCTGACCGACCCGCCCAGGCGGAAGGGCCCGCCCAGGCGGAAGGGGGCCCTGCTTCCTGGGGGGATCAGGAAAGGGGCGTGCCGGCGGGGACGCCGGCGTCCGGCCGGAAGCTGGCATCACCCACCACGGCATGGTCGGCGCAGCCCAGCACCGCCTCCGGGTGGGTGTAGCACTTGAACTCCAGCCAGTTGCCGGAGGGATCGATCAGGAAAAAGGTGTGGTGCTCAAGTTGTTCCCCGGGAAATCGACATTTCGGTTCCACCCCGAAGCGCAATCCCGCTGCCCGCGCCTGGGCGAGCAGGCTGCTCCACTCGTGCTTGCCGGGGAACACCAGTCCGAAATGACGCGGATAGATGCCGGGCTGGGGTGCTCCGCAGGCCTCCTCGGCTACCCGCTGCGCCACCACCTGATGGCCCCCCAGGTCGAGGATGACGGCATGATCGCTGCGCCTTCCCCGGCTGCAGCCGAGTCCTTCGACATACCAGCGTTCGGTGGCCTCCAGATCGAAGGCCGGAATGGAGAGATGGAAGCGTGCCAGGCCCATGGCGGCAGGGTAGGAACTTCTCTTGTGAAATGCGGGCCGCACCTGCCGATCGCTTCCCTGAGGATTTCCCAGGCACTGGATAGCCCTTCAGCAACTCCTGACAGAGACCCCGGTTCGGTGGTCATCGTCACCGCTTCTTTCGGGGGACCGCCCAACCTTGCCGCACCGATTCCCTTCCGGCATGCTCACTCCCAAGACCCGACTGCGGCTTCAGGAGATCATTGAACGGATTGCCAATTGCGAACCTGTGAGCCTGCAGGAAAGGATCTACGTGCAGAAGTTCGCCGATCGAGACCCCACCGTGTGGAGCTGGCTGCGGCGGGCCCGGCGCAGCCAGATGGAAGGAGTGCCGAGGGAAGGACTCGATCGCTTTCTCGCCCAGATGGACCTGGGCGAGGTGGGTCCGGAGGGGGCCTTCGATCCTCGCCGGGATGACCTCGGCGACTGGTTCACCGGAGCTCCTTCCTGGTTGCGGCGCAGCTGAGACGCCTTTCCCCTGGGACGTCGGGTTGGCAGGGGGGGGTAGAAACGCTCACCCTGGCCGAACCGTCGCGCTCGACACGGAAGTGCAGGTGGAGGAGGTGCATGGATGGAGCCGACCAGGCACGTCCTATCCCTATGGAATCCCTTTTCTGCAGTTATCGCAACACCACCGACCGCATGGTCATCGTTCGCTGCTGTGGACCGAGGGATTTCTTTCTCGAACGCGTCGTCTTCCCCTTCGAGTTGCTCACCTTCCACTGTCCGCCCGCCAGCGACGTTCAGATCTGGCGCCATGGTTCCGTGGGCAGCGAGCTGTCCGAAACCCTCCTGGCCGAGGAGCTGCGGATGGAGGAGCCCACCCACCTCCGGCGTCGGGAATGGCTTCCCCAGGTTCCCCAGCGGGTCGTGGGCGTGCGGGACAACGCCAGTTCCGTCTGCCTGGAACCCCTCTGATCCCAGCTGAACCCAGCGAAGATTCCCGGCGAAGATGGCTGAGGCCACTGCCGGTTGCGCGGGAAGGTATGGACAAGAGCGGATCGGCTCCCGCCCTTTCTTCCTCCGCTCCGGAACGGGCCGACTCCGGCTGGTTCCCGGGCTGGGACGGCAGGCCTCTGCATTACCGCAGCTGGAGCGGCGGAAGCTCCCCCCGCGGGGTGGTGGTTCTGGTGCATGGGATCGGCGGTCACAGCGGGTTGTTCGAGAACCTGGCGGCCTCCCTGGCCCCCCTGGGGTTCGATCTGCACGCCCTCGATCTGCCGGGCCACGGCCGTTCCCCCGGCCCCCGTGGCTGGATTCCCAGCTGGGCGGCGTTCCGCGATTCCCTGGGTCTCTTCCTCGACCATCTCCAGCGGCAGGGGCGAATCCTTTCCCCGCCGGTGCTGCTGGGTCACAGTCTCGGCGGCACCGTGGTGCTGGATCTTGCCCTGTGCCATCCGCACAGGGCCAGGGGGCTGATCGTTTCGAATCCCGCCCTTGCCGCCAACGGTGTGGCTCCCTGGCGGGTGCTGGTGGCCCGTTCCCTCTCGGGCCTGTGGCCCACCTTCAGCCTCGCCACCGGCATTCCCCTCTCCTCCTGCAGCCGCGATCCGGAGGTGCTGGATCACCTGGCTGCTGATCCCCTCTGCCACAGCAGTTGCACCGCCCGGCTTGCCACCGAATTTCTCACCACCGCCGAGGGGATCCTCCGTCAGGCGGCCCGGCTTCGCGCTCCCCTGCTCGTGCTGCAGAGCGGAGCCGACACGGTCACCTTCCCCGCGGAGGCCCGCCGATTCTTCGATGCCGCCGGCTCCGCCGACAAGACCTGGCGGCTCTATCCCGCCAGTTACCACGAGATCTTTGCGGATCTCGACCGGGAGCAGGTGATCCGCGATCTGAGCGAATGGCTGGCCGGCCATGGGGGTTGATCGGCTGCCCACCCGTTTCCGGGGCGGACTGGCGCCGATCCTTCCCGCCTTCAGCCTGCCGGTGCTGTGGACCGTGCAGCGGTTGCTGCCCCTGCTGCTGCGTGTTCGCTGGTTTCCCTGGCTCCCTGCAGGCATCACCGGGATCGAGGTGCGCAACGGCGATGCCCTGGCGCGCTGTTACCAGCGCTTCGCCGCCTCCCAGGTGCGTCTGATCCTGGCCTTCCGGCACTGCGAGGTGGATGACCCCCTGCTGGGGCTCCACCTGCTCGGCCACGACCTCCCCCGCAGGGCGGCCCGCCTTCAGCTTTCCCTGCCAGGCCCGATCCACGCCCACTTTCTTTTCGATCGGGGCATGCCCCTCTGGGCAGGGCGCCCCCTGGGATGGGTGCTCTCCCGCCTCGGTGGTGTCTCGGTGCATCGCGGTCGCCATCCCGACTGGTTCGCCCTGCGACAGGCGCGCCGTCTGGTGCTGGAGGGCCGCTTTCCCTTTGCGATGGCGCCCGAGGGAGCCACCAACGGGCTCGGGGAGACCATCGGGCCCCTGGAGCCGGGCGTTGCCCAGCTCGCCATCTGGTGCGTGGAGGACCTGCAGCGGGATGGCCGCAGGGAGGAGGTGCTGATCGTTCCGATCGCCCTGCAGTACTTCTATGACCGCCCTGACTGGGCATGCCTCGGCCGCCTGATGGGGAGTCTCGAATCGGCCATCGGTCTGCCTTCCGGAGGGACTGCGGAGCCCACGGATCCCTGCGCTCGACTGCGCCGCATCGCCGAGGCCTTCATCGATCGGATGGAGGCCTTCTACGCCCTTCCGCCCACCCCCCGGCGGGACGGCCCTGGGCCAGGGGCCAGCCCCATGGACGAGCGCATCGCCCGCCTGATCGAGCGGGCCCTTTCACTGGCCGAAAGCCGTCTCGCCGTGCGCGGCGAGGGGGGGACCGAGGCCCGCTGCCGGCGCCTGGAGGAAGCGGCCTGGCGCTGGATCCACCGGGGTGATCTGGCCCCGCGCCACCGGCTGCCCCCCCTCGAACGAGGGTTGGCCGACTGGGCGGCCCAGGAGGCGGCCCTGGCCGAACGCCACATGCGGCTGGCCGAATGTTTCGTGGCCGTATCCGCGAATTACGTGCAGGCCAGGCCCAGCTTCGAGCGGTATATGGAGACCACCTTGCTGCTCCACGATGGGCTGGCCCGACTCCGCGGCGATCGCCTGCCTGCCCGGCCGCGGCTGGGGGCTCGCCATGCCTGCATCACGGTGGGCAGGGTGCTTTCGGTGAGCGAACGCTGGAACGAGCTGGTCCCCGCCAGCGAGGCCGCCAGGCCCCCCCGCCAGGCCGTGCGCAGCCTGATCGCCAACCTGGGGGAGGCGATCCGTCGCGACTTCGAGGCGGCCCGGATCTGACCCCCATGTCCCCACCCCTTCTCCCCACCGGTCTCGTCTGGGATGGTGCCTACCGGAACCATCCCACGGGGACCGGGCATCCCGAACGGCCGGCCCGGGTCGATGCGGTGCTGCGCGGCCTCCGCAGCGCCGGGCTGCTGGAACGCTGCACCAGGATCGCTCCCCGTTCGGCCACGACGGCCGATCTGCTGCGATGCCACACGCCCGCCTATCTCGAGAAGGTCCGCCAGGATGTCGCTGCCGGTCGGGAGCAGCTCTCCACCGGCGACACCGCCATCGGGCCGGGTTCCGAGCCCACGGCACGGCTGGCCGCCGGTGGTCTGCTGGCGGCGCTCGACGCCCTGATGGCGGGAGAGATCGGCAACGCCTTTGCCGTGGTGCGTCCGCCGGGTCATCACGCCGGCCCTGGTCGGGGGATGGGCTTCTGCCTCTACAACAACGTGGCGATCGCGGCCCGCTATCTGCAGGCCGTGCATGGCCTGGAGCGGGTGCTGATCGTCGACTGGGACGTGCACCACGGCAACGGCACCCAGGAGATCTTCTGGTCCGATCCCACGGTGCTGCTGTTCAGCAGCCACCAGAGCCCCCTCTATCCCGGCAGCGGGGCGAGCGGGGAGTGCGGGGAGGGAGCCGGGGCGGGGTTCACGATCAACTGTCCCTTCCCTGCAGGCAGCGGGGCGGAGGAGATCCTGGCGGCCTATCACCAGGTGCTGGTGCCGGCGGCGGAGGCCTTCGCACCCCAGGCCGTGCTGGTTTCGGCCGGGTTCGATTCCCGCCGCGGTGATCCCCTGGGGGACTTCCGCCTCGGCGATGAGGATTTCGCCACCCTCACCCGTCTGGTGGCCGGCATCGCCGAACGCCATGCCGGCGGCAGGTTGCTCTCCACCCTGGAGGGCGGATACGACCTGGAAGGTCTCGCTTGCGCCGCCGCCGCCCACGTGGCAGCGCTGCTGGGAGCCGGTGATCCCTGACAGCCGGCGGGGGGCGTCAGGTGTCCGGCTGGAGACGATGCAGGGTGACCTCGAGGCGGGTGAGGTCGTCCCGGAACCGATAGGTGCGGGGGATCCGGAAACCCTGCGCTCGCACCTGGGCCCGCAACCGGGGGCTGGGGTTGTAGAGAAACACTTCCGTCTCCTTTCCCGGCAGGCGGAGCGCATCGGACTCGGCCAACAGAAGGATCCTGGTTTCCGCTTTGAGCTCATGGGCCAGGGGAGCGATGGCCCCGAAGGGCACGTCGGAGATGAGCAGGGGTCGGGCATGGGAATTGACGATCCCGGCAATGGCCAGGTCGAACTCCGACCATCCCCACCAGGTGGCCGCGCCCACGCTTGTCAGGCAGGAAAGGGAGCCCGCCAGCAGCAGCCCCAGGGTGAGGCTGAACCAGCGAAGTCGCAGGGATCGGGACGAACCTGGCCGGGAGATGCCCGTGGCCAGCAGATGGGCCACGGCGATCTGGAGCACCACGTAGAAGGGCAGGAAATAGCGGAAGTTGGTCGTGCGCCGACCGCCCAGGCTCAGGTCGGCGATCACGAAGGGCAGGGCCAGGCTGCCCAGCAGGATCAGCAGAAACAGACTGCTGGTCCTCGGCCCCCGGTGCACCAGCACCAGCAGCGCCCAGCCGCAGAGGATCAGCAGGGGAAGGGCCAGGCCGATCAGAAGCGGATTCGCCCGGGCAGGCCCGCTGACGAACACCCGGGTCAGCCCCAGGCCCCAGAACCGGGCCAGGTCGCTCCAGGCCATGGGCAGAGCCGAGTGTTCCGTGGTGAGGGCCACGACCTCCCGATGGTTCCAGACGATCGCCAGCCAGGGGAGGCCGGCGATCATCAGGAACAGGCAGGCCGTGAGCATGGCCAGGCCATTTCGGCTGAAGCGCAACCGCTCCCTGCCCGCCACGTAGAGAACCTGGGCGAGAACGACGAGCCCTGTGAGCAGGTGGCACAGCACCGCCAGCAGCGTGAGGATCGAGTAGGCGGCCCAGTTCCTGAGGCTGGAGTGCGCCAGGGCCCGCAGCAGGGCGGCGCAGGAGAGCAGCACCAGGGCTGTCCAGAGGCTGTAGGGCCTCGCTTCCTGGGCGAAACGCAGGCTGATCGGCGATACGGCCATCAACGCCACCGCCAACCAGGCCACGAGGGGAGAGGCGAACAGCTCGCGGCACAGCCAGTAAAGAGCCGGAACAGCGAGCAGGCTGCCGAGAACGGGAAGGCTGCGCACCGATGGTTTGCTCGCCCCGAACCCCTGCTGCCAGAGGCGTGTCAGCAGGAAATACAGGGGGGGATGCTGGGGCTCCTCCCGGGCCAGACCGGCGATGGTTCCCGCTGGGCCGCCATCTCCGCGAGAGGGATGCTGATAGCGGAGCAGATCGGCGGGGTGGAGCAGCCGGCCGCCATAGAGGTGCCGGGTCGCTGTCTGGGCCGTGAAGCCGGAGGATCGGAGCAGGGTATAGCTCTCATCCAGCCAGTAGGGCTTCGCGGACAGGTGGCTCGTTCGCAGCAGCAATCCGAAAGCGATCGCCAACGCGATCACGGCCATCAGCAGGAGCATGGCCCCCTCCGGGCGGTGCTTCCTCGATGGGCCGGATCGCACGGTCGCTTTCCTTGCTGCGGAGGGTGGGAAGGCAGGCCCATCGCCTTGCCGGAGGTTGCTCTATCGCATGCGCAGCCGGGATGGATGGGTCGCGGTTAACTGTTCTTCACACTAGGGTGGAGCGAATGCGTGATGGGCATGCCCCTGCTGTTTTCTCTCCTCTATTTCGTGTGCTTCGCCGTGATTGCCGGTGGTGCCTTCGCCCTGATGACCCAGAACCTGCGCCGACTCGACGCCTCCCCGAGGCGGCGTCACCCCGAAGCGCCCCGGGCCGGCGAAGAGGTGCTGGTTCTGGATCTGAGCCGGGAGCGTCTCGAGGATCTCTATCGTCAGCCCTCCTGAATCCGGTCGCACCTTTCCGGTGCCTCCGGTCCTAGCTTTCCATCGTCTCCATCAGCACTTCCATGGCCGTGGTCAACCGCTGTGCCGTAGGGCTTGCCCCGAGGCAACCACTGATCGAGTGGTCCCGGCAGACCTGTCCGGGAGAGGAGATGGCCTGGCGCGAACAGGATTGCAGCCTCTATCTCATCCCCACCTACGACAGCGATGAGGAGGGTCTGCGCCTGCTCAGAGACGGTTTCGAGGCCATCTTCGAGGCTGAGCTCGATTCCTGGTGCAGAGACAGCGAGGTCTGGCCCGGGGATCGAACCTTCGATCTGTTTCTCGAGTGGTTCGATGTGCGCTTCTATCCCCTGATCGAGGATCTGGTCGATGACGATCTGGAGCGGGATGAGGTCGACCCCGAATTCATCGAGGTGATGCGGGATGCCCTGGAGGATCTCAACCGACGGTCCTGAGGCAAGGATCCCACCGGTGCGCCTGCCTCCCCCCGATCCATGAGCTCCCGGAGCGCCGCCCCTGCCCCCTGCCCGTGTGCCCCGGAGCCGGCTGGGGCCGCACGGGCCTCCGGTGCGGCCACGGTGGCCCTGCTGGGAATGCCCAACACCGGCAAATCCACCCTCTTCAACCGTCTCACGGGGGGACGGGCACGGGTCGCCAACTGGCCCGGGCTCACGGTCGACCTGCTGCGGGGTGATCTCCCCACCGGCCCCGGATCATCCCCCTGGCAGCTGGTCGATCTTCCCGGAATCCACGGGCTCAGCGGAGACAGTGAGGACGAAGCGATCGTGCTCCGCTTCCTGGCCGCCTCCCCACCCGATCTGGTGGTGGTCGTGCTCAACGCCACCCAGGTGGACAGCCAGTTGCGCCTGCTTCTGCAGGTTCGTGCCCTGGGCTTCCCCACCCTGCTGGCCCTGAACATGAGCGATGAGGCGCGCCGCTTCGGGGTGGAGATCGACACGGCCCGGCTGAGCGAGCGGCTGGGCCTGCCGGTGCTTGCGCTCAGTGCCCGGGAAGGAGAGGGGATCGAGGAGCTGCTGGGGACCATCCCCACCGCCGCCCGCTCCCCCGCCCGATCCCCCTGCGGGGAGGGGCTCCTGCCGTTGGGTCCGGAAGGGATCGAGGAGCTGCAGGAGCGGTTGGTTGCGGAATGCGTCCGGCTGCCGGATGGACTTCAGGAGGGTCTCACCCGCAGGATCGACGCGGTTCTGCTCCATCCCCTGGTCGGTCCGCTGGTCTTCCTCGCCATCGCGCTGGCGATGTTCCAGGCCATCTACGCCGTGGCCCTTCCCCTCCAGGAAGGGCTGGCTTTCCTCTTCGACGCCTTCCGGGGGAGCGTGCTTCTGCCTCAACTCACGGCCCTGGGAGCCCCTTCGCTGCTGATCTCCTTTCTGGTGGACGGCCTCTGGATGGGCATCACCACCGTGGCCGGTTTTCTGCCCCTGATCTTCTGCTTCTACCTGATGCTGGCCGTGGTGGAGGACTCGGGTTATCTGCCCCGGGCCGCCTTCCTGATGGATGGCCTGATGCGTCTTCTGGGTCTGGACGGGAGGACCTTCGTGCTGCAGGTGATGGGCCTGGGGTGCAATGTGCCCGCGATCCTGGGCACCCGGGTGATCCGCGACCCGGGGATGCGACTGCTGGCGATGCTGGTGATTCCCTTCTCTCTCTGTCAGGCCCGGCTCACGGTCTTCGTTTTCCTGGCCGGCATCTTCTTCCCCCACCCCTGGTGGGCGCCGGGACTTGTCGTGTTCGGGTACTACGTGCTGAGTTTCGTGGCGGCGATCCTCACGGGGCTGATCTTCCAGCGCGCCTTTCCCGGCCGGGAGGCCTTCGTGCTGGAGTTCCCTCCCTACCGGCCTCCCAGCCCCTCGGTGATGCTGCACCGGGCCTGGCGGGAGATGGCGAATTTCATGGTCACCACCCGCAGCTTCATCGTGGCGGGCGCCGCCCTGGTGTGGTGCCTCACCAACCTGCCCCCCGGCAGCGGGGCCGGGATCACTCCCAGCTTCGCCCACTGGATCGGTGCAGGTGTTCAGCCCGTGCTCGCACCGATCGGCATGACACCCGATCTCACCGTATCCCTCTTCTTCGGTTTCATCGCCAAGGAGATCCTGCTGGGGGCGATGGCGGTGATCCACCACACCAGCGAGGCAGGCCTGGGACCGGCGCTGCGATCAGCCCTTTCCCCCCTTCAGGCCCTGAGCTTCATGACCTTCACCCTGCTCTACACCCCCTGCCTGTCAACCGTGGCGGCCCAGCTGAAGGAATCCCGCAACCGCGGTTTCGTCGCCCTTTCGGTGCTGTGGTCTCTCGCCCTGGCGTGGGGGATGGCCTTCACCGTGTATCAGGGGGGGATGATTCTGCTGCGGGCCTTTCCCCCTGTCTGAGCTGGCCGGCGTTCCCCGGCGGGGGCGGCGACAGCAGGGAGGGCGCCGGCAGGGGGCTCACCGAGATTTCCTGGGCGTGTTCGCGGCGCAGCATGAACTCGAACAGGCCGTGGGCCAGGTGAAGGATGCCCCCTGGTCGCCCCCGGCGCAGGACTTCCAGGGTGACGCCCGGTCGGATGCCCAGGGCCAGCAGGCGATCCCTGAGGCCCACGTGGCTGGGCAGGGATTCGATCCGCACGAGAGTCCCTTCCCGGGCCTCGCTCAGAAATCCCGGTCCGCCGGGCTGGGGGGAGAACCCTCTCTCCACAGGATCGGATGCCATCGTTGGATCCTAGGAAGACCTGCCTTCCCCCTCCCGTGCTGTTTCCCCCCGACGCCGAGGAGCTGCTCGAGCTGGAGCGACGCGCCCGGCATCAGGGCAGCGGCCTGGAGGCAAGCGATCTGGTCGGCATCTGGCGGCTGGATCAGGTCTGGGGCAAGGCTTCCCGGCAACCCTCGGCCCTGAGCGGAGCCCTCCTGCGCGGTCTCGGCGCCCGGCTGGAGATCGCCGCCGGGAATGCCGCTCAGAGTCTGCGTCTGACCAATGCCGTGAATCTCGGGGCCGTGGAGCTGCGGTTCGAAGGGGAGGGGGAGCTGCGGGGGCGTCGACCGTTGCTCCGGTTCTGGTTCGAGCGTATGCAGCTGCGTGTGGCGTCGCGCGTGCTGTGGGAACGGGCGCTGGAGCGGCCCGAGCCCCACCGGCTGCCGTTCTTCGCCCTGATCGCCAGCTCCCGCCGGCACCGGGGGGAGCCGGGCGAGGCTGGGGGGTCGGCTCCGGACTGGCTCGCGGCCCGCGGACGCGGCGGCGGGCTTGCCCTCTGGCTGGCGTCTCAGGGACCACCGCCGGCCGGCCCCAGCCGGTCCAGCCGCAGCTGATGGTCGCGGCTGGTGAGGCGGAGATAGCCGAGCAGCACCACTCCCACCACCGCCAGGGCGGTGGCGGCGGCGATCATGAACAGGATCATGATCTGGTACCGCACCGCTGCCGAGGGAGCGGCCCCCTGCAGGATCTGGCCCGTCATCATCCCGGGCAGGCTCACCAGACCCATCACCATCATTGAATTGATGGTCGGGATCATGCCCACCCGCACCGCCTCCCTGACCTCGTCCCGGCAGGCTTCCCAGCGGCTGGCCCCCAGACAGAGGCGGGTTTCCACCTGGTCCCGGTGGGTGCGCAGTCCCTCCATCAACCGATCCAGTCCGAGGGAGATCCCGTTGAGGGTGTTGCCCAGCACCATGCCGAGCAGGGGGATCACGTAGCGGGCTGCGAACCAGGGTTCCGGCCGCAGGATGCCGCCCAGGGCCACGGAGGTGACCAGGGCCGAGGAGGCAAGCACCGACAACAGACTGTTGGCGTAGATGCCAGGGAAGCGCTGGCGGGTGCGATTCACGGCTGCCACGCCGGCGATCCCCGCCATGACCAGGGCCATCAGGGCGATGGCCAGGGGATTCTCCTGACGGAACAGCCACTCCAGAACCGTGCCGACCAGGAGCAGCTGCACCACCATCCTCGACGCCGCCAGCAGCAGGGAGCGGCCCAGCTGCAGCCGCAGCAGGCCGGAGAGCACCACGTTCACCACGATCAGCAGGGCCGAGAGCGCCAGGTCGCCATCGCTGATCGGGACAGGGCCGCCTCCCGGGTTTCCGTTCACGGCACCAGCTCCAGGCGTCGGTTCGTGAACCGCCGGATCTGGGCGTCATCGTGGCTGGTCACCACGCAGGCCCGTTCCCCTCCCTCCAGCCAGAGCCCCAGCAGGGCCTCCACCCGCGTGGTGGTGGGGCCATCGAGGGAGGCGGTGGGCTCATCGAGCAACAGAATCGTGGGATCCATCTGGAGGGAGCGCAGCAGGGCCAGCAGCTGGCCTTCCCCTCCGGAGAGATGGTCGGCTTCCTGGTGGAGGAAGCCCTTCTCCCGACCCAGGAAGCCCAGCCAGTTCCCGACCCGTTCGCGATGGAAGGCCCGCTCCCGGTGGCAGGCGAACTGGAGAGCCTTGCGCAGGTTTTCCTCCACCGTGCCGGGCAGGGTGACCGGACGCTGGGCCACAAGCGCCACCTTCGAGCGATACACAGGTGCCGTCCAGAACGCGGGGGAACGCCCTTCCAGCTCGATCCTCCCGCAGGGCAGCGGGTCGAGCAGGGCCAGCTGGCGCAGCAGCAGGGTCTTGCCTGAACCGGAGGGACCCACGAGGGCGAGCCGCTCTCCGGAGCGGAGGTCGAAGCCGATGTGGTTCCAGAGGGGCAGGCGGCCGGCCGGGTGGGCGCAGAGCTCTTCCACGTGAAGAAGCGGATCCCTGGTCGGCGTCATGCAATCCGGGGAAGGGAAAACTCTCTTCGCTTCGGCATCACGGATCTTAACCAGGGCAGTACAGATAGGGGGGGATCGACACGATCTGCTGCACAGCCAGGACCAGCCGCCACGGCTCGGTTAGGGTCTACCCATTCCCCCTTGTCACAACGCGGAGTTCAACATGGCCCTCACCATTGAACAAGCCTCCAGAATCTTTCCAGACACCCGCTCTGCGGACGTCGTTCCCGCGCTCACGGCCCGTTTCAATCTGCTGAGTGCCGAGGATCAACTGGCCCTGATCTGGTACGCCTACCTCGAGATGGGCAAGACCATCACGATCGCAGCTCCGGGCGCCGCACGGATGCAGTTTGCGGAACCCACCCTGAATCAGATCCGGCAGATGGGTTTTCAGGAACAGAGCCAGGTGATGTGCGACCTGGCCAATCGCACCGATAATCCGATCTCGAGAACCTATGCGATCTGGTCTCCCAACATCAAGCTCGGCTTCTGGTATCGGCTGGGGGAATGGATGGAGGAGGGGATCGTTGCGCCGATCCCCGAGGGGTATCGATTGTCGGCCAATGCCTCTGCCGTGCTGGAGGGAATCAAGAGGATCGATCCCGGCCAGCAGATCACGGTTCTCCGCAATCTCGTGGTGGATATGGGCTTCGATCCCGGCAAGCTGGAGAGTTATCAGCGGATCGCCGAGCCTGTGGTGCCCCCCACCGAGGTGGCGAACCGCACGAAGGTCAGCATCGAGGGGGTCACGGATCCCACGATCCTCTCCTACATGGATCTCCTGAATGCCAACGATTTCGATCAGCTGATCGAACTCTTCCTTCCCGATGGCGCGCTGCAACCTCCCTTCCAGCGTCCGATCGTGGGCAAGGAAGCCGTTCTGCGCTTCTTCAAGGAAGACTGCCAGAATCTGAAGCTGCTTCCCGAGAAGGGTGTGAGCGAGCCTTCCGAAGGCGGATTCACCCAGACCAAGGTCACCGGGAAGGTACAGACCCCCTGGTTCGGAGCCGGCGTGGGCATGAACGTGGCCTGGCGTTTCCTGATCGATCCCGATGGCAAGATCTATTTCGTTGCCATCGATCTGCTGGCTTCCCCCTCGGAACTGCTGAACTTCTCCCGCTGAAACCTTCCCTGCCCCCGGTTCTCCTGCCGAACCCCTCTCGAGGGAGCCCCATCGGGTGACCTTGGCTCTGATCGAATCCCCTGGCCCTCCTTCCCTCAGGGGGGCCTGGCTGGCCCTCGCCCTGCACGCTTGCTGGAGCCTCACCCTTTGCGGGCTGCTCCTCGGCCCGGCCCCGGGTCGCCTGCCGGCCGTGGCGGTGGCCCTGCTGGTGCTGCTGCGCACCTTCCTGCAGACAGGTCTGTTCATCACGGCCCATGACGCCATGCATCGTTCCCTGATGCCCCGGCACCGGGGCCTCAACGATGGGATCGGTCGACTCTCCCTGGTGCTCTACGGCTTTCTGCCCTATGGGGCCTGCCGGCGCAACCACGTTCTTCACCATCAACGACCCGGCGCCGCGACAGATCCCGATTTTCACGACGGCATCCGCCCCCATCCCGTGCACTGGTACGTGAAATTCATGCGGGGCTATCTCTCGATCGGCCAGATTCTCGCCCTGCTCGGCTGCTGGGCGGGGATCGCTCTGGTGCTGCACCCCTTCACCGGATCGATTCTCCCGAAGATCCTGCTGTTCTGGTCCATCCCCCTGATGCTGAGTTCGATCCAGCTCTTCCTCTTCGGAACCTACCTGCCCCATCGGGGCAGAGCCATGCCTGCCTCAGGGGAGCATCAGGTGAAGAGTCTCGCCATGCCTCCCCTGCTCTCCCTGCTCTCCTGTTACCACTTCGGCTACCACCGGGAGCATCATGAATGTCCCTGGGTTCCCTGGTATGCCCTCCCCTCTCTGCATGCGGCCGCCGGCTCGCGGCCCGAGGGGTGCCGGGGATAACATCGTATCGAGGAACACAGTTGCAGGGGCGTGATGGCAGCCGATTGCGAGGGATGGAGTCTCGATGAGCAGCAGATCGCCAGGCGGGCGTTCGATCTTGCCTATGAGCGAGAAATCAAGGTTTTACTGGATACGCTGCGTCAGAGAGCTGCGGGAGCCACCACTGTGGATTCCATCTGGGACCTGCATGACTATCTCAGCAGCAAGCGCCACGATATTGATGGTCGTTTTGACTTTCGCTTCCAATCTCTGCTCTTTGTCTTTGCCAGCTTTCTCAAAGATGGACTGTTGAATTTCCGGGAACTCGAAGGTCTTGCCCCCGACAAGCTCGCCAAGATCTCGGCCATGTCCAGGATGTGAAACCGAGGGCGGAGCCTCTGCGGCTCTCCCATCTGCCGTCAGCTGGCTGCGGCTTCAATGGGTGGAGGCCAGTTCTCCTCCCCTGCCACCGGCTTCCGGTGCGAGGCCGATCCGGGCGAAGAGATCGGTGCTCTCAGGGTTGAGGTGGATCACCTCCACCTTGCTGCCGCCCAGACGCAGCCTTCGGATCACCTGATCAAGGGCCGTCACGCCGCTCTGGTCCCAGAGATGGGCTTCGGCCATGTCGATCGTGACCCTGGCCGGGTGGTCATGCAGATCGAATCCCTGCTTGAAGTAGATCACGCTCACGAAGAAGAGCTGACCGCGCACGGTGTAGATCCGGTGATCGGGGCCCTCCATCTGGCTTTCCACCTCGATCACCTTCGCCACCTTGCGACTGAACAGGATGCCGGCCAGGGCAACACCGGAGAGCAGCCCGATGGCCAGGTTGTGGGTGAGAACCGTGATGATCACGGTGAGCAGCATCACAGAGGTATCGCTTTTCGGAGCCACCCTGCTATCAGTGAAGGAGCGGAAGTTGGCCGTGTTGATCGCGATCATGATCATCACGCCCACCAGGGTGGCCATGGGAATCCTGTTGACCCAGTCTCCGGCCAGCAGGATCATTCCCAGCAGGCACACGCCCGAAGCCAGGGTGGAGAGCCGGGCCCTGGCACCGTTGTTGATGTTCATCACCGACTGACCCACAAGAGCGCAGCCGGCCATCCCTCCGAAGAGGGAGCTCACGATGTTGCCGATGCCCTGCCCCCTGGCCTCCTCGTTCTTGTGGGTGGTGCTGTCGGTCATGTCGTCGAGGATGTCCTGCGTGAGGAAGGTCTCCATCAGACCCACCAACGAGATCGCCAGGGCCGTGGGCAGGATCAGGCCGAGCGTGTCGAAGCTGAGGGGCACCTGGGGCAGGCCGAACCGGGGCAGACCGGTGGGCAGATTGCCGAGGCTGGCAACGGTGGGTACATCCAGCTTCAGGCCGATCGAGAGGGCCGTGGTGATCAGGATGGCGATCAGGGCAGAGGGAACCGCCCGGGTGAGCTTGGGCAGGCTGTAGATGATCAGCAGGGTGAGGGCCATCAGTCCCCATACGGCCGGCAGCTGGCCGGGCTGCACCGTCACCTTCTCGGGGTGGAAGACATCGAGGCCCATCTGGGGCAGCTGGGCCAGGAAGATGAGAATGGCCAGGCCGTTCACGAAGCCCGCCATCACCGGCTGGGGCACGAAGCGCATCTGATGGGCCAGGCGCAGATAGCCCCAGGCGATCTGAAGGAGGCCGGTGAGGACGCCGGCCGCGAGCAGGTACTGAAGCCCCATGCCCTCCCCCAGGGCATTGCCCCGCTGTACCAGGCCGGTCATCAGCAGGGCTGTGGAGCCCGTGGCCGAGGTGATCATCGCCGAGCGGCCCCCCACCACGGCCAGGGTCACCGCCAGGCAGAAGGCACCGAAGAGGCCGGTCTGGGGCGATACGCCAGCGATGCCGGAGAAGGCGATCGCTTCGGGGATCATGGCGAAGGCCACGACCAGGCCGGAAAGGATTTCCCTGTGGGGAAGACCCCACCACTGCCGGGCCTGGAGATTCATCTGACCGATCTCCTTCCTGCCGGATCTCTCAGGGACGATCTTCCCATGGGGCCCCCGTGCGCGAAGAAGGGGCCCTTGCGGGCCCCTGGGATGGCGAAGGCTGGGATGGCGGTGGGTCCGCTGATCCTCAGCTCACTGTCACCTCGGTGACCCTTCCGCCCATGCGGGAAATGTTGCGCAGGGTTTCGTTCATGCGGCTGCAGGGAACCCGCAGAACGTAGGAACCGCTGCGCACATAGTCGTTCTGGGCCAGGCCGCTCACCATCAGGGTGACCAGGCGATCAGCGCTCGAACTGGTTCCCCGGCTGCCTGCGGAGACCCGCAGGGCTTCCCGGCGGTGGGTCTGGGAGGGAGCCCGTCTGGGAGTGGGGGCGTCGAACTCGGTGGAGATGTCGCTGCTGGAGCTCACCTGCGCCTTGAAGGGACCCTCGGTCGACACGATCAGAACCCTGGCGGGAGAGCCGGAGACCGGAACGGGGCGATCCTGGTGCAGGGCCCGGCCGAGACGGAACTGGGTGCCGGAGCCGTCTCCCTTGACCGAGGCGGCCGCTCCCCGGGCCAGTTGCATCAGCCAGGAGAACTGGCGACCCTCCAGGCCATTGGAATAGTCCCAGCCGTGCAGGTAGGGCACGACCTCCTGTCCGAAGCGCTCCTGATATTCGACGCTGTCGATGTAGGAATCGATCTCCGCTTCATAACCCTGATCCTGCAGGATCGTGAAGTGGTGGAGCATCTCGGCCTTGTTGTGGGGGGCACGTCCCAGCAGATGTTTGTGATTGAGCTCGATGAAGCGATAGGGATTGCAGTTCTCGAAGAAGCGTGAGCGATAGAGGCCGCTCTTGGCCACGGTGCGCACCAGTTCACGCACGCTGAGGAAGCCGTTGCGGAAGAGGGATTCGGCCGCGGTGAGCCGCTCGTTGTTCATCACGTACTGGTAACCGAGCACCTGCTGGTACACGGCACGGATGATCGTGTTGTTGTCATCGTCGGAAGCGTGGGCCCGGCTTTCCTGGTTGCGGTCGTTCGCGAACCTGTCGATGCCGAGCCGGGGGGCCTGAACCAGTGTCATGGGGAAGGGCAAGGGGGGAGAGGACGGCACGCGGAACCGTGCCCTCGGGCGAGCCTAAACCGGATCCGGAGGAGCACCTTGTCGTTCTTCGCAAGCCTGGGATCTGGTCAACAACACGTCGAGATTCTTCACCATTCCCGCTCTCAACGCCCGCCCATCCACTTCCGAGTTCCCGTTGCCGTTCCCCTTCCCTGCCGGTTGCGCGGGACCTTCAGGCTGAAAGGGCCTGCCAGGCATCGATCAGGAAGCCCGGCACCCTGCGGGGCCGGTAATCGCGGGGGTCCGGGGGGCCGTGACGCAGCACCGCATTGACCAGCACCGCAGGAGTGCTGCCGTGGTTGATGACGCCGTGGGGCACCCCCGGTGGGATGCGCACCCAGGAGGCCTCGTCCTCCCGCAGGCGGATGCGGCGCAGGCCGCCGTTCTGGAGCAGCACCAGATCCACGGACCCTCTGAGCACCATCAGCTGGTCGGTCTGACGGCGGTGGCAGAAGAGTTCACAGTTGTTGGCGGTGCCGACCTCGGCGATGAGGGTTTCGTGGCTGATCTGCGGCGCCGAAAAGATATTGGATCCGGCAGCGGTGCGCTGCAGGGGAAGGATCTCGACCTGACGGGCGAGGGCCATGGAGACAAAGGCAAGTTGATGAACATTCGCTGTGGAATGCCTGGCACATCGTGTCATTCGCGACAAGGCATGTTGGTTGTGCCTGTATCGGCACGGAGGGCCGACCCCACGGCCGGAACCCTGTTCAGCCCCCTCGGCTCGCCTCCTTGCGCAAGTGGTCGAGCTCGCCCTGCATGGTGTCCACCACCTGCCGGTAGCACTCCTGCACGTAGCCACGGTCCCGGCTGGCCCGGTAGCCGCTCCGTGCCAGGTGGATCGGTGGGCAGACCCGCGTATGGATGCGGCTGGGCAGGGGGATGTTGGGCAGGGGACCCACCGCCAGCCCCCAGGGCAGACCCAGATACAGGGGCATCACCTCGGGATCGAGATCCAGAAGCCAGGGCATGCCGCGCTCATGCAGCCGGCGGGCCAGGGGGTAGCAGTCCTCGATCACGTAGAGGGTGTCATGGCTTCCCCAGGAGATCAGCGGCACCACGGGCAGGCCGTGCCAGATCGCCAGCCGCAGGAATCCGGTGCGCCCGCCGAAGTGGATGCGGTCGCGGAGGCGGTGCGGCCGGAAGGCATCCTGTCCCCCGCCGGGGTAGACCAGCAGGCTGTCGCCCGCTTCGAGAACAGCCTGGGCCTGACGGGGATAGAAGGGGATGGCGCCCACGCGTCCGGCCAGTTCGGCCAGGAGGGGATAGGCCTGCCAGACCCGCGCGTGGGCCAGCCCGTAGACCCGCCGTTCCAGACCGAAGCGAAGAAACCAGTCGTAGAGGAACATCGGCAGGTCGGGTGTTGCCAGGCCGCCGTTGTGGGAGCCCACGAACAGCAGCTGGCCGCTGGCCGGCACGTGCTCCCAGCCGCTGGTGCGAACCCGGAAGTAGTGGCGATAGAACCATCCCCACAGGGGCATCAGTCGGCGGATCAGCGCGGGATCGCGATGCCGACCGGGATGGGCAAACTCGCCCTGGCCCAGGGATGGTGCGGGGGCGGTGGATGTCATGGACGGTTCCGGTCGATCCACTCGCTGACCGCCTCCACGAACGGGTCCGTTGATTCGTAGGGCAGAACGTTCCTGCCGGGCAGGAGGCGTGCCGTGGCATCGGCAAGGCGATCTCCGTAGTCGGCGGCCTTGATGGAGGCTGTGTCCTGCCGGCCCCGGCGGCTGATTCCCGAGGCCTGCTCGCCGAAGAGAGCGAGCACCGGGCAGGCCAGGGACCGGAGCTGGGCGCTGTAGTCGCGGCGCCAGAAACCGGCGAGGAAGGAGAAGACGGCGTAGCGACTGTTCAGGTCGCGGGAGCCCTGATGCAGCATCTCCAGCCATTCCCTATCGACATCCTGCGAACGGGCAAACAACTGCTTCACCGAGAAGGAGCGCAGGAAGCTCTCCCTGCGGGCATACCGGTAGAAGAGAGTGCCCAGAGGGGTGTCGAAGAAACCGTTCCAGAGAAGCTGGCAGCGATCCTGATCGGCTGCGTCGGTCATCACCCGCCAGGAAGGGGGACCGGCCAGCACCATTCCCAGGATCCGCTCCGGGTTCAGGGAGTGCAGTTCCAGCGCCACCGGCAGGGAGGCTCCCTGCACCAGCAGCCATACCGGACGCTGCAGGTGGCGGCGGATCAACGCATCGAGCTGGCCGGCCCAGTCCTCCGGCCGGATCGCCAGGGCTGGCATCGCCGACCGGCCGCACCCCAGCAGATCGGGATGGACCAGGGGCTCGGGCCGACCCTGGGCCCGCCAGCCCCGGCTGAAGCGGTGCCAGAAGGCACTCGAAAGCCCGACGCCGATCGGGTGCAGGCTCAGGATCGGTGCGCTCGGGACCTGCAGATCACCCTCCAGCAGGCCGTGGCAGGAGTGGCCATTCCATTGGTGCGGGAGGCCCTGGTACGGCAGGGATGGGTTCTGCAAGGAATAAAGGTGCATTCTAGTTTTCTGCCAGCACTTTCTGGTTTCGCTGGACGCGAAGTAGGCTGCATCCCTGCAGAGATGGATCCGGGAAATGATCAGCCAATCCGTAGTGAAACGCACGGCAGATCCAGCCGGGATCCGCCACGGGCTGCCGCCCGGCCCCCCCGATCCCCCGCTGTGGCAAAAGATCCGCTGGATCCGCGATCCCTTCACCTTCATGGAGAGCGCGGCCTCCCGGTACGGCGACTGCTTCACCACCTTCTTGGGCGAGGGAGCGAGGCCCCTTGTGGTCTGCAGCGATCCGCGCTCGCTGGAGACGCTGCTGGGCAGCGAGGAAGCCGAGCTGTTCGATGCACCGGGAGATCTCAACGCCCTGTTCGAACCCTTTCTGGGCTCCGAATCGGTGATCGGCATCAGCGGCGACCGCCACCGCCGCATGCGCAAGCTGCTGCTGCCGCCGTTCCATGGCGAACGCATGCGCTCCTACGGCGACACCATCGCAGCGATCACCCGTCAGGTGATGGGCCAGTGGGAGCCGGGAGAGCCGTTCCCCCTCCAGGCGTCCATGCAGAGGATCTCCATGCGGGTGATCCTGAAGACGGTGTTCGGGCTGGCGGAAGGGGAGCGCTACCGCGAGCTCGAGATCCAGCTGGCCGCCCTGCTGAACGAAATCTCCAACCCGCTGAGCGTGGCTCTGCTCTATTTCCCATTGCTTCGGCTGGATCTCGGTCCCGCCAGCCCCTGGGGTCGCTTCCTGCGCCGTCGTTCGGCGATCGACCGCATGATCCATGCGGAGATCGAGGAACGCAGGAGCCAAGCCGATGATTCCCGTGAGGACATCCTTTCCCTGCTGATGGCGGCCCGGGATGAGCAGGGAAATCCCCTGACGGATGGGGAGCTCCGCGATGAACTGATGTCCCTCCTTGTCGCCGGCCATGAGACCACGGCAACGGCCCTCTCCTGGGCGCTGTACTGGGTTCATCATCTTCCGGAGGTCCGCAGAACTCTGCTGCAGGAACTCAGCGCCTGCGCCGCCGACGCCGATGCGGCAACGATCGCCCGTCTGCCCTATCTGAATGCGGTCTGCTCGGAAACCCTGCGCATCTATCCGGTGGGAATGCTCACGTTCCCCAGAGTTGCCCGCCAACCCGTGGACATCGGAGGCCATCGGCTCGAACCTTCCACGATCGTGCTGGGTTCGATCTATCTGGCCCACCGCCGTCCTGAGGTTTATCCGGATCCGGAGCGTTTTGATCCTGATCGTTTTCTGCAGCGCACATTCAGCCCCTTCGAATATTTGCCTTTCGGTGGCGGCAGCCGACGCTGCATCGGCATGGCGTTCGCCCAGTACGAGATGAAGATCGTGCTGGCCACCCTGCTGCGCCATCTCACGCTGGAGCCCGTGGGCGATGCTGCGGCCCACCCGGTGCGGCGTGGCCTGACTTCCGGTATCTCACCGGTGCAACTGGTGGTGTCGGGATTCCGCTCTGAGCCCAGACCGGTCTGAGGGGCCGGCCGGCCCCGGGGTCAGGAGGCGGTGTGAACCAGGACCTCGGCGATCAGGGCGAGGGAACAGCCGATCAGGGCCGTGCCGCCCGCCCGGCAGAGCAGTTTGGTGAAAACGATGGAGGTGATGGGAATCACGGTTGGCAACGGGCGAGGTGGACCTGATGGAGCGCAACGGCGAAGGGGGGAGATCCGTGGCGGGAGAGCGGCCAGCGCCGCACCCAGCATCTGTCGGATTCGTCGTCGATGTTGACCAGTTGGTAGGTGTCCTCGGGACGGCTGGTGAGCCGCACGAAGGTGCCGGGTTCGAGGGTCATCGGAGGGGTGGCAGGGAACATCAGCCCTGGGAAAGCAGAGCTCCCAGACCGATCTGGTGGAGAATTCCCTGACCGGTGAAAGCTTCGGTGAGCACGCCGATCACAAAGCCGAGCATGGCGGCGCGGCCGTTGAAGCGCTCGGCTCGCTTGAGCTGTTCCTGGTGGATCTGGCGAACAGCGGTGCTCTCGAACCACTGGGCATCCGCCTGGAGGGAGGAGGTGGTCATGGAGGAAACGATCGAATGGACACGACTGTAACGGAGTATTTAGACGGATTGACAAAACGACCCTCTTGCGCTCCCACTGTTTTCAAATGCCCACAGCGGCTGCGAGCGGTTCCCTCTGCCCTCCCTCCCTGAGGATCCCGTGCCCATGCCGGGTTCCCTGGCGCTCTGTCTGCGGCGTCCCGCCGGCTGCTGCTCCTGGTGATCGGAGGCTGGCCGTGCCCGTGGAGCGGCCCGGCTAGAACCGGCTCAGAACCCTCGCTCCCGGCACCATGCCTCTGTCTCTGTTTCGCAGGGCCTTGCTGGCCATCCTGGCCGCTCTGCTGCTGCAGATCGGCCCCCTGCCCGCCCTGGCCGCCTACAGCCTGCCGTCGCTTCCCTATCCGCCGGATGCCCTGGAGCCCAGCATCGACGCCACCACGATGACGATCCACCACGATCGCCATCACGGGGGCTACGTGGCCAACCTCAATGCCCAGATTCAGGCGCATCCCGAGCTCGACGACCTGCCGCTGGAGGCTCTTCAGGGGCAGGTCTCCCGCTTTCCTGCGGCGGTGCGCAACAACGGGGGCGGCCACTACAACCATTCCCTCTTCTGGGCCGGGATGGCCCCTGCGGGCCGGGGCGGTGTCCCCTCCAGGAAGCTGGAGGAGGCCATCGACAATGCGTTCGGGTCGCGGCAGGCCATGCAGGAGCAGTTCGACAAGGCCGCCGCCAGCCGCTTCGGATCGGGATGGGCCTGGCTGATCCTCAGGGGCGATGGCGGTCTGGCGATCACCACTACCCCCAACCAGGACAACCCGCTGATGGATGTGCCCGGGATCGAGAGAGGCGTGCCGCTGCTGGGGCTGGATGTGTGGGAACACGCCTACTACCTGAAGTACCAGAACCGCCGGCCCGACTACATCGCCTCCTGGTGGTCGGTGGTGAACTGGAACGAGGTGAACCGGCGCTTCGCTGCAGCCTCCCGCTGACCCTCAGCGCACGGCGGGTTCTCCCATCCCGTCGCTGTCGTTGCGGAAGAAGTGGCTGAGGCTGATGCCGGCCTCATGGGCAGCCACGGTGACCTGCAGCTTCTGCTCCTCATCGAGGCCATCCCAGAAGGCGTGGAAGAGGTCGAGGGAGGCCTTGGCCGTTCCCACCACCCCCAGCAGGGCCAGGGGTGCGGTGAGCCAGGGGAAGACCAGCAGCACCACCGAGAGCACCGCGCCCACGGCGACCCCGGCCTTCGCCGATTCGAAGCTGGTGCTGAGAATGAGGCGAACCTGGGTGAGGCGGTCGATCTCACCACGCTTCCGCAGCGCTTCGGTGCGCAGGGCCGTGAGCAGGGCCTGGTACGCCGCGTAGAGCACCACCCCGCCGACGGTGGATTCGGAGAAGAATTCCCGACCGGTGAAGGCGCCACCGTTGTGGTTGAGATCCACCGATGCCAACCCTGCCAGGGGGGCGGCTTCCCAGCCGGCGCGGGGAATCCGGAAGGGATCGTGCTCGCGTGCCATGGCGGAAACGGGCGGCGGCACTCCAGTCTGCAACAGATCAGGGAGCCCCGGCAACTGCCGCTGCCTGCCCAGCCGGTCTGCGGATGTGCATCATCTTGTTGCCACCTTTTTCTCCGGTCTCTCTCTGTCGCCTCGACGTGGAATCCTGCCGGTCCGTCACCACAGCCAAGGATCAGCTCGAACATGGCCGCTGACGCCACCATCGCCATCCTTCCAGGTTGATCAGCAACCCGAACACCACCAGGGCCACCATCAGCACGATCTGATCGACCCGGGAATCCGGCACCAGGATGTCGGCGATCAGATGGGGAACGTTGGTGACGGAGTAGACGACGCTGAACCAGAAGTGGAACCGGCGCCAGGGCCGCCAACGTTGCACCGGACCGGGGTCGGTGGCGGCGTAGGCGATCAGAACGATGGCAATCAGCGGCAGCAGGAAGTAGGCGAGCATCGCCCCGAAGAGCAGGGGCAAGGCCGCCACGGCCACCTGGCTGTGGATCTCGGGTGACTGGCCGTGGAAGAGGGGCATCAATCCCAGGTCCACATGGAAGAGCATGGACAGGAGCCAGGCGATCCAGAGGGTGATCAGGCGCAGGGGGTAAGTGAGGGAATTCTCCATCGATCTCCTCCTGCAACCTGCCCATTCTGAGGCTGTCCCCGCCGGTTGGCGCTGCCGCGCCTCTGTGTGAAATGAAACCGTCATGATGAACCGCCCGGCGGTGCTCCAGCTGCGCCGGCCCCGTGCGCTCCGATGGGTCCTGCTGATGCCCTTCCCCCGGGGCCTGCCTGACTGCCTGTGCATCGGAGTCGCCTGGGGTGGTCATGCCATCAACGTGCACGGGTGATCGCGATCGGATTGGTCTGGTTGGATCTCGCCATTCTGATCGGAGCAATGCTTCTGTTTGTCTGGCGGAATACAGGTGCCAGCACTTTTCTCGCAGCCACCATTCGGAGCAGCGATCGCATGGGGCGCATGGCTGGGGTTACGATGAAGAGGTTGCCAGGGTGGGGCGTGGAAACGATAGGCGTGAAGAATTTGTTGCAGGTTCCATCTGTGAACCAGCTGGTGCAGCGTTATGTAAGTGGGAGACTGCTCGGAACCGTTGAGGCCTGCCTTGAGATTGCCTGTCTTGCCAGCGTGTATCAGAACGAAGGCCGAAATATCCGCTTTGCCCTGGTGTTCGATCTGGAGGGTCGCAGAGCGTCGCAGGTGCAACTGTTCCAAAGCCCGATCGAGCTGAATCCGAAACAGCTTCAGTCGCTCAGTGCCGCCTTTACCCCGGAGAGCTACTGCCTTGTGATCGCCCCATCCCAGGTGGCGGGTTCCCCGCCCCTGATCATCGGCAGCACTCCGAGGCCGAAGTCCGTCCTGCCACCGCCCCAGCTTTATCATCCGCCGGTGGTGATCGATGTGGATGCTCCAGGTGTGGTTTCCCTCTCGATCGGTGAGGCGAAAGCCGTGTTGAAACGGGGAGAGATCCATGAGCAATCCAGGGTGATTCCCGGACTCACGCTGATCCTTGAAACGGAGATGCTGGTGAATGAAGTCTGCAAACCCTTCGCCTACAGGGAGAAGGTGCCGCTCAAGGGCGAGCAGGTGCCGCTCTCCATCAGTCCCCAGGCCTGGGAGCAGCACAGGAGTGAACTGAGGAGAATCGTGGCACGCTCGGCCCGGAGGATCTATGCACAGACCCTGCAGGCCATTGCCAGGAAGATGGCCTGGTCACGGCGTGGCGGTGCTGTTCTGCTGCTGCCCCAGTCCAATGGGAAGGAGGGGTTGTTTCATGGGGGCCGCTGGTATCAGAGTGCGGATCTGCAGATCTTCCGGGATGTGGTGAGAGTGCTCACCCTGGAAGGGGTCTATCGCCTGGCCCGCAGCGGCAGGTTGATGTCATCCGAACCGAACGTGACCACCCCTGCGCAGGTGGGATGCTGGGCGAACGAACGGGTCCGGCCGGCGCTGCGAGCGACATTTTCATCGCTCGATGATGGCTGCCAGGCCTGTGCGGATCTCACAGCCGCTGATGGTGCCACGGTTCTGCGAACCGACTTCGGAATCGAAGGATTCAGCGTCAAGCTGGCTTCCTACGAAGGCACCCTGCCGGAGCCACTGGCCGGCTTCCTCGAGACGCGGGGCAACCGGCACCGATCGATGGCGGGGGCGATCGCCCGGCAGCCGGGGGGGATCGGTCTGGTCGTTTCCCAGGATGGCGAAATCACCGTGTTCACCAACCCGGAAGGGGTGGGTGCCAGACACGTGGAGATCGTGCTCTGACGACCTGCTAGGCCGCGAAACCATCCTGGATCACGCCTCCAAGCTCCTTCAGCAGGGTCGCTGCCTCTCCGCGGTAGGAGGATCCGTGCATCACCGCCAGCATCTCCGGCCTGAGATCCGCCAGGTCCCGCAGGATCGTCTGCGTGCGGGTTGTGTAGGGCATGTAGCCAGCCAGGGGACCCTCCCGCATCTGTGCCATCGCCTGGCGGGTCGGGCCGAGCAGATCGCCTTCGGTGACGGCCACGACCTCCCCGAACTGGTGAAACAGATCGGAGCAGAACAGGGTGCGGCGGGTCTCCTCGAACAGCACACCGGCGTCCCAGCCATGGGGCAGGTGGGGCGTGGGGATCAACCGAAAGCGATACCTGCCCGTGACCAGCACATCGTCGCCGCCGAGGCCGAGGGCGGGGCGGAGGGCGAAATCGTCGACGCTCACCAGCTTGCCGACCATGGTGCAGACCGGCTGAGCCTTGGGCGCCCGCCGGAGCCAGTCGTTCAGCGCTCCGCACTCGTCGGCCTCGAAGTGACTCCAGGCCACGTGGCGCAATTCCGCCGGATCGATCAGGCGCGCCACGGCCTCCTCCAGGGCCGGGAACATGCTTCGCATCCCGGCGTGGAAGAGCAGCGGTTCCTCGTCGCGCACCAGGAAGTGGTTGAACTGCAGGTTGAACTCCGGTACGAACTCGCAGATCCGGAAGACGTCGGCAGCGATCTCCTCGACGGTGGCCATGGATGCTTCAGCCGGAGGCTTCACCGTATCGGGCCCCTCGCCGCCGGGAGCCCAGCGGCGGCCCACTGGGATTTCCCGCCCTCTGCGAGGGAAGTGCCCTCCATGCCGAGGGTGCCTTCGGGATCGTGAGCGAGCTCTACGTGCGTCGGTCCGATCGAGGCCAGGGGCTGGGAGGCTGATCCACCGTTGGGGGCCGCTCCCCGGTGCGGAATGAACCGGTTCGCGCTGGTCCTGGCGCCGCTGGCCTTTGCCGGCAATGTCCTCCTCTGCCGTCTGGCCCTGGTGGCCGGCGGCCTCCCTTCGGGCTGTGGCTACGCCCTCTGGTACCGATGCCTGTCCGGTCTCAGCGCCACCAGCAGGATGGCCAGCGGCTGCCCCATGAACATCGCAGCCAGAGGTTCCATCCCAGATCAGCGACCGGGCAGCAGCGGGATCCCATCGGCGTAGCCGGGATCGTCAGCGAAGATCGGCTTGCCTTCCGGCTTCGGCTCTGCCGGCACCCGTTCCTTCGCCACGTAGCGACTGCCGTCGAAGACATGGCGCACATAGGTGGGGGGCGCACCTCCACCGGACTCCCGTTTCCAGAGGTCATGCCAGCCCCGGGTGCGTGTCGGCGAGACGATCACCGGCAGGCGAGTGATCGCGAACGTGTCGGTCAACTGGTAGCCCTTGTCGCTCTGGCGGAAGAGCTCCAGGGTGCAGCCGCCGGTGCCGCAGAAGATCGAGCCCATCAGGTAGGCGAACACCTCGTCGTGACCGTCGCCATTGAGGTCGTAGCGGGCCTGCACGTAATGCGCCGGACGGGAGCGCGCCGGGTCCCCCATCAGGCGCGCGTAGTCGGGCGAGGAGCTCAGGATGGCGGCCTCCAGCTTGCGATCGGGGCTGCGTGAGGCCTGGCCTTCCAGCCTGAGGGGCTCCCAGACGAGGATGCCGCCATCGGCCAGCAGGCTCAGATGCAGCCGTCCATCCTTCAGCAGGTAGGAGCGCACGTAGGGCGCCTGGGCGCCCAGCCGCCTGCCCAGGCTCGGAGGTGGGCAGAGGGCCCTGGTGGTGGCCAGCGGCCCCAGCCGCAGGCTGCCGTTGCCGGGATCAGCCCCTGCCCTGGCCGACCAGGTGCCACGGGCGCGATTGCAGTCGAGCCGCAGGTGAACCGTGCCGTCGCCGTCGAAGCGAAGCGTGTACCGGCTGGGATCCTCCGGCCGGGTGATGCCCTGGGCATCGTCCATCGACTGGATCTCCACCAGGCGCCACTGGGTGCCGGCCAGGGGGGCGGTGGGGGGCCCGGCCCAGCCGGTACCGGTACCGCCGGGGAGAAGGAAGGCTGCCGCGATCGTTGTGCCGGCCACAACCAGGGCGCCGGCAACACGGGCCATCGTCATCGAGGGGTGGGCAGTTGACCCTGGCTGTAGCAGCGCTGCGGCCCTTCCGGCAACCCATCCATCGCTGCTCCCGCCTCGTCTCCCCGGCGCTGGGTCACCAAGAGGAGACCGCACGCCGGAGTGGGGGATCGGCAGGGGATGGACAGGTCCAGTCCTGGGTCATCGAATCGCCTCCCAGCGTTTCTCCAGAGTTGCCGCTGCCGCTTCGTCGCAGCGCCCGCCCCAGCCCGTGACGATCGTGCAGGTGTTGCGCGTCAGGGTGGCCACGAGGCTGAGGGGCCCCCGGGCTCCCACCGCGAGGCCGTCGGCGGCCAGGGGCACCGGGGCGATGGGAACGCCGCTCAGCTCGCTGATGCGCCGCAGGGTGCGTGGAGCGGGCAGCTGCTCGGCGAACAGCTGGGGCACCCGCTCCCGGCGCAGCCGCTCCACCACGGAGCGGAACGCCTCGGGACGGAGCGCCTTGCTGCCGCTCAAGCCATCCACCAGGGGGAGTTCCGGCAGGTCGTAGGTATGGGCCAGGCTGGCGAAGGCCCGGTGGCTGCTGGCCAGCGGTGGTGGCGGAGCCGGCACGGTGGCGAACTGGGCGGCGTTCCAGCTGTCGAGCTGCTCGAGCACCTGCCGCATCTGCGCCGCCCTCCGCTGGATCGGGGCTGCCGACGCTGGGGCGAGGGCGACGAAGCGATCGGAGATCACACCCACCATCGCGGCGGCATGGCGGGGGTTGTGCCAGACGTGGGGATCGCGGCCCCCATGGTCGTGACCATGGCCGCCGGCTTCCGCCGCCGCCGCAGCGCCGTCCAGGGGGAGGCTGTCCGGAACGGCCAGCTCGGAGACGGCCACGGCCCCCGGCAATGACGCCAGGGCCGGGGTGAGGCCATAGCCACTGATCAGCAGCAGCCGGGCCGAGCTGATCAGGGCCTTCTGGCTGGGTTCCAGCCGGAAGGAATGGGGATCGTCGCTGGCGCCGAGCAGGCACTTCACGTGCAGATCAGCGGCTGCCAGTCTGCGGGCCAGATCGCAGAGCACACCATCGGCCGCGATCACCGGTGGCGCCGGACCGCCGCTGCTTGCCTTTTCTGACCGCTCGCTGCGGAGGTCGCTCCGGCCGCAGGCCGTCACCGAGAGGGCGACGACGATGCAGAGGATCCCCAGGATCGAGCGACGGCGCGCCGGCGACGTCCGACTTCGCTGCCAGGGGAACAAGGCGACCTCCGATCGGATTGGAATGATAACAATTCTCACTCTCAGTGCCTGAGCCCTTGGTGGTGGCTGCCCTCTCGGTAGCCTTGGCTCTGCTCAGGGTGACCTGTCGTTGGCTCTGGAGGTCCGCGATCTGAGCGTCCGCCGGGGGGGCGAGCGGGTCCTCGAGGGCATCGATTTCGCTTTGGAACCGGCAAGCCTCACGGCCCTGGTCGGTCCCAACGGGGCAGGCAAAAGCACCTTGTTGCAGGCCATCGAGGGACAGCTGCCCCTGGAGGCCGGTGAAGTCCGCCTCGACGGCGAGATGCTCACACCCCGCCTGGCGCGTCGCCAGCTGGCCCTGATGCCCCAGCGGGGGGAGATCGCCTGGCATTTTCCGATCAATGTGCGTGACCTGGTCGGCCTCGGTCGGCTGGCGGCCGCCCGTCCCGGTTGCTGCGCGGTGGACGCCGCCCTGCAGCGGGTGGGACTGTCAGGGCTGGCGGATCGGCGTCTGGATCAGCTCTCGGGTGGTCAGCAGCAGCGCGCACTCCTCGCCCGCACCCTCGTGCAGCCGGCCCGGGTGCTCCTGCTGGATGAGCCCTGTGCCGCCATCGATCCCCCCTCCCGCACCGAGCTGCTCGGCGTGATGGCCCAGCTGCGCGATGCCGGTTTCACCCTTCTCGTGAGCAGCCACGACTGGGGCAGGGACCTGGACGCCTACGACCGGGTGCTGGTGGTCGACCGCCGCCTGCTGGCTGATGGCCGCCCTGCCGAGGTGCGCCGGGCCCTGGGAGATCTGCGCGTGGGGAACCATCACTGTGGCTGAGGTGGCGGCAGCTCACCCAGGTGAGGTGAGGGGTGCGGCGTTTCCGGAAGCGATCCCAGCAGTGAACCGGATGCCCCTGCCATGACGCAGCAGTGGTGGCTCCTGCCCCTGACCATGGCACTGCTGTCCGGGATGGTCTGCGCGCTGGCCGGCACGGTGCTGCTGGTGCAGCGGCGGCTGTTCCAGGCCAATCTGATCTCCCATGCCGTGTTGCCCGGGCTGGCCCTGGCGGTGGCGATGGGAATCGATCCCGGCCTTGGAGGGGTGCTCAGCGGGCTGGCCGGTGCTCTGCTGGCGGAACGGCTCAGCCGCGGCGATCGGGGTGCCGACAGCGGCGATGACGCCGTGCTCAACACGGTTCTGGCGGGTTTCCTCGGTCTCGGGGTGCTGCTGATCCCCCTGCTGCGCATCCGGGTGGATCTCGAAGCCATCCTGTTCGGGGATCTGCTCGCCGCATCTGCAGCCGATCTGGTTCGCACCTTGATCGCCCTGGCGGCGGTGCTGGCTCTGCTGGTGCTGCGCTACCGCGAACTGGTCTTCCTGGGTGTGGATCCCATCGGAGCCGCCAGCGTGGGGTTGCCGGTGCGGACCCTGCGGCTGCTGGTCACCCTTGTCACCGCCTTCACCGTGGTCAGCGCCATGACCGCGGTGGGGGTGGTGCTGGTGATCGCCCTGATGGGAGCCCCTGCCCTGCTGGCCCTGGCCGGCGCCACCAGCCTGCGGCAGGCGCTTCTGCGTGCCGCCGCCATCGGCATGGCCCTGGCGGGGGCGGGCTTCCTGCTGGCGATCCAGCCGGCCGTCGACCTCCCCCCCGGACCCCTGATCGGCTTGCTCAGCCTGCTTCTGCTGCCGCTGTGCTCCCTGGCCCGCGGCTCAGATCACTGAGGTCGCTCAGCCGGTCGTCAGCCAGATCACCTGCCGTACCGGTCGCTCCAGCCAGGTGAGCTCCAGAGTCTCGGCGTCGATCAGGACGGGGCGGGCCTCCTGGTGCTTCGAGGCCGCTCCGGGATTCGACTCCGTTCCGGATTCCTTCAGCGGCCGCAAGGCCAGCAGGAGCCGGTCGCCAGTGGGGTCGTAGTGCAGGCCTGTGCCTGGTTCCAGTTCCCATCCATCCAGCCAGCGCCGTTGCAGCACCAGTCCCCTGCGGTCCAGGGCCAGCAGGATGAGCCGGGGCTGGCGGATGCCATCGATCAGGAGTGCCCAGATCCGCTCGCCCCCCCGGGAGCAGGCGCTCGCCACCAGTCCCTCCTCACCGAGCCAGAGCGGCCGCGGTGCCTGGCCGGGTTCCACCAGTTCGAGGGAGCGGCGGAAGTCGGGCCAGTGTCGCAGCAGCAGGGCGCGGCCGGCTACCGGGCAGAAACTGCTCAGGTCCCTCACGCCGGGAAGGAATTGGCGAAGGGGGGGGCGGGGTGGCAGGGAGCGCAGCGAGAGTCCATCGGATTCAGGCACGATCGCCGCTCCCCCTGGGGCAGCAGGGACACCGGCCCGCTGGCGTCGAGGCCCAGAGTCTGCCTGCTGCCATCGCGCTTCCAGATCTCCAGCAGGTCGCTCCGGGGCGAGGGTCCGCTTCCCTGCACCAGCAGGTCACCTGAGCGGTTGGTGCTCAGACGGGCGAAGACCAGCGGCTCCGCATTGAACCGTTCCAGTCGTTCGATCCGCACCTGACCCAGATCCCGGCTGCTGCGGCTCAGATGCTGGCGATTCAGAAGCAGGCGCCACACCTGGTGCGTGCCAGCCCCATCCCGGCTGACCAGGCCAACCCCGGAGCCGTCACCGAGCGGCATCAGTCCGGGGATGGCCGGCCACACCGGCGAAAGCCCGACCCAGCGGCCGTCAGGCTGGCGCAGCTTGAGCTGTTCTCCCCCCGGCTGGGGCACCACCGCCAGCAGGTGCGGACGGGGATCCCAGTGCCAGAGGCTGGCGGGCAGGCTCAGGCCGCGTCGGTCGCTTCCGGCCAGCCGCACCGCCAGGGGCCCCACGATCCGCTGTCCCGCCTGCGGCAGCAGCAGCAGGGGATTGGTCTCACCCTGGATGGCGAAGTCGAGGCGTGGGCTCAGGTCGGAGGCCTTCTCCACGCTGACCCGGTCCATCGGACGGCTGAACCGCAGGGTCAGGGCGGCGGGACCCGAGCTGGAGGCTGCCTGCTCGAGTTCCAGCAATCGGGGTGGACGCCTTGCCAGGATCAGCTGCTGCAGCAGGGCGAGCCCAAGGCCCATCAGCAGCACCCATGCGAGCTGCCGCCACCCAACCGGGCTCCGATCGCCGCCGGTGGTCATGGTTCCAGAGGCCGGCGGGGTCTGGGGATCGGCTGCACCCGCGAAGCGATCACCACACTCCGGGTTCGTCCGTTCCTCGTTTCGGTGCCCATCACTCCCTCGACCGCCAGCCAGCGATCGGCAGTCGGCTCAGGCCCTGCCACCGGCCAGCGGACCGGCAGACCGATGGGGATGGCATCCACCAGGCAGCAGCGCACGAAGAGCCTGGCCAGCTGGGGCCGATCGCCTCTCACCGGCAGCACGAACCCGCTGATCCGTACCGGGTCGCCGACATGGAGGCTGGGGTCAGGTTCACTGCGCAGCAGCCGGACCCAGTCGGTGAGGCTGCGCTGGCCCGGTGGGATCACGAAGGCGAGGGCCGGCTCTTCCAGCATGTTCGGCTCCCGGTTGGCGGCCAGGTCGGCAAAGGAGGGGCGAGGTGGTTGCGCAAGTACCAGCAGGGCAATGCTGCAGCTGAGCAGCAGCACGGGTCGGCCGGGGCCGGGACGCTGCCGGGAACTGAGGCGGGCAGCGCGCAGCTCGAGCACCGCCAGCACCAGCAATACCCCGCCGCTGATCCAGACGAGGGGATGGAACACCGCTCGCAGGAGCAGGTCGAGTCGACCGCTGATGCCGCTCTGCAGCAGCACGATTCCCCAGAGGGCCAGAGCAAGGGCTCGCAACATCGCGGGGGGATGGGTCACCTCCGACAGCTTGTCGGGTTCAGAGCAGCCATAGGTTGACCCACTGGCCGATCAGCAGCACCAGGACCCCTGCCCCTGCTGCGGTGACCAGAATGGCCCTGGGTTGAAGCAGGATCCCGAACAGACCGATCAGCTTGAGATCGATCACCGGTCCCAGCAGCAGAAATGCCAGCACGGCCCCAGGGGTCACCTGGGCGGCGAAGCCGAGCGCCAGAAAGGCATCCACACTGGAGCAGACCGAGACCACCAGGCTGAGCAGCATCAGGCTGAGGATCGAGAGCGTGGGGGCGCCTCCGACGGCCAGCAGCCAGCTGCGTGGCACGAGGGTCTGCACCAGGGCCGCGATCGCGCAACCCATCACCAGCAGCAGGGCGAGATCGAGAAATTCACCGCTGGCGTGGCCGAGAATCTCCGGCAGCGGGGCCCGCTGCGGGCTCAGGGGCAGCGGTGCCGTGCCCCCCGGCTCCCCCTCCCTCGTACCGATCAGCCCGCTCCGTCGCTCCAGCAGCGTCACCCTGCTGAGGGGCTGATTCATCCGACGTTCCTCCAGAAGAGCGGCCGTGAGCAGCTCCGCTTCTGGCAATCCCCGCAGCAGGGTGGCCAGGGCCAGGGAGATCAGCACCGCTCCGAGGGGGCGGGCCGCCAGCAGCCAGGGTTGGTCGGGGAAGGCCGCCCAGGTGCTGGCCAGCACGATCGGGTTGAGCACCGGCGCGGCGAAGAGGAAGCCGAGGGCCGTGCCGAGGGGGGCACCGGCCCCCAGCAGGCGCCGGGCCACCGGCACATTGCCGCATTCGCAGGCCGGCAGAGCGAAGCCCAGGGCGGCACCGGTGAGCGGGCCGAGCAGGGGATGGGCCGGCAGGGCTCTCACCCAGCGGCCGCCGGGGCTCAGCCAGCGGGCGGCGGCGGAGATCAGCACGCCGATCAGCAGGAAGGGCATCGCTTCCACCAGCAGCGCCTGGAACAGGGCCCAGGCTGTGGCCCACCAGTCCAGATTCACTCTTCCAGCGTCATCGTGATGGTCCGAACGGCTCCAGGCAGGGGGCTCCGGTGAGAGGGACCGGAGTTCTGGCCGAGAAGGGGAGCGTTCTCACTGAGGGCCTCTCCCGGTTAGGGCCCCCCCTGGTGCGGGACGGCACCGGAGTCGGCTCCGGACAAGTCTGCACCTGTGCGGAGGTTCCCTGTCAGGCCCCCTGGATCGGAACCCCGCGGCGCAGGCCGCTCGCGGTACAGGAATGTCTCCATGCTGTCAGCAGCATGGAGCAAAGGGCTGAGGCAGGGTGGAGCGATGACCTCCTCCAGCTGCGCAACGCTGCCCCCATGGAGAACGACGGATGATGAACCAACTGCGTGAGCGCCTCCGGAAGTGGGGGTTTTCCTGGGAGGGCCTGCGGGACAACCGTCACGGCGAATGGTGGCTGATGGCCCAGATGCTGCTGATCGCCGCCCACTGGCTGCCGCCCACGCCTCCCCCCTCCCATTTCGGAATTCACTGGCCCCTGGCGCTGCGCCTGATCGGCGGGCTCACCATTGTGATCGGACTGGTTCTCGGCACCCAGGGGGCACGCAATCTGGGGGAGAGCCTCAGCCCCCTGCCGGAACCGATGCCCGATGCGCCCCTGGTCACCGAGGGGGCCTACGCCCGTTGCCGCCATCCCCTCTACCAGTCGCTGCTGCTCTGTTCCCTGGGGGTGACCCTGGCCCTGGGGAGCCTGCTGCACCTGGGTCTGCTGCTGGCGCTGGCGACGGTGCTCAGCCTCAAGGCACGACGGGAGGAGCGTCGTCTCCGCTCACGCCACAGCAACTATGACGTCTATATGACATCCACCCCGGCGATCATCCCCTTTCTGCCGGGCCTCGACTGGCGGGTGGCAGCGAAGACGGCAGCTGCGGAGCAGGCAACGCCTTGAACTGCGCGAGAGGAGCGGAAGCAGGCTCCGCATCACCCGGCGCCTGCGGGCCTACAACATTCATGGGGCCAGGCGCTCGATCGTCCAGTCCTCGCTGTCGCCCCGGCAGCTGTCACGCCGGTAGCGGAAGCGATCGTGCAGGCGGTTCTCGCGGCCCTGCCAGAATTCCACCTCGACCGGTGCCACCCGGATTCCACCCCAGGAGTCGGGCAGGGGCACCTCTCCGGCGGCGAAGCGCCGTTTCATCTCCTCCCATTTCATCTCCAGGATCTGCCGGGAGCTGATCACCGAGCTCTGCTGGGACACCCAGGCCCCCAGGCGACTGCCGAAGGGCCGCGAGGCGAAATAGGCCAGCGATTCGGCCGCCGTGATGCGTTCAGCCCGGCCCAGGATCGACACCTGTCGCTCCAGCGGATACCAGGGGAACAACAGGCTCACATTCGGCTGGAGGGCGATCTCCCTGGCCTTGCGGCTTCCGTAGTTGGTGAAGAACACGAAGCCCCGCCCGTCGAAGGCCTTGAGCAGCACGGTGCGGGAGCTGGGGCGGACGCCATCGGTGGTGCCCAGCACCATGGCGTTGGGTTCCAGCAGCTCCGCGGCGATGGCCTGGTTGAACCAGCGGCGGAACTGGGCCACCGGATCGGCATCGAGATCGGTGCGCCTCAGCCCCTCGCGGCGGTAGTCCCGGCGCAGCTCGGCGATGTCGGGATGGGTGGGGGGCTCCATGGCTTGAGGCGGGTGAACCTGGTGTCAGCCTGCTCGCTTCGCCATGGTGCGATCCCAGTCGGCCTGGACGGCAGCCCGGGGAACGGTGGGGGGATGGTCCTGGCGTCGCCAGGCCTCGAAACCGGTGAGCAGGGCCGAGCCGATCAACAGGGCCGAGAACCCCTGGCGCAGCCGCAGGTCCGGCAGGTGAGGCGCGAGCCTCTGGCCCGCCAGCGCGCCCAGGGCACCACCACCGATCAGGGGCAGCAGCAGCGGCAGCTCCGCCGCCGGCCAATGGCCCAGGGCGGCCAGGGCCACCAGGGAGTTGGTGGCGATCAGCAGCAGGCTTGTACCGCTGGCGAGGTTCATCGGCAGACCGGCCAGCAGCACCAGGGCCGGCACGATCGCGAAGCCGCCGCCCACTCCGGCGATGCCGGTGAGCAGGCCCACCAGCACCCCCTGGCCCGCCAGCGCCAGCGGCGATCCGGCTGGGCGTCTGTCGCTGGTGGTCTGCACCAGGGCACGGCGGCGGGTCATCAGCCAGGACGCGACCAGAGCCGCTGCGGTGAAGATTCCCAGTTGCACCGCTTCAGGGATGAGATCGGCCTTCACCAGGGAACCGCCGATCCAGCTGCCGGCCAGGGCCGGCACCCCCAGCACCAGTGCGGGTCTGATCGCCACCTGGCGGCGGCGGATGTAGGGGCCCAGGTTGCCGAGGGCCAGCAGGCTGACGACCAGCAGCGAGAGGGGAACGGCGGCCCTGGTGGGCAGCCCCGCACCGCTCACCAGCAGGGGCAGCAGCAGGATCGAGCCACCGGCACCGAGCACGGCGAGCAGAAAGCCGATCAGGGCGCCGCCCGCCAGGAGCAGCGCCATGGTTGCCGTGATCATTCCCCGGGGGATCCCATTGCCATCCGATTCCAGGGCATGGCGGCCAGCAGGCGGGCCATGCCGCAGAAGCCCGTGATGCCGGCGAAGGTGAGACCGGCCCCCACGAACCAGGTGAGCAGGATCCAGGCCGGTGCCACGCTGCTGCCGAGGATCAGTCCGAGCAGCACCAGCCCGCCTGCGGCGATCTGCACCTGGCGCATCAGCGGCAGCGGTGCTCCCGTGAGCCTGCGGACCGGGAAGCCTGCCTGCTGCCAGCCGGGCACCCCTCCCTGCAGATCCGAGAGGGGATGGGGATGGCCCTGCCGGAGCAGTTGCGTCAGCGCCCGGCCGCTGCGGTTGCCGCTCTGGCAGACCAGCACCAGGGGGCCGCGGGGCAGATCGGCCTGGGTGAGGCGGGACAGGGGAATATTGACACTGCCGCCGATGTGGCCGGAGGCGTATTCCACCGGTTCGCGCACGTCGATCACGGTGACGTCGCGGGCCTGCCAGGCGCTCGGCCAGGTCATGGGCGGTGATGCGGCCGCTGGGGGTCGCGGTGGTCGGGGTGGTGGTCATGAAGGTCGTCGGGTGAGGGGGGAAGGGCGGGAGAGGAGTCAGGCCGGGGCGGCACCCTCGAGCGGATACCCCTCGGCGGCCCAGCGGCTCAGTCCGCCGTGCAGGTTGGCGACCTGCCGGCGGCCGGCCTTGAGCAGCTGCTGGGTGGCGAGGGCCGAGCGGCTGCCCGAATGGCAGACCACCACCACGGGGCGATCGGCGGGGATCTCGCCGGAGCGGTTCTCGAGTTCCGGCAGGGGGATCAGCCGGCTGCCGGCCACCCGCCCGTCGGGACCATCGAATTCCTCGGCGGAGCGCACGTCGAGCACGGTGACCTCGCTCCGGTGGGCGGCCACCCAGGCCGGGGTGAGCTCGGGCAGGCCGGCGTAGCTGCGCTCCAGGGGGGCCCAGGCTGGAGCGGCGGCGGTGTCGCGGGGCCGGCCGGAGCGCATGTTGCCGGGGAGGGCCTCGGCGATCCGGTGGGGATGGGGGAGCTTCATGTTCTCCATGTGGCCCACGAAATCCCGCTCGCTGGCATCGCCGCCCAGCCGGGCGTTGAAGGCCTTCTCCTCCGCCACGGACGTGACGGAGCGGCCGGTGTAGTCGTGCCCCGGATAGAGCAGGCAGCTTTCGGGGAGGGTGAGGATCTGCCCGGTGATCGAGTTCCACAGGGTGTGGGCGTTGCCCTGCTGGAAGTCACAGCGGCCGCAGCCCCGCACCAGCAGCGCATCACCGGTGAAGGCCAGCGACCGGTCGTCGAGCACGAAGGTGAGGCAGCCGTTGGTGTGGCCGGGGGTGGCGCGCACCTCCAGATGGCGGCCGCCGAAGCCGACGCGATCCCCGTGGGCCAGGGGCAGGGTGACGTTCTCGGCGCCGGCGGCGGCGGCCAGGCCGATGGCACAGCCGGTGGCCTCGTGCATCAGCCAGCTTCCCGTCACGTGGTCGGCGTGGGCGTGGGTGTCGATCGAGGCCACCAGATCGATGTCCAGCTCGCGGATCAGGGAGAGATCACGGGCGTGCTGCTCGAACACCGAATCGATGATCACCCCCTTGCGGCTGGGCACGTCGGCCAGCAGGTAGGTGAAGGTGCCGGTGTCGGCGTCGAAGAGCTGGCGGAAGAGGAGCGGACCACCGCCGGCGGCGGCGGAGAGGGAGAGGGCGGGCGCGGGAGCGACGGTCATGGGAGATCGATCACCAACTGGTATGAGCATAACCGCATAATGGCTCTCAAGGCGATCCTTGCCGAGACCAGTGCATAATGTTCTTAAACGCATATAGACGTGCGATGGCCGATCCCGCCCTCGGATCCCCGCCGAGCTCCCAGCTTCTCGATGAGCTCAGCCAGTTCTTCCGCCTCCTGAGTGAGCCCGCCCGCCTGCAGCTGCTCTGCCAGCTCCGGCGCGGAGGCCCCATGGACGTGGCCTCCCTGATCGAGGCCACCGGGTTCAGCCAGTCCCACATCAGCCGCCAGCTGGGTCAGCTGCAGCGCGCCGGTCTGGTGTGCTGTGAGCGCGATGGGGTGCGGCTGATCTATGCGGTTGCCGATCCCCTGGTGGATGAACTCTGCAATCTGGTGCAGGGACGCCTGAGGCAACGCCTGGAGCAGCAGCTCCGGCAGCTGCAGGCGGTCTGAGCCGGCCAGCGGGCGCGGCTGCCCGGCTTCAGGAACCTGCCCTCGTGCGGCTTGCCCCGGAGCGCCCGGTTCCAGTGGATCCCCGGGAACACCCGGGTCTCCACCAGCCCCATGCTCCAGCGCTCCCGCGTCGGATCCACCAGGAAGGAGCTCACCGGCTGGAGCTCGTCGTCGAACTCCGCCATCACCACGTTGTGGAACCCGGTGATCAGCCGGCAGGCGCTGTGGCCGTCGCAGCGGGCCTCGGGGGGCGTCCATCCAGGTGAACCTGTCGACCTCCACCCAGCCGCCGGGACCCTCGATGGCCAGGGGACTGGCCGCCACCACAGCGGGAGCCGACATCTTTACCACTACCGCACCATCCCGAGGGAAGCGGCTTTTCTGGCGGCCCGTGCCCATGCCGACGTCCGCGATCGTGGGGGCCAACGGCAGCGGATCCTGCCTGACTTTCTGATCGGCGCCCATGCCCTGGTGGAGCGGATTCCGCTGCTGACGCGAGACGCCCGCCGCTATCGCCAGGCGTTTCCGGGCCTGGAGCTGATCACCCCGGAGCCATGAGCGATCCGCTGGCGGCTGCGCTTCAGAAAGTCCACGATCTGATCCGGCCAGTCGCCCGGCCGGTCGGCCTCCGCAGGTTGGCCATGAGGTGAGACAGCGCCGCCAGAGTGGTGGAACCGTGCAGCAGGAGCAGCAGCAGGGAGGGCTGTCAGGGGCGCGCCAGATCAGCCCGCCTCCGCCAGCGCCTGCTGCACCTCGGGGATGAACACGGCGTACATGCCGCGCAGATCCCCCACCTTGAAATCGAAGGCTTTGTCGTTGGGGTAGTTATCCTTCACGAAGGCGGGGCGGCCGGCCTTGGTGCCATGACAGGCCAGGCAGCTGGGCTCCACGTTGATGCGGCGGTAGTAGTTCACGCCGGCGCCCTGCTCGGCGGTGGCCGGCTGCCACAGGCCGGTGATCTCCGGCTGGCGGTGGAACAGGTCGATCACCTCCCGTTCCTGGGCGCTGGCGGGGGCGTGGTCGGGGTTGCGGAACTTCGTGGCCACCTGGCGCACCTGCCAGCCGTTCTCCCGGCCGATCGCGGCGGCCTTCATGCCCACCGGCTTGCAGACCTCCTTCATGGTCTCCATGGTGGGCTCTTCCGTGCGGCCTTCGAGGGTGGAGGCCAGCCCCACCCGCAGCCGGTCGAGCTGCTCCATCTCCGAGACGGCCTTCGCCAGGGCCGCCGGCTCCACCGGCGCCTGGGACGGTGGGGGGGCAGTCGTGGCCGCGAGGGCCGGTCCGGGCAGGGCCATCAGGAGCAACAGCAGCAGCGGCAGGGCCAGCAGGGCCAGCAGCCAGGTGGAGGCGGTGAGACCCAGCAGCGCTCGGGCCTCCTTCAGAAGGGATCGCAGACCGCGGGGGGTGACGGCAACGGTGCAGCAGGTCATGGGAGGGGGCTCCGCAGTTGAGGGTGAAACGGCAGGCGCGACGCCGTGGGTGGTGGAAAGCGAAGAGGGGCCCGGAAGCGTCCGGGCCCGGGATGGATCCCGATGGACTCAGCCTGGCAATGGCTGGGCGGGGTTCAAAGCCCCGTCAACCGATCGCCGGGGCGCGCAGGGTCACGGGGGCGCTGGAGACGGCCGCCAGATCAAGCGGGAAGTTGTGCACGTTGCGCTCGTGCATCGCCTCGATGCCGAGGCCACCGCGGTTGAGGATGTCGGCCCAGGTGTTGATCACCCGGCCCTGGGCATCGAGGATCGAATGGTTGAAGTTGAGGCCGTTGAGGTTGAAGGAGAAGCTGGCCACCGCCAGGGCGGCGAACCAGATGCCCACCACGGGCCAGGCGGCCAGGAAGAAGTGGAGGCTGCGGCTGTTGTTGAAGGAGGCGTACTGGAAGATCAGGCGACCGAAGTAGCCGTGGGCGGCCACGATGTTGTAGGTCTCCTCTTCCTGGCCGAATTTGTAGCCCCGGTTCTGGGATTCGGTTTCGGTGGTTTCCCGCACCAGGGAACTGGTGACGAGGGAACCGTGCATCGCCGAGAACAGGGCACCGCCGAACACGCCTGCCACACCCAGCATGTGGAAGGGGTGCATGAGCACGTTGTGCTCCGCCTGCAGCACGAGCATGAAGTTGAAGGTGCCGCTGATGCCGAGGGGCATGGCATCGGAGAAGGATCCCTGGCCGATCGCATAGATCAGCAGCACGGCGGTGGCGGCGGCCACGGGGGCGGAGTAGGCCACGGCGATCCAGGGACGCATCCCCAGCCGGTAGCTCAGTTCCCATTCTCGGCCCATCCAGCAGAAGATGCCGATCAGGAAGTGGAAGACGATCAGCTGGTAGGGGCCGCCGTTGTAGAGCCACTCATCGAGGCTCGACGCTGCCCAGATCGGATAGAAGTGCAGGCCGATGGCGTTGGTGGTGGGCACCACCGAGGCGGTGATGATGTTGTTGCCGTAGAGGAGGGAGCCGGAGACCGGCTCCCGGATGCCGTCGATGTCGACGGGGGGAGCCGCGATGAAGGCGAGCACGAAGCAGATCGTGGCCGCCAGCAGGGTGGGGATCATCAGCACGCCGAACCAGCCGATGTAGAGGCGGTTCCCTGTGCTGGTGACCCAGTCCTTCAAGGACTCCCAGGGGTGGCTCCGGCGCGGAGCGAGGGAGGTGGTCGTCATGGTTGGGAATGAAGACGGTACGGGGGACAGGAGGATGGGGTGGCTCCGCTGCGGCGGATGACCAGCAGGTCTCCAGCTGTTCCCGATAAAACAGTAACGTTGAAGCCGTCTATGTCGCGAAAGGCGTTATGAGCATTTCTTCTCAAAAGGCCGGAGCGGGGTCCCTGCCTGGTCCCCGCCGGATTCGCCGGCCTCTCTGGATTCCAGTGCTGGCAGGTGTTCTGCTGGCCCTGGCCCTGCTGGTGCTGCCGCTTCAGGCCCAGGCAGCAGCCGGTACCCAGCGCTGGACCCTCACGGATTCCTCGGGGCATCTCTGGGGCCTGAGCCTGTTCGAGCAGCCCGATGCCGCCTATCCAGCAGGCTGGCGCCTGCGTCTCACCGCCCGCTCCCCCGGGCAGACGGTGGATCACCAGCGGCCCCTGCTCCTGGGCGATGGCCTCGGCGGCGCCTGGGTGCTGCCCAACCGCAGTGAGGAACTGGTGCCGAAGGGCGAGGAGCCGATCCCGGCATCCGCGGCCCAGTTCGACGCCCGGGCCCTCGAGCCCAGGCCCAGTGAGGTGCTGCCGCTGCAGCTGGTAGTGCCGACCGACGACCGGGGTGGGGCAGCCACGGTTCTGCTGCAACCCGAGGTGGTGCAGGCGCTGCACGGGCTGCCGGCGAAGCGGGTGAGCTGACTGCGCCGGGCACCCGCTTCATGGGCACTGGTGACGGCAGCACGGAAGGCCCCCCGGAGCGGCATTGTCTCGGTCACGGCACAGACAGAAGCGGGGTACGGCTTTCACCCTGCCGCACCTCGATGCACCCTCCCTTGTTGATCAGAGGGGCGGGGGAATCCGCCCTTCACCAGAACAGCTCACTCGCAGAAGGTTGGCAACACCTTTCTGGGTCTACGGTGTTGTCATGAAAAAGAAGCCTGATCTTCAGTCATCAGCGGTCATGGGCCTGGAAGCCATGGCTGAGTCCATCCAGGGCGCTTTCTGCAACACACTCACAGAATTTCACTCACAGGATCATCGCCATGACAGCTTCACCCAAGACCCAGAACGGGTTCACGTCAATCGCTATGCCGAGTCGGAAGGCGGGATGTGGGATTCGGAAGATACCGAGCTCCTCGATCCGCGTGTCATTGAACGCGCATGTTCTGGCGAGCTCGGAAAGTGAAAGCGGATGGGGTTTCCAACGCCGTGCCGAGCTCCTGGAACGGACGCCTGGCCACGCGCCGTTTCGTCATCCTCGTGGCCGCCGGGGCCCTGAAGTGCCCCGGTCGCTCAAGGACCAGCTGAAGATCGGCGGACGGCTCGTGATCCCGGTGGGCGCCGATCGGCGCCTGCAGGAACTGCTGCGCATCACCCGGCTGTCGCCGAACGAGTACCGGAGCGAGGAGCTGCTCGACGTTCGCTTCGTGCCGCTCGTCGGCGAGCAGGGATGGGCACCGGAGCCGCCTGAGGAGCAGCTGCTCCCGTCGCGCCGTGCCGATCGGGCCATGGTCGACGACCACGACGTCGCCCGGCTGATCGCTGCAGCCTGCGAACCCTTCACCGACATCGACGCAGTCGATCTGGCGCCGCTGCTCGAACGCATTGGTGACGCCCGGGTCGTGCTGCTCGGCGAGGCGTCCCACGGCACATCGGAGTTCTACCGCATGCGGGCGCGGATCACACGGGAACTGATCGAGCGCAGGGGATTCTCGTTCGTGGCGATCGAGGCTGACTGGCCCGATGCGGCCCGCGTCGACCACTACGTGCGGCATGCCGAAGTTCCGCCCTCGGAGTGGACCGCCTTCGCCCGCTTTCCCACCTGGATGTGGCGCAACTGCGAGACGCGCGAGTTCGTCGACTGGCTGCGGGCCCGCAACGCCGCACTCGAGCCCGCCCAGCGGGTGGCGTTCCGGGGGCTCGACCTGTACAGCCTCTACAGCTCGATCCGCTCGGTTCTCGATTACCTGAAGGACGTTGACCCAAAGACGGCGCAGGTGGCCCGGCTGCGCTACGGCTGTCTTACGCCATGGGAGGCGGACCCGGCCACCTATGGTCACGCCGCGATCACCGGCAGCTATCGCAGTTGCGAGCCATCGGTCGTTGCCGTGCTGAAAGACCTGCGCAAGAAGGAACAGGTCTACGCTGAACATGATGGCGAGCGCTTTCTCGACGCCACCCAGAATGCCCTGCTCGTCTCCAACGCCGAGCACTATTACAGGATCATGTACTACGGCTCGCGGGCTTCGTGGAATCTTCGCGACCGGCACATGTTCGACACGTTGCTGAACCTGCTGCACCATCACGGTCCCGATAGTCGCGGCATCGTGTGGGCACATAACTCTCACGTCGGCGATGCCAGCGCCACCGAAATGTCGAGGCGAGGCGAATACAACATCGGTCAGCTCTGCCGTCAGCAGTTCGGCAATGCCGCCTATTCGATCGGTTTCGGCACGCACAGCGGTACCGTCGCCGCTGCGACGGACTGGGACGGTCCGATGCTCACCAAGAGCGTGCGGCCGTCCCTGGAGCAGAGCTACGAAATCCTGTGCCATGAGAGCGGCACCAGCCGCTTCCTTCTGCCTCTGCGGCAGCTTGCCTCCCTGCCGCAGCGCAGGGCGTTGCACAGGGCGCTGATGACGCCGCGGCTCGAGAGGGCGATCGGCGTCATCTACCGCCCCGAGACCGAACTTCAGAGCCATTACTTCCAGGCCGTCCTGCCGCGACAATTCGATGAGTACGTCTGGTTCGATCGGACCCGTGCCGTTACGCCATTGCCGACCACGGAGCTGCAGGGAATGCCCGATACCTATCCCTTCGGTCTGTAAGGGTGGTACGGAGGTCAGGGTGACCCGCTTGCGGCGTCGACACGAGTCGGTGGAGTGCCTCCGAATGATCGGGGCCCCCGGTTCGGCCCCCAGGCCCAGGGGCAGGAGCCCCGGCGAGAACCGACCAGCCGTTCTCAGTGATCGGCCAGGACCGTCACCACCACGCTGCGCTCTGGGCGTGGGCCATCGAACTCACAGAAGAAGATGTTCTGCCAGCGGGAGAGGCCCAGCCGGCCAGCGATCAAGGGGATCGTCTCCGACGGCCCGACCAGGCCGGCCTTTCGGTGATGTCCACCAGCTCCTGCTGACGGTTGGTGGCAAAACGGATCAGCTCGCGCATGAAGGTTCACTGGCCAGGATCTCTGAGCGCATGATCTCCGGCTCCGTCGTCGATGAACAGTCCACTTCGCCGCGCTGACGCCGGCGACCGCCACCCACCAGACTTGAGGGCCTGCCCTGGGCGCCGCACGCCCCGCCGATGCTCACCATCGAATCGGTCGAACTGCTGCTGCTGGTGGCGGCGGTCGTGGCGATGGTCGCCCGCAGGCTGCGTCTGCCCTACAGCGTGGGCCTCGTGCTGGGGGGCCTCGTGCTGGCCTGGCTGCCCTTTGCCCCCGACGTGGCTCTGACCCGGGAGCTGATCTTCAACGCCTTTCTACCGCCGCTGATCTTCGAGGCGGCGATCTACATCGCCTGGCCCTCCCTGCGCAAGGACCTGCCGGTGGTGCTCACTCTTGCCACCTTGGGGGTGGTGCTCTCCGCCGGCATCACCACGGCGGGGATGCACTACCTGGTCCACTGGAGCTGGCCGGCGGCGCTGCTGTTCGGCGTGCTGATCTCGGCCACCGATCCGGTGTCGGTGATCGCCACCTTCAAGGAGGCGGGGGTGCATGGCCGGCTGCGGGAGCTGGTCGAGGCGGAGAGTCTCCTCAATGACAGCACCGCCGCCGTGGGCTTCGGGATCGCGATCGCCTTCGCCACCGGCGCCGCGATCACGCCGCTGGGCACCGTTCAGTTCCTTGGGGTCACGATTGCGGGCAGCGTGGCCTGCGGCGCCGCTGTGGCAGCGGCGGTGCTGCTCCTGGCCGGCCGCACCGAAGATCCCCTGGTGGAGATCACCTTCACCACCATTGCCGCCTACGGCTCCTTCCTGCTGGCGGAGCATCTGGAGCTGTCGGGGGTGCTGGCTACCCTCACCGCCGGAATCATGCTGGGCAATCTCGGGCCCCTGGGCGCCATCTCCCCCAAGGGGCGCGAGGCGGTGCAGTCGTTCTGGGATTACGCCGCCTTCGTGGTGAATTCGCTGATCTTCCTGTTGATGGGAATGCTGGAGGCGCACCAGAACTTCACCCGGGTGCTGCTGCCGATCGCCGTCGCCATCGCCCTGGTGACCGCGGGGCGGGCCCTGTCCACCTATCTGTGCTGCAGCCTGTTCCAGGGCTCATCCCTGCAGGTGAAGGCCAGCCATCAGCACCTGCTCTTCTGGGGTGGCCTGCGTGGCGCCCTGGCCCTGGCCCTGTCGCTGGGACTGCCCACCACCCTCCCTTACCGAGACGCCGTCGTGACGGTGGCCTTCGCCGTGGTGGCCTTTTCGGTGATCGTGCAGGGGCTGTCGATCACACCCCTGATGCGCTCCCTCGGGGAGATCGGACCGGCCAGTGCCGCAACCGCTGGGAACACCCCCGCAACCGCTGGGAACACTCCCGCTGACAGCCAGCAAAGTTGACGACCCTGCCGCCGATCCGGCGGCCATGGCCAGGGGCTCGTTGCTCCACAGGCAACAGACTCCTGGCATGAGCGGGAGGGGGTGAGCCGCCATCGCCGGTCCCGCCTTGAGTCCACCCGCCGCCGCCCCGTCAGGGTGGAGCGGCGGATCGCCCACCGCGGCATCACGTCCCCTGGCGACCACGGAACCGAAGGGCAGGCGGACACCGATCCGTTCGGCCTGGGGGAAGCCGTCAGCCTCGCCCGTAGAGCCTTCGCAGGTCCACCTTGCTCTGCTCGAGCACCGCTCTTCGCTCCTGGCTGAGCTGGCGGCCGGCCCGGTTCAGGTAGAAGCACAGCATCGCCATGGCGCTGGCGTAGGCATTCCGCCTGCGGCGCCGGCTCGAGTCGGCGGAGTGCTTGAGGGAGCGGGCGATGCGCACGGGATCGTCCCAGGTGAAGACTCCGGGCTCCAGATCGAGGGCGTTGCTCTTCTCGCTCACCGCCCTGGACCAGCGCCGCGCCGTCGGAGTCGGTGTCATCGCTGCGGGGCACTGCCGCAGACCCCCGTCCGCACGGTCTCCAGGATCAGCACGTGGGCAAGGGTGCCCTCCGGGGCCTGGCTCCAGCTCGGGGGCGGCGAGAGATCGCGGCCGTTGCCGGTATGGACCGGCGGAATCCACTCCCCTTCCCGAAAGGCGGGGCGCTCCAGGCGCAGGATCTCGGTGGCAGGCACGGGAACCGGGGGATCGGAGGGATCTTCCTGAACCGTATCCACGATGGCCCGCCCAGGCCGTGACCCTGCCCGGGGCGGGAGCCGCAGCTTTCCGCCTCTGCGGTGGCCAGCAAGGGGAAGCCTCTGGGGGGGTGCCGTGAGCCGTTCCACTGCAGCCGAAAGGGAGGTGAGGGTCCGCTCGGCCGGGCTGGTGCTGTTCGCCCATGGCAGCGGCCGCAACCGTGGACCGGTCCCTGCGCTTCGACATTCCCCTGCCCGGTCGCCCGCACGCGACAACGCCGTGGCGCCGGCGGGGAAACGGGGCCGGCGTCGGTAGCGTGAACTTGCAGCGTGGAGCGCCGGCCATGGCCCCTTCCGATCCCGCTCAGGGCGTCAGCCGGCGCCAGGTGCTCCAGCTGGCCAGCCTCGCCGCCGGCAGTGCCGCCTTCGCCGTGGCCTGCGGTTCTGCCCCGCCGTCCGACTCGGCGGCGTCCACGGGTGAGCTCACCGGCACGGTGGCCGCTGCCGGCGGCGGTGCCTCCCCGCCGAGCGGCGTCAGCCGGGTCGCCCTGATCCGCACGGAGGATCGGGTCGCCGGCACCCGGGCGGCCATCGACCTGCTGCAACCCGCCGGCATCCGGGGCCAGAGCGTTTTCCTCAAGCCCAACTACAACACCGCCGATCCGGCCCCCGCCGCCACCGACACGCCCCTGCTGGAGGCGCTGGTGCGGGAACTGCGGAACGCCGGGGCCGGCGCCATCACGGTGGGGGATCGCTCCGGCATGGCGGACACCCGCCAGGCGATGGAGAGCAAGGGAGTCTTCGCGCTGGCCGATCGCCTCGGGCTGGAGGCCCTGGTGCTCGATGAACTGGAGCGGGACGGCTGGCAGGCCGTGGCGGCGGAGGGCACCCACTGGCCCCGGGGGTTCGCCTTCGCCCGGCCTGCTCTCGACTCCGGCGCGGTGGTCAACACCTGCTGTCTCAAGACCCACCGCTTCGGTGGCCACGTCACCCTGTCCCTGAAGAACACGGTGGGACTGGTCGCCAAGTACGTTCCCGGCGATCCGCACAACTACATGGGCGATCTGCACACTTCGCCCCACCAGCGCCGCATGATCGCGGAGATCAATCAGGCCTACAGCCCCGCCCTGGTGCTGCTCGATGGGGTGGAGGCCTTCGTCGACGGCGGGCCGGAATCCGGAACCAAGGCCAGGCCCAGGGTGATCCTGGCCGGCACCGATCGGGTGGCGGTGGATGTGGTGGCCGTGGCCATCCTGCGCTCCCTGGGCACCACCAGGGAGGTGGCCCGGGGTTCGGTATGGCAGCTGGAGCAGATCCAGCGTGCGGTGGAACTGGGCCTGGGAGCCTCCAGCGCCGAGCAGATCGAGATCGTGACGGCGGATCAGGCCGGCCGGAGCCTGGCCGACACCCTGCGCCCGATCATCGCGGCCTGAAGCCCGGACCCGCCGCGCCTCCCGTCCCGCCCCTCGGGGATGGGGCCGGGACGGAAGGGGCATCCGGCTGGTTCGCTCTCGAGAGTGGAACGGCTGGCGGTTCTGCTTCAGCAGCCCTCAAGGATCGTGCGCCCCTGCTGTCGTCGGTTGCCGCTGCCGGGCACAACCGCAGGCTCAGGCGGAGCCTCGTGCGCAGCAAGGTTCGGGCGGTGGTCGGCCCCAGCCTGATGGTCAGCCCCAGCCTGGTGAACCGTGCTTGTTCAGGAGCTCCCTTCAGCAGGAGCTCCAGCGCCCATGGCTCCCAGATCAGCTGGCGATCCTGACCGGTTCTGTGCCTGGCAGGAGATGGGGTCTCGGAGCCAGGGATCCTTCGTTGGATACAAGGAATCCAGTCATGAAGCAGGCCAGCAGCCAGCTCCAGGTGGGAATGGAAAGATTTTTCAGCTTGTTCAGAAACTTGCCTGTCATATCGTAAAGATCAATAATATTTGTTAACTTTATCATGAGGTCTCTTGATCCCTGTTCGGTTTTCCTCCCCTCCCCGCTCCATCTTCTCCGGTTCGGCAACGTCAGCCGCAGCAGCCCAGAACACCAGCCATGGCTTTCGGCGCTGTCTCCATGATCTGGCCTGGGTTGACGATGCCCAGGCGCTTCAGGCCCATGAGCGAAAGCCGCTCGAAGCAGGGAAGACCGGAATTCTTCATGAGTGCGCGCAGCAGTGCAGGCGACTCTGGAAGTCTGAAAGTGGGCAGGAGACCTGGAGGGCACCAGGTGCGGTTTCGGTGTTTCCTTCATCATCGAAAACCGTTCGGCGAGATTCCGCTGACTGGATCCTGCTCTTCGCATGGCCGCACGATGCTCCGCGGGGATCTCGGTTGACGCAAGGGGATGAATCCAGCGCGTCTGACCGCCTGCTTCCGGCTCCTGTGCATTTCCGCCCTGTGGGAAGGCTGTCCCCGCCGTTCCGCCGGCGGGGTGTTCAGCGAAAGCGGGGCATGACGTAGCCCGTGCAGATCGAACGGTGAAGGGTGAACACCCCGAAGTGGAAGCCCTCCGCTGCTGCGATGTCCACCACTTCGTAGGGATCGGCCCCCTTGAGTCGCCCGCGCAGGTCCGGCGAACCGGTGGCATGGGCGAGGAACCGCTCCAGCTGTTCGAGCTCCCGTTCCTCCTCCGTCACCGACCTCCCCTGGCCTGTTGTGGGGCTCCCATCCTGCACGGGCGCTGCTCGGATCAGCCTCCCCGCTGCTGCAGATGACGGCTGACGGCCTGGTAGGCCGGCAGGGTGATGGCGTCGTTGGCGGCATTGCCGGCCACCGGATGGGAGGCGAAGCGGGCGATCACCACCTCGGCCGTGGGATCGATCCAGAGCGACTGACCGTGCACGCCCCGGGCCATGTAGATGCCGTTGGCGTCATGGCTCACCCACCACATGCCGCGGTAGCTCCAGCCCTGCAGCTGCCGGTAGCCGGCCCGGGCGAAGGCGGCCCGGTCGCCGCCGGCCCGGATGCCGCGGATCACCGCCGCGGGGATCACCTGCTCGTCGCCGATCCGGCCCTCATCGAGCATCAGCTGCCCGAAGCGGGCCAGGTCGCGCAGGGAGGCGTTGAAGCCGCCGCCGGCGAAGGGGGTGCCGATCGAGTCGACGCTGAAGAAGGCATCGAAGTCCGCCCCGAGGCGGCTCCAGAGCCGATCGGCCATCACCTCGGTGAGGGTCTGGCCGGTGGCGCGGCTGATCAGCCAGCCGAGCACATCGGTGTTCACGGTCCTGTAGCCGAAGGCCTGGCCGTGCATCCCCTTGCGACCCACCGTCTGCAGGAACGCGAAGTAGGTGCGCGGGCCTGTGTAATCCGCCGGCTTGGGCAGGGCGTTGCCGGCGGCGGCGTGCTTCCACACCCCCGCGTCCGGATCGGCGTAGTCCTCGGAGTAGTCGAGGGCGGTGGTCATGTCGAGCACCTGGCGCACGGTGGCATCGCCGAAGGCGCTGCCGGCCAGCTCCGGGATGGTGGCGCGAACCGGGGCGTCGGCGTTCAGCACACCCTCCGCCACCAGCAGCTCCCCGAGCAGCCCCACCAGTGACTTGGTGAGCGACATGGCGGCGTGGCGGCCGGTGGGCTGCAGGCAGCCGGCGTAACGCTCGTACACCACAACGCCCCGATGCAGCACCACGAGGCCGTCGGTGAAGTTGGCGTCGAAGGCTTCCCCCCAGGTCATCGGCTGGCCGGCGCCCCAGGGCTGGAAGCGCACGGCGTCGAGGTCGCTGCGCTTGCGGCGGGGCAGGGACAGCACCGGCCCGAGCCCGCGGCTCACCGCGCGGGTGGGCATCAGCTGGTCGGTGTGGCACACGCTCCAGCGCAGCCGGGGAAAGCTGAAGGCCTGGGGATCGCCGAAGCCGATCACCCGCCCGGGCGGCGGCGGCGATCCCTGCATCCAGCCGAGGGTGCGTGGATCGGAGGTGGCCGCCGTCCAGGGGCGCCCGTCCGGAGCCGCTCCGGCCTGGGCCGCCGCAGCGGCACCCGGCTGCACCAGCGCGGCGGCCAGCAGGGCGGCGACGGAGATGGTGGCCGGCGGCAGGTGTCGCCAGCGGAGAGGAGGTCTGCCGGTCACGGGTGGCTGTCGCTGCTGCCTCCAGCATGCCGCCAGCCCACGAGCCCGCCGGCAGCACGACCACTGCTGCCAGCGGTGGCTCCCGTCAGGGCAGGAGGGCCTGCTGCATCGCCGCGATGGGCGGGGCGCGGGGGAACGGGGATCAGGCGCCGGCGCTGACGCCGCCGCTGGCGCTGGGCTCCAGCCGCTGCATCTGCTCCCCGCAGCAGATCTCGGAATGGGGGCTGCCCTCGGGGCAGGGGCACGGCTTCTCGTAGACGAGCTGGGCTCCGCACTTCGGACAGTGGTAGCGCTCACCGATCTCGCGGGGCATGGCGATCACCGGGAAGGATGGCTGAGAGGCAGGCTAACGACGGGCCGGATCGATCAGCCGCCCACCAGGAACGCATCGACGATGCCGTGGCTCTCCGGGCCGAAGCGGATCAGGGCGCTGGGCATGCCTTCCGCCGTCGATTCGCTCCAGTGGCAACGTTATGGGTGATCCCTCTCGGTGCCACCCAGCAGGCCCAGCCCCCGCCGGTGAATCTCGCGGGCATGGTCGGTCCAGAGGCCCTGGCCCCAGTGGCGGAAGCAGCTGGTTTCCAGCAGCAGCAGGTGGAGCAGGGCCTCCTGGTATGGCCGGGGCGGGTGACGGCGGGATCCTGCGCCACCAGGGGGTCAAAGTGCTGGTGGAAGCGGGCGCGGAGCTGGTTCATCGGTTCGAGCAGGTTGGCGTAGCCCTCCACCCAGCTGAGGTCGTTGGTCCAGGAGGCGAGGAGTTCGTCCTCGCGGCCGGCGATCGAGGGCAGGCAGCGGTGGACGCTCATCGGCGCCTCCGCGTTGCGGTGGATGGGGCCATGCCGCAGCCCTCCGCGCCGGCGCTTCTGCTCCGGTCTAACCGTTCGGCCAGCCAGGCCCCGGAGGTGGGAGGGCCTTCTTTGCCTCCTGAGCTGTCAGCGTCAGCAGGCCTATCGGGTGGGGGCCGGTGGTTCTTCCTTGAAATCCACCATCAGCTGCATGGTCTCGATGAACAGGCTGCGCATGTCCTGGGTCATCGGGGTTTCGCTCTGCGTTCCGAACCATCGCTCGAAGATCGCCCGGGGCTCGGGCCGGCCATCGAGAAAGCCGTTCATGTAGCGAATCAGTGCCAGATTGACAACGCCAGCAAACGCTGAATTGTCTTCGGGCAGCATGCAGGCGATTCCTTCCTTGGAATAGGTTCTGCCTGTCACGCTGAAGTCGGACGCGGCCCTGCCGCCATGACGCTGAAGCCAGGCATAGAGGAGCACACCATCATCCGCGAACGCATCGATGCTTCCCCGCTCCAGCGCCCGATAGCCCTCTTCCCGGTCGCTCATGAACACCAGCTGGGCGGCCGGTTGCGCCCTGGCGATGGCGAGCGCACTGGTGGTTCCGGGCAGAGCGCCGATCCGTTTGCCGGAGAGAGACTCCGGTGAGGACAGGCTGGAACCGGCAGGCACCAGCAGCTGGGTGCCGGTGATGCCGTAGCTCACGGAAAAATCCACCTTGTCGTCCCGGGCCCAGGTGAAGCTGCTGGCATCGCAGACGATGGCCACAGTGCCTTTCTCGAGGCTGGGAATTCGTTCATCCGCAGCCAGGGCCACCAGCTGCAACCGGATCGGCCGACCGGTCTTTCTTTCCAGCTCCTTCCGGATCAGGTTCAGGATGTCGACCGAATAGCCCACCAGCTCTCCGGAGGCATTCTGATAGGCAAACGGAAAGGCATCCTTGCTGGTGCCGGCCTTCAAGACGCCGGAGCGGACCACTTCTGAAAGGACGGAACCGGCCTGGACCGGTGCGATAAGAGCCAGGCAGGCCAACAGTTGACAGGCCGCAGAACGAAGGGTGAACCGCATCAAAGGTGTCACTATCCGGGCTCAAGGGTACATGCGCCCACCGTTGATCTCGGTGGATCGACCGTGCCCCTGGTCAGCATGGGATGCAGCGAACCGGAGACTATCCAGCGGCCGGCTCTGCTGCTCAGGGTGGCGGAGCTGAGCGGGCTATAGCCGGGAGAAGGCTGATCGAAAGGTCGCTTGTCCATCGATCACAGGCTCTGAGTTGACTACAGAGTGCCTGGCTCATGACGGCTGGAAGCCTGCTTCGGCCGCCCTGGGTTCAGTTGAAGAATGTTGATCTTCATGGCACTCGTTGTCTTCGCTCGATTCTCTAAGGGGCTGTCAGCCGTTCTGCCCTGCTCGAATCATCCCGAGGGCCTGGACATCCTGGGGTGCAGCAGCAGGTGCGCCGTTGTCGAAGTCTCACTCCTGGCGTTCCCACTGCCAGAGGGGCTGTTTCCCGGGGCGAGGCGGGCAGGATGGGTGTCCGACGAGCGACCTTCTCCATGGCTCTGGAACTGGTCCCACTCCAGCCAACGCACGTTCCCGAGCTGGCCAGGATCTGCCACGACGCCTTCGCCAGCCTGCAGGACCGTCATGCGGTGCACAGGGACATTCCCGACATCGCCACCGCCGAGATGATCCTCACCCACGTCGCCGACCGGCCCGACTACACCGGGGTCATGGCGCTCCTCGACGGTCGCCCCGTGGGGTCGAATTTCCTCCTGCATGCCGATGCGGTGGCGGGGGTGGGACCGATCACCGTGGATCCGGCGGTCCAGTCCATGGGCATCGGCCGTGAACTGATGCGCTGGGTCCTCGAGGAGACGGAGCGCCGGGGCATCCGTTCCACACGACTGTTCCAGGAGGCCATCAACAGCACCTCCCTCTCCCTCTACAGCCGGCTGGGCTTCGTCTGGCGTGGCACGGCGGCTGCGATGCAGCCCGCACCGGCCGACGCCGAGGATCCCTCCGTTCGTCCGATGGCTGCCGCCGACCTCGAGGGGGTGCGGGCCCTGAGCGAGGCGTCCTGCGGCTTCTCCCGCGCCGGTGACGCCGAGCGTCTGCTGGCGGGGGGCATCCCCGGCTTCGTCCGGGAGCGGGAGGGGCGGATGGTGGGCTATCGGATCGTCTCCCTTTTCGGCCATGCCGCCGCCGAGTCGGAGGACGATCTGCTGACCCTGATCGCCCAGAGCGCACGGCAGGTGCCGGCCCACCTGGCCACCTTCCTCTGCCCCCTGCACCGCGGGGAACTGTTCCGCCGGGCGCTGGAGAGCGGCCACCGCACGCTCAAGCAGCTCTCCGACATGTCGTACGGAGAGTACGCCGAACCGCCGGGGGTCTATCTGCCCTCCATCCAGTGCTGACCGGGCGGGTGGGGAACCGGATCCCTCGAGGCAAGTCTGAGACCCCCATCGGGCAGCCAGGATTCGAATCCGCGACCTGGCTGACTACTTTGCAGCCTTCACCTTTTTGCCCAGGGCAGCGGTGAGGTTGCGCAGGGCATCGGAGGCATCCAGGGGATCCAGGGCAGCGCTGATCAGGGTGGGGCCCGCAGTCTCCCTGGCAAACAACTGCAGGGCCTCCCAGAGCTCCCCTTCCCGCCCCACACGGCGAGCGGCGCAGAAGCCCATGGCCAGGCCCAAGCCCACATGGTCCACCGGGGCCACATCATTGAAAGGACCATCCAGCATGGGCCGTTCGGTGCCATAGCCGGCGTTGTCCATCACCACCACCAGGGCGGGGATGCGGTAGCGGGCCAGGGTGGCCAGCTCGATGGCGCTCATCAGCAGGGCCCCATCACCCACCAGCACCAGGGGCCGCTTCTCGGGATGGGCTCCCCAGGCGCCCACGGCCGCCGGCAACGCAAAGCCCAGGGAAGCCCAGTTGCCGCTGTTGATGTAGTCGTTGGCCTCTTTCAGATGCAGCGCCATGGAGGCGAAGGTGGCATCCCCCGTGTCGGCCAGCACCACGGTGGTGTCATCCAGCACCGCATCGATCGCCAGCAGCAGGCGCCGCACCGTAAGGGGGTGCTCGGCCACCGGCACGAAAGGCTCGGCCGGCGCCGGACACACCTGGGGCCGGTACGCCGTGGGCAACAGCGGCGGCTCCGCCTCCTGCCACACCTGCAGCAGGGTCACCGGATCCAGGGTGTCCTGATCGCCCCGGATCCACCGCAGGCCGCGATCCATCTCCACCTGCAGGCAGGTGTCCGCATCCAGCTGCATGGTGTACACCCCCGTATCCAGATCGCTCAGAGGCATGCCCAGGATCAGCAGGCCATCACTGCCCTCCACCACCTCCCGCACCGCCTGGGGCCCCATCGCACCCTCATAGACCCCGATGTACTGGGGATGCTGCTCGCTGAGCAGGGATTTCCCGCTCAGGCTGGTGGCAAAGGGCCAGCCCTCCCGCTCCAGCAGCTCCTGCAGCTGCCGCTGCAATCCGAAGCGGTGAATCTCCACCCCTGCCAGCACCACCGGCCGCTGGCGCGTGCGCATCCACTCGAGAATCGCCAGGCCGGTTCTGCGGTGGAGCTCCGCAACCTGGGCCACGGCCGGCGGGGTGAGGGGCGGCAGCTGGTGGGGCACGGGCCGGGTGAGGGAATCACGGGGCAGCTCCAGATAGCCAGGCCGCGATTCCTGACTCATCGCGTCCAGCACCTTGAGGATCTTGGCCACCGCTGTGCGGCCGGAATCCAGGCATGCCGTCTGCGCGCAGACCTCCTTGAAGAAGCGCTCCTGGGTGTCGCTGGCCCGGATGCGGTGATGCAGCAGGGCCTGCTCGTCGGATTCACGCAGGCCAGGGGCGCCGCTGATCACCAGCAGGGGCGAGCGCTCCCCGTAGGCCCCCGCAACGGGGTTCAGCAACTTCAGGGCCCCCACGCCATAGGTCACCACCGCCACCCCCAGGCCATGCAGGCGGGCATGGGCATCGGCAGCGAAGCCAGCCCCCTCCTCTCCCGCCATGCAGATCACATCGATGGGGGAGCGCTCCAGCCGATCGAACAGCCCGAGCACATAGTCTCCCGGTACCCCATACACCCTTCGCACCCCCCGCTGGAGCAGGGCTTCGATCAACTGGGAGGTGATGTCCATGGGTGATGCGATGGCCTGGGCTGATCGGGCATCGAGAGCAGCGGCAGGCCGTTTCTCGAGGGTCTGCCATTGATCGGTGTCCTATTGAAGAGCAGGCCTCAGGACCAGGGCATTGGCGGCCTCCCCCACTGCCAGCGAAGTGGTCCCCCGGTCTGATCGTCCACCAGGGGGCCAGACCGCCCACCTTGAAGACGCCTCCTGGTCTGAGCGTGCGGGCCGCGATCCCCAAGCGCATGAGTCCGCTCCACCGTGCTCACGACCCAGACCCTCTGCAAGTGGCGCAGCCAGTCGCAAGGAGAAGAAGTGCATACAGGCAGTCTCCTGTATGGGTGCAGGCGGATGTCCTGAAGGGCACCGTGGAGGACGTGGCCGTTCTCGCCACCTCACTGGGGGCGGCGGACCAGCGGGTGGTGGTGATCCCCAACAGTCGCTGTGATCTGCTGCTGAACCACACCCGCATGCGCTCCGGCGTTGAAACTCACGCTGCCGTTACCTCCGACATGTCCCCACCTCGATCAGGTCTTGCAACTTCTGCACGAGGAGTGTCAGTGCTTTGCAGCCCTGCCTCTGTGGGCTGGCGTTCTGCTGGAGCCACCGCGGGTTCGAGGCGCAAAACACATCACACCTGCCGCCATCGAGCTGAGCGTGCTTCTGATCACCGCAACCGGCGAACAATGGGCCGCAGAGCGAGCGTTGCTGACCCGGATCGTGAAACGCTTTGAGCACGAAGGTGTTCAGCTCGCGCACAGCGATGCTGTTCTGGCCTGATGCTTCCACGGCAACCCGATCACAGCAACAGCGGCCTCTGTCCCTGCTGGAGCGAGGATCAGGTGCGCTGGCTGGTGATGAACCGCGAGGAGGCGATCAAGTAGTGGAGGGAGCGGCAGCGACAGGGCTGGCGGGCCTGCGATCCCTGCTGGTGAGAGTGCCGGAGCCCCACCGCACGGCGTGCCGGGGTCGTCTTCACCGGCGTTGCCCCCTCAACAGGGCGATCAGCGCGATGGGGGCGACGATCGCCAGCTGCAGCATCGGCACCACGATCACGGTGAAGCGCTGCACCAACCGGTACTCGGCCACGGTGTGAACCATCCAGCTGTCCGCCGCGAAGCACCCAACCCCCGCCAGGACAGCGCCACGGTGAGACCGAACAGGCTCCAGCTCCACCGCCGTGAGCGCTGCAGCCCCGCGGCCAGCGCCGCCAGCGCCAAGTACGGAATCACGGCCAACAGGAGAAACGGGATGTCACTCCCCCGCCAGCTGGGAACGCTGGTGAGGGCGAGCACGAGGGTGAGCAGGGCCGAGCTGCCGCACAGCAGCACGGTCAGCCGGGCCGGGGGCATCTGGATCGGTGACGGCTGGCCCATTCCCTAAGCCCCAGAACGATCAGCGAGTGTGCTCCTGCCCCCATGTCCGGGGGAATGCCCTCGCCGGGGAGGGCGTGGGCGCCGGGATCCTGGAACGGCTCATCCAGAGGATGAGGTCCAGCCGGCCACGGCCGGGATCGCCCGTCACGACTGGGCCAGATCCCTGCTTCCGCCTGGATTCCGGCAACGCCCCCCGCCCCTGCAGGCGAAGTCCTTTCCTGTTGCAAGGCGCAAATCAGAGGAAGAAATGTGTTGACCCTACAAGTATCTGCTCAGTTTGGATTCAAAGTACATGAGTTCAGCTCTAAACATGCAAGCATTCTCGCCGAAGGCGTTTGCGCCTTCGCCGATGGCCTTGAAGAGCTTTCTGGTCTGCCTTATCCCCCTTTGATTAGACTTCAAGACTTTGCACTCAACATGACTGCAATCCCGCATTTTACCATATTCGAGAACCAGGGCGAGACCACTAGGGAATAGCTTATATTTATTTTGATCGCAAATAGCTTGAAAAATATAGAGGGTTGATTGGTTGCTAAACTGCTCGGCTGGACTTCCAATCGTGAACCCAATGACACCTTCTACATGTTTTCGGAAGTGGTATATAATCTCTCCCCTATGATGAAGCATCTTGACCATCTTGCCTAAATCTAAATCGTGGCGTCCAGCGCCTTCGGCAAGCCTGGCTCTATTGGCTTCTAGATACTCAGAAACGAGATCGAGCTCGACTTGCTCATGAACGAAAGTCCACATTTAGCAGTGTTGCGAATGACTGCCTAACATTCTTGCCCGGTGAGAAACTAATTGATGCGCGGAGCCACGTGACAGGCCAATCCCAATAGGGACAAGCGTAAATGTGACATGTAATGGCGGTGGAGTCAACTTTTAGTTGGGGACTCCTGAAAAACGATGAGCTGAAGGCGGACATGCTCGAAGGCTATCTGCGCCACCTGGAGCAGCAGGAGCTGCGCCCCGATACGGTCCGCAGGCGCATCTCCGCGGTGAAGTCCCTTCTCAGCTCCGGCTGCTGCCTGGGCTACCTCGGCGTGAACGTGGGCGCCGCTGCCTGCTCGGCGGTCAGCTCGGAGACGACGTGGTGCAGCAGCACCATGAAGGCGTCGGTGATCGGCGCAGTCGAGTCGGTGGACATCGGTGCGTGGTGGCTGCCTGCAGTGTTCCCACGGGCGGAAAGGTGTGGTGGTTCATGCGATCAGCGCAGCCTGCAGGTGGCGCTTCGGGATGCTGCGGCTGCGGATGCCGAGCGCCTGGCGGAGCTGGTTGCAGGTGAGCGGCTCGATAGCAGGTGAGCACCAGGAGCCTGTTGCGCCTAAAAACCTCACCCCTTTCAGCACGAAAAAGCCCCGCCACATGGCAGGTCTTCAGGCTCGATCGTGAGCAACCTCAGTCGATCGCGCTGGCTACAGGCAGCTTGCTGCCCTTGATGCGCTTTCTCAGCTTGCGGCTGTAGCCAAAGGCAGCGGCGAGGCCGAAGAGTGGGAGTGGGGCGGGGACGGATGTAGATGGTTGAAGAGTAGTTGCAAGTGAAGCCAGGGATGCAGCGAAATCAGAGGCACAGCGCCGCGGGCCAATGTTGCAGATTCTGGAACTCTGAGATAGCAGCCTGTACCTCCTCTGCCAGCCAGCAGAACCCACGCGAGAGGGAATCTCTCGTCGGGTGATCCGTCGCCCACGCCAGATTAACCACTCCGGTGCAGTTCGCGGTCAGGGCACCCTGGCCGGAGCTCAGCTTGTCAGGACAGCCTTCCCTTGAGGGCCGGGATCTCGCTGCTGAGGACCTCTTCCAGCAGGCCCTGGATGTGGTGGAGGTCGTTGCGCAGTCCTGTCGCCAGGTCGCGAAGGGAGTCTTCGCTTTCCTCATCCAGATCGCGGCTGTTGAATCCCTCGACCCTTTGCTGAGCGGTCGCACTGCCCTGCTCCAGCCAGCCCTTGGGCGATTTCCTCAAGAAGGCCCTGGCTCATGGAAGTGGGGATGAACGGATCCGGAGGGAACAGGGATTCGGCAGGCCCTGGAGCGGAAATGGCTCAGCGGTTGAACCGCCAGAACCGCAGCCCATCCGCCTCGGCGGCGATCAGGCGCTGACGGTCCCGCGGCGGGGAATCGCGCCGCATCAGATCGAAGATGTCATGCAGCAGGGCCTCGGCCTCGGCGTAGTAGCCGTGGCCGATCCAGTCGAGATCGAAGTTCGGAACCGCCACCGTGTCCACCTCCGGTGTGACGGTGTAGGGGGAGAAGTAGCCGGCCCGTGGCGCGTCATGCAGCCGGGCCGAGAGGTGCACGGCCCGATCGGCGGCTGAGGCATAGAGCGTGGCGCGGTCGCTGAACTGGGGATAGAGGCGGGCCAGATCAAGGAACAGATCCCGGTCCACATCCGGTGCGGCCAGGAAGATCTGGCCGAACTTCACCGATGCCCTGGCCTGGGCGTCCGCGGCGATGCGCTGCAGGGCCCGCAGCAGGCCGCGGTTGCCCATGCTGTGGGCGACCAGGTGCACCTTCTCGGCGCCGCACTGGCTGCTGAAATCGATCAGGAAGTCACTGATCGCAGCTTCCGAGGCCTCAATCGTGGCCTCATCGGCCGGGTAAGCAGCGATGCTGCCGCGTGACGGCCAGCTGAAGAACGCGGTGGCACCTTCCACCTTGAGGTCCACATCCGAGCTGGGCCGCGCGGATGGCGGCTTCCTGGAAGCTGACGTTGAAGCCGTGCAGATAGATCAGGGCGTGGGGTGCGGCCCCCTCCTGCCGCGCCTGCTCCATCCGCTCGCGGAGTTCCAGGAAGAAGGCATCCCGCTCGCGGGGTTCGACGGCCTGCAGGCGGAGGCGATCGTCGCGCAGATCGAAGCGTTTCAGCTTCTTCCAGAAGCTGCTGCCCGTCTCCCCGAAGCGATGGGCCCTGGGGCACGTGCACCAGGACCCGGCCGTAGGAGGTGGCGGCGCTGCGGCCGTTGCCGTAGCCACCGCTCTCCGGGGTGCGGTTGGTGGCGATACCAGACCGGCACCACGCGCCGCGGCGCAGGGCCGCCGGGTGTGGAGGCAGCGCTGCGCTCCCGATTCAGCAGCGCCTCCAGTTCCGCCAGCTGGTCCTCCACATCTTCCGGAGGGAAGCTGGGTTCCGCCGGAATTGGCGGCTGTGGAGGGGCTGCTCGGCCTGCGCCAGCTGAGCCATCAGGGCCTTCACCTGCTGCTCGATGGCGGCGCTTTCGGCGGCCTGCCGGGCGAGCCGCTGCAGGATCTGCTGCTCGAGCCTTTGGGCCATCGCGGCATCGCCCCGGCGTACGGCCTCCTCCAGGTCGCTCAGCAGCTGGGCGAGGGGGCGATCCGAAAGGTCGGAAGAAGTCATGGCGGGGGAGAGGGAGGGGATCCGTCGCCGGCGAGGGCCTTCTGGCGGCATATCCTCCAGGAGTTCATTCACCTGCTGCTGCAGTTCGGCGGGATCCACCTGCCGCTGTGCCAGCCATTCCGCCAGCGGCGCGAAGGCCGGATCGGCCAGCAGCTCAGCCACAGGCGGCACCACCAGCTCGCCGCCGGCCTCCTGGGCCCGGCGGAAGTGCGATGACGTAGTTGCCCAGGGAGGTCTGCAGGTTCTGAGTCAGGCCCGCGCTGAGGCAATAGAGCAGGGCGGCGAGCTGGTGGCGGGCGGCTTCCCGGCGGTGCGGCTCGCCGCCGGCCTTCTGCAGGAAATCGCCAGGTTGTTGTGGGAGATGGCGCGATCGTCCGGATCGGGCAGGTGTTCGCAGATCGCCAGGGCCCGGCGCTCCTGGCTGATGGCCTGCTCCGTATCGCCCAGCGCATCGAACAGATTCGCCAGGGAACTGCGCACCTTGGAGGTCATGGCCGGATCCTCGGCAAAGAGCTCCAGGCAGGCTTCCAGTTCCTCCTGGGCCTCCGCCAGGCGCTCGAGGCGGATCAGCACCGTGGCCCGATTGAAGCGGCCCCGGCCGATGTCTGCGGCGGATCGGCCCATGGCCTGCTTGACCCAGAGTTGTTTCGAGGCGCACCAGCGCCGAGGTCCAGTCCTCTCGGGCGTAGTCCGCATCCCTGGCAATATCCAGTGCAGCGATGTAGACGCGGCTGAGGACTTCCAGATCTGGTGCCTCCGGGATGTGCTGGCCCTGGCGGCTCTGGTGCCACCAGCCCGCCACCTGCGCCAGGCGCTGCTCGATCTCCGGCAGGGCCGTGGCGAGCCCCCCTTTCATCACATCGATGCGCAGGACCTCCAGTTCGCTGCCGATCGCTTGGATCAAGGGACGGCCGGCGTACCTGTCAGCCTCGGCGGCGTGCAGCTCGAGCTCGCGGGCGGCATCCAGATCCCCCACGTTCCTTAAGGCAAGCGCCCAGTTGCCGAGGGTCACGGCCAGATCCGACAAGCCCTGGCGGGCTTCCTCCTCGGTTCCAGCCGTGGCCTGGCGGGCCAGCTCGGCCGCCTGCTCGTAAAAGGGCAGGCTCTCGCGAAAAGCGCCGCTGCTAGTTAAGGCATCGGCGAGATCGCACAGGCACATCAGGCGCGGCCTCCCTGGCGGGGCAGCCTCGGCGGCCCCGTGCAGGTGGGAGAGAAGGCCCTGCAGCCGCGCTGGGTCTCTGGTGCTGGTGACCACCTGATTGGCGAAGCCAGCGAGTGGCTCGTAGGCACCGGCCTGCACGAGGTAGACGATCGCCTGGCGGCCGGCCTCCAGGGCCGCCGCCTGCTGCTGGTGCTGCAGCTCCCTGTAGCTGGCCATCAGCCGCTCGGCAAAGGCCTGCCGCACGGCAGCGGGTCCCCGATCCCCCTGCTCCTCGGGGTGCTGCTCCATCCACGTGCCGGTGCGCTCGGCCACCAGGGCATGGACGCTGTAGACGCTGGCGGCCGGCTCGTGCTTCTGGCCGCCGGTGAGCTGCTGCACATCGAGCAGACCCACCGCCAGTAGGGAGGAGAGCAGGGGCTCCAGGGCGGGGCGCTGCGGCGCCGCCGGCAGGGCCTCCAGTGCCTCGCGGACCTCCTGGGGCAGCTCATCGAGCATGCGCTGCAGCTCAGGGGGCAGGGAATCCCGCTGATCCAGCAGCTGGCGGGCGGCCCGCAGCTGCTGGATCTCAGGGCTCTCGCCGCTCCAGACCCCCTCCAGCAGCTCCCGGGAGAGCGGATCATTGGCCAGCGCCAGGATCCCACAGCAGCTGGCGGGCGTCGGCACCGGCCTGGGCGATCAGCTGATCGGTGGAGGTGCGGAGGGCATCGCCCAGGTAGCTCAGCTCCAGCTCGCGGCTGGCCTCATCCGCCGTGCCCGCGAAGAGCTCCGGCAACGCCTCGTAGCCCTTCTGCCGCTCGAGGGTGTCCAGCGCCTCCAGCAGCTGGGCGCGGCGCTCCGCTGCGGCCGCCAGCGCCGCCAGCCGCACCATCAGCAGGGGGTGAAAGCGGCTGGCCTGCAGCAGCCGCAGCGCCAGCTGCCGCTCGCTTTCCTCCCCCCCGAAGACCATGGCGCGCAGGGCGGGGTGCGAGCCGAGGAAGAGGGCCGCCTCGGCTCTCTGCAGCGGCCCCAGCGCCACCCCATAGCCCCGGCCACCGGCCAGGGCCGCCAGCGGCCGGCGGCTGGTGATCAGCACCCGCGAGGGGGAGCCCCGCAGCTGCTCGGCCAGCAGCTGCAGGCACTGATCCCAGGCCGGATCCTGGCAGCTCCAGCGGGGTTCGGCTGCCCCTGGGGCATCGGGCTGGGGCCGCAGGTTGGTCTCGAAGTTGTCGAGCACCAGCAGGATGGGCTCATCGCGCAGGGCGCGGCAGAGGTTCTCCATCAAGCGCCGCAGCCGCTGCTCGCCGGTGAAGGTCCCGCTGGCCTCGCGGTGGATGGCATCGGCGGGGTTCTGCTGCACATGCTCGTAGTAGCGCTGCACTTCTCCGGCAAGCCGCAGGTGGATGTCCTCCAGCGTCCCCTCGAATCTCAGGGCGGTCGGGCTTGGCCTGGTAGAGCAGCAGCCAGCGGAAGCGGGTTTCCCACAGGTCCAGGGCCTCGCTCAGCAGAGCGCTCTTGCCCATTCCGCCCAGGCCGGTGATCACCGCCACCGGCGTGATCTCTGCGCCGCCGCTGGAGCCGAGGAAACGGGCACCCAGGCCCGCCAGCTCCCAGGTGCGCCCCACGAAGTGCTGGTGGCTGGCGCTCGTGAGCTCGGGAATGGAGTGCAGGCGGCGGCGGATCTCGGCCTGGGCCGGGGAGCGGCCGCCCAGCTGCCGGATGGGGAGGCCGCTGTCCGGCTGGCCGTAGAGCAGGGGAGTGGCGTGATCCGCCCTCGCGAAGCGCACCCCGTCTGGGCGCGCCTCGAGCAGCCGGTCGCGGGCCATCGCCAGGGCCGTCGCCGCCTCCTTGGGCTGGGGGTCGGCCAGCAGGTGGCGGTAGAAGGCCACCGCCAGCTGGCGGGCGTAGCCATCGCTCACCGCGAAGCGCATCGCCACCACCGTCGGCACCCCGGCGGCCAGCAGGGCGGAAGCGGTGCCGCTGAAGCCGGCCGGCTCGCTGCCGGAGGGATCGTCCGTGCCGACCGGGGCCTCGGGGTGAGTGGCCCCTGCCGCGGTGGCCGCCTTCTGAGCGTGCGGGCTCCACGCCCTGCGCCACCGCCAGGAACGAGCTCCAGCCGCTGATCAGCGGTGCGCCGGAATGGCAGGCGCTGAGAAACACCAGCTGCGGCAGGAAGCCGCCGGCCTCGGCGAACAGCTCCAGCAGTTCCTCGCCGCTGATCCGATCCGGATTGCCGTCGGCGTCGGCGAGCTCCAGCAGGTTCCGGTGGCCGTGGCCGCTCCAGTGGATCAGGTGATAGCCGTCATGGCGCTGGATCTGATCGCTCAGCCGCTCCCGGGTGACGCCATGGGAGAGGACATGGGCGACGATGCGGCGGTTGGGATAGATCTCCCGCTGGAACAGCTCCAGCAGGGCCCGCCGCTCCTCGCGGGCCGCCAGGGGCTGGAGCCCCGCGCCGCCGCGAAGACCAGCAGCACCCGCAGGTCTTCACCGGGCTGCAGCGCCAGCGGCATCGGAGCTGGGGGCATCCGCGGGAGGCTGGATGCGCACCACCAGGTTGCGTTCCGCCAGGGTCTTCTCGCCCGCGCTGGGGCGGGCCAGTTCCCAGGGCACGCGGGCCAGGGCGGCCGCGAGGGGATGGGCCTGCTCCTCGCCAGCGGGCAGCCGGATCGAGAGGGTGCGCTGGGACACGGGCTGCCACAGCGGGCTGAAGATCTCCTCCCCCAGCAGGTCGTGGGCGATGCAGACACCGATGGCGGCGATCTCCGCCTCGTGGCGGGGCTCCTCGATGTAGTTGCGCAGATAGTCCCTCAGGTCGAAGAGCCCCTGCTGCCGGCTGGCGGGGAGAGCGGCGATGTCGGCGTGGTGGTAGGCGAGCTGGCTGCCGTGGGCATCGAGCAGCCGGAACTCGGCGCCGCGGCGCGAGGGATCCAGGGCGATCTGCAGCTCGAGCTGGGCGGTCATGCCGATGGGAGGTTGGCCGACACCTGATTTGATCGTGACCAGGAGCGCACCCGGCGACCAGTCGATTGTTGTGTCCTGACATGGTCAGGGTGTACGGCTCGCCATGCGGTGGCGGTATTGGGATGGAAATTGCAGTTGGGCGGAGGAAGGTGTCCATGCTGAACGCCGCCAGCCCGGGTGAACAAAACCGGTACGGCTGCTCCTCACTCCTCCAGCAGGGCCTCGATCTGAGCTTTCAGCGTGGGGAGCCGCTCCCCAGCGTGGTCCAGACCTCCTCCAGGTCCACCGGGTCAGGAGCCCGCAGATGACAGCCGACAATGAAGCTGGCCGGCGCCCTCGGGTAATTGACGCCATCCACCTCTGACGACTGGCCGACTCAAGCTCACCGCTCACTGATCGTCGCCATTGGCCAAAGCGCTATGCAGAAATCACATCAGACAACGGGGAGATACGGCTCGGGGTGATACGGAATACCCCCAAAGACGGCTGCCTACCGCATAAACGGTAGGCCAGGGGGGAGGAGTGACCCCTCCCTCGCGAGCCTGTGGCTACCGCCTGCCACACTGTCGCACTTGATACCGACCTTCCCCGGTCAGGGAAGGCTTCACGGCTCCCTCCACTTCCTCCCTCGGCTCCCGCCCTTCCCGTCCTGCCTGGCTCAGTCACACCCGTATCCGCTGCCTGATCGCCGCTCTGGTGGGTGGTGTCCTGTACGCGAAGGTTATGGTCATCGGCAAGAACTTCGCCCCTGCTGCCAACACACCAGCAAATCCGTCGCAGGTGAAAACCACAAGGTCAAAGTGGATTCACCCTCGTCGCCGGCCAGTCCCGAGGGCCAATCGGTCGATCTCGGCTCGCAGATAAGGCTCTCCAAGTCGTTGCAGGCTTCCTCCGGCAACCTCCGTTGGTGCGGATCAGTCAAGCTCGAGTCTGCACTGGCGCCTGGTTGAGATCGGGAGCCGCGCCCCCATCCGGGAATCCCGATGTATCGCGCTGCTGTTCTGGTGCTCAGATCCCCCTCTCGGCACGGGTCAGATCCAGAACCTCCAGCAGAACCTCCAGCAGCCCATCCGCCGCACCTCCGGCCCCGCTCTGGATTGAGACCGGCCCCGAAGGCCCTGGCGGGCATGCGGTGACGGATCTCGGCCAGGCCGTTGGTGAAGTCCATCAGCAGCTCGATGCCGATCTCAGCGGTGGTGAAGGCCATGGTGATTCTGCAACTGCCTTCAGGGTTCCCGGGGGCGGTCCGGGGTGTGATTGGAGAAAGTGGCCCCAAGCTGGTCGGGGCTTCAGTGCAATACGAGAAAGGCTGGGAGGTGGCTCCCCATGCGACCCATAGGCTTTCTGCGAACAGGAGCCTGGATCATGGTTAGTTTCCCATTGGTTGGATTGCTGGTTCTTACAGCTGCGCCTTTGCATGCGCAGTCATCGCCAACCGCATGGAGGCAGCCCTGTTCTATTCAGTATCCAGGCCGCCAACCATCGAGATTTCACTGTCGGTGGATGCACGACGGTGTCACAGGTGGAACAATCTTTGTTGACAATGGCGATACATGAGAAAGATATGAGGCTGACTACGAGAAATACCCTCGCTGGCGAATCGAGAGAATCGGGGGGAAATGCATCGTCAATCAGATGGGGACTAAGGTTTGCCAATTAGATTAGCTTTTCATGCCTCCAGCCAAATGGCCATAGAGCGCAGCTTATTCCGCTCTTTGGCCTCCTCGTTGATTGGGTGATTTCTCGTTCCCAGTGGCGTCAAGCCGAGTGGAAATTCCCGAGGAGCAGCACCGGCCTCGCCGGTGCTGAAGGACCACCGTCTCAGACGTCCATCGTTGCAAGGGGTGGTCAGGTCCGTGACTCGAGCCGCCCAGGGGCCATCACCGGGTCGGCCTGGCCGATGCGTCGGCCCATGCGGTAGTGCACCCCCACCTGGGCCGTGAGACACACGTTGCTGGCGGCCTCGAACACCACCACCACATCGGAGCTGCCGAACTGGAAGTAGCCGATCTCCTCCCCCTTGCGCAGGGTCACGCCTTCATGGGCGGTGAGGATCACCGAGGACACCTGCGCCATGCCCACCGGCAGCACCGCCACCAGGCCGACCGGCGAGGCGAGCACCACCAGCCCACGGGCCTGGCTGAACTGGTAGCCGGTCTCATCGCGGGGGTCGTAGCGGCGACCCACCAGCCGCTGGCTGCCCGGGGCCGCACCGAGCGGATCCTCCGCCACGGCCACCGGTTCCGCCACCACCTTCAGCATGGTCTGGCCGGGAATCACCCGGGATTCGAGCACGTGTCCCTCCACCGGGGCGTGAAGGCGGTGGTAGTCGGTGGTGTTGAGGAAGGCATGCATGAACAGCCCACCGGCGAAGCGGTCGGCGTAGGGGCTTCCCTCCAGCAGCTCACGGATCGACCACTCCAGCCCCTTCACGTCGATGCGGGAGTCGGCATGGATCTCCCACTGGCCCAGGAAGGTGGAGTCGACGGGGGAGACGAGGACGCGTGGATCGTGGAGGGCGGCGATGGGCCGCAGGCCGGGTCGCACGTAGCGGGCGAAGAACTGGTTGAACGAGCGCCAGCCGCCGTGGGGCTCCACGTAGTCGTCGAGGCAGTAGGCCGGTGCCGCCCGGAAGGAGGCCAGCGATTCGGCGGTGAGCGACTCGGGCTGGTCCATGAAGGTGCCGATCGCCGCGGCGAACGCCACCATCCAGGCCGAGAGAGGAGTGAGCGGCGGCGCCTGCTCGTTCGGCAGCACCGGGGTCTGCAGATCCCGCAGGGGTGGCTGGTCGAGGACGAAATAGAAGGTGCAGAGGCGATCGAGGAGGCCGCTGCTCTGCTCGTTCTCCGTGGGCACCCAGTGGAGAAGCTGGTGCAGCCAGACCAGAAAGCTCTCGCCATCGGTGATCGGATCCAGGTCGCGGATGCCGCTGCGACGGGCCCGGGCGATCGCCTCCTCGAGGCGGGCCCACCAGCCCTGCTGCTCGATCAACCGGCGGAAGTCCTCCACCACAGGGTGCAGGCCCTGCCGGGCGCGGGGCGGAGAGAGGAACTCGAGGGTGGTCATGCCTGGAGAGGGTCTCCGCGTTGCACTGGTTCAACGCTACGCGTACTGCCGTGCCGCCAGTGACCACAAGTTGCAGGCTCAGGACACGACATCAATAACGAACTCATCTGTACATCCGAAGGGCATGACGGGGACGACGGAAAACAGGTGAGTGCTTCGACCGCAGTGAACCTTCCATTCCTTTGCTGAGAATCTGGGGGCGCTACGGGCGGCGGGCATCAGCAACCACCAGGGAATCCTGGGGTGGGGATCCATCCGACCAGGTCTCGCCACTGTCGCATCAGCATCGGCAGCGACGCACGCACTGAGCGCAGCGAGGCCGAGAGAAACGCATCGGCATCGGGCAACTTCCCGTACTACTTCTTGCAGGCGCAGGCGAGATTACGGTCCACGTTTCACTCCGGCTGTACCTCCTGCTCGGTGATGGCGAGGATCCTGCACCACGCTTGTCTTTACAGGCTGAAGGTTGCCACCACAGCCGCATGGGCTGAAGCCGGATCGCGCCCGCACTGCCCTGGGTCCCCCTTCACCGAAGGCAACCCATCGGTTGCCGCCACCGTACGGGCCACGGGCCTGTTGCGAGGGTTGACCAGGCGGTGGCTCGCGATGATGTGATCAATCAGCTCCCCCCGGACCTTGAAGACCCGAGTGCATCCGCCGGGCAGGCCGGCGTCGCGACTGGCGGCAGCTGACCCTGGTGACCACCCTCTCCCCCTGTCCCATGTGCGCCGGGACCGCCGTGTTGCTGGGTCTGCGCCGGGTGGTGATCGGTGACAGGCGCAGCTATGCAGGCGCTGAGGACTGGCTCCGGCCGGCGGGTATCGCCGTGGACTGCCTGGACGATCCGGCCTGCGTGGCGCTGATGGAGCGGATGCAGCGCCTCAAGCCCGACCTCTGGCAGGAGGACATCGGCCGCTGAGACGGGTCCGGGCTGACAGCCGGAGCAGCCCGCGCAGAAGGAGGGGCACTCCCGTGAGGCAGAGACGTAAGGCAGGCCGCCTTGCAATGCCGTCATGACCACCGTCACTCTCACCTCCAAGGGTCAGCTCACCATCCCCAGGTCGTTGCGCGATGCCCTCGGCCTGGCTCCTGGGGCCAGGCTCCAGGTGAGCATCGACCGCCAGGGCCGGCTGGTGCTGGTGCCGTCCAGATACGAGCCGGAGGAGCTGTTCCTCCATCGGCCTGCCGTCAGCCGCTGCCTGAGCCTTGAGGAGATGGATCAGGCCATCGCTGCTGCCGTCAGCTCTGACTCCGACCCTGCCGCTGATCGTGCGGACGCTTGATACCAACGTGATCGTCCGTCTGCTGGTGGGCGACGACCCTCGGCAGACGCCGATCGCCGAACGAGCGTTTCTGGAGGCGATCGCCACAGGTGGCGTCTTTCTCCCCGATGTCGTGCTGGCGGAGGTGGCCTGGGTACTGCGCGGCTACGGGCTCGACCGGCCGACCCGGCACGGTCTTCTGGAACGGCTGGTGCGCACCCGCGGTGTGGTGGTCGATGACATCGACGGCGTGATCGATGCCCTCGAGCACTTTCGCCAGGACGGAGATCTGGCCGATCAGCTCATCCTTGCCCGCGCCGCCCGCGCCGGTGTCTTACCGGTGATGAGCTTCGATCAACGATTCTCGAACGCAGAGGGTGTCGAGCTGCTTGGGGCTGAAGCACGGGGGTGAGCCCCAGGAATGACCAGGCGTTGGGTCCCATTCCCGCTCCGAGGATCGCGACGCATCCATCCATGAGGCCATCGCGGATGGCGGTGTGATCCTGCGGCCATCATGGACAGCCAGGAGCGCGCGTCATGCCTGCTGACGATTCCGGGCCCGATCCCTCACCAACCGATCAGCCGCCCGATCGCAAGCTCGTCCTACTGCGCTTTGCGGTGCGGGCCGTGCGGGTCACCGCCAGCACCATCGCGGTGGTGGCCCTTCTGCGGCAGCAATGGGTGGCGGCAGGGACCTTTGCCGTTGTCTGGTTGCTGATCCTGGGGACGCCCCGGGTGCTTCCCCTGCTCCAGGACAGCGAGGAGCACTGAACGGTAGGGGCTACCGGCCTGGAAGATCCGCCTCACCTGGCCGGCAGGGCCTGATTGCTCAAGCCCCCGCCCCCCGAAGTGCAGCGTGAGGCAGGTCTCGCTGACGGCCTTGACAGGCAGGCGGAAATCGCCGGGAGCACCTCCTCCGCGAGGCGGGTGATCTCTTCCTCTCGGTAGGGGATCTCGATCCAGCGGCAGGAACGGGGATCCTCTTCGATGACCTCGGGCAAAAGGGAACGATCCGAAGGGAGGACGGGCTGAACGCCCCCCGGCTGCCCGGACAGCCCTGAGCCCTGCTCACCCGGCTCCTCAGCCCCTGCGGGGCAATGGGGGAGGGGGCGGCAGCAGGCTCTCCTGCGGCAGAAGGTTCACGGCGGTGCCGGTGGCGCACACCATGAGCATTCCGCCGGCCTGGCCGAGCACCTCGTAGTCGAGATGGACGCCCACCACCGCGTCGGCGCCCAGCAGCCGGGCCCGTTGTTCCAGTTCCGCCAGCGCCATCTCCCGGGCCTGCACCAGGGCCGACTCATAGGCCCGTGCCCGGCCACCCACCAGGTCGCGGATGCCGGCGAGCAGATCGCGGAACAGGTTGGCGCCCAGAATCGTTTCGCCATGCACCAGCCCCAGGACGTGGCGGATCGTCCGGCCCTCCAGGCTGGGTGTGGTGGCAAGAAGCATGACGGTTAACATTGAAGTGCACGCTCACGCTGGAGCGAACGGCATCTGATGCCGGAGCCGCTCCCGGTTGCTCCTGGACCTCGCGGTGTCGGTGGAGAGGACAGCCGGACGTGGGCTACTGGAGCTGCCTCTCGATGAGGGCAGCGTAGCGATTGCGGTTGGCTGAGGCAACGTGCGGGATGGGATCATGTCCCCTGTCCTCGAATAGATAGAAATCCCACTGGAAAATGCATCGAGAACAATCGATCCTGGGCCATGCTCTGAACAACTTGAACTTCAGGCCCGAGATGAGGGAGGAGCTCGGCTCCATGGGCATTCGCTGGTGGAGCGCTGGCCTGGCCATGCTGCTGCTGGGCAAGGGGCTGCAGGCAGCTGCTGCTGAACGCCACCGAGACGAGACGGTGTCGCTTTCCCAGGTGGTACTGGTTCAGCAGCAAAAGGGCAGATCTCCAGACCTCCCATCTCAGGTGCCGGAGTGGCTGGTGCAGGCCAATGCCTTCAAAGCCAAGGGAGCTTTTGGGAAGGCGGCAGAGTTGTGGGAAAAGATCCTGCAATGGAGTGAGAAGGCGATGGGGCCCGAGCACCCCTCGACCGCCACGAGCCTCAACAACCTGGCGTTTTTGTATCAGTCCCAGGGTGCCTACGCCAAAGCCGAGCCCCTGATACGCCGCTCCCTGGCGATCAGAGAGAAGGTGCTGGGGCCTGATCACCCCGATACCGCCACCAGCCTTCTTAACCTCGCAGCACTATATGAAATTCAAGGTGATTATGCGCAGGCCGAGCCCCTTTTGCTCCGCGCCTTGGCGATCAACGAGAAGTCGTTTGGATCCGATCACCCCATGAGCGCAACCTGTCTGAACAACCTTGGGGTGCTGTACTGGAGGCAAGGCGCCTACGTCAAGGCCGAGCCCCTCTTGATCCGCGCCCTCGCAATAACTGAGAAGTCACTAGGGCCCGATCACCCTGATACCGCCACAAGCCTTGTCAGCCTTGCGGGGGTGTATTGGAAGCAAGGTGCCTATGCCAAGACCGAGCCCCTCTTGATCCGCGCGCTGGCGATCAACGAGAAGGCACTGGGGCTGGATCATCCCGATACCGCAGGCATTCTCAACAACCTCGCGAAGCTTTATGCCAGCCAGGGTGCCTACGTCAAAGCCGAGCCCCTCTTCATCCGCGCCTTGCGATCAACGAAGGCACTGGGGCCCGATCATCCCGATACCGCCAACAACCTTAACAACCTCGCTGAGCTGTACGCCAGCCAGGCTGCCTGCACCAAAGCCGAGCCACTCTTCCGCCGCGCCCTGGCGATCAGAGAGAAGGCACTTGGATCAAATCATCCAAGCACAATCAAGGTGCATGAAAACCTGGACCGATGTCGGAAAGACCTCGGCTACTGAGCGGCCATTCCCCTGAACTCATGTGATCTCAGGACAAGTCATCGAACCGCTGCGGATCCCGACCCGCCCCTGCCGATTTCTGGCCCATTTCGGCGATCACTGCCCCACGGCCGAGGAGCTCACGTTCAAGAACCGTCGCTTCTCCCCGGGCAGCGGCGTCACGCCCAGCGCTGGCCAGAAGGTGTTCACCGCTGCTGAGCTGGGCCTCACCGTGAGCTGGGGAGCGGTGTTCCCCCTGGGCCACGATCGCTGCCCCCGCAAGGGTTCCGGCTTGCGCTTCGTGCACGGCGGCACCTCCCTGCAGGAGGTGGTGGTGCCGGTGATTCGCCCCAGGAAGGAGCGCAAGGACCAGAGCCCGCCCGTGGAAGCCGAACTGCTCCGCTTGCCCGCCAAGATCATCACCAGCCGGCTGTCCTTCGGGCTGTTCCAACTGGAGCCGGCGGACCCCGCAGACGCCTGCCGCTGCAGCTGCGCATCACCCTGGTGGCCATGGCCGATGGGGCCCTGCTGTGCGAACCCCGCACCGTGCTCCTCGATTCAGCCGCCAGCGAAGCCCGCGAACGGGAGCAGCGGCTGATCGATCTCCAACGCCTGCCCCAGCCCTACAAGACTGTGGAGCTGAAGCTGCAGCGGCCCTTCGGCAGCGACTTCGACGACTTCTGATGGCCTTAGTTCATGCCTAAGCTAAGCAAGCCGTCTGGTCGTGATGCCATGGATTCGCTCCCATCCGCGCCACACGGGGCGCCACGCATCGTGAACGTGCATCAGGCCAAGACCCACCTCTCTCGCCTGATCGATGACGCCCATGCCGGCGAGACGATCCTGCTCGCCAAGGCCGGCAAACCCTGGGCGCGCCTGATGCCCCTGGCACCGCCGCCGCCCCGGCGCATCCCCGGTCGCCTGCGCAGCCAGGGCCCCCTGCGCAACCCCGATGCCCTACTGGAGCCGATGGCCGCCGATGAGCTGGCCAGCTGGGAAGAAGGCAACCTGCTGCCTGAGATTACTCAGCGATGAGCGAACCATCGGGCTACCTGCTCGACAGCCCCGTGCTGCTGTGGTGGTGGTTCGATCCCGAGCGCCTGTCGGAACCGGCGCAGACCCTCCTCGCCGATCCAGCCACCACGGTGCTGGTGAGTGCGGCCACGGTGTGGGAGCTGAGCCTGAAGCACCACCAGGGCAGATTGCCCGAGCTGGAGCAGGCCATCGCTGATCTGCCCGGGCTGCTGCAGGCTGATGGCTTCCAGCCCCTGCCGATCGGGCTGGCCCATGGCCTGCGTGCCGGCGCCTACAGCCAGCCCCACCGCGATCCATTTGATCGCATGCTCGCCGCCCAGGCCGAACTGGAGCGGCTGGTGCTGCTCACCGCCGATCCCCAGCTCTCCACGTTCCCCTGCCGCACGTTCTGGTGAAGTCCATGGCCATCGGCGCTGCCCCCGCGGCCCCAAGCCTGCTCGATCAGAAGATCCTGGAACACTTCCCCAATCTTCCCTGTCCCCATTGCTGTCGAGAGCTGGTCGCTCCCTGTCGCACAGGTTCTCGGTCTGCCGTGTGGAGCCGATCTCGTTGTGGTCCTGCTGCCGGCCACCAAGGGTCGATCCGGAGTCGCCGGCGCGGTGTTCGCTGCGATCAAGGCCTGCCACCAGGTCGTCCATGCCATGGGCTGACGTGACCGTCTCCGGAGCACCACGATGCGCGAGCTGATCCGCCTGGCCACCCGCCGCTCCCAGCAGCTGGTGGACATCACCGAGCCCGTGCAGGCGGTGCAGGGCGCCACGGCGGCCGTGATGATCCAGGAGAACTGGGACGAGAGCGTGCAGGAGGACGTGATCGATTTCCTCAGCCGGCAGATCCCCAAGGGGGTGTGGAGGCATGACGCCCAGGCAGGCAACGGCGATGCCCACCTCAAGGCCGGCCTGGTGGGCCCGTCGGAGACGATCCCGCTGATCGAAGGGAAACTCGGCCTTTCCCGCTGGCAGAACATCTTCTTCTGCGAGTTCGACGGGCCCTGTCACGACCGCACCGTTTGACAAGCGACTGTGAGTTCGTCGCTGCAGCCCGACAGTTGGGCGGGTCGATGGTCACGGAGGATCGGGCGATCGTGGCGGTCTTCCCAGATGAAGCCAGGTCTCGCCATCAGGCCGCCTCCTGAGGCTCCGCACCCTCCAGGCTGTCGAACCAGCGGCGCAGGCACTCCCGCAGCGGGCCGGCGTGGGCCAGGGCCCAGGTGACGTCCTGGCTGGGTTCCGGGTGGTCCTCGCCGGGGTCGAGGTAGGCCAGCGCTGCCTGGGTGAGCGTGTTCAGCGTTGCGGGATCGGGCTGCCAGCCGGGAATCGTGTCGCCCAGCCGCTCGCTCAGGATCTGCAGATCGCGGCACTTGCGCGAGGGAATGTCCTGGGCGATCAGGGCGGCGCGCAGATAGGTTTCAAGGCATCTCTGCACCTGGAACAGGCCGCTGAGATACCCGGGCGGCAGATCAGGCAACAGCTCTGCCATCCGCCAGTGGCGTTCCGCCCGCTCGATCCATTCCTCCACCACCGGATTGCGGGCTGGGGTGTGAACGCCGCGGCGTTCGAAGTTGCTGCGGTCGAGCTCACCATGCAGAACCCGGCCGTGATCCAGGGCCTCGCGGATGAAGGGATCCCCCCAGCGGTAGCGCGGTGCGATCTCCTCCGGTCGCCGCAGGTGCAGATCCAGCGGAAACTCCGCGGCACCGGCCTCGTGCATGGCCTTCACCGATTCCAGCGGCTTCCCCTCGAACGGCATCACCACCAGGATGTCGGCGTCGGAATCCCAGCGGGCCTCGCCTCGGGCCTGGGAGCCGAAGAGGATCACCTGCTGGGGCGCGAACTGCGCCACCAGCCGCTGGGTGAAGGCCTGCAGGGCCTCTCGGGTGACGATCGGCGCTGGCGTGGTGGTCACGGGATGGGTCATCGGTCAGCTTCGAGCCGGCAGGGAGGCAGCACCCCGCCCAGCTCCAGGAGGAAATCCTTCACCTTGCCAGTGGCCAGGATGAGATCGCCGCAACGGGCCGTGGCCCGGATGATCGCGTCGGGAATCCTGAGGCCGTGCTGGTGACGCAGTCGCCCCGTTTCGCACACGATGGCATCAGCCAGCGGCAGGCGGGGGAAGCTCTCCAGCCAACTCTGCATCCGGATGGTTTCGTCCTCGCGGCAGCCCACCAGCACCTCGATCAGGATGATGGTGTCGAGCAGCAGCATCAGCGCTGGGTCCACTCCTGGCGGATCGCCTCGGCCCCCGGCAGTCCCCGCTGGCGACAGAGCGCATCGAGCTGGGCCCTCTCCCGATCGGGCAGGTCCCCGAGCCTGCACATGATGATGCCGTGATCTGATGATGTCAGAGGTGGTCGGCTGGCTGAGGCCTCAGACCGTTCGCTCCAGCCGGCTCCACCCGGTGGGTCTGCACGCAGGCCGAGACCCCCTCCTGCGCTTCCAGCCGCTGCTGCGACTCCGCTTCCAGATCCTCCAGGGTCTGCCTGCCCTTCTCCTTGCTGACCTTGCGCAGCCGCCGGTCCGGATCGGCCGGATGCCAATCCGCCACCACGGCGATCAGCTCATCATGCAGGCGGGGGCGCCGTGGCCATCGAGGCTCAAGGGCATCGCTCTGGAAGCCCCGCATCAGGAAGCGGGTGAGCAGCCGCTGCACCAGCGGGTGGTCCAGGTGCAGGTGCACCCGATCGGCATTCACCACCTGCGGGTCGCGGAACACCACAGGCTGCAGGTGCGTCTCCGGGCGCTGGCCGTTGGCGTCGTCGTCCAGACACGCCATCCGCTCCAGCGTGTCGCCGCCCCCCAGCTCGGGGGGGCTCCACCTCCACGAGCCAGCGATGCGTGCGGCAGTGGTCGACAGAACCGCGCGTGGGCAGCGGAGCTGCTGAGACCAGCGGCATGGATCCCCCCTCCATCTACCCACCGGGTCTGACCCTTGCGGCAGCAGACTCCCATCGGCTGCCTCCCCGCCATGGGCGCGATCCTGCTCACCGTTCTCACCGTGCTGCTGGGCTTCGGGCTCGGCAAGGGCGTGCCCCGGCTGGTGCAGCGCTCGGGCAGCCTGGCGCGCCGGAATCAGGCCAGCCAGCTGGCCTACGGGACTCTGCTGCTCCTGCCCTGGCTGGTGGGGATCGCCCTGGTGGTGCAGCTGCCGCTGCGTCCCTATCTGCTGCTGCCGGCGATCGGCTATGCAGCGGGAATGTGGCGGGGCCGCCGCAAGGCCGGTCTGTAGACGGCAGCGGCGACCGGCGGCCTGCTCAGCGGCGATCCCGGCCAGGGCCATCCCTGCCAGGTCGTTCCCCCCCAGGCCTTCGGACCGAAAAGGGGGCCCAGATCCTCCAGGGCCGAGTGCTGCTCCAGCTGCCGGCGCATCGCGTCGCGCGTGCCCCGCTGCTCCCCGGCCGGTGCCGATTCAGGCGAGACCGTTCCTTCCTGCTCGTGGTGGGGATCAGGTGTAGGCATCGGCATGGGATCTGTCCCCCAATGGGAAGGGCGCCCCGTGCGGAGCGCCCTTGGACCGGTTGCCGGGTTGTGGACCTTCACCGCCCGGGTCGTGGTCTCTACCCACTTGATAGGGCTGCCCTGCAGCGGTGTCAGTACGGGGAACCGACCGTCCAGCGCCTGCTGAAACCGGTCGCTCCCGCCTGGGGGCCTGGGTCGAGCCGATCCAGCGGCGCAACAGCCGCTGCCCTTCCCCTGATCACGTCCTCTGCAGCGAGCCGCCCTGCTGGGTGTTGATGCAACCGCTGCCGCCGCCCAGCGGAGTCACACCGCTCCACAGGTAGGGCGCCGCGATGCCTGCCGAGCCGATCCTTCACCACCCCCCTGATTCGCCATGACCGCCACCAGCCCCACCGTCACCGCCCAACGCAGCACCCGCCAGCCCTCCGCCCTGGAGCTGCTCCGCCAGCCGCCGGTCACACCCCCTGCTCCGGCCCCCCAGCTGCCGGACCTGCCGCCACCCGTGGCGCCGGGGTTCCGCTTCTCCCGCGATCAGGACGCCGCCCTGGCGGCACCGCTCGATCGGGCCCATGTCCGCCAGCGGGAGCAGGGCCGGGGCCGGGTCTCCTACCTGGAGGGCTGGCAGGTGATCGCGGAGGCCAACCGGGTCTTCGGGTTCGATGGCTGGCAGCGCCAGACCGTGCTGCTGCGCTGCGTGGCCGAGCGGCCCCGCAAGATCGGCAGCGAACCGCGACCGCCCAACGACCCGCCGCAGCGCGACGGCTGGGGCGTCACCTACATCGCCAAGGTGTGCATCGCCGTGGGCGATCTGCTGCGCGAGGGCACCGGCGCCGGCCATGGCATCGACACCGACCTCGGCCTGGCCCATGAATCGGCTCTCAAGGAGGTCGAGACCGATGCCACCAAGCGCGCCCTGATGACCTTCGGGAACCCGTTCGGGCTGGCGCTCTACGACAAGCAGCAGCGGCAGGTGAGTGGCCCCCCGGCGTCACCGCAGGCGGGACACCCGCAGACGGGCCAACCGCAGCCAGGCAGCCCGCAGGGGCCACGCAACGGCGTGCTGCGGCGGCCGGGGGCTACGAACCCGGTGGCGGATGCCTTCAACGGCCCGTCCCGCGCCACCAACGGGGCAGCTGCTGCGTCGGCAGCCCCGCCGAAGCTTCCAGCGGCCCTGGACACCCCGACCCCAAGCGCTCCCCTCGATCCCGCCACGATCGGCTCTTTTCACGAGCGCATCCGCGCCCTGCCACCGTCCCAGCTGGCGGCGTTCACCCAGGCCTTTCGCCGTGCCTTCCAGGTGCCGGCCGAGACCCCCTCGATCGCCGGGCTGATCAGCGAGCAGCGGCACCAGCGCTGGATCCAGGAGTATCTGGCGCGTCTGGGAGGCGAGCCGCACCCCGGCCATGTCAGAGGTGACAAAACGATATAGATTCCATACCGTATGGAGTTCACGTTCGATCCGGCCAAAAGTGCCACCAACCTCGCCAAGCACGGGATTCATTTCCGTACGACGTTCCCGGCCGGAGGAGATTGAGCTCTATGAACAGTTCTGAATTCGATCGGCGCTTCGACGAGGGGGAATCGGTCGTGCAGGCCCTCGACCTCGGTGGTGCACGCCGGCGGCGGCTGGAGCAGAAGAAGGTCAATGTCGACTTCCCGCTCTGGATGATCGAGGCACTCGATCGGGAGGCCAGTCGCCTGGGGGTCACACGCCAATCGATCATCAAGGTGTGGCTGGCCGGAGAGGCTGGAGCAGTTGCCGGGTTCCCGGGAGGTTGCCGGTGCGATGTCCTTACCGGCATCCGAGTGATTCGCAGGGGCCAACATCTCCAGCCCGATCGCTGCCGCCAACCCGACAGGAAGGGGCCGGCGGCGGAGCCCCGGCCCCACCGGCGCCCTCAGGCCACCAGCGCCTCAGCCAGGGCCGACTCGGCACTCTCCTCCTCTTGGGCCGCCTCCAGACCCTCCTCGATCACCGCCAGCCGCTCCAGGAAAGCCGCCATCGCCGGCAGCACCTCCTCCTCCAGAAGGGTGATCTCCTCCTCCCGGTGTGGCTGATGGCTCCAGCAGCGCGGCAACGGGCGGCCCTGATGCGTGCGCAGCAACCATTCCAGCTCGCGCTTGCAGCCCTCGACGACGCAGGCCAGATCCGGTGTAGCCATGATGATCGGCGCCTTTCGGCGCAGCGACGGGACACCTCCATGGCTCTTCCGCCGACCTTCCACTCCCTGACGGCGGCCAGCTCGCGCAGCCCTTGCCAAGGGAGGACCATGGAAAGGCCCGGCGCGAAGCATCGTTGGGGCGAGAGAGTGACCCTCTGGAATCGCGGCTGTGGTGGGCCTGCGGAACGGCCCTAACGTTGAGCGATGACATTCAGTCGCATCACCCACGACCCCGCCGTGATGGGCGGCAAGCCCTGCATTCGCGGTCTGCGCATCACGGCAGCCACCCTGGTGGGTCTGCTGGCCAGCGGCGAACGTCGTGAGCGCATCCTGGCGGCCTATCCCCTCCTGGAGCCAGCGGATCTGGATGCGGCCCTGTCCTATGCCGCCTGGCGCCTGGAAGAGCGGGAGGATGCCCTGGCGGTCGGCTGATGCTCAGGCTGCTGGTCGACATGAATCTGTCGATCGAATGGATTCCTCTGCTGGCTCAGGCGGGCCATCAGGCGGTGCACTGGTGAGAAGTGGGCGATCCAAGGGCACCCGATGCGGAGCTGATGCGATGGGTCCGCCGACACGGTCACACCGTCTTTACGCACGATCTCGACTTCGGAACCGCCTTGGCACTCACCGGCGAAGCTGGGCCGAGTGTGATCCAGGTGCGTTGCCACAACGTTCTCCCCGAGCGAATCGGAGATCTCGTGGTTGTGGCGCTGATGACCTACCAGGACGACCTGCTCCGAGGTGCCTTACTGGTCATTGATGAAGAGCGTCAGCGCGTGCGGATTCTGCCGCTTTCTCCGCCAGCCTGAGCCAAACCCACTGCTCAAGGTGGGTGCTGGTGATTCCAGTGTCGGCAGGCCAGTTCCGCCCAACCACGCACGCTCCCGGTCCGTCCCCGAACGTCACCCGCCCTGCGGGATCCACGTTCGGCAGCCGAAACCCCGGTCCAGCATCCGAGATTGAGAGTCGCCTCAGACCCTGGAGATGAAGCTCTGGATGATCTGCACGTGATCCTCGAAGAACCGCTCCTCGTAGGCGTAGATATTGGCCGGGGCATCCAGCAGGCCTTCTCGGCGTCATCGCCGCCACGCACCGCCGGCAGGGGGCCGGGCCTGAGCTGGAGCAGGAAGGCATGGGTGAGCACCCGACCCCGCAGGGACCGCCCCGGCGCATCGAGCACCCGACTGGCGGCGATCGAGTGTCCCGCGTCAACCCCCTTGGCCGCCGGCCAACTTCATTGTCGGCAGACACTGAGGCTTGCCTCCCTGAGGCTTTGGCCTCTGGCCGCCGGTCGGGGTCAGCCCTGCTCGTGGAGCACATTGACCAGGGCGTCGCCACCAGGCAGGCGGTAGATGCCGAAGTCACGGTCATCGAGGGTGGCGATGCGGCGGATTCCGCTCTGATTCGCTACCCACAGCAGCGACGCGTCAGCCAGATCCATCGGCAGGTCGCCGTATTGCTGCATCCAGCCGCCGATCGTCTCCAGTGCCATGGCAGGCAGATCCTGCAGCTGCAATCCGCCGAGCCGGTTCCACTCCAGGAAACGGGGAGCCACCTGTGGTGGAACCAGATGGCAGACCTCGGTGAGCACCGGCCAGGTGGAAACCAGCACACCCTGGAAACCGGAGAAGAACCGCCGGCAACGGGCGTGATCCTGATCGGAGCGATCGAACCAGGCCACGAGCGGTCCGGTGTCCACCAGGGTGGCGCCGCGCAGGCTGGCAAGGCTCATGAAGCGGTTGGCTGTTGCTCCTTGCGCTGCTCCTGGAGCTTCTGGCGGAGCCGTGCGGAATGGTCGCGGCCTCTGCTGCTGACCTCCCCGGCGGGCGCGCTGGCGTAACAGCCCACCAGATCGAGGCGATCCGCCAGTTGCGCCGGGGTGAGAGTCTGGCTCTGGAGCAGATCCAGGCCGGCCTTCACCACCTCGGTCTGGGTGAGCCCGAGGGTGCGGCAGAGCTGATCGAGCCTGGCCTCGCTGACGTCGTCGAGGCGGACCGAGATCGTGCGCATCGTCCCTTCTGCAGCCGTATTACGCAAATATTACGTCGGTATCTCGATCAAGGCATCCCTCCGCCCCAGGTGGGTGTTTCTGCGGCCCTTCAGCAGCTCAGATCCAGCCACCAGCCGCTGCCCGGCCCCTCCACCATCCACCTCCGGCCCCAGTTCTTCTCGAAGTAGCGCAGCGCCTTGCCGCTGCCGAGAAGGGTGGTGACGTCGCCACCGCCGACCAGCCGCGCTTCCCCGTTGGGGTTATGCATCAGCACCGAGGGACCGGCCGGATCCCAGCCCACCACCAGGCTTCAGTGGCCGCCGCCGCCATCGCGCAGGTGGAGGAGAAGCACATGCGCGGGCCCTGGGCCGTGGCGTTGTCCGCCTGGGCGCAGCAGGGAACCTTCAGCGTGATCGCTCCGCCCTCGCTGTAGCGGATCGTGGGGCTGCTCTCCTTGGAGAAGGCGAGCTCGGCACGCCTCCGCTGCACCAGCCCCGCTACGGGGCCATGGGGGCCCTTCACCCAGCGGGGCAGCTCCTCCTCCAGCACCCGCGCCACCGGCTCGCCGCCGTTGAGGCGCCGCCGCAGGGTGCTCTCCGCCAGGGCGCCGGCGCCGACGTTGAAGCAGAAGCTGGTGAGCGCCTCCCGCTGGCGCTGGCTCAGTCCTGCCGGCGGCTGCAACAGCCGGATCACGGCCGCCTCGGCCGCAGCAAGGTCGTCCTTGAGCCAGCGCTCGGCCTGCTCGCGGCTGATCGTCAGGCCAGGCCTCACCTCAGCTCCGGTGTGGCCGTAGCCGATCGTCCAGGGTTCGCCGCCGCTGGCGGGATCGGGGTAGGCAGAGAGGCGGCAGCCTTCCCTCTGCCGGATCAGGGTGAGCGCTTCCGGGCTCAGGGCCATGGGGAACTCCATCGGGGGCCCCAGAGGGTTCCGAGGCCCAGACGCTGCCCCGCCCCCGCTGCTGCAGGATCGGTCCATGAGCCCAGCCCCACCGACCTCAGCCCGGATGACTGGCGGCGGATCTGCAATGCCCTGCGCTACCTCGGCCGCGATCTGCACCACCGCTCCTTCTCGGTGACCTCCCAGCGCCGCGAGCTCCTGTGGCAGGAGATGGACCGCTGCCTGGAGCTCGCCGATCGGCTCAGCCACCTCTGCCCCCCGGAGGCGGAGCCCCAGGCCTGAGCAAGGCGTCCTGGGGAGGGGCTCCGCGGCGGCGGCCCGGAACCCTCAGTGGTTCCCGCTCCGCCTCCCCATGGACATCCGCCGGCTGGTGGTCTGGATCTCGGCCGGCATCCTGGGGTTCCAGGGCGCCACCCTTGCCCTCGACCTGCTCAACTGCACTGCCTTGTCCTGGTTCTACGTGCGCCGGTATGGGCTGGAGGAAGGCGCAGAGCGGCCTGCCAAGGCAGCTGAGGGCAGGCGCAGTGGATGGTGCGCCGAGCAGACCCCTCGATCCGGATGCAACACAGGAGTGGGACTCCGCCTCCACCTCCGCGGAGGCAAGCCAGACCCCGTCCAGCAGGGCGGCAACCTCAGCTCCGGGGCCGCACGATCCGGTGGTCGTCTTCTGCAAGGGGCCCCACGACCGCATCGATGCCGGCGTCAGCCAGGGTCTGTGCATCCTGGCCGGGCTGGCCCTCGGGGGCTCATTGGGGGGTGGGAGCAGAGGCGAATCGCCCGAAGCAACGTGCGGCTCCCGCTGTTGGAGCCTCTTCCGGTGACCAGGCATCGGCCTGCCTGGAAGGCAACGGGCTGCCACCTCCAGCCGGCCGGGATGCCTGGCGGTGGCCTCGCTCATGGTCTGCTCGCATCGCTCCAGGTGATACAGCAGCGGGCTGTTCGGGTTGGGGAACTTGCGGCGATAGTGCTCACCAACGGTGAGCAGTCCAGCTGAGCATCAGCGGTGCAGGGTGCGCTCGCTGATGCCAAGGCAGTCCGCTGCCGCGCGTTGCACGGCCCAGGGGCAGGACGGAGTCATGGGGGATCGGGATCGTCGCGGGTGGAAGCGCAAGCATCTGGATGCTCACGGCGACGAGAGGAGCCAGTCGTTGACCGGCCCAGATTCTTCATCGCTGTCAAGGCTACCCATGCCAGCTCCAGCAACTCACGGACAGGTCCAGATAGACGTTTTTGAGCGGATTTTGAGCGGAACCTCGCTTGCCAATCCCTGAGAAGTCAATCGGGGCGACAGGATTCGAACCTGCGACCTAGTGCTCCCAAAGCTCGCTTTTTGGTCATTTTGAGAAGCCAGGAGTCGCCTGGGATCTTCCCTTAAAACCCTTGCGATCACTGCATTCTACCCTGCCAACTCTTGGCAGTTCACGCCACTGCATGTCAACCTGTGGGGCCGAATCTCTCCCAGAATCTCTCCCATGCCCCGCCCGAGTGTCTGGGTAACGGTCCTGAGGGCTGGTCTCTCCCACAGCCTCTCCCAGGAGGGCTGCCGCTCCGGAATCACGGTCAATGAGAAGCGGGGCAAGGCCCGGGTCAATATCTCCGAGGCCCTGGGGGATGGCCGCCGCAGGCAGGTGCCGTTGTCTATCGACTGGGCACCAGAGAATGTTGACGCGATTCGAGAAGCCGCCCTCGCCATCTATCGCGGCCTTGTCGCCGGCCAGCCAGTTGAGGTCGCCATCGAAGCCGTGGCAGGGGAGCCGGAAGCCGGCATCAGCAACGCTGGGCCCATCAACTGGCCAGCTTTGATCGAGGCATTCCGCGAACGCAAGCTGGGCAGTGGCGAGATCAAGCCAACGACGTGGACCAACATCTACGCCCGGCGCATGAAAGTGATCCTGGCTGCGGTTGATCGAGCCGAGACGCCTGTGCAGTTGCTGGAAGCCATTGCAGCCCCATGGGCCAGCCAGCCGGGTTGTCGCGGTCGGCAGCTCCAGGTGCAACAGACTGCCGCAATCCTCCGTTGGGGAGTCGATACGGGCCGCCTGCCGGCTGAGTGGGCACCGCCTCTGGATCTCAGCCCCTATGTGGGGCGTAAGCGGGAGGCTGCTGCCGTCACGACGCCGCTCGCCGTTGGGGAGATCCTGGCCCTTGTGGAAACGATCCCCGATTCGAAGTGGCGCTATGCATTTCAACTGCTCTCCGCCTATGGGCTCAGACCGGAAGAACTGCAGCACCTCGAACTTCGTGGTGGGCGACTGTGGTGCACCTACTCGAAGGTCTCCAGTCGTGGCAGGACCGAACCCAGGCCGCTCCGGCTGTTGCCCTGCGACCGCTGGGCAGCTGAGTGGAACCTTGAGGCCAACTACCAATCCGATCGATTGCCGCCCATGAAACCCGGACTCGGTGCCGATGCCATGGGCCTCTACATGCGCCGCCGGGAACTTTGGACTGAGCTTCGGCAGCGGTATCAGGCAGAAGGCGAAAAGCTGGTGCTCTATTCCTGCCGCCATGCCTACCCGCACCGCGCCCACACCCTCTGCACGATGCTGCCCACCAAGTTTGTGGCAGCTGCCATGGGCCATAGCCTTGAAACACACCTCGCCGCCTACAGCCGCTGGATCGGAGACGATGAAGTGGATGCAGCATTTGAGCGGGCTGCCCAGCGGATGGAGCAGCTCACAACCGGTTGATGTATATGGCATTGCTGGCAATGCCTGGAAGCCAACATCACCACATACTTGTGTTCTTGGATTGGTCGCGATTCAGAACCGATCAGATCATTCATCGCTCCACCAGCTTCCAGAACCCCCACTTCGCTCCATAGATGTCGTACAGGCGTTCCACGTAGGCCGAGTGATCGGGATGCCCCTGCCAGTCATCGATGTTGGCAGCCAGCTGTTCGCAGGTGCGGAGGTGCTCGGCGGCGTAGCGGTAGCGATTGGCTCGCCCCATCCACAAGGCAAAGAACACCATCGGTCTCAACAGCAGCGTGGCCGCGAGCGGATGGTCGGCACTGAGGCGCTCGGCGGCGGCGCTGTGAATCGTGTAGGCATCTCCCTCCCACTCGTCCTCATGGGCCAGCACATGGCGGGCGGCACGGGAGAGAGTTCCCCACTCCACCAGGAAGTGCAGGCCCAGCAGGCTGATCGGGTGCTGCTCGGCCACCTGCAGGGCCCGCTCTTCTGCTTCCACATCCTCAAAGTCTTCAAGGCGTTTGAGGTAGTCGCGCAGGTGCGGGATCGATAGGGTCCTGCTGAACCACTGCCAGCGCATCTCCTGGGCTTCCCCCTGGCGATTCAGGGCCTCAAGCACGGCGATGCGGCTGTCGTGCCACTGCCCATCCCCAATACCTACCGCCTCTTCCGTGGCTCCATCGAGGATTTCCAGGGCCTTCTCCGCCCGCCCGGAAGTCAGCAGATGTTGGGCCACGCTGGCGGCGATGTCACGCCAGCACAGATCCTCGGCATCGAACTGGGCCAGGTAGCCATCCACGTCCCCCCGTGCCACAGCGATCTGGAGAAGGTGCGTGTTGCCGTCGCGGGCGCCGTGCTGGCGGCAGTAGCTCCCCAGCAGCTTCAGGCCCCAGTCGCCCAGGGCGTCTTTCAGCGCTGGCACCAACACATCGAACTGCTCATACGTGTTCTCCGCCAGCAGCTCGGCGGCATGCTGCGCCAGGGTTTCCGGCTCCAGCTGGGCGGCCTGGGCCAGCGGCCCCAGCTGCTCGGCGCCCCGCTCGAACACCCCGATCACCGCCCCGGTGCTGTCGGAGCTGCGCGCCAGCACATTCTCTGAAAGTTCAAGGAACCGCAAGAGGAGATCGCAAGCCTGGCTGGGATCTCCGGCCGCGATCGGACCGATGATCGCCTGGAGCTGCGCCTCCAGATCGGCTACGAGGGCCTTGCGTCTGGCCGAATCCACAAAGGTGGTGGCCCGGTCGATCGCGGTTAGGCGTTTGCGCACTTCCTGAACGACTCCTTCGACCCCCTCGGCAGCGGCCAGGGCAAGGCGCAGCCTCCGCTGGATGACGGCGTTGCCACCACTCACCTCGATCAACAGCTCCGCCAGCGCTGCAGCACCCAGGGCTTCCAGATTCTTGGCGTTGAGGGTGCGCTTGCTGGCCACCGCCCTATGCCAGTGCTGGACTCAGGCCCAGGACAGCGGCGGCTTGCTGCATCCGTCCGTCGAAGCTGGCCAGGCGGGAGCAACGGCTGTGGAGCGCCACCGCCAGATGCAGGGCATCACCGGCCCGCAGGCCGAGGGCTGGATCCTGGAGCAGTTCAGCAGCATGACGGAAGCGGCCCCGGTCCAGCGGACGCAGTTCAACGCCGCCCTGCAGCAATCGCTCGAACTGCTTCCCCGCCGCCTGGCGTGCCTGCGGGCTGAGGCCATGGTGGCGCTGCTTGATGCCCAGGGCGCTGTGGGTTTCGGTGATCAGCCAGTCGCTGCTGATCAAGGATTCGCGGCACTGCTCAAACCAGTTCAGCGCCAGGGGGCTTCGCTCTTCCGGGGTCAGCAGGGCCACCACCACGCTGGTGTCGAGGTAGATCATTGATGGCCTGTCATCACCAGCGCTCACCGGTGCGGCACTCCTCGATCACAGATGGGGTGAGGGGCATGGTGGCCTGAAGCTGGCGTAGATCGGCAGCAAGAGCAGAGCGATCCAAATGCTGCAAGGGTTCCAGGCTCAGCCGACCATCGGGCCCAACGACAATCTCGATCTGGTCGCCTTCCTGCAGACCGGCCTGACGCAGGCAATCGGCGGGGAGCCGCACCGCCAGGCTGTTGCCCCAGCGGCGGATCGCCTGCTGGAAGTGCCGGCTGGCATCAACAGAATGGTCACTGGGCTGAGACTGCGCCAAGGGAGCCAGCTCGGCCGCGGTCGGCCTGTTGTAGATACCCGACTCTACATCCAGTTTGCGTGGTTTAGGGCCGGAGATGCCGCCGGCTCCAGCCGGTGATCGTGGCCTCGACGTTCTCCAAATGCCACTGCAACGGGCCTCGGCCCTGAGTGCAACCCCAGCGGCGGTAGTGCTTGCCAGGAACCAGAACCCCCCGCAGCCTCAGCTTGCGGAGGGGTTCACGGCTCATGCCCAGGGCTGCACATGCTTCTGGGGTGCTCATGCAGACCCGCTGACGGGCCGGTGTTGCGGTGCTGTCCATCAGCTCCCCGCCAGCTGTGCTTTGAATCCCTTCAGCGTGTCGAGTAGCCAGGAACGGCGGTAGCTCTTCACCTGACGGGGAGCGCCATCGACGAACTGCTGGCGGCATGGCGGCTCCTTGCCGAACTCCTGGCGATAGGCCCGGGCCACGAGCTTTCCTGCGGAGCCGAACTGTGTGCGCGGCAGCACATGCTGGAACACCTCCAGCCAGGCATCGCCCAGGGTCAGCTCGTCGTCTGCATTGATTGCGGGCACAACCCCTGAACTCGCGGTGAGAACGCTGCTGCGCACGATGTCCTTGAACAGGAGCTCGTCCCGCTGATCGAGGCCGCCGAGCTTCTCGAACAGGGCGACGCTCTGCTCCACCAAGGCAATGACGTCTGCAGCACCGAGCTTTGGAGCTGACGGCTCCTCCCGTGGCGACGGTGTTTTTTGCACGCTCTCCAGGAACCAGCCGTCCATCCACACCGCAAACGGTGCGCTGATCCAGCGAGCCAGATCAACCGCGACCTGGGGATGGACCCAGGTGCCGCCGCCCTGGCCCTGGCGTGCCTCGATCAGGTCAAACACCGGAATTTCCGTTGTTTGAGAAAGGGCGTCGAGGTACTGCTGGCACCGGTCTGACTCGCGGTAATCGGACCAGCGCTTCTTGTTGGCTTTACACATCGCCGTTGCATTCACGTAGCCATCAGTGGTGCGGCGTGTGATCGATGTGCCGTTCCAGGAACGGGACACCAAGTGCGTCTTCATGGGAACGAAAGCTTCGCTGAACTGGGACAGGGGTGGTGAGGTGAGGCAGCAGGCGCCTGTGGTGACGGCAATGTCATCGCAACTCCTCCCGCAGCAGCGCCATCACCGCGGGATCCCAGAGGATTTGCTGGCCGCGTTGGCCCCGTGCGCAGGTGGGCAGGGTCTGGCCCCAGTCGCGCCCGACTTCGGTGAGCTGCCAGTCATCGAGGTCATTGCGCACCTGCAGGCCGCAGGCCGCCAGCCGGCGGTTGGTATCCCTGATCGCGCACCCCAGCCGCTCGGCCAGCTGTTCCGCATTCAGCCGTACCTCGACTGGCTGGGCTTCCAGCTGGCGGTCTCGATGGTCTGAGGCAGCAGGTTCGAGATCGCGCAGGACCTGCAGCAGCGGAGCCAAGCGCAGACCGGAGGTGGCTTCGATATCGGCGAGAGCGGCAGTGAGGGCATCGGACTGCCTGACGCCGGTGAGCTCGATGATGTCTTCGGCGATGCGCAGCACCGCCTTTGCGGCCTGGGTTTGCTTTCCTTGCGGAGCTGGCTGAGGCAGCGCCGCTCGAACCGCTGGGTGGTGCATGGACGGCAGCAGCTCGTGGGTCAGCCAGCGGCGCATGCGCGTTGCTGTTGGGCTCTCGCCATCCAGCAGCCTGCGCAGCAGGCCGGCCTCACTGATCAGGCCCAGGGTCAGACCCTGGCTGCCGGGCCCCTCCTCGCTATGAAGACCGTGCTCCTCCTCCCGCCGGGCGGTCAGCGCCCAGGCCATCGGGCTCTCCGTCAAGGCGGCGCAGATGTCGGCGATGACGAACCAGGCCTCGCCGTTGGCTTCACGGCTCAGCCGGATGCGATGCCCCTCAAACCAATGGGGCACCAATGAGGTGCGGTTGCTCATGACATGGAAAACGATGGGACTGCAGCGCTCGACTTCCTTTGCTGGCACGCGGCGGTTACAGGGCCGCTCCCCAGTGCAGGGCGGGGGTTCAGGCTCGGAGGTGTTGGACCGGCCAGGAGCAGCAGCAGGGTGCTCAGCTGCAGGGCGACCGCCAGCCAGAGCAGCCAATGCAAACGCTGCAGCGTGGTCACCCGCACCGTGACCGTGGGCCGGCGGGTGCGGCAGAAGGCTGGCAGCTGGGGTTGGCGCCGCTGGGGCCTGGGGGCGCTGCTCCCCACGTTGCTGTTGTGGAGGGAAGCCATCAGAACGGCACCTCGTCGTCGTCGCCGAACTCATCGTCGAAGTCATCGCCGTCGCCGAGGGGAATGGCGCGCTGCTGGCGTTCGCTGGCCTGATCGTCGCGGTAGGCCTGCTCGGCCGCCTCGATCCAGGCCGGACTCGCTGCCCTCGCTCAGGCTGATCGGCCCGTAGAAGCCGATGGTGACGTTGCGCGGCACCGCATCGGCTTCCGCCTGGGTCTCGATCTTGTTGCCCTTGGGGTTGCCGTCCTGGTCGTACTGCTGGGCCCAGCGGGTGGCCAGCGTCAGCAGATCGCCGACGTTGAGCTTGCCCTTGCGGTGCCCCTTGCGCGCCTCGATCCAGTCCCCGAATCCCTTGGCCTTGAGGATCACCCGCACCCGATCGCCGGGGGCCGGCACCGCTGCCTCATCGCCGAGCTTGGCCTCCATTGAGGTGCCGGGCAGGGCGACGCAGTGGATGACGATCTCCTGCTTGACCTTGGGGTTGCCCCTGGCGGTCCTTGCCGTTGGGGATCGGCTCCATCTCGCCGCTGGCGAGGTTCTTGCGCAGCCGGTCGCGCTGCTCGGTGCGCACGATCGCCAGCGTCGCCACCTCCCCGAAGCGTTGCTGACGGATCACAGGGGCGCCGATGCGGGCGCCGTCGTTCAGTTCAATCGCCATGGCTCCGTTGGGGGCTGGTGTTCGAGGGGTGGTAGGGGTTCAAGGCCGGCGCCGAGCCGCATCAGGTGATGGGCGGCGCCGCTGATCGAGAGGCCGTGCTGCTGGCGCAGTTGCTGCAAGCGCCTGCCAGACATCGCTGCGGACCTTGGACTGCAGGTAGTGGCCCCCGTCCGGGGCCCTGGGCTGCTCGTGCTGGCGGTGGCCGTAGGCGATGCGGCGGCCCCGCTCCTGTCGCTGCGGGGTCGCCATCAAATCGCCTCCGATTCGCTGAGCGCACCTCTCGGTTCCGATTCGCTCAGCGCACCTGTCGGTGCGACGCTGCCGGGCCCCTGATGGGCTGCTGGCAGCGTGGTGTTGATCAGCTCCTGCTCAAAGCGATCAATGAAATCGGCGTGGCGCCGCTGGGTGATGCGATCGGTGATCGTGCGCGCCGTGCGCGGCACCTGGAAGTGGTCGCGGAAGGCAATGGAGAAGCGCTTCCAGGCCTCCTTATCGCTGCGGGCCATCGCCTTGAGCATCGCGGTCAGCGTGCTGATCTGCTCAGGGCTGAGGGGCTCAAGGTCTGGATCATCGGCAGGATCCGCCTCCAGCAAGCCATCCGCTTCCTCCCCGTTGCTGCCGCCAGGGGCTATCTGCGCACTTGATTAGGCAGCAAGCTCCGCGACCGGCCCTTTGAGGCTATGCTGGTACGCATGTACCAGCCCTGATGCCATGCCCATGAACCGGATCCAGTTCCAGTCTGGAATGTCCTTGTCGCAGTTCCTCGAGCTCTGCGGCACCGAGGAGCAATGCGAGGCAGCCCTTGAGCAATCCCGCTGGCCAGATGGATTTCACTGCCCCCGATGTGGAGAGCAGAAGCATGGTCTCGTCTATGGGCGACGCCACAAGAGGTATCAGTGTCGGAGCTGCTGTCATCAGACGACTGTGACCGCAGGAACCATCATGGAAGCCACGAAGCTGCCGCTTACGAAGTGGTTCCAAGCCTTCTATTTGGTGGGCGAAGCAAAAACAGGCATTTCCTCGCTATCTCTGATGCGAAGGCTAGGCTTTAACTACCGTACTGCATGGCTGCTACACAACAAAATCATGCAAGCGATGAGTGAGCGGGAGGCGTCCTATGTCCTGCGGGGAAAGATCCAGATGGATGACGCCTACTTCGGTGGAGAACGCAATGGTGGCAAGGCAGGTCGCGGATCTGAGAGCAAAGTTCCGCTCGTGGCTGCCGTCTCCCTCGATGAGGCTGGTCATCCCATTCACGTGAAGGTGGCCAAGGTTGAAACCTTCTCCTTCGCAGCGATTGCAGATTGGGCTCAGGGAGCCTTGGCCCGAGGATGCGAAGTGATTTCAGATGGCCTGGCTTGCTTTCGTGCTGTTGCTGAGGTGGGCTGCATTCATCAACCTGTGATCGTGAAGGGGAGCCTTCCCAAGGATCTGCCCGATTTCCGCTGGATCAACACCGTGATCAGTAACTTGAAAACCAGCTTCAGCGGGACGTTCCATGCTCTACGCTTCGAGAAATATGCGGATCGCTACTTGGGAGCCTTCTGTTATCGCTTCAATCGCCGCTTCAATCTTGAAGAGATGACGACGCGGATTCTCCGTGCCACCTGCAACTGCACCGCAAGGCCGGAGCGCCTCCTGAGGAGTGCGGTGCTTGCTACCTAATCAAGAGGCCCCATGTCCCACGGTCTGGTCGACCTGCTTTCCCTGATGGTTTGAGCAAAACCATGCAGATCCTGCATGGCCCTTCTGCTGCCAATTGCCATCACTGGTAAGAGCTGTGACCACAAGCAGCAGCCAGTGCTCACCACCCGCCGCCGCAGGACAACCAGCCCCATCTTCCCAGCAGCACCGCAGTCTCCGCTTCCTGTCCAGCCCCCCTGGCTTGAGCATCCCACCCTTTCTGGCCTGCGAGACCGACTGCAGCTGGTCTACGACTGCTGGACCCTGCTTGAGCTACCAGCCGGCACCAGCCGCCGGCCGGTGTATTTGCCCCGCGGCATTGAGGAGCCCGAGACCTGCTACCTCAAACGTTTGGAGGCGGCCCGCCCCACTGGCTTCTATCGCGATGCCCTGCGCACCTACGCCGGGATGCTGTCGCGACTGGCCTGGCAGCAACTCCCTGACTCCTTGAGCCGGGTGGCCACCGATGTGGATGGCCAGGGCACCGACCTAGGGGTGTTCCTGTTTCTGGCCGACCTGCTCACCCTGCGGGACGGGGGCTGCCTGATCCTGCAGCTGCCGCCCCAGCACCGCTGGCCCTCAGAAGGGGACCGGCTGGAGGCCCTCGCCAAGGGGGACCGGCTATCCCTGCCCCGCCTGCAGCTAGTGCCCAGGGGCGACCTGCTCAACTGGCGCCTGCCCACCGATGGCGCCACAGGCGCCCCAGCGTCGGGACCGGTAGAGATCGTTTGGCGTGAGCCGCGCCGCCAGGCCCTGCCGCCCCGCTTCGCCAGCGGCAATGCATCAGTGCCCACGCTGGTGATCGATGCCCACGGCGGCCTGGTGCCCGATCCACAAGCGTGGATCTACCGAAGCCTCTCGCTCACCGATGACGGCCTGGTGCTGCGCAGCTGGCAGGCCAACCCCAACCCCGGCGCCGTGGATGGCTACGACGTGGTGCCGGTGGGTGAGCCGGAGCTGATGCCGCAGCGTTTTGACCTGCCAGCCCTCTGGTATTCGGTGGATGGCACCGCCTTTGGCGAGGGCGATCTCCCGCACCTAGGCCTGGCCCACCAGTACCTCAACCACTACCGCTGCCGCAGCGATTACGAGGATCTGTTGTCACGCACCGCCTTGCCAGTGGGGGTGCGCACGGGCTTGGTGGATGCCTACGGCTTCCGCCGCAGTGATGGCGCCCTGGGTTCTGCTCCAGCTGGTGGTGGTGATGCTCAACGCCCCCAACGACTGGTGCTCTCCACCTCCTCCTTCATGGACCTGCCGGAGGGCGCCAAGTTCCAGTGGGTCGAAATCGAAGCCCGTTCGCTGGCAGAGCATCGGGCCTACCTGCAGCAGCTGGAGGAAGCCATGCGCCGCGACGCCCTGATCCCCGCCGGTGGCCACGGCCCGGCCCGCACCGAGCTGGAGATTTCGCTCACCGCTGGCCAGAGCTTTGCGGTCCTGCAGTCGCTAGCGGGCCAGAAGAGCTCGATGCTCAGCACCCTGCTGCGTCAGTGGACCCGCCTCACCGGCGAAAAGCTGTCCGACACTCCGGCCTGCAGCGTGGAGATCTGCCCGCTGGTGCCGCCGCAGCCGCCGCGTAAACCCCAGCCCTCGGTGCAGGAGTGGCTGGTGCTGCACGAGCGGGGGGTGATCGACGGCGCCGAGCTGCGCCAGAAGCTGGGACTCGATGGCTGCAGCGGCAACCTGAGAACTACAAAGGCGGACTAACATGTCGTAAGTCCGCCTTTGCGATGCTGCTCGCCATGGCTGTCACCCCTTACCGCGTCACCCCCGCCCGGATTGGCAACTCCTCCGGCCTGCGGCTGCCAGCAGCCTTCTATCGAGACCATCCCCAGTTCGCCGGTGCTGCCGGCCAGGTGGAAGTGCTCAGCGACGACACCCTGCTGCTGCGACTCGAGTCACAAGAGCAGCAGGACAGTCAGGTGGAAGAGGAGAGCCTGATGCTGGGGCTCTTCCTCGACTTCCTCAGCCGCCAGGCCCTGACGGCCGATCAGGCGCCCAGTGCCCTACACCGAGGCCATGGCGGCAGAAGACGACGACCTGCTGGCCGGGGTCGCGGTTGAAGCCGGTAGAGCGAGGCAGCGCGGGGCATGAGCCCGCCGCTGGTGCGCCATGGCTGGGAGATCGCCTTCCAGCCCCAGCTCTTCGCGCTGCAGTACGGCGAGCTCAAAGCCGAGGTGAAACGGCTCAAGCAGGAGCTCGATCCCCAGGCGTTTCGTTCTGCACCCCCAGGTGAAGCTGCTGGCGGCGGTGATGGAGGGGATCAAGGAGCGGATCGCCGCCGATCCCTACGCCAGCCGCTTTGCCCTCACCGGTCCGCTGCGTCGCTACGGCCGGCTCAAGGGCTGGGTCTGCCTGATCGCTACCGCCTGTTCTTCCGCCCCTTTGAGGCGGAGGGCAGGCGTCTGCTGCTGATCCTCTGGCTGGGCTACCCGCGCAAGGACGGCGACCGCAACGACTGCTACGCCGTGTTCTCGCGGATGGTGCAGCGCGGCGAGCTGCCGGAGGACTGGGAGAGCTTGCAACGGGAGCTCGACGGCGGCTGAGCCTGGCAAAGGAGGGCATGACCCAGCTCTCACCCCGGACTTGCTCCTGGCACCCCGGCGACGCGAGGCGCTGCGCATTGCCCTCTCTATCCCTGTCAGTGCTGAATCCCTTGCTGCCCTGAACCGGGAGATGGCGCAGCTGCAGACCCACTACCCCACGGGGGTTTGCACAGCCCAACGACACCTCGATGCCATCGCTGCTCTGGACCAGCAGCTGGCTGCCCTAAGCCCAGCCGATCTCAATGCCCCGATCCGCAGCCGCCGCAAAGGCGTGGCCAGCGGCTTGGTGCCCAACCCACTGCCGCTGAGCAAGTTGGCAGTGGTGGAGTACGCCACCGAGCTGCTGCTGGAGGAAACCGAGAGCCAGTGGGACACCAATGCCCCATCACCGGCGGTGGTGCTGAACCGGCAGCGAAGCCAGCTCATCGGCCAGCTGGCACTGCTGCTGCCGCGGCTGCAGAACTGGCGCCAGTGCAACCCGGACCCCTTTCGGGGCCTGATGCAGCGGGGCTGAGCAATGGAGCTGCCCCTCTCGCCGCTGAACAAGGGCCTCAACCCCCTGCGGAGTGCTCCGCTCTGGGGGCAACTGGTGGCCATGCCGTCGGCCACCCCGGCGATCAACAGCCGGGTGGCCCAGCCCGCGGCTGCGCCCCCTGGGGCTGTGCCCCTGTGGCTGGCACTGCAGCCCTACGCCAATGCCCGGCTGTGCCTGTTTGAGGTGGACCGGCCCGAGAGCCGTAACCCCATCCCAATTCGCCGCCACGTGATCGACTGCTTCCTCGAGCAGCAGGGGATCGTCAGCGGCTACAACGACACCGCCCTTACCGACCCGGGTGATGTGTTGCTGCGCGGCTACCTCTGCCGCTCAGCGATCCTGCCGGTAAGCACCAGCAACACCTTCGACTGGCTTGCGGCCGAGCTGGACTGGGCCACCCCCGGCTTTCGCGATGAGGCGCCACTGCCCTGGGATCCAGAGCTACTGGGCACGGTGCAGGCCCCCTGTCAGGGGGTGATGTGACTAGTGTGCCGTCCCGCAAATAGCTGCTAGAATATGAGGCATAATCGCGTTCCACGAGTCAATGCCCGTCGGAAGACCGATGCCTCCCTTGAAGCTTTCCGATGAAGAGCTTCGCGAGTTGCAGAGTATCGCCAACTCACGCTCAATGCCACACTCAATCGTGCAGCGAGCACAGATCGTGCTTGCCTGTGGCGACGGTGAATCCAACACCGCCATTGCCAAGCGGATGGGCATAACAGGGATGACTGTCGGGAAGTGGAGAAAGCGGTATCGAGAGTTCGGCATCGAAGGACTCCACGATGAACTTCGACCCGGTCGCCCGCGTACCTATGAGGACGACAAAGTGGCTGAGGTGATCAATCGTGCACTGCAGACCAAGCCCAGCGATGGCAGTACCCACTGGAGTGCTCGCTCCCTTGCCGCTGAGACCGGAATCTCAAAAAGTACGGTGCACCGCTGGCTCAAGACATTTGCACTGCAGCCCCATCGCCAGAAGAACTTCAAGATCTCGACAGATCCTTTCTTTGTCGAGAAGGTCAGAGATATCGTTGGCCTCTACCTGAACCCTCCTGACAAGGCAGTTGTGCTCTGCGTGGACGAGAAAACCCAGGTGCAGGCTCTTGATCGAACCCAGCCGATGCTGCCCATGGGCCTGGGATACGTAGAGGGAGTCACCCACGACTACATCCGCCACGGGACTACCACCTTATTCGCGGCACTTGATGTGGCGACTGGCGAGGTGATCACACAGTGCAGGCCTCGCCACCGGCATCAGGAGTTCCTAGGCTTTCTCAGGGAGATCGACAAATCAGTTCCTCCAGAGCTTGACCTGCATTTGATTGTCGACAACTACGCCACACACAAGCACCCCAAGGTGAAAGCCTGGCTGGCCCAGCGGCCGCGTTTTCATGTCCACTTCACCCCTACCTATGCCTCGTGGCTGAACCAGGTTGAACGTTGGTTTGCGCTGATTACCGAACGAGCAATTCGCCGAGGGAGTTATTCCAGCGTTAAGCAGCTGATCGCCAAAATTGAGCAGTTCGCGTCGGCCTACAACAAGACCTCCGCTCCATTCGTCTGGACAGCGACTGCGGACTCAATCCTGGAAAAGATTCAGCGACTTTGCTCGCGAATCTCCGGGACGGCACACTAGGAGCGCGTTGCGCATAGCGCCGTCGCTGACGCCATTTCCTGCCGCTGTACACATTCCTTGTGCCAGCTGTGGTTGATTTTACCGCATTTATTGCTCAAGGATCACGTGATGCCCTCCCCGCCAAGATCCTTGGCGGGGAGGGCTCCCCTCACCCCATGGCCATCGCCTCGTGGAGCCTCTGTTTCTTCAGGTAGCGCCAGAGCTTGTTGAGGTTGTGTGTCGTGCCCCAGAGCAGCCACTCACCATCCACCTTCTCCAGCCCGCGCAGCAGGAAACGACGCAGTCCTCTCCCTTCTTTGGTCTGACCAAACACCGGCTCCACGATCGTCTTGCGCTTGGCGTAGATCTCTCTCCCTTCCTTCTTGCGCAGCTTGCGGGCCATCCGACCTTTGGCATCCAGATCCTTGGGGATCGGGCCAAAGATCGGTGGTGGTGGCTGACCGTGCGGCAGCCTGCCCGTCGCGATGTAGGGATCGACGCCTCGCTTCTCACAGGCCGCTGCGTTGTCTTCACTCCAGTAGCCCGTATCGCCAAGCAAGGTCTTGGGGATCTGGCCGGTGTTGGCGATGGTGCGCTCCAGCATTGGCACCAGATGCTCCGGATCCGGCGACTGGTTGCTCACGCCCATTGCCACGATCACCTGGTGATCACCATCGACGACCGCCTGGCAGTTGTAACCCTGCAGCAGGTTTCCGTCGCTCTTCATGATGTGGCTGTCGGGATCGGTGAAATTCCGCTGCGCAGCGGCCGTCGGGCTGCCATCGGCCCGATGGGCCAGGCCGCGATACGGCATGGAATCAGCCGCCTGTGGCTCCAGCCCCTGGGGTTCAAGGCCTGCCTCATCGGCCTTCTGGATCGCCAGATCCGTTGCTGCTTCTGCCTTCTCCTGCGCCTTGGCCGCCTTGTCGCGCAGCTTCTGCTGCTCGCTGGCATCCGCATCTGCTGCTTCTGCGTCGGCAACCGCAGCTTCTGCATCGGCTGCCTGCTTGGCGCGATCACGGGCAGCCGCTGCTGCTGCTTCCGCTTCCAACGCTTGTCGGGCCTGGCGGATCTTCTCCAGCCGGTCCTGCCGGCGCCGCAGCTCCTCGGGCAGATCACTGCCCAGCTTCCCTTTGCCGTACTTCCGATCCTCCTGCGCATCGAGGATCTCGGCCCGCCGCATCAGCTTCTTGATCTCCTTCTCCAGCTGGGCCTCGGCTTTGAGCATCCGCTCATGGCTCATGGCTTTGTGCTTGGAGGCATTGGCCTGCACCTTGGTGCCGTCCAGGGCCACATGGCCCAGGCTCACCATGCCGGCCTTCTGGCAGAGCCGCAGGATCTGCACAAACAGCTCGCTCAGGGCCTCAAGGTTGCGGCGGCGGAACTCACTGATCCGGCTGTGATCTGGCTGCTGGTTGCCGGTCAGCACGCGGAAGGCCAGATCCTCGTAGCAGGCACGTTCGATCCGGCGGGAGGAGACGATGCCCGTGCAGTAGGCGTAAAGCAGCAGGAGGGTCATCATCCTGGGGTCAAAACCCTTCTCCCCGCGCGGATCCTTGCTTTGAGCCGGGATCACGATGGCGGAGAGATCCAGCACATCCACCAGGTCCAGCAGGAAATACACCTGGTGGTCAGCCGATAGCCAGTCACTGGGTGATGGCGGCAGGAGCGTCGTCTGGCCCGGCTGCCAGGGGCGGAAGGACTTGGGGCTTTGCATGCCCCATTCTCTCGATCAGATCGATTGCTGTCACTGGGATCTGGGCAGATTCAGGGGCGTCTGTGGAGAGGGGACGGGTGGTCTATGCGCAACACGCTCCTAGTGTGCCGTCCCGCAAATAGCTGCTAGAATATGAGGCATAATCGCGTTCCACGAGTCAATGCCCGTCGGAAGACCGATGCCTCCCTTGAAGCTTTCCGATGAAGAGCTTCGCGAGTTGCAGAGTATCGCCAACTCACGCTCAATGCCACACTCAATCGTGCAGCGAGCACAGATCGTGCTTGCCTGTGGCGACGGTGAATCCAACACCGCCATTGCCAAGCGGATGGGCATAACAGGGATGACTGTCGGGAAGTGGAGAAAGCGGTATCGAGAGTTCGGCATCGAAGGACTCCACGATGAACTTCGACCCGGTCGCCCGCGTACCTATGAGGACGACAAAGTGGCTGAGGTGATCAATCGTGCACTGCAGACCAAGCCCAGCGATGGCAGTACCCACTGGAGTGCTCGCTCCCTTGCCGCTGAGACCGGAATCTCAAAAAGTACGGTGCACCGCTGGCTCAAGACATTTGCCCTGCAGCCCCATCGCCAGAAGAACTTCAAGATCTCGACAGATCCTTTCTTTGTCGAGAAGGTCAGAGATATCGTTGGCCTCTACCTGAACCCTCCTGACAAGGCAGTTGTGCTCTGCGTGGACGAGAAAACCCAGGTGCAGGCTCTTGATCGAACCCAGCCGATGCTGCCCATGGGCCTGGGATACGTAGAGGGAGTCACCCACGACTACATCCGCCACGGGACTACCACCTTATTCGCGGCACTTGATGTGGCGACTGGCGAGGTGATCACACAGTGCAGGCCTCGCCACCGGCATCAGGAGTTCCTAGGCTTTCTCAGGGAGATCGACAAATCAGTTCCTCCAGAGCTTGACCTGCATTTGATTGTCGACAACTACGCCACACACAAGCACCCCAAGGTGAAAGCCTGGCTGGCCCAGCGGCCGCGTTTTCATGTCCACTTCACCCCTACCTATGCCTCGTGGCTGAACCAGGTTGAACGTTGGTTTGCGCTGATTACCGAACGAGCAATTCGCCGAGGGAGTTATTCCAGGCGTCCGCTAGCGAGCAGCTGATCGCCAAAATTGAGCAGTTCGCGTCGGCCTACAACAAGACCTCCGCTCCATTCGTCTGGACAGCGACTGCGGACTCAATCCTGGAAAAGATTCAGCGACTTTGCTCGCGAATCTCCGGGACGGCACACTAGCGGCAGCGATGTGGCAGCACACCAGAAGCACTTGGAGCCGCGAGTCTTGGATCTATGCACGGAGCGCATACTTTCAGCCCTCCAGCTGTTGCGCGGCGCCGATCCGGCCCAGTTCCTGGGCGGTGTGGCGCAGCACCGGGTGCTCCTGCCAGTCGGCCGGCAACGCCAGCCACACCGGACTGTGGGGACGGGAAGCCTTGGGACCCTGGCCCAGGGGCCAGCGCTGCAGGGAGGCCCAGGTGTCGGCCTCCCGATCGGCCACCACCAGAGCCAGGGCGCTGCCCTGGATCCGGCCGATCCAGTCGTCTGGGGTCTGCAGGCTGTTGCCCCCGCTGCGCAGGGGGAGCCCCAGCTCCCGCAGGAGCCGCCGCAGGCCGGGCGCCACACCGCGATCGGGCACCAGCACCTCCGCCACCCGCCCGCCGGGGGCAGGCCTGCCGGGGACAGACGCCCACCAGCACCGGCGCCTTGGGGCAGAACGCCAGGGCCAGGGGCAGCTCCCCCAGCGGCAGCAGCTCCAGCTCCTGGTGGTTCAGTCCTTCCGCCTCCTCCAGCTCCAGGCCTGAGATCAGGGCGCCATCGAGTACGCCCTGGCGCACCAGCTCCAGCCAGTTGGCCGCCGCCCGGAACCGCTGAGGGGTGGGCAGCAGCCAGGGGCAGCCCGCCAGCAGGGGGTGATGGAGCAGGTCGCTGCCGATCCGGGCGACACCCGCGGCGAGGCGATGGGCGCGGCAACCCAGCCGCAGCAGCCGCATCGCGGCCGAGGTGCCGTAGCCGCAGCCCCAGAGCTGGCGGCGATCACGCACCAGGCCGAAGTCCTCCGAGAGGAGCCGGTAGCGGCGGCTGATGGTGGGCTGGCTGAGCTGCAGCAGCCGGCTGGTCTGCACGGTGGTGCCGCAGAGCTCCAATAGATCGAGCAGGCGGATGTCGTGCAGCAGCTCCGGCAGGCGGTAGTGATGGGCCTGGGCCAGCGACGGGGGGCGCGGGGAAGCCATGGGATGGATGAGGCGCTGGGAGCAGCCTCAGCAGCGCGGGCCGTTTTTCTTGTGTTCTTTCTGCGAAAGAGCAAAGCCCTCAGACAGATCCCAGTCGTGACATGGATCTATAGTTGCTCTTTCGCTCGTAGGGCCTTGCCGTGGCACGCCCCAGCGGCCAGGCTGCGGCCATGACCAGCCCGCCGATCGCGCCCTCGCCAGCGCCCCTGCGCTGCCACCTGCTGATCGGCCCGCCCGGCCAGCGGCAAGACCACCCTGGCCGGTGTGCTGGCCAAGCTCACCGGCGCCGTGGTGCTCTCCACCGATGTGGTGCGCGGCGAGCTGTTCGGCGATGCAGCCGTGCAGGGCCCCTGGCGGGACATCGAGGCCCTGCTGCACCAACGCATCCGTGAGTCGGTGGCAGCCGGGTTGCCGGTGATCGTGGATGCCACCCACGCCCGCCGGCCCTGGCGGCTAGCGATCACCCAGGCCCTGAGTCTGCCCGCTCCGGTGGAGTGGATCGGCTGGTGGCTCTACACCCCCCTCGCCACCTGCCTGCAGTGGAACCAGACCCGCAAGCGCCTGGTGCCCGAGCCGGTGATCCGCGAAATGGCCGCCGCCCTGGCGGATCCGGTCTTCGGACCATCGCGGGCCGAGGGCTTTGCGGCGGTGGTGGCGGTGGTGCCCACCCACGACCGCGAGCTGGAGGCCCTGCTGCGCGATGAGCTGGCCCGCCTCGATCACCGCATCCGCTCGGCCCGCAACCGCGAGAAGCGCTTTGCAGCTGCACGGCTACTCGCGCCTCTTGGATCTGGAGCGGCTGCTCCATCTGCTGCGGCTGCTCACCACCTACCCCGAACTCTCCGCGGCCGACCCCGCCACCCGCGCCGAGCTGGAGGCGATCGTGTCGCCCCTGCCCGAGGGCGACCTGGCCGATCAGGCCGCCGCCTACCTGCGCCGGCTGCACGGCGAGTGCTACGGCGATGCCGCCAGCGATCCGCTGTGATCTGGCCTGGCTGGAGGCCAACGGCTTCTGCAGCGCTGAGCCCGTCGCTGGCACCGATCCAGCTGCGCGCCGCCCCAGCCCGAGCCGCCCTCAACAGGCCCCTGGACCTGGTGGGGTGCACGGTGGCTTCCCGCCCCTGGGCGATGCGCCGGTGTTCGGCGGGTGTTCACCCTGCTGCGCCACCTGCTGCAGCAACCCTTTGATCGGGCAGCCGGCATCCCCCTGCCCGAGCACCTGATCGAGCGCACCGAGACCATCCCCGGCGCCTACCTCCCCGCCGAGGCCGCCACCCTGCGCAAGGACCTCGAGAAGCTGCTCACCCCCTACGGCTTCCGCCACCGCAACGACAACGTGCGCCACGGCTATGCCATCGGCACCGCCCTGCTCTCGGCCCACCGGCTGCGGGAGATCCATGGGGTGGTGAGCCAGGCCGCCGGCCGGCTGGCCGATCCCACCGCCCAGGATCTGCTGGCGAGAGCTGGAGCAACGGCTCGCCTGGGGAGGAGTTGCGGTGGACGGCACCACCCCGGTGCGGGCTTTCGCCAACCGCTCGATCGTGAGCAGCGCCCTGGTGCGGCCCGATTCCCTGGCCGCCGAGCGCCAGGCCGAGGCCCTGGAAACGGCGATCGTGGAGCGGCGCCGCATCGAGCTGGAGCGCTACGTCTCGGTGGGCTCCTTTGCGGACAGCCCCAGCGGCTCGTTTCGCGTCTGGCCGCTGCAGCTGCTCTTCCACAACATCGGCTGGTATCTCGTCTACGAGGAAGACGCCATCGGCACCGGCGTGGGCCTGATCCGCAGCGAACGGATCGATCGCCTCGCCCTGCGCCGCAGCGAGCGGGGCAACCGGCGCAGCGACGAGGCCCACAGCCAGGCCCTGCGGCGCCTGGAGCTGCTGCTGCACCACAGCGGCGGCATCTACTTCGGCCATGACCTCAAGACCCAGCTGCGACTGGCCAGCCCCAATGCCCGGATCCGCGCCAAGCAGCTGGTGACGCTGCGCTTCTGCTGCCAGGGCTGGTGCTTTGCCTTCATCCGCGAGGGCCTGCAGCGCTACCCGATCGAGCACACCCGCTTCTCCAGGCCCCTGCCCGGCGAGCACTGGTGGCACCACCCCAACGCCCCGCACGTGCTGGAGCCCGGCAGCTCCAGCGACACCCACCCCTATCCGGTGGAGACTCGATCTGCCCCCCTGGACCGTGGAGCGCGACATCGACCTGCGCAACTGGTTGTTTGGCTTCGGGGCCGGCATCCGCATCGACAGCCCCGCAGGCCCTGAGGGAGGAGCACCGGCAGAAGCTGGAGACGGCCCTGGCGGTGTATCAGCCCGGCTGAAGGGGCTTCAGCTGGCCGCGGGCTCAGTTGAGCGAGCGGGCCCGGCGCTGCTTGCGGGAGGCCTGCTCGATGGTCTTGAGCTCCTCGGCCTCCTGCTGCAGCTCACCGGCGACGGCCTCCAGGTCGTCTGCGGCGTCGCGCAGCTGGCTGCTCAGCTTGAGGCCTTGCTCAATCGAGGCGCTGTAGGCCGCTGCCGCCTGATCAATCTCAGCGAACAGCTCTTTGTATTCCTCCGGTGGGTTCCGGTCCCACTCCTCCATGGCGACCGCCGCCTGCTGCAGTACTTCCAGAGCGGAGCGCCAGCTGGCCTTGAGGCGGAAATCGAGATGGCGCAGATCCACGTTGGCTCGCTTGAGCTCCTTGGTGCTGGAGACCTTTGCCAGGGCCAAGACCTGGCCCTTGAGGTCGGCCAGCGAGGGTTCCTTCTGCCGCGCAGACCTGGCTTGAGCCGGCGCCTTGGCGGTTGCCTTGGCCGCTGCCTTGGCTTTGGCAACTGGCTTGGCTCCTTTCACTGCAGGGGAAGACTTGCGGGGCATCGTGCTCACTCAGCGAGGTCCAGCCCCAGCTGCTCACCGCCGCGCAGTTGCTCCAGCTCCCGCCGCAGGGCCTGGCTGGTCTGCCGTTCGATCCTGAGGGCTTCGCTCAGCTCATCGCGCTCACGCCGGTAGCGGTTGGTGTGGGCGACGCGGCCACCGAGGCTCTGGTTGTTCTTGGCCAGTTGCTTGCGGCGCTCCACCTCCGCCTCGAAAGCGCGCTGCAGCGCATCGAGCTCCTTTCGCAACTGGCTTTCAGCCTTGGATTGCTGCTGCTCCGTTCGCAGAGCCTCGTTCTCTGCTTGTAGGGATTCGATCCGCGACTCCAGTCGCAGGATCTTGACATCCCTCCCTTTGAGGATGTCTTTGAGCTTGGTGATGAGGGCCAGCAACCCTCTCTCCTTCTGGCGGTGATCGAGGGCCTGTTCTTCACATTGGCGGGCGTAGTCACGCAACAGCCCTGTGCGGCGCTGCAGCACCTTGGCGGTGCACTCGTATTTGATGATCGCGATGACGCGGCAGCGCTCCAGTTCATCGAGCTCCTGAACAGCTTTCAGCCGCCGCAGTTCGTCGTAGTTGGTGCACTCATGCCGTAGCTCCTGGGTGGTGACATGCTCGCGCGCCCCCAGGCGCGTTGAGGTTGGTCAGCCGCACCCGGTCGTGCCAGTAATCGAAGAGAGCTTTCTGGTCTGCACCGCCGAGCATCCCGAAACCCTCCTGACCAGCACCAGATAGCCAACCGATCCTAAGGAGCGTCATCGCTGCAGGCCTCAGCGCAGAGGAGCCGGGCCTGCGGTCCGGCGGCTCTCCAGCCGCAGGATGCGTTGGGCATGCAGGTCGGTCTCGGCAGACCACTGCACGGGCGGCTCTGGCTCCTGCGGCGGTGGCTCTGCCGCCCTCGCCCGATGGGAGCTTGCGTCCATGGTGGCGACGAGCAGCAGCACCACCAGCAGCTCAGCAGCCAGGAGCAGGTCGATCTGGGGCATGGCGAGAAGGGATCAGGCGTCAGTGAGCACAGCCTCAGCCCCTCGGCCCCGTTCTGGATCAATTCTCCTGCGAAAGAGCAGCGGCTGCAGGCCGCCCTGGCGGTGTACGCGCCGGGCTGAGCCGGTGCCCGGGGCTGGGGACCGGGAGCGAGCCTGCGGCCTTGGGCGGACTGATTCCGCTTTGTTCGGACGATTCCGGCGACATTGATGAAGATTGCTGCGGATCTGCAGCTCTTTCCGCACCCCTCTCGCCTCAGTCGCCACGCGGGGCGATGCCGGAACTATTCACCACACGCATAGATCCAGCCTCCTGTGAATCGCCGCACCTTGCAGCTGCATTCGGAAGATGGAAGCCGATGTGCAGCCTGGCATGGTCTTCCTGCCCCCAACCTCTGATTTCCCACCAGATCCGGAACCGCTGGATCGTGAGGTGCTCAACAGCACCTATCTGGAGCTGAGGAATTGCTACTCCAGCCTGATGCGCAGCCGGGCCCAGCATCGGCGCCTGGCCAACAAGGCCAAGGATGAAACCGCCCTCCTCAAGGAACGGATCACGGCCCTGGCCAGCCGTGACCTGCCCCAACGCAAGGAACTCTACGAGCTGCTGGAGATCGTGACGGCCATCGCCGGTGACATCGAAGATGCCGGCGATGATCTGGTGAATGGCTTTAGCCGCTACAAGAAAGGTCGCCATACCTTTCAAGGCGGCGGCTATCTCGGTGATCTGATGCGGGCCGTGATTCATTTCATCAATCGCTGGGGCCGCACCAAGGACCGCCTCGGCGATCTCAAGCAGAAGCAGCAGGAGCTGATCGATAAGTCGCAAGATCTGCTGACGCCGCCGCCACCCCCACCAGGCGGCAACGGCCACGGACCCGCAATCGCGACAACCCCGCCGCCCGGGGACGGTGTGCCGCGGCCCATCGACGTCAGCACGAATGGGAGCCAGCCACAGCAGCCCATGCCCCAGCCACAGCCCCAGGATCAAGCCAAAGGAGCCGACGACCATGGGTGAAATCGCCGATACCCTCCGCTCCACCCTGCGGGAGCTGGCCCAGGCCGATGCCCGGCTCTATCGCGGCCTGGCGGAAGAATTGAGCGATGGCGCCACCGCCGTCGAGGAACCCCGGGCCCTGATCCAGCCCGAGGGCGGCGCACCCGCCACGGAAGCCCAGCTGCTGGCCCTGAAAGGCGATGTCCTCCAGGAGCTCTGCGCGCAGAGGGGGATCAAGGTGGCCAAGCGCGCCCGGAAGGACGTGATGGTGGGCCTGCTGCTGGCGGATCCCAACGGCCCGCCGCCTCTGTCCCTGCTGCCCCCTCCCAAGACCAAAACCCCTTCAGGTGGGAAGGGGACGGGAGCTACGGGCGGCAAGGCCGGCACCGCTGAGCTCCAGGCCCTGGAGCAGCGCCTCGTTCGTTTGGAGCAACTGGTGCTGCTGATCGCTCAGCAGGTGGGCGTGGCCCCGGAAGCGATCGAGCGGTTGCTGCCGCCGGCTGCTCCGCCAACCTGAAGCCGCGCAGGGACAGACAGGCTGGAGGCTCTATATTCGCTATTCGCGAATGCCGAATGGCCTGGTGTGACCGTGGCCCGCTCACCCTCCAATCCCCAGCTCGTCCTGCGCCCGCAGGATCTGGTGGTGCTCTTGCGCCTGGCTCTGGATCCAGGCCCGGCGCCCACCTATGCGGCCCTCGGCGCCGAGCTGGGCCTGACGGCCTCGGAGGCCCATGCGGCGGTGGAGCGTGCCGTGGCCGCCAGGCTGGCGATCAAGGATGAGGCTGGCAAGCCCTCCGTGGTTCGCGCTGCCCTGAAATCCTTCGTGCAGCACGGGGCCCGCTACTGCTTCCCGGCCACCCAGGGCGGGCTCAGCCGCGGGGTTCCCACCGGCTACGCCGCCTCCCCCCTCAGCGAGCAGATCCGCCCGGGCCATGACCCACCGCCGGTATGGCCGTGGAAGAAGGGAACGACCCGCGGCATTGCCTTCCATCCGCTCTATCCCAGCGTCCCTGAGGCGGCAGCAGCGCAACCCGGCCCTGGGGGAACTGCTGGCCCTGTTCGATGCGGTGCGCGGCGGCAGCGCCCGTGAACAGGCCCTGGCGCTGGCCCTGCTGGAGGAGCGGCTGCAGCCATGAACCCCAACGACCCCAACGTCTCCCTGCTGGAGCGGGCGGCTGAGCAGTTGGGTGAGGCGCTGCTCGAGCAGCTGGTCTTTGTCGGCGGCGCCGTGGCCGGTGTGCTGATCACGGATCCGGCGATGCCAGAGATCCGGCCCACCCAGGACGTGGATGTGATCTGCAGCGTGATCGCCAGGTCCGACTACCACCAGCTGGGGAGGCAGTTGCGGCAGCGGGGCTTCCAGGAGGACAGCCGGCCAGGGGCACCCCTCTGCCGCTGGTGCACAGACGATCTCATTCTCGATCTGATGCCAACCCAGGGCGAGATCCTGGGCTTCTCCAACCGTTGGTATCCCCTCGCCCTGGAGACCGCCCAGCTTCAAGAGCTGCCAAGTGGCTGCGCGATTCGGATCGTGACCGCACCCGTGTTCCTGGCCACCAAGCTGGAGGCCTTTCGCGGTCGCGGCCAGGGCAATTTTCTCTTCAGTCACGACCTGGAGGACCTCATGGCGGTCGTCGACGGCCGTGCCTCGCTGCTGGAGGAATGCAGGCTCAGCCCGCTTGAGTTGAGGAATGATCTGGCGGCTCAGTTCCTTGAGCTCTTGAAAACCTCTGCCTTCCTGGAGGCACTGCCTGCGTTCCTGCCGCCGGATCAAGCCAGCCAGCAGCGACTACCGGATTTGCTGGAGACCCTGCGGGCGATCACCGCTCTGGCTGAGCCTTGATCTGCAGCTCGGCGTAGCCGGTGGCCAGATCCAGCTTCCGGCTGAACTGCCACTCCGGCAGAAGACCGATCACCAGCTCCGCGGTGGTGCGCACCAGCGAACCCACGCAGAGGTGGCCGCCGATCACAGCGCCGCTGCTGCCTGAGATGGCGATGTGCAGGTGGACGCCATCGGGCGACAGGGTGCCGGAGAGGCTGAGGATCTCCAGGTCGCCCCTGGATTGCCGTGGCCTCGGTCGCCCCCGCCAAGCGCAACTGGGCCACCGACAGGCTGCCGACGGCGCTGAGCACGCAGCCGGCCTGCTCCTCCTGTTCGGCGATCCAGGCCTCCATCACCCGGCGCAGGTCGGCGCCCGGCTGCAGCCGCAGTGGTACCACCTTCATGGGGGTGGGCCCTCCACTAGGCCCTGGAACATCACCAGGGCGTCCACATAACCCAGCCGTTTGTGGCGGAATGCCCCCGGCAGGGTGCCGACCACCTGAAAGCCGTTGCGCTGCCAGCAGCGGATGCCGGCGGTGTTGGTGCTCACCACCAGGTTGAACTGCATCGCCCGGAACCCCAGCCGCCGGGCCGCCTGCAGCGAGTGCTGGCAGAGGCGGCTGCCGATCCCCTGCCGGCGCAGTCCGCTCGGCCACCACATAGCCAGCGTTGGCCACATGGGCGCCGAGTGCGAGGGAGTTGGGCCTCAGGTAGTAGGTGCCCACCACAGCCCCGGCCGGATCCACGGCCACCATCACCGCCTGGCTCTGCTCCACCCACGCCACCTGGGCCTCGGCCTCGCTGATGGCCGGGTCGTGGGGGAAGGTTTCACCGGCGCGGAACACCGGCTCCAGCAGGGCCCACACCGCCGGCCAGTCGGCCTGCCTCATAGGGCCGGATCTGCAGGGGCGTGGTGGGCGCGTCCAGGGACAAGCAGTGAGAGAAGTTGATTGTCTCGTTCAGCTGCCCGGAGGGGGCCATGCACCGCAGGCGCCCTGCGCAGCAAGCTGTCGTTCACTCCTCTTCTGCAGCGCCAAGGGGGATGAGTTTGATCTGCTTGCGGCCCAGCTTGATCTCGAACTCGTAGCCGGGCTCCAAGCCCAGTTGGGCGGTATAGGCCTTGCCGACCAGCAGATTGCCGTTGAACTGCACCTTGGTGGCATAGCTGAGCTGCCGCCCCGGGCGGCCCCTGCCGCCACGGCCACCGCCACCGCTGAGGTTCATACCCTTGGCTTCCAGCAGCGCCTCATAGAAAGCCGTGAAGTTCAGGCGCTCCGTGCCGTCTTTTTTGGTGCTCACGTAGCCGCAGCTGCGCACCAGATCGGACTTGGAGGCATCGCCCAGCTCCTTGACTTTGGCGAGCAGATCAGCACCGGTCAGCATGATGAGGGAGTTGGCTGGATCGACAGCCTCTTATTGCCAGGCCTGCCGGCCTTGTCAACTGCCATGGTTGCGATCCATGTCCGTTAAAAGCTGGCCCGGTACCAACCACTCCGCCAGCTTGGTGTAACGCCTGCGGCCCAGGTGGTTCTTGACGGCCATCGCCAGGGCCTTCTTCTGGCCCACCAGCACCACCAGCTGCTTGCCGCGGGTGAGGCCCGTGTAAACGAGATTGCGCTGCAGCATCGCGTAGTGCTGGGTGAGCAGGGGGATCACCACGGCGGGATATTCGCTGCCCTGGCTCTTGTGGATGGTGCAGGCGTAGGCCGGCACCAGGTGATCGAGCTCGCCCCAGCCGTAGACCACTGCACGGCTGCCCGCCGTACCCGCCTCGCTGGTGGGAAAGAGCACGCTCAGCTCACTGTTGTCGGAGTCGATGGCATCGATGGTGCCGACATCACCGTTGAACACCTCCTTCTCGTAGTCGTTGGCGATCTGCATCACCTTGTCGCCCGGCGCAAACCGCCACCCGAAGCGCTCCACCTGCTCCGTGGGATCGGGGTTGAGCAGCTGCTGCAGCTCGATGTTCAGCGAGCGCGAGCCGCAGCCGCCGCGGGCCATCGGGCAGAGCACCTGCACCTCGCCCACCGGATCGAACCCGAAGCGCGCCGGGATGCGCTCGCCCACCACCTTGAGGATCAGGCTCACCGCCTGCTCGGGGGTGTCGGCCGGCAGGAAGTAGAAGTCGCTGCTGCTGCCCTCGGGCGGGGAGCGCAGATCGGGGACGCTGCCGGCGTTGATGGCGTGGGCGGTGGTGATGATCCGGCTGCTGGCCGCCTGGCGGAACACCTCCGTCAGCCGGGTCACCGCCAGCGCGCCGCTGCTGATCGCATCAGCCAGCACCTGGCCGGGCCCCACCGAGGGCAGCTGGTCAACATCGCCCACCAGCAGCAGGGCCGCCTCCGGCGGGATGGCGGCCAGCAGCGAGGCCATCAGCGGCACATCCACCATCGAGGTCTCATCCACCACCAGCAGATCGCACTCCAGCGGCAGTTCGGCATTGCGGCGGAAGCCATAGGCCGCCGGGTCGAACTCCAGCAGCCGGTGGATCGTCTTGGCCTCCAGTCCGGTGGCCTCGGCCATGCGTTCGGCGGCCCGGCCGGTGGGGGCGCAGAGCTGGATGCGCAGCTTCTTGGCCACCAGGATCTGCAGGATGGCGTTGACTAGGGTGGTCTTGCCCACCCCAGGCCCGCCGGTGATCACCAGCACCTTGCTGGCCAGCGCCTGCTCCACCGCGGTCTTCTGGCTGTCGGCGAGCTGCAGGCCGAGGCGCTGCTCCACCCAGCCGATCGCCTTGAGCGCGTCGATGGCGCCCCAGGGCGGCGCCCCTTCCGCCAGCTCCTGCAGGGCTTCAGCGATGCGGCGTTCGTCGCGGTGCAGGTGGGACAGGAAGATCGCCGGCTCGCCCGCGAGGATGTCGGCCACCACCGAGCCCTCGCTCAGCTCCAGGTCCAGGGCCGCCTGGATCTGCTCC
>CAWKAW010000016.1:0-27408 GCA_963847745.1 uncultured cyanobacterium | reverse complement strand
GGACCGCGGCCGACAGCGCCGCCCTCTACGGCCTCGACCGCTGGGGGGACCCCTACTTCGGGGTGAGCGCCCGCGGGCACGTGATGGTGCAGCCCCGGGGCGATCGGGGCGGCTCCCTCGATCTGGTCGACCTGGTGCGGGAGCTGCAGGGTCGCGATCTCTCGCTGCCGCTGCTGATCCGGTTCGACGACATCCTCGAGGACCGGCTCGAACGGCTGCACGCCGCCTTCGAGCGGGCCATCGCCCAGTACGGCTACGGCGGCCGCTACCAGGGCGTCTTCCCGGTGAAATGCAACCAGCAGCGCCATGTGGTGGAACAGCTGGTGGAGAGCGGCCGCCGCTGGCATTTCGGCCTGGAGGCCGGCAGCAAGGCCGAGCTCCTGATCGCCCTCTCCCTGCTCGAGGATCCGGAGGCCCTGCTGATCTGCAACGGCTACAAGGACCGGCGCTACATCGAGACGGCGATCCTGGCCCGCCGGCTCGGCCGCCAGCCCGTGGTGGTGATCGAGCAGGCCGATGAGGTGGAGCGGATCATCGCTGCCAGCACCGACCTGGGCACGGCCCCCTTCATCGGCATCCGCGCCCGGCTCTCGGCCCGCAGCACCGGCCGCTGGAGCAGCTCGGTGGGGGATCGGGCCAAGTTCGGGCTGTCGATCCCCGAGCTGCTGGAGACGGTGGAGGCACTGCGGCAGGCCGGTCTGCTGCCCGATCTGCGCCTGCTCCACTTTCACATCGGCAGCCAGATCAACGACATCGCCGTGCTCAAGGATGCCCTCCAGGAGGCGGGGCAGATCTACGTGGAGCTGACCCGGCTGGGAGCGCCGATGGGCTACCTCGACGTGGGCGGTGGCCTCGGCATCGACTACGACGGCAGCCGCACGGCCACCGCCGCCTCCACCAACTACTCCCTGCAGAACTACGCCAACGATGTGGTGGCCACGGTGCGGGAATGCTGCGAGCCCCACGGCATCGCCGTGCCCACCCTGGTGAGCGAGAGCGGGCGGGCGATCGCCAGCCACTTCAGCGTGCTGGTCTTCGATGTGCTGGGAACGGGTGAGGTGGCCGACACCGTGCCTGTGGCGGTGGAGGCCGAACCGCTGATCCTGCGCAATCTGCGCGATACCTATGGCGCGATCCTGGCGACCGATCCGCGGGCAGGCGATGGGGCCGCTCTGGAGCGCTCACCGGTGGAGCGGCTCCAGGAGGCCTGGAACGACGCGCTCAAGTTCAAGGACGACGCCCTGGCCGCCTTCCGCCTCGGCTATCTGAGCCTGCCGGAGCGGGCCAGGGCCGAGCAGCTCACCTGGGCCTGCTGCCGGGCCATCGCCGAACGGCTGGGTCAGCTCCCGGAGGAGACGGGGATACCGGAGGAGCTTCGCAGCCTGCCGGCGGCACTGGCCGCCACCTACTACGCGAACCTCTCGGTGTTCCGCTCCGCACCGGACACCTGGGCGATCGATCAGCTCTTCCCGGTGCTGCCGGTGCATCGCCTCGACGAACGGCCGCAGCGGCTGGGCAACTTCGCCGATCTCACCTGCGATTCCGACGGCAAGATCGCCCGCTTCATCGATCAGGGCCAGATGAAATCCCTGCTGGAACTGCATCCGCTGCGGCCGGGGGAGCCCTACTGGATCGGCCTGTTCCTCGGTGGGGCCTACCAGGAGGTGATGGGCAACCTGCACAACCTCTTCGGCAGCACCAACGCCGTGCACATCCGCCTGGCCGCCGGCGGCGGCTATCGGGTCGACCACGTGGTACGCGGCGACACCAACGCCGAGGTGCTGGAGGCGATGGAGCACGACCCCGCCCAGCTGCTGGAGCGGTTGCGGATGGCCAGCGAGGCCGCCATCGGCCGCGGCTCGCTGGCGATCAGCGATGCCCGCCGCTTGATGGCCCACCTCAGACTGAGCCTCGAGCAGAGCACCTACCTCGGTGATTGACGAGCCGCAGGCGATGGGACCCGTGAAGGGGAAGGATCCCCGCTCCCACCGTCCCGGCTTCGCCTGGATGGCCTTCCGCGGAGTGTTCCGGGGCCGGTACTCGATCCGCCGGATCAGCAGCGGCGCCCTCAAGCGCATTGCCCCCTACGGGGTGGCCGCCCTGCTGCTGCTGGCCCTGCGCTCCACCGGCATCGCCGAAGCCCTGGATCTCCTGCTCTATGACCTGGTGACGACGATGCGGCCGGCACCTGCGGGAACCGATCGGCCGCTCACGATCATCGGCATCAGCGAAGCGGACATCGACCGCTACGGCTGGCCGATCGACGACAGCCTGCTCTGTCGGGCGCTCGACCGGCTCACGGAAGGGGGAGCGATCGCGATCGGACTGGACATCTACCGCGACCGGGGCGTGGGCAGCGAGCAGGAATGTCTGCGCCGGCGGTTCCGGGAGAACCCCCGCCTGGTGTCGATCTTCAACGTGGCCGACACGATCGGGTCGGTCCCCGGGACCCCACCCACCCGTCAGGGGTTCAACGATCTGGTGCTCGACCCCGACGGGATCGTGCGGCGGGACCTGGTTCACGTGGCGGGCCAGGGGGAGGCGGTGGTCTCCTTCCCCCTGCGGCTGCTGGAGGTGGCCACGGGCAACCGTTCCCTGCGGGACCAGCTCGAGCAGGGCACCGCCCCCGGACCCTGGCTGGAGCCGGGCTCGGGGGGCTACACCAACCTGGATGCGGCGGGCTATCAGCAGATGATGGTGTTCCGCACACCCCTCTCCTTCCCCACCTGGGATCTCAAGGATCTGCTGGAAGGGGACAGGATTCCCGAGGACCGGATCCGCAACCACATCGTGCTGATCGGCAGCACGGCGCCGTCGCTGCGGGACCTGTTTCCCGTGCCCCAGACCCGATTCACCCCCGGGGCGAAACAGCTGGAGATTCCCGGGGTGGAACTGCACGCCCAGCGGCTGGCAGCCCTGATGGATCGGATGGGGAACGAGGGCAGCCTGCGGATCCGGACGATCCCGATCTGGAGCGAGCATGGCCTCGAACTGGCGGCAGTGGCGCTGGGGGTGCTCCTGGGCGAGGGCTTCACCGGCGGCCTGCGCCGCAGTGTTCTCTACGTGGCTCTGGCGGGCGTGCTGCTCTCCGCAGGCGCGGTGGCCCTGCTGATCCAGCATGTGTGGATCGGGCTGAGCCTGCCCCTCAGCGCTCTGGTGCTGATGGCTGCCGCGGCCTGGGTGCGCAGGGGAGCGGCAGGGCTGGAGCACCGTCAGCAGTTCGAGCGGTTACTGGGGCAGACCACCTCGCCCGCGGTGGCGCGCCAGCTGTGGGACTTGCGGGAGGACCTGATCAGCGACGGGCGGTTCGAAGGCCGCCAGTTGACCGTGACGATCCTCATGGCCGATATCTGCGGGTTCACCACGGTCTCCGAACGGCTGAAGCCCGGAGAGCTGCTGGCCTGGGTGAATCGCGGCATGGCCTGCAGCGTGCCGGCCATCACCAACGGTGGAGGAATGGTGAACAAGTTCACGGGCGACGGTTTCCTGGCCGTCTTCGGCGCACCCCTGAGCGAAGGAGCGGCCGAAGATGCCGCGGCGGCGATCACCGCCGCCCTCGAGATTCAGAACAACCTGGAAGCCCTCAACACAACGCTGGCCCGGGAAGGGGCCCCGGAGATGCGGATGCGCATCGGCATCCATTCCGGCGAGGTGCTGGCGGGGTCGATGGGCAGCAGCGAAAGGCTGGAGTATGCGGTGATCGGCGATACGGTCAATTGCGCTTCCCGGCTGGAGGGTCTGGCCAAGGAACGCCACACCAACCTCTGCCGGGTGCTGGTTTCCTCCAGCACACGCAACCTGCTGCAGGACCGCCTCGGGCCCCTGCTCTGGGTTTCCTGGGGAATGATGAAGGTGAAGGGACGGAACGAGGAGCTGGAGGTGTGGGAGCTGTGGGGCAGGCTCAGAGACAGCGCACCGGAACCTGCGCCGGCCACTCCTGGCTGACCACGTCATCGAGCCCGAAGACCCGGGCCACCTCGGCCCTGGGCACCTGGGCGCCGCAGGAGCGGCGGAGGTTCTGAAGACCAACCTGCACGGCCTTGTCGGCTGCTGTGCTCTCCGGCACGAGCAGACTCACCGCCGGAGGAGCCACCGAGGAGACGAAGGCCAGGGGATCGCTGGAGGAGGACTGGGCCGCGGGATCACACTCGTAGGAGGATTCCCAGATGGTGGATTCCTTCAGCGCCGGCACGGTGAGGAGGGTGACCCCGACCGGGGCCGCCGGCACCAGACGCCGGACGCGAGCGGCCTGGGCGCCATCGGCGGTTCCGCCGCTGCGCAGGGGGCGGAACTCGACCACGAGGGGCATGGGGGTGGGGGTGGGTCCCTCCAGCACCCCGATCGTGGTGGAGGAGCCGGGTCCGTAGACGCTGCTGGCGGGAACCAGATGGGCCAGCACCCGAGCCGTGCAGATGCCCCGGGTGCCGCCCCCGACCCGGCGACCGGGGAAGGTGTTGCGCAGATTGGTCTGGGAGAAGGCGCTTTCCGGCAACCCTGCACAGATCAGCAGCAGGAGCACGAAGCCCGGTATGCGACCGAAGCGAGCAGGAGCGGAAGGAAGACGGAACATGGAGGATGGATCTGAATGGAAGGGGAAAAAGCAGCCTGGGCGATCACCAGGGGGTGCCCAGCAGGGTGATGCCGCTCCAGAAGTAGGGGTGCTCCATACCTGCGGCGATGCGGCGTTGCTGGTCAGGGGTGAGCTGATCCAGCAGCGTGGCTCCATCGGGTCCGATCACCCGGTCGCCCTGGAGCCGGATCGATCCGTTCGCCATGGCGATCCGGGTGGCCTGCAGAGCTTCAGCCTTGGGAATGCGCTGATCGAGATAGCGGTAGAACTGCACGAAGAAGGCCGAGGTGGCCACGTCATCCACGTACCAGAGGGTGCCGATGGCACTGCGGGCTCCCGCCTGCAGTGCCAGGCCGGCGAACCCCAGCTCGCTGTCGTTGTCCCCCAGGGCGGTGCGGCAGGCACTGAGGGTGAACAGATCCAGCGGGGCACCCTTGCGCCGCTCACGCAGTTCGGAGAACTCCGTGAGACTGACCGGACCGGTGCCCGTGTAGAGGCGGGCCTGGGCGGGCCCTCCGGGCAGGAATTCAGCGTGGGTGGCCACATGGACGCGCTCCACATCGGCATCACTGGCCCGCTCCAGCAGCACCTTCGGAGTGAAGGTGGCATTGAGGAACTGGTCGCCGGTGGCGCCCCGCTCCACCCGCTCGAGCTCCTGGGGCACCAGGGGCAGGGGAGCCAGCCCCTTGAACCGGGAGGCCCCGGCCGCCACCTGGCGTTTCACCTTGCGAGGAGCCGGAACGCCGAGGGGCATCAGGCCGATGGAAGGGGTGAGGGAGATGGCGTAGCGCTGCCCCACGAAGGAGGTGCCGTCGTGGAGAGCAGCGAAGGGAATCGCCTGCAGCCCCGGATCCGCCGAGATCAGCAGGGTGGTCACCCCCTGCTGCTGCAGGTGCTCGGCCACCGGCCCCAGCAACACCTTGTAGAGCTGCCGGGCGGGGGCCTCGGGATTGTCGAGGTCGAGGGGCTCCTGCTTGGCCAGCTGGGAATAGAGCTGGCGCAGCAGGGTGGCCAGGGTCGCGGTGCCGATCTCCACCCGCCGTCCCACCAGTTCCCCCGTGGGCGGGATGAGGGTGAGATCCACGAAGCTGGTGCCGTCTCCGTCCTTGGGGGTGGTGACGCTCAGACGCAGCACCGCAGGGGTGTAGCGGGCAGGATCGAAGCGGAACGGGGCCGCCGGGGAGGCAACCGAAGGCTGCTGCTGGAAGGAAGGGTCCGCTGGGGCAGCGGGCGCGGCAAGCGGCAGCAGGGGAAGGGCCAGCGCAGCCGGAAGCCAGCAACCGGCCAGCCAGCGCGTCAGGAACGGCATGGATCTTCCTCCTCGGAGCCGGTGCCTTCCGGCTGCCCCGTCCGCATCCAGTCCTTCACTTCCCGCAGCACACACTGCAGGCGCTCCGGGGAGGGCGCCGGACGACCGGAGGCATCGGAGAGCCCCAGCTTCGCCGCCGTATCCCGCTGGGCCTGGGATTCTCCCTGGAGGAAGTTCTCCCGGGTCTGCTGGGGGCCCAGGGTCGTGGCAGGCCCGGGGCCACGGTTGGCTCCGGGTCCGGTGGCGCCGGACTCTCCTGTGGAGGAGAAGCTTCCGTCCTCCAGTTCCACCCGCAGCAGGGCCTGCAGGCGGGCATCCGATTCCGCCAGCGACGAGGGCGTCGCCAGGGCGGTGAGCAGGAACAGCTTCTGATCGACCAGCAGGGGCAGCAGGAACTCCGGTTCCTCTTTGATGATGTCCACGAGGGGAGGCTCGAGAAGGTGTCGATGGGACAGATGGGTCAGGACTCGACTGATGACCGGTGGACGGTGGCTCCGGTGGCACGATGGGGGCTCCGGTGGCACCGTCGGTTCCGGTGGTCACGGTGGTTGCGGTGGTTGGCCTCCGGTGGCGGCAGGATGACGAGCCGGTAGGCGGTGTCACTCGTGAAGGGCTGAACGTTGGCGGGGAGGGTCTGATTCACGTCCGGGGAAATCGTGAGGCCGCCGCTGGCAGAGATCACCTCGATGGAATCGCCGGTTGCCGGTACGTAACCATCGATCAGGCTGGCCTGAAGAGCGCCTCCCAGGAGCTCGGCTCCGCCCCTGACATCGAGCAGATCAGAACTCCCGGGATTGGGCCCTCCCAGATCGAAGCGAAGGGATGGTTCAAGCTGGGGGACGAAAGTCTCCTGGCGAAGATTTCCCTCGATCCGGATTCTTCCGGCTGTACCAACACCTCCGGGTGTGATCGTTCCCTGGTTGATCACCAGACCCGTTCCTCCAGGTCCCAACCTGGACCGTACCCGTGCCGGTCAGGGTGCCCCTGTTGAAGAACGTCTGCTGTGGTATCGAAACGGTGGCGTCATCCGCCAGGGAGATTGTTCCCGAGCAATCCCTGTTCGGTGAAGGTGGTGTTGAGAGCAAGGCTCCCCCCGCTGATCCTGAGGGTGCCGAGGTTGTCGAACTCCAGGATCTGCAACTGCTGCACTGGAGGAAGAGCTCTTGTTCAGCTGTCCCGCGTTCACCAGAGTCACCGGTCCAGCCACCACCGGATTAGGGCTGGCAGCGCCCTCATCCAGGGTGATCACCCCGGACTGCAGATTGTCCCAGCGGTTGATGGGTTGAAGAAAACGGACAGCGGTACCCTCCGTGAACGTCACGGATCCGGCATTCCTCCAGGATCGTCCCATGGTCTGAACGGTTCCTCCAGAGAGCACGGTGCTGGCGTTGGTGATGAGACGGCCGCTGCCAAGGATCGAGGCCCCATCCGACCACCCCAGGGGGCCGTTGATGACCACATCCACGGAACCGGCCGAGGCGGAATCGGGTCCGGAAAGGGTGAGGGCCTTGTCGAAGGTGAGGGTGTAAGCTGGAGCCAGGATCCGTGAGGGCAGGAGCTTCGATCGAAAGCTCGCCTTGCGTCACCTGCGCAGCACCGGACACCTGGGCGGTCCCCCCACTGGGGGAGGAGAACGTGATGCGATTTCCGGGACCCTCGACGAGCACATCGGCTGCCTGGGAGTCGAGCAGCAGGCTGTTGTCAACGGTGAGCACGCCACTCTCGAGCACCAGATCGCCATTGGACGGCAGGCCCAGAAGAGCCAGGGTGCCGGGATCGGTCACCAGTCCGGCAGGGCCGGCCACAGGATCGCCAGTGAAGGCATCGGGAGCCTCAAGAGCCGCAGACGTTGTCGTGAGCGCATCGAAGGTGCCATTGGCGAATCTCAGACCGGTGGCGGTGCTGAGATTGAGCTGGTTGACGTTGACGAAGCCACCTCCGCTGCTGATCCGGATGCCCCCCGGGGAGAGCCAGAAGAGATTGGCGGAGCCGTTGATCAGTTCGATGGATGTATCGATGAAGCTGCCCAGGCGATTCGTGACGCCCACGATCACGTTGGATTTTCCGCTGCTGTCGATCGAAACACCTGTGATGCCGTTCCTGGTGTCGAAGGCGGAGAAGCGGTGAAAGAGATTTTTTCCGGATTCCTTGCCCCCGTCGATGCGGCAGAACCCGGAGGCGCAGCTCCCGCCGGGACGGTTGACCCTGGAGCCGAGTCCGCCGGCTCCGGTGGTGGGGGTGATCTCACCGGCACTGGCGGGGGAGACCGCAAGTGCGAACGGAACCAGCAGGCCTGCCAAGGAAGAACGGGCCCTGGCGGCAACCCTGCCGAGGGCGATCCTGGGGAGGGGAGGGTCCGATCGTCTGTGGGAGCGAGGAAACAGACGAATGGAGCTGAGCGTGCCACGCATCGAAGCAGAAGAATTCGAGGCAGCCACCGCGCCGCACCCCAACGAACAATTCAAACCAACTTAAGCGGAAGCGAACGCTTCGGCAGCCCACCCCCCTGTGGCGCCTGCGGAGGACCAGCAGCCCTGACAGAGATTCTGTATTGGTTGCGACAGATTTCTCCCGGACAGGAACATCGTTCACCCTGTTCCACCAAGGGATCACCCGCCACCAATCGCTTCAATCAGGCGTTGCAATCGTGATTGCGGCACAGGCTGATTCTCCGTCTGGCGCACCATCAACCAGAATGCGCCATCTTTCAGCAGGCGGTGCATGCTCCCGTTGCTGGCCCAGCTCGTGGCTCCGCCCGTGCAGAGGGGCCCGGTCCGTCTCCCTGGTTCGGGGGGGGTGGAGCAGCGTCCGGCGCCCCGAGACGGTGGCGTCCTCACACCGCCGGAACTGCAGCCGGGCCCTGGACTGCCTCCCGGCGATCAACCGCTTCGACCTGATCGGCCCCTCGTGGGGGAACCGGTGAAGCGGCCCCCGATCAGCGGAATCGGCCTCCCCGAAGTGCGGGGGCTGACCGTGTACGACACGAACACCCTGGGCCGGGCCCTGGCTGCCTGCGCCGCCATCGCCGATCCCGGCGAACGGCTCCGCTCCTGCGCCGCCGCACTCACCGCCCGTCTTGTGGCCGACGGCTACGTCAACAGCCGGGTCTACGTGCAGCCCACGCCGGCCCCCGGACGGCTGGAGGTGGTGGAGGGCCGGATCGTGGAGGTGCGGGTGACCGGCGGCGACTCCCGGCTCAACCGGCGGGTGCGCAGGCTGATGCTGCCCCTGCAGGGCCAGGTGCTGAACCTGGCACGGGTGGAGCGGGATCTGCAGCTGCTGCGCCGCCAACCGGGGGTGGGCCGGGTGGTGGGCCGTCTCTCCCGTCTCGGCAGCGATGCCTCCCAGGCCTCCCTGGCGGTGACCCTGCCGGAGGGAGGCCAGCCCTGGCAGGGGCAATTCGCCCTGCGCAACGACGGCAACGACGGCTCCGGGGAAGCCCGTGCCACCGCCACTCTGGTGAAGCCCTCCCTCGCAACCGGCGGCGACACCCTGCTGCTCTACGGCGAGCTCAACGCCAGCGACGCTCCGGAGCTCGGCTCGGTGATCACCTCCCTGAGCTACACCCTGCCGCTGGCCGACTCCCTCTTCCTCACGGGGGCCTTCGGCTACAGCCGCCGCAACCTGGTGGAGTATCCCAGCCCCGCCGATGGCTTCTCCACCAGCCAGTACCAGGGCCTGGTGCAGCTGGAGTGGGTGTTCCACGAAACCCTGCGCCAGCGCTGGAGTCTCTTCGCCGGCTACAGCGGCAACCGCAGCAACACCTACCTTGATGATGCCGCCCTGCCGGACTTCCTGCCCGAAAGCGTGCGCAAGCCCAGCAGCGGCTACCTGCGGCTGGGGGTGACCGGCAGCGGCGTGAGCGACCGGGCCGGCTGGAGCGGTACCGCCTTCCTGCTGCAGGGAATCGCCGCCGCCACCCCCTCCCAGCAGAGGCAGGAACTCGCCGCCGCCGGGGTCGAGCCCGGCCAGGCCACCGCCATCGGCGGCCTGGTGACCGGTTCGTGGGCCTTCGCCCCCAGCTGGCAGGTCAACCTGCGGGCCGGCGGTCAGGTGGCGTTTCAACCGCTCACCGGACCCATGCAGTTCACCCTCGGCTCCGACGTGGGCCTGCGGGGCCTGCCGGCCCAGCTGATCAGCGGGGACAGCGGCTGGATCGCCACCGGAGAGCTGGTGTGGACCTTCTGGCAACAGGGAAACCAGGCCCTCCAGCTGGTGCCCTTCATCGGTGCCGGAGGGGTGCGCACCGACCTGGCGGGCTTCACGTTCAGCGACACAGTGGGATCCGGTGGCATCCTGGCGCGCTGGCTCTACGGCAACAGCTGGGAAGTGGAAGTCGGCTGGGTGGATCAGTTCTCCACCAACGACAACCTGGGCACCTGGAACGACTGGGCCCTGGGGCAGGGCTTCTACGGCCGCATTCAGTACAGCTTCTGAACCGAGCCCGGCTCGGAAGCGGAGAACACGGCGACCCCGCCGAGCCCCTTCACCTCCTGCTCCCCAAGAGTCTCGACCGCCAGACCCTCATCCCCCGCCAGCAGCTCGGCCGTGCGCCGGTCAAAGACCACGGCTGCATCGAGCCTGCGGGTGAGGGCCTCCAGGCGGGCCGCCAGGTTCACCGTGTCCCCGATCACGGTGAACTCCATGCGCCGCGGGCTGCCGATCTGGCCCACCATCACCTCGCCGCTGGCCAGACCCACCCCGTTGTCGAGGCAGGTGATCCCTTCCTGTCGCCACTGGCGATTGAGCTGCCCGAGAGCCCGGCGCATCGCCAGGGCACAGCGGACGGCCGCCCGGGCCTCGGCCTCCACTCCCCGGCTCACCGGCGATCCGAACACCGCCATCACCGCATCGCCGATGAATTTGTCGATCGTCCCCCCATGGGCCGTGATCACCTCCACCATCGACGCCAGGTAGGCATTGAGCTGGCTCACGTGCAGTTCGGTTAGGCCCTCGCGGCTGCGCTGCAGCGTGAGCGAGGTGAAGCCCCTGAGGTCGGCCATCAGCACCGTCACCTCCAGCAGTCTCCCCCGCAGAATTCCTTCGGCGGCCTCTGGGTCGGCCAGGATCTCCGCCACCACCCCGGGGGCCACATAGCGCTCGAAGGTGCGGCGCAGTCTCCGCCGCTCCCTCTCCTCCTGGAGATAGGCATCCCCGCCGTAGAGGAGGCCGAGCAGCACCAGTCCGGTCGCCGGCGTCAGCAGGGGCAACCAGCGATGGGCCCGCTGCAGCACCAGCACCCCGGCGCTGACCTGCAACGCCAACACCACCCCCACCAGGGAGAGCCGCCAGCCCAGGGCCCTGCGCCAGCCGGCAGCCAGTGCGACGAGCACCACCGGCGCCAGCGCCAGCAGGGCTCGCAGGGAAGGCGACAGCGGCCAGGGTTCCAGGCCATCCCCCCGCAGGGAGTTGGCCGTGGCGGTGGCGAGCAGCTCCAGTCCCGAGAGGGGGCCGAAGGGGGTGGGGTGGCCCCCTTCCCCCTCGGCGCCCACGGGACCCACCACCACCAGGGCACCCGCGACGGAGGGCTTCAGGGGATGGGAACGCCAGCGCTGGGGGTCGAGCACCTCCCAGGCCGGCAGGCGCCGGAACGTGCCCTCCGGCCCGTAGATGTTCAGGGCCGCGCTGGTGTCGGTCTGGCGGCTGCTGCGTCCGGCCAGTTTCAGCAGGGTGGCGGAGAGGGAGGGGAAACTGGCCGCTCCCTGGGCCGGCAGCAGCAACCGGCCGTAGGCCTCCGGGTGCAGCAGCGGCTCGGTGGGACTGCTGGGCAGGATGTTGGTGAGACCCAGGGCATCGGTGCCACCCAGGGCGGAAAGGTACGCCTCCGGTCGCACCAGGGTGAGGGCGCCCGCGCCCTGGGCATCGCTGCCCTCCAGCATCTCGGCCGCCAGGGCAATGCGGCCGGGATGGCGCTCGAGGATGGCCGCCATGGCGGCGTCATCCCCGGAGCCGCTGGCGCTCGGGCCCTCGAAGACGACGTTGATCGCCACGGCGGCCGCGCCCGACTCCAGCAGCTTGGCGGCCACGGTCCCGTAGGCAGCCCTCGGCCAGGGCAGGTTGCCGATCCCCCGCGCCCAGGCGGGAATCTCGCGGTTGCGCTCGAACCACTGACCCTGCTGCAGGGTCGCATCATCCACCGGCACGACGAGGACTTCGGCCGGAGGTGCCACAGGTCCCCGCAGCGCCAGCAACTGATCCTCGAGGGCCCGTTCCCACAGCCTCCAGCGGGATCCGGGCCAGCCGGCGGTGCCGCCCACCCAGAGCAGCACGGCCCCGGTGAGGATCGCCGTCAGCCGGGGGCGTTTCACGGCGACACCGCCCGGGGCCTCATCCCGAGGGGAACCTGCCGACAAGGGTTCGGGCCTCCCCCATGCTCATCAGAAGAAGCGGGGCAAACGGATCGGAAGGCCGGGAGCCGGCGCTGGAATGCTGGGAAGGGTCACCCCGGGCAGGGAGCGGATCTGGCTCTCGAGGGCCCCATAGGCAGGCAGGGGGAGGCGGAAGCCCTGAAACAGGGGGCCGGAAAGGATGCCGTTGTAGTCGGCTGAGCTGAGCGCCAGCAGGGCCAGCACCACTCCTTCGGGGGAGAGACGCAGGCGTTGGCCTGCCGCCACGGTGGTGGCGGGTTTCCCCGTCGGTTCCCCATCGCGGAGAGGTTGCACCTCCACCGACCCCTCCAGCACGGCGATGTCGGCTTCCCCGCTCGGCCGCACCTCCAGCAGGTAGTTGGTGCCGCGCACGCTCAGCCGTGCGGAACGGGTGCAACCGCCCTGCTTGCCGGAAACCAGGATCTGCCCCCGATCGATCAGGAAACAGCCGCGGCCGAGCTTGAGCTGGGAGAAGCGATTGAGCCGGCCCACGGCTCCGGTGTCGAAGCCGATCTGGCCACGGGTGTTGCCGGTTCTCACCTGCTGGGGCGCCCGGGCCGTCTCCTTCAGCCGGGCCTGCCTGCTGTCGATGTAGATCTCCTTGCCATCGAGAATTTCCTGGATCACGGCCGTCTCCGCCGCCTTCAAAGGGCCTGCCATCAACAGCCCGCAGGCCAGCAGGGGGATCAGCAGGGCGGGAGCCCGCTCCAGACCACGGTGGGCAGGCGGCATCGGTGCACGGCCGGAGACACCACTCTGCTGCAAGGGATCCCTCATCCGGCGCAGAAGCGCACCAGCAGGGTGATCCGGTCCCTGGGCACCGGCAGTTCGGCAGGATCGAAGCGGGCAGCTGCCTGGGCCTCGAGGGCACGCAACGGCACCGGGCGCAGCTGGCCGCCCTCCACCTGCACCTCAAGGGGCTGGAGGCGACGCCGGCCGATCACGACGGCCAGATCCCGGGCCTGGGTGAAGGCATCGCGGTAGGCCGCCCCAAACAGACGACGCCTCGCTTCAGCGGCCTCGGCCGGGTCGGAGTCGCCCGTCACGGGCCCCAGGGAAACCCCGGGGAGGGTGCCTGCCCGCAGGATCAGGGGTTGCAGCTGGTCCGGCTCCAGGCGACCGCTCAGCCGCAGGCTGGCGATCACCACGGCAGGCCGGCCAGGCTCGTCGGCACGGGTCCAGGTGCTCGGGGAGGTGACCCGCAGGTCCTCCACCATCAACGCCTTCAGGGCGCTGCGGACCAGGGAAAGGCGTTCCTGCAGCTGGGTCAGGGCGGTCTCGGATCGGGGCCCCTCGGCCGTGAGGGTCAGCGTCGTGGTGAGGCGATGGATCGGACGGTCGAGCTCGGCGCTGCCCCGGGTCTCGAGCAGGGTGCCCTGACAGCGGGAGCGAACCTCGGCAGGAGCGGGCCCGGGCAGGAGCAGCACCGCAAGGGCCGGAGCCAGCACCAGGTTCCGGAAAGGGAGGCCCATCAGCACGAGAACAATCAGACCCCAGTTTCCCCGCTTCCCTTCAGAACAGGGGCAGCAGGCAGACCCAGAGCACCTTGCAGAGGAGGTGGAGGAGCTGGTCGACGGCAAGGGAGAATCTGCCGGCGCATTTGGCCCGATCGATCAGGCCATGGAGCAGCCATTCCCCCAGCCCCAGCAATGGCTGGCCGGTGAGCAGAGCCACCCCCAGGGCGTGGATCGCCGCATGGGAAACGAGCCACCAGCCCCAGGCCAGGGTGACGTCACAGCCGGGGCACTTCTCCCGCGCCATCCGGTCGCTCTGCAGACCGAAGTCGCAGAAGAAGTGGGTCATCGCCAGCAGCAGGACCAGCGAAACAGCGTTGTGGCCCGTGATCACGGGCATGGAAAGCACAGACTTCCTCCACTACAGCATGGGCAGGATGGGGCCATGGCATTCGGAACGTGATGGGGCAGCTGCAGGTCTGGGTCACCGCGCTGGGCGCGGTGGGGCTACTGCTGCTGGTGGCGCGCTTCTGCCGGATCCGGAGGCTACCTCCCATGCCGCTGGGGCTGGCCGTGGCGGCGCTGCTGGTGTGGGCAACCCTGCGAACCCTGCCGGAAGGAATCCTGCCACCAGGCTATCGACGCTGGCTCTATCTCACCGACGAACTGCTGCTCTCCTACGGCGCGATCCGCATGCTGCTGTGGGCCGGCCTGGAGATTCCGGCGGGTCTGGGGCTGTGGCGCCCGCCGCCGAAGCTGCTGCTCCAGCTCCTCACCCTCGGGGCCGGAGCGATCGCCACCGTGGTGGTGGTGCGCAAACTCGCCCAGCTCGACCTGCTGGGTCTGGTCACCACCTCGGCGGTGCTGACGGCCGTGATCGGTCTGGCCGCCCAGGAAGCCCTCAAGGATCTCTTCGCCGGTCTCGAGCTCCAGCTGGGCGATGAGTTCGGCGTGGGCGACTGGCTCGTGCTCTCGGAGGACGTGCAGGGCATCGTGGTGTCGATCAGCTGGAGAGACACCAACCTGCGCAGCGTCGACGATTCCCTGCTGGTGATCCCCAACAGCAAGATCACCGCGGAGGTGCTGCGCAACAAGGGAGCCTTCGGCCCGGCCAGCGACCGCTTCGAAGTGGGCCTCGATTACGACTTTCCTCCGGCCCGGGCACGCCTGCTGCTGGAGGAGGTGGCGCGACAGCATCCCCTGGTGCTGGCGGAGCCCCCCCGAAGATCGGGGTGAAGGCCTTCGCAGACAGCAGCATTCTCTATGAGGTGCAGGTGTGGCAGCGCCGGGCCAGCCTGCGCGCCACCCTCGATCTGCGCAGCGATCTGCTGGAGCAGATCTGGTATGCACTGCAGCGGGAGGGCCAGAGCATTCCCTTCCCGGTGCGCGAGCTGCAACCCAGAAAGGCCTCCCGAGCCGCCGCCACCGAGGTGATTTCCCCCGAGGAATGCTGCGAGGCCCTGTCCCGGCATCACCTCTTCAGTGACCTCACCGCCGCCCAGCTGCGCCAGCTGGTGGAAGGCAGCCGCCTGATGGCCTATGGACCGGGAGAAGCCATCGTCACGGAAGGATCGGAGGGGACCTCGCTGTATCACCTGCTTCGCGGCCGGGTGGAGGTGCTCAAGCTGGTCGGGCCGGAGCGCACCATCCGGGTGCGGGAGCTGGGTCCCGGAGAGGTCATCGGAGAGATGACCCTGTTCGTCGACGCCCGTCGCAGCGCCACGGTGCGGGCGCTGGAGGAATGCCTGATGCTCCGGGTGGGCCGGGAAGGGGTGCGTTCCCTGCTCGAGGAGAATCCGGCCCTGCTGGAGCGATTCGCCGCCCTGGTGAGTGCCCGCAAGGCCGAGCTGGAAAGTCTGGGGCGGGAAGAGCGTGAGGAGCAGACCAATGCCCTGGTGGAAACGATGAAACGTCTGTTCTTCGCCTTCACCGGAGTGTGAGGGGCAAGGGAAGGGGGATGGGGCTGGTTCAGTAATGCTCCATCTGGGTCAGCTGAAGGCTGGTCTGGGCCAGTTTGCGACCCAGATCGCAGGCAAGGGTCTGCAGCAGATCGATCACCAGCTCAGGATGGCTGTGGCGCAGCTGGTCGAAGGCGTGCCGATGCAGCACCCAGCAGGCGGCAGGCTCGAGGGCGACGATGTCGGCCGATCGTGGGGTGCCCGCCAGGAAGGAGATTTCCCCGAAGCACATCCCCGGGCCGAAGGTGGCCAGTCGGGTGGTGTGGGTGAGGCCATCCTCGGAGGCCACATCGGTGGCCACATTGAAACGACCGGCTTCCACCAGGAACAGTTCGTTTCCCGGATCACCCTTGCGCAGCACCACGTCGCCGGCCTGAAACCGGCGGAGCTCCATCCACCCGGCCAGCGCCCGTCGATGCTGGGTGGGCAGGCTGCTGAGCACCCCGGGAGCCGGGGGGGAGCCGGGATCGGGATCCGGGGCCTCGACCGCTTCCTCCCCATACCAGATGAGCAGGAGGTCCTCGGCGGCCTCCAGAGCGGAATCGAACTGCTCGTAGGCCGTGACCTGTCGCGCGATCGCCCAGTCGGGATCGTGCACCAGGGGGAGGCGGGAGGCCCGGGAAAGGAGGATCTCCACCCCCTCGTCCCGCAGGGCGCAGAGCTGGCGATCGAGGAGCTGGGAGGATTCCGGCGGACATTCTGAGACGTGGGCCAGATCGAGAATCAACAGGCGCACCTCCGCTTCGAATCGCACCAGCCGAGCCGCCAGCTGCTCGATGCCGCCGAAGTCGAGGATGCCCTGAACGTGGATGATGCGGATCTCATCGCGGTGGCGATCGAGGATCATTCGTTCGCGATCGCTGCGCCAACGCCTCGAGCTCCGCCGGGAACCCCGGTAGGAACGCCGGATGGTGGTATCGCTCTGGGCATGCTGGTGGAAGAGGCTGAGGCCAACATCGCGGGAAAGCTCACGACATACCGCCACGCCCCTCACGCTGTTGCCGAAGCGGTCGAGGGGTGGGGAATAGACGGCGATCCCGAGCCGACCGGGGATCACGGCCAACACCCCGCCGGCGACCCCACTCTTGGCGGGAATGCCCACGTCATACAGCCACTGGCCGGCGTAGTCGTACATGCCGCAGGTGCCCATCAGGGCCAGCACCCGTACACAGATCTCCGGCGTGAGCGGATGGCAGCCGGTGAAGGGATTGCGGCCCTGGCAGGCGAGGGTGGCTGCCATCACTCCCAGATCGCAGCAGTTGACCGCGATGGCACATTGGCGAAAGTAGAGATCAAGAGCCGGTTCGGGATCAGCTTCGATGATGTTGAAGTTGCGCAGCAGATGTCCGATCGCCCGATTGCGATGGCCGGTGTGTTTCTCGGAGAGATACACTGCTTCATCGATCTGCAGATGCCGGCCGGCCAGTTGCGAGAAGTAATCGAGCATCAGTCGCTCCGCACCGGCGGGATCCGCCCCGCAGATCTGCGCCGAAGCTGCAATGGCACCCGCATTGATCATCGGGTTTCTCGGTTTTCCCGACTCCGGGTGCAGACTGATGGCGTTGAAGGCTTCGCCGGAAGGCTCGACATCAATCTTCGTGGCCATCCGCTGCGGCGATACCATCTTCAAGCCGAGGGCATAGATGAATGGCTTGGAGATCGACTGAATGGTGAACGGCTTACGCGTGACGCCCTTTTCATAGAGCCTTCCGCTGCAGGTGGCAACGACGATCCCGAAATCGGAAGGGCAGGCCTTGGCCAATTCAGGGATATAATCAGCGACCGCTCCTTCATCGAGATCAGAATATTTTGCATGGAGCCTATCCAGCAGCTCAAGAATCACATTCGCGTGAGCAGGCAGCTGCTGGATCGACATGACGGATGTGGATGACCTTCAGTGTGGCTATGGAAGATATTGGAATCAGATCGCTGCCACAAGGGAAACGACTGCAGCGGTTGCTACATCTGTAGCAGAAAAGTCACTGACCACTTTCCGGAGGAAGCAAGGGAAAGATCGGATCATGAAAGCAGGTACCCAGCCAACCTGATCGTCTCTCTCCGAGGGAAGTTCTCCGAGGGAAGGAATCCCGGAGCATTGGAGGGCCGAAGGCCAGGGGAAGTGGCCGTGATTCGGGTGGCGTCAAGCTGCGGGGGGCATCAACACTCGGGGGGCGCCAACACTAAGGAGATCGTGACGCTTCTGGGTCAGGGCCAGATCAATGGGGTGAGCCTCCCGATCAGCGGGGCGGCGAGGCCTGCGAGCCGGATCCTTCCCCAACCCCCAGGGCTCTCAGCTCGGTGAGGGCCGCCTCCAGCGCCCCATCCAGCGCTGCGCCATCCTTGCCGCCGGCCTGGGCCAGGTTGGGCCGGCCGCCTCCGCCCCCGCCACAGAGCCGGGCGATCCCACCGATGAAGGCACCGGCCTTCGGGCCCGCCGCCACCACAGCCGGACCGAAGGCCGCCACCAGCACCACCTTGTCGGGGACGCCGGGATCGGGGAGACCGCCCAGCACGACGGCCGCCGCCTCACCGAGCCGCTCCTGCAGCTGCCGGGCCGCGTTCTGCAGCCCGGAGCCATCCACCCCATCGAGGCGGGCCACCAGCAGCTGGAAGGCGCCGGCAGGCTCGGCCTTCGCAACCAGGGCCCCCGCCTTGGCTGCCGCCAGTTCGCCGCGCACCTGGGAGAGGGCCTTGGCCGTGGCCCGGAGGTCCTCCTGCAGGGCCGCCACCCGCTCCACGATCTCGCCCGGCTGGGCCTTGAGGCGATCGCCCAGCTCGCGCACCACCCGGTCCCGCTCGTTGAGGTAGGCCAGCACGGCAGGCCCGGCCACGGCCTCGATCCTGCGGATCCCGGCCGCCACGCCGGCCTCGCTCACGATCTTGAACAGGCCGATTTCGGCGGTGTTGGCCACGTGGGTGCCGCCGCAGAGTTCCATCGACACACCGGGCACATCCACCACCCGCACCCGCTCGTCGTACTTCTCTCCGAACATCGCCACGGCTCCCGCGGCCCGGGCCCGCTCCAGCTCCATCTCCCGCACCTCCAGATCGTGGGCATCGGCGATCCAGCCGTTGATGCACGCCTCGATCCGCTCCAGCTCCGCAGCAGTCACGGGGCGGGGGCAGTGGAAGTCGAAGCGCAGGCGATCGAAATCCACCAGCGAGCCGGCCTGGCTGATGGAGGCATCCACCACCTGCTTGAGGGCCGCCTGGAGCAGGTGGGTGGCGGTGTGGTGGGCCTGGGCTCGGCGGCGGCAGGCCCGGTCGACGCGCGCCGTCACCAGATCACCCACCTGCAGCTGACCCCGCTCGATGCGACCGCCGTGCACGAAGACGCTGCGGTTGCGGCTCACCGCATCGATGCGCACGATCACCCCCCCGTCGGCACCCGCCTCGGCACCTCCACCGGCCAGCACACCCCGGTCGCCGACCTGGCCGCCCGACTCCCCATAGAAGGGTGTGCTGTCGAGCACCACCTGCACCGCATCACCGGCAACGGCCCGCTCCGCCGGCTCACCGTTCACCACAAGGGCCAGCACGCAACTGGGATGCTCCAACGCCTCGTACCCCTGAAAGCGGGTGGGATCGAGCTCAGCCGCCAACCGCTCGACCGCATCCTGCAGGGTGAGGTCGATGCTTCCCGCCGCGGCCTTGGCCCGCCGGCGCTGCCGGTCCATCGCCGCCTCGAAGCCCGCCACATCCACCGTGAGACCGTGTTCCTCGGCGATCTCCTCGGTGAGTTCCAGGGGAAACCCGTAGGTGTCATAGAGCTCGAAGGCCTGCTCGCCGCTGATCTGTTCCGGATCGGAGGCGAGCACCTCGGCCAGCAGCTTCTCGCCCCGTTCCAGGGTCTCGAGGAAGCGCAGCTCCTCCCGTGCCAGCTCGGCGACGATCACCTCCCGCCGCTGCGGGAGCTGGGGGAAGGCCTCCCCCATCAGGGCGATCGCAGCCTCTCCCATCACCGGCAGGAAGGGTTGGCCGATCCCCAGCAGCCGGCCATGACGCACCACCCTGCGCAGCAGCCGCCGCAGGATGTAGCCGCGTCCGAGGTTGGAGGCACTCACCCCGTCGCCGATGAGCTGGGTCACGGCGCGGCTGTGGTCGCCGATCACCTTGAGAGACGTTCGGCGCTTCTCATCGAGCTGCCGGTAATCGAGCCCGGCCAGGCCCGCGGCCGCCTCGATCAGGGGGTAGATGAGGTCGGTTTCGTAGTTGTTCGGCACCTCCTGCAGGATCCGGGCCATCCGCTCGAGCCCCAGCCCGGTGTCGATGTTGCGCGAGGCCAGCGGCGTGAGGGTGCCGGCGGCATCGCGGTTGTACTGCATGAACACGAGGTTGTAGAACTCGATGAAGCGCTCGTCGTCCTCGAGATCGATGCCGTCATCACCGAGATCGGGCCTGAAGTCGTAGTAGATCTCCGAGCAGGGACCGCAGGGGCCGGTGGGGCCCGAGGCCCAGAAGTTGTCGGCCTCGTCCATGCGGATGATGCGCCTGGGGTTCACCCCAACCCCATCACGCCAGAGCTCGGCCGCTTCGTCATCCTCCCGGAAGACACTCACCACCAGATGCTTCGGATCGAGCCCGAAGACCTCCGTGCTCAGCTCCCAGGCCCACTCGATGGCCTGCTGCTTGAAGTAATCGCCGAAGGAAAAATTACCGAGCATCTCGAAGAAGGTGTGGTGGCGCGCCGTGCGGCCCACGTTCTCGATGTCGTTGGTGCGGATGCACTTCTGGCTGCTGGTGGCCCGCGGCGCCGGCCGTTCGGCCTGGCCCAGGAACACGGGTTTGAAGGGGAGCATGCCGGCGATGGTGAGCAGCACCGTGGGGTCCTCCGGCACCAGGGAGGCGCTGGCGATGCGCCTGTGTCCCCGCCGCTCGTAGAAGTCGAGGAAGGCCTCCCGGATCTCGGCCCCGCTGCGGGGTCGGGCGGCGGGCTGGCCGGTGGGGAGGGAGCTCCGGGGGACGGTGGCCATGGGGAGGTGGAGGTTGCGGCCCGAGACTTCGTTCGGGCCATGTTCGCGCAGCGGGCAGGATCCAGCTGGGTGGAGGCGTTCCAGGTGCCCGGCCCGGCGACCGGTCATGATCGGGCGGCTCAGGCCGTGTGTCCTTGCCCTTTCCCCTCGCCCCCAGCGAGCCCCGGGCCCAGTTGAGGCTGCGCTCCCTCGGTTGGGCCCTGCTGGCGGGAACCATCGCCGGCGGGCTCGGGCTTCTGGCCGGCTCCGCAGCCGGCGGCAGCGGCACCGCCGGGATCGGGCTGGAGCCTGCCCTGCGCTCAGCCGGCTGCGGCTTTTTCTACGGTCTGCTGGCCTTCCACCTGCAACGGGTCGACCCCGACGACGGCCACCTGCAGGCCGGCCTGGTGGGAGCGGTCTGCGGCATCCGCAGCCTGGCCGCCCCCCTGGGGCTCGGCAGCCTGTCGCCGGTCCATGCCGGCAGTTTCCAGTCCCCCGAGGCCCTGGCGCGGGTCCTGCCAAGAGTGATGATGGAACTGATCCACGGGTGGCTGCCCCTCTGGCTGCCCCTGATCGGCAGCGCCCTGCTGCTGCATGGAGCCCAACGCCTGTTGCCCGCCCTGAGGCCATGAGCACAGAGGCAAGGAGACCGCGGCCATGAGCCTGTTGCATGCCACCTGGCTGTTTCCTCCGGAAGGTGCCGGCGGTCGCCTGCTGCTCTGGGCCGACACCTGGCGGGTGGCGACCCCGGTGGTTCCCACGACCCAGACGCCGCCCCACCCCCTGGCCCTGGGCAGCGACGACCTGGCGGAGTGGCTGGAGGACCATGGCCTGTGGTCGGAAGCTCTGCGACCCGCCGAGGCCAGCCTCACCCTGCCGAGCCGCAGCCAGGCGGCGAGAGGCAAGAAGAAGGCTGCCGCTGATTCCGGCCCCGTGCGCTGGAGTGGCCTGCCCCTGCAGGCGGGTGAACCGGTGCCCAGGGAGCCCGTGTGGTGGCCCTGGCAGGTGAGCGGGCTGGCCCTGGATCCGGCTGCCGCGGCAGAGTGGCTTTCGGAACTGCCGCTCGCGGGCGACCACCCGGACCTGGCGGACGAGCTGCGCTGGTGGAGCCATCTGCAGCGATGGGCACTGAGCCTGATCGCCCGGGGACGCTGGCTGCCCCTGGTGGAGGGGGAGGAAGCGCGGTGGCTGCCCCTGCTCAACCGTGAAGGCGATCGACGCCGGCTCGAGGAGCTGGCCGCCCGTCTGCCCCAGGTGGCCACCTGCGCCATGGGCGACACCTCCCTCAGCTGCCGGCGTCCGGGAAGTGGCCGGCTGCGGGTGGCCAGCCTGCTGGAGGCCCTGCTCGACGGCCAGCTGCGGGCCGGCTTCCGCCCGGATGGCAAGGGCCTCGAACCCCTGCTGGTGGCCTGGCAACGGGCCCTGGGCCCGGGCAACGCCCGCCTGGACCTTCCCGAAGAGGAAGTGGAGCGTCTCCAGATCGCCACCCACCACTGGCGGGAGGCGGTGGCGGGTCGGGTGGCTCCGGCCCGCGCCTGCCTGGAGCTGTTCACCCCACCGGAGGGAGAGGAACTGTGGGAACTGCGCTTCTCCCTCCAGGCCGAAGCCGAACCCACCCTGCGGATCCCGGCCGCGACCGTGTGGAGCGCAGGGGACAGCCCCCTGCAGCTGGGGGAAGTGGAGGTGAAGCAACCGGGAGAGCTGCTGCTCGAGGGCATGGGCCGGGCCCTGCAGGTGTTCGAGCCGATCGAGAGGGGGCTGGATGCGGCGGCCCCGGAAACGATGCAGCTGGCGCCGGCGGAGGCCTTCGTGCTGGTGCGAACGGCCGCTTCCCGGCTGCGGGATGTGGGGGTGGGAGTGGTGCTGCCGGCCAGCCTCAGCGGCGGCCTGGCCAGTCGGCTGGGGCTGGCGATCGAGGCCGAGCTGCCCGCCCGGTCGCGGGGCTTCAGCCTCGGCGAGAGCCTCGAATGGAAATGGGAACTGATGATCGGCGGGGTGACGCTGACTCTCAGGGATCTCGAGCGGCTCTCCGCCAAGCGCAGTCCCCTGGTGCAGCACAAGGGCGCCTGGATCGAGCTGCGCCCCAGCGACCTGAAGAACGCCGAGCGGTTCTGCGCCGCCGATCCGGCCCTGAGCCTCGACGAGGCGCTCCGGCTCACGGCCACCGAGGGGGAAACCCTGATGCGGCTGCCGGTGCACAGCTTCCTGGCCGGGCCACGGCTCCAGGCTGTGCTCGAGCAATACCACCAGCAGAAGGCACCCGATCCCCTGCCAGCGCCGGAGGGCTTCGCCGGTCAGCTGCGGCCCTATCAGGAGCGGGGGCTGGGCTGGCTGGCCTTCCTGCACCGCTTCGATCAGGGGGCCTGCCTGGCCGACGACATGGGTCTGGGCAAGACGATCCAGCTGCTGGCGTTCCTGCAGCATCTCAAGGCCGAGCAGGAGCTCAAACGCCCGGTGCTGCTGGTGGCCCCCACCTCCGTGCTCACCAACTGGAAGCGGGAAGCGGAGGGCTTCACCCCTGAGCTGGAGGTGCGGGAGCACTACGGGCCCCGGCGCCCCTCCTCGGAGGCGGCCCTGAACAAGGCCCTCGACGGCGTGGATCTGATGCTCACCAGCTATGGGCTGCTGCAGCGGGACAGCGAGCTGCTGGAGTCGATCGACTGGCAGGGGGTGGTGATCGACGAGGCCCAGGCGATCAAGAATCCGGCGGCCAAGCAATCCCAGGCCGCCCGGGATCTGGCCCGCCCGCTCAAGCAGGGCCGGTTCCGCATCGCCCTCACCGGCACCCCCGTGGAGAACCGGGTGAGCGAGCTCTGGGCCCTGATGGATTTCCTCAACCCCAAGGTGCTGGGGGAGGAAACCTTCTTCCGCCAGCGCTACCGCCTGCCGATCGAGCGCTACGGAGACATGTCCTCCCTGCGGGATCTGAAGGCGCGGGTGGGGCCGTTCATCCTGCGACGGCTGAAAACCGACAAGACGATCATCTCGGATCTGCCCGAGAAGGTGGAGCTGAGGGAATGGGTGGGACTGGCGCCCGAGCAGGTGAAGCTCTACCGGAAGACGGTGGACGAGAGCCTCGAGGCCATCGCCCGGGCCCCCCTCGGCCAGCGCCACGGCCAGGTGCTGGGGTTGCTCACCCGTCTCAAGCAGATCTGCAACCACCCCGCCCTGGCCCTCAAGGAGAACACGGTGGGGCCCGGCTTCGGGTCCCGCTCGGCCAAGGTGCAGCGACTGGAGGAGATTCTCGAGGAGGTGATCGAAGCGGGTGATCGCGCCCTGCTGTTCACCCAGTTCGCCGAATGGGGACACCTGCTGCGGGCCTGGCTGCAGCAGCGCTGGCGCCAGGAGGTGCCGTTCCTGCACGGCGGCAGCAGCAAGACCGACCGCCAGGCGATGGTGGATCGCTTCCAGGAGGATCCCCGCGGGCCGCAGCTGTTCCTGCTCTCCCTCAAGGCCGGTGGCGTGGGGCTGAACCTCACCCGGGCCAGCCATGTGTTCCACATCGACCGCTGGTGGAATCCGGCGGTGGAGAACCAGGCCACCGACCGGGCCTACCGCATCGGCCAGCAGAAGCGGGTGATGGTGCACAAGTTCATCACCAGCGGCTCGGTGGAGGAGAAGATCGACCGCATGATCAGCGAGAAATCGAAGCTCGCCGAGGAGGTGGTGGGCAGCGGCGAGGAATGGCTGGGCGGCCTGGAGGTGAGCCAGCTCAGGGATCTGGTGGCCCTGGAGGAGTGAGGGGCCCGGTGAGCCGTGCCAGCTGGTGCCGGAGCAGGCTGAGGAACAGTCCGACATCGGTCACCACGCCCACCGATTCCACCGAGCCCCGGTCGCTCAGCTTGGTGACGACGGCAGGGTTGATGTCGACACAGACCAGCTTCACTCCGGCAGGAGTCATGTTGCCGACGCCGATGGAATGGAGCATGGAGGCGAGCATCAGCACCATGTCGGCCCCTTCCAGCAGCCGGGCGTAGTCCGCCTGGGCCCGGATCAGGTCCATCTCGGTATCGGGCAGGGGCCCGTCATCCCGGATCGAACCCGCCAGGGAGAAAGGAATGCTCCGACGCACGCAGGTGAAGAAGAGGCCTTCCCGCAGCACCCCCTGCTCCACCGCCGCAGCGATGCCGCCACAGCGCCGGATGGTGTTGATGGCCCGCAGGTGATGGCGGTGCCCCCCCTCCACCGCCACCCCCTGCAGCAGATCCACCCCGAGCGAGGTCCCCATCAGGGCCAGCTCGATGTCATGCACGGCGATGGCATTGCCGCCCAGGAGCACCTGCACGTAGCCATCCTCGATCAGGCCGCCGAGGTGGGAGGCTCCACCGGTGTGGATCACCACGGGACCGGCCACCACCACAACCTTCCCGCCGCGGTCGCGGATCCGGCGCAGCTCCCAGGCGATCTGCTCCACCACCAGTTCCACGCGCCGTTCACTGGAAACGCCGGAGCCCATGAAGGAGAAGTCCTGGGGCCGGGGGTCGCGCAGCTCGGGCCTGCGCAGTGTGCGGATGCCCTCGGTGCCGACCACCACCCGGTCTCCCTGCCGCAGATCGCGCAGCAGCCTGCAGACGGCCGCCATCCCCTCACCGCTGGGGGTGACAACGATGGCTCCGTCCATGCGCTGATTCGCCACCCGCAGCCAGCGACCGTCCACCCGAACCTCGGTGGCATAGATGGTGCTCACGTAGAAGTCATCCGGCGCGACGCCGTCCTGGGCGACCGTCGCCAGGGGATTGTCCTGGGTTTCTTGCGGGGGGGACTCCGCCCCCAGATCGATCAGCTGGGCGAGGAGACGCTCCAGCACCGCGTGATCAGGAGCCGTCACCCGGATGGCCGCCGACGAGGTGCTCTGCCGCTGCTCGCCCAGCTGGAAATCGAGCACCTGAAAGCTGCCGCCCCCATCCACGATCCGATCGAGACAGCGATGGATCAATCCGGAATCGAGCAGATGACCCTGGAGATGAATCGTGCGGCTCTCCACGCTCACCTGGCTGGCCGAAAGGGGGCGGCTGGGTTCACTGAGCCGCAGGGTGAGGCATTTGGCCGCGCCACCGGCCTTGAGGAACTCCGAGAGCGGCGTTTCCAGCACCTCGAAACCAGCCTCCTGCAACCGGTGCCGCAGAGCCTCACTGGCCTGGTTCAGGATCACGATGCGATCCACGGTCACCGCATTGCAGGCGAACTGCACGGCGTCGGCTTCCTCCAGGGCGATGCGCTTGTGAGGGGGGATGCGCCGTTCGATCAGGCGATTGGAATAGGTATCAAAAGCAGGGGGAAAATAGAGCAGATAGCCATCAGCGAGAGGGCAGAAACAGGTATCCAGGTGATAGAAACGCTCATCGATCAGGCGCACCGAAAGCACTTCGATGTCCAGCCAGCGCGCCAGCCAGGCGTGGCAAGCGAGCTCGGAACGGAAGCCATACCCCGCCCAGAGCCAGCCGCCGGCCCGGTCGATCAGCGCATCGCCCGCCCCCTCGAAACTGAGATCCCTGGGCAGGAGCCGCACCCGATAGCCCTGGCCCCGGAACCACTCCTCGAAGAAGGGTTCCTCCCCCCGGCGCTCCGGATGGCGGAAGCGGCTGAGCACCACCGTGTCTCCCACCACCACACCGGCATTGGCCGTGAACACCATGTCGGGCACTCCCGGCCGGGGAGGAATCCGTTCGACAACGGCCCGGCTCGCCAGCAGATCGTGCAGCCGCTGCCACTGCTCCCGGGCCAGCTCCGGCGAGGCGCGGTGCAGGTTGCCCTGCATCCAGGGGTTGATGACGTAATCGACGTCGTAATGGTCCGGGGCACACATCAGGAAGCGGAGCCGGCCGGCCATGGAACCCCGGAATCGGAAGGGTGCGCCGCAGGCTGACCGGGATCGGACCGGGCGGGGGTTCACCATGCACCGGGCTGGGCCCAGGCCGTGCCTCGCTCCCGCTCTACGAAGCGGTGCCCTCCAGGGCCTCCAGGGTGCCCTCCAGCCGGCGCCGCCATTCCCCCGGCCCGAAGGCGTGGCGATCGCCATGGCCGGGCAGCAGCCAGCGCACGTCGAGATCCATCAGCTTCCGCACCGAGCGCAGCTGCTCCGGCCAGTCCCACCAGCAGTGGCGGCGGGAGGCCTCCACCCTCTGCCGCTGCGGACTCCACCAGAGGTGATCGCCGCTGAACAGCACCTGGCCGGCGCCCCCGGGGTCCGTGGCCTCTCCCAGCACGGCCACCATCGAGCCGGCCGTGTGCCCCGGAGTGGGAATCAGCCCCAGGCTGTCGCCCAGATCCACGGCCCCACTCCCCTCCAGCTGATGTTCGGCATCGGGGGCCGCCTCCCCATCGGCGGCATGGATCCAGCGGGGGCAGCCGAATTCACGCGCCCAGAGGGCCTGGTCGGCCACGTCGTCCCGGTGGGTGAGCAGGATCGCCGCCAGACCGCCCAGGGCATGGAAGCGGCGGGCCAGGGGCCGGTTGAAGCGGGGAGAATCGATCAGCACGTTGCCGCTGGGTCTCACCACCAGCCAGGAGCTGGCCCCGAAGCTTTTGCGTGAAGCCCAGCCGCAGTAGTACACCTCACCATCCGGATGGGAGGTGATCAGGGCGGGAAAGCCATCCTCCGGGGTCAGCCGCTGCAGCTCCGGGGTGGTGCCGATCGCAGCCACCGGACAGGCCTGCAGGGCCAGCAGGGCCTGGCGAGTCTCCCCCTCCCCCCGGGGCTGGGTCCGGACATGGGAGGTTTCGCCGGTCGGTGCGAAGTGGGCCGGGTCCCACTGCCAGCAGGTGCCGCAGTCGATGCAGCTGGCATCCACGAAGAA
>CAWKAW010000015.1:0-16185 GCA_963847745.1 uncultured cyanobacterium | reverse complement strand
GAATGGTGAACGGCTTACGCGTGACGCCCTTTTCATAAGAGCCTTCCGCTGCAGGTGGCAACGACGATCCCGAAATCGGAAGGGCCGCCTTGGCCAATTCAGGGATATAATCGGCGACCGCTCCTTCATCGAGATCAGAATATTTTGCATGGAGCCTATCCAGCAGCTCAAGAATCACATTCGCGTGAGCAGGCAGCTGCTGGATCGACATGACGGATGTGGATGACCTTCAGTGTGGCTATGGAAATTGAAATAAGAGTACGCTACCACAAGGGAAACGGTTAAGGACGTTACATCCGTATCAGAAAAGTCCCTGACCACCTACCTGCGGAAGCAGGGGAAAGATCGGATCATGAAAGCAGGTACCCCGCAACATTGGTGACGTCGTCTTTCTCCGAGGGAAGTTCTCCGAGGGAAGGAACCCCCGGAGCATTGGAGGGCCGAAGGCCTGGGGAAGTGGCCGTGATTCGGGTGGCATTCTGGGGCTTGGGGGCATCAACACTCGGGGGGCGCCAACACTAAGGAGATCGTGACGCTTCTGGGTCAGGGCCAGATCGATGGGGTGAGCCTACTCGCCGATCACAGCCGCGTGAGGCCTGCGAGCCCGATCCTTCCCCAACCCCAGGCTGTCACTCAGGTGAGCGAGCCTCAGGCCCCGTGCCAGGACCGTCCTCGCCATCCTTCCCGGCCTGGCCGGTTGACCAGCCGCCTCCGCCCCCGCCACAGAGCCGGGCGATCCCACCGATGAAGGCACCGGCCTTCCGGCCCGCCGCCACCACAGCCGGACCGAAGGCCGCCACCAGCACCACCTTGTCGGGGACACCGGGGACCTGGGAGACCGCCGAGCACGACGGCCGCCGCCTCACCGAGCCGCTCCTGCAGCTGCCGGGCCGCGTTCTGCAGCCCGGAGCCATCCACCCCATCGAGGCGGGCCACCAGCAGCTGGAAGGCGCCGAGGCAGGCTCGGCCTTCGCAACCAGGGCCCCCGCCTTGGCTGCCGCCAGTTCGCCGCGCACCTGGGAGAGGGCCTTGGCCGTGGCCCGGAGGTCCTCCTGCAGGGCCGCCACCCGCTCCACGATCTCGCCCGGCTGGGCCTTGAGGGCGATCGCCGCTCGCCGACCTGCACGCTCGTCGTCGTAGCCGACCACGGCAGGCCCGGCCACGGCCTCGATCCTGCGATCCCAGCCGCGCCGCGCCGGGCCTGGCTTGATCTCGGCGACTTCGGCGGTGTTGGCCACGTGGGTGCCGCCGCAGAGTTCCATCGACACACCGGGCACATCCACCACCCGCACCCGCTCGTCGTACTTCTCTCCGAACATCGCCACGGCTCCCGCGGCCCGCCGCTCTCCAGCTCCATCTCCCGCACCTCCAGATCGTGGGCATCGGCGATCCACGTTGATGCACGCCTCGATCCGCTCCAGCTCCGCAGGAGTCACGGGGCGGGGGCGGTGGAAGTCGAAGCGCAGGCGATCGAAATCCACCAGCGAGCCGGCCTGGCTGATGGAGGCATCCACCACCTGCTTGAGGGCCGCCTGGAGCAGGTGGGTGGCGGTGGTGGGCCTGGGCTCGGCGGCGGCAGGCCCGGTCGACGCGCGCCGTCAGAAGATCACCCACCTGCAGCTGACCCCGCTCGATCAAGCCCGCCGTGCACGAAGACGCTGCGGTTGCGGCTCACCGCATCGATGCGCACGATCACCCCCCCGTCGGCACCCGCCTCGGCACCTCCACCGGCCAGCACACCCCGGGTGCCGCCGACCTGGCCTCCCGACTCCCCATAGAAGGGTGTGCTGTCAGCACACCTGCACGCACGCCATCACCGGCAACGGCCCGCTCCGCCGGCTCACCGTTCACCACGAAAGGGCAGCCGCGAACTGGGATGCTCCAACGCCTCGTACCCCTGAAAGCCGGTGGGATCGAGCTCAGCCGCCGAACCGCTCGCCACCGTCAGGGTGAGGTCGATGCTTCCCCCGCGGCCTTGGCCCGCCGGCGCTGCCGGTCCATCGCCGCCTCGAAGCCCGCCACATCCACCGTGAGACCGTGTTCCTCGGCGATCTCCTCGCGTGCAGGTCCAGGGGAAACCCGTAGGTGTCATAGAGCTCGAAGGCCTGCTCGCCGCTGATCTGTTCCGGATCGGAGGCGAGCACCTCGGCCAGCAGCTTCTCGCCCCGTTCCAGCGGGTCTCGAGGAAGCGCACCTCCTCCCGTGCCAGCTCGGCGATGATCACCTCCCGCCGCTGCGGGAGCTCGGGGGAAGGCCTCCCCCATCGGGCGATCGCAGCCTCTCCCATCACCGGCAGGAAGGAGGCCGATCCCCAGCAGCCGGCCATGACGCACCACCCTGCGCAGCAGCCGCCGCAGGATGTAGCCGCGTCCGAGGTGGAGGGGCGGCGGTCACCCCGTCGCCGATGAGCTGGGTCACGGCGCGGCTGTGGTCGCCGATCACCTTGAGAGACGTACGGCGCTTCTCATCGAGCTGCCGGTAATCGAGCCCGGCCAGGCCCGCGGCCGCCTCGATCAGGGGGTAGATGAGGTCGGTTTCGTAGTTGTTCGGCACCTCCTGCAGATCCGGGCCATCCGCTCGAGCCCCAGCCCGGTGTCGATGTTGCGCGAGGCCAGCGGCGTGAGGGTGCCGGCGGCATCGCGGTTGTACTGCATGAACACGAGGTTGTAGAACTCGATGAAGCGCTCGTCGTCCTCGAGATCGATGCCGTCATCGCCGAGATCGGCCTGAAGTCGTAGTAGCATCTCCGAAAGGGACCGCGGGGCCGGTGGCCCGAGGCCCAGAAGTTGTTCGCCCTTCGTCCATGCGATGATGCGCCTTGGTTCACCCCAGCCCCATCACGCCAGAGCTCGGCCGCTTCGTCATCCTCCCGGAAGACACTCACCACCAGATGCTTCGGATCGAGCCCGAAGACCTCCGTGCTCAGCTCCCAGGCCCACTCGATGGCCTGCTGCTTGAAGTAATCGCCGAAGGAAAAGTTACCGAGCATCTCGAAGAAGGTGTGGTGGCGCGCCGTGCGGCCCACGTTCTCGATGTCGTTGGTGCGGATGCACTTCTGGCTGCTGGTGGCCCGCGGCGCCGGCCGTTCGGCCTGGCCCAGGAACACGGGCTTGAAGGGGAGCATGCCGGCGATGGTGAGCAGCACCGTGGGGTCCTCCGGCACCAGGGAGGCGCTGGCGATGCGCCTGTGTCCCCGCCGCTCGTAGAAGACGAGGAAGGCCTCCCGGATCTCGGCCCCGCTGCGGGGTCGGGCGGCGGGCTGGCCGGTGGGGAGGGAGCTCCGGGGGACGGTGGCCATGGGGAGGTGGAGGTTGCGGCCCGAGACTTCGTTCGGGCCATGTTCGCGCAGCGGGCAGGATCCAGCTGGGTGGAGGCGTTCCAGGTGCCCGGCCCGGCGACCGGTCATGATCGGGCGGCTCAGGCCGTGTGTCCTTGCCCTTTCCCCTCGCCCCCAGCGAGCCCCGGGCCCAGTTGAGGCTGCGCTCCCTCGGTTGGGCCCTGCTGGCGGGAACCATCGCCGGCGGGCTCGGGCTTCTGGCCGGCTCCGCAGCCGGCGGCAGCGGCACCGCCGGGATCGGGCTGGAGCCTGCCCTGCGCTCGGCCGGCTGCGGCTTTTTCTACGGTCTGCTGGCCTTCCACCTGCAACGGGTCGACCCCGACGACGGCCACCTGCAGGCCGGCCTGGTGGGAGCGGTCTGCGGCATCCGCAGCCTGGCCGCCCCCCTGGGGCTCGGCAGCCTGTCGCCGGTCCATGCCGGCAGTTTCCAGTCCCCCGAGGCCCTGGCGCGGGTCCTGCCAAGAGTGATGATGGAACTGATCCACGGGTGGCTGCCCCTCTGGCTGCCCCTGATCGGCAGCGCCCTGCTGCTGCATGGAGCCCAACGCCTGTTGCCCGCCCTGAGGCCATGAGCACAGAGGCAAGGAGACCGCGGCCATGAGCCTGTTGCATGCCACCTGGCTGTTTCCTCCGGAAGGTGCCGGCGGTCGCCTGCTGCTCTGGGCCGACACCTGGCGGGTGGCGACCCCGGTGGTTCCCACGACCCAGACGCCGCCCCACCCCCTGGCCCTGGGCAGCGACGACCTGGCGGAGTGGCTGGAGGACCATGGCCTGTGGTCGGAAGCTCTGCGACCCGCCGAGGCCAGCCTCACCCTGCCGAGCCGCAGCCAGGCGGCGAGAGGCAAGAAGAAGGCTGCCGCTGATTCCGGCCCCGTGCGCTGGAGTGGCCTGCCCCTGCAGGCGGGTGAACCGGTGCCCAGGGAGCCCGTGTGGTGGCCCTGGCAGGTGAGCGGGCTGGCCCTGGATCCGGCTGCCGCGGCAGAGTGGCTTTCGGAACTGCCGCTCGCGGGCGACCACCCGGACCTGGCGGACGAGCTGCGCTGGTGGAGCCATCTGCAGCGATGGGCACTGAGCCTGATCGCCCGGGGACGCTGGCTGCCCCTGGTGGAGGGGGAGGAAGCGCGGTGGCTGCCCCTGCTCAACCGTGAAGGCGATCGACGCCGGCTCGAGGAGCTGGCCGCCCGTCTGCCCCAGGTGGCCACCTGCGCCATGGGCGACACCTCCCTCAGCTGCCGGCGTCCGGGAAGTGGCCGGCTGCGGGTGGCCAGCCTGCTGGAGGCCCTGCTCGACGGCCAGCTGCGGGCCGGCTTCCGCCCGGATGGCAAGGGCCTCGAACCCCTGCTGGTGGCCTGGCAACGGGCCCTGGGCCCGGGCAACGCCCGCCTGGACCTTCCCGAAGAGGAAGTGGAGCGTCTCCAGATCGCCACCCACCACTGGCGGGAGGCGGTGGCGGGTCGGGTGGCGCCGGCCCGCGCCTGCCTGGAGCTGTTCACCCCACCGGAGGGAGAGGAACTGTGGGAACTGCGCTTCTCCCTCCAGGCCGAAGCCGAACCCACCCTGCGGATCCCGGCCGCGACCGTGTGGAGCGCAGGGGACAGCCCCCTGCAGCTGGGGGAAGTGGAGGTGAAGCAACCGGGAGAGCTGCTGCTCGAGGGCATGGGCCGGGCCCTGCAGGTGTTCGAGCCGATCGAGAGGGGGCTGGATGCGGCGGCCCCGGAAACGATGCAGCTGGCGCCGGCGGAGGCCTTCGTGCTGGTGCGAACGGCCGCTTCCCGGCTGCGGGATGTGGGGGTGGGAGTGGTGCTGCCGGCCAGCCTCAGCGGCGGCCTGGCCAGTCGGCTGGGGCTGGCGATCGAGGCCGAGCTGCCCGCCCGGTCGCGGGGCTTCAGCCTCGGCGAGAGCCTCGAATGGAAATGGGAACTGATGATCGGCGGGGTGACGCTGACTCTCAGGGATCTCGAGCGGCTCTCCGCCAAGCGCAGTCCCCTGGTGCAGCACAAGGGCGCCTGGATCGAGCTGCGCCCCAGCGACCTGAAGAACGCCGAGCGGTTCTGCGCCGCCGATCCGGCCCTGAGCCTCGACGAGGCGCTCCGGCTCACGGCCACCGAGGGGGAAACCCTGATGCGGCTGCCGGTGCACAGCTTCCTGGCCGGGCCACGGCTCCAGGCTGTGCTCGAGCAATACCACCAGCAGAAGGCACCCGATCCCCTGCCAGCGCCGGAGGGCTTCGCCGGTCAGCTGCGGCCCTATCAGGAGCGGGGGCTGGGCTGGCTGGCCTTCCTGCACCGCTTCGATCAGGGGGCCTGCCTGGCCGACGACATGGGTCTGGGCAAGACGATCCAGCTGCTGGCGTTCCTGCAGCATCTCAAGGCCGAGCAGGAGCTCAAACGCCCGGTGCTGCTGGTGGCCCCCACCTCCGTGCTCACCAACTGGAAGCGGGAAGCGGAGGGCTTCACCCCTGAGCTGGAGGTGCGGGAGCACTACGGGCCCCGGCGCCCCTCCTCGGAGGCGGCCCTGAACAAGGCCCTCGACGGCGTGGATCTGATGCTCACCAGCTACGGGCTGCTGCAGCGGGACAGCGAGCTGCTGGAGTCGATCGACTGGCAGGGGGTGGTGATCGACGAGGCCCAGGCGATCAAGAATCCGGCGGCCAAGCAATCCCAGGCCGCCCGGGATCTGGCCCGCCCGCTCAAGCAGGGCCGGTTCCGCATCGCCCTCACCGGCACCCCCGTGGAGAACCGGGTGAGCGAGCTCTGGGCCCTGATGGATTTCCTCAACCCCAAGGTGCTGGGGGAGGAAACCTTCTTCCGCCAGCGCTACCGCCTGCCGATCGAGCGCTACGGAGACATGTCCTCCCTGCGGGATCTGAAGGCGCGGGTGGGGCCGTTCATCCTGCGACGGCTGAAAACCGACAAGACGATCATCTCGGATCTGCCCGAGAAGGTGGAGCTGAGGGAATGGGTGGGACTGGCGCCCGAGCAGGTGAAGCTCTACCGGAAGACGGTGGACGAGAGCCTCGAGGCCATCGCCCGGGCCCCCCTCGGCCAGCGCCACGGCCAGGTGCTGGGGTTGCTCACCCGTCTCAAGCAGATCTGCAACCACCCCGCCCTGGCCCTCAAGGAGAACACGGTGGGGCCCGGCTTCGGGTCCCGCTCGGCCAAGGTGCAGCGACTGGAGGAGATTCTCGAGGAGGTGATCGAAGCGGGTGATCGCGCCCTGCTGTTCACCCAGTTCGCCGAATGGGGACACCTGCTGCGGGCCTGGCTGCAGCAGCGCTGGCGCCAGGAGGTGCCGTTCCTGCACGGCGGCAGCAGCAAGACCGACCGCCAGGCGATGGTGGATCGCTTCCAGGAGGATCCCCGCGGGCCGCAGCTGTTCCTGCTCTCCCTCAAGGCCGGTGGCGTGGGGCTGAACCTCACCCGGGCCAGCCATGTGTTCCACATCGACCGCTGGTGGAATCCGGCGGTGGAGAACCAGGCCACCGACCGGGCCTACCGCATCGGCCAGCAGAAGCGGGTGATGGTGCACAAGTTCATCACCAGCGGCTCGGTGGAGGAGAAGATCGACCGCATGATCAGCGAGAAATCGAAGCTCGCCGAGGAGGTGGTGGGCAGCGGCGAGGAATGGCTGGGCGGCCTGGAGGTGAGCCAGCTCAGGGATCTGGTGGCCCTGGAGGAGTGAGGGGCCCGGTGAGCCGTGCCAGCTGGTGCCGGAGCAGGCTGAGGAACAGTCCGACATCGGTCACCACGCCCACCGATTCCACCGAGCCCCGGTCGCTCAGCTTGGTGACGACGGCAGGATTGATGTCGACACAGACCAGCTTCACTCCGGCAGGAGTCATGTTGCCGACGCCGATGGAATGGAGCATGGAGGCGAGCATCAGCACCATGTCGGCCCCTTCCAGCAGCCGGGCGTAGTCCGCCTGGGCCCGGATCAGGTCCATCTCGGTATCGGGCAGGGGCCCGTCATCCCGGATCGAACCCGCCAGGGAGAAAGGAATGCTCCGACGCACGCAGGTGAAGAAGAGGCCTTCCCGCAGCACCCCCTGCTCCACCGCCGCCGCGATGCCGCCACAGCGCCGGATGGTGTTGATGGCCCGCAGGTGATGGCGGTGCCCCCCCTCCACCGCCACCCCCTGCAGCAGATCCACCCCGAGCGAGGTCCCCATCAGGGCCAGCTCGATGTCATGCACGGCGATGGCATTGCCGCCCAGGAGCACCTGCACGTAGCCATCCTCGATCAGGCCGCCGAGGTGGGAGGCTCCACCGGTGTGGATCACCACGGGACCGGCCACCACCACAACCTTCCCGCCGCGGTCGCGGATCCGGCGCAGCTCCCAGGCGATCTGCTCCACCACCAGTTCCACGCGCCGTTCACTGGAAACACCGGAGCCCATGAAGGAGAAGTCCTGGGGCCGGGGGTCGCGCAGCTCGGGCCTGCGCAGTGTGCGGATGCCCTCGGTGCCGACCACCACCCGGTCTCCCTGCCGCAGATCGCGCAGCAGCCTGCAGACGGCCGCCATCCCCTCACCGCTGGGGGTGACAACGATGGCTCCGTCCATGCGCTGATTCGCCACCCGCAGCCAGCGACCGTCCACCCGAACCTCGGTGGCATAGATGGTGCTCACGTAGAAGTCATCCGGCGCGACGCCGTCCTGGGCGACCGTCGCCAGGGGATTGTCCTGGGTTTCTTGCGGGGGGGACTCCGCCCCCAGATCGATCAGCTGGGCGAGGAGACGCTCCAGCACCGCGTGATCAGGAGCCGTCACCCGGATGGCCGCCGACGAGGTGCTCTGCCGCTGCTCGCCCAGCTGGAAATCGAGCACCTGAAAGCTGCCGCCCCCATCCACGATCCGATCGAGACAGCGATGGATCAATCCGGAATCGAGCAGATGACCCTGGAGATGAATCGTGCGGCTCTCCACGCTCACCTGGCTGGCCGAAAGGGGGCGGCTGGGTTCACTGAGCCGCAGGGTGAGGCATTTGGCCGCACCACCGGCCTTGAGGAACTCCGAGAGCGGCGTTTCCAGCAGCTCGAAACCAGCCTCCTGCAACCGGTGCCGCAGAGCCTCACTGGCCTGGTTCAGGATCACGATGCGATCCACGGTCACCGCATTGCAGGCGAACTGCACGGCGTCGGCTTCCTCCAGGGCGATGCGCTTGTGAGGGGGGATGCGCCGTTCGATCAGGCGATTGGAATAGGTATCAAAAGCAGGGGGAAAATAGAGCAGATAGCCATCAGCGAGAGGACAGAAACAGGTATCCAGGTGATAGAAACGCTCATCGATCAGGCGCACCGAAAGCACTTCGATGTCCAGCCAGCGCGCCAGCCAGGCGTGGCAAGCGAGCTCGGAACGGAAGCCATACCCCGCCCAGAGCCAGCCGCCGGCCCGGTCGATCAGCGCATCCCCCGCCCCCTCGAAACTGAGATCCCTGGGCAGGAGCCGCACCCGATAGCCCTGGCCCCGGAACCACTCCTCGAAGAAGGGTTCCTCCCCCCGGCGCTCCGGATGGCGGAAGCGGCTGAGCACCACCGTGTCTCCCACCACCACACCGGCGTTGGCCGTGAACACCATGTCGGGCACTCCCGGCCGGGGAGGGATCCGTTCGACAACGGCCCGGCTCGCCAGCAGGTCGTGCAGCCGCTGCCACTGCTCCCGGGCCAGCTCCGGCGAGGCGCGGTGCAGGTTGCCCTGCATCCAGGGGTTGATGACGTAATCGACGTCGTAATGGTCCGGGGCACACATCAGGAAGCGGATCCGGCTGGCCATGACATCCGGATCCGGAAGAGGTGGGCCGCAGGCTGACGGGGATCGGACCGGGCGGGGGTTCACCATGCACCGGGCTGGGCCCAGGCCGTGCCCCGCTCCCGCTCTACGAAGCGGTGCCCTCCAGGGCCTCCAGGGTGCCCTCCAGCCGGCGCCGCCATTCCCCCGGCCCGAAGGCGTGGCGATCGCCATGGCCGGGCAGCAGCCAGCGCACGTCGAGATCCATCAGCTTCCGCACCGAGCGCAGCTGCTCCGGCCAGTCCCACCAGCAGTGGCGGCGGGAGGCCTCCACCCTCTGCCGCTGCGGACTCCACCAGAGGTGATCGCCGCTGAACAGCACCTGGCCGGCGCCCCCGGGGTCCGTGGCCTCTCCCAGCACGGCCACCATCGAGCCGGCCGTGTGCCCCGGAGTGGGAATCAGCCGCAGGCTGTCGCCCAGATCCACGGCCCCACTCCCCTCCAGCTGATGTTCGGCATCGGGGGCCGCCTCCCCATCGGCGGCATGGATCCAGCGGGGGCAGCCGAATTCACGCGCCCAGAGGGCCTGGTCGGCCACGTCGTCCCGGTGGGTGAGCAGGATCGCCGCCAGACCGCCCAGGGCATGGAAGCGGCGGGCCAGGGGCCGGTTGAAGCGGGGAGAATCGATCAGCACGTTGCCGCTGGGTCTCACCACCAGCCAGGAGCTGGCCCCGAAGCTTTTGCGTGAAGCCCAGCCGCAGTAGTACACAGCGCCGGCGGGATGGGAGGTGATCAGGGCGGGAAAGCCATCCTCCGGGGTCAGCCGCTGCAGCTCCGGGGTGGTGCCGATCGCAGCCACCGGACAGGCCTGCAGGGCCAGCAGGGCCTGGCGAGTCTCCCCCTCCCCCCGGGGCTGGGTCCAAACATGGGAGGTTTCGCCGGTCGGCGCGAAGTGGGCCGGGTCCCACTGCCAGCAGGTGCCGCAGTCGATGCAGCTGGCATCCACGAAGAACGCACCGGCCGTGTTGGCCGCCAGACGTCTCTCGGGCCTGGCCATGGGGGAAGAGAGGAGACATTTCAAGCTAGACGGACCTCTGGAGCGAGGCAGGACAGGTGCCGTCCCCACGGGGGGCCAGACTGCAGGGGCGGGACTGCGGCCATGACCCTCTCCTCCCCCGGTATCGGAGGCACGATCACCACCCAGCTGGGCCAGCAGGGCCTGGGGCAGCAGCCCTGGTGGGTGGAGCAATGGATGGAGCTGATCCATTCCTACCGCTACAAGAAGCGGCTGGAGCGCGCCTGGGTCTACGCCCGCGAAGGGAACGTGATCTCGATCCGCTTCGAGGGGCGCCGGGTGCATGCCCGGGTTCAGGGCACCGAGAGGGATCCCTACAAGGTGAAGCTCTGGCTCGACGTGCTCAACGACGAGGACTGGGGCTACGTGCTGGAGGCGCTGAGCCAGAAGGCCCGTTGGTCGGCCCAGTTGCTGGCGGGAATCATGCCCGCCGACATCGAGCGCGCCTTCGCGGCCAGTGGCAAGCGGCTCTTCCCCTTCAAGCTCCAGGAGGTGCGCAGCGAATGCAGCTGCCCCGACAAGGCGAATCCCTGCAAGCACATCAGTGCCGTCTACTACCTGATGGGGGACCGCTTCAGCGAGGATCCCTTCGTGCTCTTCCAGCTGCGCGGCCGCACCCGGGCCCAGTTGCTGGCGGAGCTGGCCCGACGGCGGCGCGAGGGGGTGGCGGTTTCCCCTGACCATGCCCCCCACCCGGTGCATCCGGCCATCACCGATCCCTCCCGCTGGTGGTGCTACGACGCCCCACTCGATCCTGATCTGGTGGTCATCACCCCGGCGATGGAGGGGGAATCGGGCCTCGAGGGAGCCGGCCCCCTCCCCCTGGCGGAAGAGCCGCTCTTTCCGGAAGCCAATCGCCTCTTCCTGGAAAGCATTCGCGTCCACGGGGAACAGATGGGTGCGCTCGCCATGGCCAGGGCCATGGCCACCGGCGCCGTCGAGGAAGCATGAGCGACGCCCCGTGGCTCTCCACCGGGAAAATGGAGCTGGCGGGGCTGATCCTGCGGTCCCATGGGCGGGTCTTCGGCCGTCACCTGCTGGCGTCTACGGAGTCATCCCTTCCCGAAAGGCAGGCGGCCCAGGAGCTGTTCGCGGCTGCCACGGTGGTGCTGGCCCATGACGGGCAAGGAGATCCCCGGCTGATCTACGCGAATCGTTCCGCCCTGCGACTGTGGCGGCGGACCTGGAGGGAGATGGTGGGCATGCCTTCCAGGCTCACGGCCGAGCCGGGCGAACGGCCGGATCGCTCCGCCGCCCTTGCCCACGCCCGCAGCCGTGAGGGTCTCGAGGGCTACGGCGGCATCCGCATCGACAGCCAGGGGCGCCGCTTCCGCATCGAGGCGGCCCGGCTGTGGACCCTGCGGGATCCAGCAGGATCGCCCTGCGGCCAGGCCGCTGCCTTCGGCAACTGGTGGTGGCTCTGATCGGTTCTGCCCACTCCGCTGTGGCGAGAACCGAACCGATGGAGGAGCACCGAACCGCAAGGACCGGTTCGCACGGCCTGCCGCTGCAAAGAAACCGGGCACATTGGCGCTGCGGGTGGTTCTCACCCCCCGATGAACCATCGCCTCCCGGCGATGCCAACTCCCCTACCTGAGGCCATCACCATGCTCACCCTGCGCCATTCTCCTTTCGATCTGTTCGACCGGCTCGAGCAACAGGTCCAGAACGCCGAGCGCGTTCCCGCAGCCGAGGTGCACGAAACCGAGGCTGCCTATGAGATCTCCCTGGAGCTTCCCGGTGTCGACAAGGATTCCATCGACGTGAAAGCCACCGATCGCACCCTGCTGATCAGCGCCGAACGTCGGTCCCAGCGGCAGGTTGCCTCCCAGGCAGCCGAACCTGCCGGCGAAGGGGCACAGGCTCCCCAGGGGCGCGGCCCCCTGCTCAGCGAGTTCCGCTACGGAACCTGGAGCCGCAGCTTCCGCTTTCCCGCCGGCATCCAGAGGGATGCCCTCGAAGCCCACTACCGCGACGGACTGCTCACCGTGAAGGCCCCCAAGGCCCAGACGATGACGACCGTGAGTGTGAAGGTGGAAGGCTGAGTCGCTGCGGCCCTGCCGCGATCCCGGCCCCGGCGGCTCCGTGCCGCCGGGGCTTTGGCCTGCGCCACAACGGGCCCGTGGGCTGGCGCCGGACTGATGGCAGGGCTCAGGAATCCTGATCGATGGCCCGGAGGGGACCGGCCGGCAGCAGCGGTGTTCCTTCCTACAGTTCGGCCCTGCAGCAGAAGGAGCCCATCCCATGACCGTCCCGACGCTGAACCCCACCGCCGCAACTCCCCGCTCTCGCCTGCAGAGCGAGACGATCGGCGCCGACACCTCCACGATCCGCTCCCTCGACTGGGACCGCAGCCGCTTCGACATCGAGTTCGGACTGCGCAACGGCACCACCTACAACGCCTTCCTGGTGCGCGGAGAAAAAACTGCGCTGATCGACACCAGCCACGCCAAGTTCCGTGATTCCTGGCTGCCACTCCTGGAGGAGCAGATCGATCCCGGCAGCATTGATTTCCTGATCGTTTCCCACACCGAGCCGGATCATTCGGGCCTGATCGGTGACCTGATCGATCGCAACCCGGAGATCGAGATCGTGGCCTCGAAGGTGGCGATCCAGTTCCTTGCGGATCAGGTGCACCGTCCCTTCCGCAGCCGCGCCGTGAAGAGCGGCGAGGAGCTCGATCTGGGCACCAACCCGCTCAGCGGAGTGCAGCATCGCATCACCTTCCTCAGTGCACCGAACCTCCACTGGCCGGACACGATCTTCTCCTTCGATCACGGCACCGGCATTCTCTACACCTGTGATGCCTTCGGCCTGCACTACTGCTCCGACGAGCTCTACGACACCGATCCCGGAGCCATCGCCCCCGACTTCCGCTTCTACTACGACTGCCTGATGGGCCCCAATGCCCGCAGTGTGCTGCAGGCCCTCAAACGCATGGAGAGCCTGCCGGAGATCACCACGATCGCCGTGGGGCACGGGCCGCTGCTGCGTCATCACCTCAACCTGTGGGTGGAGGATTACCGCGAGTGGAGCAGCCAGCGCAGTGCCGGAGAGGCCTACGCCGCGGTCTGCTACCTGAGCCAGTACGGCTTCTGTGATCGGATCAGCCAGGCGATCGCCCGCGGCATCGGCAAGGCGGAGGCCCAGGTGCAGCTGGTCGATCTGCGCGCCACCGATGCCCAGGAACTGGCGGCCCTGGTCGGCGAGGCCAGCGCCGTGGTGGTGCCCACCTGGCCGGCCAGCCCCGACGCCGAGCTGCAGGCCTCCATCGGCACCCTGCTGGCGGCCCTGAAACCGAAGCAGCTGGTGGGCTGCTACGACGCCTTCGGGGGCAATGATCAACCGATCGACACCGTGGCCAGCCAGCTGCGCAGTCTGGGGCAACCGGAAGGATTCGCTCCCCTGCGCATCCGCCAGGTTCCCGACGCCAGCGAATACCAGCGCTGCGAGGAGGCCGGCACCGACCTGGGCCAGCTGCTCACCCGGGAGAAGACGATCGCGGCGATGAAATCCCTCGACGGGGATCTCGACAAGGCCCTCGGCCGCCTCAGCGGCGGGCTCTACGTGGTCACGGCCAGCCAGCAGGACCGCAGCGGTGCCATGGTGGCCAGCTGGGTGAGCCAGGCGAGCTTCGAGCCCCCCGGCATCACGGTCGCCGTGGCGAAGGACCGGGCGATCGAGGCCCTGATGCAGGTAGGCGATCGCTTCGTGCTCAACATCCTCCGGGAGGACAACCACCAGCCGCTGCTGCGGCACTTCCTGAAGCGGTTCCCCCCCGGTGCCGACCGCTTCGCCGGCGTCGCCACGCTGGAAGGGGTCGCCGCCGGTGGTCCCGTGCTGGGGGATGCCCTGGCCTACCTCGGCTGCCGGGTGTCCCAGCGGATGGAGGGCCCCGACCACTGGATCATCTATGCGGTGGTGGAGGAGGGCAATGTCTCCGACACCACGGCCGGCACCGCTGTGCACCATCGCAAGGTGGGCAACCACTACTGATTCGCTTCCTCAGGGCAGAGCACCTCCACTTTCCCCATGCTCTGCCCTGCAGCCATCGGCAAGCAGAGAAGGGAATCGCCATGAGAAGTTCATGAACAGGCAGCAGGATTCATGTCGAGAAACGAGCAGGTTCCTTCAGCATCCGGCTATCGGGCGGATATCGATGGCCTCAGGGGACTTGCCGTCATCGCGGTGATCGTGAACCATTTCAACAAAGCCATTCTTCCCAGTGGCTATCTGGGCGTGGATATTTTCTTTGTCATCTCCGGCTTCGTGATCACTGCTTCCCTGGCCGCAAGAAGGCCGATCCACAGTGGCCGGGACCTGCTGCTGGGCTTCTATTCCAGACGCGTCAAGCGCATTCTGCCGGCTTTGCTGCTGTGCGTGCTGATCACAGCCCCCCTGATCTGCCTGTTCGATCCAGACCCGCAGAGCTCCCTTGCCACAGGGATGGCAGCACTTTTCGGGATGTCGAACATCCAGCTCTATCAGCAGGCGACCGATTATTTCGCCCGCTCGAGCGAGTTGAATGCCATGACCCATACCTGGTCCCTGGGTGTGGAAGAGCAGTTCTATCTGGTCTTCCCACTGCTGGTCTGGTATTCGGGCTTCAGCAGCGGCAGGGCGCCAGGAAGAAGACGCCTGTTCGCCCTGATCGCCGCCGCCAGCGGCCTCTCCCTCGCCGGCTTCCTGCTCTGGGTCGGAGCCAACCCCCCCGCCGCCTATTTCCTTCTGCCGGCACGCTTCTGGGAGCTGGGGGCGGGTTGCCTGCTGTTTCTGATCCTGGGGACAGGGGGATGGCGCCGGATCCGGGAGGGAAGAACGGCCCTGCTGGCCCTGCTGCTCCTGGTGGCGGCTCTGTTTCTTCCCCAGGACTGGCAGGCACTGGCCACCATCGCGGTGGTGGTGCTCACGCTGCTGCTGATCGCCACAGCGCCGGGCAGCGGTGCCGTGCGGCGCTGGCTGGGCCATCCCTGGGCGGTGCAGCTGGGGTTGCTCTCCTACTCCCTCTACCTGTGGCACTGGAGTGTTCTTTCGCTCAGTCGCTGGACGATCGGCATTCAGGGGTGGACGATCCCTCTCCAGATCCTCTCGATGATCCTGCTCGCCTGGGCATCGTTTCACTATGTGGAGACGCCGCTGCGCCGGGCCCAATGGTCACGCCTGCGCTGGCGCACGATCGGTTTCGGCCTGCTGGCGGCCCTGGGGTCCCTGGTGCCCCTGTGGGCCCTCGCCCATCCCCTGGAGGGAAACCTCTACCTGGGAAGGCGGCGGGCCGCCGACGGCAGAAGGGATGGCGGCAGGCTGGGCATCGACGGCACCAAGGTGATCCCGCCCAACTGTGCCTCCGACGCACGGGACGACCAGGTGCTCGCTGACCAGGCCGGCTTCGACCGCTATGCCGATCTCTGCACGGCCACCCCGAAGGATCCCCCTGCTCGCTCCACAAAGCACCTCTACGTGGTGGGCGACAGCCACGCGATGGCCTTCTCCCCCGTTGTCGAGCGTCTGTTCCAGGGCGGGGGGTACACCATCTCGATCTTCACCCGACCGGGCTGCCCGTTTCCCGACACCGAGTTCGGCAGCACGCAAGCCGGGATGTTCCCGGTTCCTGCACCTGAGCCAGGCCCACATTCTCTCGAAAGCCAGGCCCGGTGACCGCGTGGTGGTGGTGGGGTATCACCTCAGTTACCTCGGGAACACCTCGACCCGTCGGGACACCAGGGAGCCCTTCCGCGGACCCGATGGCAGACCCCTCACCTCAGCCAGTGCCAAACAGGCTGCCTATCGGGAGGCCGTATCCGCCTTCGCCCGCAAGGCCAGCTCCCGGGGGGTGGCGACCATTCTGGTGGGAGCCACACCACGAAACATCGATTACGAGACCTGCTTCCAGGAGTGGTTCAACCTTCAGGGCGCCGAGCACTGTGAAAGCGAAGTGCGGCGGCAGGTGAGCTACGCGAGGGCCATGAATCGGAAGCTCGAGGCCGGCCTGGCCGAGGAGGTGCAGTTCCTCGATCCGATGCCGATCCTCTGCAGCAGCCGGTGCGACAA
>CAWKAW010000014.1:0-27480 GCA_963847745.1 uncultured cyanobacterium | reverse complement strand
GCTGCCCCGACAAGGCGAATCCCTGCAAGCACATCAGTGCCGTCTACTACCTGATGGGGGACCGCTTCAGCGAGGATCCCTTCGTGCTCTTCCAGCTGCGCGGCCGCACCCGGGCCCAGTTGCTGGCGGAGCTGGCCCGACGGCGGCGCGAGGGGGTGGCGGTTTCCCCTGACCATGCCCCCCACCCGGTGCATCCGGCCATCACCGATCCCTCCCGCTGGTGGGGCTACGACGCCCCACTCGATCCTGATCTGGTGGTGATCACCCCGGCGATGGAGGGGGAATCGGGCCTCGAGGGAGCCGGCCCCCTCCCCCTGGCGGAAGAGCCGCTCTTTCCGGAAGCCAATCGCCTCTTCCTGGAAAGCATTCGCGTCCACGGGGAACAGATGGGTGCGCTCGCCATGGCCAGGGCCATGGCCACCGGCGCCGTCGAGGAAGCATGAGCGACGCCCCGTGGCTCTCCACCGGGAAAATGGAGCTGGCGGGGCTGATCCTGCGGTCCCATGGGCGGGTCTTCGGCCGTCACCTGCTGGCGTCTACGGAGTCATCCCTTCCCGAAAGGCAGGCGGCCCAGGAGCTGTTCGCGGCTGCCACGGTGGTGCTGGCCCATGACGGGCAAGGAGATCCCCGGCTGATCTACGCGAATCGTTCCGCCCTGCGACTGTGGCGGCGGACCTGGAGGGAGATGGTGGGCATGCCTTCCAGGCTCACGGCCGAGCCGGGCGAACGGCCGGATCGCTCCGCCGCCCTTGCCCACGCCCGCAGCCGTGAGGGTCTCGAGGGCTACGGCGGCATCCGCATCGACAGCCAGGGGCGCCGCTTCCGCATCGAGGCGGCCCGGCTCTGGACCCTGCGGAACCCGGCCGGGGAGGCCTGCGGCCAGGCCGCTGCCTTCGGCAACTGGTGGTGGCTCTGATCGGTTCTGCCCACTCCGCTGTGGCGAGAACCGAACCGATGGAGGAGCACCGAACCGCAAGGACCGGTTCGCACGGCCTGCCGCTGCAAAGAAACCGGGCACATTGGCGCTGCGGGTGGTTCTCACCCCCCGATGAACCATCGCCTCCCGGCGATGCCAACTCCCCTACCTGAGGCCATCACCATGCTCACCCTGCGCCATTCTCCTTTCGATCTGTTCGACCGGCTCGAGCAACAGGTCCAGAACGCCGAGCGCGTTCCCGCAGCCGAGGTGCACGAAACCGAGGCTGCCTATGAGATCTCCCTGGAGCTTCCCGGTGTCGACAAGGATTCCATCGACGTGAAAGCCACCGACCGCACCCTGCTGATCAGCGCCGAACGTCGGTCCCAGCGGCAGGTTGCCTCCCAGGCAGCCGAACCTGCCGGCGAAGGGGCACAGGCTCCCCAGGGGCGCGGCCCCCTGCTCAGCGAGTTCCGCTACGGAACCTGGAGCCGCAGCTTCCGCTTTCCCGCCGGCATCCAGAGGGATGCCCTCGAAGCCCACTACCGCGACGGACTGCTCACCGTGAAGGCCCCCAAGGCCCAGACGATGACGACCGTGAGTGTGAAGGTGGAAGGCTGAGTCGCTGCGGCCCTGCCGCGATCCCGGCCCCGGCGGCTCCGTGCCGCCGGGGCTTTGGCCTGCGCCACAACGGGCCCGTGGGCTGGCGCCGGACTGATGGCAGGGCTCAGGAATCCTGATCGATGGCCCGGAGGAGACCGGCCGGCAGAGCGGTGTTCCTTCCTACAGTTCGGCCCTGCAGCAGAAGGAGCCCATCCCATGACCGTCCCGACGCTGAACCCCACCGCCGCAACTCCCCGACTCTCGCCTGCAGAGCGAGACGATCGCGACCGACACCTCCACGATCCGCTCCCTCGACTGGGACCGCAGCCGCTTCGACATCGAGTTCGGACTGCGCAACGGCACCACCTACAACGCCTTCCTGGTGCGCGGAGAAAAAACTGCGCTGATCGACACCAGCCACGCCAAGTTCCGTGATTCCTGGCTGCCACTCCTGGAGGAGCAGATCGATCCCGGCAGCATTGATTTCCTGATCGTTTCCCACACCGAGCCGGATCATTCGGGCCTGATCGGTGACCTGATCGATCGCAACCCGGAGATCGAGATCGTGGCCTCGAAGGTGGCCATCCAGTTCCTTGCGGATCAGGTGCACCGTCCCTTCCGCAGCCGCGCCGTGAAGAGCGGCGAGGAGCTCGATCTGGGCACCAACCCGCTCAGCGGAGTGCAGCATCGCATCACCTTCCTCAGTGCACCGAACCTCCACTGGCCGGACACGATCTTCTCCTTCGATCACGGCAGCGGCATTCTCTACACCTGTGATGCCTTCGGCCTGCACTACTGCTCCGACGAGCTCTACGACACCGATCCCGGAGCCATCGCCCCCGACTTCCGCTTCTACTACGACTGCCTGATGGGCCCCAATGCCCGCAGTGTGCTGCAGGCCCTCAAACGCATGGAGAGCCTGCCGGAGATCACCACGATCGCCGTGGGGCACGGGCCGCTGCTGCGTCATCACCTCAACCTGTGGGTGGAGGATTACCGCGAGTGGAGCAGCCAGCGCAGTGCCGGAGAGGCCTACGCCGCGGTCTGCTATCTCAGCCAGTACGGCTTCTGTGATCGGATCAGCCAGGCGATCGCCCGCGGCATCGGCAAGGCGGAGGCCCAGGTGCAGCTGGTCGATCTGCGCGCCACCGATGCCCAGGAACTGGCGGCCCTGGTCGGCGAGGCCAGCGCCGTGGTGGTGCCCACCTGGCCGGCCAGCCCCGACGCCGAGCTGCAGGCCTCCATCGGCACCCTGCTGGCGGCCCTGAAACCGAAGCAGCTGGTGGGCTGCTACGACGCCTTCGGGGGCAATGATCAACCGATCGACACCGTGGCCAGCCAGCTGCGCAGTCTGGGGCAACCGGAAGGATTCGCTCCCCTGCGCATCCGCCAGGTTCCCGACGCCAGCGAATACCAGCGCTGCGAGGAGGCCGGCACCGACCTGGGCCAGCTGCTCACCCGGGAGAAGACGATCGCGGCGATGAAATCCCTCGACGGGGATCTCGACAAGGCCCTCGGCCGCCTCAGCGGCGGGCTCTACGTGGTCACGGCCAGCCAGCAGGACCGCAGCGGTGCCATGGTGGCCAGCTGGGTGAGCCAGGCGAGCTTCGAGCCCCCCGGCATCACGGTCGCCGTGGCGAAGGACCGGGCGATCGAGGCCCTGATGCAGGTAGGCGATCGCTTCGTGCTCAACATCCTCCGGGAGGACAATCACCAGCCGCTGCTGCGGCACTTCCTGAAGCGGTTCCCCCCCGGTGCCGACCGCTTCGCCGGCGTCGCCACGCTGGAAGGGGTCGCCGCCGGTGGTCCCGTGCTGGGGGATGCCCTGGCCTACCTCGGCTGCCGGGTGTCCCAGCGGATGGAGGGCCCCGACCACTGGATCATCTATGCGGTGGTGGAGGAGGGCAATGTCTCCGACACCACGGCCGGCACCGCTGTGCACCATCGCAAGGTGGGCAACCACTACTGATTCGCTTCCTCAGGGCAGAGCACCTCCACTTTCCCCATGCTCTGCCCTGCAGCCATCGGCAAGCAGAGAAGGGAATCGCCATGAGAAGTTCATGAACAGGCAGCAGGATTCATGTCGAGAAACGAGCAGGTTCCTTCAGCATCCGGCTATCGGGCGGATATCGATGGCCTCAGGGGACTTGCCGTCATCGCGGTGATCGTGAACCATTTCAACAAAGCCATTCTTCCCAGTGGCTATCTGGGCGTGGATATTTTCTTTGTCATCTCCGGCTTCGTGATCACTGCTTCCCTGGCCGCAAGAAGGCCGATCCACAGTGGCCGGGACCTGCTGCTGGGCTTCTATTCCAGACGCGTCAAGCGCATTCTGCCGGCTTTGCTGCTGTGCGTGCTGATCACAGCCCCCCTGATCTGCCTGTTCGATCCAGACCCGCAGAGCTCCCTTGCCACAGGGATGGCAGCACTTTTCGGGATGTCGAACATCCAGCTCTATCAGCAGGCGACCGATTATTTCGCCCGCTCGAGCGAGTTGAATGCCATGACCCATACCTGGTCCCTGGGTGTGGAAGAGCAGTTCTATCTGGTCTTCCCACTGCTGGTCTGGTATTCGGGCTTCAGCAGCGGCAGGGCGCCAGGAAGAAGACGCCTGTTCGCCCTGATCGCCGCCGCCAGCGGCCTCTCCCTCGCCGGCTTCCTGCTCTGGGTCGGGGCCAACCCCCCCGCCGCCTATTTCCTTCTGCCGGCACGCTTCTGGGAGCTGGGGGCGGGTTGCCTGCTGTTTCTGATCCTGGGGACAGGGGGATGGCGCCGGATCCGGGAGGGAAGAACGGCCCTGCTGGCCCTGCTGCTCCTGGTGGCGGCTCTGTTTCTTCCCCAGGACTGGCAGGCACTGGCCACCATCGCGGTGGTGGTGCTCACGCTGCTGCTGATCGCCACAGCGCCGGGCAGCGGTGCCGTGCGGCGCTGGCTGGGCCATCCCTGGGCGGTGCAGCTGGGGTTGCTCTCCTACTCCCTCTACCTGTGGCACTGGAGTGTTCTTTCGCTCAGTCGCTGGACGATCGGCATTCAGGGGTGGACGATCCCTCTCCAGATCCTCTCGATGATCCTGCTCGCCTGGGCATCGTTTCACTATGTGGAGACGCCGCTGCGCCGGGCCCAATGGTCACGCCTGCGCTGGCGCACGATCGGTTTCGGCCTGCTGGCGGCCCTGGGGTCCCTGGTGCCCCTGTGGGCCCTCGCCCATCCCCTGGAGGGAAACCTCTACCTGGGAAGGCGGCGGGCCGCCGACGGCAGAAGGGATGGCGGCAGGCTGGGCATCGACGGCACCAAGGTGATCCCGCCCAACTGTGCCTCCGACGCACGGGACGACCAGGTGCTCGCTGACCAGGCCGGCTTCGACCGCTATGCCGATCTCTGCACGGCCACCCCGAAGGATCCCCCTGCTCGCTCCACAAAGCACCTCTACGTGGTGGGCGACAGCCACGCGATGGCCTTCTCCCCCGTTGTCGAGCGTCTGTTTCAGGAGGGGGGCTACACCATCTCGATCTTCACCCGACCGGGCTGCCCGTTTCCCGACACCGAGTTCGGCAGCACGCAAGACGGGATGTTCCCGCTTCCTGGACCTGAGCCAGAACCACATTCTCTCGAAAGCCAGGCCCGGTGACCGCGTGGTGGTGGTGGGGTATCACCTCAGTTACCTCGGGCAACACCTCAACCCGTCGGAGACACCAGGGAGCCCTTCCGCGGACCCGATGGCAGACCCCTCACCTCAGCCAGTGCCAAACAGGCTGCCTATCGGGAGGCCGTATCCGCCTTCGCCCGCAAGGCCAGCTCCCGGGGGGTGGCGACCATTCTGGTGGGAGCCACACCACGAAACATCGACTACGAGACCTGCTTCCAGGAGTGGTTCAACCTTCAGGGCGCCGAGCACTGTGAAAGCGAAGTGCGGCGGCAGGTGAGCTACGCGCGGGCCATGAATCGGAAGCTCGAGACCGGCCTGGCCGAGGAGGTGCAGTTCCTCGATCCGATGCCGATCCTCTGCAGCAGCCGGTGCGACAATGGCCGGGTGTCCATCCTCCTCCGGGACAGCGATCACCTCTCGGCCCAGGGGGTACTGCTGCTCTTCGATCGGTTCCGGGAGCTTCTCGGCAGCCAGGCTTCCATTCCCGCTCCCTCCGGTCCTTCGGCCCCTTCCAGGGGAAGTCAACGGCCTGGATCGCTCTCCGGGTCAGCAGGTTCCCGGGACGGCTTCCGGCGGCGTGAACGAAGGAGCCAACGAAGGAATCGCCAACGATGAACGCACAACCCTGATGCCCTCCGCCTCCAGCCCACCTTCCGCCCCCGGCACCGCAGCAGCGCCTGCCCAGGCCGATCGGCGCGTCATCAGCCTTCCCATCGAGGCGGGCCTCACCTGTCTGCGGGGCCTCAGCCCCCGGCGCATCCGCTTCGAGGTGGAGTATGGCCTTGAGAGGGGCACCACCTCCAACAGCTTCCTGTTCGAGGCCGGTGTGGGGCCGGCCGGCCAGCCGGTGCCGCCGGTGCTGGTGCATCCGCCCGGGGGATCCTTCGCCGCCCCCTTCCTGGAAACGCTGCAGACCCTGGTGGCGGGCGATGCGGCGCTGAAGGTGGTGGTGGGGGTGGTCAACCCCAACCGGGTGGTGCTGCTGCGCCAGCTGGCCAGCCACTGGCCCGAGCTGATGCTGGTGGCCTCCAACACGGGCGCGAGGCTTCTGGAGGAGCTCTGGAGCCGGCAGAAACCGTCGGCTCCCGGGGCGGAGGAAGAGCCCGGCACGCCCCTCCCCCCGCTGCCGCCGATCGATGTGGTGAAGCAGGAGGTGAGCCGGGAGCTGGCCAACGGCCTGCGCCTCACCCTGATCCCCGCCCCCACGCCGCGCTGGCCCAGCGAACTGATCGCCTTCGAGGAGAGCACCGGCCTGCTGATGAGCGGCAAGTTCTTCGCGGCCCATCTCTTCAGCGAAAGCTTCGCCGAAACGAATCTCAGCAGCAGCGAGGAAGATCGCCGCTATTACTACGACTGCCTGATGGCGCCGATGGCCCGCCAGGTGGAGATGGTGATCGATCGGCTCGACGAACTGCCGATCCGCACGATCGCTCCCTTCCACGGCCCTGCGATCGGCCAGAGCTGGCGCAGCCTCCTGGCGGACTACCGCCGCTGGGGGGAACGGCAGGGCCGATCGAAGCTGTCGGTGGCGCTGCTGTTCGCCAGCGCCTACGGCAACACGGCCGCCATCGCCGATGCCCTCGCCCAGGGGGTGGCGCGCTCCGGCGTTCGGGTGGAGAGCGTGAACTGTGAATTCGCCCCCAGCGACCAGCTGCTGGAGGCCATCCGCGGCTGCGATGCCCTGCTGATCGGCTCCCCCACCCTGGGGGGCCATGCCCCCACCCCGATCGTCTCGGCCCTGGGCACGGTGCTGGCGGAGGGAGACCGGAGCCGGCCGGTGGGGGTGTTCGGCAGTTTCGGCTGGAGCGGCGAGGCGATCGACCTGCTGGAGACCAAGCTGCGGGATGGGGGATTCCGCTTCGCCTTCGAGCCGATCCGGGTGAAGTTCACTCCCGATCCGGCCACGCTGAAGACCCTGGAGGAGACCGGCACCGCCCTGGGACGCCAGCTCCAGGAGGAGCAACGGCGGCTGGAGCGCCGCACCGTGGGCGGTGGTCTCAGCGAGAGCCGCAGCGACCAGGCGATCCAGGCCCTCGGCCGGGTGGTGGGATCCCTCTGCGTTCTCACCGCCCGCCGGGGGGAAGGGGAGGGGCGCCTGGAGGGGGCGATGGTGGCCAGCTGGGTGAGCCAGGCCAGCTTCCAGCCGCCGGGATTCACGGTGGCGGTGGCGAAAGACCGGGCCGTGGAAGGCCTCCTGCATGTGGGCGACCACTTTGCCCTCAACGTGCTGGCAGCGGGCCGGGAAACGGGGCCGATGCGGCAGTTCCTGCAGCCCTTTCCACCCGGGGCCGACCGCTTCGAGGGGATGGAGCTGGAGCAAAGCCCGGCAGGACAGCCCCTGTTGCCGGAGGCCCTGGCCTGGCTCGAAGCCACGGTGACCCAGCGGATGGAATGTGGGGACCACTGGCTGCTGTATGCCCAGGCCAGCCATGGCGGGGTGCTCGACCCCGGTGGCAGCACCGCCGTGCACCAGCGGCGCAGTGGCTCCAACTACTGAATCGGGCATCGATGTGCCCGGCATTCAGTAGCGGAGGCTACGTCTGTTGAGGGGGTGTTGAGTAGTTCCGTCCTGGGGAAGGAGAGCTGCCCTGGCGATCTGGATCTCTCACCACTTCTTCAGTGAAGAGATGAAAATCACCCCTGGCGATGGCTGGGGTGATGGAGAAGAATCAGGGCAGACCTGATGCTGCACAGCGATGAGCACCGGCCCCTCCAACGGTTCGCGACACCAGGCAGAGCAGGGCTGGCAGGAACCGATGCGGAGCGTGGCCCGCTACCGGGGTTTCGTGCTCATTCCCCAGGAGAATCTCACCTGGCTGATCCGCCCGGAGCGCAGCCCGATGACGATCCTTCCCTTCCGGGCACCGGCCAGTTCCCTGATGGATGTGAAATCGCTGATCGACTGGCGGCTCGACCAGCGGGAAGCGGCCTGACCGCCTTCCTCAGCCGCTGATCGGCCGCCCTGGGCGCAAGGCCTCAGGCGGCATGCGGGGGAGTGGGATGGGGGCCGCCGCCGGCCTGGAAGGGCAGCACGAGGGTGGCCCAGTGATCGGGCCGATCGGGACGGGGACGACGGGAACGGCGCACGCCGAAGGGCACCCGCACCACGTTGGTGCCTTCCTCCCGGCGGGTGGCGCTGCTGGCAGGAGCGCCCGAACTGCCGGTGTCGGTGCCGTCGTTGTCGTTGCCGTTCATGGTCCCCAGAGAATGAAGGCGGATGTGCTCGCCGCCTCAGGGCAAGGAGCACGGCAATGATGCGGCATGCAGGCGAAAAACGGTACCCCTGCGAACCTTCAGGCGGCCAGTTCAGCCACTGCCAGTGGGGTGGCCGCCAGATCCTCCACCGAAGGGCAGGTGCAGATCAGGTTGCGATCGCCGTAGGCGTTGTCGATGCGGGCCACCGCCGGCCACACCTTGCCATCCTGCTGCTGCGGGCCGGCGGGGAAGGCGGCCTGGCTGCGGCTGTAGGGCCGGTCCCAGTCATCGGCGGTCACGGCCGCCAGGGTGTGGGGGGCCCGCTTGAGGGGATTGTCGAGGGGGTCGGCGGCGCCGGATTCGATCGCGGCGGCCTCGGCTCGGATGGCGACCATGGCGGCGCAGAAGCGGTCGATCTCGGCGAGGGACTCGCTTTCGGTGGGCTCCACCATCACCGTGCCGGCCACGGGCCAGCTCACGGTGGGGGCATGGAAGCCGTAGTCCATCAGGCGCTTGGCCAGGTCGTCGACCTCGAGGCCGGCGCTGCGCTTGAGGGGCCGCAGATCGAGGATGCATTCGTGGGCCACCCGGCCGCTGGCGCCGCGGTAGAGCACGGGGAAGTGGGGATCGAGTCGCTCGGCGATCAGGTTGGCCGAGAGCAGGGCCACCTGGCTGGCCCGCCGCAGTCCGGAGCCGCCCATCATGCGGATGTACATCCAGCTGATCGGCAGGATGCCGGCGCTGCCCCAGGGAGCCGCCGATACCGGCCCGATCGCCCCGCCCTTCTCGCCGCCGACAGACACCAGGGGGTGGCCGGGCAGGAACGGGGCCAGGTGGGCGGCCACCCCGATCGGCCCCACGCCGGGCCCGCCGCCGCCATGGGGGATGCAGAAGGTCTTGTGCAGGTTGAGGTGGCAGACGTCGGCGCCGTAGAGGCCGGGTTTGCACAGGCCCACCTGGGCATTGAGGTTGGCGCCGTCGAGATACACCTGGCCGCCGCGCTCGTGCACCACCTGGCAGATGGAGCGGATGGCGGTTTCGAACACGCCGTGGGTGGAGGGGTAGGTGACCATCAGGGCCGCCAGGTCGGCGGCGTGGAGGTCCGCCTTGGCCTCCAGATCGGCCAGATCGATGTTGCCGGCCGCGTCGCAGGCCACGGGCACCACCGCCATGCCGGCCATCACGGCGCTGGCGGGATTGGTGCCATGGGCGCTGGTGGGGATCAGGCAGACGCGGCGGTGGCCCTCACCCCGGCTGCGGTGCCACGCCCGGATCACCATCAGTCCGGCGTACTCCCCCTGGGAGCCGGCGTTGGGCTGCAGCGACACGGCGGCAAAACCCGTGATGGCGGCCAGCCAGGCCTCCAGATCGGCCGCCAGCCGGCGATAGCCCCGGCACTGATCGGCGGGGGCGAAGGGATGGATCCGGGCGAAGGCCGGCCAGCTCACCGGCGCCAGTTCGGCGGCGGCGTTGAGCTTCATGGTGCAGCTCCCGAGGGGGATCATGCCGTGCACCAGGGAGAGATCCTTGCTGGCCAGTCGCTGGATGTAGCGCAGCAGCTCGGTTTCGCTGCGGTAGCGGTGGAACACGGGTTGCTGCAGCCAGGGGCGTTCGCGCTGGGGCAGGCCGTCCGGCAGAACTGCGGCTGCGGAGGCGCTGCCGGCCAGGGAGCGGTGCAGGCTGGCAATGGCGGCCGCCGCCAGGGAGCCGTCGGGGGCGAGGGCCTGGAGCAGCCGTTCCAGCTCGGCGGGATCGCTGAGCTCATCGAGGCTGATGGCCAGCCCTGCGGCAGGGGGGGCATCCTCCAGCCCCGCCTCCCCGGCGATGCCGCGGCGCAGATTGAACCCAGCGGCGACTGCCCGCTCGAGGAGTTCGGCCGCTGCCGGGGTCCGCACCACGAGGGTGTCGAAGCCAGGCCCCGGCTCGGGGCTCAGGCCGAGCAGACGGCAGAGCCTGGGCCAGGGCCTGGCGCAGCGAATGGATGCGGCCGGCGATCGCCGTGAGCCCCTCGGGACCGTGATGCACGGCGTAGAAGCTGGCCATCACCGCCAGCAGCACCTGGGCGGTGCAGATGTTGCTGGTGGCCTTGTCGCGGCGGATGTGCTGCTCGCGGGTCTGCAGGGCGAGGCGCAGGGCCGGGTTGCCCTCGGCATCGCGGGACTGACCCACCAGGCGGCCGGGGATCTGGCGCTTGTGGGCCTCGCTGGTGGCGAAGAAGGCGGCATGGGGGCCGCCGAAGCCCATCGGCACCCCGAAACGCTGCAGGCTGCCCACGGCGATGTCGGCGCCGAGCTCGCCCACCGGGGCCAGCAGCACCTGGGCCAAGGGATCGATCGCCACGGTGCTGATCAGGCCGGCGGTGCGGGCGGCCGCCAGCAGGGGGAGGGATCCCAGAGCCGCCCCTCGGTGCCGGGCAGCTGGAGCAGCAGGCCGAAGGCATCGGCGGGGAGGGCCGAGGCGCCCTCGCCCCGCCGGCAGGTTTCGGCCAGGGCTTCGGCGTCCACCAGCTCCAGCTCAATCTCAAGGGGCTCGGCCCGGGTGCGCAGCACCGCCAGGGTGTGGGGGAACACGGCCTGATCGACCAGAAAACAGCGGGCCTCACTACGACGGCTCACGGCGTGGGCCATGGCCATGGCCTCGGCGGCGGCGGTGGCCTCATCGAGCAGGGAGGCGTTGGCGATCGGCAGACCGGTGAGCTCGCTCACCAGGGTCTGGAAATTGAGCAGGGCCTCGAGGCGCCCCTGGGCGATCTCCGCCTGGTAGGGGGTGTAGGCGGTGTACCAGCAGGGGTTCTCCAGCACATGCCGCTGGATCACGGCCGGGGTGGCGGTGCCGGCATAGCCCAGGCCGATGAGGCTGCGCAGGGGTTGGTTCGCGCCCGCCAGCTCGGCGAGTTCGGCCAGGGCCTCCGGTTCGCTGCAGGGCTGCGGCAGTCCCTCCTCGGCGGCCTCCGGCGGCAGCAGGATGTCGGCGGGCACCACCTCCGCCGCGAGCTCCTCCAGGGAAGCCAGGCCGAGTTCCGCGAGCATGCGGAGCTGGTCGTGCTCCCCGGGGCCCAGGTGACGAACCAGGAAGGGAGCGCTCACGGGAGGCAAGAATCAGGTCGCCGGATCCTAAGGACCCCAGCCCGCTGCCGAGCTCGGAGTGGCGCTCCAGGAACGGCAGACCCTGCGTTCAGGCGGCCGCCACCTTGGCCCGGTAGGTGTCCGCTGCCATCAGGCCCTCCACCTGGGCCGGTTCGGTGGGCCGGAGCACCAGCAGCCAGCCTTCTCCGTAGGGATCGTTCTGGAGTTCCTCGGGGCTGGCCAGCACCGACTCGTTGCGGGCCTCCACCACCCCGCTCAGGGGGGCCATCAGGTCCTCCACCGCCTTCACCGATTCCACGCTGCCGAAGCTCTCGCCGGCGCGGAGGCTGGCGCCCACCTCCGGCAGTTCCACGAACACGATGTCGCCCAGCTGGTCGACGGCGAAGGCACTGAGCCCGACCCGCACCCGGTCCCCTTCCGGACGCACGTATTCATGGCTGTCGGCGTAGCGGCAGTCGTCAGGGAAGGAGAGCGCCATTGCCGGAAGCGGGAGGAGCGACGGGTGCGCCCAGTCTGGAGGAGAAGCCGGCCGGCGGCAGCCGGGCCCTTCCGATCAGGGCGGCTCCCGCAGCAGACCCGCACCGGCGAGGGCCTCGAGCGCCCGCTCCAGGGCCAGGGCCGCGTGGGCATGGTGGGTGCCCCCCTGCACGTAGAGCACGAAGGGCTCGCGCAGGGGGGCATCGGCGGAGAACTCGCTGGTGCTGCCGTCGATGAAGGTTCCCCCGGCCATCACCAGATCACTGGCGTAGCCGGGCATGGGGGCCGGCACCGGATCGAGATAGGAGCCCACCGGCGAGGTGGCCTGGAAGGCCCGGCACACGGTCCTGAGCGCCTCGGGGGAACCGAGGCGCACCGCCTGGATGCCGTCGCTGCGTTCGGCGCCCGGCAGGGGGTTCACGGCGAAGCCGAGATCCTGGAACACCTGGGCCACCAGTTCAGCGCCGATCAGGGCCTCGGCCACCATCTGGGGCGCCAGGAACAGACCCTGGAACAGCAGGCGGTAGAGATCGAAGCCGGTGCCGCCCTCGCTGCCGATGCCCGGCGCCGTGAGCCGGCAGCAGGCCTGCTCCACCAGATCGGGGCGCCCGGCCACGTAGCCGCCGGTGGGGGCGAGGGTGCCGCCCAGGTTCTTGATCAGGGAACCGGCGATCAGATCGGCCCCCACGGCGGTGGGTTCGGCCTCCTGCACCAGCTCCCCGTAGCAGTTGTCCACGAAGCAGAGGCAGCCGGGCTGCAGCTCCTTCACCCGCTCGCAGAGGCGGCCGATGGTCGCCACCGGCAGCGAGGGCCGCCAGCTGTAGCCGCAGCTGCGCTGGATCAGCACCATGCGGGTGGGCAGCGCCAGGGCGTCCTCCAACCGTTCCTCATCGACCAGGCCCTGCTCCGTGAGGGGCAGTTCGTCGTAGAGGATGCCGAACTCGGCCAGGGACCCCTGGCCGCTGCCGCGCAGGCCGATCACCTCCTCGAGGGTGTCGTAGGGGCGGCCGGTGAGGGCCAGCAGCCGATCGCCGGGGCGCAGCACGCCGAAGAGGGCCGTGGCGATCGCGTGGGTGCCGCTCACGAACTGGAGGCGCACGGCGGCGGCCTCGGCCTGGAGCACCCGGGCGAACACCCGATCGAGCACCTCGCGGCCCGCATCGCCATGGCCGTAGCCGCTCACCGAGGCGAAGTGGTGGGCACCCAGCCGCTCGGCGGCGAAGGCGGCCAGCACCCGCTCCAGGCGAGGCCGCACGGCGGCGGTGTGGGCGGCGGCGAGGGGGGCGATCCGCTCGAGAGCCTCCCCCAACCGCTGCCGGGGCCAGGCCATCCCGTGAGTGGGAATACTGCTGCGTCAAGAAACGCCTCCTGATCGGCCAGGGTCCGGTTGAGGGGAAAAGCCGACCGGTGCGGTGGTGCAAGCAACAAATCGGAATTTAGATGGCGTGCTGGTGCGGGATCGCAAGGGCTTGTCTACTATCCGGCGGATTCAGAGGTGGTATCTGCCATGGGCCTGCACGTCGGTGAGATTCCTTTCGGCTCCTCTCTGGATAGGACCTCCTGGACCGATCGATGCGCAGAACTCACGATCGCCGACGGACTCTGTCGGCAGATCGCCGAGCTCCTGCCCGAAGCTCCGGTGGAGACCCGGCGAATGGGGGTGGTGCGCGATCCCGTGGCTGCGATTTCGGCAGCCCTGGAGGAGCGAAGGCAGGAAGGGAGGCCGGTCGACACCCTCCATCTGGTTGCCCACGGGCGCCCAGGGGCCTTCCGGCTCGGAGACCGATGGATGGACACGGCCGAGCTGCTTGCCCACGCGGCGGATCTTGCCCGCTGGCAGGTGCGGACCATCGCCCTCTGGAGTTGCCACCTGGGGCAGGATGCAGCGGTCCTGCACGTGCTGGCCGAGCACACCGGAGCCCGTGTCTGGGCAACCGACCGCAGCCTGGACCATCACCATGGCTGGGGGCTGACTCCGTGGAGCTCGGCAGGACCTGTCGCATCTTCCGGAGATGAGGTCCATGGCGACTCTCCCCGGGGGCCCTTCGATCCTCTCCGCCAAGCGGAATGGATCCACTCGTTGGCACAAGCGGTTCAGATCGACAAGATGTTCACGGGCAGCAGCGAGGGCAACCCAGACTTCGCCGATGTTGCCGGTGAACTGCTCAACTACACCATCACGGTCACCAACATCGGCGATGTTCCCCTCACGAACATCGGCGTAGAGGATCCACTGACCGGCCTGAGTACGACCGTAGCTGGCCTTCCCATCGGCGAAAGCGCCAGTTTCACGGACCTGAGCTATATCCTCACCCAGGAGGATCTCGACAGCAACGGCGGAGGCGATGGTGATATCGACAACACGGCAACGGCCAACGTCATCATTTCCCTGAACCCCCTCGAGTTCCTCAGCGACGAAGACTCCGTAGCCGTACCGTTGCTCTATCGCCCGTCAATCAGCATCACCAAAGAAGGCAGTGTCCCGGGCGGCACAGCAGGCCTCGATGAACTGATCACCTACACAATTTCTGTTGAGAACTCAGGCAATATCACTCTCACCAATGTCGAGGTCACCGATCCCCTCGCGGGCGGTACCGTCGGCACCATCGATTCCCTCGCTCCCGGCGCCTCCCAGGAACTGACCTTCACCTACACGGTCACCCAGGACGATATCGACTCCAACGGCGGCGGCGACGGTGATATCGACAACACCGCCACCGCCGACTCCGATCAGACCGATCCCGTCTCCGCTTCCGCTGAAGTCCCCCTCACTCCCGCCCAGGCCAGCCTCACCCTCTCCAAGTCAGGCAGCGTTCCCGGCGGCACGGCCGGCCTCGGTGAACTCATCACCTACACCCTCACCGTCGGTAACAACGGCTCCCAGACCCTCACCAATGTCGAAGTCACCGATCCCCTTGCGGGCGGTACCGTCGGCACCATCGAATCCCTCGCTCCCGGCGCCTCCCAGGAACTGACCTTCACCTACACGGTCACCCAGGACGACATCGACTCCAACGGCGGCGGCGACGGTGATATCGACAACACCGCCACCGCCGACTCCGATCAGACCGATCCCGTCTCCGCTTCCGCTGAAGTCCCCCTCACTCCCGCCCAGGCCAGCCTCACACTCTCCAAGTCAGGCAGCGTTCCCGGCGGCACGGCCGGCCTCGGTGAACTCATCACCTACACCCTCACCGTCGGCAACAACGGCTCCCAGACCCTCACCAATGTCGAGGTCACCGATCCCCTCGCGGGCGGTACCGTCGGCACCATCGCTTCCCTCGCTCCCGGCGCCTCCCAGGAACTGACCTTCACCTACAAGGTCACCCAGGACGACATCGACTCCAACGGCGGCGGCGATGGTGATATCGACAACACCGCCACCGCTGACTCCGATCAGACCGATCCCGTCTCCGCTTCCGCCGAAGTCCCCCTCACTCCCCCACCCCCCGGCCAGCCTCAACTCGTCATCACACCTGATGGCAACGGGCTCACCGTGGTGGGACCCAAGGGGTCGTCCCTGTGGGTGGAACTCCTGGTGACGGGAGCCGTCGCCAACTGGCAGAACACGCTCACCCTGGTTCGCACCTCCGACAGCAACGGAGGACCTGAAGAGCAAATCCTCCAGGCCGCTGAGCAAGGACCATCCGAGACCTCCGTCGAACGGGTGGGAGCCCTGGGCTCCACCCCCATCGCACCGGAAGTGGGGTATCTGGGCGGCAAGCGCTATGTGCTCCTGAAGGAAGGGGAGGTGCTGAACTTCGTTCAGTCCACAGCCCAGCTTGCTGAAAATCCAGATCCAAACATCAGAATCGAGCCAGCGCTTGTCCAGCCGGTTCTATCCGCAACCCCACTGGAGAAGATCCTCTATCAACAGGACTTCGAATCCCCCGTCGGCTTCATCAACGGTGGAGATGACGTATCCGGACAGACTGTCAACGAGCTGTATTCTGACCAGCCCCCCGGATTTGTGTTCGCTCAGCAATTCACTGTTGAGACCTTGTTGATTGGTGGCGATCTGGCTTGGCCAGTGACCGAAAATGACCCTCCCGGATACAAGGATCCACAGAGCGTTGGCGGAAGTCATGCCGTATCCATGCTTTCTTCGGCACAGAATGATCTTCTTGGCCTTTCCTTCAATACGGAAGATTTCAAATTCCTCAACGTAAGGCTCGACATTTCATCCATCGATCTGAACACAAGAGGAGGCCCTTTCTTTGACGGCAATGCTCCCAAGTTCGAATTCTCGCTCTACGACAATCCCAGTGGTGGCTCTGGCCTCGGCAACGGAACACCCCTCTCCACGGCACAGGTCACCGGTGTCCTCGCTCCCAACCAGTGGACCTTCAACTGGAGTGATGTCGCCCTGGGCCTCAGTACGGAGGGAAACACCAACGGCAACGTGATCCTGCGGATCGACCTTCTGGAAGGTGGCTATGCCGCCATCGACAACCTGGTGATCAGCTCCTCAGATACACCAGCCAGCACTGCACAGTACCGGCTCGGCCTCGATGACGGTGGCGGCGGCCCGGATGACGATTTCAACGATCTGGTGCTCGACATCAGGACTGTTGAAAATCCCTCCTCCCAGCCCGACTACATCATCGGCACGCCGCAGGTGGATGCCACGGCCGGACTTTTCGACCTCACCCAGTTCGGGGCAGGGGGTGGCATCGATCTTGCCCTCTCCGTTACGACCTATTCGGAGCTCTCCAATACCCTCCGCTTCGTTGAGGTTGAGGTCGACGCCGTGACCGGCGTCAAGAGGGTGGGCGGGATCGACGAGGGAACGACAGGTTTCCTCGATGCGGTCAAGGCCAATCTGGAATCCTTCAGCTACACCCTCGGTGGTGAAGGCAACAGCGGGTCCACCACCTGGGAAGACATTGATGCCGGCTTCTATGCCCCTGTGCTGATCACCGGCAACGGCGATGTGCTCACCTTCGGCACCAGCGGCGGCAGCGACGGCTTCGCCCACCTCAAGGTGCTCGGCCAGAACCTCTTCAGCTTCGAAGACCTCCTCGCCGACCAGGGAACCGACTGGGACTACAACGACTTCATCCTTCAGGCGCAGGTTGCGGCCGTTCCTTCCTGAGCTCCCTACGGATGCCGCCGCGAGGTGAAACCTCGCGGAGCTCTTCGCCCGTCTGCTCCTGCAGGCGGGCTTTGCTGTGAAGGGCTTCGGAACAGAATCAGCACCGAACTCTTTCACGCCAGCTGCCCAGGCTCATGGCAGATGGCAGATGGCAGCGAGAAAGCAAAGCAAGATTGGTGATTGTCAGGAATTCTTTCCCAGGATCAAAGATTCGAGAGCGGAGTTCAAAGAAAGAAGACCAAGGGGATTAATGAGGTTTTGTCACCAATCACGGATCAGAATCCGTCCCAGCCTGGCAACGGATGTAAGATCCATGTAAATTATTTAAAGTCTTGGGCCCATGCCTGCTTCACAAAGGCTGACGCCCCCCAAAGCCCTTGCCACACCAGGGATGATCCAGTCTGGGGTCAGTGAGGAGGTGGTGATCAGCGATGGAGCCTGCCCTCTGATCGCTGAGTTGCTGCAGGCCACAACCACTCCCCATGTCACCGCCTCCACTCACAGGAATCCGCTCCTGCAGGTCACCGATGCGCTGGAACGCCAGCGTGGCCTGGGCGTGTCTCCGCAGATTCTCCACATCGTGGCCCACGGCCAGGCTGGGGCCTTCCTTCTGGGGGATCGCTGGGTGAACCGGGCAGAGCTGCTCGCCCATGCGACAGAACTCGCCCGCTGGCAGGTGCGGACCATCGCCCTGTGGTGCTGTCACCTGGGCCAGGAATCAACCTTCCTCGACGTGCTGGCGGAGCTCAGCGGTGCCGAGGTCTGGGCGACCGATCGCAGCCTTGACAATCGCCAGGGCTGGAACCTCGAACGCCATCGAGGGGGCCCATCAACAACAGGGGTGGAGCGGCAGGTACAGGCGCCGGCCACCCCTTTCGCAGCGGAGCGGCAAAGAGCATGGAGACACAGCCTCTCCACCGCCGTATTCAACGAAGCCTATTACAGCGACGATACCAACTACAACATCAACAGCAACAGCATCACGCTCAATACAAGTCAGCCGAGCTTCACTGCGATCTCCTTCCATGAAACCGATCGAGCCGGCAACAACATCAACGGAACTCTCAACCTTACAATCGACGGGGCTCCAGCCACGTACACCGGTACGATCTCACGACGAACCCCGAACGGCCCCGATCCCGATGCGTTCTATTTTGTAGTAACCGACGACAACGATCCCAGCATATCGGAAGAAGGCAGAGCTTTTCTGCTTCCTCAGCCAGCCTCAACTGAAACCTATCTCCCTGGGGAGACATATGGAACAAATAGTGCCGGTGTCGAGGATTTTTTCGATGCGACTTTCCCTCCGTTATCTTCACTTTCCATCGAGAAGGAGTTGACCAGCATCACCGGTGGCAACGGCAACGATGTCGCCGATTTTGCCGGTGACATCCTCAACTACACCGTCACCATCACCAACACAGGCGACGTCCCTCTCCCCAGCATCGGCGTCACCGATCCCCGCACCGGCCTGGAGCACCACCATCGCGGGCATCCAGCCAGGGGCCAGCGAGACCTTCACCACCTCCTACACCCTCACCCAGGAGGATCTCGACTCCAACGGCGGCGGCGACGGCGACATCGACAACACCGCCACAGCCAACGCCGTCATCTCCACCGACCCCCCCGAGGTCATCACCGTCGAGGACTCCGTCGCCGTTCCCCTCGTCATCGAACCAGGCCTGGAACTGATCAAGTCCGGCACCTTCAACGACGAAAACGGCGATGGCTTTGCCGCTCCCGGTGAAACCATCTCCTATTCCTTCACCGTCTCCAACACCGGCAACATCACCCTCAGCGACGTATCCATCAGCGACCCTAAGGTCAGCCCCATCACGCCCGACTCGGGGGACGGCGATGGAGATGGAGATATCGACACCCTGCCTGTCGGCACCTCCGCCTCCTTCTCAGGTTCCTACACGATCACTGCAGACGACATCGAGAACGGATTCGTCATCAACGAAGCCCTTGCTTCCTCCACACTGCCCGATGGCGGATCCGAAACCGGTTCATCCGGAGAAGTGACCACCGAGCTCCCCCCAGGCGTTCCCTCCAATCCTGCCCTCACGATCGACAAGGTGTTCACCGGTGTTACCGGTGGCAACGGCAACGATGTCGCCGATTTTGCCGGTGACATCCTCAACTACACCGTCACCATCACCAACACAGGCGACGTCCCTCTCCCCAGCATCGGCGTCACCGATCCCCGCACCGGCCTGGGCACCACCATCGCGGGCATCCAGCCAGGGGCCAGCGAGACCTTCACCACCTCCTACACCCTCACCCAGGAGGATCTCGACTCCAACGGCGGCGGCGACGGCGACATCGACAACACCGCCACAGCCATCGCCGTCATCTCCACCGACCCCCTCGAGGCCATCACCGTCGAGGACTCCGTCGCCGTTCCCCTCGTCATCGAGCCTGGCCTGGAACTGATCAAGGCCGGCTCCTTCAACGACGAAAACGGCGATGGCCTCGCCGCTCCCGGTGAAACCATCTCCTATTCCTTCACCGTCTCCAACACCGGCAATATCACCCTCACCGGCGTCAGCCGTCGATGATCCCAAGGTCCCCTCCCGTCGCAGGGGCGGCGGCCATCACCCTCGCTCCCGGGTGCCTCGGCACCTCCACCACCTTCTCCGGCTCCTACGCACTCACCCAGGCCGATATCGATGCCGGCAAGGTCGATCAACACTCGCTGCTCCCGATTCCGATCAGACCGAGCCCGTCTCCGATGAAGGACAACCGTTGACTCTCTCCGCCTTCATCCAGGCCTGCTCTCCGAACTGATCAAGTCCGGCACCTTCAACGACGAAAACGGCGACGGCCTCGCCGAGTCGCCGGTGAAACCATCTCCTATTCCTTCACCGTCTCCAACACAGGCAATGTCACCCTCACCGGCGTCAGCGTCGATGATCCCAAGGTCTCCGTCGCAGGTGGGCCCATCACCCTCGCTCCGGGTGCCACCAGACTCCACCACCTTCTCCGGCTCCTACGCACTCACCCAGGCCGATATCGACTCCATCGCCGGCAAGGCCATCGATAACATCGCTCGCTGCCGATTCCGATCAGACCGAGCCCGTCTCCGATGAGGAAACCGTTGACCTCTCCGCCTTCATCCAGGCTGCTCTTGAACTGATCAAGGCCGGCTCCTTCAACGACGAAAACGGCGATGGCCTCGCCACTCCCGGTGAAACCATCTCCTATTCCTTCACCGTCTCCAACACAGGCAATATCACCCTCACCGGCGTCAGCCGTCGATGATCCAAAGGTCTCCGTCGCAGGGGGGCCCATCACCCTCGCTCCGGGTGCCACAGACTCCACCACCTTCTCCGGCTCCTACGCACTCACCCAGGCCGATATCGATGCCGGCAAGGTCGATAACATCGCTGCGGCCGATTCCGATCAGACCGAGCCCGTCTCCGATGAGGAAACCGTTGATCTCTCCGCCTTCATCCAGGCTGCTCTTGAACTGATCAAGGCCGGCTCCTTCAACGACGAAAACGGCGATGGCCTGGCCACTCCCGGTGAAACCATCTCCTATTCCTTCACCGTCTCCAACACCGGCAATATCACCCTCACCGGCGTCAGCGTCGATGATCCAAAGGTCTCCGTCGCAGGGGGGCCCATCACCCTCGCTCCGGGTGCCACAGACTCCACCACCTTCTCCGGCTCCTACGCCCTCACCCAGGCCGATATCGATGCCGGCAAGGTCGATAACATCGCTGCGGCCGATTCCGATCAGACCGAGCCCGTCTCCGATGAGGAAACCGTTGATCTCTCCGCCTTCATCCAGGCTGCTCTCACCATCACCAAGTCAGGTTCGGTGCCGGGCGGAACGGCGGACATCGGCGAAGTCATCACCTACACCATCACTGTCGAGAACACCGGCAACCTGACCCTCACCAACGTTGTCGTCACCGATCCACTCGCTGGGCCTGACCCCATCAGCAACCTCAGCGTCTTCACACCCGGTGCTGTCCAGACGCTGAGCTACGGCTACATCGTGACTGAGGATGACATCAAATCAAATGGTGGCGGTGATGGCGACATCGACAACACTGCCACCGCCGATTCCGACCAGACAGACCCAGTCTCCGCCTCCTTCGCCGTTCCTCTGACGCCAAAGCTGATCATCACACCCGACGGCGGCGGTCTGACCGTTGTGGGCCCCGAAGGCAGCGCACTCTGGGTGGAATTCCTCGTGACCGAAGCCAAGGCCGAATTCCAGAACAGCCTCACACTCGTCCGCACCTACGAATCGGGCGGCACTGCAGCGATTCAGGCGGGTACCAGCCTTTTCGAAACATCTCTCACCGATCTCAAGGAGCCTGTGGGTGCCATCGGCTCCACCCCGATCGCTCACGACGTCGGGTACCTCGGCGGCAAGCGCTATGTCTACCTCCAGAGCGGTGAGGTGCTGAATTTCGTTCAGTCAACGGCACAGCTTGCCCCTGATCCAAACCCCGTCTTCACCCTGGAGGAGACGGCAGATCCAACTTCCGAATTCCAGTTCCGTCTCGATGATGGAGGTGCCGGCCCTGATGAAGACTTCAACGACCTGGTGGTTGATATCAACACCGTAGATGACCCCTCCGGCAGCTTCGACTACATCCTCGGCACACCCCAGGTGGATGCCACCGCCGGATTGCTCAATGTCACCACTGGGGGTACGCAAGTGACCCTGGCGATGCAGTCCTATTCGGAGCTCACCAACAGCCTCAGCTTCGTGAAGGTGGATCCCCTCACCGGCGGCACGTTCGCCGTGGATGGGGTTGCCTCCGATCAGGCCGGCTTCCTTGATGCGGTGAAGGACAACCTCATCGGCTTCACCTTCTCCCTCGGCGGCGAAGGCAACAGCGGCACCGCCACCTGGACCGCCGCCGAGGCTGGCCTCTATGCCCCCGTGCTCACCACCGGCAACGGCGATGTGCTCACCTTCGGCGCCAGCGGCGGCAGCGACGGCTTCGCCCACCTCAAGGTGCTCGGCCAGAACCTCTTCAGCTTCGAGGACCTCCTCGCCGGCCAGGGAACCGACTGGGACTACAACGACTTCATCCTCCAGGCGCAGGTAGCGGCTGTTCCTGCCTGAGCTCCCTTCGGATCGCCGCCGCCAGGTCCACTTCGCGGTCCTCCTCGCCCGTCTGCTCCTGCAGGCGGGCTTTTTTGCGCAGCAGCTCCAGGAAGGCATCGGCCCCCAGTTCCTGCTCCCCCGCCGCCCCCAGCGCCGCCAGGGTGCGGCGCAGATCGGGCAGCTCGCCATCCAGCTCCGCGGCCGAATAATCGCTCTGGCCGGCCATCACCGCAGCGAAGCGCTCCCGGCGCTGCCGTTTGGCCACCGGGTAGGCCGCCATCACCGTCTCGCGGCACTGGCGCCAGGGCCTGCCCGCCGTGAGCAGCATCGCCAGGGCCCCGCTCAAGCGCGGGGGCCTCGGCGTCCTCGATGCGCAGATCGAAGGCCCGCGGCGGCGGCCGCTCCCCCACGAACACCTCCAGCAGATCCCCGGCGGCGAGCACCCGGCCGGCTTCGTCCCGCACCGGCAGGGCCGACGCCTGCAACGCTTCGATCAGTTCGGGGTGGCCCGCCAGTGGCGGCAGTTCATCGGCGAGATCCCCGGCCTCGAGGCGCCCCTCCGGGGCATGGACCGCCAGCCAGCGGTTGACCGCACCAAGGGCCAGGAACACCTCCGGACCGGGGGAGGCCAGCTTGCCGTTGCGCAGCATCGACAGCTGGGAGTTGTGCACCCGCCCCAGATCCAGCACCTCGGCCAGGCCCGGCAGCACCCGGTGCGACCAGCCATTGCAGCCATGCCACACCCTGATCAGATGGGCGAAGGCCACCCGACCGGATGCGAGTTTGTCTCGATAACCCACTTGATCGGGATCCGTATTGCTACCATCCTACCGACTGATCTGGATACGGTCCCCATTCATGACCGCCTCAACCCTTTCTCCCGCCCCCGCCCCGCCAGCCGCCACCGGTCTGCCGGCCGGCGCCGCCGCCCCGAACACCCGTCGCCCCGGCGCCATCTCCTCCGCCCAGCCGATGCAGCGCGCCCGAGCCCTGCACAAGCCCCGCCGCGGAGAGCCCGACCCCTCCGGCAACGGCGGTCATCGCTGGGGCACCGTGGCCTTCATGGCCGCCATCCACAGCCTCGCCGTGATCGCCCTGCTGCCCCGCTTCTGGAGCGTGCCGGCCGTGGTCACCCTGCTCGTTCTCTACTGGGTCACCGCCTGCCTGGGCGTGACCATGGGCTACCACCGTCTGCTGAGCCACCGCGCCTACCGGGTGCCCCAGTGGCTGGAGCGGTTCCTCGCCACCTGCGGCGCCCTCAGCTGCCAGCACGGCCCCATCGACTGGGTGGGCCTGCACCGGCACCACCACAAGTTCTCCGATACGGATGCCGATCACCACAACAGCCATCGGGGCTTCTGGTGGAGCCACATGGGCTGGATGTTCAATGACATCCCGGCCATGGCCGCCGTGCCCCGTCTCACCGGCGATCTGGCCCGCGATCCCTACCACCGCTTTCTGAACACCTGGTTCCTGGCCCTGCAGGTGCCCCTGGGTCTCTTCCTCTTCTGGATCGGCACCGTGACCGGTGCCGGCGGCTGGGCCCTGGTGCTCTGGGGCATCCCCCTGCGGCTGGTGATCGTGTACCACCTCACCTGGCTGGTGAACTCGGCCACCCACTGCTGGGGTGCCACGCCCCACGACAGCGGCGACGAATCGCGCAACAACGCCTGGGTGGCGGCCCTCACCTTCGGCGAAGGCTGGCACAACAACCACCACGCCTATCCCCACTCCGCCCGTCAGGGCTTCGGCCGGCAGATCGATCTCACCTGGCAGCACATCCGCCTGCTGCGCCGGCTCGGCCTCGCCACCCAGGTGCGCCTGCCCCGCTCGGCCAATCCCTTTGCGGGCCGTGCCCTAGGGTGATCGATCGCAGTTCAGCTGGATCCTCCCGTTCCTGTCCCATGGCCAAGCGCGTGCAAGTGGTGCTCAACGAAGACGTTCTGAGCCTCGGCAGCAGCGGGGATCTGGTGGACGTCGCCCCCGGCTACGCCCGCAACTTCCTGGTTCCCACCGGCAAGGCGGTGCCCGTCACCGCCGCGGTGCTCCGCCAGGTGGAGCACCGCCGGGCCAAGGAGGCCGAACGCCAGGCGGCCCTCAAGGCCGAGGCCGAGGCGCTGCGCACCGCCCTCGACACGATCGGCCGCTTCACCGTGAAGAAGCAGACCGGCGGCGACGACGTGCTGTTCGGCACCGTGACCAACGGCGACGTGGCCGAGGCGATCGAGACCGCCACCAAGAAGGAGGTGGACCGCCGGGCCATCACCGTGCCGGAGATCCATCGCACCGGCGCCTACAAGGTGCAGGTGAAGCTCCACCCCGAGGTCACCGCCGAGATCAACCTCGAAGTGGTCAGCTACTGAGTCCTGCGGGTCTCTTCCTGAAGGGGCTGGAAAAGCCGACGCGTCGGCGCCAGAGTGACCTTCCCCGATGCCGCCGGATCCGATCGGATCGGGCGGTTTTTCCTTCCGGCCCGAGGCCGGATCGATCCGTTCGCACCGTTGCGCCTTTGAGGATCCGTTCGCACCGTTGCGCCCGCAGGAGATCAGCCCATGGTGAGTGTGCCGCTGGCCAGTTCCGAAGCCGATGCTCCCCGGCCGACCCGGCGTCTGGAGCGGGGCCCGGAGGCCGGCTTCGAGCCCCTGCCCGATGCGGTGCCCCCCCAGAACCTGGAGGCCGAAGAGGCGGTGCTGGGGGGAATCCTCCTGGATCCCGATGCCATCGGCCGGGTGGCTGATGTGCTGCAGCCCGAGGCCTTCTATCTCGGCGCTCACCGGGAGATCTATCGCACCGCCCTGATGCTGCACGGCCAGGGCAAGCCCACCGACCTCACCGCCATGGCGGCCTGGCTGGCCGACACCGGCCAGCTGGAGAAGGTGGGGGGCTCGGCGCGGCTGGCGGAACTGGTGGAGCGCACCCTCTCCACCGCCTCCATCGACCAGGTGGCGAAGCTGGTGATGGACAAGTACCTGCGCCGCCAGCTGATCCGCTCCGGCAACGACGTGATCCGGCTGGGCTTCGATCAGAGCAAGCCGATGGAGATGGTGCTCGACGAAGCCGAGCAGCGGATCTTCGCGATCAGCCAGGAGCGTCCCAGCCAGGGCCTCACCCCCACCGCCGAGATCCTCACCAGCACCTTCAACGAGATCGAGAGCCGCTCCCTGGGCACCTCGGTGGCCGGCATTCCCGTGAACTTCTACGACCTCGATGCCATCACCCAGGGGCTGCAGCGCAGCGATCTGATCATCGTGGCCGGCCGGCCGGCGATGGGGAAGACCTCGATCGTGCTCAACATCGCCAAGAACGTGGCCCAGCTGCACCAGCTGCCGGTGTGCGTCTTCAGCCTGGAGATGAGCAAGGAGCAGCTCACCTACCGCCTGCTCTCGATGGAGGTGGGCATCGAGAGCGGCCGCCTGCGCACCGGCCGCCTGCAGCAGGAGGAATGGCCCCTGCTCGGCCAGGGCATCCACAGCCTCGGCCAGCTGCCCCTGTTCATCGACGACAAACCCAATGCCGGCGTGCTGGAGATGCGCTCCCTCTGCCGCCGGCTGATGGCCGAGCAGGGCCGCGAACTGGGCCTGATCGTGATCGACTACCTGCAGCTGATGGAGGGCTCCACCCCCGACAACCGGGTGCAGGAGCTCTCCCGCATCACCCGCGGCCTCAAGGGCATGGCCCGGGAGCTCAACGTGCCGGTGGTGGCCCTCTCCCAGCTCAGCCGCGGGGTGGAGGCCCGCACCAACAAGCGGCCGATGCTGAGCGACCTGCGCGAATCGGGTTCGATCGAGCAGGACGCCGACCTGGTGCTGATGATCTACCGCGACGAGTACTACAACCCCGAAACGGCCGACCGCGGCATCACCGAGGTGATCGTGACCAAGCACCGCAACGGCCCGGTGGGCACCGTGAAGCTGCTGTTCGAGCCCCAGTTCACCCGGTTCCGCAATCTGGCGGCTTAGGGGCCCCGGGGGGCCGCCCGGGTGAGGATGACTTGAGCCGGCCCGCCAACCTCCGATGATCCGCTCCCGTGCCGCCGTGGCCTGGGCTCCCGGCCAACCCCTCGAGGTCACCGAGATTGACGTGGCCCCACCCCGCTCGGGCGAGGTGCTGCTGCAGGTGGTGGCCAGCGGCGTGTGTCACACCGATGCCTTCACCCTCTCCGGCGCCGATCCGGAAGGCCTGTTTCCGGCGATCCTCGGCCACGAAGGCGGCGCGGTGGTGGTGGAGACGGGAGAGGGGGTCACCTCCGTGGCAGTGGGCGACCACGTCATCCCCCTCTATACCCCTGAGTGCGGTCGCTGCCGCTTCTGCCTCTCGGGAAAGACCAACCTCTGCCAGGCGATCCGCGCCACCCAGGGCAAGGGGCTGATGCCCGATGGCACCAGCCGCTTCAGCCATCAGGGCCGGATGCTGCACCACTACATGGGCACCTCCACCTTCTCCGAATACACCGTGCTGCCCGAGATCGCCGTAGCCAGGATCAACCCCGCCGCACCCCTGGAGAAGGTGTGCCTGCTGGGCTGCGGCGTGACCACCGGCATCGGCGCCGTGCGCAACACCGCCAAGGTGGAGCCCGGCAGCACCGTGGCCGTGTTCGGCCTGGGCGGCATCGGCCTGGCGGTGGTGATCGGCGCCGTGATGGCCGGGGCATCGCGCATCATCGGCATCGACGTGAACCCGGAGAAGTTCGCCATCGCCCGCCAGCTCGGCGCCACCGATTGCCTCAACCCCAAGGAGCACGCTGATCCGATCCAGCAGGTGATCGTGGACCTCACCGACGGCGGCGTGGATTACTCCTTCGAGTGCATCGGCAACGTGGAGGTGATGCGCGCCGCCCTCGAGAGCTGCCACAAGGGCTGGGGCGAGTCCACGATCATCGGCGTGGCCGGCGCCGGCGAGGAGATCCGCACCCGGCCCTTCATGCTGGTCACCGGTCGTGTCTGGCGCGGCTCCGCCTTCGGTGGCGTGCGCGGCCGCAGCGAGCTGCCCGGTTTCGTGGACAGGCGATGCAGGGGGAGATCCCGCTCGACACCTTCATCACCCACACCATGGGGCTGGAGGAGATCAACCGCGCCTTCGACCTGATGCACGAGGGGAAGAGCATCCGCAGCGTGATCCACTTCTGAACGCCCCGCCTGCCCTGATCGCCGCAACCCTGCGTCCTCCCTCGAACTCCTGAGCGAGAACCGTTGCTTCGGCGGCGTGCACCGCCGCTACCGCCACCATTCCCGCGAACTGGCCTGCCCGATGACCTTCGCGGTGTTCCTGCCACCTGCGGCATTCCGCCCGCGAGCGGGCGGGTGCCGGCCCTGTGGTGGCTTTCCGGCCTCACCTGCAGCGACGAGAACTTCATGCAGAAGGCCGGAGCCCAGCGCCTGGCCGCCGCGC
>CAWKAW010000013.1:0-128945 GCA_963847745.1 uncultured cyanobacterium | reverse complement strand
GAGCAGGCGCCAGAAGGCCTGATAGGTGGTGTAGTTGGCGAGCACATCGAGGATGAAGCCCTCCTCGATCGCCTGGCGCATGCTGTACAGGTGAAACGGCGCGAAGGTTCCATCGGGCCGGCGCACGCCAAAGAGCTCGAGAGTCTTGGGCTTGGGGGTGGCGGTGAAGGCGAAGGTGGACACGTTGGGCTGCTGGCCACGCTTCTCCATCTCGGCCAGGATCGTGCCTTCGAGTTCCTCCTCCGGGGTGGCGGCGGTCTCTTCCTCACTTTCGGCTGCCGCCAGGGAGGGGGCACGGAGCACGGCCTTGAGGCTCTTGGTGCTCTCGCCCGACTGGGAGGAGTGGGCTTCATCCACGATCACGGCGAAGCGTTTGCCGGGCAGTTCCCCGATCTGCTGGGCGATCACCGGGAACTTCTGGAGGGTGGTGACGATGATCGTCTTGCCGGATTCGAGCGCGTCCTTGAGTTGGCGGGAGGTGGTTTCGATGGTTTCGACCACGCCGAGCGTCTGCTCGAACTGGCGGATGGTGCTCTGCAGCTGGCGATCAAGGATGCGGCGGTCGGTGATCACCACAATCGAATCGAACACCCGCTCATCGGCGGCGTTGTGGAGAATGCTGAGCTGGTGGGCGAGCCAGGCGATGGTGAAGCTCTTGCCGCTGCCGGCGGAGTGCTGGATCAGGTAGCGCTGGCCGGGGCCGCGGAGGCGGGCATCGTCCACCAGGTGGCGCACGGCATCGAGCTGCTGGTAGCGGGGAAAGATCAGGAAGCGCTTGCCGCTCTTGCGGCTCTTGGCGTCTTCCTCTTCCACCTCGTGGATGAACTGGCGCACCAGATCGAGCACGCTGGCGGGCGTCCAGATCTGCTCCCACAGGTAGGACGGTCGCATAGCCGGAGCGGGTGGGTGGAACAGGAGGGTTACCGGCCCCGCCGAAACGCCCCTGGTTGAAGGGGAGGAAGCGTGTTTTCTCCTTCGCCAGCTGGGAGGACACATAGACGAGCTCGGAATCCACGGCGAAGTGGCCCAGACAGCGGCCGTAGGAAAAGAGTGGTTCGCGGGGATCGCGGGTGGTCTTGTACTGGCGGATCGCATCCTCAACGTTCTGGCCGGAGAGCGGATTCTTGAGCTCGGCGGTGAACAGGGGGATGCCGTTGAGGAATAGCACCAGATCAAGGCTGTTCTCGTTGCGGGTGCTGTAGTGGAGCTGACGCACCACGGCGAAGAGGTTGGCGCGATGCAGCCGCTGGGTTTCTTCGTTCAGGCCGCTGGCGGGTTGGAAGTAGGCAAGCCGGAACTTGCAGCCGGAATCCTTGACGCCCTGGCGCAGCACATCGAGGGTGCCGCGGCGATCGATTTCCGTGGCTACACGCTTGAGGAACTGTTCGCGCACGCCGGCGCCATGGTGCTGGGTGAGCTGCTTCCATGGCTTCGGCTGGGTGGCGAGCACGAAGTCGAGCAGGTCCTGTGAAAGCAGGCAGAGGTTGCGGTCGTATTGATCTGCTGTGCGCTGGTGGTAGCAGTTCTGCAGCAGGGCGGCTTCGATGGAATCTTCGAGAGCGCGCTCGGAGATGTCAGGCGTCATTGTGGTCCTCCTGATCCCAACACGAAGCGAGCGCGTTCATTGCGGAGCATCTCGTAGGGCGTGATGCAGCGGATGCCGAGGCCAATGCAGGCATCAGGAATCTTGATTTTCTTCGGAGAAGCTGCTGGCTTCTCATGGGTGACAACCGTGTGCGAACCCGCATGGGCCTGGGAAACCAGATAATAATCAGCGATGCTCAGAAACGTGCTCACTGCTGCCGGGTCGTAGCTCTGCCCAGTGGCCCAAGCACTGACAGCCGCCAGCGATGGCACAACGCCAGCGCTAAGTGGCAAGAAGAAACGAGCTCCTCTCGTAGTCGCCCAAGTGGCCAGATCATCGGCGCCTGCTTGCACTTCATCTCCCACCTTCTCGACACTGAAGACCGTTCCATCAGCATTGCGATCATCGAACCACTGCCAGAAAGCCGGGCAGAAGTCAAAACCGTAGTGCAGGTTCTTCGCCGAGATGAAGACGTTGGCATCCAGCAGGTACACCATCAGAAGGCCACTCCCAGGCTGTTGCTGAGCTGTTTGAATGTGCTCATCTTCTTGAATCCGAGCAGCCGGAAGGCCTCGGTGAAGGACGAGCGACCCTCCAAGGTGCTGCTCACCACAGAGCGAGCGAATCGCTTGCTGACCCTTGCCCCTAGGGTGAGATAAAAGTCGCCACCACTGCCACCGGGAAGCTCTTGAAGCCGCTTAACTTCGGCGTTGTAAGCCCGCCAATAGGCATCTCCTGTCAAGCTGCCTGCATCGTGTATCCGCCGCAGCACCACCAACGTGCTGACCTTGAATCGCCTCGCCAGGCGATCGAGCTCACCGCGCAGATCAGCTGTCGGGATCATGCACTGCCGAGAACACGCTGAGTGGTACGAGCATCTCAGCAGCCACCTTGTTGCACCACCGCTCCACGGCCTGGGTGGGGGCCTCTGCGGCACGGGCATCGGAGAGGGCACTTTCGCCCAGCCAGAGATGGGCCAGCTCATGGGCCAGGGTGAACATCTGCGCCGCTTTGGTATCGGCTCCATTGATGAACACGAGTGGCGCCACGGGATCGGCCAGGGCAAAGCCGCGGAACTCCTCGGGATCGAGCGGTCGGCGGTTGTTGCTGCCCACGACGCCACTCACCATCACAAGAACGCCAAGCGCATCCGCCTTCTCAATGAAGGCGCGCAGGGCATTGGTCCATGTCGACAGGCGACGCTGAGCCTCCAGATCCAAGCCGAGGGCTGCACGAATGGAGGCGGCGCTGCGAACCACATCAGCACCAAGCGCGAGAGATCCCACGAAGGGCAACGGCTCAGCGCCAGCCTGCCGGGCATCGTCGCGGTACCACTCCTGGCGCTGCTGGCAGAGATACACCGTGTCCAGCAGGTCTGGACTCGCACGGCGAAGAGGCTGGTCCGCAACGGTGCGGAAATCGGGAATCGGTACAGGCTCTTCGGGAGGTTCGCGTAGGAACAGGTAGCCGATCGGCACATGAACAGCTTTGGCAAAGGCCTCCAGCTGCTTCAGCGTTGGCTGCACTTCTCCGGTCTCCCAATCCGCGACGCGGGCAAACTTCGGCGTGAGGCTATCTCGGGTTCTTCCTGCGCGCTCGCGCGCCCACCGAAGCATGGTGCCCTCGACCGCCACGCGGGTCATACAACCTCCTCCCGCACATCGATCTTGCCGGTGACGGCGGCAGAGATCAGGGCAGTGCGGAGTTCTTAGAGGCGATCGATTGCCGGTTCGGACTTTTGCAACGAGTGCATCAATCTTCCGCAGTCTCGCGTATCTAGGATAGCCGGCAATACCTCGCTGCTCCTGCACGCGGCGGAACGCATACGAGATGCTTCGCACAGGTCGGGAATACTTGATGTTGACCTGATGGCAGTCCCAACAGCTTCTACCTGAAATTGCTCTGATGCCACAAGGAGAGTTCATGCAATAACAGAAATACCTTGAATCGTGATGTCGCTTTATGGATCGAGACACGACGAGCGTAGAGTACTGACCTCCATGCAAAGGCAGCTGGAACAATCCGCAACACTCCAACGTTGCCAGGTCTCGCAGTAATGCGAAGATCGCCCGCTCTTAGCTTCTTTGTATCCAGACTGGGCAGCAATTTCAGGATCAATGCATCGAGATGTCATCAGTCCGAATGTCGACTCTCGCGAATATCGATGGACCTTCAACATGTGGCACCCCATCATCGACATACGGCTCTGTTGCAGATCTGCAATTCCATACGTGATACTCTTGAAGCATACGTTCTTCAGCTTCTTCACCTCCCAATGCTCCGGAATCTCCCCCAGCCACTCCACCCCTGAATCCTTCATGGGGACAGTCGGATCCAGCCCCTTGGTGACGGCGCGGGTGATGAGGGCGGTGCGCTGCTCCTGGAGCAGCTCGATCAGCCGCTGCTTCTTCGCCACCAGCGCATCGATTCGGGCGGTCTCGCGATCGAGGAAGGTGGCGATGGCGCATTGTTCATGATCTCGCATGGAAGCGCCAACCGCTTCGTCCAGGTAACTCGCGCTATCAAGATTCTGAATCCCTGTGCTTTGCTTAATGTGCCGTGTGTTGATCCTGAGCGAGTACAGTGCCGCATGGAGATAGGTCATAAACCTGGGCATCGAAGTCCTCCCGCCAAGACCACTCGTGCAACAAAGTTGCGAGCAAACCGCTGATATGGCGTGATCGACAAGAACAACAGCGCCCACAGGCTGATTCTCGTCCTCCGCCTGACTTCTCGAGAAGAAGATCACCCTCTTTGAGCCCGCTAGCAGTCGCCACCCTTGGTTCGACAGAGTCGAAATGTCGGATCTTCAATATCGACGCGAAAGCTCACTCGGTTGAAATCAGCAACTCGAACGCAAGCAATGTCATGAAGCCCGTCGGGCTCATCGCCCCAAACTCCATTCTGGCAGCTTGTAACCGTGGAGCGCAGACGCTTTACTTCCCAATGCTCCGGAATCTCCCCCAGCCACTCCACCCCCGAATCCTTGTAGGCGGGGTAAGGCCGATACCGCTGCAGCGCCTCCTCCTGGATGGCCGTTTCCATCGCCGTCACGCCGCCACCTCCTGGCCTGAGCCACCCATGGCCCACCAGGCTCCCAACACCGCTCAAAGGGCCTCCCCTCCACCAGGCTCTCCCGCACCGGCCCCAGAAAGGCCACGACCACCTCCCCGATCTCCTCGAACCGATTCGGCGGCGGCACCAGCACGGCCTCCCGGGCCAGATAGCCCGCCCATCGTGCCGCCAACTCCGGCCGTCTGGTAGAAGCCGGGTGTCAGCGGCGTGGGGATCTCCTCCGCCCAAGGCGTACCGCGCCGCTGGAAGCAGGCCGCCACCGCCGCCTGCAGCACCGGCCCCTCGAAGCGGAAGGAACTGGCCAGGGCCCAGAGGTCATGAAAATCCTTCATGCGGCTGTTGCGCACATCGAGCTTCACCATCGCCTCGAACTTCTCCGCCACCGCCGCCTCCCGCGGATAGGCCAGCAGCTCCGGCGCCGGCAGATCGTTCAGCAGCGTGGGATAGGTGATGTCGGCCGGTTCCGGTACCACCGCATCGCCGAAGCCCAGATCCAGCTGCACGCCGATGCGGGTGTTGCCCAGCAGGGCGTGGAAGCGGGCCCGCTTGCCGGAGTACTCCTCCTCGGGCCGGATCGTCTCCAGACGGAGGGTGCTGAGATCAAACACCAGGCCGTCCTCCGGGCAGGGCACCGCGCAGACGCTTTCGAGCAAAGCCCGAATGGAAGCATCGCTGGGATCGCCGGAGGCCAGCAGGTCCACATCCTTGGTGCCCCGATAGGGATCGGGCATCCACACCGCGAGCAGGCTCGCCCCCTTGAGGGCGAAACGCTCCCGCACCGCCGAGGCACCGAGCCGATACAGCAACCGCTCAGCGGCATAGCGCGTGAGGGTGAGCTGGAAATCCTCGCCGCCGGCGAGCGCCAGCAGGCGTGCCTTCACCGACGCGGCCGGGTTCGCCTTCATCGCTGCAGCACCGCCAGGGCCGCGCGCAGCCGCCGCGACGGCAGCACCTCCAGCACCCGCTCCAGTTCCGCCACGCTCACCTTGTGCTGCCGCAGGCCATCGTCGAGGGCCTCGATCGCCGCTTCGGCGCCCACCAGCCGCTCGAAGCGGAAGCAATCGGCAATCGTGCGCGCCGGTGAGGTGATCCGGGCCGGCACCCCCTCGAACGTGGTGTCGCTCACGCCGTAGGTCCAGGCCGGGCCGCTGAAGCGCACGATCCGCAGCTTGGGAGCCTGCAGCCGCGGCAGCCGCGCCTTGTGGGGGATGGCCAGCCAGATGGCCGAGGGGGCCTGGGTGCCGATGTCATGCACCTGCAGGGCCGTGAGCAGGCACACGACGCTGTGGGGCACGGCGGCGCAGGCCATCGCCAGGGAATAGTGCTCGCTGGGTTCCGCGTCGGTGCGGCGGTAGAGGCCGCGGCCCAGCCGCTCCACCGCTCCTGATCGCAGCAGGCTGGGCAGCTGGTGGCGGCTGAGGCCGGCCGCATCCAGATCGCTGGAGCGGAAAAAAGCGCCGAGGCCGGCCTCCTGGCTCGAAATGTCGGCAGATGGAGCAGCCATGCCGACAATCTGAGCGAGTTCGGGGCCCCTGTCAACGCGAGTTGTCGGCATCGTGCGGCAAGGTGCCTGCATCTTGCGTCAGGCCCTGCCAGCTGCCGTCACCTCCGCCAGCATCGCCATGATCTCCTGCTCGATCGTCGCGGATGTCGGCCTCGATCTCCTCGAGCGGCCGGGGCGGCGTGTAGCGGTAGAAGTAGCGGTTGAAGTTGATCTCGTAGCCCACCAGCCCCACCAGGCCGTCGCGTTCGTCGCGCTTGCCGGTGTTGATCCAGGCATCCGGCACATGGGGGAGCACCTCGCGCTCGAAGAACGCCTGCACGCTGGCGGGGATGCCCTGGTCGTCGATCGGATCGGGTCCGGGCGGCAGGGGAACGCTTTCGGTGTCGCGCAGCTCGGGGTCAGGCTCGGGCGTGCCGTCGCTGGTGGTGCAGATCTCCGCGTTCTCGTCCCGTTCGCCGAGGGCGGCGAGGATTGCCTTGCGGGCTGGTGCGGTGAGCTTCACTCCCGCGTGTTTGGCGGCGAGGGACAGCAGCTTCTCGAACTCCTCGCGATCTTGGAACGGCTCCTCCGGCAGATCGTTCACCAGGGCAGCGGATCTGCTCCTGCAGGGCACGGCCTGCGGCCATCTCCTTGGCGCCTGCATCACCCTTCTTCTTGCTGGTGGCCAGCGCCTGGAAGCCCTTCTCCTGCTCCAGCCGCGCGATCCGCTCCGGTGTGGCCTGGAAGCTGAGGCGCAGTGGGCGCTCCACCATGATCTTGCGAAACCCGAAGTGGGTGGTCGGGAAGATGCGGCTCACCACGACCTCCTCGCTCTTGCCGTCCTTCGTCACGGTGCGCGTCTCTGCGTCTCTGTAATCGGCCAGAAGTTGGAGGATGTCCTGGGCGCGCTCCAGCGGGATCTCGCGGCGTTTGTCGCCCAGGCTTTTGCGCATCGGCACCCAGAAACTGGTGGCATCGATCAGCTGGACCTTTCCCTGGCGCTGCGGGGCCTTGCGGTTCGTCACCACCCACACGTAGGTGGCGATGCCGGTGTTGTAGAAGAGCTGCTCGGGCAGGGCGATCAGCGCTTCCAGCCAGATCGTTCTCGAGGATGAAGCGGCGGATCTCGCTTTCGCCGCTGCTCGCATCACCGGTGAACAGGGGCGATCCGTTCATGATGATGGCGATGCGGGAACCGCCTTCGGCTGGATCCTTCGCGTGGGCCAGCATGTGCAGCAGAAAGAGCAGCTGACCGTCGCTGATGCGGGGCAGGCCGGGCTGGAAGCGTCCGGCGGCGCCCCGTTCGTGTTCGGCGCGCACATCTTTCTCGTCCCGCTTCCAGTCCTTGCCGTAGGGAGGATTGGCAATCAGATAATCAAACGTCTTGCCGCTGAGTCTGTCGGCCGAGAGCGTGCTGCCATACACGAGGTTGTCGGCATCGCGACCGCTGGGATCCTTCATGAATAGGTCCGACTTGGACACGGCCCAGGTTTCAGGGTTCACCTCCTGCCCGAACAGATGAATCTCGGCCTGTTCGTTGATCGCCGGGCGCAGCAGCTCTCCGTTCTTGCGCAGGCCGACGGTGATGTGCTCCTTGGTGATCATCAGCATCCCGCCCGATCCGCAGCAGGGGTCGTAGACGGTGGCCACCACGCCTGGGCGCCGGATCCGCTCTTCGTCGCCGGCCAGCATCAGATCCACCATCAGGTGCACCACGTCGCGCGGCGTGAAGTGCTCCCCTGGGTTCTCGTTGAGCGCCTCGTTGAACTTGCGGATCAGCTCCTCGAAGATCGTGCCCATCGTGGCGTTGTCGATCTTGCCGGGGTGGAGATCCACCTTCTTGAACCGCTCCAGCACCTGGAAGAGAAGCCCGGCCTCGTCGAGCTTGCTGATCGTGTTGTCGAAATCGAACTTCTCGATCACCTCGCGCATGTTGGGGCTGAAGCCCGCGATGTAGTTGCGCAGGTTCTTGGCCAGATCGGGCGCATCGGCCAGCAGCTTCTCGAAGTCGTAGCGAGAGGTGTTGTAGAAGGCGAAACCGGCCGCCTTGCGCAGCTGGGGGTCGAGATTCTCCAGCTTCTTTTCGCGTAGCTCGGCCTGCTTGGCAAGCACCGTCACCTTCGTTCCTGCGAGGACACAATCCAAGCGGCGCAGAACCGTCAGCGGCAGGATCACGTCCTGGTACTTGCCCCGCTTGAAGGTGTCGCGGATCAGGTCGGCGACGCCCCACAGGAAGCTGACGATCTCATTGTGGTTCACCGGTTGAACTCCGTGCCCTCGTGGCGTTCGCTGGCCGCGACAGACTATCCAGAGCTTGCCTCTCCCCTTGTTCCCTGGGTACCGGGTCGGCCTGTGCACCACCGTTGCCCCATACATTCATGGCGATGGCCTTCTCCCCCTCCCCCACCGAAACCTTCGAGCTGATCGTGGTGGGCGGCGGCCATGCCGGCTGCGAGGCGGCCCTCACCGCCGCCCGGCTGGGGATCTCCACGGCCCTCTTCTCCCTCAACCTCGATCGCATCGCCTGGCAGCCCTGCAATCCGGCCGTGGGCGGACCCGCCAAGAGCCAGCTCGTGCACGAGGTGGATGCCCTCGGCGGCGTGATCGGCCGTCTCGCCGATGCCACCGCCCTGCAGAAGCGCGTGCTCAACGCCAGCCGCGGCCCCGCCGTCTGGGCCCTGCGCGCCCAGACCGACAAGCGCCTCTACGCCCGCCAGATGCTGCAGCTGCTGCAGCACACCCCCAACCTCGCCCTGCGGGAGGCGATGGTGACCGGCCTCGAGGTGGAAGGCGACTTCGATCCCGAGGCAACCGACGCCGACGGCTGTGGCCGGGTGATCGGCGTGCGCACCTACTTCGGCAGCACCTACGCCGCCGGCGCCGTGATCCTCACCACCGGCACCTTCCTGGGCGGCCGCATCTGGGTGGGCGACCGCTCGATGCCGGCGGGCCGCGCCGGGGAGGCTCCCGCCGAAGGCCTCACCGAGGCCCTCCAGGCCCTGGGCTTCCGCACCGATCGGCTCAAGACCGGCACCCCCGCCCGCGTCGACCGCCGCAGCGTCGCGCTCGACCGCCTGGAGGAACAGCCCAGCGATGCCGCCGACCGGTTCTTCTCCTTCGATCCGGCGGCCTGGAGCAGCGGCGAGCAGATGGCCTGTCACATCACCCGCACCACCACCGCCACCCACCGGCTGATCCGCGACAACCTGCACCTCACGCCCATCTACGGCGGCTTCATCGACAGCAAGGGCCCCCGCTACTGCCCCTCGATCGAAGACAAGATCGTGCGCTTCGCCGAGAAGGACAGCCACCAGATCTTCCTCGAACCCGAGGGTCGCGATACCCCCGAGCTCTACGTGCAGGGGTTCTCCACGGGCCTGCCCGAACGGCTGCAGCTCGACCTGCTGCGCACCCTGCCGGGGCTGGAGGAGTGCGTGATGCTGCGGCCCGCCTACGCCGTGGACTACGACTACCTGCCCGCCACCCAGTGTCTGCCCTCCCTGATGACGCGGCGAGTGGCGGGGCTGTTCTGCGCCGGCCAGCTCAACGGCACCACCGGCTACGAGGAGGCCGCCGCCCAGGGACTGGTGGCCGGCCTCAATGCCGCCCGCTGGATCCGGGGCCGGACCCCGGTTCACTTCCCCCGCCAGGGCAGCTACATCGGCACCCTGATCGACGATCTGGTGACCCAGGACCTCAAGGAGCCCTACCGGGTGCTCACCAGCCGCAGCGAATACCGGCTGCTGCTGCGGGGCGACAACGCCGACCGGCGTCTCACGCCCCTGGGGCGGGAGCTCGGACTGATCGACGATCGGCGCTGGCAGGTCTTCGAAGCCAAGCAGGCGGCGATCGAGAACGAACGGCGCCGGCTCGATACGGTGCGACTGCGGGCCAGCGACCCGGCTGCCGAAGCCATCGCCCGCGAAACCGGTGCCCCGATCAAAGGCTCGATCACCCTGGCCGAGCTGCTGCGCCGGCCCGGCTTCCACAGCAGCGACCTGGTGCGCCACGGCCTCGCCGATCCCGATCGGGCCCGGGAGGTGGGGGAAGCGGTGGAGATCGACATCAAATACAGCGGCTATCTGGCCCGCCAGCAGCAGCAGATCGAGCGGGCCCGGCGGCAGGAGGGCCGGGAGATCCCCAGCGGCACCGACTACGACGCGATCGGCACCCTCTCCGCCGAGGCCCGGGAGAAACTCTCCGCCCGGCGGCCCCTCACCCTCGGGCAGGCCTCCCGCATCCCCGGCGTCACCCCCGCCGACATCACCGCCCTGCTGCTCTGGCTCGAGCTCGACCGCCGCCGACAATCACCGGTACAATCGCGCATCCCTTGATCCGGGCCCGAGCGTTGCGTTCCCTGCGAGGCATTCCCACGTCCCGCGCCTACTGGGAACTGCGGGCCGAGCAGATGATGAACCGGATCTTCGATCCGGAACCAGCGATCGATCTCGATCAGGGCGAGGCTGCCAGCCCCTCCGGCCGCCCCCTCCTGCCGCCCGCCTTTGCTGCCGGTGCGGGCACGAAGTCTCCCACCCGCACGGTGGCCTCTCCCACCGCCAGCCGCCGGGAGCAGCCCCTCTTCCTGCTGGCCGTGCTCGGCGGCGTCTGCATGGTGAGCGCCGCCAGTTCGGTGCTCTACCTCAGCCACTGGAACCGGATGCAGCAATCCCTCCGCCAGGAACGCAACCTGCTTCTGGTGGAGCGGCTGCGCAGCCTCGGACCCGCCACCCCGATCGCCGCCACCCCCCGCGATCCCAGCCCCACCCCTCTGCCCGGGCCGCGGGCGGGGCACCTGCCCGCCGAAACCGCCACCACCGCTTCCGCCGCCGACGACCTGCCGCCTCCGCCTCCCGAGGAACCCTGGATGGAGCAGCTGGCCGAGCTGCCCGCTGCCGCACCCTCCCCCCAGCCCCTGCGGGTGCCCGTGAGCACCAGACTTGCCGCTCCCGCTCCCCCCGCTCCGGCTCCGGCACCTGTGGCCAGTGCCGGCCCCGTGCCCGAACTGCTGGGCGTGGTGGGGGCTCCGGGCAAAGCCGGTTCCGCCATCTTCCAGATGGGCGGCACCTCCAGCAACGTGGGCGTGGGCGAATCGATCGGCAGCAGCGGCTGGCGGCTGCGTTCCGCGGAAGGAGACTCAGTGCTGATCGAGCGCAGCGGGGTGGTGCGCCGGATCTCCATCGGCAGCGGCACCTGAGCCTTCTCCCTAGCGTCAGGGTCTCCCTGGCCTTCGGCCATGCTCCCTGCCGCCTCCCAGCACACTGCCCAGGGGTTGTTCCCCTCGCCGGCCTGTCTCTGGCAGGCCCCCTTCGAGGACGTTGTGGAAGCCCGGGCCGGTCAGGAACTCTCCGGCCCCTGGAAACTGCTGCTGCTCGGCGACGGCAGTCCCACCCGTCACCTCAGGCTGCTGGTGGGAGCCCCGGTGGAGGTGGAGCTGATCGCCATGGCGGCGGAAACCGGCGCCGACCCCTGCGCCCCCCGGGAAGTGGCGGAGCTGCAGAAACCTCTGCTGCGAAGGCAGGTGTGGCTCAACTGCGGCGGGCAGACCCTGGGCTGGGCCGAGAGCTGGTGGAACCGGGCCGAGGCCCTGGCCAACCTGCAGGACGAGCACCAGCCCATCTGGCACAGCCTCACGGCCGGTCGCACCGAGCTCTTCCGGGAGGTGGATGGCCTGGCCCAGGTGCGCTCCAGCTGGCTGGACGAACGCTTCGGGGCGCCCGGACCATTCTGGAGCCGGCACTATCGCTTCTTCCGCCAGGGCCGGGAACTCACCGTGATCCGGGAGGTGTTCTCCCCCGCTCTCGAGCGCTGGCTGGGCCCGGTTTGCAGCACAGAACTTCACAGGATTTCATGATCCGGATGGCGATTTGCTGAGAAACCGCCGGATCGATTGACGTTCGCCCCTGCGTGGCAATCATTCCGTCACCGTACGGAGCGACCCGATGACCGCCTCCCCCCACAGCCGGACCCCATCCTCGTCCGCGCCCGAGGAATGGCTGAGCCTCACCGAGCTCGGCAAGGCCTACGGCATCTCGGCGATCCATACCGGCAAGGTGCTCACCGCCGCAGGCTTGCGTCTCGACAGTGGCGAACCCAGTGCCAGGGCCCTCAAGGCCGGTCTGGCCCTGGCCGGCTCCCAGCTTCCCTCTGCCCACAGGCAGTCCCCCCGCTGGCATCGAACCGGCTGCGGGCGCCATCTGGAGAGCCAGGGCCTGGTGCCCCAGCGTCAACGCAATCTGGTGGGCCTCTGGGCCGACCTGCTCTCGGCTCTGCATCTGGGTTGCCCCTCGGTGCAGATGTCCCCGGAGGAGATGGCCGAGGAGATGCCCGGAGAGCTGGTCAGCCCGGTGAACCAGGAACTCAGCCGGCGCGGCTGCAGCTTCCGGGTGCGGCTGCCCCTCAGGAAAGCCGCAAGGCCTCGGCCTGCTTGCTCGCCTTCTCCAGCAGCGCCCGCAGCCGATCCTCATCCGTATGGCTGAGGTTGGTGCGCAGCAGCTTGGCGTGGGGCGCATGGTTGCGTAGCCGCTCGATCAGCTTGTCGGGGGTGGAATCCCGCAGCAGCAGGCAGAGAGCGGCACTGCCCGGGGCCAGGGTCTCGCCCACCTCCCGCATGAAGCCGTCGTTGATGCCCAGGTCGGAGAGGGAACCGGAAGCCGCACCGATGCCCGCGCCCACCGCCGCGCCCAGCAGGGGGTTGAGGAACAGCAGCCCCACCAGGCTGCCCCAGAAGCCGCCCCCCAGGGCCCCGGCAGCGGTGAGATTGAGAGCCTGGCGCAGGTGCACCTTGCCCTCCTTGTCGTTCTCCACCACCACGGCATCCTCGAGGGAGATCAGCTGCTCCTTCTGGATGTCCACCAGCTGACGGCGCACTTCCTCGGCTTCATCAACAGTGGGAAAGCCCACCACCACCAGGCTGCTCATGGTTGGAACGGGGGAAAGGGAAGGATCCTGCCAACGGTAGATCCCCCATCCCGGGGCCCAGCGGCCGGGATCAGGAACGCCGCCGGGTGGACCGGGGCAGGGGACGGCCCGCAGGGGGGGCAGGCGATGGTGGCTGGCTCGAGCGGAGCGGTGCCTGCTGCCCCCGCTGCCAGCGGGGCACGCTGAAGCTGGAGTCCTCCGGCCAGTCATCCGGTTCGGGGCCGGGATCGGAGGAAGGATCGCCAGGATCGCCTGGCTCAGGAGTGAGCGGCGCCGGCGGGTCGATCCGGCCGCGACGGGAAATGGCCTCGAGAGGTCGGCGGGTCCTGGGCGGCGGAGTCACCTGGGGAAGCCGTTCCCCTTCCTGCCATGGCTCCCGCCAGTCGTCGCCTTCGTCGAGGAGCCATTCCAGCTTGTTCTCCACCCAGCGGCCCAGGCTGTCGAATCCAGCCCGGCCGGCCGGGCGCCGCTCCCCTTCCCGGCCCATCGAACGGCTGCCCGGCCTGGCGCCCGCCACCCCGTCCACCAGTTGCCGTCCCCGGTTGACCAGGCGATCGAGTCGATCCTCGAGGGGATCACCACCCGGGCGGGAACGGCGCTGGGCCCGGCGCTCGGGCCCGAAATCGACCTCGTCCATGCCCCCACCCTACCGGCGACGCCAGGCCAGCCAGTGCTCCCGGCCGAGTCCCAGCAGGGTGATGGCGAGCCCGCTCCATTCCAGGGTCCAGAGGAAGGTTGCCATGGGCCCCTTTGTGATCGGCTGAAGTTAACCGGGGCCGGGTTCGAACAGCAGCACGCAGCTGGGATCCCAGCGCCCGCCATGGAACCGCTCGCAGCAGAAGCGGCAGGCCAGGCCGCGGCGCCGTCTCCGGTAGGGGGAGGCGTGACCGCAGCGGGGACAACGGGCCAGCCAGCGGGCCGCCTCCACCGGCACCGGATAGCGGTGCCGCAGGCTCACCTCGAACTCGCTCTGGGACTGGTTGATCGCCACCATGCGCGCCCGGAACCGGGGACCGTGCACCTCCCGTACCCCCAGAACCCGATCGATCCAGGCGTGGATCATCTCGTGGCAGAGGGTGCTGAGGGTGGCTTCCCGGGGCAGGGGATCGAGCAGGGGACGGGAGAGCACGATCTCGCAGAGCTCCTGGCCATCGGCCCGCTGCCCGCGCCGGTAGAGACCGGCGGTGCGGGTGAGCCGGCCATCGCTCCAGCGCAGGTCCACCAGCGGCCTGCCGCCCCTCACGAGGGTCGTGTCGAAATGCTCCCGGTTGAGCCGGTGAAACAGGGGCAGCAGGGGTTCCAGGGGCACGGCGGCGAAGCTGCGCTCGGCGCGCATCATGGCGACGAACCCCTCGGCAGCGGGTCCGGGCCCTGCGGGTCGTCGGTCAGACTCTGGGTCGCAACAATCGACAGCGCACCATGGACTGGGGACTGGCCCGGGAGATCGGCACCAAGGCCCTGCTGGCCGGAGCCGGGGCCCTGCTGCTCTACTGGACCATCTCCGCCGTGCGGCTGGTGCTCAGCGCCCGCGGCATCAACCCCCTGATCAAGCAGTTCTTCACCCAGGTGGCCTCCGGTCAGGTGGACGGTGCCTACCTGCTGACCACGAAGAACTACCGCTCCCACGTGAACCGGCAGCAGTTCATCCGCTTTCTCGCCGGCCTGCAGCTGAACAAGTACCGCAACCTCAAATCCGGCCGGCCCCGTCTCCAGGAGGACCAGGTGATCCTCACCGTGAAGCTCAGCTCCGAGGCCAAGGAGGAGCTCCCCCTCGACTTCACCTTCGTGAAGGTGGACGACAACTGGCGGGTGGAGCGCATTCAGAAACCGGTGGGCGCCTGACAGGCGCGGCCCAACCATCCCCGCCCTCAGCCGTGAGCCGCGCCCAGGAACCCGACCGCAGCACCGCAGCGGAGGCACGGGCGAGGGAACTGCGTCGCCTGCTCAACCGGGCGTCCCACGCCTACTACGTGCTGGATGCCCCCTTCATGGAGGATCCGGTCTACGACCGGCTGCTGCGGGAGCTGGTGGAACTGGAGGCGGCCCATCCGGAGCTGGCCAGCGCCGACAGCCCCACCCTGCGGGTGGGGGGCGCTCCGGCCGATGGATTCAGCACCGTCGAGCACCGGATCGGCCTGTTCAGCCTCGACAACGCCTTCTCCCTGGAGGAACTGGAGGCCTGGTACGAACGGCTGCTGAAGCTGCTGGACCGGGCGCCCGCCCCCGGTGCGCCGCTGCCGGCCCTGGCCCTGGTGGGCGAGCTCAAGATCGATGGCAATGCCCTGGCCCTCAGCTATGAGCAGGGGGTGCTGGTGCGGGCCGCCACCCGCGGCGACGGCGAGCGGGGGGAGGAGATCACCGCCAACGTGCGCACGATCCGCAGCGTGCCCCTGCGCCTGCAGCTCGCCGACCCGCCGGCCTGGGTGGAGGTGCGCGGGGAGGCCCTGATCCGCGACGACACCTTCGCGGCGATCAACGCCGAGCGGGAAGCCCGCGGCGAAGTCCCCTTCGCCAACCCCCGCAACGCCTGCGCCGGCACCCTGCGCCAGCTCGACCCGAAGGTGGTGGCCGCCCGCCATCTCGATTTCTTCGCTTACACCCTCCACCTGCCGGAGGCGGGGCCGACCGCCCCGGGGGGCGACGATCCGCCGCCCCCCGCCAGCCAGTGGCAGGTGCTGCGCTGGCTGGAGGCCGCTGGGTTCCGGGTCAATCCCCACTGCTCCCTCTGCCCGGATCTGGCCGCGGTCGAGACGTTCTTCTCCACATGGGAAGAACAACGCCGGGAGCTGCCCTACGCCACCGATGGGGTGGTGGTGAAGCTCGATGATCTGCGCCTGCAGCGGGAGGCCGGCTTCACCCAGAAGGCCCCCCGCTGGGCCATCGCCCTCAAGTACGCCGCCGAGGAGGCCCCCAGCCGGTTGCTGCGGCTGGTGGCCCAGGTGGGACGTACCGGCGTCGTCACCCCGGTGGCGGAATTCGAAGCGGTGTCGCTGGCCGGCACGAGCGTCAGCCGGGCGACCCTCCACAACGCCGATCGGCTGGCCGAACTCGACCTGCATGCCGGTGACACGATCGTGGTGCGCAAGGCCGGGGAGATCATCCCCGAGGTGGTGCGCGTGCTGCCCGAGCTCCGGATCCAGGGTGCTGAGCCGCTCTCCCTGCCCCAGGTCTGCCCGGAATGCGGATCGCCGCTGGTGCGGGAGGAGGGGGAAGCGGCCACCCGCTGCGTCAACAGAAGTTGTCCGGCCTTGCTGCGGGGGGCCCTGCGCCACTGGGTGAGCAAGGGGGCCCTGGATGTGGATGGCATGGGCAGCAAGCTGATCGAGCAACTGGTGGACCGGGGGCTGGTGCGCTCCATCGCCGATCTCTACCGCCTCGATGCCGCTCTGCTGGCCAGTCTCGAGCGCATGGGGGAGAAGTCGGCGGCGAACCTGGTGGCAGCCCTGCGGGCATCGAAGAGCCAGCCCTGGCATCGCCAGCTCTATGGCCTGGGCATCCACCATGTGGGGGAGGTGAACGCCAAAGCGCTGGCCCGGGCCTTCCCGGCGGCGACGCAGCTGGCCACGGCCGCCCTCACCACGCCGGAGCGGATCACGGCCGTCTTCGGCATCGGCGCCGAGATCGCCCAGTCCCTGCAGCAGTGGTTCGCCACCCCGGCCAACCAGTCCCTGCTGCAGGAACTCGAACACCTGGGATTCTCCCTGGCGGCGCCTGCCGAAACCCCTGGCGCCGCCGAGGGGGGGGGCACCGGAGGCGCTCCCGGCCCGGTGGCCCCCCCTCCGCTGGCAGGGCTCAGCTTCGTGCTCACCGGCACCCTGCCCACCCTCACCCGCACGCAGGCGAAGGACCTGATCGAGGCGGCCGGCGGCAGGGTGAGCGGATCGGTGAGCCGCAGAACCAGCTACGTGGTGGCCGGGGAGGAGGCAGGCAGCAAGCTGGACAGGGCCACCGAGCTGAAGGTGGTGGTGCTGGATGAGCAGGGATTGATCCGCCTGCTGGGCCGGGAACCCTGACTGATCGTGGAGGGCAATGGGCAGATCGCAGTCAGACCGTTCAGGATGCCTTCAAGGCGATCAGGGATCAGGATGGGGTTCTTGATGGATCCAGCAACTCCATACCCGACACCCGACGACGTGAGCCCAACCCTGCCGACTCCCACCGCCAGCAGCAGCACCAGCCCGACCGGCATCAGCACCGATGACCCGTTCCGGGTCGAGGCCATCCCCGAGGCCCTCTGGAGGGGTCTGGCCCGCAACCAGTTGCTGCTGCCCCTGCTGCGCCAGGAGGTGATCGCCGAGGCCGTGGGGACCATTCCCCTCAGCGACGAGCAACGCGGCGAAGCCCTCAGGGCCTGGGTCGCCCGCCACGGCATCCGCTCCCGGGAGGAACTGGAGGCCCACCTCCGCCGCAACGCCCTGAGCGAGGCCGATGCCGCCTGGCAGGCAGAACTGCCCCTGCGGACCGCCCGTCACTGCGAGGACCACTTCAGCCACCGGGCCGAGCAGCGCTTCCTCGCCCGCAAGAACCAGCTCGACCAGGTGATCTACAGCCTGCTGCGGGTGGAGGACGCAGCTCTGGCCAGGGAGCTCTATCTGCGCATCGCCGAAGGGGAGGCCGACTTCGCCGAACTGGCGGCCACCTATGCCAAAGGCCCGGAGCGCTCCACCCGGGGCATCGTGGGGCCGGTTCCCCTGCTGCAGGCCCACCCGACCCTGGCGGAGGTGCTCCGCGTCAGCCGTCCGGGCCAGTTGCATCCCCCCCTGCAGATCGAGCAGTGGTGGCTCGTCGTGCGGCTGGAGACCCTCAGGGCTTCGAGCTTCGATGAGGGGATGCGGCAGCGCATGGCCGGGGAGCTCTTCGAGGAATGGGTCGAGGAACAGGTCGCGGGTCTGCTGGCTGCGCGGAGAGGGGCATGACCCAGTCGATCCCCGGGTCCCTGGAGACCCTCTTCACCCTCGCCCCCTTCGATGCCCTGTCACCGGAAGCACGCCGGCGCTTCCAGGAGGCCGGTGAGCTCTGCCGCTTCGACGTGGGTCAGGTGCTGAGCAGCGCCGCGGCGATCGGGGATCGCATCCTGGTGATCCTCGAAGGAGAGGCCCGGCTGCTTGCCGAGCGGGAAGGTATCCCCTTCACCCTGGAACGGCTGGGAGCCGGCCAGATCGTTGGACTGGCCTCCCTGCTGCGGGCGGAAGGCTGCGAACAGGTGAGCGCCGCCAGCCCGGTCGTGGCTGCCGTGATCCCCGATTCCCTGATCCTCGAGTGGCTGCGGAACGAGAAGCCGTTGCGGAGCTGGTGCGCCGAACACGCCTGGACGGCCGAACTGCAGGCCCTGCAGGTGCAGCTCGACAAGGGAGAGGCCGCGGTGGAGGCCTTCGATCCCGCCTCCTGGCGCCATCGCCTCGATGGGCTCCGCTCGCGCATCCGGGCCGTAGCGGCGAGCCCCGACCTCGCCAGCCGGCTGAAACCCGGCGAACAGCTGCTGCTGGCCAGCGCCAATGTGGCCGATCAGGCCATCGGCAGCGCGCTGCCGATGGATCGCCCCCTGCCGAAATCCCGACCGCCCCTTCCCCTGCGGTTGTTCGCCATCTCTGCCGAAACGACAGCCGCCGGCAACGGATCCGCAGCCTTGCCATCCAGGCCATCGGCAGGTCCACGGCCGGTCGCGGGTCGCCAACCCCAGCCCACCAGCCTCGATCTGGGGCAGAGCGACCCTGCCCGCCATTTCCAGCCCATCCGCGCCAGCGGTGTGCTGGAGGAAACGCTGGCCTGCTTCCAGATGCTGGGCAAGCTCCTCAACCTTCCCTACCGCCGCGATGCGATCGAGAAGGTGCTGCGCGAGAAGATCGGCCGCGGGCAGAAGCCGGATCTGCAGCTCTGCGGGCAGATCGCCGCCATGCTCGGGCTGCTCGTGACCGGCGCCCGGGTGAAGACCGCTTCGGCCACGCGCCTGATCACCCCCTGCGTGGTGCCCTGGAAGGAAAGCTTCGCCGTGGTGACCGCGAGCAATGCCAGCGGTCTCACCCTGGCCTCACCGGCCGATGGCTGGGTGCAGCTCAGCCCGGCCCAGCTCGCCGACACCTATCCCGACGGGCTGGAGCTGCTGCTGCTCGAACGCAGCATCAGCACCCCGGATCAACGGTTCGGGCCCGGCTGGTTCTGGCCGGCCCTGCGCCGCTACCGGGGTCTGCTGATGCAGGTGCTGGTGGCCTCCTTCGTGGTGCAGCTGTTCAGCCTCGCCAACCCCCTGCTGATCCAGGTGATCATCGACAAGGTGATCGCCCAGCGCAGCCTCGACACGCTGCAGATCCTCGGCATGGCCCTCGTGGTGGTCACCCTGATGGAGGGGGTGATCGGCAGCCTGCGCACCTTCCTGTTCACCGACACCACGAACCGCATCGATCTGCGGCTGGGTGCCGAGGTGATCGATCACCTGTTGCGCCTGCCCCTGGGCTATTTCGACCGCAGACCGGTGGGGGAACTCGGCACCCGGGTGGCCGAGCTGGAGAAGATCCGCAATTTCCTCACCGGCCAGGCCCTGATCACCGTTCTCGATGCCGCCTTTTCGGTGATCTACATCGTGGTGATGGCCCTCTACAGCTGGCTGCTCACGATCATCGCCCTGATCGTGCTGCCGATTCAGATCGCCATCACCGTGCTGGGGGCCCCCCTGTTCCGCCGGCAGTACCGCCTGGCAGCGGAGGAGAACGCCCGCACCCAGAGCCATCTGGTGGAGGTTCTCACCGGCATCCAGACCGTGAAGGCCCAGAACGTGGAGATGGTGAGCCGCTGGAAATGGCAGGACTTCTACTCCCGCTACATCTCCCGCTCGTTCGAGAAGACGATCACGGGCACGGCCCTCAACGAAACCAGCCAGGTGCTGCAGAAGCTCTCCCAGCTGCTGGTGCTGTGGGTGGGGGCCTCCCTGGTGCTGAAGGGGGAACTCACCCTCGGCCAGCTGATCGCCTTCCGCATCATCAGCGGCTACGTCACCCAGCCCCTGCTCAGGCTCTCCACCATCTGGCAGAACATCCAGGAACTGCGCGTTTCCTTCGAACGTCTGGCCGATGTGGTGGATACGCCGGAGGAATCCAGCGCTGCCGACCGGGCCAACATTCCGCTGCCCCCCATCGAAGGAGACGTGAGATTCGAGAACGTTTCCTTCCACTTCAACCCCGGCAGTCCCGAGGTGCTGAACAGCATCGACCTGCACATCCCCATGGGAACCTTCGTGGGCATCGTGGGCCAGAGCGGCAGCGGCAAGAGCACGCTGATGAAACTGCTGCCCAGGCTCTATTCCCCCACCAAGGGCAGGATCCTTGTCGATGGCTACGACATCGACAAGGTGGAGCTCTATTCCCTCCGCCGCCAGATCGGCATCGTGCCCCAGGATCCCCTGCTCTTCTCCGGCACCGTGAGCGAGAACATCGCTCTCACCAATCCGGATGCCCCCAGCGATGCGATCGTGAAGGCGGCGCGGGTCGCCGCGGCCCATGAATTCATCATGGAACTCTCCGCCGGCTACAGCACCCCGGTGGGCGAGCGGGGTGCCTCCCTCTCGGGGGGTCAGCGCCAGAGGATCGCCATCGCCCGCACCCTGCTCGGCAATCCCAAGCTGCTGGTGATGGACGAGGCCACCAGTGCCCTCGATTACGACACCGAACGTCAGGTCTGCGACAACCTGCGGGAGGCGATGAAGCATGGAACGGTGTTCTTCATCACCCACCGGCTCACCACCATCCGCCGGGCCGATCGGATCGTGATGATGCACCAGGGCGCCATCGTCGAGACCGGAACCCATGAGGAGCTGATGGCTCTCAGGGGTCGCTACTACGCCCTCTACCGCCAGCAGGAGACCAGTTGATGCCCCTTCCATCCCCCCAGCGGACCGATCCGACCCAGGAGGCCCCCCGGGATCCCGGAACTTCCCTGTCCCTGGAGAGCGAGGACGTGGTGCTGCAGCAGTCCCGGCTGTGGGCGCGGGGCATCACCTGGGCGCTGGTGGGGGTGACCGGCTTCGGGCTCGGCTGGCTGGCCCTGGCCAAGACCGAGGAGATCGTGGTGGCACCCGGCAAGCTCGAGCCGATCGGTGCCGTGAAGGAAGTGCAGATGCCCATCGGCGGCGTGGCCAAGGAGATCCTCGTGAAGGATGGGGATGCCGTGAAGAAGGGCCAGGTGGTGATGCGGCTCGACACCGAGGCCAGCGAACAGCGCCAGCTCTCCCTGCGGCAGAACCAGAGGCTCAAGCAGGAGCAGCTGCGCTCCAAGCTCGACCAGCTGCGTCTGAAGCACAGCGAACTGGCCCGTTACCTGGAACTCAACAACGAGGAGGTCACCAAGCTCGAGAAGACCCTCGCCCTCGACAAGGAGATCCTCGGCAGGCTCGACTTCCTCTCCAAGGAGGGTGCTGCCGGCGAACTGCAGTATCTGCAGCAGCGCAACAAGGTGCAGGAGGGCGAGGGCCAGCTGATGCAGACCCGGGTCGACCGCTTCCGCCAGAAGGCGATTCTCGATCAGGGGATCCAGCAGTCCCAGGGAGAGATCGCCGCCTTGCAGAGCGAACTGGCCGACATCCGCTCCCAGCTCACCGAGGCCAGGGTCACCCTCCGCTATCAGGCCCTCCATTCGCCGGTGAATGGGGTGGTGTTCGATCTCAAGCCCAGGTCGCCGGGCTTCACCGCCCAGAGCGCCGAAACGATCATGAAGATCGTTCCCTACGACAAGCTCGAGGCCCGGGTGGAGATCGCCAGCAGCGACATCGGCTTCGTGCGGACGGGCATGCCGGTGGACATCAGCATCGACTCCTTTCCCGCCACCGATTTCGGCGTGCTGGAAGGAACGGTCAAACAGATCGGCTCCGACGCCCTGCCCCCGGATCCCCAGGAGCAGCGGCAGGAATACCGGTTCCCCGCCACGATCAGCCTGGCCAGCCAGCAACTCAAGCTCAAGAGCGGCAAGCAGCTGCCCCTGCAGGTGGGCATGAGCCTGCATGCCAACGTGAAACTGCGCAAGGTGACGTATCTGCAGCTTCTGCTGGGCACCTTCAAGGAAAAGGCCGATTCCCTGCGGCAGATCTGAGCCCGTCTGCCGGCGCGCCCGAGCTTCTCAGCGCTCCTCCCTCCCGGCTCAGCGAAGCTTCACCGCTGTCGGCCGCACATCCCGTCCCACCCGTGTCTCCGCTTCCTGCATCCTGCCCGTCTCCTGCCAGCGGACACGGAACACGTAGTCATGGATCGAGGTTCCCGGCGCCAGGAGCAGGCGGAGGGGCCGACCGGGCGCGGGGCTCTCTCCCCGCAGGCATTCCCCCAGCGCCTCCCCTTCCTCGGACGTGGTGATTCGACAGGCCCGACTCTCGATCACCGGATGATCCCACCACTTGCTGAAGCCGGTGATCATGTTCGAGCCGCAACCAGTCGAGGCGGGAGGCCGGAGCGTTCCTCCTTTCTCCCATGCTGATGGTGCTGTCCAAGGCCACCACCCCCGAGAAGGCCAATCCCGTCAGCGCCCGACTCATCGGGTCGCCCCACTGGCTGGTGCTGCAGCAGCGGGCACCCCGGGTGGCCTCGGCACTGGAGGGATTCACCCCACTGCCGGAGGAGGAGCTGAGGAAAGGCTGGGCCCGGTTCGATACCAGCTTCGGGATGGCCGCCCAGGACCGCAAGGAGCTGGTCGAGGCGCAGCGCCTGGCAGCCCAGAACGCTGCCCTGGACCTGCTGGCGGCAGCCGGGATCGATCCGCGCTCCTGCCGTTCCGTCTTCCGCCCCGAGCCGGATGGGGAACGGATCGCCGCCGTGCTGCCGGTCTATGAACGAACCCGGTCCTCGCTGCAGGTGACACAGCGGACCCTGCCGCGGCGATTCTTCCCGGACGATGACAAGGTGGTGATCTATCCCCCTGGGGCCCTTCTCAGGGGGAACCGGCCCGGCGGATCGCCCTAGCCACCAGCCACACCGACGCCACGGTGGCGAGCACCCCGGAGATGCGCACCCCCCAGGCGACGGGATCCGCCGCGCCGGAGAGCACAGTCCCGAACCGGGTCACGTCGCCCGCCAGGGCCCCCAGCCAGCAGAACAGCACCGTGCCGGGAAGGATGCCGATCAGTCCCAGGGAGTAGTCGCGGAAGCTCACCCCGCTCAGGCCGTAGGCGAGGTTCAGCAGACTGAAGGGGTAGGCCGGCGAGAGGCGGGTGAGCAGCACCAGCCTCAGCCCCTCCCGGCTCACGGCCTGCTCCACGGCTCTCAGCTTCGGGGCGCTCGCCAGCCGGCGCCGTGCCCAGTGCCGCAGTCGGCCCCGCCCCAGCAGGAAGACCACCTCGGCTCCCAGGACTGCCCCGAGGAACACCAGCACACTGCCCCAGCCGGTGCCGTACAGAGCCCCGGCCAGCATGGAGGCCCACACCCCTGGCAGCAGCAGGCTGACCCAGAGGGCATAGAGGGGCACGAATGCCGCCGCCCCCAGGGGGGAACGCAGGGCCGGCAGGAGCGGCTCGAGCAGGGGGGAGGCATCCATCAGCGGTCCGGTGGCGGAGCGGTGGGCCAGGGGACAATGCGCCGACACCGCGCTGCCGCCATGTTCACGGTCGCCCTGCCCCTGGCCCTCGCGTTCATCATGTTCGCCCTGGGGCTCTCCCTCACCCCGGCAGACTTCGTCTTCGCGCTGCGCCGGCCCCATCCGCTGCTGGCGGGGGTGCTCTCCCAGGTGGTGCTGCTGCCCCTGGTCGCCTTCCTGCTGATCCGCTCCTTCGCGGTGCCGGCGGAGCTGGGGGTGGGGGTGCTGGTGCTGGCCTGCTGCCCGGGAGGCATCACCTCGAACGTGATGACCCGCCTGGCCCGGGGGGATGTGGCGCTCTCGATCTCCTTCACCGCCCTGGCCAGCCTGATCACCACCCTCACCCTGCCCCTGATCCTCTCGGTGGGGGGGCGTTCCCTGATGGGGGAGAACCTGCCGGCGGTGAGCATCACGGGCCTGGGCCTGAAGATGTTCGCCATGACCACCCTGCCGGTGCTTCTGGGGGTGCTGCTGCATCAGCAGCGGCCTGGCCTGGCCCGTCGCTGGGAGCGAACCTGCGAACGGGTGGCCACGGTGCTGTTCGCCCTGATCCTGGCGATCACGATCGTGGGCGAATGGGGAACGCTGATCGACAACCTGGGCTCCCTGGGCCCGGTGCTGCTGCTCCTGAACGTTGGGATGCTGGCCATCGGCACGATCGTGGCCCGGCTGCTGCGATTGCCCTCCCCCCAGGTGAGCTGCGTGGCGATCGAAAGCGGCTTCCAGAACGGCACCGTGGGCATCGCCGTGGGGGCCCTGCTGGCCGGCGCCGGCAGCAGCGCGGCGGGCCTGTCCCCCTACAGCCTCCCCTCCGGCGTCTATGGCGTGCTGATGATGATCACGATCATTCCCTATCTGCTCTGGCGGCGCTCCCTGCCCGCCTGATTTCGGATGCAGATCTGCGACCCGCTCGGCGCCGGCTTCGTTGTCGTGAAGGGCCAGGAGAGCCGAAATTCAGAACGTCCTGAAGGGCCCCGTCAAGGCCTCGATCCTCGCAAGGCGATCCAGGCTCTGATCCGCTTCGCCAACGCCCTCACCGCTGGATCGTCGGGCAGGGGGGATCGGGACGATCGCCCTACGGTGGCCGCCCAGCGCCCTGGAGACGAGCCCCATCGCCCGCCGTGTCCGATCCGCCGGCAGAAACGCCCCACCCGGTGCCGCACGAACCGTCGCCGCGCCACCGACCGGCCCGGAGGAGCAACTCATCGAGAAGCTGCGCCGCATCGAGGCGCTGTTCTCCCGGCCCGGCACTGACGGCGAGCGGGTGGCGGCCGAGCGGGCCCGCGAGCGGATCCAGACCCGCCTCAAGGAGCTGGCGGCCGACGAGCCACCGGTGGAGTTCCGCTTCTCCCTTTCCGACCAGTGGTCGCGGCATCTGTTCGTTGCCCTGCTGCGGCGCTACGGCGTCACGCCCTATCGCTACCGCGGCCAGCGGCGCACCACCGTGATGGCACGTCTGAGCCGCAGCTTCGTGAATGAAACCCTCTGGCCGGAATTTCTGGAACTGCAGCAGACGCTCTCGGCCTACTTCGACGCCCTCACCGATCGGGTGATCGAGCAGGCCCTGGAAGTGAAAGCCGGCGAGGCCGAGGAGCGCTCCGAGCCGGCGCAGCTGGAGCCGGTGGAGCATCAGGAGTCGTTGCTCTGAGCGTTCACTTTCCTCTGCCGCGGGCAGCAGGTGATGGCTAGCGTGATCGAAGGGAGCGCAGGGAGGCTGCATGGCAGACATCCGCTGGCAGCAGCGCTTCGAGAACTTTCAGCGTGCTCTTCAGGCCCTTGAGCGTGGGGTGACGCTGGCCGATAGCAGGGAGCTGACTGAACTGGAGCAGCAGGGCCTGATTCAGGGTTTTGAATTCACACATGAACTGGCCTGGAATGTGCTGAAGGACTACCTCAAGCAGCAGGGAATCCAGGATCTGATCGGTTCTCGGGACGCCACCCGCCAAGCCTTTCGCAACGGCCTGATCAGCGATGGGGAAACCTGGATGGAAATGATCCGGGCCCGCAATCAAACGTCCCATACCTACAATCTTGATCTGGCCCAGGCCATCGCCGACGACGTGGTCAAGCGGTTCTTCCCGGCCTTCTGCGCGTTGCGGGAGCGATTTGAGCAGCTGCGCAAGGCACCGTGACGACGCCCCGATCCCCAGCCTCCCGGCTCCATGGCCTGTCGGCCAAGGTGTTGGATGGCCTCCTGCAGGTCCTTGCCGCCCATCCGGAGGTGGAGCAGGCGATTCTCTACGGTTCCCGCGCGATGGGCAGCTTCGAGCCCGCTTCCGATATCGATCTGACCCTGGTCGGCTCGGGGCTCACCACCACCTGCCTGGCGCGAATCGAGGCAGACCTGGATGACCTGCTTCTGCCCTACATGATCGACCTCTCCGCACTGGCCTCGATCAACCACGGCCCCCTGGTCGATCACATCCGGCGGGTGGGGATCGTTCTGTATGAGAGGCAACCCTGCTCCACCCCGTCGCCTGGATGAGATCCGGACGAGGGGTCCGGACGGATCCGCGCTCAGCCCAGATCCTGCAGGCGCCGGTAGGCCAGGGCCGCCTGGGTCTCGGCCTCGGCCAGGTTGGCGCGACATTCGGCCACCACCTCCGGCGGGGCCTTGCCGGTGAAGTTGGGGTTGGCCAGACGCCCGGTGAGGCCGGCGATCTCCTTCTCGGCCCGGGCCAGATCCTTGCGCAGGCGCTCGGCGAGGGCTTCGAGGTCCACCAGCCCCTCGATCGGCAGCAGCACCTGCAGCTCGCCGCTCACCCCCGCCAGGCACGGTCCGCCGCGGCGGGGTTCGTGCTCGGGGAAGTACGGCGTGGAGGAATCGATCGCCTCCACCTCCACGGAATCGGCCCTGGTGAGCGCCTGGATGTCGGCGCTGGCCTGCCGCAGCAGGGAAGCCAGCTCGCCCCTGCCGGTGACGAACACCACCGGCGCGCTCTGGGCCGGCCTGAGGCCCGCCACGGCGCGCAGATTGCGCACCACCCGGATCGCCTCGATCAGCTCGGCGAAGCTCTCCTCCAGGGAGTCATCGAGGGCCGCCTCGTCGACCACAGGCCAGGCCTGCAGGGCCAGGAAGGTGTTCTCGGATGCCCCGGTGAGGCCGTGCCAGAGCTCCTCGCTGAGGTGGGGCATCAGCGGGTGGAGCAGTAGCAGCAGGTCGTTGAGCACCTTCGCCAGCACCTGGCGCGCCACCCGCTGGTCGGCGAGGGCGTCAGGACCAACGCCTGCGCCCTGGGCCGAGGCGCCCTGGGCTGCCGGGTTCAGGCGCCGCTTGGCCAGCTCGATGAACCAGTCGCACACCTCATTCCAGGCGAACTCGTAGAGCCCCTTGGCCGCTTCGCCCAATGCATAGCTGCCGTAGCGCTGGGCGGTTTCCCGGTTCACCCGCGCCAGGCGCGAGAGGATCCAGCGGTCGGCCAGCTGCAGCTGGGCGGGATCCGGCTCGCCGAGGGAAGCGGGCGTCTCGCCGCCCAGGTTCATCAGGGCGAAGCGGGTGGCGTTGTAGAGCTTGTTGGCGAAGTTGCGCGCTCCCTCCACCGTGGCCGAGGAGCCCGTGGCCCGGTCGTAGTCGAGGCGGATGTCCTGCCCGGCGCCGGCCACCTCGCGCACCAGGGCGAAGCGCAGGGCATCGGCGCCGTAGCGCTCGATCAGCGGCAGCGGATCGATGCCGTTGCCGGCGCTCTTGCTCATCTTGCGGTTGTTCTCATCCCGCACCAGGCCGTGGATGTAGACATCGCGGAAGGGAATCCAGGGATCGCGACCGCCCAGCGGGCCAGCCTCCGGCAGCAAGGCACCGGCCAGCATCGTCATCCGCGCCACCCAGAAGAAGATGATGTCGAAGCCGGTCACCAGCACGCTGGTGGGGTACCAGCTGGCCAGATCGGCGCTGCCTTCGTCCGGCCAGCCCAGGGTGGAGAAGGGCCACAGGCCGCTGGAGAACCAGGTGTCGAGCACGTCGGGGTCCTGCTCCAGTTGCAGCTCCCTTCCCGCCGCCCGGCTGGCCTCGCCGTACTGCGCCTCCGCCTTCCGGCGGGCCTCCTCGGCATCCCGGGCCACCACGTAGGGCGTGCCTTCGGTGATCACGCCGCCCGTCTCGCTCACCACGAACCAGGCGGGGATGCGGTGGCCCCACCACAGCTGGCGGCTGATGCACCAGTCGCGGATGTCGGTGAGCCAGTCGCGGTAGACCTTGCTCCAGCGCTCCGGCACGAAGTGGGGCTCGCCCCGCTCCAGCGCCTCCCGGCACCGGGCCGCCAGGGGCTCGGTCTTCACGAACCACTGGGTGGAGAGCAGGGGCTCCACCGGCACCTTGCCCCGATCGGAGATCGGCACGCTGTGGCGGTGGGGCTCCACCTTCACCAGGAAGCCTTCGGCCTCCATCGCCGCCACCACCGCGGCACGGGCCGCGAAGCGGTCCAGGCCGGCGAAGCGGCCGGCGGCCTGATTCATCGTGCCGTCCTTCGCCATCACCGTGATCAGGGGCAGGCCGTGGCGCTGCCCGATCGCGAAGTCGTTGGGGTCGTGGGCGGGCGTCACCTTGACGCAGCCGGTGCCGAAGGCCGGATCCACATGCTCATCGGCCACGATCGGGATGCTGCGGCCGACCAGCGGCAGGGTGAGGGTCCGGCCCACCAGGGCCGCGTAGCGGGGGTCCTCGGGATGCACGGCCACGCCGGTGTCGCCCAGCATCGTTTCCGGGCGGGTGGTGGCCACCACCAGGTGATCGGTGCCATCAATCGCGCCGTCGGTGGCGGGGCCACCGCTGAGCGGATAGCGGAAGTGCCAGAGATGGCCCTCCATCTCCTTCATCTCCACCTCCAGATCGCTCACCGCCGATCCCGAGGCCGGGCACCAGTTCACCAGGTATTCGCCCCGGTAGATCAGCCCCTGCTCGTGCAGGCGCACGAAGGCCTCCACCACGGCTGTGCTGAGGCCGGGATCGAGGGTGAAGCGCTCCCGCTGCCAATCCACCGAGTAGCCGAGGCGCCGCAGCTGGCCCACGATCGTGCCGCCGCTTTCGGCCTTCCAGCTCCAGGCCCGCTCGAGGAAGGCGTCACGGCCCAGGTCGTCCTTGCTGCCGCCCTCGGCCTTGATCTGCTTCTCGAGGATCGTCTGCACCGCGATCGAGGCGTGGTCGGTGCCGGGCAGACAGAGCACGTTGCGGCCCCGCAGGCGCTGGAAGCGCACGATCGTGTCGATCAGGGCCGTCTCGAACCCGTGGCCCATGTGCAGGCTGCCGGTCACGTTCGGCGGCGGGATCACCACGCTGAACGGCTCGCCCGGAGCGGTGGGATCGGGATGGAAGGCACCCGCTTCCTCCCAGGCCGCCTGCCAGCGCGCTTCGGTGCCGGCAGGGTCGTAGGTCTTGGGCAGGGGGGCGGCCGCCGCAGCGGTGGGGGGGGCGACCTCGGTCACGGCGGTATGGGGAGATCAGGCCATCGTCTCAGAGGGGGCGGGAGTGGATCGGGCCGGGCGAAGAAGGGAGCAGGCGGGGAAGGAGGCAAGGCGGCAGGGGAGCCAACCTGACCGGGTCCACCCCCTCTCGATCTGGCCTGTCTCCGCAGCCTGAAGCACCGGATCGGCTGACGGCCCGGCCTGGACCCCGTTGTCAGAGGGGTTCAGCCGCCGTGAGCGCCGCATGGGCGCGCTCGGCGATCAGGGCATGGGCGGCGGTGGTGAGGTGGGCCCGCTCGTCCCACCAGAGAAAACCCTCCGCCCCGGGGTGATCGGGCAGGGCCGGCCGGCTCACCTCGTGGAAGCCGAAGGCGGCCGGGGCCGCGAGGATCTCGAGGACCAGGCCGTGCAGATCGGGCTGCACGATCCCCAGACGCCGCGCCGATGCCAGCTCCTGCAGCGCAGGCCGCAGACGGTCGTTCTGTGCGGCGATCAGGCCGTTGAGCGTGGCTCGATCCTCCGGGGTGAGCTCGGGCGGCACGATCGGGCTCCATCCCCAGGGCAACTCCGTTGGAATCAGGAAGCGGGTGGCTCCGGCATCGGCCAGGGCCTGCACGGCGGCCAGCAGGTTGGTGTTGATCGCCTCGCCGCAGGCCGGCCCGATCGGCCAGGGCGCCGTGAGGTAGTCGTTGGCGCCGGCCCGCAGCACGACCAGGGCATCGGGGTCGATCGACCCTCCCGCCAGACCCGCCAGGAAGCGATCCACCTGCTCGAGCAGGTTGGGCACGGCCCGGATCGGGGAGAGACCGTTGCCGGACTGGGCACCGCCATGGGCATGGCCGCTGCCTCCCCGCAGCGATGGGGTGGGGGCAGCCACACCCAGCCGCCCGGCCAGCCGCTCCACCCAGAGGGGACCGTTGCAGCGCCTTCCCTGCCAGTGGGGCGGCGAGGGCACCGCCTCGTCTCCCAGCAGAGCGTGGGCATTGCCCACATCCGAAAGGCTGTCGCCGAAGACGATCACCCGGGTCAGTGCTGCCCGCATCGGAACGATCCGCCTCCCGGTGGCCTGTCCATCCTGATCATCAGGCCCTCAGGGGGGACCGGGGGAATCATCGTTGGATCCTTCAGAGTGGAGAAGGGTGGAGGCAGGCAGGAGGGAGGTCATGCAACCGGTCGCCATCCCCATCCGGAAGGGAGTGGATCTGGCGGTGAGCCATCAGCCGGGGCAGGGCCCATGCCTGGTGTTCCTGCATGGGGGGTTGGGCAATCAATGCAACTGGCGCAGCCAGTTCGACCACGCCCGCCGGCAGGGTCGGCAGGGTCGGCAGGTCCTGGCCTATGACCTGGGAGGCCATGGATCGTCCTCCCGCTACCGCCGTTATTCCATCGGCAGACATTGCCGGGATCTGAGTCGTCTGCTCCAGCATCTGGGGATTGATTCGCCGGTTCTTTGTTGTCACAGCTATGGCGTACCTATCGGACTGGAATGGGCTCGCCGCAACAGCACGCAGGCCCTGATCCTGATCGCCGGCGGCAGCCATGCCCTCACGCCCTGGTGGGAGATTCCGATGCTGTCTGTGATGGCGATGGGGGGAAGGCATCTCTTCCGGCTGCCCCTCCTGCAACGCTGGGCCCAGACCCTGATCAGCTCCCAGCGCACCCCCGTGATGAAGGAATTCTTCGCGGAGTGCCCGATCCCTACCGATGCCCATCCCTACAGAGCCTTGCCCATCTTCTGGCAATACGAGCTGCAGGCATCTGCACATTCCCGAGGCGGGTCATCTGGTCATGGCGGAGTATCCCGAAGAAGTGAATGAGGCCATTGGCGAATGGATCGCTGCAGTCGCAGCTCATGCCCCCGGCTTAAGATAATCAATCAGGCGATCACCCGAATCAGCCCGGATCAAAGCGATCACACTGTCCATCAAACCCCCGTAAGCCGGGAACACGAGATATCTTGGCTCCCAGCGCGGGCGGAACTTTTCCTTGTAGGCATGCAAGCCCTTGAAATTATAGAATCCATTGAGATGCTGGTAAAGATAGTGACCCGCCTTTTCGATGCGCGACGAGGCCCTTGATTCCCCAACCCCCGAAAGAGCAGAAAGCCCAAGGTTGAATCCATCGTAACCACGATCTCTGTAATGCTGAAACAGGGATACAAAAAGAAAGTCCATGGTTCCATGAACCATGGATCTGCGGTGCCGCATCAGGTCGATAGTGATTTCATTCAGCTGATACTCAGGCACGAGATTGGCAAAGGCACTGATCACTCCCCCAGAATCTCTCACCACTGCGATCTCGCAGTCAGCCAGATAGGCCTCATCGAACCAACCCACCGAAAACCGCTTCTCCGATCCATGCATGATGGCAAGCCACTCCTCACTGATCTGCCTCAGCTCCTGCAGCAGCGCCGGCTCCAGAGGAGGGGCATGGAAGTCCACGTGATGGCCTGATTTCGTGAGTTTGTTCAGCGCGGAACGGAAATCCTGCCCCGTCCTGCCCTTGGTGGAGAATGAGCGCAGATCAACGATGGCCTCTTCACCGATCTTGATGGCACGCATGCCCAGGTGCCGATAGATGTCAAGGTGATCGGGAAGGGTCTGATAGAAGCCAGGGCTCCAGTCGTTGGCTCTGCAGAATTGCTGAAACCCTCGCACCGTGTCAGCAAAGTCATCCGGGGGTCCCACGGGATCGCCGAGGGCGATGGCACCTCTGCCCTTGGGGACAAAGGCCACCACGCTTCTGCCTGAAGGACTGAAGTAATAGGATTTATCTCTCAGAAGGGTGAAGTTTGCCAGGGAAGAATGGCCATGCTCGCCAACGATGGCTCTGGCGCGTCGTCGCTCCATCTCGGTCGCAGGTTCCCCCCGCAGAAGAATCGGACACAGCAGCATGAAGAGAGCAAACAGAAGGGTGGCGGCACCAACAAGAACGATCGAATCGAGGAAGAACAGGCCAAAGCCAGTGCGAGCAACGATTCCGGCATTGTCCTGGGTGAAAAAGATGGCGAGAGTCTGGGTGGCGGCAGCAGCACCCCCCCTGCCAACAGGCTCTCCTCATAATCGAGGCCCTTGATCAGATGGGAAAGGATCGACAGCACCAGGAGGCCCACGGTGAGCAGCCAGGCCACCCGCTTCCGCCGCAGCAGGCTCGCGGCCAGGATCAGCAGAAAGAAGCCACTCAGTGCCGTGAAGAGATGGGCCGACTGGCGAATCTCCACGGGATACAGATTGCGCAACCACACAACCCGCTCCGGCAGATCGGGTGTGACGGAAGAGAGAAGGTTCACCGCCCCCATGCAGGCGATCAGGGCAGCGGTGAGCCAAAGACCCGGAGCCGCCTGCTCCGATGGGCGGAATGAGAAGCGAAACGGGAATCCACCCATGCTGTCGACGAATTTCTCTCACCCACCACATGGTCCGCCAGCTCCTGCAACTGCCGGCCCTGCTGCTGGAGCAGAAGCTTGAGCTCCACGATCTCCATGCCGCGAAGCACATCGATCTTGTCCTGCAGGTGGGCCATTTCCAGCTCCTCTTTCTGGTTCACCTCATAATCATTCCTGGCATCGGCTCGATCGATCGCCGCCTGCCGGTTCTGGCTCATCATGATGATCGGAGCCGCATAGGCTGCCTGAAAGGAGAGCATCAGATTCAACAGAATGAAGGGGTAGGGATCCCAGTGCCGGCTGTACGCCACGATAGTGAGAACCACCCACACGGCCAGCAACAGACTCTGGATGATGATGAACCGCCAGGATCCCATCACTGCCGCAACGCGATCGGCCACCCGATCGCCCAGCGATGCCCGCATCCTCGGGGGATTGAGACCTGGCTTTCGCTTGCGGAGCTGCAGCAGAAGCTGATATTCCTGCGGACTGATCTTCTTCTTGATGGATCTGGAATTCGTCATGCCCATCCTTGGCGATTCCCACAGTCTTACCGGGGCAGCCCCACCTCCTCCGGTTCACCCTGCCTGCCGGGATTAGCTTCCCTGAATGGCACCTCCCTGGAAAGCCCAGCTGCGCCGCTGGCTCGATGCCGGTCTGATCGACCCGACCACGGCAGGAGCGATCGAGCGATGGGAAGCCGGCCAATCGCCGTCGGGGGGCCTGGCCGCTCCGGTGCTGCTGGCCCTGGTGCTGGGACTGCATGGCGCCGGTGCGGCCGCGGCGGCCCGCTTTCCCGTTCTCTCGGTGGCCCTCCATGCCGTGGGCACGGTGGCCCTGGGGGATCGCCTGGATGCTGATCGGGCAGGCCGCACAGGGGTCCTCGAGGCCACGACCTTCACCTACGGATGGAACGCCATCGGCGGACTGCTGCTGGTGAGCTGGGGGGTGGCGGAGGCCAGGGCCGAGCGCATCAACATGGGGGTGGCGGTGGTGGCGCTCACCGTGCTCACCTTCTATTTCTCGGAGGTGATGGACAAGCTGGGGCGCTCCGCCAGCCTGATCGGGCTGGGGGTGCTGTTCCTGGCCGGCGGCTGGGGAATGGAAACGATGCGGCGGCGGCTGGTGGCGACCACCCGCCGGCCGGCGACCGGCGGAGATCGGCCATGAGCCGCTGGCAGCCGCTGCGGTGGGGGTCCTGGCGGGCCGGCCTGCTGGTGGGGGCACTGCAGGCAATGCTGCTGCTCGCCCTGGGCGGCCAGCTGCTGCTGGATCGGGCCACCCAGCCCCGGGGCTGGGGCCTGACCGAGCCGGTGGACCCCGACCTGCCGATCCGCCATCTGGCACCCCAGCGCCTTGGACGGGTGCGACTGGAGGTGCGGCAGGGGCGGGTGGTGGCAACCCCGGCGCGGGGGACGGCCACGACCGATCCCGCATCGCGGGTGGCCATGATCGAACGCCGCCGGAACCGGACCGTTGCCGCGCTGCTGCAGCCCGTGGCCTTCTTCCTGCCTGAGCATGGGGCTGATCCCTCCCTGAGGCCCGCCGGGGAGGAACTGTGGGCGGAGGTCACCCTGCCGCCGCAGGGACCGCCACGACCGATTCGGCTCGGGGTGAGCCGGGGTGATCGCATCGAACCCCTGAACCGCCGCTGAGCCGGTCAGGATCACCCCATGGCAGGCCCTGCTGCGAACCTCTCCTTCCTGCCGCCACGGCTGAATGGCGTTGTGCTCGGGCTCAGCCGTCGGCTGCTGCCGGTGGTGCTCCATTGGCGCAGCCGCATCCACACCGTCACGGTGGGGCATCCCGAGCGGCTGGTGGAGGCCATGGCGAGCTTTCAGGCCGGGGAATCCAGGCTGCTGCTCGCCTTTCGACACCCCAGCATCGACGATCCCTTCTGCCTCGCCCACCTGCTGTGGAAGGTGCTGCCCCGGCAGGGCCGCAAGCGGGGGATTCACTGGCAGCCGCCACCCCATGCCCAGTTCCTCTACGACAGGGGCATTCCCCTCTGGGCAGGCCCCACGGCCGGCTGGCTGCTCTCCCACCTGGGGGGCTGCTCGATCCAGCGGGGAACCCTGGATCTTCCGGCGCTGCGCTGTGCCCGCGCTCTGCTGCTCGACGGACCCCATCCGTTCGCCGCAGCACCGGAGGGGGCCACCAACGGCCACAACGAGGTGGTGAGCAACCTCGAACCCGGCGTGGCCCAGCTGGCCTTCTGGACCGCCGACGACCTGGACAAAGCCGGCCGCCGCGAGCAGATGACCCTGCTGCCGATCGGGCTGCAGTATGCCTACGGGCAACCGGTCTGGCCCGCGATCGAGGCGCTGCTGGGCGAACTCGAGGGCGACACCGGGCTCAGCCCCGATCCGCAGCGGAGCCTGGAGCCCCGGCGGCTCTACGACCGTCTCCACGCGCTGGGCGAGCGGATGCTGGCGCTGATGGAGTGCTTCTACCGCGAGGCCTACCACCGGGAGCCGGTGCCCCCGGCCCCCGCAGTCGCGGCCCCGGCAGAACCCGGCGGCCCGCTGGCATCGAGACTGCAGGCCCTGCTCGATACAGCCCTGAAGGTGGTGGAGGAACCGTTCGGGATCGTGGCGAAGGGGGATCTGGCCAGCCGCTGCCGGCGGGTGGAGCAGGCCGGCTGGGAGCGCCTCTACCCGAGCGGCAACGGAGCCGGGACCCCCTGCGCCCTGGAGCGGGGCCTGGCCGATCGACTGGCGGAGGAAACGGAACGGCGCCTGTGGCACATGCGGGTGGTGGAGTCGTTCGTGGCGGTGAGCGGCAGCTACGTGAAGGAACTGCCGAGCCAGGAGCGCTTCGCCGACACCCTGCTGCTGCTCTGGGACACCCACTGCCGCATCTGTGGTGGCAATCCCGCCGCACGGCCCCGTCTGGGGCCCCGGCGGGCCCTGCTCAGCATCGGCGAGCCGTTTGCCGTCGAGGAACGCCTGGCGGCCTACCGCAGCGATCGTCGCGGAGCCGTGGCCGCCCTCACCGGCGAGCTGCAGCAGCGGCTCGAGGGACTGATCGTGCCGTCGTCCGCCCTCGGCACGTCGGCATAGCCGTCTGGGCCATCTCCCAGCAGGGAGGCAGCCGACACTCTCGAGCCAGCCTCCCCAGACCCCAGGCCGAACCTCGCGAAGTCCTGGCAGGATGCGGGCTCTGGGCAGCAGCTGCTAATACTCCTTTCCTGCCTTGAAGCGAGCTTGAAGCCCCTCTTCCTCAGCCCTGCTGGTGCCATCCGGGTCCTCAAGTTCAAGATCAACCTGCCTGATGCTGCCCGTGAAGGCGTAGGGAGGTTGATAGTCGTCGCCCACCGGGGATCCGGTATCAGCGCCGACGCCGAAGGTGTCGATGCCGAAGCGTCCTGCAACGGTGTGGGGAATGCGCTGTCGCCCCACCTCGTCTCCGTTGAGGTAGAGGACAGCTTCGCCTCCCTGGCCGACGCCACCTCCGTCGTAGCTGAAGACGAAACGAACCACTGAGGCGCCTTCAGGCAGGGGCTGAGAGGAGGTGATCACCGTGCGTTCCCTGTCGAACCAGTTGTAGTGATAGGTGGGCCTGCCGTCTTTGACGTACAGCACATAGCCTGCCGACTGACCCCCCATGGCCAGGAGCACTCCTTCACCGGGCTGGTCGATGTGGATATCGATGCGGTGAGAACGGTTTTTCGTGTTCGGGGCAGCGGTTTCCGGGAGTCGAAGCGCACCAGGGAAGTAGGTGAACTGCTTGCGGTTGGGGTCGGCGCCACCGGGTGGCGGCTTGGGTACGGCCAAACGGGCCGCGCCGCGATCATCAAGCGGATACACTCCGTAAGTTTCACATTCCTGCTCAAAGATTGTCTTGAGTTCGGCCAGCCTCTCGGGGTGATCAGCCGCCAGATCGTTGGCCTCGCTGAAGTCTTCATCGAGGTGATAGAGCTCCCACCGGTCGTTCTCCCAGTGGCCCGGTGCGTAGTCTTGTCGCCAGGGGAACGTGTGCTGAGCACAGGCGATCCAGCCGTTGTCGTAGATGGCGCGATTGCTGAAGATTTCGAAGTATTGACGTGCTCGCACCGGACGCGCCTTCGCATCCGTGAATGAAGCTGTGATCGGGACACCATCCATTGGCTTCTGCTCGATCCCATCCACATGGCTCGGGGCTGGAATACCCGCCACATCAAGAATCGTGGGCACGATGTCGATCAAATGGCTGAAGATCGAGCGGGTCGCTCCTTGATCCTTGATTTTCCTGGGCCAGGAGACCACCATTGGATTGCGTGATCCGCCCAGGTGGCTGGCCACCTGTTTGACCCATTGAAACGGCGCATTGCCGGCCCATGCCCAGCCCAGCGGATAGTGAGGCTCGGTATCAGGGTTGCCGATGTCATCGATGCGAGAGAGGGTTTCCTCGAGATTTGAAGGAATCCCGTTCAGGTTCATCACTTCATTGATCGTGCCAGTCAACCCGCCCTCGGAGCTGGCTCCATTGTCTCCGACGATGAAGAAGATCAGGGTATTCTCCGCATCAGGCAGCTCATTGATGGCATCAAGCAGCCTTCCGCACTCATGATCAGTAAACGAAAGAAAGCCTGCATAGTTCTCCATGAATCGGGCATAGAGTCTCTGCTCGTCTACCGATAGAGAATCCCAGGCTGGGCACCAGTCGGGACGCGGGGTATTCACCGTTCCCGGGGGAATGATGCCCATGTCCAGCTGACGCTGATACGTTTCCTCGCGGACCCGATCCCAGCCCTGATCAAACTCACCCCGGTAGTGCTCTCGCCAATGCGGGGGAGAATGGTGCGGCGCATGGGCAGCACCGGGTGCAAAATAGAGAAGCAGTGGCTTATCAGGATTCACCGACTTGCTATAGCGCATCCAGGCGAGCGCCTTGTCGGTCATATCAGTCATGAAGTGGTAGCCTTCCTCAGGAGTTTTCTCGGGTTCAACAGGCTTGGTATTCTCAAATAACACTGGATAGTACTGGTGAGTTTCGCCACCAATGAACCCATAGAAATAATCGAATCCAAGGCCGGTCGGCCAACGATCAAACGGCCCTACCACGCTTGACTCCCAGTCCGGAGTGTTGTGGTTCTTACCGAACCAGCCGGTGTTGTAGCCGTTTTCTTTGAGAATACGGCCCACCGTAGCCGTGCTGCGTGGAATCATCGTGTTGTAGCTGGGGAATCCAGTCGCCCATTCAGCCAGAAAACCGCTGCCGCAATTATGGTGATTGCGCCCTGTGATGAGCGCGGCTCGGGAAGGACCGCAGATCGCCGTGGTGTGAAAGCGATTGTATTTCAATCCCTTGGCGGCCAGCTGATCCAGATTGGGTGTGCGCACTGGACCACCGAATGTGCTCACCTGACCGAATCCCACATCATCGAGCAGAATGATCACCACGTTGGGTGCGCCCGCCGGTGGCCTGGGCAGCTCGGGCCAGGCCTGCTCGGATTCTTGATAGGTTTTCCCGATTCTGCCCCGAAACGGCTTCTCCTGCATGGGAAGACGCAGGCGCTCAGCAGGGCTGGAGTCAACGGAATTTCCTGGGCTGGTCATGGGTTTGCCTGACTGGACTGGCATTCGATTGGCTATGGATGTGGATATGGCTGCCATACGGATATGGCTGCCATACCGATGAAGACCCTGAAGGCAGGTGGAATGTGTGTGCTCCCCTGCCCCCTTCACTGCCGCGCCAGGATCATCCGCATCCGCTCCTGGAGGTCTTCCACCGGCGTGCCGCTCACGTCCACCATCGCCCGCTTCACCGTGCCGGAATAGGCGAACGGCGGCAGGTAGTCGGGCATGGTGGGGGAACCGGGATCGGCACCCACCGCCACACCGGCCGCCAGGCCGAGGCTGAGGGGAATGGTGACCGGCAGATGCCCCTCCCCCACGGGCTGGCCATCCACGAACAACTGGATGGTCGCCGGAGTGCCCTTGCCGTTGGCGATGTCCGCCGGACCAGTGGGGGTGAACTCCACACTGACGATGTGATGGCCACTGGGGACCGGGGCTGGGGATGTGATCCGGAAATGGGTATCGGCCACATAGTTGTAGCCGTAGGTGAGGATGCCGTTCAGCACGTAGAACGAAAACCCGCCGTCGTTGCCGCCCATGCTGAACAGCACCCCCTCGGCGCCGCCCTCCGGCACCTCCACCTCCACGGAGATGGAATGGGGCCGGTTGAGCACGCGCGGGGCCGCATTGCCGGGCACCACCTGGGTGCCGGGGTAGTAGATGTAGCGCTGCCGATCGACGGCGATCTGGGGCCGCTCCTCGCCGAAGCGCTGGGTGCCGCGGCTGTCGATCGGCAGCACGTTGTACTTGCCGGCCTCCACATACCACATCCCGATCATGGCGATCAGCCGGTCGCGCTCGCTGGCGGCCAGATCGTTGGTTTCGGCGAAATCCTCCTCCAGATTGTAGAGCTCCCAGCCGTGGGCATCGAGCTGAATCAGCTGCTCATAGCTGATCGGTTCGCCGAAGCGGCGGCCGGATTCCGTGAACGAGGTGCCGGGCCAGGGGCACACCGCCCGCCAGCCTTCGTGATACAGGGAGCGATGGCCGAACATCTCGAAGTACTGGGTGCGATGCAGGCTCGGCGCGGCGGCATCGTCGAAGCAACTGCGCAGGCTGAACCCCTCGATCGGGCTCTGGGTGACCCCCCGGATCGAGCTGGGTGCCTCGAGACCGAGGGCGTCGAGCACGGTGGGCACCATGTCGATGGCGTGGGCGTACTGGGAGCGGATCTCACCCCGGGCGGCGATGCCCTTCGGCCAGCTCACGATGAAGGGATCGCTGGTGCCCCCCCGGTAGGTCTCCCGCTTCCAGCGCCGGAAGGGGGTGTTGCCGGCGTGGGTCCAGCCCCAGGGGTAGTGGTTGAAATACTTCGGTCCGCCGATGTCGTCGATGGCGGCCAGGTTCTGCTCCAGGTTCTCCGGCACGTTGTTGAAGAACTTCCCTTCGTTCACCGAACCGGTGGGTCCGCCTTCGGAGCTGGCACCGTTGTCGGAGATCAGCATGATCAGGGTGTTGTCGTATTCGCCGATCGCCTTGAGAAAGCTGATCAGCTCGCCGATGTGATGGTCGGTGTGCTCCAGAAAGCCGGCGAACACCTCCATCATGCGGGCATAGAGGCGCCGTTCCTCCGGGGAAAGGGCATTCCAGTCGGGCACGTCGGGATCGTGGCGCGAGAGCACCGTGTTCGGAGGAATGATGCCCAGCTCCTTCTGGCGGGCGAACACCTCCTCGCGATAGGCATCCCAGCCGGCATCGAACTTGCCCTTGTACCTGTCGGCCCACTCCTTCGGCACGTGGTGGGGCGCATGCATGGCGCCGAGGGCGAAATAGAGGAAAAAGGGCTTGTTGGGAGCCACCTGCTTGGCGTCGGCGACCATCGCCCGCGCTCGGGCCACCAGATCGGGAGTGAGGTGATAACCCTGCTCAGGCGTGGCCGGCGGCTCCTCCTGGGAGTTGTCGCGCACCAGCTCGGGGTAGTACTGGTGCGTGTCGCCGCCGAGGAAGCCGTAGTAGCGCTCGAAGCCCCGGCCCAGGGGCCAGCGGTCGTAGGGGCCTGCGGCGCTGGTCTGCTCGGCGGGGGTGAGGTGCCACTTGCCCACGGCGTAGGTGTTGTAGCCGTGCTGCAGCAGGATCTCGGAGAGGAAACCGTTCTCGAAGGGGATGATGCCGTTGGCACCGGGATAGCCCATCGAGCCCTCGGTGATGCAGGCCAGACCGTTGGAGTGGTGGTTGCGGCCCGTGAGCATGCAGGAGCGCGAGGGGGAACACAGGGCCGTGGTGTGCATGTTGCTGAAGCGCAGCCCATCGGCCGCCAGCGCATCGATGTTCGGCGTGGCGATCGGGCTGCCGTAGCAGCCGAGCTGGCCGAAACCCATGTCGTCGAGCACGATGAACAGCACGTTGGGGGCTCCTTCCGGAGCCCGGTTGGGCATCGGCCAGGCCGGGCTCGACACGTCGGCGGTGCGACCGATCACACCGGGGAAGGCTTTGCCGGGCTGGTATTCCTTCAGGGCCATGGGTGCAGCAACAGGGTTCGCAAGGGGGCCAGACCCCCCTCGCAGAACCGTAGCCATTGCCACGGGAAGCGGCCAGGCAGCACTCAGTTCAGCCTCAGTCCGCCGCCAGCCGGGCCACGTAGGCATCGAGAGAGCCCACATTGATCCACCCAGTGGCGATGGTCTTGGTGTGCTCGTGGCTCACCCGGCCGCGGTGCACATGCGACATCCCGGCCGGGAAGATCGCCAGCGTGCCCTTCTCCGCCTCCACATGATGGTCCTGCCAGTGGAACTCGGTGCCGCCATCCGGCACGCTGTTGAGATAGAGGATCCAGGCGAGCACGCGGCGGATCGGCTCGGTGGCCTCCTCGCTGGTGCTCCAGTCGCAGTGCCAGCTGCGGAACCCTTCTCCGGGCCGGTACCGCTGCAGATTGAAGAGGGGATTCACGAACAGGGACCGCTCCGGGCAGCACTCCAGGAAGAGGGGCCGCTCCTGGAGGTATCGCTTCAGGCCTGCCGACACGCCGCGCATGATCGCATCGGCGAGCCCGTGGGCTTCCGGATCGGAGCGATCCAGCCACACCAGGCTGATGTCGGTGGATACCTTGTCAAGCTGAGGGGCAGCGCCGCTGGCCCCTGGTTCCCCGAAGGCGACGCCGGGTCGCTGCAGGTCGCTGCGACGGTCGAAGAACTGCAGGGCCGCATCGGACAGGGCCAGGAATCCCGGGTTCTGGTATGTGCCGATCAGCTGCATGGGGGAGAGATCCGGTTCCCCAGTCTGCTCTGGCATTCCCTTCACTGACAGGCACAACGCCCACGCCAGGGGGCGCACCCGCTTCGTGGCTGCCAGCCACAGGTTGACCAAGGGGCAGGGGTTTTGCTAATGTTACTTATCGCAGCTGCGCAGGATAACAATCAAAAAACCCGGAAATTCGAAGCCATCAGCAGCCACCATTCCTTCCGGCATGGACAATACGAACGGTGTCAATTCACTCTACATCCTGATGATCAGCATTCATGGGCTGATTCGGGGTGAGGACCTTGAGCTGGGCCGGGATGCCGACACGGGCGGGCAGACGAAATACGTGGTGGAGCTGGCAAAGGCGCTCTCCAAACAGCCCAATATTGAACGTGTTGATCTCGTCACCCGCAGGATTGTCGACGATGCGGTGTCAGCCGACTATGCCGCTCCGACAGAATCAATCGGCAGGAAAGCCAGGATCATCCGTATCGATGCCGGCCCGGAAAGCTACCTGCCCAAAGAGGAGTTGTGGCCTCACCTCGACAGCTTCGTCGATCGCCTTTTCAGTTGGCTGCATGAACAACCGCGCTTGCCGGACATCCTCCACAGCCACTACGCCGATGCAGGATATGTAGGCGCCAGGCTCTCCCATCTCACCGGTCTGCCTCTGCTGCACACGGGCCATTCCCTCGGGCGCGACAAATGCCGAAGACTGGCCGCCCTGGGACTGAGCGTGGAAGAGATTGAAGAGCGTTACAACATGCTGCAGAGAATCAGCGCCGAGGAAGAAGCCCTGAGCACAGCCGAACTGGTGGTTACGAGTACGCGCAACGAGATCGAGGATCAATATGAACTCTACGACTATTACTCTCCGGAAAAGATGGCAATCATTCCGCCAGGAACTGATCTGGAGCAGTTTCATCCTCCCCTTGCAGGTGAGGCAACGTCTGATTTTCCCAGGTCTCTTGATCGGTTTCTGCGCCAGCCGCAAAAGCCGATGGTCCTGGCCCTCTCCAGACCTGATGAGCGCAAGAACATCATTTCTCTGCTGGAGGCCTATGGCCAGTCGAAACGACTGCAGGAAGCTGCCAATCTGGTGATCGTTGCCGGCAACCGTGATGATATCCGAGAGCTTGGTGAAGGGGCTCAGTGGGTACTGACAGAACTTCTCCTGGTGGTTGATTGCTATGACCTGTATGGCAAGGTTGCCTTGCCCAAGCACCATACTTCCCAACAGGTTGCTGAGATCTACAGGACCGCCAGCGCCTCCGGTGGGGTATTCGTCAATCCTGCCCTCACCGAGCCCTTTGGTCTCACTTTGCTCGAAGCAGCCGCCAGCGGCCTGCCCCTCGTGGCAACGGAGAATGGAGGACCGGTGGACATCATCAGCAATTGCAAAAATGGCCTGCTGGTGGATCCACTGGATGAAGAGGCGATCACGAAAGCTCTGCTGGCCATACTGGAGCACCCAAAGACCTGGAAGAAATACTCCACGAATGGAGTGCGCAATGTGAAGCGCTACTACTCCTGGGAAGCTCATGCCAGTGCCTATCTCGAAAAGGTGCGCTCGCTCGTATTGCCGAGGAAGGCGGCACCCAGAACTCCTGAGCACTCGCGGACAGGCCGTCACTATCGGGAGCGGGCTCTTTTCACCGCGCTCGACAACACCTTGCTGGGTGACAACGAAGCTCTCGCCATGCTGGGTGATGTGATTCGCAAGAATCACAGGAAGTTTCTCTTTGGGGTGGCAACGGGCCGCAGGCTTGATTCGGTGCTCAAGATCCTCAGATCCCAAGGGATTCCCAGCCCCGATATTCTGATCACCAGCCTGGGAACGGAGATTTACTATTCTCCTCAACTCACCGCCGACATTGCCTGGACGCGTCACATTGATCATTGGTGGACGCCCCAGGTACTGCGTCGCATCGTGGATGGCTTACCAGGCATCAAGCTGCAGCCCAAAAGCGAGCAAAGCCGCTTCAAGATTTCCTACTATTACGATGCCGAAATCGCACCCTCGCTCGAGGAGTTACTCACGCTGCTTCGCCAGCAGGAACTATCGGTCGACACAACCCTCTCCTTCGGACAATACCTGGACTTCATCCCGGCCAGGGCATCGAAAGGCAAGGCCCTGCGATATGTGGCCCGACAATGGAACATCCCCCTGGAGAGGGTGCTGGTGGCCGGTGGTACTGGAGGAGATGAAGACATGCTGCGAGGCAATACCCTCGGAGTCGTCGTCGCCAACCCCCACAGCGAAGAGCTTCTCAATCTCAATGAGATCGAGAGGGTCTTCTTCTCCCATGGCCAGCATGCCCAGGGCATTCTGGAAGCCATCGAGCACTATGAGTTCTTACCTGCTGATGCCTGAAAAATCATGAACAGGCTGTTCGTCTGCACCGACCTGGACCGCACCCTGCTGCCGAATGGCCAACCGCCTGAATCCGATCAGGCCCGTTCGGTTTTCGCACGCTTCGTTGGCCGACCCGAAGTGGTGCTGGCCTATGTGAGTGGCAGGAATCGCGGACTGGTGCAGGAGGCCATGGAAAACTATCAGATTCCCACGCCGGACTGGGTGATTGGTGACGTTGGCACCTCGATCTACCGGATCAGGGAAGCTGACTGGGAACCCTGGATCAGCTGGCAGGAGGAAATTGCCCCGGATTGGCAGGGCCTGAACTCCGGCGATCTGCAGGGCATGTTCAATGATCTTGAGGAGTTGGTGCCACAAGAGCCTGAGCAACAGAATACCTATAAACTCAGTTATTACGTAGATCTCAGCACGCCTTTCCCCCCGTTGCAGAGGTGTATGGCTCCCCGCCTCCAGGAGCGGGGACTTTCGGCCAGTCTGATCTACAGCGTGGATGAAGAGAAAGGGATCGGCCTCCTGGATGTGCTGCCGGCCCATGCCACCAAGCTGCATGCCGTTGAATTTCTGATGAAGCATCAGGGTTTCAGCCATGGCGACACAGTATTTGCGGGAGACAGCGGCAACGATCTGCCGATTCTCTGTAGTGCCGTGCCCTCCGTATTGGTAGCAAACGCCCATCCGGAAACAATCCGGGAAGCACGATTACTCGCTCTCCAGAACAAGACAGAAGCAAGCTTCTATCTTGCTCAGGGTGGTTTTCTTGGCATGAACGGCAACTACAGTGCGGGCATTCTTGAAGGCATCGCCCATTATCACCCCGGCTTGGCAAGGTTGATGCAATAAGCTGCGATCCCGCCATCATGGAAGCGGCTCACACGAGGCCTTCTCCTCTCCAGGGGCTCGAAGGACAATCTTCGGCTTTCACATCACCTACACTCCCCCTTAACACACAATCAACAAGATGTACGAGCAGATCTCCCATTCATTATTGAATTCGATCCTGGATGATCTCAAGCCAGAAATAAGGCGGCAGGACCTGCGCCACTTTTACACCCGCTTGGGGGCCAACTTTTATTCCATCTATTCTTTATTCTCTACCCTCTATGGGCACAGAGACGACTTCAAAGTGCAGATCCTTGGTCTGGTCGAAACCATGGCCAGGGGATACATCGATCGTTCCGCTGAGCTGGAACAGCTGGATATCGCACGCGAACAGGATTACAACTGGTTTCTTTCTCAGAAGTGGGTTGGTATGGCTCTCTATACCAATGGCTTTGCCGGAGATCTCAGAGGCTTGCTCGACAAGATCAGCTATTTTCAGGAGCTGGGCATCAACATGGTGCACCTCATGCCCATCCTCAAATGCCCTGAAGGCAAGAGTGATGGCGGCTATGCCATCAGCGACTTCAGACAGATCGACAGCCGTGTGGGCGACATCGAAGAGATTCGTATGATCTCGGAAGAATTCAGGAAGCATGGGATCTTACTCGTATTGGATATCGTGCTGAATCACACATCAGACGAGCACGAGTGGGCTCAGAAGGCAATGATGGGGCTGCAGAGATATCAAGACTATTACTACATATTTGACAATCGAGAAGTGCCCGATATGTTCGAGCAGAGCATGCCAGAGGTCTTTCCTGAAGCAGCGCCGGGAAACTTCACCTGGAATGGCAAGATGGAAAAGTGGGTGATGACTGTATTTCATAATTATCAATGGGACCTGAACTACAGCAATCCCGAAGTTTTCATTGAGATACTGGATATCATTTTCTTCTGGGCCAATCAGGGTGCCGATATCCTGCGCCTGGATGCCGTTGCCTTTCTCTGGAAAAAAATCGGCACTCTCTGCCAGAATGAACGCAAGGCCCATCTGATCCTGCAATTGCTCAAGGATTGCTGCCAGGTGACAGCTCCCGGTGTTCTCTTCATCGCTGAAGCGATCGTGGCTCCCGTGGAAATCGCTAAATACTTCGGCGAGGATGCCGTAGCAGCCAAGGAATGCGAGATCGCCTACAATGCCACTCTGATGGCTTTATTATGGGATGGAATAGCTACCCACAACACCAAGCTGCTCTACCAAGGTATCAAAAGCCTGCCATCTAAACTGGAGCGGGCAACCTGGCTGAATTATGTGCGATGCCATGATGACATCGGCTTTGGCTTTGATGATAAGGACATTCACGCGGTGGGCTATGAGCCATTTTCCCATCGAAAGTTTTTGGTCGAGTATTTCAGTGGTCGCTATGACGACACGGCGAGGGGATTGCCGTTCATGCAGAATGCCGTCACGGGTGACGCCAGAATCTGCGGTTCACTGGCTTCCCTGGTTGGGCTTGAGTCTGCCCTTGAGAAGGGAGATGAGAAACAGATTTCTGATGCCATTCAACGGATTCTGCTTCTCCATTCGATCATCCTGTCTTATGGAGGAATTCCGCTGATCTACAATGGCGATGCCATGGGACTGCTTAACGATTACAGCTTCCTTGAGGATCCCAGCAAAAGCAATGACAATCGTTGGGTGCATCGCCCAAGAATCGACTGGGAAAAGGCAGATCTTCGCAACAAGCAGGGCACGGTCGAATCGGCAGTGTTCCAAGCGATGAAGAAGATGATCGCCATCCGCAAGGAAATTTCCGCCTTCGCCGACTTCAACAATCGCGAATTGGTTCCCGTCGACAACGAACACTTGCTTTGTTACTACCGCTATGACCCTCATCGACCTTCAGAGAAGGTGTTTGTGGTGGCCAATTTCGATGCCGCTCCCCAGTCCCTGGATCTCAGTGTGATGGGGGGGTGGAGTCTGAATCTCACGAATCGAATCTACGACCTTCACACCGGCAGAAAACCCTCGGGCTTCGATGGTCAGATCGTGCTGCCCGGCTATCACTTCTACTGGCTGTCCGAAACATGAAGCCGCAGCTGCCTCCCTCCCACCGGCTGGTCATGCCGTGCCGGAGCCTCACCCGGGGCAGGGAAGCCACACCTTGGCTGGCGAAGGCAGACCGGCGACAGGCAGACTGCGAAGCAGTGCACTGGAGGCTTCCATGCCCCTGGATCTGAACGACCCGGAGCTCGAGTTCGCTGACCTCGTCACCGCCTACCAGAGCTGGGTGATGGCCGTGATCAACGACGAGAAGCTGGGCGGTGAGAAGCTCCTCACCGAGGAGATCGCCGACGACGCCCTCAACGCCATGCGTTTCCTTCCGGACGTGGTGACAAGCGCCATCGAAACCACCCTGGCCCGCGTCTACGACGTGGATGCCGAGGAACTGGCCGAGCTGCTCTATCCGGAAGACTGACGGCAGGTGGCGTCCGCCGGCTATGTCCTCGGCAGCGATGCCGCCGAGCGAGAGCGGCTGAGGCTCCAGCACGAGCTCTGGCTTCCCCGGGCCCGTTCGGCCTGGCAACGGGCAGGCCTCAGCCAAGGCCAGCGCGTGCTGGATCTCGGCGCCGGACCGGGCTTCTGCGCCCTGGAACTGGCCCGGGCGGTGGGGCCGGAGGGGCATGTGCTGGCGCTGGAAGGGTGCGACGGCTTCGTACAGGCGGCCCAGTCCGCCGCAACCGCGGCCGGACTGCACTGGCTCCGGGTGTGTCAGCAGGACCTCGCCGCCGACTCGCTGCAGATCCCCCTCGGGGAGAGGGGAGAGGGCTTCGATCTGGCCTGGTGCCGCTGGCTGGCGATGTTCCTGCCCAGCCCGGTGCCGCTGGTGGCCTCGCTCGCGCAGGCCCTGCGCCCCGGCGGTGTGGTGGTGGCCCACGAATACGTGCACTGGGAGAGCTTCGGCCTGTTCCCCCGCGGGGAAGCGATCAGGCGCTTCGCGACCGCCACTCTGGCCAGCTTCCGGGAAGCCGGCGGCGACCCCGATGTGAACCGACGGCTGCCGGACCTGCTCGCCCGTGGGGGCTTCACCATCGAGGAGCTCAGACCCCTTCCGGTGCTGGGCCGGGCCGGCGACCCCTGGGCCCGGTGGCTGGAGCGGTTCGTGACCCTCTACGGCAGCGAGCTGCTGCGAAGGGGAAGCTGGTGCGAAGCCGATGCCAGCGCCGCGGCGAGGGAAATCGCCCAGGCACGGAAGGATCCGGGCAGTTTCTGGGTGGGGCCCACCGTGCTGGAGGTGAGGGCCCGCCGGCCGGGTTCCCCCTGACCTGCGAGCGTGGTCCACGATCCCCATCGATCCGGTGCTGTTGTGCGACATGGCCAGCAACGGCTTTCCTGGCCCGGATGGAGGTCCCTTGCCCTGGCCCTGACGGTTGCCCTGGTGCCCTTGCTGGGGAGCTGCCGCAGCCGCCCGGCAGCAGGAGACGCGCAGCAGGGAGAAGCCCGCGAGCTTCGCGCCACGCTCTACCTGCTGGAGGGGATCGGACACAGACCTCACGATCAGCACCGAACTGCAGGAGGAACTGAACCGACGCCTCTTCAGGCTCCGCCAGACCTTCCAGCTCCTCCACCCAAAGGTGAACATCGAGCTGCTTCTGTTTCCCGAGGACCAGCTGGTGCAGGAACTGGGCCAACGCAACCGCAGCGGACTCGGCCCCGATCTCCTCGTGGTGGAGGGGAACACAGCCAGGAAGCTGCACCAGCTGGGACTGACCCGGGGCGTGCGCTTCCCCGACCCCGTGACCGATCAGGTGGATCCCCTGATCCTCGAGCAGGTGCGCCTGAATGACGGCCAGCTGGCGGGGCTGCCCCTTGGACTCCAACCCCAGCTGGCCTGCTTCGATCGTCGCCAGGTGGGCCGCAGTCCGGCCACTCTCGAGGAGCTGCTTCAGGCCAGTGCCCAGGGCCAGCGCCTGGGGTTCTCCAGCGACATTCTCAACCTGGCCTGGACCCTCGGGGGCCTGGGGGCCCTGGACGGCACGGTCTCGTTGCTGGCCGGCGAACCCGTGACCCCCAAGATCAGGGGGAAGATCGCCGGCTGGCTGCTCTGGCTGCGCAACGCTGATCTGCAGCAGAGGATCAGCTTCGCCCGCTCCCAGGAGCAGCTCCTCGCCGACCTCAGAAACGGCGAGCTCGACTGGATCACCTGTCGCAGCAATCACATCAGCACGCTCCGGCGTGCCATGGGTCCTCGCCTGGGTATAGCCGCCCTGCCGGAGGGTCCGGGAGGCCAGGCCAGCCCCATGTCGCGGCTGCGGGTGATGGCCTTCGGGCCCAATTCCACCCCGCGGCAACGGGAGGCGGCCGCTGAGCTGGCCGTGTTCGCCCTCAATCCCCAGATGCAGCGCACCATCACCCTGCGCACCAGGGAAATGCTGCCGGTGAACCGCACCGTGCCGGTTCCGGTGGCGAGCTCTGCCGATCTGGCCGCCCTGGTCGCCTCCCAGGCCCAGTCGGACAGCTCCGATGCGCGGAAACTGACGGCCTACGTCGACATCGGGCTCAGGGGCGCTGTCGATCGGATCCTCACCCGGTTCCTCTATGGCACCCTCGACATGCCCACCGCCACCGATGCCCTGATCGACGCCCTGCGACGCGGAGGCAGGTCATGAGCCAGCTCCTCGACGTCGTGAGCGGCTGGCTGGGATACCTGGAGCGCCCCGCGGTGGTGCTGCAGCTGCTGCTGGTGGCACTGGCCCTCTGCCTCTACGTGCTCAGCCCAGAAAGGAAGCGCCTTCCCTTCCTCCAGGGGCGCACCCTGCCGCTCCTGCAGGGGCGAAGGGGGCAACTCCTGCTCCTCGCCGGTCTCGGCGCCATGACCCTCGGCCTGGCCCTCCTGGGGCAGCCCTTCGGCCTGCTGCTGGTGCTGGCACTGCTGATCGGCGGCTGGTTCGCCCTCGGGCTGCTGCGCCGGGGGCTGGCCCGGGTGCTCCAGCCCAGCCAGCTGGTCCAGCTCGATGTGGGCCTGCTGCGCCCGCTCTACCTGGTGATCGTCCTCTTCACCCTGATCCGCCAGGTCGACAATCCCCTCTCCCTGGCGCTGATCCCCATCGGCAGCTGGTTCGGAACGGAGGTGACCCTCGGCCGGCTGCTGCTCGGGCTGATCGTGGTCTACGTGCTGGCGGTGGGCAGCGGTCCGCCGGCAGCTGCCCTGGCCCTGCTGGCCCACAGGCTGCTCGGCAACAGCGACAGCAGCCGACGCGCCATGGCCCTGGTGATCCGCTATGCCGCCGTGGGCATGGGCATCCTCTGGACCCTCGACCAGATCGGCTTCAACCGCACCGCGATCCTGGCGGTGGCCGGCGGCCTTTCGGTGGGCCTGGGTTTCGGCATCAAGGAGGTGTTCTCCAACTTCATCAGCGGTCTCTGGCTGCTGTTCGAAGGTTCGGTGCGTCCCGGTGACATTCTCTTCATCGATGGCGACCCCTGCGAGGTGCGCAGCCTCGGCCTGCGGGCGGCGGTGCTGTGGCGCAACCGCGACAACGCCGAACTGGTGATTCCCAACCAGAACTTCTTCACCGACACCACCACCACCTACACCGGCACCGATGGGCTGCGCCGCAGCGAAGTGCAGGTGGGAGCGGCCTACCGCCACGACCCGGTCAAGGTGATCGCCCTGCTGGAGGAAACAGCCCGCGCCAACCCCAGGGTGCTCTCCTTCCCGGAACCGATCGTGCTGCTGCTGAACTACGGAGATTCGTCGATCAATTATTCCCTCCGCTTCTGGATCGCCAATCCGATGGACAACATCTCGATCTGCAGCCAGGTGCAGACGGCGGTGTGGCGCACCTTCAGGGATCAGGGAATCGAGATCCCGTTCCCCCAGCGGGTGGTCTCCCGCCCCAGCCGGGATCCCTAGGGTCGGTCCAGCGTTCCCCCCGCCGTGGCCCTCCCGATCCTCGAGCCCCACGCACGACCGGTGGCGACGGTTCTCGCCGAACTCGGCAGCGATGGAGAGCGGGGCCTGAGCGCCGGGGAAGCGGAGCGGCGCCTCAGTCACTGGGGGGCGAATCGCCTCACCAGCCGGGGCGGCAAGCCCGCCTGGCTCCGGTTCCTGGGCCAGTTCCACGATCCCCTCCTCTACACCCTCCTGGCGGTGGGGGGCATCAAGGCCCTGCTGGGGGAGCCCAGCGAGGCCCTGGTGATCTGGAGCGTGACCCTGATCAATGCGGTGATCGGCTACGTGCAGGAAAGCCGGGCGGAAACGGCCATCGCCGCCCTGGCCCGCTCCGTGCACACCGAGGTGGAGGTGGTGCGCGACGGACAGATCCACCGGCTGGCCTCTGAACACCTGGTGCCGGGAGATGTGGTGCTGCTGGAGGCCGGCGACAAGGTGCCCGCCGATCTGCGGCTGCTGCGGGGCCGCAACCTGCGGCTCGATGAATCGGCCCTCACCGGCGAATCGGTGCCGGTGTCGAAGGGCACCACCGCCGTGGAGGCCGATGCTCCCCTGGCCGAACGGTTGGGCATGGCCTACGCCGGCAGCTACGTGACCGCCGGCCAGGGACACGGCCTGGTGGTGGCCACAGCCGACGCCACCGAAGTGGGGAGGATCTCCACCTCCCTGCAGGAGCAGGTGAATCTGAGCACGCCGCTGACGCGCAAGTTCGCCCGCTTCAGCCGCACCCTGCTGCAGGTGATCCTGGTGCTGGCGGCGGTCACCTTCGCGGTGGGGGTGCTGCGGGGCCGCTCGTCCACCGAGATGTTCGACGGAGCGGTGGCCCTGGCGGTGGGCGCCATCCCGGAGGAGCTGCCCACGATCGTCACCATCACCCTGGCGATCGGGGTGCATCGCATGGCCGGCCGCAACGCCATCATCCGCCGGTTGCCGGCGGTGGAGGCCCTGGGCAGCACCACCGTGATCTGCTCCGACAAGACCGGCACCCTCACCCAGAACCGCATGACCGTGCAGGAGATCTATGCGGCGGGGGAGCTGGTGCCGCTCGAGGAGCTGTGGCCCCCCTCCGGGCACTCCTCCCCTGCGGATCCCCTGGCGGCGAACGTGGCCCTGAGGGAAACCCTGCTGGCCGGGCTGCTCTGCAACGACGCCCGTCTCAGCGAGGGGCAGGAAGCGGTGGGGGATCCCACCGAGACCGCCCTGCTGGTGGCGGCCCGCACCGCAGGCATGAATCACGAGCAGGCCCATCACCACCACCCGCGGCGGGACGTGATCCCCTTCGAATCCGACCATCAGTTCATGGCCACCCTGCACGGCAACGACCGGATCCTGATGAAGGGCTCGATCGAGGCCGTGCTGGCCCGCTGCCAGCGCCAGCTGGATGCCGCCGGTCGCCCCTCTCCCCTCGATCGCCAGGCGATCGACGCTGCGGTGAACTCCATGGCCGGCCGTGGCCAGAGGGTTCTGGCCTTCGCCATCGGCTGGGCCGATCCCGAGCTGAACCGTCTGGAGCACCAGCACGTGGCGTCGCACATGGATTTCCTGGGGCTGCAGGGGATGCTCGATCCGCCGCGGCCCGAGGCCATCGCCGCAGTGGCGGCCTGCCGCAGGGCGGGCATCACGGTGAAGATGATCACGGGCGACCACCTGGAAACGGCCCGGGCGATCGCCCGCCGCATCGGCCTGGGCCGGGGCGACTCGGTGGAAGCCCTCGATGGCCGCCAGCTCGCCTCCATGGACCCCCAGGCGATCGCCGACTGTGTCGAGCGGGTGGATGTGTTCGCCCGGGTGGCGCCCGGCCAGAAGCTCACCCTGGTGCGGGCCCTTCAGGCCCATGGGGAGGTGGTGGCGATGACCGGCGACGGGGTGAACGACGCCCCGGCCCTGCGCCAGGCCGACATCGGCATCGCCATGGGCCGGGGGGGAACCGAGGTGGCCCGCGAGGCGGCCGACATGTTGCTCACCGACGACAACTTCGCCTCGATCGAGGCGGCGGTGGAGGAGGGCCGGGCGGTGTACCTCAACCTGCGCAAGACCCTGGCCTTCGTGCTGCCCGTGAACGGTGGCGCCTCGGTCACGATCCTGCTGGGAGCCCTGATGGGTCTGGTGCTGCCGGTCACCGCCCTGCAGGTGCTCTGGCTCAACATGATCAGCTCGCTGCTGATGTCGGTGCCCCTGGCGTTCGAGCCCAAACCGGCGACGCTGATGGACCAGCCGCCCCGGCCCCCCTCCCAGCCCCTGCTCACTGGGGGCCTGATCCGGCGGGTGCTGCTGGTTTCGATCTTCAACTGGGCCCTGATCTTCGTGCTCTTCCTCTGGACCCAGGCCACGACGGGAGACGTGGCCCTGGCCCGCACCATGGCGGTGCAGGGCCTGGTGCTCTCCCAGGTGGTCTATCTGGCCAGCATCAGCAGCTTCACCCGGGCACCGGTGCTGCTGCTGGGGGTGGGCCTGGCCCTGGTGCTGCAGGTGGCCTTCAGCCAGTCCCCCTGGATGAACAGCTTCTTCGCCACCGCACCGCTCAGCGCCCGCCAGTGGCTGCTCTGCGCCCTGCCGATGCTGCCGATGCTGCCGGTGGCCTGGCTGGGCCACCGGCTCGATCCCCTCGATGGCCGGCCGCAGGGCCGCCGACCTTCAGGGGGATGAGGCCCCGGGGAGTTGGAGGAGCTCCACATGTTCCTGTTCATTGGGATCATTGCGGGCGACGATGGCGATCGCCGGCTCGGTGCGGCTGAGGTTCACCGGCTGGTGCACCAGGCCGGCGGGGATGAAGAGGAAATCCCCGGCCCGGTTCACCACGGACTTCTCCAGCCTCGGGCCGTAGCGGGTCTCCACGGTGCCCTGCTGCAGGTAGATCACGGATTCGTAGCCCACATGGCGATGGGCGGCTGCCTTGCCTCCCGGTGGAATCACCACCCTGTTCATCGAGAGATGGCGCGCGCCGCTGTTGGCTCCGGAAATTCCCACGAACTGCTTCAGCTTCTGCCGGGTGGGTGTGGCCTCGCTGGGGCGAACGGTGATCACGCCACCATCGCCGGGGGAGCCGATCACCTCATCGGCCCGCAGGCCGGAGGGAAGCAGCAGGGGCAGCAGGAGGGCACTGAAGCGTGCGAGTGCCCTGCAGGAAGGGCTGGGCGGTCGCGGGCTGGGTTTCATCGACGCAACAGGGCCGGCTGCTGCGATTCTGGCGTCGGTCACCGGCTTCGCACCCAGCGGAAGGTGAGGTTGATCCGCTCCTGCTTCACCCGAAGGCGGGCAGGAACCTGATGCAACCAGTGCCGCTGGGTGGGGGGATCCATCACCAGCAGATCCCCGTCTCCGAGGTCGAGGTCCACCACGTCGGCAGGGGTGCGGGCGGGATGGCGGGGTCTGAGGCGGAAGCTGCGGCTGGCTCCGAAGCTGAGCGAGGCGATCGGATGGCGGGGGTCCAGTTCGGGTTCGTCATCGGCATGCCAGTGCATGCGATCGCGCCCGTCGCGGTAGCGGTTGAGCAGCAGGGAGTTGAAGCGGCAACCCACGGCGGCCTCCACCCGTTGCCGCAGCCCCTGGAGCAGGGGAGTCCAGGGCTCGATCGCACTGGCGAGGCCGCTGTAGGTGTAGTGGCAGCCGGGATCCCCCACCCAGCAGGTGAGCCGGGGCAGGGGATGGGTGCGGCCGAACAGGGTGATCCGCTCCTGCTTCCAGGGAACCTGGGCGGCGAGCCGCTGGAGCTGGAGGTGAGAATCCTCGGCCCAGCCGGGCCAGTGGCGCAGCCGGAGGCCCGGAGCCTGGTGGATCCGGGGGGCGGGAGAGGGAGGCGGCATCGGCGGCAGGGGCAGCTCAGCTGGAGGCGGAGGTGTAGAAGCGCAGGGCGAATCTCCAGAACCAGCGGCTCAGGGCCAGGGAAGCGCAGGCGACCACCAGGCTGGCGAGCAGCCAGGTGGAGCGCGCCCGCCCCAGGATCGCCTCGGCCGGCACGGTGGTGAGGAACGCCACCGGCAGCACGAAGGTGAGGAAGAAGCGCATCCCCTGGGGATAGGCACTGATCGGATAGCGGCCGGCCACCAGGGCGGAGCGGAGCACCTCGGTCGCGTTCCACACCTTCACGAACCAGATGCTGGTGGCGGCGAGCACGAACCAGAGGCTGTAGAGAATCAGGCAGCTGGCCAGCAGCATCAGCGCCGTGGCGGTCAGGCTGGCGGGATCCGGGCGGGCTCCGGCGCGGAGGGCGGCCCAGACGATCAGCCCGAGGCCCGTGGCGATCCCCGGCAGGCCCCAGGGGGAGAAGGTGCGTGCCGAGAGCCAGAACTGGCTGTCGATCGGTTTGAGCAGCACGAAGTCGAGGGTGCCGTTCTGCACATGGGTCACGATCCTGCTCAGGTTCGGCTGCAGCAGGGTGCTGGTCACCCCGTCGAGCAGGGTGTAGACCCCCAGCACCACCAGGGCCGCCTCCCAGCTCCACCCCCCCAGACCGGAGCCCTGGCGGTAGAAGAGCGAGAGCACGAACAGACTGCCCGCCAGGGTTCCCGCCACCGACAGCAGTTCGATCAGGAAGTTGGCCTGGTATTCCAGCTCCGCCCGCAGGGAGGTGATCCAGAACCATCCCAGGGTGCGCAGATAGCGGGCCATCACGCCCCCATGGCCGCATAGCGGCGCACGCCGAGCCGCCAGAGCAGACCGCAGATCGGCAGGAACAGGGCTCCCCAGGCGAGCAGGGCCGCGAATCCGCCCACCACGTTCACCGGCTCACCGGCCAGCAGCCGGGCCGGGAAATGGATCATGTAAGGGAAAGGCGTCCACAGGGCCAGGGCCCGCACGTTCTCCGGAAACGCCTCCAGGGGGGCCACCAGTCCGGAGAGGAAGAGATAGGGAATCATCTGCAGCCGCTCCAGGGCGGCGGCCCGCTCGCTCCAGAAGCAGAGCATGGTGATCGCCGCCTGCAGCAGGAAGCGCACCAGGAACACCAGAGGAATGACCATCAGCGCCAGCAGGAACCGGCCCGGCGAGGGCCAGGCGAAGGCGCCCGGCCAGAGGAGGAAGAAGAGCGCCGCGATCGCCGCCACGAAAGGCAGCCGTGTGGCCTGTTCGGCCACGTGGGCCGCCAGATAGCGCCAGAGGGGCTGCAACGGCTGCAGCAGGTAGGGGGAGAGCCGTCCCTGCAGCGCGTCCTCCTCGAAGACGTGGATCAGCCACACGATCGAGAACTGGCGCACCACGAAGGCGGCCAGGAAGTAGCGCGCCAGCTCCAGCCGCCCGAGCCCGGATTCCACCCCGGCTCCGCTCCACACCGCCAGCATGATGAAGGGCAGAACGCCGGAGAGGGCCCAGAGCAGGATCTCCGCCCGGTACTCGAGCATGTAGGCGTACTGGCTGGAGAGCAGCACCCGGGCCAGACGCAGGGCCCGGTGGAGGCCCCGCCGCAGCCGGCCGTTCATGGCACATCCCCTGCGCGGAAGAGCCGACCGATGAGCTCCTCGATCGGAGGGTCGCTCACCTCGAGATCCACCACGGGGAGATCGGCCAGCAGATGACCCACGCTGGCGATCAGCCGCTCGCGGGGAATCAGCAGGCGCACGTCCCGGCCCTCCAGCCCCGCCACTTCGCCGTAGCGGCGGAGGGTCGCCGCCGGCACCGTTTCGCCCAGCCCGAGGCGCACCTCCCGGCAGGGCGCCAGGCGCTGGGTCAGCCCCTCCAGGCTGCCGTCATGAAAGAGCCGGCCGTGGTGAATCAGCAGCACGCGGGCACAGAGGGCGGTGATGTCGGCCATGTAGTGGCTGGTGAGCAGCACGGTGGCACCGGTCCGGCGGTTGTAGTCGGCGAGGAAGGCGCGCACCCGCGCCTGGGCGTTGACATCGAGACCGAGGGTGGGCTCATCGAGGAAGAGCACGGCAGGACGATGCAGCAGGGCCGCGAGCAGCTCAGCCTTCATCCGTTCCCCGAGGGAGAGCTTGCGCACCGGACGGGTGAGCTCCTCGCCCAGTTCCAGCATGTCGGCGAGTTCGGCGATGCGTCGCCCGGCCTCCCGCTCCTCGATGCCGTACACGGCGGCATTCACCCGCAGGGAGTCGAGGGGAGGCAGGTCCCAGATGAGCTGCTGCTTCTGCCCCATCACCAGGGTGATGGACCGCAGGAAGGCCGGCGCCCGGCGGAAGGGCACATGGCCCGCCACCTCCACCTCGCCGCCGCTGGGGTGGATCAGACCACTCAGCATCTTGAGGGTGGTGGTCTTGCCGGCACCGTTGGGGCCCAGGAAGCCCACGAACTCCCCCGGTTCGATCGAGAAGGAAACCTCCCGCACCGCCGGCACCCCCCGCATGCGGCGATGCAGGAAGTGCCGCAGGGTTCCGGCCAGGCCCGGCTGCTTGTCGGCCACCCGGTAGGTCTTGGAGAGTCCGCGGGCGGAGACGATCGCCATGGGCGCTCAGGGGTGGGGGCGGGATCCCGCCGGCAGGGTGGCCGCCAGCGCCCGGTGCAGACCTGCCGTGAGGGCCTCGAAGGAGAAGGTGGCCACATGCCGGCGGGCCTCCGCTCCCATGCGCCGCAGCCGGGCCGGATCGGCCAGGGCATCCCCGAGGCAGCGCCGCAGGGCGGGCACATCGCCGGTGGGGTAGATCCAGCCGGTGCGCCCGGGGAGCACGAGGTCGGGACCGCAGCCGACATGGTCACTCACGATCACGGGCACTCCAGATTCATGGCCTCATTCACGACCAGTCCCCAGGTCTCGCCTCTGGGAAGGCAGCACCATCACGTCGCCGAGGGCATAGATCGAAGGCATCGCCTTCTGGTTCTGGAAGGGCAGGAAGAACACATTGCCCAGGCCGAGCTGGCGGACCCGATCCATGAGCCCCTCCCCCAGATCTCCATCGCCCACGTAAACCAGGGCCGCGCCCGGAGAGCTCCTCGCCGAGGCAACCGGCGAAGGCCTCCAGCAGGTCGAACGGTCGTTTCATGGCAACGAACTTGCCCACGAACAGGATCACCTGCTGACGCGGCGCAAGCCCCAGCTCGCGGCGCAGCCTGCGGCTTCGCTGGCGCGCGTCCGGTGCCGCCGCCAGGAAGCGGTCATTGTCCACCGCATGGGGTGCGGTGAAGAGCCGCGCCGGAACACCGGAAGCGCGGTAATAGGCGGCGTTGGCCGTGCCCACCACCAGGAAGCCGCGGAAACGAGCGAAGATCAACCGCCGCAGCTGGCGACCGAGCCAGAGACGGATCCCGGTGATCGGGCGCGGTCGTGGGAATCACCGCGGAAGAGGAAGGGAACCCGCCAGAAGCGTGCATCGAGCAGGAACGAAAGTAGGTGAGAAAGGCATAGTTCATCAGCAGCACCGACATCCGGCCTCCAGGCATGCACATCCCTGGCCAGAGTTGGATTGTCGTAGCCGAAGAAATGGTGATTGCCAGGATCGCGGGACCGGTTGCGAATGAAGCAATGTTGATAGCCTTCCAGCATGGGAATATCCCATTTCACGGCAACGCCGAACCACGGATCTTTTGAATCGGCCACGCCGAAATCCCAGAGGTAGAACACCTTGATCTCCAGGGCAGGATCCCTAGCCAGCTCCGCCAGCCAAGGGGCGACGTACTGCACGGGATGGCCCGCAATAATGGCCAGACGAGTACGGCTCAAGAGGTCTCCAGATTGCCTCGGGTGGCATCAGCCAGCACGATCGGCCTCAGCCACCAAGGGCAGCGTAGCTGCACAACTGATAGGACAGGTCATCGATGGGATGATCCTCACCCATCAACTGATCGGTCTCCGCCTCGAACCCCGCCTGGCCAGGGTGGCACATCAGCTCGATCGAGCGGGCCCGCAGGAACTCCTTGCGACTGGGATCCTCGAGGAAGATATGGTAACCCGTGAATACCTGGGTGAAGCGATTCCCGCAGGCACGGTTGAGAAACTGCCAGAGCTCCTTTGCCGCCAGCAGGCGCATGGAGGGGGCATGCTCACTCCGCAGACTGTAGACGTTCATGGTGTTGCGGATCGTGCGCAGGCCATAGCGCCGCTGCAGCCTGTAGATCACGGGGAAGAGCCAGGGCACCGTATGAACATGATGGTGCGAATCCAGATGGGAAGGCCGCAGCCCCTGCGAGATCAGGAAGGAAATCTGGGCATCGAGCTCCTCGAAGCAGGCCCCAAGCAGGGCTGAACCGGGCTGGAGGGACCGGAGATTGCCAAGGAAGCTGCCATCCTCCCCAAGAAGACCCACCTTGCGCAGTCCTTCTCCACGGGAGAGTGGCTGAAACTCGGTGAGATTGAGGTGGATGCCGAAGCTTGCCGCAGGGAATTCCCTGGAGATCGAGAGCGCTTCCTGCACAGCAGGCCCATTGGCCATCAGGGTGGCGCTGGTGATCCTCCCGCGTCGCAGCGCCTCCTCGATGGCCTGGTTCACGATAGCGGAATAACCGAAATCGTCGGCATTGATCACGACGCGGGGAGGAGCGTCCGGCATGAAGGAGTTTCGGTTTTTGCTGTTTTCACTCTAGCAAGAGTCATCCCGGCAGGAATCATCCCACCTGTTTGTTGCTGCAGGCCGATGAGGACTGAAGAAGCCTGGAGTTTGCCAGCCCACTGGACGAAGCGGTTCGAGGCAAGGGAAGATGGACCAAGGCGAACGCAAACGGCGCGAACATGACCCTGGTGGCTCTGCTGCTGGCGTTGCTGCTGGGAGCGGTTCTCTGGCTGCGCCCGAACCCTGGCCTCCGCCCCCGGGAGCCGGTCCGACCCGGTGGCCTGGAACCACTCCCTTCCTTGCCGAGCGGCAGCGGTGACTCGGGAAGCCCCTCCCTCACGGCCCCGATCCAACGGGCCCGCGAAGCGGTGGAAGGGGAAAAGGCCGGCCAGCAGAACCGTGACCGGATCCTGGACTCCATGCCCTGACCAGGCAAGGGGGAGCGGAAGGGGGGTTCAGCTGCCGTAGGGGATGGCGTCGAAGCGGGCGGCCAGCACGGCGTCGGCCCGGGTCAGGCCGCCTGCCTTGTGGGTGTAGAGATCGACCTGAACCAGACCCCAGCCGATCCTGAAGTCGGCGTGATGGCCCTGAGCCTCACAGATCTCTCCGGCACGGTTGAGCCAATCGAGGGCCGAACGGAAGTCGGGGAAGCACCATTCCTTGTGGAGATGGTGGTTGTCGACCACACTCCATCCGGGCAATTCCGGCATCAGTTCCGCCATCTCGGCAGTGCTCAGGGTGGGCCCGCCCTCGCGGCAGGGCATACAGACCTCTTCTCGTAACGGCATCGCGGCAAGGGGAGCTTTGCGTTCAGTGTGGACAGAAGCCAGGACGGTCCGCACCGCGGCAGGGTGATTGATACAAAGCTCAGGGCCGCAGTCGCTGCAGCGCCCTGGCACCCAGGGGATCGCAGAAAAAAAGCCGACCGGCACAGGGCGCGGTCGGCGCGGGGAGGAGGGGGGAGGACCGAGGCTGGACCAGCCCGCACGTGGGTGCTGGCCCCATCTCAGTTCTGGGTGAGCAGGGCCAGATCCACGATCTGCTGAAGGATGCCGTCGCCGCTGAAGGCTTCCACCAGCAGACCGATCGCGAAGCCGAGCATGGCGATGCGGCCGTTGAGGCGTTCGGCGCGGCGCAGCTCTTCCTCACGGATCTGCTTGGCAGCGGTGCTGAGGAACCACGTGTCGTCGGCCTGGAGGGGTCGATTCATGAGTCTGAAATCAGATTGCAACGGAAAGTTACGGATGGTCCATCCGGGCTTGACGTATCAGGGATTACATGATCCCAAGTCGCTGACCTGCATCCCACCTGCTTGTCAGCAGAGGTTCCTGCTGCTATCGGCCCAGGCTCCTCGCGCCGCTGACACCAGAATGGGCCGGCAGCGCATCCCCGCCGAGGCCTTGCCATGGACAAGCCGATCGTGGCCGCCAACGAACCCGTTGCCGTCGATCTCGAAGCTGGCAAGACCTACCTGTATTGCACCTGCGGACGGTCGAGCGATCAGCCGTTCTGCGACGGATCCCACCAGGGCAGCGGCTTTTCGCCCCAGGCCTTCACGGCGGACTCCACAGGAGAGGCCTGGCTCTGCCGCTGCAAGCAGACGGGAACTCCCCCCTACTGCGACGGAACCCATGGGCAGGTTCCTGCCGATCAGGTGGGGCAGCCGTTTTCCCTGAAGGGTGAGGCGGAGTCGCCAGGGGAGCGGGAGGCGCCGCAGCCGGACCGGCCGGACCCGGATGGGATGCCTCAGCCCCATCCCACAGCGGAGGAACCCTATGTGAGCCTCATCCACGAACTGGCCGAGCATGGCCTCGAGCAGGTGGGACCCCACGGGCCCACAGCGGCGATGGGAGTTCCCCGCGCCCAGCTGCCCAGCTGGGATCACATCCAGATCCTGGTGGCCCAGCTGGCCAGACAACCCCTGCAGGAAGACGTGCCGGTGGGAACGGAGCTGGTGCTGGGTCCCCAGGCCGCCAGACCCCTGCGGTTCCGGATCCCCCTCCTGGTTTCGGACATGAGCTTCGGAGCCCTCTCCGAGGAGGCGAAGGTGGCCCTGGCCCGGGGAGCCGAACTGGCCGGAACCGGCATCTGCTCGGGAGAGGGAGGCATGCTTCCCGAGGAGCAGGCGGCCAACAGCCGCTATCTCTACGAGCTCGCCTCGGGACGATTCGGGTACCGACCGGAGCTGCTGGAGCAGGTGCAGGCCTTCCACTTCAAGTGCGGCCAGGCGGCGAAGACCGGAACCGGCGGCCACCTGCCGGGCAGGAAGAACACCGCCCGCATCGCCGCGATGCGCGGCGTACCCGCTGGCGAGCCGGTGACTCTCTCCTGCCACCTTCACGGATCTGACCACGGTGGAGGATTTCCGGCGATTCGCCGACCGGGTGAGGGAGATCAGCGGCGGGATTCCCGTGGGCTTCAAGATCAGTGCCCAGCACATCGAAGCCGATCTGGATTTCGCCCTGGCCGCAGGAGCCGACTACATCATTCTCGATGGACGCGGAGGCGGCACGGGGTCAGCTCCCCTGCTCTTCCGGGATCACATCTCCGTGCCCACGATCCCCGCCCTGGCGCGGGCGCGGCGCCACCTGGATCGCCGGGAGGCCAGCGGCCGCGTGACCCTGATCATCACCGGCGGGCTTCGCACCCACGCCGATTTCATCAAGGCACTGGCCCTGGGGGCCGATGGGGTCGCCCTGGCGAATGCCTCGATCCAGGCGATCGGCTGCATCGGGGCCAGGATCTGCAACACGAACAACTGTCCGGCCGGCATCGCCACCCAGGATCCGAAGCTGCGCGGCAGGCTGACCGTCGACCATGCCGCCGATCGACTGGCCCGCTTCCTGCAGGCCAGCGTGCGGCTGATGCAGGTGATGGCCCGTGCCTGCGGCCACGACCATCTTCGGGGCTTCCGCAGGGACGACCTCACCAGCTGGCACCGGGAACTGGCGGACCTGGCCGGCATCAGCTGGTGTGGAGCCGGACCCGCAGAACCCGACCGCCGGGTGCTTCCGGCGGGGAGCGTCAGCTGAGCAGGGCCAGCTCCTCGGGGAAGGGAGTGCGGGCGAGCAGCTGGGTCACCCCCAGCCGTTCCCGCCAGAGGGCGATGGGCTCCTGCCACCCCTGCTCCCAGCGCATCGCCAGCAGCCGGGGACCCAGGCACTCGGCCAGCTCGAGACCGAAGCGGATGCCCACCCAGATCAGATCCCGCTCCGCCGGTGTCTCCATCGCATGGAACATCCAGGCGGTGAGCACCACGGCCGGGCCGAACTCGTTGAGGGCCGAGCTGAAGTAGGCGGCGCCGGCCGCTTCGCCGGCGACACTCACGGGGAGGGCTTCCCGCGACCTCACGGAGGGCCAGCACGGTGTGGTGGATGTCATGGGTGAGCAGCCGGCGCCGCTGCAGTAGTCGCCATCACTCTCCATGCCGGAGACCTGGGGCAGCTCCAGCTGGTGCAGCCCAGCGCTCGAGCGGCGCTGGTAGATCTGCCCCAGGCTGCCGGCGTGCATCGCTGCCATGGCCTCCTCACGCTTCGCCGGCGACACTCCGGAGGCCAGCACGGTGTGGTGGATGTCATGGGTGAGCAGCCGGCGCCGCTGCAGGTAGTCGCCATCACTCTCCATGCCGGAGACCTGGGGCAGCTCCAGCTGGTGCAGCCCCAGGCGCTCGAAGCGGCGCTGGTAGATCTGCCCCAGGCTGCCGGCGGGCATCGCTGCCATGGCCTCCTCACTGGGCCAGGGTCCCTGATAGCGCTCGGCGGCGAGGCTGCGCAGCTGAGGATCCTCCAGCAACCGCTGCCGGGTGATCTCCCCGAGCGGGGACGTGTTGATCGCCTCGTACACGGGAAAAATGTGGGCCAGCACGCTGGCCGGATCACGCGCCATTTCGAGCACGCTCACCGCCGAGTTCAGCGCCTGCCGTCGCAGGTGGGGATCGATCTTCATGGCCGCCAGGGGGTCCACGCAGACCCATCCTCTCCTCCCCTTCGTTCCGGGCAGGGCAGCGGGCGGGTCTCAGACCCGGCAGCCGGGTGGGGGTGCGTTCGCCGTGGCAGCCCCAGGGGCGATGCGCGATGCCGGGTTCGAACCAGCGACATCCTGCTTGTAAGGCAGGCGCTCTACCGCTGAGCTAATCGCGCGCTCGCGCCATTCTGCCGGCCCGGGGGGCCTGGCGAATCCCCGCTCGGGCGGGATCCTGGAAGCAGCTGCACCCGTCGCCGGATGGCGAGTGGCCGCCGCCACGAGCGCGCCACCACCCTGCTGGCCCTGCCCTTCGGCCTGCTCTGGTGGCCCGGCCTGGGGCCGACCGGGGTGGCGGTGGCAGGCCTGGCCTTCCTGCTGGGGGGCCTGTGGCTCTCGCCCGATCTCGACACCCGCTCCCGGGCCACGGCCCGCTGGGGGCCGCTGCGCCTGCTCTGGTGGCCCTACCGCCGTCTGCTCAGCCACCGTTCCCTGCTCTCCCACAGCCCCCTGCTGGGCACCGCCGGGCGGCTCGCCTACCTGGCCGGGGCCCTGGTCCTGGCCGCCGCCGCCCTGCACCCCCTCGGCGCTCCGGCCCCCCGCCAGCTGCTGGAGCAGGCCGAAGGTCTGTGGCGGAACCGGCGCCCCCTGGTGCTCGCCGCCCTGGTGGGGGTGGAGGCCAGCAGCTGGCTGCACCTGGTGCAGGACGGTGATCCGCTGCCGCGCCTGCCCCGACCCCTGCGGGCGCTGCTGCGGGCGGCAGGCAGGCGACGGCGACCGCGACGGGCGCGGGGGCGATGAGAAGGTGAAGACCACAAGGCCCACCCCGATCGCCATGGAATCGCCCCTCGGTCCTGCCGTCGGCCCCAGCCCCCCTGACGCCGCTGCCGCCGCCGGAGCAGCGGCCGCCCTGGCGGAGCTGGTGGCCGTGGTGGACCGGCTGCGCGATCCGCAGCACGGCTGCCCCTGGGACCTGGAGCAGACCCATGTCTCCCTGATCCCCTTCGTGCTGGAGGAGGCCCATGAGGTGGCCGACGCCATCCGCCACGGCGACGACCGTCACCTGGAGGAGGAACTGGGCGATCTGCTGCTGCAGGTGGTGCTGCATGCCCGCATCGCCGCCGAGGCGGGGCGCTTCGATCTGGAACGCATCGCCCGGGGCATCACCGACAAGCTGGTGCGCCGCCATCCCCATGTGTTCGAGGCGGGCTCTGCCGCCGCGGCCAACCGCGGCAGCCGTGGCGACAGCGAGGAGGTGAGGCGCAGCTGGGAGGAGATCAAGGCGCGCGAGAAGGCCGAGGCGGTCGCCGCCACCCCCTCCGCCAGCCCCCTCAGCGAGGCTCTGGCCGCCCGGGTGCGGGGCCTGGCGGCCCTGGCCGGAGCGATGGCCATCTCGAGGAAGGCCGCGGCCGCCGGCTTCGAGTGGGACGACCTCACGGGCGTGTGGGGGAAGGTGCACGAGGAGCTCGACGAACTCAAGCAGGCGGTCGCCAGCGGCGATCGCGCCCATGCCCAGGAGGAACTGGGCGACGTGCTCTTCACCCTGGTGAACGTGGCGCGCTGGTGCGGCATCGATCCGGAGGAGGGACTGGCCGGCACCAACCACCGTTTCCTCGATCGGTTCTCCCGGGTGGAGGCGGCCCTGGGCGGGGACCTCGGCGGCCGGAGCCTGCGGGAACTGGAGGAGCTCTGGCAGGCCGCCAAGGCGGAGATCCGCGCCGAAGGCTCCGCTCCGCTCAGTCCTCCTCCGGCCTGATCCTTCCGGCCCGGCGGGACTTGATGCCGCTGCGCAGGCGTTTGGCGGCCAGCCGGCGTTCCACCGAGCCTCGCGTGGGCCTGGAGGCGCGTCGCGCCCGCGCCGGAGGGGCGATCGCCTGCCGCAGGGTCGCCGCCAGCCGGCGCCGGGCCTCCTGGCGGTTGAGCCACTGGGAACGGTGCTCGCTCGCCACGATCACCAGCACCCCCTCCACCAGGCGGGGGGCGAGTCGCGCCAGGGCTCGGTCGCGCAGTCTCTCGGGCAGGGCCGTGGATCGCGCCAGATCGAACACCAGTTCCACCCGGGAGTCGGTGGTGTTCACCCCCTGTCCCCCGGGTCCGGAGGCCCGGGAGAAGCGCCAGCCGATCTCCGCCGCCGGAAGGTGAAGCGTGTCGGTGAGGGGCAGATCCGGCTGGGGGATGGCCATGGCCTCAGACCAGGCTCACCAGGCCGCTGGAGATGTCGAAATAGGCGGGCTGGAGCCGCAGCCTGCCCGCCGCCGTGGCCTGCCGCAGCACGGCGCTGCGCTCCTTCAGGCCCGCCACCGTGGCCACCGCATTGGCCCGGACCGCCGCGGAGAGGTCATCCCCCGGGCGCAGGCAGGCCCGGATCGGAGCCACCAGATCCTCCAGCAGGGGGGTGAGCGAGGCCGTGCCCATGGCCGCCCCCACGGCTCCGCAGCCGCTGTGGCCCATCACCACGATCAGGGGAACGTTCAGCTCGGCCACGGCGTACTCCAGCGAGGCGATGCCGGCATCGAAGGCGGTGTTGCCGGCGCAGCGCACCTCGAAGAGTTCCCCCGAGCCCGAAGCGAAGATCCATTCGGGCGCCACCCGGGAATCGGCACAGCACAGCACCGCCGCCCAGGGCTTCTGGCCCTCCGCCAGGGCATCGGGCCGCACCTGGCAGTGCAGGGGCCAGCGATCGTGCAGCAGCCGGGCCCGCTCCTGGGGATCTCCGCTGCGCTCGGCCGCCTGCCACACCGAGCTGAAGGCCCGGTTGCGGCGGAGCAGTTCCTCGAGGGGATCCTCGTGGGGACTGCACACCTGCAGCCTCTCCCCCAGGGGCATGGCAGGAGCGGCAGCGCCCTCGGCGGCAGCCGCGGCCGAGGCGGGCATCAGCCCCTCCAGGGCCAGCGCTCCTGCGAGAACACCGGCGGAACGCAGCAGGGCGCGACGGGGAAGGGCCATGGTCCGGTGACAGCGGGGTCTATGGAAGGTTTAGCTGGATTCGGAGCCCTGGAACCACCGGGGGTGGTGAAGGATGGAGAGGCCAGCGCCGATGCCGATGCCGATACCGATGCCGATGTCCTCCCCAGCGGGAGAAGCAGCGGGCTGGGTCGATGAGATCCACGCCAACGTGCGCTACGGCATGGCCGCACAGGTGCTGGAGGAACGCTCCAGCCCCTACCAGCGCATCACGATCGTGGACAGCGAGGCCTACGGCCGAGGCCTCCTGCTGGATGGCTGCTGGATGACGGCCGAACGCCAGGAGCGGCACTACCACGAACCGATCGTGCATCCGGCCCTCTGCGGCGCCGAGCGCATCGAACGGGTGCTCGTGGTCGGGGGCGGGGATGGCGGCACGGCCCGCGAGTGTCTGCGCCATCCGGAGGTGCGCCACCTCGACCTGGTGGAGATCGACGGTCTGGTGGTGGAACTCTGCCAGCGGCATCTGCCGGCCATCGGAGGGACCGCCTGGGGCGATCCCCGCCTCCACCTCACCGTGGGGGATGGGATCGCCTGGGCAGGGGCGGCCGAAGACGCCTCCTACGACGTGGTGATCGTGGACGGCTCCGACCCGGCAGGTCCGGCGGAGGGCCTGTTCAACCGGGCCTTCTTCGGCCACTGCCGCCGCATCCTCAGGCCCGGGGGGGTGTTCGTCACCCAGAGCGAATCCCCGGAGGCCTTCCGCCAGGTGCACATCGACACCGTGCGGCTGCTGCGGGAGGTGTTCGCTCACGCCGATCCTCTCTATGGCTGGGTGCCCATGTATCCCAGCGGCTGGTGGAGCTGGACCTTCGCCGCCAATGACGGCCCCCGCTACCTCCACCCCCATCCCGGCCGCGCCGCCGCCGTGGCGGAGGGCTGCCGCATCTGGTCTCCCCGCTGGCAGCACGGGGGATTCGCCGCCGTTCCTGCGTTCGTGGAGCGGGAACTGACCTCCGTCTCGTCCACGGCAGAGAACGCATGAACGCCACCCAGTTCGATCGGGAGGGAGCCATCTACATGGGCTCCCGCCGGGATCCGGCCGGCTGCAGCGTGGGGCTGTTCGGTGTCCCCTACGACGGCACCACCTCCTTCCGCCCCGGCGCCCGGTTCGGACCCGCGGCGATCCGGGAGGTGAGCGGCGGGCTGGAGACCTATGACCCCCAGCTCGATCGGGACCTGGAAGAGATGACCTTCGCCGACCTGGGGGCGGTGGCGATCCCCTTCGGCGCCCCGGAACCGGTGGTGGCGGCGGTGCGGGCCGCCACGGCCTCCGTGCTGGAGATGGGGCTGGCTCCCCTGATGCTGGGGGGCGAGCATTCGATCAGCAGCGGCGCCGTGGCGGCGGTGGCGGAACGCCATCCCGATCTGGTGCTGGTGCAGCTCGATGCCCATGCCGACCTCCGGGAGGAATGGCTGGGAGCCCGCCACAGCCATGCCTGCGCCATGCGGCGCTGCCTTGATGTGCTCCCGGGCGGCACCCTGCTGCAGATCGCCATTCGCAGCGGCACCCGGGAGGAATTCCAGGAGCTCCGTGCCCGTAACCGGTGGGTGGCGATCGAGCGGATCGCCGAGGCCCTGCTGCCCCTGCGAGGCCGCCCCGTCTACCTCACCGTGGATCTGGACTGGTTCGACCCGGCCATTCTTCCGGGCACGGGAACCCCGGAACCCGGGGGCTTTTTCTGGAGCGATTTCGCCCATCTGGTGGAGGAACTGCGCCATCACAACCTGGTGGCGGCCGATGTGGTGGAGCTGGCACCCCAGCTGGATCCCAGCGGAGCCAGCGCGGTGCTGGCCGCCAAGGTGACCCGCAGCCTGCTGCTGCTGCTGGGTCAGTAGCAGCAGGCCCCACTGGCCCGCTGCTCCCTCAGCCGTTCGTGCTGCTGGCCCAGGAGCAGCAGGGCCAGGGTGGGGTGGTTGTGCAGCAGGTTGAGAAAGCAGAGGCGGTCGAGGCGCAACACCTCCACAGGGGTGCGGGCCAGGGCATCGGCGCGGTGGGCCCCTTCACTCCAGGCGATGTCCTGGTAACTGAACAGCTCTCCCTGGCGGTAGCAGGTCTTCTCCCCCTGCTCCCCCCGCAGTTCGACGATGCCCCGGCGCAGGGCGTAGATGGAACTGGCCGGCCCGCCCCTGCTGAAGATGCGCGCGCCGGTGGGAAGAACGATCGACTCGCAATCCAGCTGGGCTGCGAAGAGATCGAGGGGCGTCATCACAACGGGAGTCAATGTCAATTCCGTACACCTCCAGGGCGAGAAGTCGGGGCCAGTTGGCTCTATCTATACCATCATCTCCAGAGCTCTCTGTAGGATCCGATCCCATCCTGGAATTCCCCAGGAGACGTTCCAGGCCCGTGGGATCGCTTCAGTGCTGGGGCAGCAGGGCCGCCAGGGTGAGCTGGCGGTTGCCACCTGCCGTGGCATCCGCCAGGCCATCGGAGTGGGGAGCGACCACGGGCAACCGGGCCGGACGGGCCGTCCAGTGGTGACACCAGAGCTCTCCCACCAGATCCGGGTGGATGGCCAGCTGCCGCAGCTGGCACCATCCCATCTGCATCCCCTCGGGCGGGGAGCAGTGGCGGCAGCTGCGGCAGGTAGGACGATGCCTCATCCGACTCGGTCCTGGGCCGCACAACATAAACAGCCTCTGCAGCTTTGCGGAGTGGGGAGCGCCGAATCAAAGGCTTTTTTCAGACTCTGGCCGCTGACGTCTGCCGCGAAGAGGGTCTGCGGGCTCCATAGGATCCCGCCACCTCCCAGTCGCTGGCGCGCACCATGGCCCAAGACCACCCCGCATCCGAGGAGGTTCCCGCCGTCCTGCGGCGTACCCCCCTCCACGAGGCCTCCCGGGCAGCGGGGGCGCGCATGGTGCCCTTCGAGGGATGGGAGCTGCCCGTGCAGTTCGGCGGACTGGTGCTGGAGCACAAGGCCGTGCGCCAGCACGCCGGGGTGTTCGACATCTCCCACATGGGAGTGCTCACCCTGCGGGGCGAATCCGCCAAGGAGGCGCTGCAGCGGCTCGTGCCCAGCGACCTGTTTCGCATCGGTCCCGGCGAAGCCTGCTACACGGTGCTGCTCAACGACGCCGGCGGCATCCGCGACGACCTGATCGTCTACGACCGGGGTCGGGTCGACGGACCCTCCGGCCCGAGCGACGAACTGGCCCTGGTGATCAACGCCTCCTGCGCCGAGGCCGACACCGCCTGGATCCGCAGCCAGCTGGAACCTGCCGGCATCCACGTCGCCGACCGCAAGGGCGACGGGGTGCTCCTGGCGCTCCAGGGCCCGGAGGCCGCTGCCCTGCTCGAGGGGCTCGCGGGCTGCGACCTCTCCGGCCTTCCCCGCTTCGGACACCGGACCCTCTGCCTCGGCGGCACGGCCGCCGGCGCGGCAGCCGGCGCCGAGGTGTTCGTGGGCCGTACCGGCTACACCGGCGAGGACGGTTTCGAACTTCTGCTGGAGCGGGATCCAGGCATCGCCCTCTGGCGCCAGCTCGTCGACGAGGGCGTCATGCCCTGCGGGCTGGGGGCCCGGGATACGTTGCGCCTGGAGGCCGCCATGCACCTCTATGGCAGCGACATGGATGCGGCCACCACCCCTCTGGAGGCCTCCCTGGGCTGGCTGGTGCATCTGGAGATGCCGGCCGACTTCATCGGCCGGGCCGCTCTGGAGCGGCAGACCGCGACAGGAGTGGGAAGGAGGCTGGTGGGCCTGAAGCTCCAGGGTCGGGCCATCGCCCGCCATGGCTATCCCGTCCTTCAGGACGGCAGGGTGGTGGGGGAGGTGACCAGCGGCACCTGGTCACCCAGCCTCGGAGAGGCGATCGCCCTGGCCTACGTTCCGCCGGCCGCTGCCAGGCCCGGCACCGCCCTGGCGGTGGAGATCCGGGGTCGGCCCGAACCGGCCGAGGTGGTGAAGCGCCCCTTCTATCGCCGCAGCTGAGGCGGCAGCGTCAGCCGCCCTGCATGGGAAACTCTCGGATTCCCCAACGTTTCTCCATGCGCAGCCATGGGTGCGGCGACCTGCGCCGTGAGGCCATCGGCCAGACCGTGCAGCTCTGCGGCTGGGTGGATCGGCGACGCGACCATGGCGGCGTGATCTTCATCGATCTGCGCGACCGCAGCGGCACCGTGCAGATCACCGTGGATCCCGATGCCGGTTCCCGGGCGGACGCCGAAGCGGGGGCCGGCAGCGGTGCCTTCGCCATCGCCAGCCACCTGCGCAGCGAGACGGTGCTCCAGGTGGAGGGCACGGTGCGGGCCCGCCCGGCCGAATCCCTCAACGAACGCCTGGCCACCGGCGCCATCGAGGTGCTCGCCGGGGCGATCACCGTGCTGAACACGGTGAAGGGCAGCCTGCCCTTCCCGGTGTCGGTGCACGACGAGACGCCCGTGCGTGAGGAGCTGCGCCTGAAGCACCGCTACCTGGATCTGCGCCGTGAGCGCATGAACCGCAACCTGCGGCTGCGGCACGCCACCGTGCGGGCGATGCGCGCCTTCCTCGAAGCCGAGGGCTTCCTCGAGGTGGAGACCCCTGTGCTCACCCGCTCCACCCCCGAGGGCGCCCGCGACTATCTGGTGCCCAGCCGGGTGTGCGGCGGCGAGTGGTACGCCCTGCCCCAGTCGCCCCAGCTGTTCAAGCAGCTGCTGATGGTGGGGGGGCTGGAGCGCTACTACCAGATCGCCCGCTGCTTCCGCGACGAGGACCTCCGCGCCGATCGCCAGCCGGAGTTCACCCAGCTGGACATGGAGATGAGCTTCATGGACCAGGAGCAGATCCTGGCGCTCAACGAGGGGCTGATCGCCGCGATCTGGAAGGCGGTGAAGGGCATCGATCTGCCGCGGCCGTTCCCCCGCCTCACCTGGGCCGAGGCGATGGAGCGCTACGGCACCGACCGGCCCGACACCCGCTATGGCCTGGAGCTCACCGACGTGAGCGACCTCGTGGCCGACATGGGCTTCAAGGTGTTTGCCGGCGCCGTGGCGGCCGGGGGTTCGGTGAAGTGCCTGGCCGTGCCGGGCGGCAACGAGGCGCTCAGCAACGTGCGCATCAAGCCCGGCGGCGACGTGTTCAGCGAGGCCCAGGCCGCGGGCGCCGGGGGACTGGCCTTCATCCGCGTGCGGGAGGGCGGCACGATCGACACGATCGGCGCCATCCGCGACAACCTCTCAGACGAGAAGAAAGCCGAACTTCTGGCGCGCACCGGCGCCGAGCCCGGCACCCTGCTGCTCTTCGGCGCCGGCGATACGGCCACCGTGAACAAGGCGCTGGATCGGGTGCGGCAGTTCCTGGCCCGCGAGCTGGGCCTGGTGCCGGCCGACCGACAGAACGACACCTGGAACTTCCTGTGGGTGGTGGAGTTCCCCATGTTCGAATTCAACGCCGAGGAGCAGCGCCTGGAGGCCCTGCACCATCCCTTCTGCGCCCCCGACGTCCGCGACCTGGGCACGGATCCGGCCGCCTGGCCCGACACCCTCCCCAGCGCCCGCGCCCAGGCCTACGACCTGGTGCTCAACGGCCTGGAGCTGGGCGGCGGCTCGCTGCGCATCCACGATTCGGCCCTGCAGCGCCAGGTGCTGCAGAGCATCGGCCTGCCCCTGGCGGAGGCCGAGCGCCAGTTCGGGTTCCTGATCGAGGCCCTCGACATGGGCGCCCCCCCCCACGGCGGCATCGCCTTCGGCCTCGATCGCATCGTGATGCTGCTGGCGGGGGAGGAATCGATCCGCGACACGATCGCCTTCCCCAAGACCCAGCAGGCCCGCTGCCTGCTCACCCAGGCCCCGGCCGACGTGACCGACGGGCAGCTGGAGGAGCTGCATGTGGCCAGCACCTGGGAGAAAGAGGAGGAGTAAGGGAGTGATCCCAAAGCAATCCGGAGGAATGGGAAGACCCCCGGCGGGCGCGCCTCACCCTGAAAGAGTTGCGCCCGCGAACGACAGTTGGCAGCCTCCACCGCTTCCACCGATCCGGTCCGTCAGTACCTCCAGGCCATCGGTCGGGTGAACCTCCTGACCCAGGAGGAGGAGGTGCTCCTGGCGAGACTGGTGCAGGAACGGGAGCGGCTGCTGACCTGCGGCGAGGGTCGCAGCGGCCTCACACCGGGCGCGTTCCGTCTGGCGCTGCATCGGGGGCGGCGGGCGAAGGAGCGCATGATCCAGGCCAACCTGCGGCTGGTGGTGGCGGTGGCGAAGAAATACCGGCAGCGCGGCATGGACCTGCTCGATCTGGTGCAGGAGGGCACCCTGGGCCTCGAGCGGGCAGTGGAACGCTTCGATCCCACCCGGGGCTTCCGCTTCAGCACCTATGCCTACTGGTGGATCCGCCAGGGAATCACCCGGGCGATCGCCTGCCAGAGCCGCACGATCCGCCTCCCCGTGCACATCACCGAGAAGCTCCAGCGCATCCGCCGGGCCCAGCGGCAGCTCCTCACCCGCCTGGGCCGCTCCCCCAGCCTGGACGAACTCGCCGGGGAAAGCGGACTGAACGAAGACGTGGTGCGCCTGATCCTGCAGCGACAGCCCGACCCGATCTCCCTGGACAGCCGGGTGGGACGAGATCAGGAAAGCGACCTCGGCGATCTGCTGCAGGACAGGCACGCCTCCCCGGAGGACACCCTCGCCCGTGAGCAGCTGCGGGAAGAACTGCACGCCCTGGTGGAGGAGCTCAGCAGCCGCGAGGCCCTGGTGATCCGTCAGCGGTTCGGTCTGGAGGACGACACCCCCCGCACCCTCACCGAGATCGGCGAGCGGCTGCAGCTCTCACGGGAGCGGGTGCGGCAGATCGAATCCCGGGCGCTTCTCAAGCTCCGCCAGCCGAGGCACCGCAGCCGGGTGCGCGACTATCTCACCTGCATCGACTGATGGGCCTGCCGGGGCCGGCACGAGGCCGGTACCGGGGACATAAAGCGAAGTCAGTTCGCTTTAGACTGTCATCACCTCTCTGCACCCGCCCGCCATGACCGTCACCGCTCCCCCCATCGACATCGGCATCCCCCAGGACCAGCGCGAGCGGATCGCCGCGGGACTGGGCCGGGTCCTGGCCGACACCACCGTGCTCTACGCCAAGACCCACGGCTTCCACTGGAACGTGACCGGACCGATGTTCAGCACGCTCCACCTGATGTTCATGGAGCAGTACACCGAACTCTGGAATGCCCTCGATGTGATCGCCGAGCGCATCCGCGCCCTCGGCTGCCCTGCCCCCTTCGGCGCCGCCACCTACAGCGGCCTCTCCTCGATCCCCGAATCCAGCGGCATCCCAGCCGCCCTGGAGATGGTGCGGGAACTGGTGAGCGGCCACGAGGCGGTGGCCCGCACCGCCCGGGAGGTGTTCGCCCTGGCGGAGGAGGCCAACGATCAGCCCACCGCCGATCTGCTCACCCAGCGCCTGCAGATCCACGAGAAGACCGCCTGGATGCTGCGCAGCCTGCTCGAGGCCTGAGGCGGCACCGCAAGCCACCAGGCCGGCAGGAAGCTCGGCGCATCTGGTGCCTCTCGGTAGATTGGATCGTCAGCCGAGTGCCCATGGTCGCCCCCAGCCCGCACGCCGCCAAGCACGCTGCCAAATTCGTCTTCGTGACCGGCGGGGTGGTGTCGAGCATCGGCAAGGGCATCGTGGCGGCAAGCCTCGGACGCTTGCTGAAATCCCGGGGCTACAGCGTTTCGATCCTCAAGCTCGATCCCTACCTCAACGTGGATCCGGGCACCATGAGCCCGTTTCAGCACGGTGAGGTCTTCGTCACCGAAGACGGTGCCGAGACCGATCTCGACCTGGGCCACTACGAACGCTTCACCGATACCGCCATGTCACGCCTCAACAGCGTGACCACCGGCTCCATCTACCAGGCGGTGATCAACAGGGAACGGCGCGGCGACTACGACGGCGGCACGGTGCAGGTGATTCCCCACATCACCGGCGAGATCCGCGAGCGCATCCACCGGGTGGCCGCCAACAGCGGCGCCGATGTGGTGATCACCGAGATCGGCGGCACCGTGGGCGACATCGAATCGCTGCCGTTCCTGGAGGCCATCCGCGAATTCCGCGGCGACGTGGGCCGGCGCGATCTGGCCTATGTGCACGTCACCCTGCTGCCCTTCATCGGCACCTCCGGTGAACTGAAGACCAAGCCCACCCAGCACTCGGTCAAGGAGCTGCGCTCGATCGGCATCCAGCCGGATCTGCTGGTCTGCCGCAGCGACCGGGCCTTCAGCGACGACCTCAAGGCCAAGATCGGCGGCTTCTGCGGCGTGCCCACCCGGGCGGTGATCCCCGCTCTCGATGCTGACAGCATCTATGCCGTTCCCCTGGTCCTGGAGCAGCAGGGCCTGTGCCGGGAGGTGCTGGATGTGCTCGATCTTGTGGATCACCCGAGCGACATGGCCCGCTGGGCCGAGCTGGTGCGCAAGCTGCGCAGCCCCGGACCGGCGGTGAAGGTGGCGCTGGTGGGCAAATACGTGCAGCTCAACGATGCCTACCTCTCGGTGGTGGAGGCGCTCCGCCATGCCTGCCTGGAGAGGGATGCCTCCCTGGATCTGCACTGGATCTGCGCCGAGCAGATCGAGGAGCGGGGAGCCGAGGCCCTGCTCAGTGGCATGGATGCCATCGTCGTGCCCGGGGGCTTCGGTCATCGCGGCGTCGACGGCAAGGTGGCTGCCATCCGCTGGGCCCGGGAGCAGCGCGTGCCGTTCCTGGGCCTGTGTCTGGGCATGCAGTGCGCGGTGATCGAATGGGCCCGCAACCAGGCCGGCCTGAGCGGGGCCACCAGCGCCGAGCTCGACCCCGCCACCCCCCATCCGGTGATCCATCTGCTGCCCGAGCAGCAGGACGTGGTGGACCTGGGCGGCACGATGCGGCTCGGTGTCTATCCCTGCCGGCTCACGGCGGGCACCCTGGGTCAGCGGCTCTACGGGGAGGAGGTGGTGTACGAGCGGCACCGCCACCGCTACGAGTTCAACAACGCCTACCGCAGCCTGTTCCTGGAATCCGGCTACGAGATCAGCGGCACCTCCCCCGATGGCCGTCTGGTGGAGCTGATCGAGCTCAGGAACCATCCCTATTTCACCGCCTGCCAGTACCACCCGGAGTTCCTCTCCAGGCCCGGCAAGCCCCATCCCCTGTTCCGCGGCCTGATCGAGGCCGCCCAGGAGCGGTTGCCGGCAAGCCCTGGCGAGGCACTCCGCAGCGTCCGAGCCGAAGCGAACCCCCAGGCCAGCCTGCCTTGATCTCCCTGCCCAGCGACCTGCCCGTGGTGGAGACCTTCCATTCCGTGCAGGGTGAAGGGATCCACGCGGGCCGCGGCGCCTTCTTCCTGAGGCTGGCCGGCTGCCGCGTGGGCTGCCCCTGGTGCGACACCAAGCACTCCTGGCCCTCCGGGGTCCATCCCCGCCGCTCCCTGGCCGACCTGGCCGCGGCAGCCGCCAGCGCCGGCAGTGCCGGTGCCGCCTTCGTGGTGATCACCGGCGGCGAACCGCTCGAGCACGAACTCGCCCCCCTCTGCCAGGCCCTGCGGCAGGCCGCCGGCCTCCCCCTCCATCTGGAGACCAGCGGCGTGGACCCGCTCAGCGGCGCCTTCGACTGGATCACCCTCTCCCCCAAGCGCCACCACCCGCCCACCGCCCAACTGCTGGCCGCCTGCCACGAACTCAAGGTCGTGATCCACGAGCCGGAGGATCTGGATTTCGCCGAGTCGATGGCCGAAGCCGCCGGGCAAGCCAGGCAGGCCAGACGGTCCCGGGTCGGCCCCTCCGCTGTGGCGGAGGACCCCCAGCTGCTCCTGCAGCCCGGCTGGGGGAGCGAACGCGGCCGGGAGCTGGCCCTGGACCATGTGCGCAGGCATCCGGCCTGGCGACTCAGCCTCCAGATCCACAAATGGCTGGAGGTGAGGTGACGATCCCTGCGATCAGTACACCAGCGCCTGGGCGTTGAAGTCCTGCAGGTCGAAGTGATCGGCTTTCGGCTCGGGGCTCATCACCACCAGCCGCAACCGTTCGCCATGGATGCCTTCCTTGCTGGCCGTGGTGGTGCCCAGCTCCTGACCCTCCCGATCGAGCACACGGAAGCTGGCGCTGATCCTGCCGCAGGGACGGTCCTTGCAGTACACCTCGAAGATCTGGGCCTTGCCGCCGCCGTAGAGCTTGGGAGGACGGCAGTCGTTCGTGCACCAGCGGGTGAGCACCCCTTCGGCGCTCTGCTTCCAGCCCACGCCCGCGAGCTCCTGTCGTTCCCGCTGCCGCAGTTCCTCCGGGGAGGGCTTCTGGGCGGCGCGGAAGTTGTATCCCCAGTAGAAACCACCCCCCACCAGGGCGATTCCGGCGGTCAGCCAGGGGAGCACCGCCTCCACGGGGTTCCCCCGCCGGGATCGTTCCCGATTGTCGAAGGCTTCGTTGGGGATCGCCATGGCGGTGCAGGCAGCGGGAAAGGGGAGGCCAGGGGGGGAGGGCCGGCCTCCAAGGATCTCAGAGGGGAGTGGATCTCAGAGGGGAGTGGCCCGCCTTTGCCCCTCCTCAGCCCTCCAGAGCCGCCAGCGCAGCTCCAGATCCTGGGGCAGGTAGATCACGATCGGCAGGCGGGGGTTGTAGCGCACGAGATAGGGGTCGCCGCCCAGACTCACGAACAGCCGCCGTTTCGGTTCCCCGGGCGGACAGGCCTTCAGGGTCGACAGCATCGGTCCTGCCCCGCGGACCCGGTGGACGGTGTACCCCCATCCCTTCACCGTTTCGCTCTCGATCCTGCCGGCAAGGAGATGCTGATTGCAGTCCACCTCAGCCTCCCGGCCCACGATCAGCTCCACCTGCCGGCTGTCCTCGCCCTTGCCAACAGCGGCATCCCCGGAGCCAGGCGGCAGCGCCGGCAGCTGGATCACCCAGCGCCTCTCCCCCGCCGCTGCAGGCGGAAAGGGCTTCAGATCGGGAGGAGGGAGGGCCATGGCCGCTGTCGAAGGGCCCGGGCCGGCGAAGGCGAGCAGGCTGAGGCCCAGGGCACCGAGGGGGGCAAGCAGGAAGGCTGGGCGCATGGAAGCCGGCCAGGATCTGCCAGTCTGCCCCCATGTCCGAGCCGCCGATCGCCGTCACCCTGCTCTCCGGCGGACTGGATTCCGCCACGGCAGCGGCCCTCGCCCTCGAGGCGGGTTTCCGCGTGATCGCTCTCTCTTTTGACTACGGCCAGCGCCATCGCCGGGAACTCGAGGCCGCCACGGCCGTCGCCCAGGCCCTGGGCCTCCTCGAACACCACCGGATCGCCGTCGACCTGGCGGCCTGGGGGGGCTCCGCCCTCACCGATGCCTCGATCGCCGTGCCCCAGGGCGGTGTGGTGCCGGACATGATCCCCATCACCTACGTGCCCGGCCGCAACACGGTGTTCATCGCCCTGGCCCTCAGCCTGGCGGAGGCCCGCGGCGCCGAACGGGTGGTGCTGGGGGTGAATGCCGTCGACTACTCCGGCTACCCCGATTGCCGGCCCGACTACCTGGCCGCCTACCAGCGCCTTGCCGATCTCGCCAGCAAGGCCGGGCGGGAAGGCCGCGGGGCGAGGCTCTGGGCTCCCCTGATGGCGATGGACAAGACCGAGATCGTGCGTGAAGCCCTGCGGCTCGGCGTTCCGGTGGCCACCACCTGGAGCTGCTACATCGGCGATGCGCTGCCCTGCGGCAGCTGCGACAGCTGCCGCATCCGCAATGCCGCCCTGATCAAGGCGGGAAGGCCGGATCTGGCCTGCTGACCGGCACCGCGGCCATGCCTCCCTCCTGCGAGCTGCGGCGACGCGATCTGCCCTGGCGGGAACCCTGGCTCCTCGCCCACGCGCTGGCCCACCGGCTCGGCGAAGAGGGTCTGGTGTGGCTGGATGGGGATGGATCGACGCACGGGCAGCGGGGCCTGCTGGCGCTGGCGCCCCGGCAGGTGGTGGTGTGTCGCGGCCTTCCCGGGGAGCAGGGCGCCGAGGATCCCTTTGCCGCCATGGCCGCCATGGCCACAGGGGGCGTCTGGCTCGGCTGGCTCGCTTACGAGGCAGGCGCCTGGGTCGAACCCGCCGGGCACTGGAGGTCACCGGAGATGGCCGTGCTCTGGGCGGGGCGCTACGACCCTGTGCTGCACATGGAATACGGGGCGCGCAGGATGTGGCTCGAGGGCCGCGATCCGCAGAGGCTCGCAGACCTGGCCGCCCTGATCGAAGCCGTCGTGCCGGCAGTCCAGCCACCTCCGTCACCAGGGAATGGCGCCCTGCCGACGGACGGGTGGCACTGGCACACCAGCCGCGAGGAGTTCGCCGCCCGGGTGCGGATCATCCGCGAATGGATCGCCGGCGGGGATCTGTTCCAGGCGAATCTCACCAGCTGCTGCGAGCAGATCCTTTCCTCCCCGGCCGATCCGCTCGGCCTCTACGGCCGGCTGCGGCACCACTGCCCGGCCCCGTTCGGGGGACTGGCCATCGCCACAGGCGGTGCCAGGGGCGAAGCGGTGCTGTCGGCGTCGCCGGAACGGTTCCTGCGCCTGGATGGCGAGGGGATGGTGGAAACCAGGCCGATCAAAGGCACCCGCGCCCGCCACCGGGATCCGCTGCGGGATGCGGACGCCGCCGCCGCCCTGATCACCAGCCCCAAGGACCGGGCCGAGAACGTGATGATCGTGGATCTGCTGCGCAACGATCTGGGCCGGGTCTGCCTGCCGGGATCGATCCATGTGCCCCAGCTGGTGGGTCTGGAGAGCTACCGCCAGGTCCACCACCTCACCTCGGTGGTGCGGGGCCGGCTGCGCCCCGCTCTGGGCCTGGCGGACCTGCTGCGGGCCTGCTGGCCGGGGGGCTCGATCAGCGGAGCCCCGAAGCTGCGGGCCTGCCAACGGCTCAGTGAGCTGGAGCCCCTGCCCCGCGGGCCCTACTGCGGAGCCCTGTTCCGCCTCGGCGACGACGGCAGCTTCGACAGCAACATCCTGATCCGCAGCCTGATGCTGAAGGAAACCCGGCTGCGGGCCCATGCCGGCTGCGGCATCGTGGCCGACTCCGACCCGGAAGGTGAGGCCGAGGAACTGGGCTGGAAGATCGGCCCCCTGCTGGAGGCACTGGCCTGATCGCCGCCGGTGCGCGCCTGCGCTGAAGACCCGGGCCTGGCGAGAATGGCGCCCTCTCGCCCCACCGACCGTTGCCCGGCAGTCCGATCGCCTGGATCGATGCAGGGATGGGGGGAGGGGGCGGTGGCCGCTGGGGGCCACCCCAGGCTCTTGCCCTGCCCCTCGACGATCGCGGCCTGCTGCTGGCCGATGGCATCTTCGAAACGGTGCTGGTGGAGCAGACCCAGCCAAGGTTGCTGCCGGACCATCTGGAACGCTGGCGGGTGACGGCGGCGCTCCTGGGCATGGCGCCGCCCCCCGGAGTTGAGCGGGTGCAAGCGTTGATCCGCGAAGCGGTGGCCCGCAGCGCCATCCGCACCGGTGCCCTGCGCCTGAACTGGAGCCGCGGCGGTGGGGCCGGCTGGGCGGAAGGGGATGGGCCGCGCCCCCATGGGATCGACCTGCCGGGTGAGGGGGAGCCGCAACCGCTGCACCGCTTCTGGCTGCAGCTCACTCCCCTCCAGCCATCCTTCAGCGATCTCACGACGATCGTCAGCCGCACGGAACGGCGCAACGCCCACAGCCGCTTGAGCCGGTGCAAGACCCTGGCCTACGGGCCGTCGATCCAGGCCCGGCGGGAGGCCCGCCTCGCCGCAGCCGATGACGCCCTGCTGCTGAGCACCAGCGGTGAACTGTGCTGTGCCACGACCGCCAACCTGCTGCTGCGCTGCCACGACCGCTGGCTCACCCCTCCCCTGAGCAGTGGCTGCCTGCCCGGGGTGATGCGGGAGCGGGCCCTTGCCCTGGGACTGGCGGTGGAAGCCAGCCTGGCGCCCGGGCGACTGGACCAGGCCCAGGCCCTGCTGCTGATCAACAGCCTCGGCTGCCGCCCGGTGCGGGCCATCGACGGCCGGCAGATTCCGATCTGGCCCGAACCGGAACGGCTCTGGCGACGGCTGCTGGGGGAAGCAGGGCCGCAGGGGCCGTCATAGGTTTCCCCCCTGCGGAACGATGGTTCGTGGGTGTGCAGAGGGGGAGTGGGAACGGGCTGCGTGCGGTGGGGGGCCTTCTCGGCGGCGCTGGCCTCAGCCTCGTGCTGAGCAGCTGCGGCGTCAGCAGGGAGGTGGCGATCCGGCAGGCGAAGGAGGGGGATCTCCTGGTGCGGGTGGAGAACACCCAGGTGCTGCTGGCCCGGGCCTTCGAGCCAGGGGTGGCGAACGGGCTCTACAGGGGAGCCGTGCGGGTGAAGCAGGCCGGCCAAGAGCCCGGCGGCCTGCATGAGGTGAGCGCGGTCTGCAGCATCGAAGGCGAGCCGGGGTGGCAGAGCTACGACAATCTCTACGGAGAAGCGGTCAACGATCTGGCAAAGAAGCAATCACCCAACCCAGAGAAACGCTGGCAGGTTCTCTATCACTTTGATGGCAGGGTTGAAGCCAGGGGCAGGCAGGCTCCCTATCCCTGGGCAGCACGACTCAAGGACAATCTCTGTCGGCGTGGCGATTTCGATGATCGTCCTGCCCACCTGCGCGGCAAGCCCTGATCCGATGCGAACCTGAACCGCTGCCGACCCCGTCAGCCAAGCGGAATATCGGTAGCCGTAGACACTTCCTGCAAAGGAAGCGTCGCTTTGGATGCGGGCGCAGCCTTTGCCAGGTTCTACTCAATGCCAAAGACTCTGTTCAGTGTTGATCTCACCAAGCCGATGGATCAGCAGGAGATGCCCGGGCACAACCGCTGGCATCCCGACATCCCGGCCGTGGTATCGGTGAACCCCGGGGATGTCTTCCGGATCGAATGCAAGGACTGGACCGACGGCCAGATCAAGGACAACGACAGCCCCCAGGACATCGCCGATGTGAATCTGGAGGTGGTGCATGTGCTCAGTGGTCCGATCTGGGTGAATGGCGCGCAGCCGGGAGACATTCTTGTCGTCGACATTCTCGATGTGGGTGCTCTGCAGGGAGACGAATGGGGATTCACGGGAATCTTCGCCAAGGAGAATGGTGGAGGGTTCCTCACCGATCACTTCCCCAAGGCCGCCAAGGCCATCTGGGATTTCGAGGGGATCTACACCAGCTCCCGCCACATTCCGGGTGTGCGCTTCGCTGGCATCACCCACCCGGGCCTGATCGGCTGTGCCCCCTCCCACGAACTCCTCAAGGAGTGGAACCGGCGCGAAACGGAGCTGGTGAACACGGCGCCGGATCGCCGTACCTACGGTGCCGGACTGTCCGGCAGCGAACCGGTCCTGGCAGCCCTTCCCAACCCCAACAGCGCCATCCTCGGCACCCTGCCGTCCAGTGAATTCGAGAGGGTGGCGAACGAGGCCGCCCGCACCGTGCCTCCCCGCGAACATGGCGGCAACTGTGACATCAAGAATCTCACCAAAGGAACCAGGATCTACTTCCCTGTCTATGTGGACGGCGGCAAGCTCTCGATGGGAGACATCCACTTTTCTCAGGGCGATGGAGAAATCTCCTTCTGCGGCGCCATCGAGATGTCTGGATACATCGATCTTCACGTGGAGATCATCAAGGGGGGGATGGCGAAGTACGGAATGGTCAACCCCATGTTCAAGACCAGTCCCGTTGAGCCCCACTTCACCGACTATCTCGTATTTGAGGGAATTTCGGTGGACGAGTTCGAAGGCAAGCAGTATTACATGGATGTGCACATTGCCTACCGTCGCGCCTGCCTCAATGCCATCGAATACCTGAAGAAATTCGGCTACACTGGCGAGCAGGCCTACCTTCTTCTGAGTTGCGCACCGGTGGAAGGAAGGGTGAGCGGCATCGTCGACATCCCCAATGCCTGTTGCACCCTGGCCATCCCCACCTCCATCTTCGACAAGGACATTCTTCCCTGTTGAGGCACTGCGGAACCCAGCCGGATACGCGGGACTGGCGGAGGCATATCGCGCCGCCAGTCCCCTGCTTCTCTTCTCCCCCTCCTGTCCCCCCGGATCCCATGCCCGTCTACGAATTCAGCTGCAGCAATGGCTGCGAAAACTATGAGGTCTGGCGCAGCATCGATGACCGCCAGAACAACACCGCCTGTCCCCTGTGCGGCGGCAAGGGCAGGAGGGTGTTCAGCCCACCGATGATGCTCTCGGGCTCGCTTCGGCTGAAACAGGCCAGCTCGGAACCCCAGCTGATCCGCAAGGAATCAGGCTCTCAGCAGGGAAAACCAAGACTGAAAGAGAGCACCACCCGCCCCTGGATGCTGAACCGGGGGTGTTGACAGCACCTCTCACACAGTGAGGAACTCCTGAACGACCGAATCCGAGAGCTGCTCTGTAGGACCACTGGACACGATCCCTCCCCGCTGCATGGCGTAGTAGAAGTCAGACTTGCGAACGAAGTGGAGGTGCTGCTCTACCAGCAGCACACTGATGCCTGTTTCCTTCATGATTCGCTGAACGGCATGCTCGATGTCCAGGATGATGGAAGGCTGAATTCCTTCGGTTGGTTCATCCAGCAGCAGCAGCCTGGGGCGTCCCAGCAGGGCACGGGCGATCGCCAGTTGCTGCTGCTGACCGCCGCTGAGGTCTCCGCCCTTGCGGTTGAGAAATTTCTCGAGGATCGGGAAGAGATCAAACACCACCGGATCGATATGACGATTTTTCGAGAGACCTCCCGGCAGGGCTTCCATGCCAAGGAGAAGATTCTCTTTCACAGTCACCTGCGGAATGATATCCCTTCCCTGGGAGACATAGCCGATGCCTGAGCGAGCCCGCTGGTAAGGGGGTTCTACAGAGAGTGACTGATCTGAATAATCGATCGTGCCCGATCGTTGCTGCAGCAATCCGATGATCGTCTTGAGGAGCGTGGTCTTGCCGACGCCGTTGCGACCGATGAGGCAGACCATCTGACCTTCATAGACGGAGAGATCGACATCGCGCAGAATATGACTCTCTCCGTAGTAGACATTCAGGTCATTGATCTGAAGCAGGGGCTGGCTACTCATGGCAGGCGATCGATGGAAGCAACTCGTGGGGTCAGGGATGGAAAGATTCTGCTCAGCGTTAATCTTCGGGTTGTCCAAGATAAACTTCGATCACCCGTGGATCGGCCTTCACCTGATCAAGAGGCCCTTCGGTGAGAACCTGACCCTGATGCAGAACCGTGACATCGAAATCAAGATCACGGATGAATTCCATGTCATGCTCGATCACCACCACGGTGTGGTCACCGGCGAGTGATTTGATCAATTCCGCGGTGCGCACGGTTTCCTCATCCGTGAGTCCGGCAACGGGCTCATCCAGCAGGATCACTTCGGGAGACTGGGCCACAAGCATGGCGATCGCCAGCCATTGTTTCTGACCATGGGAAAGAGATCCTGCCTTGGCCGTGGCAAAGGGTGCCAAGCCTACATAATTCATGATTCTATGCACCTCGTCTTTCGTTGCGATCGGCAGGCTTGAGGTGAGCAGACTGAAGGGATTCTTGTAGGGAGAAGCAACCAGTTCGAGATTGCGGAGAACTGTGAGATGCTCGAAAACTCGAGGAGTCTGGAACTTGCGGCCGATACCCCTCCTGCAGATGGACTGCTCAGAAGCTCCCACAAGAGATTCACCCCTGAAGGTGACGGTACCCTTGGTAGGGCGGACCTTTCCGGTGATCACATCGAGAAACGTGGTCTTACCGGCACCATTCGGTCCGATGATGGACTTCACTTCTCCCTTGAAGAGCTTGAGGCTGAGATCGGTGAGGGCATAGAAACCATCAAAACTCACACTTACATCATTGAGTTCAAGCAGTGGTTGGGTCATGGTCTTGAGGTCACTGGAATGGTGTGGAGGAGGAAGCAGATCTGAGAACGATGGGTCAGGACATCTCCTTCGCTGCAACCACCTCTTCGTCGAGCTGGGGGTAGGTCGGCGTTGCGGGTGCGATCCCGAAGGCAGCAAGTAAGGAGCGGAAACCACCGTTACGGAACCAGCCGTAGATGCCATCCGGCATCAGAACAACGACGAAGATGAAGAGAGCGCCCTGAACGAAAAGCCACGCCTCAGGCAATGCCTCGCTGACAAGACTGCGGAGGTAATTGACGAGCGTCGCACCGATGATCGGTCCGACCAGGGTGCCTCGCCCACCCACGGCGACCCAGATCACCATTTCGATTGAGTTGGAGATCGACATGTACTGGGGAGAAACGATCCCCGATTGAAGCGTGTACAGAGCTCCTGAAATCCCGCAAAGGGCTCCCGCCACGAGAAAAACGATGGTCTTGAAAGGAACCGGATTGAAACCGGAGAATCTGAGGCGCTGCTCATCATCCCGAATGGCGATCAGAGAATCACCGAAGCGACCACTGGTGAAGTAGCGACATATGAGAAAGACAAAGGGAAGCAGAATAACGGTAAGAAGATAGAGCTTTTCCTGAACTTCCGGGGAACCCACGAGCTGTCCAAAGATCTCCGTGGTGCTGGTCTTGAGACCATTTGTGCCATTGATGAGCTTCTGCTGGCCATTGAAGAAGTGGTAGAACACCATCAAAGCCGCTTGGGTGATGATGGAGAAATAAACACCCTTGATCCGGTTTCGGAAGATCAGATATCCCACCAGACCTGCCACGATCGCTGGAATCAGCCAGAGGGCGATCAGGGTGAAGACAGGAGACCAGAAAGGCTGCCAGAAAAAGGGAAGCTGGTCGACACCATAATTCTCGAAGAACTTGGGGATTCCATTGCCACCAGCCTCACTCTTTGTATTGAGAGTGAGGTTCATGGCGATTGCATAACCACCGAGGGCAAAGAAGATTCCCTGACCCAGGCTGAGCAAGCCGGTGTAACCCCAGATCAGATCAATGGCCAAGGCCGTGATCGCCAGTGCGAAGTAGCGCCCGAAAAGATTGAGTCGGAAATCGTCAAGAATCGCCGGCAGGATGAAGAGAGCGATCGCCAGGAGGATCCAGGGAAGCAGTTTTCGAAAAAGTTTCACGTTAGATACCTCTGAGATGGTCGAGAACAGAAGGATTCCCTTGTGGTGGTTGGTTTCACGTCAGGCTTCCACGGAGCGACCCTTCTGGGGGAACATGCCGTTGGGACGGAACTGGAGGAAGACAATGATGAAGATGAAGACCAACACCAGGGACATGCTCGTCGTCGCGAAGAACTCAACCACCCCCTTCGCAGCTGCGGGCAGATTGGGGAAAACGATCAGGAGGGATCCGGAACCCACGACCGACTGAATGATTCCCAGCAACAGGGAGGCCAGCACGGTTCCCAGGAGGTTGCCAACCCCGCCGAGCACGATCACCATGAAGCAGGAAACGATGTAGGCAGCGCCCAGGTTGGGTCCCACCGAACCGAGCAGGGTGATAGCCGCCCCTGCCACTCCAGCCAGACCGGAACCCAGTCCGAAGGTGATGCTGTCGACCCTGTCGGTGGGAATTCCAAGGCAATTGCTCATCTGCCGGTTCTGGGTGACGGCCCGAATGCGAAGACCCCAGACACTTTTGGAGAGGAACCAGTAGGTAGCCAGCAGCAGGGCGGCAGAAAGAAGGATGATGAAGATGCGAAGGCCAGGAAGCTCGATTCCGCCGATCTCCCCCCAGCTGCCCTGGAGCCATTTCGGAGCCGTTACATCAATATTGCGAGGACCGAACCACTCCTTCGAAAAGGGACGAATGGAATCGAGCAGGTTCACGGCCACCAAGCCGAGGACGGAAGCGATCGCCCACCACAAACCGCTCAGATAGGGAAGAAAGGGTTTTTCAAAATACTTTGCCCGCAGCAGACGGGCACCGAGGAAACCCAGAAGTATGGCTGCAGCAACTCCCAGCACCATCGCCGTGGTGACACTGCGCACAAACTGGATCAGGATCAGGCTCACCCCCCAGGTGGCCAACAAGGTCTCCAGGGGACGACCGTAGAGCTTTCGGATCAGGGTACGTTCCAGCAGAACCCCCACCCCTGCCGTGACCAGAAAGGCAAGCACCAGGGCGATCGGAAAATACAGTTCAAAGATCACTCCCCCCATCGGCTTCAACCAGGACTGCACCACAAAGGTGACGTAGGCCCCAAGCATCATGAATTCACCATGGGCAAGATTGATCACACCCATGAGGCCGAATACGATGGCCAGACCGGTAGCGGCAAGAAGAAGCACTGAACCGATACTGAGGCCATCCAGTACCTGAGAAAAAAAGAGTTCCACGGGGGGAATGGCTGAAGGGCAGCCGAAGATCGCTGCGTGGGTTCTTCGGCAGGAATTGAACCCACCCCCCCACCGGATCATCCGTTGTCAGAGGGTGGACAGGAAAAGGGTGGCCATGGGCGAAGGCCACCCCGCAGGAGCTCACATCTTGAACTTGCCGGCATCGGGACGATCCTGGGTCCAGTCGCAGGTATAGCCCTTGGTATCAGGAACGAACTGGTTCCAGGGGATGGGAGGTACAGCCGTCTTGCTGTCGGAGATGATCTTGAACTGACCATCGGGAAGGGCTTCGCCGATCATCACCCGCTCGGAGGTGTGATGGTTGGGGAACATCTTGATCTCGCCCTGAGGAGCGGCAAAGGTGATGCCGATCATCGTCTTTCGCACCTTGTCGAGATCCTCGAAGGTGCCGGCCTTCTCCACGGCATTCTTCCAGAGATACACCATATTGTAAGCGGACTCGGCCGGGTCGCCGGTCACCCTGTCCTTGCCATACATGGCCTGGAAGTCTTCGGTGAACTTCTTGGAAGCCGGGGTATCCAGGCTCATGAAGTAGTTCCAGGTGGCGTAGGTGCCGGTGGTGTATTCGGGGCCGATCTGGCGAATCTCCTCCTCAGCGATCGAGAAGGACATGATCGGATACTTGGCGGGATCGATACCGGCGGCCTTGAACTGCTTGAAGAGGGCGACGTTAGAATCGCCATTGAGAGTGTTGATGATGATGCCGCCATCCGGGAAGGCCTTCTTGATCTTGGCGATGATCGGAGCCACCTCCGTATTGCCAAGGGGGATGTAATCCTCACCAACGGTTTCGCCACCCAGAGCCTTCATCTGCTCTTTGATGATGGTGTTGGCGGTACGTGGATACACGTAATCAGAGCCAACCAGATAGACCTTCTTGCCGAGCTTGCCTCCGTATTCCTTCATCAGCCACTCCACGGCGGGCTCTGCCTGCTGGTTGGGAACGGCCCCGGTGTAGAAAATATTCCTGGAACACTCCTGCCCCTCATACTGAATCGGGTAGAAGAGCATATGATTCTTGGATTCAAATACGGGCAACATTGCCTTGCGGCTGGCCGAAGTCCAACCACCGAACACGACGGCGACCTTGTCGGAATCGATCAGTTTCTGAGCTTTTTCCGCAAACGTGGGCCAGTCGGATGCGCCATCCTCGGTCACGGCCACGATCTTGTACGACTTGCCGTCAACCTTGACGCCACCGGCTTCGTTGATCTCCTTGATGGCCATTTCCTCGACCTCCTTGAGGGTCGTTTCGGAGATGGCCATCGTTCCGCTCAGGGAGTGAAGGATGCCCACCTTCACCTCTCCGTCAAACTTACCGCCAGCATCGCCACCACCTCCGCCGCCTCCGCAGGCGGCGAGAGAAAAGCTCACTGCCGTCGCAGCCAGACCGGTGCCGAGGCGCCTTGAGAATTGGGAAACCATTGAGCTCATTCAAAGAGAAGCGAACGCCGCGAAGCTGACGGCAGCAGGGAACTTACGGACCACCCCCCCGGGACTGCGTATCAACGCTTACGAAAAACTGGGGTTCGGCCTCAGAGTGTTGATTTTCAATCCCAACCCGCACGGTTTGGTGTTCATTCACACAGATCGCTTCTCTTCCCCAGCCTGCGGGCTTCGGTTTCCAGACATTGGCAGAGGATGGGCCTGCCCCCGGGGCAGCTGTTCGAGCACGAAGCGCTCCACCTGATCGATGCCCTGCCCGGTGCGCAGATTGGTGAAGCACCACGGTTTGCCGGTTCGCATCCGTTCGGTATCCCTCTCCATCACCTCCAGGCTCGCCCCCACCAGGGGAGCCAGATCGATCTTGTTGATCACCAGCAGGTCGGAGCGGGTGATGCCCGGTCCGCCCTTGCGGGGAATCTTGTCGCCGGCCGCCACATCGATCACGTAGATGCACAGATCCACCAGTTCCGGGCTGAAGCTGGCGGCCAGATTGTCGCCACCGCTCTCCACCAGCACCAGGTCGAGATCCGGGAAGGATTCCTCCAGCTCCGCCACCGCCGCCCGGTTGATCGAGCAGTCTTCGCGGATGGCGGTGTGGGGGCAGCCCCCGGTCTCGACGCCGCGGATCCGTTCGGGCGCCAGGGCGCCGGCTCGGGTGAGGAACTGGGCATCCTCCTGGGTGTAGATGTCGTTGGTGACGACGGCCAGCTCGAATCTGTCGCGCAGGCGGCGGCACAGCCCTTCCACCAGGGCCGTCTTGCCGGAACCCACGGGCCCGGCCACCCCCATCCGCAGCTTGCTTGCCATCGCGCCCCCGCCCAGGATGGTGGCCATCCTGGCGAGACCGGTCCGATTCAGCTGCGGAACAGGCGGGAATAGAGCTCCCCATGGCCCAGCTGGGCCAGGCCGGAGCCCACGCCCCCACTCCACAGAGCGCCGGCATCGGCCTCCACCAGCTCAGCCGCCCGAGCGGCGATCAGAGGCGCCAGGGCGAGCTGCTGCCGCTGGGCCTCGGTGGGTCCGAGCGGCACCAGCCGCACCGCAGCACTGAGCTGGTTGGCCACCCAGCCATACAGATAGCCCTCCACCACTGCGGCTGGATCCAGCTCCAGGCACACCCCGGCCCAGGCCCAGGCCACAGGCCAGCTGCGAGGCAGCGAACCGGCTTCCTCCGCCAGCGCCGGTGGCAGGGGCCAGCCCAGATCGGCCAGCAGCTGCAGCAGCGACCCCCCCATCTGTCGTTGCTGGGCACGCACCTCGGCCGCCTCCCTCAGGGCCAGCAACCAGCGTTCCCGCTCGAGCACCTCCTCCCTTGCCTGCCGCCGATCCGCCGCACGGGAGGAATCCCTCCACCGCTGCAGGGCCCCCATCAGAAGCGGCAGGGAGGCCGCTTCGATCGGCAGGCTGCCGCGCCGCAGTTCGGCTTCCAGCCAGCTCCCCACCGCAGGGGCATCCTTCAGCCGGCCGGCCTGCACCTCCACCTCCAGCCCCTCCGAGTAGCTGAAGCCGCCCACCGGCAGGGCGGGACTGAGCAGCTGGAAGAGGTGCAGGCGGGATTCGCTCATCCCGGGTCCCCCTCGGATGCACCGGCATGGGAATGGGAAGCGGCATAGGCCCCGGCCTCCGGCAGGAAGGGTTCGCTGCGGCGCTCCAGCTGCAGGCCCAGCCGCTGCAGCAGATCCGCCAGCACCGGATCCTCGAGGAGACGCAGCTCCCCGGGAAGGATCTGGAGCGCCACATGGCGATTCCCCAGGTGGTAGGCCGCCCGCAGCAGGTCCAGGGAATCGCCTGCGCGCACCCGCAGCAGGGGCTCGCTCGCGGCCTCCACCTGGGTGAGATCCCTGCCCTCGGCGGAGGCCAGCCACTCGCCGGGCTCCAGAGCCTCCCCCGGGGAAGCTGCAACACCAGCTCCCTGCCGCAGACACTGCGGCGATGGCCCCGCAGGCGGGTGCGGTCATCGGCGCAGAGGGCCAGCCGCAGCACGGGAGCGCCCCCCGCCTCGAGACGACGCTCCGCCTCACCGGCCTCCAGTCGGCGGGTCAGCACCAGAGGGGGTTCGGGTTCTGGCTTCATCCTGGGTGTCCGGGGGGGAAGGTTCCGGTGATCCGATGCCGGGGAGGCCAGCCTCCCCGGCCCGCCGGTGCCCAGAGTGTGGCGGTTGCCACGGCCGGGGTCGAGCCACCATGGGCGCAGAGACAGCTTCGTGGCAGGGCGCGGCGACGCTGCGCTTTCGTCGCAATGCCCTTGGCACCACGTGCCACCAGGGAGGAGCCACCGCTCCCCTGAAGCTGCAGCGGGCCTTCAGCCGGGCCGACGGTCGCTGCGAACTGCCGATCCTGCACACCGCCGGTGGCCTGGTGGGGGGCGATCAGCTCAGCCTGGAGGTGGATCTCGAGGAGGGCAGTCGTGCCCTGCTCACCAGCGCCGCAGCCCAGAAGGTCTACGGCTCGATCGGCCGGTCCCGCCAGACCCCCCGGGGGCGATGGGCCCGCCAGCAGCTCCATTTCCGGCTGGAGGCAGGAGCCGATCTGGAGTGGCTGCCCCAGGAGCTGGTGCTGTTCGAAGGGGGCCTGTTCGAGCAGAAGGCTGAGGTGGAGCTGGCGCCGGGTGCCGGCTGGCTGGGCACGGAGGTGGTGCGGCTGGGCCGCACGGCGGCGGGGGAAGGACCGGGGCAGGGCCGCTGGCGCTCCGCTCTGCAGATCCGTCGCAGGCAGGGGGATGGCCCTCGCTGGGAACTGGTGGATCGGCTCGAACTGGGGGCCGAGGCCCTGGAGGCCGCCCATGGGCTGAACGGACAGCCGGTCTTCGGTTCGCTGGTGTGGGCAGCGCCGGAGCCGCTTGCGGGCCACCAGATGGCGGAGCTGATCGAGGGGTGCCGGGCCGACCGCCACGGACTGGCGGGGGAAATGGCCTGCGGGGCCCTGGAGCAGGGACTGGTGGCCCGCTACCGGGGGCCGTCCAGCACTGCGGCCCGGTACTGGTTCAGCCGGATCTGGTTGCGCCTGCGACGCCTGAGGCAGCTGAGCGATCCGGACCTGCCGCGGGTGTGGCCGTTCCAGGAAGCCCCCTGGATCGGAGCCTCCTGAGGCGGGAGCGGCAGCGCGGCGGCTCCCCCTGAACGATTGCCGGGGAGGGCCGCTGCCAGAGTGGGGCGGAGCCGGTTTCCCCATGCACCTCACCCCCCAGGAGAAGGACAAGCTCCTGATCGTGACGGCCGCCCTGCTGGCCGAGCGCCGCCTGAACCGCGGTCTCCGACTCAACCATCCCGAGGCCGTCGCCTGGCTCAGTTTCCAGGTGCTGGAGGGGGCCCGAGACGGCCGCAGTGTGGCCGAACTGATGGCAGAGGGCACCACCTGGCTGGCCAGGGACCAGGTGATGGAGGGGGTGCCGGAACTGATCCAGGAGGTGCAGATCGAGGCCGTCTTCCCCGACGGCACCAAACTCGTGACCCTGCACGATCCGATCCGCTGAGGGCCAGCCCGGCCCCTGGAAACCGTTCCAGCCCTGAAGCCTCTCCCCCCTTCCCCTCCACCCCCCCATGACCCCGCTGATCCCCGGTGAACTGATGGCCGAGCCGGGCAGTCTCGAACTCAACGCCGGCCGGCCGGTCACCACCCTCAGCGTGGCCAACACCGGCGATCGTCCGGTGCAGGTGGGGTCCCACTTCCACTTCCAGGAGGCCAACCATGCCCTGCGTTTCGACCGGGAGGCCGCCCACGGCCTGCGACTCGACATTCCCGCCGGCACGGCGATCCGCTTCGAACCCGGCGACAGCCGCGACGTGCAGCTGGTGCCCTATGCGGGCGACCGCCGGGTCTTCGGCTTCAACGGCATGGTGAACGGTCCCCTGGACTGACCCTCCCTGGCATCCCCTCCGTCCCATTTCCGTCCAGGCCATGCCCTACCGCATCGACCGCCGCGCCTACGCCGAGACCTATGGCCCCACCACTGGAGACCGGGTGCGGCTGGCCGACACCGAGCTGATCCTCGAGGTGGAGCAGGACCGCACCACCTACGGCGACGAGGTGAAATTCGGCGGGGGAAAGGTGATCCGCGACGGCATGGGCCAGGCCCAGACCCCCCGCGCCGGCGGCGCCGTGGACACCGTGATCACCAACGCCCTGATCCTGGACTGGTGGGGCATCGTGAAAGCCGACATCGGCCTGCGGGACGGACGCATCTGCGCCATCGGCAAGGCCGGCAACCCCGACATCACCGATGGGGTGGACATCGTGATCGGACCCGGCACCGAAGCCATCGCCGGGGAAGGGCACATCCTCACCGCCGGCGCCATCGATACCCACATCCACTTCATCTGTCCCCAGCAGATCGAAACGGCCCTCGCCAGCGGCGTCACCACCCTGCTGGGGGGCGGCACCGGCCCGGCGACCGGCACCAACGCCACCACCTGCACCCCCGGGGCCTTCCACCTGGCCCGCATGCTGCAGGCGGCGGAGGGACTGCCGGTCAATCTCGGCTTCTACGGCAAGGGCAACGCCAGCACCCCCGAAGCCCTCCAGGAGCAGATCCGCGCCGGTGCCTGCGGGCTCAAGCTGCACGAGGACTGGGGCACCACCCCGGCGGCGATCGACTGCTGCCTCACCGTGGCCGACCGCCACGACGTGCAGGTGTGCATCCACAGCGACACCCTCAACGAAGCGGGGTTCGTGGAGGACACGATCCGTGCCATCGGCGGGCGCACCATCCACACCTTCCACACCGAGGGAGCCGGCGGCGGCCACGCGCCGGACATCATCCGCATCTGCGGGGAAGCCAACGTGCTGCCCAGCTCCACCAATCCCACCCGTCCCTACACGCGCAACACCCTCGAGGAGCACCTCGACATGCTGATGGTGTGCCACCACCTGGATCCAAGGATCCCGGAGGATGTGGCCTTCGCCGAGTCGCGCATCCGCCGGGAGACGATCGCCGCCGAGGACATCCTCCACGATCTGGGCGCCTTCAGCATCATCGCCAGCGATTCCCAGGCGATGGGACGGGTGGGGGAGGTGATCACCCGCACCTTCCAGACCGCCCACAAGATGAAGGTGCAGCGGGGCCCCCTGCCCCAGGATTCCTCCCGCAACGACAACACCCGGCTGAAGCGCTACATCGCCAAGGTCACGATCAACCCCGCCATCGCCCACGGCCTCGACAGCCAGGTGGGTTCGGTGGCGGTGGGCAAACTCGCCGATCTGGTGCTGTGGAAGCCCGCCTTCTTCGGTGTGAAGCCGGAGCTGGTGCTCAAGGGCGGCTCGATCGTGTGGGCCCAGATGGGCGATGCCAACGCCTCCATCCCCACTCCTGGACCGGTGCATGGCCGGCCCATGTTCGCCGCCTTCGGTGGCGCCCTCGCCCCCAGCTGCCTCACCTTCGTGAGCCAGGCCGCCCTCGATGCCGATGTGCCCCACAGCCTCGGCCTGCGGCGACCCTGCGTGCCGGTGGTGCAGACCCGCGGCATCGGCAAGGCGGAGATGCGCAACAACAACGCGCTGCCGAAGGTGGAGGTCGACCCCCAGACCTACGAAGTGTTCGCCGACGGCGAACTGCTCACCTGTGAACCGGCCGAGGTGCTGCCGATGGCGCAACGGTATTTCCTGCTCTGAAGCGGGCCAACCTGCCGGCAAATTCCCGCCCGGCCGTCACCGGCCCCGCTGTCTCCGCTTGGCTTCCTCCTTCCGCTTGCGGTCGTAATCGAGCTTCCAGGCCTTGCGGCGTTGTTCCTGGCGTGCCAGCAATCGGGCAGAATTGTCAGCGCTTTCCTGGGCGACGCGTCGGTCCTTGGCGGTGATGCGGCGGGCCTTGAGGCTCTGCTTCCAGCCGCGGCCCAGTTCCTCCAGGAGCGAATGGGTGGCGCCGGGTCGCCGGGAGGCCACCCCGAAGCTGAACGCGAAGGCCAGGGCGCTCAGGGCGATGCGTACGCTTTCCTTGATCAATCCCCACCCGCGCTCGGGGGCGATCGCCGGGATCTGTGCCTCCATTGAGGATTGGGCCTGATCGATGGCGCCGAGCAACTGGCTGCGCAGCTGGGGAAGGGGCTGGGCCAGATCCGCGGGCTGCAGTGCGGGCCCCCGGAGTTCCTGGAGGTTGCCCTTCAATGCCTCGATCGTGGGCGCCTTGCGGATCGCTTGCCGCAGGGCATCAAACCGCTGGCCGACCTGCCCCAACTGGATGGAGCGTTGCGACTGCGCAGCGGCAAGGGCCTTCCAGGTGGCGAACCCCTGAAGGGGAATGATCAGCAGAAAACCGAGGGTGGCGGCAATCGCCAGGTGGCGGAAGCCGGCACTGCGGGCCTGCCAGCGACCGTTGGAGGGGTCGAGGTAGGCGGCAAGGTGAACCAGCACCAGGCTGATCAGGGCGAATCCACCGTTGTTCACCAGGCTGCCGGTGAGGCCCAGCTGCCAGGCCGGGTCGCCGATCCTCAGGGGCAGCAGTGCCGCCAGAACCGCCAGCAGGAAAATCAGAAGAAACGTTGTGGAGGCGGCCGCCAGGATCCTGGCCAGATACAGCGGCGATTTCTCTGGAGTGGGGGAATTCACCGCCGGCAGCATGGTTCCACTGTGCCCATCCATCCACTGTGCCCATCACAGCGGCAGAACGCCAGGAGAACAGCCCCAGCTCCTTTGGTAACAACCGCCACTGGAAGCAGGCCCTGCGGCGCAGCAGGATTGACTGTTAAGCGTCTGGGTATCGGATGTTCACGGAGTACAAGCCCAGCCACGGGTTCGACGAATATTTCAGCGCCGAGTCCAGGCCGCGCGACTCCCTCAGGCCCCTGCTCTCTTCCCTGGGCCGCATGGGGATCGACCAGCTCAACCACAACCATGCCGCCGCCGGCATGCTGCTCAAGCGGCTCGGCGCCACCTTCCGCCTCAACGACTCCGGCAGCAAGGGCGTGGAGCGGATCCTTCCCTTCGACCCCCTGCCCCGGCTGATCGGCACCGGCGAATGGGCCCGGCTCGAGCGGGGCCTGATCCAGCGGCTCGAAGCGATCGACCGCTTCCTGGCCGACGTCTACGGCCCTGGTCGGATCCTCGCCGATGGGGTCGTCCCCCGCGAGGACGTGGAGAGCTCCCAGGGCTGGCGACCCCAGATGCAGGGCCTCGAGCCCCCGCTCGATCGCTGGTGCCACATCTCCGGTCTGGATCTGGTGCGGGATGGCAGCGGCACCTGGCGGGTCCTGGAGGACAACCTCCGCTGCCCCTCCGGCGTCGCCTATTTCCTGGAGAACCGGCGGGTGATGAAGCGGATCTTTCCCAGCCTGTTCGCCGGCCGCACCGTGCAGCCGATCGACAACTACCCCTCCCGCCTGCTCAAGACCCTCTGCGAACTGGCTCCCTGGACCGATACCCCCAAGGTGGTGCTGCTCACGCCGGGCGTGTTCAACAGCGCCTACTTCGAGCACAGCTACCTGGCCCAGCAGATGGGCATCCAGCTGGTGGAGGGCCGCGACCTCGTCTGCGAGGGTGATCGGGTGTGGATGCGCAGCACCGCGGGACTGGAGCCCGTCGACGTGATCTACCGGCGCATCGACGACGATTTCCTCGATCCCGATGTCTTCCGCAAGGATTCCATCCTTGGAGTGAAGGGGCTGATGGCCGCCTTCGCCGCAGGGCGCGTGGCGATCGCCAATGCTCCGGGAACCGGAGTGGCCGACGACAAGCTCATCTATGCCTACGTGCCCGACATGATCCGCTACTACCTGGCGGAGGAACCCATCATCGAGAACGTGCCCACCTACCTCTGCTCCAGGCCCCAGGAGCGGGCCTACGTGCTCGCCCACCTCGACGAGCTGGTGGTCAAATCAGTGGCGGAGGCCGGCGGCTACGGGATGCTCATCGGACCCCACGCCAGCAGGGAGGAGATCGCCGACTTCGCCGGCAGGATCGAGGCCGATCCCCGCAACTTCATCGCCCAGCCCACCCTGGAGCTCTCCACCGTGCCCTCCCTGAGCGAAGGGGAGCTCTACCCCTGTCATGTCGACCTGCGTCCCTACGTGCTTCGGGGGAAGGGGGCCTGGGTGACCCCGGGAGGTCTCACCCGCGTCGCCCTGCGGCGGGGCTCCCTGGTGGTGAATTCCTCCCAGGGAGGGGGCTGCAAGGACACCTGGATCGTGGCGGATGAGATCGGGGAATCCTGCTCCTTCCAGGAGGAAGCCTCGTGCTGAGCCGGGTCGCCGATTCCCTCTACTGGATGAATCGCTACGTGGAGCGGGCCGAGAACATCTCCCGCTTCGTCGAAGTGAGCGAAGCGATGGCTCTCGACTGCCCACCCGGCAGCGCCGAACCCTGGCTGCCCCTGATCGATGCCAGCGGGGACCGGGAACTCTTCGATCGGCTCTGCCCATCCGCCACCGCCGACGATGTGATCACCTTCCTGGTACGGGAGTCCGACAACCCCAGCAGCGTCGTCAACTGCCTCGCCATCGCCCGGGAGAACGCCCGCCAGATCCGGGAGGTGATCACCACCGAGATGTGGGAGCAGATCAATGGCACCTACTGGAATCTCCAGGAAGCCGATTTCTGGGAACAGCCTCCCCAGGAGCAGCTGCGCGAGATCCGCCGGGCCTGCCAGCTCTTCTACGGCATCACCGACTCCACCCTCAGCCGGGATCTCTCCTGGCAGTTCAGCCGCCTGGGCCGCCTGCTGGAGCGGGCCGACAAGTCGAGCCGCATCCTCGACGTGAAGTATTTCCTGCTGCTGCCCTCCCCCGAGGAGGTGGGCGGCGTTCTCGACGAACTGCAATGGATCGCCCTGCTGCGCACGGCAGGGGCCTACCAGATGTTCCGTCAGTCCCATCAGCGGGCGATCACACCGGAAGGGGTGGCAGCCTTCCTGCTGCTGGATCCGGTCTTCCCCCGCTCGGTGCGCTACTGCCTCGAGCGGATCAACGACACCCTGAAGATCGTGCGAAGCAGCTCCGTGCCCGGTCCTCCCGATGATCTCGAGTGCCTCAGCGGTCTGGTGCTGGCCCGCTGGAGCTACTCCCGCATCCAGGAGCTGATCGCCACCGGCCTGCATGAGGCGATCGACCATCTCCAGCAGGATCTCAACAAGCTGCATGAGCTCATCGAGAAGCGCTACTTCATCGTGCCCACCCCTTCCAACGCGAGTCCTGAGCCGGCATGCGCGCCCGCGTAACCCATACCCTCTCCTACCGCTACAGCGGCCCGATCCTGCTCGGTCCCCACCGCTTCTGCCTCAAGCCCCGGGGTCATGGCTTCCAGCGGCTGCTCCATTTCCAGCTCTCCATCACCCCCGAACCCTCCCATCTCTATCCCCTGGTCGCCGCCAGCGGAGATGAGATCCTGCGCGCTCGCTTCAGTGGCAGCACGGACATCTTTCTCGTCCAGGCCACCAGCGAGGTGGAGACCCAGCTGCCGCCCTGCCTCAAAACCTGCCTGGAGGAGAACGAACCCCAGCTGCCCTATCCCGTGGGCCACCTCAACGGCGATCTGATGGGCTCCCTCGAGGGCTGGCTGCCCAATGGCCAGCACGATCCCGGTGCGGTGGATCTCGCCCAGGAAGCCCTGATGGGCAGCGACCAGCGGGCGCTGATGTTCCTGGAACAGCTGGTGGAGATCATCCAGGACCGGGTCAAGTACACCCAGCGCCACGTGGGGCCGGCCTGGCCCTCCGGCCGCACCCTCAAGGAACGGGTGGGGTCCTGCCGGGACCTGGCGATGCTGATGATCGAAACCTGTCGCTGCGTGGGCCTGCCGGCCCGCTTCGTGAGCGGGTATCACCTGGTGGAGCCCCAGCCCGAGCGCTACGACCTGCACGCCTGGGCGGAGGTCTACCTGCCCGGAGCCGGTTGGCGGGGGTATGACCCCAGCGGCAGCGGCGCCGTCGACGACCGCTACATCACCCTGGCCACCTCCTCCAGATCTTCCCTCACCGCGGCCGTCACCGGCTCCTTTTCCGGTCCGCCGAAGGTGGAGAGCGAATTCCGCTGGAGCATCCTGCCCGAAGTGATCGAAGCCAGCCATATCCACGCCGAATCGATGGAGGTTCTGCAGAGCTGAAGCCCAACCTGGAAAGCTTCCCGGAAGGTGGTCGAAGCTGTAGCGGTTGGTGCAGCAGCAGCCCCACGTTCCAGGCGAGGACTGGTTCAGATCCCCATCCATCTACCCCCCGCCGACCGACCCATGGGAGCACCATCGCCTTCCTCGTCCTTCAGCTCCGCCGGCTCCGGCACGGAAACCCTCTGCGAGGCGATGCAACGTCATCTGTTCTCCAGCCAGGCCAAATCCCCGTCGCTGGCCACCCGGCACGACCACTACCTCTGTCTGGCCCTGGCCGTGCGGGATCGGCTGCTGCACAACTGGGTGGACACGGCCGACACCTACACCCGCCAGCACGTGCGCACCGCCACCTACCTCTCGGCGGAGTACCTGCTGGGCCCCCACCTGGAAAACAATCTGGTGAACCTGGGGCTCCGTCATGAAGCCGAAGCGGCCTGCACGGAACTGGGCCTCTCCCTGGAGGAGCTGATCACGGAGGAACCGGAGCCCGGTCTCGGCAACGGCGGCCTCGGCCGGCTGGCGGCCTGCTTCCAGGAGTCGATGGCCAGCCTCGAACTGCCGGCGATCGGCTACGGCATCCGCTACGAATTCGGCATCTTCCGCCAGCAGATCACCCGCAGCGGCCAGATGGAGAGCACCGATCCCTGGCTGGCCCGCGGCAATCCCTGGGAGGTGATCCGTCCGGAATGGAGCTATCCGGTCACGATCGGCGGCCACACGGTGATCGGCGTCGCCTACGACACGCCGATCCTGGGCTACGGGGTGAACACCGCGAACACCCTGCGGCTCTGGTCCGCCCAGGCCCCCGATGCCTTCGATTTCGCTTCCTTCAACGCCGGCGACTACACCCGTGCCGTGCTGCACAAGGTGCAGTCGGAAACCCTCTCGAAGGTGCTCTATCCCAACGACGAGATGGAGCAGGGCAAGCGTCTGCGCCTCAGCCAGCAGATCTTCTTCGTTTCCTGTTCCCTGCAGGACATGTTCCGGATCCTCAAGGGTCAGGGCATGCCGGTGATCGATTTCCACCACAAGTTCTCCATCCAGCTCAACGACACCCATCCCGCCATCGCCGTGGCGGAGCTGATGCGCCTGCTGATCGACGAGAACGGCGTCGACTGGGAAACCGCCTGGAGCATCACCACCGCAGCGATCAGCTACACCAATCACACCCTGCTGCCGGAGGCTCTCGAGGCCTGGAGCCTGGAGCTGTTCCAGAGCCTCCTGCCCCGCCATCTCGAGATCATCTACGAAATCAACGCCCGCTTCCTGCGCACCGTGCGCATCCGCTTCCCCGGCCAGCCCGAGCTGCTGGAGAGGCTGTCGCTGATCGAGGAGGGCTCCCATCGCCGGGTGCGCATGGCCCATCTGGCCGTGGTCGGCAGCCATCGGGTGAACGGGGTGGCCGAACTGCACAGCGCCCTCCTGCAGAAACATCTCTTCAGCGACTTCGCCCGGCTCTGGCCGGAACGCTTCACCAACATCACCAACGGCGTCACGCCGCGGCGCTGGCTGGCCGTGGCCAATCCTTCCCTGGCCAGCCTGCTCGATGAATCGATCGGCATCGAATGGCGGCGGGATCTCGACCAGCTCCGCTCCCTCGAGCCCCTGGCGAGCGATGGCGCCTTCCTGGAGCGCTGGCGGGGGGTGCGCACCCAGGCCAAGCAGAGGCTGGCCAGCACGATCCGGCAGGAAACCGGGGTGCTCGTCGACCCGGATTCCCTGTTCGACGTGCAGGTGAAACGCATCCACGAATACAAGCGCCAGCAGATGGCCGCCCTCCAGATCGTGGAGCGGTATCTGCGCCTGAGGGCCGGCGAGGACCTGCCCCCCCGCACCGTGATCTTCGGCGGCAAGGCGGCCCCCGGCTACGCCATGGCGAAGCTGATCATCCGGCTCATCGTCGGCATCGCCGAGATCGTGAACATCGATCCCGCCATGGACGGCCGCCTGCGGGTTCTGTTCCTGCCCAACTTCAGCGTGAGGCTCGGACAGCGCATCTATCCCGCCGTGGATCTCTCCGAGCAGATCTCCACGGCCGGGATGGAGGCTTCCGGCACCGGCAACATGAAGATGTCCCTCAATGGAGCCCTCACCATCGGCACGCTCGATGGAGCCAACATCGAGATCCGTGAACGCGTGGGCAACGAGAATTTCTTCCTGTTCGGCCACACCGCCGAGCAGCTGGCCGCCATCAACCACAGCGGCTATCACCCGATGCCCTGGCTGGAGAACGAGCCCCTGACCCGCGAAGCGATCGAGCTCATCGGCTCCGGTCACTTCAGCGAGGGGGACCGCGACCTCTTCCATCCCCTGCTCGCCAACCTCTGCGGCAGCGACCCCTTCCGGGTGATGGCCGACATCGGCGACTACCGGCGCGCCCAGAACGAGGTGGACGAAGCCTGGAGTCAGCCCGATCCTGCCAAAAACCGCTGGACTACCATGTCGGTGCTCAACACTGCCCGATGCGGCTATTTCAGCAGCGATCGCTCCATCCGCGAATACGCAGATCGGATCTGGAAGGTGAAGCCGGTTCCCGTTCTCTCCGGCAGCGCCCTGTCCCCCCGTCTTTCCTGAACCGTTCCGTGAGTCCCTACGCATGAGCTGGATGGAGCCGGTGGCCAGGGCCGCCGAAAGCCGCCTGGCGAGCTCTGGCATCCAGCTCACCCTCGGCGGAGAGCCCACGGTGGTGCCCTTCCAGCCGGAGGGTGCCGAATGGAGCATCAGCGCCGATGGACCCACGAAGCTGCCCCTGGCCCGCCGGATGGCGCGGGAGCTCCAGCTCCAGGCCTGGCCCGGCAGCACCCTCCTCTACTGCCCCGGCAAGTGCTACGAGGGCGAGGTCAATCCGCGCTGGGCCCTGCGGCTGATCGTCGCCGCCGACGGGAGTCCCCTGGTCCACTGGAGCGAACCCTGCCAGCCCGGCCTTCAGGGCCACCCCCTGGCTGCCGGTGAGGCCCTGGCCTGGCTGGAGCGGCTGGGGGAATGCCTCGGCGTGGGTCTCCATCCGGTGCCCCTGAGGGATCCCCTGGATCCCCACCAGCGCATCTGGGCCGCCCCCCTCACCGCCGAGGCAGACGATCCCGCAGATTCCAGCTCCGGTTGGCACTGGCGTTCTGAGCCCTGGCCAATGGCAGAGGACCAGCGCCAACTGGGCCTGGCACCGGGTCCTGCCGGTCTGCGGCTGCCGCTGCAGCACTTCCCCGAGCACCTGCCCAGGCAGGTGCTCACCCTCGAGGTCGACCCCAGCGGCTGGGAGCTGTTTCTCCCCCCCCTGTTCCGCAAACCCCTGGAAGCCCTGCTCCAGGCCATTGCCGACAGCCTCGGGAACCTGGCCGCTCCGCGCCTCAGCGGCATGCTCCCCAGCGACTGCGATGGGCACTGGCGGGTGATGGGCCTGACGGCCGATCCGGGCGTGCTGGAGATCAACCTGCCCGTCTGCCGGAGCTGGGCGGAATACGACGGCTGGTTGCGACAACTCGAGCAGACCGCTCATGGATTGGAACTGCGCAGCTGGAAACCCGGTCCTCTCGGCCAGCAGGAGAGCACCGGCGGGGGCAACCATCTCCTCTGGGGCGGACCCTGTCTCGAGCAGAACCCCTTCTTTTCGCGACCCGCCTGGCTGGTGGGAATCCTTCGCTACTGGCAGCACCACCCTTCCCTCGGGTACCTGTTCAGCGGTCCTGGCGTGGGACCCGCTTCCCAGTCCCCCCGGCCCGACGAGGCTGCCGGCACGATCTTCGACCTGGAACTCGCCTACCACGCCATCGAGCAGGCCGATGGCCGGACCTCGAGCGAACCCTGGGGAGATCACCGCGGCCTGATCGGTGAAACGCTTCGCCATCTCCATGCCGACCGCAGCGGCAACAACCACCGCAGCGAGATCAGCTTCGACAAGTTCTGGAACCCGGGAGCGCCGGCGGGCTGCCTCGGACTGATCGAATTCCGGGCCCTGGAAAGCCTGCCCCGGGTGGAGTGGAGCAGCGCCATCGCCCTGTTGTGGACGGCACTGGCGGCCCATCTTCTTGACCCACGCCATCGTCCTGCGGCCCTGCACGACTGGGGAGCCGCCCTGCACGATCGGATGCTTCTCCCCAGCCAGTTGTGGGGCGATCTGGAGCAGGTGCTGGCGGATCTCGAGGCCGATGGGCTGGAGCTCGATCCGACTCCGTTCCGGGAACTGTGGCAGTGGCGCTTCTCCCCCCTGCTGCACTGGCGGGCTGACGACACCGCCGAGGAAGGCGGTCAGGAAGGCGGTCAGGAAGGCCAGGACCCGCCCGAACTGACGTTGCTACCTGTGCCGGAACCCTGGCCCCTGATCTGCGACTTTCCCAGGGAGGGAGGCTTCACCAGCCGCTTCGTGGATGCCTCCCTGCGAAGGTTCGAGGTGGTGGCCAATCCCTCCTTCAGGAGCAGCTGCCGGATGTTTCTCAACGGCAGACCCCTTTCCGTGCCATCCAAAGGACTGCTGGCCGTGCGCCTGCGTCACCATCGGCTCTATCCCTGCCTGCACCCCGCGATCGAGCCCCATCTCCCGCTGACCCTGGTGCTGAAGACCCCCGAGGGGGATCAGGCCTTCCGCATCGGCGAGCAGGGAACGCACTTCGAAACCCTGGCCGGCGAGGAAAAGGCCGCCGCCATCAACGAGACCCGCGAGGAGAGCCCCCCCTGGAAGGGGCGGCGCCATCCGGAAGACGTGACGATCGATCTGAGGCTGGAGTGAGGCCCCCCGCCAGGGCCTCGACCAGCCTCATCGCCGGCGATCGATCACCAGTTCAGACCGTGCAGCTTGGGGAGAGGTGCCGTCTTGGAGGTGACGGCGAAGAGCCGGGGGATGCTGTGGCTGTTGTACACCCTGAATTCCCGTACCACGCTGGCCCCCTCATCCCGCACGGCCTGGTTGATCACCAGGGACCCATCGGGATCGGATACGGAACGGTGGAAGGTGCCGGGGGGAATGCGCAGGATGTCACCGCCGCACTCCAGGCGCACGATGTGGAAGGGATAGTTCCAGCCCAGATTGACCAGGTAGAAGGTGCGTCCACCCTGGAGGGCGAGGAGGTTGTCTTCCTGATGGGGGTGGAGATAGAACTGCCAGGCGCCGCTCTCCGCGTCATCCGGGGGACTCACGGCGGGGCCGGTGTGGACCACCAGATCCCTTGCATTGGAGGTGGGAACGGTGATGTCGAAGAATCGGACCGAGGGGGTATCGCGAAATTTCTCGTAGGGGATGAGCTCGAACATGGGCGCCGGACGGGGCGCCGGGTGTCGGCTCTGCTGGAGCCGTTCACTGGAGGGAAAGGTGGCGGTCATGGACGGGGAAGCGGGAAGGCCCCGGGTGAAGGTGTTCCAGTGAAACGAATCACCGGGGGGCAATTGGTGGAAGCCGCTACAGAATACGGGTCGGCACAGGCCAGTTCCCCCACCGGTGGCACCCCTGGCAACCCTTGCTTGAATGGCCTTCAGCTCCGCGTCCCCAGCGATCGCGCCATGGCCAGCTCGCGTGCCCGCCATCCCACCCCCCCAAAGGTGTCAACGGCATTCGCCCGGCTCGCCGTCGCCGCTCTGATCGCCGTCGCCCCCTGGGGCGGCCTCGGTGCGGCCAGGGCCCAGGGTGGTGCCGGCAGGCCCACCGTGTCGGTGCCCGAATTCAAGAACACCGTGACCCAGCCCACCTGGTGGTGGCAGGGGCCGGTGGCCGCGGACCTGGCCGCTGCCCTCGCCAACGAACTCCAGGCCACCGGCAACCTCCAGGTGGTGGAGCGCCGCAACGTGGGAGCCGTTCTCTCCGAGCAGGAGATGGCCGAACTGGGGATCGTGAGAAGGGATGGCAACGCCGCCGCCAAGGGGCAGATGACCGGCGCCCGCTACATCGTGCTGGGCACCGTGACCTCCTACGACTCCAACGTGGAGCAGAAGGGATCGGGAAGCAATTTCGGCGTGATGGGCTTCGGCAGACGCCAGAGCGAGGTGGAGACCAAGGACTACGTGGCGATCGATATCCGGGTGGTGGACAGCACCACCGGGGAGGTGATCGGCGCCCGCACCGTGGAGGGCCGGGCCAGCAACGTGGCCGCCGCCCGTGAAAGCGGGGTGAGTCTGCTGCCTCTGGCGGGGGCGGCCCTGCTGCTGGCCCCCAACATGGGCCGCACCGGTCAGGTTCTCACCGGCGCCGCGGGTACCCTCAACTTCGGCAACAACAGCACCGAAGCCCAGCGCACGCCGGCGGCCAAGGCGATCCGCGCTGCCCTGGTGGAGGCATCCGACTATGTGAGCTGCGTTCTGGTCCCCCAGGGGAACTGCCTGGCCCGCTTCTCCGCGAGGGACCAGGAGCGCCGGGAACGCACCCGGGGGGTGCTGCAGCTGGAGTGAGCGGTTCGCCCCCTCCCTGAGCCCCCCCTCCGGGCATCAGAGCGGGTCTGCATCAGAAGGGGATCGGCATGTCGACCCGGGCGGGAGGTGGCTGACAGGACGCCACCCTCTGGGCCACCACCTCGCCCACCAGAACGATCGAAGGAGAGATCAGCCCCGATTCGCGTACCCGCTGGGAAAGCTCCCCCAGCACGGTGATCAGGTGACGCTGCCCCTGCACCGTGCCCTGCTGGATGGCGGCGGCAGGGGTGGAGGGTGCCAATCCGCCCTCCATCAGCTCCTCGCAGATGCGCTCGAGGTTGTGCAGGCCCATGTAGATCACCAGACCATCACTGCTGCGCGCCAGCCCCTGCCAGTCCACGCCGGGTCGGGCCTTGTCGATCTCCTCATGACCGGTCACGAAGGTGACGGAGGAGCCTGCGAGCCGATGGGTGATCGGAATTCCCACGTAGGCAGGAGCCGCCACCCCGGCGGTGACCCCGGGCACCACTTCCAGGGGCACCCCATGGAGATCGAGATGGGCCGCTTCCTCCCCTCCCCGGCCGAAGAGGAAGGGATCACCGCCCTTCAGCCGGACGATGCAGCGATGGCGCCGGGCCAGTTCCACCAGCACCTTGTTGGTGCTGGGCTGGGGCACGGAATGGTGTCCCCTGCGCTTGCCCACGAAGTGTCGTTCGCATTGTGGTGAAGTCAGCTCCAGCAGCTGACGGGGGATCAGGGAGTCGTAGACGAGGGCGTCACATTCCCGGATCAGACGGTGGGCCTTGATGGTGAGCAGCTCGGGATCTCCGGGCCCGGCCCCCACCAGGTAGACCTTGCCGAAGGGGGAATGTGTCACGGCAATCGCTGCAGGAGATCGAGCAGGAAGGAACGGGTAGGAGCATGGCCGAGCAGACAGGGAGCTTCCAGCCGGAAGGTCCCCTTTCCCTCAGCCGCGAACCGCTCTGCCAGGGCCTCCGTCATCCGATTGGGAGCCAGGGCCAGGGGCAGCAGGGACGTGATGGAACCATTCGTCTGCGCAGTATGGGGCAACGCCATCCGCCCGCAGCAGGGGAACGCACAGACGCTCTTCGAGCATCGAGAGGTAGCGGCAGCCCGCAGCCATGGAGAGGGGATGGTGAACCAGCAGGGGAGAACGGCCCTTTTCCCGCTCGCTCTGCACCCATCGGCTCAGGTACTGCAACCATCCCCTCCAGCTGCCCAGAAAGGGAACCGACCGCACCCGCAGGCCCTCGCCCCTGAGCCGTTGCCGGATCGCAGGCACATCCCTGCAGACATGAACACCGGGCAGCAGCAACAAGGGAACCAGCGTCAGTTCCGGTTCGATGAACGGGGGCCGGCACTCCGCCGTGAGCGCCTCGATCGCGACGGGAGAACGGCGTCGGGCCGCCAGGGCGGCGGAGAAGGCACGGATTTCCTCAGGGATCAGGCCACCAGCCCGGCCATGAACCACCAACAGCAGGGGTCCACAGGATCTGATCGCCGCGGGCTGGGCGAACGGATGGGAAAGCAGCAGCGGATTGCCGGAGAGTTGCTCCATCATGGCCTGCACCTCCCAGAGTGGGAATTCTCCACAGGAAGCGGCAGGGGGAAGCCGGCACCGGCGCCAACGTGAGCTGGGCCGATTGGCTGCGAAGTAGCGCCTGCTACAACGCAACACGCTGGACCGAAGGCTAAATGGTGATGCACAGGTGCGCCTTTGTTTTGAAGCCCTGTGACCATCGTGTCCGTATCCCTTCACAGGTGACGGACCCCTGGCCCGAGGACTTGCAAACACTCCGAACACACCATCGTGGCATCGCCGTCTGGATCCTGCCTGCCCGCTTACCTGGAAGGCAAGAAATTAAACAAGGTCGAGCAGAACAAAGCTGCCAAGGACGGCCTTGCCGTTGGCAGCGAGCTGGATGAGTTTGCAAGACTGGGCTGGCAGAATATTGATGAGACCGACCTGCAACTCCGGCTCAAGTGGTATGGACTCTTCTGGCGTCCCAAGACTCCGGGATTGTTCATGCTCCGCCTGAGGGTTCCGAACGGTGTTCTCGATTCCAGACAGCTCAGAGCCATCGCCTCCATCGTGTCTCGCTACGGAGACAACGGCAGCTGCGATATCACAACCCGCCAGAACCTGCAGCTCCGTGGTGTGCTGCTCGAGGACCTGCCCGACATCCGGGCCAGGCTGTCTGAAGTTGGTCTCAGTACCATCCAATCGGGTTTTGACAACCCCAGAAACGTCACCGGCAATCCGCTGGCCGGCATTGATCCCCATGAGATCGTTGATACCAGACCCTACACGGTGGAACTGCAGGATTATCTCACCAACAGCGGAGAGGGCAACAAAGAGTTTTCCAATCTTCCTCGCAAATGGAATACAGCTGTTGCTGGAGCAAAGGATAATTTCCTTCTTCACAATGACATCGTTTTCCATCCCGTCGAGCGCAATGGCGTGATGGGGTTTGGCGTGTGGGTGGGGGGGATTCTCTCTTCCCAGATGAATGCTTATGCCATTCCTCTGAATGCCTGGATCCTCCCGGACCAGATCTGTCCGCTGACCGGTGCGGTGATCCGCATCTGGAGGGATCATGGGGAACGGGACAAACGGCCCCGTGGGCGGTTCCGCTTCTACCTGGACGCAGTGGGGATCGAGAAGTTCCGTGAGATGGTCGTCGCAGAAGTCGGCCCCCTCCAGGAAGATCCCGGTTCCGTGTTCGACACCAGACCGCGATCCCCCTATGGCCTTCACCCCCAGAAGCAGGCCGGACTTTTCTATGCCGGATTGCATGTGCCCGTCGGCCGCCTCAGGGCAACCGATCTCCAGGATCTGGCCAGCGCCGCCGACCGCTACGGGGCTGGCGAGGTGCGCATCACCGAAGACCAGAACGTGATCCTCACCGGCATCCGTGCCGAGGCCCGAACCGAACTGGAACAGGATCCCCTGCTGCAGCGCTTTCCCCTGCATCCCCACCCGGTCGGTGCCGGCACAGTGTCCTGCACCGGCAACACCTACTGCAGTTTCGCCCTCACCAATACCAAGGACACAGCTCTGGCGATGGCCAGCGAGCTCGACAGCGAACTCAACCTGCCCGAAGAGGTGAAGATCCATTGGACGGGATGCCCCAATTCCTGCGGCCAGGCCTACATGGGGGCCATCGGCCTGACGGGCACGAAAACCAGGGGCCCGGAGGGAGGAATGGTGGAGGGCTACGACCTCACCCTGGGGGGATCCCAGGGGAAGGATCCCCAGATCGGCATCCTCAGTCGCAAGGGAGTCCCCGCAACCGAGATCAAGAACGTGCTTCGTGAGGTACTGATCGAGCAGTTCGGCGCCACTGCGAAGCAGACGGGTTGACACCGGCCATCCCTTGCATCACCTACCACAACCTGACCATGGCCACGCAACACCGATCCGCCCAGGTGATCCCCCAGGAGCGCCCCCCCTGAAGAACTGGAGCAGCCGCAACGATCCCATCAGCAAACCAATCAACCGCCTCGGCAGTTGCTCTCCCCTGCCCTCAACCACGACAGCCCATTTCCCTGTTCCCCTGCTAGCGAGCAACTTCTCCATGGATTACGTACTTCCCAATGAGCTGGTAGACGGCATGGTCCTTGCCGGCTCAAAAAAGTCCAGTGTGAGCATCAAGAATCTGCTGATCCGAGGCTTCTACTCCGGGTCAGCCCTTGGACTGGCCCTGTGCCTGGCCCTCACCATCATGCACCAGACCGGAATCCCATGGATCGGGTCCTTCATCTTCCCCTTTGGGTTTGCCAGCATCGTGCTGTTCGGAATGGAGTTGGTGACGGGCAACTTTGCCCTGCTTCCGATGGCGGTCTGGGCAGGCAAGACCACCTGGAGCAAAACGATCCGAAACTGGATCTGGGTCTGGATCGGTAATTTCCTCGGCACCGGCCTGGTGGCGATTCTCTTCGCCATCAGCCTCACCAGTGGCGGCACTGCCGATCTTGCCACCGGAACAGGGGACTGGGTGGCGGTCGCCAACAAGATCATCGGCCTCAACAAAGCCAACGTGATCGCGAAGTATCAGAACCTGGGGGCACTCGGGTTCTTTCTTGCCTTCCTGCGCGGTCTGATCGCCAACTGGCTCGTCTGCCTTGGCGTCACCCTGGCTCTGGTGAGCAAGAGCGTCCCTGGCAAGATCATGGCCTGCTGGCTGCCGATCACTGCATTCCAGGCACTGGGAATGGAGCACATCGTGGTCAACATGTTCCTGCACACCGCCGGACCCCTCCTCGGCTCCGGGGTGAGCTTCGCCCAGATCGTCTTCTGGAATTACCTCCCCGTCACCCTGGGCAACATCGTGGGTGGCATGGTATTCATCGGCATGCTCTTCTACAGCACCTACCGTTCCCCGATCGGCAACGTGCTGCCTCCGGTTCATGACGAGAAGCTGGAACGGGAGCTGGCCGCCGAGCTCGGTGCCCGCTGAACCCCTGGTCCGACCCGAGCAGGAGATCTGGGAGCGGCTGGGGCGCTGGCGGGAGGCGCCCCTCTCCTGCAAGGAACTGGAGCAGAGCTACGCATCCGACCTCTCGGAGGGGCTTCGCCAGGCCCTTGCCGAACGTCTGGCCCTTCAGGGTGCTGAGGCCCTTGAGGCGCTCCTCCGCCTGATCGAAACCCATGGTCCCAGGAAGGAGCTGGTCAGCGCCCTGGGTCTGATCGACCACACCAGGGCCAGGGATCACCTGTTCGGATGGCTGAACGATCCCGAAGTGGATCAGGCCGTTCTGCTTCGTTCGCTGGCCATCTGGGCTCCCAGGGTGAAGCGCGCGGTGATCGAGCAGGCTCTGCAAGGCCCGCAGATGGACCTCCGTCTGGCGGCCCTGAGCCTGCTTGCCTTTCAGGCCCCTGGCCTCTCCGCTGATGAACTTCTCCACCTCTGCAGCGGAGCCCTCCAGGATCCCCGGGTGGAGGTGGTGGTGGCAACCCTGCGGATCCTGCAGCGACGGGACGACGACGCCATTGTGGTTGCCATCGCCCGACTCGCCAGTGAGGAATCCGTTCCAATCGTGGCCGAAACAGCCCTGGCGGCCCTGGGATGCATCGGTACACCGGCAAGCATCCAGGCCCTGGTGGAGCGGGATTCCCACCTGCGCAATCCTGTGCTGGTGCGATCCCTCGAGCGGCAGATCCAGGGCCAGTTCCGCCATCTCCAGGATCTGGCCGCCTGCATCCGCACCTCCCAGGCCGAAGGCAGGCTCAGTGCAGAACGGGCCAGCCAACTGCTGGCCCTGATTTCCTGGTGAGACCCTCAATTCCTGGCGAGAACGCCAGAATCGGTGAAGGCGCCCGTCGTGCGGAGGGGAACCCTCACCATTTCTTGTAGGGGAGGAATTTTCCACACATGGTCACCTTCACCCGATCGCCGGCAGGATCCGGCACCTTGTCGACATCGAGGGTGAAATCGATGGCGCTCATGATGCCATCACCGAACTTCTCCTGAATCACATCCTTGAGAGCCATCCCGTAGACCTGCATGATCTCGTAGAACCGGTAGATCAGGGGGTCGGTGGGAATCACGGGCTCCAGGGAGCCCTTGGTGGGATATTCCTGCAGAGCGGCCACGATCGAGGGTTCAAGGTCGAGAAGTTGGCCCAGCAGGGAAGCCTCTTCCGGCGAGGCGGTGGACTGGCCATAGAAGAGGGAGGCGATCCACACCTCATCTCGACCCATGGCTTTCTCGAGATCGGAAAAACCCATACCTTTGGCCTTCTTGGCAGCCATCAGCGTGGCGGTCAATGAGGCAGGCGAAAGAGAAGCGGAGGAAGACATACTGATGATGGAAAAGCGTCACTGAGCTTGAAACTCTGTCGCACATGGCGACGATTCATTCTGGTCGCAGTGGCGATCGGCATGGCAGCAACCGTTACCAAGCTGTCGCCTCACTCCCATCTGCCTGGGCACCCTGAGCCCAACTCCCTAGTCAGGAAGGGATAACCCCCGAATCAGATCGTGAAGAAGCTGGCAATGCTAAGCTGAAAAGTAATCCTCAGCCGGGGCCATTCCAAAGGGATTCCCCAACGACATTCCCCAACCCCTTTCCCCAACATCGAATGCGTTCCTGCGTCCTGAGGCAATACCCGCCCATGGATCGGGGTGATCCGATCGCTTCAGCCGATGCGGCCGATCCCATGCCTTCCACCCGCACGCACAAGTTCCCAAGGAATCCGAGGAGGCGGTTCCATGACCTCCGTAGCTGACAGCTCTCCCCTCCCCTCCGTGGAGCCGCCCCCCGCGGGCCGTGCCGCCTTTGCGCCATCCGAACCCAGGACCCGTTTCAAGAGCCTGCTCAGAAAGATCGGCAGCGGGGAGCACACCAGTTCCGGTCTCACCCGGGAGGAGGCTCGCGAGGCGCTGGAACTGATGCTCACCGGTCAGGCCAGCCCCGCCCAGATCGGGGCCTTCCTGATCGCCCACCGGATCCGCCGGCCGGAACCGCAGGAGCTCACCGGCATGCTCGATCTCTACCGGGAATGGGGGCCACGGCTTCACTCTTCGCACCGGGCGATCTGCTTCGGCATGCCCTTCGACGGGCGCTCCCGCACGGCTCCCGTGTACCCGCTCACCGCCCTGGTGCTGGCGGCGGCCGGATACCCGGTCGTTCTGGCTGGGGCGGAGCGCATGCCGGTGAAATACGGGGTCACCCCCCGGGAACTCTTCGCAGCCCTGGGCGTCGATCTGGCCGGCCTGCCCCTGGCCCGGGTGCAGGAGGGACTGGACGTCCACGACCTCGCCCTGGTGCACCAACCCGTGCACTTCCCCCTGGCTGGGAGCCTGATCCCGTACCGGGAGGAACTGGGCAAGCGCCCTCCCGTGGCCAGCCTGGAACTGCTCTGGACCCCTCACCAGGGGGATCACCTGCTGGCCAGCGGTTTCGTCCATCCCCCCACCGAGGCCAGGGCCTGGGAAGCCCTGCATCTGGCCGGCGAGACCGATCTGGTCACGGTGAAGGGTCTGGAAGGCAGCACGGACCTGCCCATCAGTCGGGCCTGCGTGACCGCACGTGTGCGGCAGGGGCACAGCGAGAGGGTGATTCTGCACCCACGCGACCACGGCTGTTACGGCCCCGATACCCCCTGGACGGCGGAACCGGACTGGGCCCGTCAGGCGCTGGCGGCCCTGGACGGTGGCGGAGAACTGTTCCCGGCCGCGGTATGGAACGCCGGCTGCTACCTGTGGTTCGCCGGCAGCCGGAACCGTCTGGAAAGCTGCCTGGAACAGGCCCGGGAGCTGCTCTCGGCAGGATCGGCCGGCGCGAAGCTGGAGAACCTGATTCGCTGGAGGCGCTCCGTTGCCTGAAGGGAGCCCCGAGACACACCCCTGCTTCGCCTTCGAAGCCGACTTCGTGAGCAGTCTGCGCTGCATCCCGATGGCGGTGCGGCGCCGGCTCGATCTGGCGGGGGTGAAGCTCAGGCTGGCCCAATGGCACGCCCTGGAGCCGACCGAACGGGAGCGGCTGCTGGCCTGGGCCGACGATGAAGCCGCCATCGCCGAGCTGCGCCGCTGGTTGGTGGAGCGCACCGCCTCCATGGCGGACGGTCCCGCCCGAACCATCGAGCCCGCCTCCGGCACCTCCTGGCAGCAGGCCCACCAGGTGCCCGACGAACTGGTGGCCTCCTGCCGGCAGCTGGGGATCGCCCTGCGGCAGGAGGGCTGGGGGCAGCTGGCGGAGCTGCAGCGCTTCGCCCTGGTCAAGCTCAGCCACCCGGGCCATGAACACCGCAACCTGCCCAGGGCGCTGGAGGAATTCCACCTGCTGGCCTGATACGAACTGAATGAAAACGGTATGAATGGATACGTTTCGTGTGGATCGGGAGGATCCCCGCCTCTGGGAATCTATGAAGGATGAGACGAGGAAAGGCCTGGCCTCTCCCTTGCCTGTTCCCATTCGGAGACCCCATGACAACCACGATGCCCAGGGGACGGTTCCATCGACCGGCCGCTGACCCTGCGGGGACCAGGCCCGTTTTCGAAGAGGGTCTCGATGAACTGAAAGAACGTCAGCTCGTTTTCCAGCTGACCCGCCAGCTGGCAACGGCCCAGTTCATCCGGGCCGACCGGGTGGAGAGTGAGCGGTTGTGGCAGGAAGCGGCGGCGCTGGGGATGGACCCGGGACGGATCGTGGCACTGCTGTTCGGCGTGCACGATCACAGCGACACGGAGGCCATGGAGGAGATCGATCGCTCCTACCGGCAGGAACGTCGCCTGCGGACACGCCGTTGGCCCTGGACCCTCGGCCGCTTCCGTCCCTCACCGGCTCGCGCCAGCAGGCACCGAAGGGCGGCAGCAGCCGCTGCCTGAGCGGCCCGGATCTTCGGGAAGGCGACTGCGGCAGACCGCCTTCCCGTGCGATTTCCGGGTGAGGTTCCGCCGGCTTGAACGGGTCAGACCACGCCCGATGGCTGATCAGCGCGACCCTGAGCCCGGGCAGGGCCATCCTTCCGGCCAGACCGGAGCAGGGGCCAGATCGACCAGCCTGAAGCCTCGCCGGCCTGTTCCCGGGGACGGACCGCGGAGTCGGCGGCTGCCACCCACACGGCGGCTGCCTTGAGTTCCGGCTGCCCGGAGAGGGGGCACGCCTGCTCGTGCAGCAGGGTGTTGACGGCACAGGCATTCTCCTGGGCCGAGCCCCAGTGCATCGGCAGAAACACCGTGCCGGGCCGGATCCGGTCGCTGACCTTCACCCTGGCCGTGACGCTGCCCCGCCGGGAGGTGATCGCGGCGAACGCCCCATCTTCGACGCCGGAGACGACGGCGTCGTCCGGATGAATCTCCAGGAGCGCTTCCGGATCCATCGCCTGCAGGCGCGGCACCTTGCCGGTGCGCGTCATGGTGTGCCACTGCCCCAGATACCGACCCACAGTGAGCACCAGGGGATAGGACTCGCAGGGGGATTCCGCCAGGCCGAGGGGGGCATCCGCCTGAAAGCGGGCCCGGCCATCAGGGGTGGGGAAGACCCGATCGAGATAGAGGCGCTTCGACGCCCCTCCGGGCCGCTCCCCGCGGGGATAGGGCCATTGCTGGGGTCCCAGTTCCCGCAGGAGGTCGTGGCTGAGTCCGGAACTGTCGCAGACCCGGCCTGCGGTGAGGGCCACGAATTCGGCGTACACGTCGGCCGCGCTGGAATAGGCGAACTGTCGCTCGAAACCCAGTCGTCGACCCACCTCGGCAAACACCTGCCAGTCGGGTCTGGCCTGGCCCGGGGGCGGCCGGAAGGCGGGGCAATGGGTGACGCGACGCTCCGAGTTCACCATCACCCCCTCCTTCTCGCTCCACTGGGCGGCGGGGAGCAGCAGGTGGGCAGCTTCGGCGGTTTCGGTGTCGGCGTAGGCATCACTCAGCACCACCAGAGGACAGCGCTCCATCGCGGCCTTCACCCGGGAAAGGTTGGGCATGCTCACCAGCGGATTCGTGGCGGCGACCCACCAGAGATCCAGCCGGCCGGCCTCCATCGCCTCGACCTGCTGCCAGGCGGCCAGGCCCGGGGAGGGGGAGATGGAACCGGCCGTGAACCCCCAGGCCTTCTCCACCGCCCCCCGGTGGGAAGGATCGGCCACGCTGCGATAGCCCGGCAGCAGGTGGGCCAGGCCACCGGCTTCACGACCACCCATGGCATTGGGCTGACCGGTGAGAGAGAAGGGTCCGGCTCCGGGCCGGCCGATCTGTCCCATCAGCAGGTGGAGGTTGATCAGTCCTCCCACTGTCGCCGTTCCCTCCCGGGACTGATTCACCCCCATCGACCAGAGGCTGAGGAGGGACCTGCGGCCTGCCCAGAACCGGGCCGCCTCGTGGAGGTGCTCCTCCGGGATCCCGCAGAGGCGGCAGACCCGCTCCGGGGTCCAGCTCTTCAGAAGCCGGGTATAGGTATCCAGCCCTTCACAGGCTTCTTCGATGAAGTCGTGGTGGAGGCTGGCCTGGCGCAGCAGGAGATGACCGATGCCATGGAGGAGAATCAGATCGGTGCCCGGCTGGATGGCGAGATGGAGATCGGCCAGATCCGTGGTGGCTGTCCGGCGGGGATCCACCACCACAACCTGGAGCTCGTCTGGCGAGCGCCTTCGGCGGTGGCGCTTGGCGAGTCTCTGAAACAGCACCGGATGGCAATCCGCCAGGTTGGTTCCGATCAGGAAGGCGCCGTCGCAGAGGTCCAGGTCCTCGTAGCAGCAGGGAGGGCCGTCGGATCCAAGGCTGCGGCTGTAGCCAGCCACGGCTGAACTCATGCAGAGGCGGGAATTGGCATCGAAGTTGTTGGTGCCGATTGCGCCTTTGATCAGCTTCTGGGCGACGTAGTAATCCTCCGTGTGGAACTGGCCCGAGCCATACATGGCGATGGCGCCCGGTCCCCGGGTGGAGAGCGTGGCCCGGATCCGGTCGGTGACCAGAGCCAGGGCCGCATCCCAGCCGATCGGCCGGAAGGCGGCTTGCCGGGAGGCCCTGTACAGCGGCTGGGTCAGGCGGCCGCGATGGAGGGTTTCCGTGACGGTGGCACCCTTCACACAGACCTGGCCCAGGCTGGAGGGATGGTGGCGATCACCGCGGACACCCCAGATGGGGATTCCCTCCTCGTCCCGGCGGGTGGCTCTGGCCTTGGCCGCCGGCGGGAGAAGTTCCAGTCCGCAACCCACGCCGCAGTAGGGACACTGGGAACGGATCGGGACCTCAGCCGAATCGTGCATGGCAACTTCTCCCAGCCGGGGAACAGGATTCAGACCAGCGCGGGAACAGGAACCTCATCCTCGTGTTCATCCGCGAAGGATCCTTTCGGCTCCCGCAGGAAGAAATAACAGAGGAAGCCCACAATCAGACCCGCCACCCCCAGCACCTGGAAGAAGGCGCTGTTCGAAGCGGCGATCACCTCGGGCGAGGGATCGGCACCACCTCCCATCCAGATGGGCAGCAGGCTGTAGATGGTGAGATAGGCAACGGCCCCCACATTTCCGTAGGCACCCACCATGCCGGCGATCTGACCGGTGACCCGGCGCTTCACCAGAGGAACCATGGCGAAGGTGGAGCCTTCTCCAGCCTGCACGAAGAAGGAACAGGCCATGGTGAGCAGGAGGGCAACCAGGATGCCGACGGATCCCACGAAGGTTCCCGGCTTGATCAGGCTCATCACCAGATAGCCGATGCCGAGGCCGATGGTGAGAAAGCCCATCGTGGCCTTGCGGGAGCCGAGCTTGTCGGAGAGAAGCCCACCCCCGGGCCGGGCCACCAGGTTCACGAAGGCGAAGGCGGAAGCGAGGATACCGGCGGTGGCCTTGGGAAGGGAGAAGGTGGTTTCGAAGAATTCCGGCAGCATGGAAACCACAGCCAGCTCCGAGCCGAAGTTCACGATGTAGGTGAGCTCTAGAATGGCCACCTGCTTGAAATCGTAGCGGTCTTCCTTGGCATAGATCCTGCGACCGGAGAGCAGGTCCTTGTTGGTGCGGATGATGCCCATCGTCTGAAAAACGAAGAAAGCAAGCACCAGCAGGAGAGCAATGGTGTAGCCCGTTGCATCCAGGAATTTGACCTTCTGCAGCCTCCATGCGAGCACGGCAAGGATGGCCGCGAAGGGAACATTCATGCCGATCAGACCCCAGAAATCCTTGATGCTGGTCACTTCGAGACCAGACGTCTTGAGAGGCTTCTGATAGACCTTGCCCGGTGGCGTATCACTGACGTTGAAAAAATAGATCACGCCATAGACCGCCGAGATGATGCCGGTGAGGGCAATGGCACCGCGCCAGTTGAGCACCACGTCGCCGATCTGGGCTCCACCGCTGAAGGAAAGCCAGCCGGCAACGATCACCAGGGTGAGGGCGGAGAAGGCGGAACCGAAATTGCCCCAGCCGCCATAGATGCCTTCCGCCAGACCGATCTCCTTGGGAGGGAACCATTCGGCCACCATGCGGATGCCGATCACGAAGCCGGCTCCAACGATCGAAAGCAGCAGGCGGGCCACCACGAGCTGGCTGAAATCCTGTGCGGCGGCGAACATCAGACAGGGAATCGCCGCATAGATGAGCAGTGCCGAGTAGGTGAAGCGTGGGCCGAACTTATCCAGCAGCATGCCGATGATGATGCGAGCCGGCACTGTGAGCGCCACGTTGCAGATGGCGATCGTGCGGATCTGGGACACGCTCAGGCCGAGATCGGCCTTGACCGTGGTGGCCAGGGGAGCGAGATTGAACCAGACGACAAAGGTGAGAAAGAATGCGAACCAGGTGAGATGAAGTGTCTTGTATCTCCCCTGGAGCGACCAGAGTTCACCGAGCATGAAGGTGGAAAAGCTGCGTTCCGAGACTTCTGAAGATGCGAGTCTGGGATTGGAAATCGGCGCCACATGCTGACCGAAGCGAGCATTCCATCATCTGGAGGCCCACCCTGAAGTAGTTGACACTACTGAATTCCCTTCTCACCCCTTCAGTCCCCCCCCTGCAGGCCTGCCTGCTGAGCGGTGGGGAGAGTCGGCGCATGGGCACGGACAAGGCCCTGCTCCTCCACCCTGACGGCGGCACCTGGCTGGAGACGACCCTGAGGAAGCTGGCGGCCCTGGGTGTGCCGATCACCCTGTTCACGCGCCATGCGCCCCACCTGGAGCTGGCCGCCGTCCTGGCTCCGGGGATGGGGGTGGGGCTGGAGCCGGAGGAGGAGCCCTTCCCCCGGGAAGGCCCCCTCCTCGCCCTGGCCCGCCTGATGGAGCTGCATCCCGGCAAGCGGCTGCTGCTCTGCCCCGTGGACATGCCCTGGCTGGAGGTGGCGACCCTGCGGTCCCTGGTGGCGGCAGCGGAGAGGGATCCCCGCACGATCCACGTGGCCGATGACGGAGAGCGGCTGCAACCCCTGCTGGGGATCTACCCCGCCGATCCGCTCCATCGTTCCTCCATCTCCTGCTTCAGCGCCGCCGGGGGCAGGAGCCTGCTGCGCTGGCTGACGACCGTGGGGGTGCACACGGTGCGGTTGCCGGAGTCTGCCCTGCGCAACGTCAACCGCCCGGAGGAGGGTTTGGGGATCGAGGTGCCCGGATCCGACTCCGCTGCGCCAGGCTGACCGGCCACCCCAGACCCCCGCCGCCCCCTCCTGATGAGCCCCCCCCTGGATCGCCACGGCCGTCCCCTGGGGGTGCTGCGCCTCTCACTCACGGCCCGGTGCAATCTGGCCTGTCCCTACTGCTGCCCGGATGCGGAGGATCCGCCGGAGCTGCTGACGCTGGCGGAGCGCCGCCTGCTGGTGGAAACGGCGGTGGCCCAGGGGGTGGGCACGCTCCGGCTCACCGGTGGCGAGCCCTTGCTGCACCGGCGGCTGGAGGAGCTGATCGCGGCCCTCCAGCCCCTGCGACAGCGAGCCGCAGATGATCCACGCGGCCGGCTGCGGGAGATCGCCCTCACCAGCAACGGCGTGCTGCTGACGGCCGCACGGGCCCGCGCCCTGAAGGAGGCGGGCCTGGATCGACTCACCCTCAGCCTCGATGGCAGCGACGGCGCCAGCGTGGCGCGCATGGCCGGGCTGAGCGGTGGCGCGGCGGCCGGCGAGGCGGTGCTGGCGAAGGTGCTGGCGGCCGTGGAGCACGCCCGGGCGGCGGGCTTCGATCCGGAGCAGGGCGCCCTGAAGCTCAACGCGGTGATCACCCGCGGCGGCAACGACGACCAGCTGCTTCCCCTGGCCGCCCTGGCCCGGCAGCGGGGGGTGGAACTGCGGCTGATCGAATTCATGGACGTGGGCAACCGCAACGGCTGGCAGCCGCAGCAGGTGCTGCCGGCGGCGGCGATGGTGGAGCGGATCGCCGGGCGCTGGCCGCTCGAGCCGGTGGGGAGGGACCCCCACGGCACCGCCAGCCGCTGGCGCTATCGCGATGGCGGCGGCCAACTGGCGGTGGTGGCCTCGATCAGCACGCCGTTCTGCGGCGACTGCAACCGCCTGCGTGTCACCGCCGATGGGGTGGCCTACACCTGCCTGTTCGCCGCCTCCGGCACCGACCTCAAGCCCTGGCTGCGACCGGAGTCGGGGGGGGCGGCCGATCCGGACGGGCTGGCGGCGGCCCTGGCCGGCCTCTGGCGAGCCCGCCGCGATCGCTGGAGCGAGGAGCGGCAGGCACACCTGGGAGATCCCGCTGCCTCCCACGCAGAGATGGCCTATCTGGGGGGCTGAGCCGATTCAGCCGAACAGGCGGGCCGAGCGAAGGGCCCGGTAATGGAGATCACTCCTCGGAATGTGTTCGGATGGAGATCACTCTCGGAATGTGTTCCGGCGCAGCCGAGCTGCCGGAGTCTCCGCTTCGGGCCGAGTGTTGCTGCCCCGTTCACTCTGCCGGTGCGAGCTGGCGTGAAGCCTGTCATTGACGCCTGGTTCCTGGTGCGCGGTGCTTCGTGTTCTCCTGCAGCCCATGGAACCTGGCTGAAACATCACGAAATGGCTCCATCTCTGCCGAGAAGACGGGGTCGTGAAGATCCCTGCGAAGCTGATTCTGGCTTGGTTCCCTGGATGGGGAGGGCGTGATCGCTCCGATGAACCTCAGTGAAGATCCCTGCGAAGCTGATTCTGGCTTGGTTCCCTGGATGGGGAGGGCGTGATCGCTCCGATGAACCTTTTCTTCAAGAAGGGTGATCAAGTCCTGGGGATTTTCCCAACGAAGAGTTGCGATGACAGTCCGCTGCAGGGGAATAAGGAGTAGAGCTTCATCCCTGGCAGGTCAATCAATCATGGAATCTATCCAGATTCACGGGATCGAAGACTTCCGGCAGGATCTCCGGGGCTCACTGCTCCTTCCCGGAGAGGCCTCCTATGAGGAAGCGCGGCAGATCTGGAACGCCATGATCGATCGCCGGCCGGCCCTGATTGCCCAGTGCCTGTCTGCCGACGATGTGGTGCAGGCCGTCACCTTCGCCCGCAACAATCACCTGCTCGTTTCCATCCGCGGTGGCGGTCACAACATCGCCGGCCATGCGGTGTGCGACGACGGCCTCATGATCGACCTTTCACTGATGAAGGGCGTGCGGGTCGATCCGATCGCCCGCAGGGCCAGCGTCGAGCCCGGCTGCACCCTCGCTGATTTCGATGCCGCCGTGCAGGTGCATGGCCTGGCGACGCCCGTGGGCATCAACTCGACCACCGGGGTCGCCGGCCTCACGCTGGGCGGTGGCTTCGGCTGGTTGAGCCGCAAGTACGGCATGACCGTCGACAACCTGCTCTCCGCCGAGGTGGTGACGGCCGATGGCCGCCGGCTGCACGCCAGCGAAACGGAAAACGCCGACCTCTTCTGGGGCCTGCGCGGGGGCGGTGGCAATTTCGGCATCGTCACCAGCTTCGAGTTCCAGCTCCATCCGGTGGGCCCCGAGGTGCTGTGCGGGCTGATTGTTTTCCCTTTCGAGCAGGCGAAGCAGGTGCTCACCCGGTTCGCGCGGTTCAGTGAAACGATGCCGGACGATCTCAACGTGTGGGTGGTCACCCGCCAGGCACCTCCCCTGCCCTTCCTTGCCGAGAGCGTGCACGGAAGGGAGGTGGTGGTGCTGGCGCTCTGCCATCTGGGCGATCCCAGCGAAGGTGAACGCCTGATCGCGCAGCTGCGCAGCTTCGGCACGCCCCACGGCGAGCACATCGGCATGCAGCCGTATGTCGCCTGGCAGCAGACCTTCGATCCCCTGCTCACGAAGGGGGCCCGCAACTACTGGAAGTCCCACAACTTCACCCAGCTCAGCGATGGCGCGATCGACACCATCATCGAGTTCGGCGCCAGGCTGCCCTCCCCCCAGTGCGAGATCTTCATCGGCACGATCGGCGGCCAGACGGGCCGCGTGGCACCGGAGGCGATGGCCTACTCCAGCCGGGACGCCAACTACGTGATGAACGTGCACGGCCGCTGGGAATCGGCCGACGACGACGCCCGCGGCATCGCCTGGGCCCGCGAGTTCTTCGAGCGGGCCAAGCCGTTCGCCAGCAGCGGCGCCTACATCAACTTCCTCACCCAGGACGAAAGCGACCGTACCGCCTTTGCCTATGGCCCGATGTATGAACGCCTGGCACAGCTGAAGCGAACGTACGACCCGTCCAATTTCTTCCGGATGAACCAGAACATCGCACCGAACTGATGAGCATCGAAACCGTTCGCGGCCGACAGGCCACCATCCACTTCGACCCCCGCAAGTGCATCCATTCACGCCACAGCTACTCGCACCCCTCCACGGAGATGCGGTAGCTGAAGCCCGTGGCGCCGGGCATCTGGCTGGAGCCCACCCGGAAGTTCATCTGGTTGGTGCGCTTGCCCGGCACGGCGGAAAAAGGGCCGAAGCTGCGCTTTTCGCCCGGCTCGAGGGTGGGGTTCTCGTTGAACAGCTGCAGGCTGGTGCCGTCGGTGAAGCGCATGAAGCCCGCCACCGGGAACGTGGCCCGGCTCGTGGAAGCCGACTGGAAATGGAAGCGGTAGCTGGTGAAGGAGCGGTCGACGGTGAAGTCGGTGTTCCAGTTGGTGCGGCCGACCAGCCGATCGGGTCCGATGCGCTTGGTCACCACCGGCTCGCCGCCGCCGCCGATCGGCAGCAGGTAGCGGCAGCTCGCCCGGGCCGTCCCGGCGCCGAGGCTCGTCAACCCCAGCCCGGCGACCGTAAGGCAGAGCGCCACTCTCCCTCCTCCATGGCGGGAGCGGGAAGCCGGAGCAGGGAGCTGCTGGCGGGGAATCATGCTGACGTCTACGACGAGTGCACCCCGCAACCTATCCAGGCAGGCGGCTCCAGGGAAGAGCGATCCGGCCCCAGACCGCACACCCGAGGCGGCAAGCGCAGGAGCCACCTGGGGGGAGGCCGGAGCCTCAGGGCATCAGGGGCGCCCAGGCCATCGTGGCGTTGAACTTCTGGCACCAGATCAGCACCGATTTCTGCGCCTTGAGGTCGAGGGAGGCCGGGATCACGTAGCTCTGGCTGCCGGAGGCCGACTTCAGCGGAGCGAGGATCGTGTAGCTGCCTTCCTTGAGGGGATAGGCAGGAGCCTTGGCTCATCGCCAGGGGAGTGGCGGAGCGGCTGAAGATCACCTTGAGATCCGGGGCCTCGGCCTTGGTGCTGAAATCCTTGCTGAGGGTGAGAACGGTCTTCCCCATCTCCTTGTGGATCACGAAGTCTCCGCTCACAGGAGCCTCCGCCTTGCGGAAGCGGCCCTTGAGCATGGCCATGGAATCGGCCTGAACCGGAATGGCGGTGGCTGCGCCGATCAACGCCGCGGCAAGGGTGCGGGCCAATGGGCTGGAAAGAGCGGACATGACGGAGTCACTCGGTGTGAGGATTGCTGAGCCGGTGATCCGAAGGGGATCGGTCCCAGTCCCAGTTCACCCCCATACCGTTGAGGAGTTCGATCGGATTGCCAACCCTTCCCGCCATCTCCGCAGGGTTCGTTCCGCTCCTGGTGTATGTGGTGCTGCGGGGACTTGACGCCACGGTGCTGAAAGGGCTGCAGGACCTCGGCATGCAGAACCTGGTGAACGGCGAGAACCCGATCAGCTTCTGCAACGTGTTCTTCCTGGCGGACATCGCCGTGGGAATGGCGGCCCTCCTGCCGGGCAGGGCGAGCCTGGGGCGGGATCTGGCGGCCCTGCTCCCGGCCGATCAGAGGCTCCTGGCCCTCGATGCCCTGCTCGGGCTGTTCGTGGGCCCCATCGCCTATTACTTCGCGCTCCAGGGCCTTTCGGTGGTCAGCCAGACGCTCCTGTTCGCCCTGGTGCTGCCGATGTCGGCCCTGATGGCCTGCTGGTGGCTGGGCGAACGGCTGCCCCGGGGCTTCTGGATCAGCCTTGCCCTGATCAGCGCCGGCCTGCTGCTGCCCCATGGGGCCATGGCCGCCGGCTCCGGGCGGATGGACCAGCTCCCCGCCATCGGCTGGGCGCTGGTGGGGGTGACCGCCTATTCCAGCGCGGCGGTCACCGGGAGACGAATCGCCGGCCGGGGCTGGCCGATCGCCATCACCATCGGCGTGCCGACGGCGCTCACCGCCCTCGTCTTCGGCCTGATCGCCCTGGTGCTCTTCGGCCCCCACCACTTCCTGCTGCTGCAGCTCTGGTGGGTGGTGGGGGTGATCGGGATCTATGCCCTCAGCCTCTCCCTGGGCCGGGAACTGGCCCTGCGCAGGGCCTACCGCCACTGCAGCGTGGCCACGGTTTCCCTGTGGGGGTCCCTGGCGATCGTGGTGGCCGTGGCGAGCGCCGTGCTGGTGCTGGGTGAACCCCTGGGACCGGCGACCCTGGCCGGATTGCTGCTGGTGCTGGGCGGGGTGCTCTGGAGCCGCTGGCCACGGAAATCCGATCCGGCCCGGCAGCGGTACACCCCATGACGCTGCAGCGAAGGGAGTCCTCGTGGGACTGAACCCATCCCGGTCCGGCCTCCCATCCAGAGGACCGACGCCCCGTGATCTGGAGTCCCCGACTCCGGTCCACGGGGATCTGGCCGCGCTCTACGACGCCTGTGGTGCCGCCGTGTACCGGCTGGCGCTGCGGCTGAGCCGTTCAGCCCAGGAGGCGGAGGATCTCTGCCACGACGTGTTTCTGCGCTACTGGCAGAAGGAGCGCTACGACCCCTCCCGCGGGCCCGTGCTGGCCTATCTGCTGATGATGACGCGCTCCATGGCGCTCAACCGCATCAGCCAGCGCCGCAACCGCTGGCACCTGATGCAACGCTGGTCGTCGCAGTTGTTTCCCGCCAGCGTGCGAGGTCCCCACGAAAGCGCCGAGGCCGCGGATCTGGCCGAACGCGTGCGAACGGCCCTGGGAGCGATCCCCGCCAACCAGCGGGAGGTGCTGGAGATGGCCTACTACGAGGGCCTGAGCCAGTCAGCGATCGGCGAACGGCTGCAGCTTCCCCTCGGCACCGTCAAGACCCGCTCCCGCCAGGGCCTGATCCGCCTGCGGGAACTGCTGATCGACTTCCGGAGCGAACCATGACCCCCAACGACATCAACCGCTTCGCGGAAGACCTGGACCCGGACGCCCTGCTCGCCGGCCATGCCCTGGGCGACCTGGATGAGCGGGAGCGGCAGCAGCTGGCCGAGCTGCTGCAACGCAAGCCCGGGCTGCGACAGCGGCTCGAGGAATACCGCACCACCCTCGAACTGCTCCCCCTGGCCCTGCCGGCCACGGCAGAGCCACCGGATCGGTTGCGCCGCCGGATTCTCGATCGGCCCGCGGCCCGGAGACCCGCGCCGGTGGCTCCGTCAACGAACACCCGCCCCTGGGCTGTCCCCGCCCTGCTGGGCATCCTCGGCACCGCTCTTCTGCTGCTGGGGGTGGAGTTGCACCAGACCCGCCATCAGCTGGCGGAGATCCAGCACCAGCTGACCCGGCGGGAGGGGGTGCAGACAGCGGAGCACCGGATGCCGCTGCGGTCGATCGATCCCGCGGGAAGAGCCACCGGCGAGGTGCTGGTCACCGGCAACCCCACCCACAACGTGCTGATGGTCAACGACCTGCCGCCGCCACCGCCGAACCACATCTACCGGTTGTGGGCCGAGGTGCAGGGGCGAGAGGTGGGGTGCGTCTACTTCGTTCCGACGGCCCAGGGCCACGTGTCGATGCTGATCCCCACGTCCCCCACCAGTCAGGCGACCAGCGTGAGCGTCAGCGTGGAGGCCGACCCCCTGGGGCAGGCCCCGAAGGGGCCCCGGGTGCTCTCCAGCCGGATCTGAGCGGGAGGCTCCTGAAGGGCCGGGCCAGTTCCGCCTCGAGCTGCTGGCGCCAGCCCTCCGGCAGCTGCCAGTGGGCAGCCCCTCGAAGGATGCGGGCGGCGTACTCCTCCCCCGGGATCAGTCCCTCGGCACTCCATTCCGGGGTGGGGACGTAGGTCGACACCGGGAACCGCTCTCCGCTGAGGCTGGTCACCTGCACGCTCTGGTGGCGGTAGTGGCCGATCGACACGCCTTCCCGCCGATCCAGTTCCCGGCGATCGGCGGCCGGCAGATGGTGCACCACCCCCCAGCAGTGGGCCTGCGGGTCGGGCCGGATGCCGGCCGCCCCCTCCCCCCGGCCGCGGCCGACCCGGATCTTGCGGATGCCCCAGCGCCAGCCATCGAGCCGCACCACCAGCCCGCTGCCATCCCAGGCGGGACAGCGCCCTGCCAGCTGCTCCGGGCAGAGGTTGGAGCCGTAGCTGAAGATGGGGGTGGTGCCCCAGTCGGCGAAGGGCACCAACGGCCGGCCCTGCACCTGATCGGCCCGCCCCCGGTACACCCAGGCGCGGCTGCCGTCGCTGAGCGGCAGGAGTTCCCGCACGTACTCCCGGGGAACGTCCTCCAGTTCGTCCAGGCGGGCCAGTCCCCCTGCCTCCACGGCGTAGAGCTCCCCATGGATCAGGGAGCTCCCTGCCGGCACCGCCATCGGATAGGGACCGAGGTCGTGGAGCTGCAGCCCGGCCAGGCGCCGGCGCCCCAGGGGGCGGGCTCCCTCGAGCCAGTGATGGTTGACGTCACCGCGCTTGAGCGTGCCGTAGACGAAGACCCGGTGCATGGAGGATCCACCTCAGGAAACGGCAATGGAATCGGGACCGTGCTCCGGTGAGGGATCCGGCCGGATCCCGGGAACCCTCTCGCGGGGGAGGCGCCGCTCCCCCAGCCAGTAGGTGGTGATCTCCCCGATCCCCTTGATCGGCATCCGGCCCCGCGGCTCCATCCGGTAGGCATGCCTGAGCCGTTCGTAGGAGGCCTGGCTCACCTGGATCCGGCCCGGAAGGCTGTGGGATTCCATGCGGCTGGCGATGTTCACCGTTTCGCCCCAGAGGTCGTAGCTGAATTTCCTTCTGCCGATCACCCCGGCCACCACCGGTCCGGCATGGATGCCGATCCGCAGCGAGAGAGGGCCGACCTCCTCTCGAGCGAAGCTGCGGATCACGGCCTGCATGTCGAGGGCCATGTCGGCGATCGCCTCGGCATGGAGGTGATCCGGCCGGGGCAGGCCACCAACCACCATGTAGTTATCGCCGATGGTCTTGATCTTCTCGAGCCCATGACGCTCGCTGAGCAGATCGAACTCCGTGAAGAGCTCGTTGAGCAGGATCACGAGGTCGTCGCAGGCCAGCAGGCGCGTGAGTTCCGTGAAGCCCACGATGTCGGCGAAGAGCACACTCACCTCTCCATGCACTTCGGAGATCGTCTGCCGGCCCCGCTTCATCTCCTCGGCAATGGGTGCGGGCAGGATGTTGAGCAGCAACGCTTCCGCCCGCAGCCGCTCGGCCCTGGCCACCCGCTCCGCCTCCAGGCGGCGCTCCATCTCCTCGGACGTCCGCAGGAACGACTGGTTGAACGCCTCCTCCACCTGACCCAGTTCGTCGGCACGGCTCACGGGCAGCAGATACTGCTCCGGGAGCACGGAGCCACCCTCCTGGGTGAACGCCGAACCGGCCGCCAGCAGACGGTCCCGCAGGGCGAGCACCCGTCCGATCACCAGCCGGTCCATCACCAGCATCGTGATCAGGGTGAGGAAGCCGGCGATGCCGAGCACGATCAGGGCGATGTTGCGGATGTAGCGGGCCAGGCCCTCCCGGATGGTGGCGGCATCGTGCCGCACGACCAGGAGGTGATCCCCCCGCAGCGACTCGGGACCCCAGGAGGCATCCAGGCTGCCGGCCCGGGGGAACCAGCGCTGCCTGGTCCCGTGCTGCCGCACGTCGGCGAAGGAGAGGCGAGGGCTCTCCCCGAACCGGCCGAGCAGCTGCCCGCTGGAGGCCCGGTAGAGCGAGGCTCCCCGGATGCTCTGCACCATCTGCTGGGCATGGAGGCGGCGCACGGCTGCCAGCAGCTGGCTGGAGGAAGCGGAGGGATTCGCGTCCACGATCCACTCGAGCTTGCCATTGGTCACCTGCCGCAGCTGCTCGCCGAGCCGCTCCGCCTGACGCAGCACCGAAGGAACCAGCACGATTCCCTCCACCACCAGGAAGGTGAGGAAGATCCAGCGGGCTGCCTGGCGGGACAGCCGTGCCCGGAACAGCCGCGCCATCGCCTGCGCCGCTCCCCCCGGCAGAGACGTCATCGCCCCGCCCGCACCAGCACCGGCACCCGCTTGTAGGCGGGAGTGCCGCAGCGGGGATCCACAGCGGCGCGGAGGATCGCGTTCACCTCCGGATAGAACATCAGCCCCGCCCCTTCGCGGATCTCGCCGGGGATGATTTCCACGTTGTCGAGGACCCCGGCCTCTCCCTGCACCTGCACCCGCTGGTGGGCCTCGAGACCGGCGCGGCGCAGGTCCGCCCGGTTCATCAGGATCGTGTTGCGGTGAGGCATGGCGCGATAGGCATCCCCTTCCTGGTACACCACGGTGTTGTGCTGCCCGTAGCTGCGGGCGGTGATCAGGGCGATCACGAGAGCCGCTTCCCCTGCCGCCAGCGCCACGCCGAAGTGGCCGGGCCCCGGCAGATGCAGCTCCGGCAGCGGGGTGACCGCCATGCGGGCGCGCCCGGAAGGGGTGGCAAAACTGGGCTGCGTGAAGATCCGGCCCTCCACGCTGAATTCCTTTCGGGTGGCATCGATCTCGGAGATGGGGGCGTACCCGGGAACGGTGCGGGCGATCAGCTGCCGCACGTAGACCGGATCCTGCAGGCGCCCCCAGTCGATCGGATCGGATCCGAACCGCCGCCGCGCCAGCTCCGCCAGGAACCCCACCTCACTGATCAGATCCGCGCCGCGCAGATGGGTGCTGCCCGGTTCGTTGAGGCGCACGAAGTTGTTGCCCGATTCCACCGTGGTGCGATGGGGCGTCTCGAAACGGTTGAACACCGGCAGCACCAGGGTGTTCCGGGCCGCCAGGCCATGGAAATGGCCCTGGTTGGGCTTGGTGGCCAGGTAGAGGATCGTCTCGATGCGGCCCAGGGCCCGCTTCGCCTGGGCCGCATCCGGGTTCGCTCCCCAGAGGTTGCCGCCCAGACACAGCAGGGTGTCGACTGTGCCGGCCTCGGCGGCCTCGATCAGGGCGCGGGTGTCGTAGCCGGGCACCCGGCTGAGGGGCCTGCCGAGGAGCTGCTCGAGGGCCTGCTGCATCGGGGCGCGCAGCCGTACCGTCACGCCCATCGAACCGAAGCCCTGCACGTTGGAGTGGCCCCGGATCGGCATGGTGCCGGCTCCGGGCCGACCGACATTGCCGCTGAGCAGGGCGGTGTTGGCGATCGCCTGCACGTTGTCCACCCCGTTGGTGTGGTGGGTGATGCCCATGGCCCAGGCGAACACCACGCCACGGGCCCGGGCGATCACCGCGGCGGCGGATTCGAGTTCCTCGCGGCTGAGGCCACAGGTGCCGGTGATCGCCGGCCAGGAGGTGGTGGCGATCTGCTCCAGCACAGCTTCCCACCCTTCGCTGTGGGCCTCCAGGAAGGGCCGGTTGATGCGGCCGCTCTCCAGCAGCGCCTTCTGGATGCCCAGGAAGACGGCCGTGTCGCTGCCCGGCACCGGCTGGAGGAAGAGAGAGGCGACCTCGGAACCCTGCAGAAGCGAGCGGATCGGAAAGGCCGGCGAGCCGAACTTCAGCAGCCCCACCTCCAGCACCGGATTGATCACGATCACGCTGCCGCCGCGCTCCCGCAGGCGGATCAGCTCGTTCATCAGCCGGGGGTGGTTGGCCGGCGCGTTGGAGCCCACCAGCACCACGCAGTCGCTCTGGCGCAGGCTCTCCAGGCTCACCATCGAGGTGCCGGAGCCGAACACCTGACCCAGCCCCACGGTGGAGGGGGCATGGCAGAGGTCGGAGCAGTCGGCCAGGTTGTTGGAGCCCAGGGCCCGCAGCAGCAGCTGCAGCAGGTAGGCCGCCTCGTTGGAGGAGCGCCCGGAGCTGTAGGAGGCCACCCGCTCGGGAGGATGGCGCAGGGCGGCATCGGCCAGCTCGAACACGTCGTCCCAGCCGATGCGCTCGTACTGGCTGCGGCCCTCCCGCAGCAGCAGGGGGTGGCTCAGTCGCCCCAGCCGGTCGGCCTCCAGGGAGGAGAGGGTCTGGAGTTGGCTGAGGCTGCGCTGGCCGAACACCCCCTCGGGCACGGCGGGCTGCAGCTCGGCGGCGATCGCCTGCACACTCTTGAGACAGCGCTGCAGGGGCTCGCCCAGTTCATCGCTGAAGCCCCCCTTCTGGCCGCCGGTTCCCCAGGCGCAGGAAAGGCAGGCGCTCTTGTGGAGCAGGGTCTGCCACAGCTTCGGCCCCCGGGGCGACAGGGTGGCACGGGCCCAGCCCTCGATCAGGGGCCAGCCGCCGCCCGAGGAGGGAGTGCCGGCATCGGGGGTGGACGAACCGGGAGCAGAGTCGGCGGGCACGGCGAACACTCCCGGAAGGATCTTCAAGCTAGGGCGAACCTGTGCCGTATTGGCAGCGGGTATAAGGAGCCGGCCAGCTGCCATCCGCTCCGACACTCCTTTTCCCCTCATCTGCTGGACAAGGGGCAGGACATCCGCACGATCCAGGAACTCCTGGGACATGGGGATATGACTACCACCATGATCTATACGCATGTGCTCAACCGTGGACCCCTTTGGGTACGCAGCCCTGCAAATATTGTGTAGCCTGGCGAACAAGTGGTTCCCGGACCCGTGAACCACGGCTATGCCTTGAGGCACGCGGCAGGAAGCCTATGGCGCAACTGGGTTCTCGAGCACCGGCCGAGGGACCCTCCCTTGGTTATCGGAAAGGGGTGGGCAGACCCACCGTGGTTCACGGAACCTTCCAATAAAGAGTTAGGCCTACAAGGTGGATGCCACGTCCCAGCCGGAGAAGTCAGCTATTATTGGACTCATGAGCACCCTGGAAGAGATTGAGGCTGCAGTTCAGCAGCTGCCACCGGCAAAGCGGGCCGAGTTCCGGGCCTGGTTCCAGTCGTTCGACGCTACGGACTGGGACCACCAGATCGAGGACGACATTGCTTCAGGCAACTTGGACTGGCTTGCGGATGAGGCAATGAGCGACAGACAGAAGGGTCGATGTTCTGAATTATGAGGCATCGGGCCAGCCCGCGCTTCTGGGCTTGCTATAACTCACTCCCTTCAGAGGTGAAACTCCAGGCTGATCGTTGTTTCGAATTACTCAAAGCCGAGCCACGCCATCCTTCGCTCCACTTCAAGAAGATCGAAAAGTTTTGGTCGGCCAGAGTTGGACTTCGATTCAGAGCATTGGCTGTCCAAGCAAACAGCAAAGAATTGTTGTGGGTCTGGATAGGCAGTCATGCAGAGTATGATCAACTACTTCGATTGAAGGCCTAACATCAAGATACATAAGACGGGAGCAAATGGTGCCGCCTATGCCAAAGTCCTTGCCCGCTTCTGCTC
>CAWKAW010000012.1:0-66007 GCA_963847745.1 uncultured cyanobacterium | reverse complement strand
ATCACGCCGCTCCAGGAACCCCTCCTGCCCCTTGCTCCACCACTGCCACCTCTGCTCGTCCGTGTAGCGGGTCCCGGACCCCGACACCAGCTGCGGCAGTGTGAGCAGCCGATCTCCGGGGGGCTGAAGCCGCACGAAGGAGAGGCTGCCATCGCTGAGCCGTCCGTAGCGCACCACCAGCTGCCGCCCCCCGGCGCACCGGTAGGTGACGGGTTCCCCCAGTTCCGCCGCCACGGGCACTCCCTTCGCCCCCGCCATCGCGGTTCGCCCACCCACCAACAGGGCCATGGCGGCAGCCGCCACGAGGAATCCGGACCCGGTGCTCTTCTGCATCCCCCCCTACGCCGTTCGCAGACATCCCCCATTCTCCTCGCGACACGGGCCCCGGCCTGAGCGGCATCGTCCAACTCCGAGACCATCACGCCACGCCGCACAATCGCCTGCTGAACCTTCGGGCGCTTCCGCACACTCTTCAGCTCAGCCAGTGCAGCAGCAATGATCCTGCCGGGTACGCCCTGCCAGATCAGTCGAGAAAGAGCCGGTTTGGCTTCACGAACCAGCCGCAACCCGTTGGTGCTGACGCCAAGCCTTGATCTCCGCTTTCAGCTGCTTCCGTGTCATCACCTCAGCTCGGCGAGCCACGAGCATGTCGCGCGCTTGCTGGAGACTTGTTGTCGGGCGGTCGGCCGCCGGTTTGCTTCGCGAGAGATCCTCGATGACCTCGGGAGACACAAGACCGGCACCGCTTATCTCCTCCGCAGAGAACATCGGGGAAGGTGATCTCGATGGTGGTCACGACCGTTCACAACCACGAACTGTTCACCCGAGCTGGAATCACCGGCTCGGGTTCCACCCCTGCAGGGCCCGGCTCAGCCCGACGGCCCCTCCTGAACGCGCCGATCACTGGCTGCAACCGCTTCCCTGGGCCCTGCGGTGTCCCTCCTGCGCGTCCACGGCCGCTGCCTCGGCTTGGCCCGCACCAGGAGTCACGAGGGCGAACGGCGTTCAGCCGGCCTTCACCCAGGGGGCGGACCAGCCCTCTCCGCCCACCTCCAGGGCGGCCTGCGGGCTGCTGGCCTCGAGCAGCAGCCGCGGAGTCCGGCCCTGACGGCGCCACAGCCGCAGCCGCAGCTCCCCCTGCGTGGTGTCGCGGCAGCCGAACCGGAGCCCGGCCGCCGTGGGCACCTGCACCGGAACGCCCGCATCGCTGCAGCTGCCCTGCAGTTCCACCCGGTGACTGCGGTTCTCGGCCCACATCCACCAGCTGCCCCAGGGATCCACTTGCCAGCCCAGCCGCGCGTTCCAGGGCACGAATTCATGGAAGGAGCCGCGATGGTGAATCCCCACCAGGCCGGCACGTTCCTGCCTGCCCAGCACCCTGCGGATGCCGCCGGCGGCGGTGAGGGTGAGATCGGGAAGGTGTGGGAAGGCGTTGCACTGCATCCAGAACCAGCGGTCCGGGAACGATCCGCCCCAGTTCTTCTCCGCATAGGCGGGCACCCGCACGAAGTGCCGCTGGGTGAGCGGCTCCGGCGAGGCGGCGGGCCGCCTCCACTCGATCCAGCCGCTGGCCAGGCCATGGGCCATCAGGATCTGCCAGCCGGGCTCGAAGATCGGGAAGCGGGACAGCCAGCCGGCCGTGGACTGCTGGCGGCGATGGGATGCTCCCCAGCCGTAGCGGGGCTCCACGGCAAAGCACCAGCGGATCTCCTCGCCGGTGGTAGGGATGCGGATGCAGCCCCCGTGCTGCCGTTCGGAAGCGTGGAAGAACTCCCCGGGGCTTTCGCCGGACTGACCGTGGCCGAGCCGATCGCGGTCGGCCCAGAAGGTGGAGAGGTCGGGGAAGGCACGCGTCACCAGCTGATCCTGCGGACCGAGGATCTGGATCGCGCCGCCGAAGCCCGCCGGCATCTCCCCCCGGCGGGGTCCGGCAGGGGTCTGCATGGACACCATGAAGGCGATCGAGCCGGGGCCGGCCGCCGGCTCGGGCGGCAGGGTGAGCCGGTAATACCAGCCCTCGAAGAAGGGGCTGCGCCTCCCGTCCCAGTGGCTGCCGCTGTGGGGCCGGCGTGCCATGGTCAGCGCGTCTGCAGCTCCGCTTCCACCGCCTCGTACAGCGCCAGGAAGTTGCCCTCTCCGAATCCCACCGCGCCGGCGCCGCGCCGCTCGATGAACTCCAGGAAGAAGAGGGCGCCGGCGAAGATCGGCAGCGAGAAGATCTGCAGCAGCAGCGATCCGGGCTCTCCCGGCTGCCAGTCCACAAGGATCTGGCTCTCGCCGAGGGCCTGCAGCTCCCGTTCGGGCAGGATCGGCCCCGCCGTCCGGGCGAGGCGCTCCCGCAGGCGCTCAGGGTAGGCCGCCGGTGCGCTCAGGAAGGGCATCCCCTGCCGGCGCAGCCGGGTGACCGTCTCGAGCAGGGGCTCGGCGCGCAGAGCCAGGTGCTGAATGCCGGCGCCCCGGTGCACGCGCAGGAACTCCTGGATCTGGGACCGCGGCGAGGCCGGTTCGTTGATGTTGACGTACAGCTCCCCGCCGAGCGCGCGCAGCACCTGGCTGCGCAGCCCGGAGCTTTCCGTGGCGATCCGGAAGTCCTGCTGACGCTCGAAGCCGAACAGGTGCTCATAGCGCCGTGCCGCCGGCTCCATCTCGCCGGCCGGCACGTTCAGCACCACGTGGTCGATCACGGGGCAGGCCGCCAGCGAACGGCGCGCCGCCGGCGGCCGCTGCACCAGGGTGTGGCGGACACTGCCCCAGCCCCGCACCCGGCCCCACCGGGCACCGTCGGTGTCCTCCAGCAGCTCTTCCAGCCGGCCCAGGTCTGCGGGCGGAACGGGGCCGGGTCGCTGCCCCTGGGCCTCGCGCTCCAGCACGGCGGCGAGGTCGTCCACCTCCAGGGCCACATCCACCACCCCGGCGGCATGGCTGCGCAGATGGCGGGCGACGGGGGAGTGCGGCGTGGTGGGCGAGGACAGCAGGAACCAGGTATCGCGGTACGACAGCAGGCAGGTGAGGCGATCTTCGTACGCGATCCGGCGATGCATCTTCATGCCGAGGACATGGCATAACCAAGCCTGGCTTGCCTTCGCATCCGGCACGAAGAAATGTATGTGATGAATCGAGGGCAAGGAATCTCAGGATGTGATGAACAGCAGCGCTCCGGCGATTGTCTTAGGGTTCTTGCTCCCACCCACCATCACCATGAAGGACGAAGCGGCGGATGGGGCGCCTGCATCTGCGGGAATCGATCACGGGAAAGGGATGGATCACGGGCAAGGGATGGAGGACTCGTCGTGGCAGTCGCTGTCGGAGAAGATCCGGGTTTTCTACGACAAATCCTCGCGGATCTGGGAGTCTGTGTGGGGAGAGCACATGCACCACGGCTACTACGGTACCGATGGCCGCTCGCAGCTCGCCAGCCCGGCCGAGGCGCAGCATGTGCTGATCGAGCGGCTGCTGGAGTGGAGCGGTGTGCAGCAGCCCCGCACGATCCTCGATGTGGGCTGCGGCATCGGCGGCAGCTCCCTCCTCCTGGCCGATCGCTACCGGGCGGCGGTGACCGGCATCACCCTGAGTCCGGTGCAGCGGCAGCGGGCCAGCGAGCGGGCCCGGCAGGCGCGGCTGGGGGAGCGGGTGGAGTTCCGCGTGGCCGATGCCATGGCGATGCCCTTCGCTGCGGATCGGTTCGATCTGGTGTGGTCGCTGGAGAGCGGCGAGCACATGCCCGACAAACGGCGCTTCCTGCAGGAATGCCTGCGGGTGCTCAGGCCCGGCGGGCGGCTGGTGCTCGCCACCTGGTGTCATCGCGAGGACGAACCCCCCGCGCCGCCGCTGAGCGCCGGCGAACGCCGCGAGCTGGAGCGGATCTACGATCTCTATCACCTGCCCGGCACGATTTCCCTGCCTGCCTATGAACGGATCGCCGCGGATCTCGGCTTCGACGAGATCCGGGTGGCTGACTGGTCCGCGGCGGTCTCCCCCTTCTGGGACGACGTGCTGCGCTCCGCCCTGCAGCCCCGGGTGATGCTGGCGGTGATGCAGTGCGGCTGGGAGACGCTGCTCGGGGCGAGGGCGATTCCCCTGATGGTGCGTGGGTACCGCACGGGCCTGATCCGCTACGGGCTGCTCACCGCCGTGAAGCCGTAGGGGCCTGCCGTGAACACGTCCCTTCCCCTCGACCGCCGGAGCTGGCCCGCAGCCCTCTGGGCCTTCGCGCGCCCCCACACGATCTGGGGCACCCTGCTGAGCGTGTCCGCGCTGGGGGTGCTCGCCGCGGTGCTGCCGGTGGCCCCCTCCCCGGCCGGTGCCCCGCCCCTGGCATCCGGCGCCGAGCTCCTGCGGTGGCTGATTCCGGTGGCCGCCGCCCTGCTGCCGGCGCTGGCCGCGAACGTGTACATCGTGGGCCTCAACCAGCTCACCGATGTGGCGATCGATCGCATCAACAAGCCCCATCTGCCGCTGGCCTCGGGCCGGTTCAGCCTGCGCCAGGGGAGGGCGATCGTGGCCGGCACGGGCGTCCTCGCCCTGCTGCTCGCCGGCCCGCAGGGGCCGGTGCTGTTCGCCACGGTGGCCGTGGTGATGGTGATCGGCACCGCCTATTCCTGCCCGCCGCTGCGCCTGAAGCGCTTCCCCTTCTGGGCCGCGCTCTGCATCGTGGCGGTGCGGGGGGCGGTGGTGAACGTGGGCTTCTTCCTCCATTTCCGCCATGCCTTCGGCACGGCCGGCGGTGCGGTTTCGCCCCTGCCGCCGGAGGTGGTGGCCCTCACGGCCTTCGTGATGATCTTCTCGCTGGCCATCGCCCTGGGCAAGGACATCCCGGATCTGCGGGGCGACCGCCGGCACCGCATCCACACGCTCACGGTGCGGCTCGGTCCGGCCCGGGTCTTCCGGCTCTGCCGCTGGATCCTCACCGCCAGCTACGGCCTGATGATCCTTCTCTCCCTCGCCGGTGCCCTGCCCTCGCTGAACCGAGGCTTCCTGCTCCTCAGCCAGCTGCTGCCGCTGCTCCTGATGTGGCTCCGCAGCCTTGCGGTGGACGTGGGGCGCATCGAGCAGACGAGAGCCTTCTACCGGTTCATCTGGAAGCTCTTCTTCCTGGAGTACCTGCTCGTTCCCGCCGCCGCCCTGATCGGCTGAGCCGCACCCCGGCTGGTCTGCTGAGGCAGGCCAAGGTGGATGGGCGCGAGTTCCTGGATCCTCTCTGAACCGGATCGCGCCAACCTGAACAGCCATGCAGATGCGTTGACGGACCTGATGGTCATCACCCTGCGCTGGCGGTTTCGTGACGGAACAACCCCTCAGGCACGACTTGCGGGAGCCGGATCGTGACTGGCGCCTCCATGGCCAGGACATGATCCAGTCTGCGCGACGAGCGTCTGACTGCTGCGCTGATCTCGACCGCGACCAGTTGCTGCCAGGCAGCCGGCACAGGAGGCGGGACTCCGCACGCAACGGTGAACGACGGCCAGCGCCAGGCGCCCCGCTCCAGGGTGTGGACCTCCCCCGTGCTCACGCTCAGATGACAGCCGGGGAAGGCATCCTCGATCGCCTGCTGCAACCCGTCGCCGTCGCCGTTCTCGAGGATCGTCTGCACCGCCGCCGGCAGGTCGCCGCCGTCACCGGCCAGGGCGAAGCAGCGCGTTCCGACCCGCGGTTGCCGCGACGGCGCGCCGGCATCAGTGCGGAAGCTGTCGTAGAAGCGCCAGCTGAGAATCTGCTCGCGCAGCCGGCTGCACCTCCGGCTGCTCCTGCGGATCGGCGCCGCTCTGGAACAGGCTCCGGTCAGGATCGCTCTGTCTGCGGGTGCTGCTCAGCACGGCGCGGGGGTGGAAGCTGCCGCCCGCCCAGATCCATACTGGCCGCTCATCAGCCAGAGGCGTCCCTGCTCATCCCGCATCGTGCGTACCGGAGCCGTGCACCAACGGCTGTGGGCGATGCCGGCAGCGCTCCGGCGGATTCGCCCGGTCGCTCCACCCGCAGGCGGGCCGACACGCGTCCCTCGGGGTCCACCCCGGCGAAGGTGGGCGGCAGCCACACCCGAACCACCATCAGCAGCGCGGCGGTGGCGAGGAAGAGGCACACGGCCAGGATCTGGCGCCAGTCGGTTTCGAGCACTCCGTTCACGATCACCTCCCGCAGCACCGACACGATCGCGATCTCCACCGACACGCCGATCGAGACCCGCTGTTCCTGGAGGTAGATGATCAGCAGGCGGAAGAGTTCCACCAGGATCAGGATGAACAGGATGTCGGCCGTGATGGCGTGAAACTGCGGCCTGGTGAGCAGCGAGGCGAAGATCTCCTTCAGCTGCAGGGCCATCACGCAGAACAGGCCGAGGCAGAGCGAAACGGCGATCAGGTCCTGCACCGCCTCGAGCGACTGCACGATCTGCGGGCGGCGGAACTGCTGGTGCCAGGGCAGCACGGTGGGCGGGCCAGGGTCCGGCTCCCGGATGCCGGAGCTGCCGGCAGGGGCCTGCGGCGGGGGAGTCAGGGTGGCATGGGTCATGGGTTCGAGCATCGATCGGGCAGCGGCCCTGAGACATGAAGAAACACTAAGGGAGTTTTCTTATCATTCAATCGCTCGAACATCAGCCGTGCTGATGTCAATGATTGCCCCGTGCCGGTTCCCGTCCGGACCGACCGGGTTGGATGACAGGCCTGAACTCATTCCTGTCTCACAATATCGACCGAGATCTCCACCGCCGGAACCGATCCTCTGTTCTCCAGCCAGTGCGTTGTGTTCCTGTCCTCGGGCCAGCCCACCCCCGGTCCATAGTCCGTCGCGACTCCATTGCGATGGTCAGTGATCGTTCCTTCCAGGATGTAGACGGTGCCTGGTCTGTCCTTGTGATCGTGAACCGGGCCGAAGACACCTCCGGGCTCAATGGTCACCATGCGCATCCGCAGCTGGCGCCCTGCCACGCCCTCAATCTCAGGGCCCAGATCCACGGATGCAAGGAGTTTCACCGTGACACCTTTCGTTTCCGGTGCGACCGCTTCGTTGCCCATCCTGCTCTCCTCTCTGCTGTTCCAGGGCCTGATCCTCACGTCAGGCAATTGAAGTCTACTCAGGGGAGGCGTCCCCTGATCAACTCAAGGGTCTCGTCCAGGAAGCGATCCTTATGTTTCCCTGCCTCCTTTGTTATCCCCATGGCTGGGAGTGCCCGAGCGGCTGAACAATCAGGATCAATTGTATGTTATCAGGCCTGAAATCAAGACCTGGGGCTGTATCCCGGAGCCCCTGATCACCTCTGTGAACTGGAACGCCAGAGGCACGGATGAATTCTCCCGATTGAGGAACCAGTCGTTCATGGTCGGCGCCGCCGCTGGCCGGGAGCCGCTGGGTGCACCAGCGGTGACGTTCTGATGGCGGCTCCGCGGACGTGGGGCTGCCGGCTTGGGATGGGGGTCGGCTGGTGCCGCCCTGCCATGCTGCTTCCATCACAGGCAGGCCTGGAATGACCGCGACGGGGGACGCGATCCTCTTCTCCGATGGGGCCGCCTACGACCGCTTCATGGGGGTGTGGAGTCGGCTGGTGGGGCAGCGCTTCCTCGACTGGCTCGCGCCCGCTCCCGATCTGCGCTGGCTCGATGTGGGCTGCGGCAACGGTGCCTTCACCCAGCTGGTGGCGGAGCGATGCGCCCCGCGGGTCCTCGAGGGCGTCGATCCCTCCGAAGCCCAGCTCGCCTTCGCCCGGAAGCATCCCGCCCTGCAGGCCGCCCGCCTCCAGCCCGGGGATGCGATGGCGCTGCCCTGCCCAGCCGCAGACTTCGAGATCGCGGTGATGCCGCTGGTGATCTTCTTCGTTCCCGATCCCGCCCGGGGAGTGACGGAAATGACCCGGGTGGTGGCCCCGGGAGGCACCGTTGCCGCCTACGCCTGGGACATGGAACAGGAAGGGTTCCCCTACCGGGAGGTGCGCAACGCCCTCGCGGAGATGGGCCACACCCCACCGATGCCGCCGAGTCCCGATGCCTCCCGCCAGGAGGTGCTGGAGGAACTGTGGGCCGGCTCCGGGCTGGAGGGGATCGAGACCCACCGGATCGAGGTGCAGCGCACCTTTGCCGGCTTTGCCGATCTCTGGAGCATCCTGCTGGGTGGACCGAGCTCCGGGCAGACCCTCGCCACCATGACGGAGGCGGAACGGCGGCAGGTGCAGGAACGGCTGCGCAGCCGCTGGCAGGTGAACGGAGACGAACCTCTCACCCTCACGGCTCGGGCCAATGCCATCCGCGGCAGGGTGCCGGATCGGCCCGGGTGAACGTTTCAGGTTGGTTTCATCCGACCTGCCCCTGGTCAGAATTCCCAAGGGCATCGGCGGAAGGGCCCTGAATGCGCAACCTCAGAGCCGAGACGTGCCGGACAAGCCGACGCCCCATCGCTTCCGCCGATCGGTTCGGCTGGCACTGGCACCCCTGCTGGGAGCAGCCATCGCACGGGTGCAGGACGGCCGGCTGGTGCTGGCCGAGGGCTTCGGCGTGCGCGATCTGGCTGGACATCGGCCCTCAAGGCGGTCGGGATCCCCTGATCCGAGGTCCGGCCGCGGATCAGCCAAGGCTGACCGGCGCCAGTGGCACGGCCTCCCTGCCCAGGGGCACAGCCCGCAAGGGGGGATTACGTGACCTTATGTATTCGATCTGGGATTCTGCAGGGCGGCACCAACGGAATTAGTCAAACAAGCTTTAAGGTCCGGGGACTCAATTTCTGACGCGATCCCTTCCATGTCTCCGGCGGACTTCAGGTATCCCTACAGATGTTCAGGGGTCGATTTCGGCAACCTGCGACTGGTCTATCACCGACGAATCTCTGCTGCTCCTTGCATGCCTCTCCCGGGGCTTCCCGCAGCGGTCCCTCTTTTTCTGCGATGGCAATCTCCATGTCACGTCCTTGCGCCGGAGCGGTGTGGTCGCGGCACAGGCGGGTGGGTCGCTGCTGCTGCGGGGACCTGGATCCGAGATCTGGTGGTGCCGCGGAGCCGCTGATGGTCCATCAGCTTCTTTGATGACCATGTTGATGCATGCCCTGCTGGCCCGATCTCCTCCTCGTTGAGGATTCGGATTCCAGCCTAAACCTGAAAATTGCAAGCTCCCAAGAGAATCAAAGGTGTCCGACTTCATCACTCTATTCATTCAGCAAGTTCAGTCTCCAACGCTTGGCTTCCTGATCGGTGGCATCGTTGTTGCCTCATTCGGCAGCCAGCTGAAAATTCCAGATTCGATCTACAGGTTCATCACCTTCTTCCTGCTTCTCAAGGTTGGATTGAGCGGAGGTATCGCCATTCGCAAATCCAACCTGTCTGAATTGCTTCTCCCGGCCCTTGCGGCTGTGGCGCTTGGCATCCTCATCGTGTTGATCGCACGATTCACTCTGGCGAGATTGCCTGGCATCAGATTCGTTGATGCCGTTGCCACCGGCGGTCTGTTCGGGGCCGTGAGCGGTTCCACTCTCGCGGCAGTCCTGCCCCAGTTGGATGCAGCAGGGGTGAAGTATGAGGCCTGGAGTGCCGCCTTGTACCCCTTCATGGACATCCCGGCCCTGGTGACGGCGATCGTGGTGGCCAGCGTTTTCACAGGTCAGAAAAGCGGCGGCTCGTCCGAAAAAGTTGAAATCTGGCCGATCGTGAAGGAAAGCCTGCAGAGCTCAGCAGTCACGGCGTTGCTGCTTGGTGTGGCTCTTGGCATTGCTACCAAGCCTGAGCCTGTGTATGAGAGCTTTTTCAATCCACTGTTCCGTGGCTTCCTCTCGATTCTCATGATCATCATGGGCATGGAGGCGGCACAGCGCATGAATGAGCTGCGTAAAGTTGCCCAGTGGTTTGCCATCTATGCCTTCATTGCACCCATTCTCCATGGTTTTCTGGCTTTCGGGATCGGCCTGGTCATTCACAAGTTCACCGGCTTCAGCATCGGCGGTGCTGTCGTGCTGGCCGTGATCGCGGCTTCCAGTTCTGATATCTCCGGCCCGCCGACCCTTCGAGCTGGCATTCCTGCGGCGAATCCATCTGCCTACATCGGTGCCTCCACCGCCATCGGAACTCCAGTAGCGATCGCCATCTGCATTCCCCTCTTCCTGGGGATTGCCCAGACTATGCTTGGCAAGTAAACTTATTCAAAAAACTCTCAGTCAACTTTGAACCAGAGGCCAATCCCATGAGTCAACAAGTCTGGAAAGTCGTCATCATCACAGAAGAGATTCTGTTGAAGAAAATCGCCAAGCTGATCAAGGAGGCTGGCGCCAGTGGGTACACCGTCCTGGCCGCTGCCGGTGAGGGCAGCCGTAATGTGCGCTCCACTGGGGAACCCAGTGTATCTCACACCTTTTCCAACATCAAATTTGAGGTATTGACATCCTCCCGTGAGTTGGCGGACAAAATCCAGGACAAGGTGGTGGATAAATACTTCGAAGACTACTCATGTATTACCTACATCTCAACGGTGGAAGCACTTCGGGCCCATAAGTTCTGAGCTGAGCTGAGCTGCCTGAGCTGATCCGGCCTCTGCTGTGTGCCTGCGCACAGTCGGGGCCTTTTCTGTCCGGTCGCATGGAAGTGATCGATGTTGTCCTGCAGGCCCTGGCTGTGGCTCGCGTTCCCAGAAGCAGAGATCCATTCCTGCAGGTTGCTGCTGGATGCCTCGACCGGATCGGCTGGTGCGAAACCCCGAGGCTGCCTGTCAGCATGACCGCCCGCTCAGGGTTGTTCTGGATCTCTGAGCCACGACCGCCCGGAATCTCCTCAGGTCGGCAGACCTGGCCTTGTCCGCCGCGGTCTGCGGGATGGGCCGCTTCCTGCCGATGGGGGCCTACCCACTTCGGCCGTTGCGTTCCGCCAGGCTCCGGAAGAAACGGATGTACGCACGCGGGCCGCCGGGGAGGGTGGCGTCGATGCGCAGGGGATCCTCCGGGTCAGACAGGCCGGCCAGGCTGCCGTCGGCCAGTGAAGGCCGATCCACCTCTCCGCCGCTGCTGTCCACCAGCACCACCCGGTTGGTCGTGCCGAACACGTCCCCCAGCTCCTGCAGCAGGGTCAGGAAGCCCCGGTCGCTGCCCCCCCGCATCCAGCCGCCCCCCTCGGGCTCCGGCACGGAGGTGATCGTGTCGCCCACCCCGACCAGCCTGGGCATCAGGGTCGGATCGATGCTGCTGCGGGCCAGTTCCAGCAGGCTCGGATGATCGTGCGGAGCGGTGCGCACATTGAAGCTCTCCCCGAGGGGGGCGGTGCCGGTGCGTCGCTCGATCGCCTGGTTGATCAGCACGAGCAGGCCCACTTCCTTGAGGGAGCCGCGCAGCATCAGCTGGAAGTCGGTGGTGCCCGCGCTGCCCGAAGCGGCGGGCTTCAGCACCTCGCGGCCGTCACGGCTGCCAAGGTTGGGCGCCAGATGCAGGAAAAAGGAGTCAGGCAGGCCCGCCGCTGCCGCCTCGCCCAGCAGTCCCTGCAGCAGATCGAGCGCCAGGGCCTGCAGGTCCTGCTGGCGGCCGATGTCGCCCGCCAGGGCCTTCAGGAGCGGATTGAGGTTGAGGCTGGGGGAGAGGGGATTGTCGAGCACCGCCGCCTCCAGCAGCGGCTCCCGCTCCCGGTCGCCGAGCCCGCTCAGCAGAGAGGCTGCCTGCTGCCCAAGCCGGGCCGCCAGCCGCTGCGGCACAGCGGCGAGAAAGGCAAGCTCGCCCGGGCTCACGCCGGGGTGGCGGACCGCACCGAAGCGATCCTGCAGCTGCACCCCACCCGCCGCCAGGCCGGGCAGGTAGAGCCCCTCGCGAGCCGGATCCGACCGGCCGGCCAGGGCCTTCTCCACCAGACGGTTGACGCCGCGGCTTCCCTCGTGCTCACCGTTGGTGAGCACCGCGAAGCGCCCCTCCAGCTGGCGGGCGGCCAGCACGTAGGTCGGATCGAGCCAGCGGCGGCGGGGATCGTGCACCAGCTCCATGCACACCCCATCGAGGTCCTGCACGATCAGCAGCTCCTCGACGCCGTCGAGTTCCTCCAGGAGGTCGTCGGCGGTGAACGGCACCCTGCGCATGGATGGGCTCCTCAGGCTTCGGGGGCGGCGAGCAGGACCGCCGCCCGCCCCGGCAGCCCATCACTGGTGGAACCCGAGGTCAGGCTCGTCCAGAGCCTTTCGCCCCGCAGGGCATGCGGCAGGGGAAGGGATGCATCACCCCGGTTGATGGCCACCCACACCCGCTCGGCGCCGCCGCCGCGGCTGAGCAGAAGCAGATCCTCATGGGGGCTTTCCAGGAAGGTGACGGGGGCTGAGCGCAGGGCCGGCAGGCGGCGCCGCAGGGCCGCCAGCTCCTGCAGCCAGGCGTGCAGCGCCTCCCGGGGCCGGTCCCAGGGGAACGCCTCGCGACAGCCCGGCTCCGGTCCGCCGGCCAGGCCCGTCTCAGTGCCGTAATAGACACAGGGAGCCCCGGGCAGCAGGAACAGGAACAGCAGGCAGAGGCGCAGGGCCTCCCTGTCGCCGTCGAGCACATGCAGCGCCCTGGGCGCGTCGTGGCTGTCGAGCAGATTGAGCTGGCAGCGGTTCACCGGGTCGGGATAGCGGCCCAGCAGTTGCTGCACCCGTTGCTGAAACCCGGTCCGGTCGAGGGGCTGGTACGGCGGCTCGGGCAGCGGGGCCAGTTTCAGATCCCGCGGCACCGAGGCGGCGCCGAAGTAGCCCAGGATCGTCCAGGCCATCGGGTAATTCATCACCCCGTCGAACCGGTCGCCGGCCAGCCAGGGCCGGCCGTCGCCCCAGATCTCTCCGACGATCCAGGCCTCGGGATTTTCGCTGCGCACCGCCCGCCGGAACTCCGGCCAGAAGTCGGCCGGCACCTCGTCGGGCACATCCAGCCGCCAGCCGTCGATGCCGGCGGTGACCCAGTGGCGCGCCACCTCCAGCAGATGGCGCCGCACCGGTGGGTGATCGTGGCGGAACTTGGGCAGGGCCGGATCGTTCCACCAGCAGTGGTAGCCGCAGCTCTCCCCCGGCCCGGGGTAGGCCCGCAGCGGCCACCGCTCCACGTGGAACCAGTCGCGGTAGGGCGAGCGCTCGCCGTTCTCGAGCAGGTGGTGAAAGGCCCAGAAACCACGACCGCAATGGTTGAACACCCCGTCGAGCACCAGCCGCATGCCGCGCTGGTGCACGGCCTCGATCAGGGCCTCCAGGGCTGCGTTGCCTCCCAGCAGCGGATCCACCTGCAGGTAGTCGTAGGCGTGGTACCGGTGATTGACCGCCGAAGCGAACACCGGATTCAGCGATAGACAGGTGACCCCCAGGTCCTGGAGATGGTCGAGGGCCTCGATCACTCCATACAGATCCCCTCCCTGGAAGCCCTGTTCCGCCGGGTCGCTGCCCCAGGGCATCAGGGTCAGTCCCTGCTGAGCCTCGACAAGGCCGCTGCGGCGGAAGCGATCCGGAAAGATCTGGTACACCACGGCCTCACCCACCCAGGCGGGAGGCGCCGGGTCCGCCCCGGGTCCCGGTTGCGCTGGTGTCGTTGCAAAGCCCATCCCCTGCCTTTCTGCGTGCCTCTGCCAGCGCTAGCACGGATGAAACTGCGCCGGCGATGGCTTCCCCCCTCCTCCTGAGCATCGATCAGGGCACCACCAGCTCCAGGGCCGCCCTCTTCGATGCCTGTGGCCGTCGCCTGCTCAGCTGCACCGCTCCGCTTGCGTGCCATTACCCCGCCGACGGCTGGGTGGAACAGCAGCCGGAGGCGATCTGGCAGAGCCAGCTGCAGGCTCTGGCCCAGCTGGAGCAGGCGCTCAGCCCCGACCAGCGGCGGGCGGTGGCGGCCTGCGGCATCGCCAACCAGCGCGAAACCACCGTGCTCTGGCGCCGTGGCAGCGCGGAACCTCTCGGGCCGGCGATCGTCTGGCAGGACGGTCGCACCGCCCCCATCTGCGCCGGCTGGAAGCGCGCTGGTCTGGAGCCAGGGATCCGGGCACGCACGGGGCTGCTGGTGGATCCCTACTTCAGCGCCAGCAAGATCGTCTGGTTGCTGCGGGAGGTTCCGGCGGCGGCGGATGCCGCAGCGGACGGCAGCCTCTGCTTCGGCACGGTGGACAGCTGGCTGCTGCAGCGGCTCACCGCCGGCGAACGCCATGCCACCGAGTTCAGCAACGCCAGCCGCACGCTGCTGATGGACCTGGAGCGACTTCAATGGGATCCGGAGCTGGCCGCCGCCCTGGGGGTGCCGCTGGAGGCCCTCCCCGAGCTGCTGCCCAGCCGCGGAGCCTTCGGCTCGATCGCCGCCGACCTGCCCTTCGCCGGGGTTCCGATCACCGCCATGCTCGGCGATCAGCAGGCGGCCACCCTGGGCCAGGGCTGCCTGGTGCCAGGCGAAGGCAAGTGCACCTACGGCACCGGGGCTTTCCTGGTGATCAACACCGGATCCGTGATCCGCCGCTCCGATGCCGGTCTGCTGAGCACCGTGGGCTGGTGTGATGCCGAAGGCCGCCCCACCTACTGCCTCGAGGGCAGTCTGTTCAACGCCGGCACCGTGATCCAGTGGCTGCGGGATGGTCTCGGTCTGATCGAACGCTCCGATCAGGTCGACGGCCTGGCCCGGAGCTGCGCCGACAGCGGCAGCCTGATGCTCGTGCCGGCGTTCACAGGCTGGGGCACGCCCCACTGGGATCCGGGTGCCCGGGGCCTGCTGATCGGCCTCACCCGCGACACCGGTCCGGCCCAGATCGCCCGCGCCGCCCTGGAGGGCATCGCCCTGGCGGTGGCCACCCTGGTGGAGCTGGCCGAGGAGGCTCTGGGGGCGCCGCTGGCTGAGCTGGCCGCCGATGGCGGAGCCGCCGCGGCCGATCTGCTGGTGCAGGCCCAGGCCGACGCCAGCGGAGTGACCGTGCGTCGCCGCGCCGATCTGGAGAGCACCAGCCGGGGGGTGGCCCTGCTGGCCGGTGTGCAGGCAGGTGTCGTCCCCGGCCTCGAGGCCTGGCAGAACGACTCCGGAGCCGGGGAAACCCATCGGTTCGAGCCGTTGCTCGATCCCGCCGGACGGGACCGGTGGTGCCGTCGCTGGAAATCGGCGGTGGAGCGCAGTCTGCACTGGCAGGAGGAGGGGTGATGGGCGTGGATCTTCTGGTGATCGGCGCCGGCGCCACCGGGGCCACCCTGGCGCTGGAGGCGGCCCGGAGGGGGCTCAGTGTGGCCCTGGTGGAGGCCGGCGACATCGCCGTCGGCACCAGCAGCCGCAGCACCAAGCTGCTGCACGGCGGTGTGCGCTACCTGGAACTTGCCTTCCGGCGCCTTGACTGGCGCCAGCTGCAGCTGGTGCGTGAGGCCCTGGCGGAACGGTCGTACTGGCTTGCCGAGGCTCCGTTCCTGGCCCGGCGACTGGAGCTGGTGCTGCCGACCGCCCATCCCTGGCAGACCCTCTATTACGGCATCGGTCTGGGGTTCTACGACCTGCTGGCCGGCCAGCGGGGCATCGGTGCGAGTCGATGGCTCGGCGAGGCGGCGGTGCAGCAGGCTCTCCCCGCCCTGGCAGCGGGCCACGCTGGCGTGGCCTACAGCGATGGACAGTTCGACGATGCCCGGCTCAACCTGCTGATCGCCCGCACCGCCGCCGGTCTGGGAGCGCAGGTGTTCACCCGGCACGAGGTTGTGGGGTTGCTGCGTCGCGGGGATCAGCTTGCCGGGGCGGTGCTGCGCAACGTCGACGACGGCACGTCTCGGCAGCTGGAGGCCCGGGTGGTGGTCAATGCCACCGGGTTCGGCGCCGATGCCATCCGCCGCATGGCCCAGCCCGGGCTGAGCCCACGGATGCAGGTGAGCCGGGGCATGCATCTGGTGCTGGAGGCCGATCTCTGTGCGGCTGGCATCGGGCTGCTCATTCCCGCCACCGACGATGGCCGGGTGCTGTTCATGCTGCCGTTCCATGGCCGCACCCTGGTGGGGACCACGGACACGGCCTGCCCCGGCGAGGCGGCCGAGCATCCCAGTGCCGCCGAGGAGGCCTACCTGCTCGACTACGTGCGTCGCTGGTTCCCCGCTCTGGGCGAGCCGGTGGTGACGAGCCGCTGGGCCGGGGGCCGGCCCCTGCTGCGGAACGATGACGCCGAAGGGACCGCAACGGTGGTGCGGGAGCATCTTGTCGAAACCCTTCCCTGTGGGCTCGTGAGCGTGATGGGCGGCAAGTGGACCACCTGCCGCCCGATGGCCCTCGATGGGCTGGAGGCCGCGGCCCGGGTGCTGGGCCGGCCTCTGCCCGCCCCCACGCTCGCCGGGGCCGCATTCCCCCTGCTGGGAGCCGCCGCCGGCCGGGAGGAAACCCTCGCCGGTCTGGACCGCTTGCGGCAAAGCCTGCCGGAGCGGCTTCCCTTCCCTTCGCCGCAGCTGGTGGAGCACCTGCTGGCCGGCCATGGGCTGGCGGCCGAGGCGGTGCTGGCCTGTGCTGCCGTCCCGGGCGAGCTTCATCCCCTCAGCGAGGTGATCCCCCTCACCGCCGCCGAGGTGCGCCATGCGGTTCGCCACGAGTGGGCCCGCAACGCCGACGACGTGCTGGCCCGCCGCTGCCGGCTGGCCTTTGTGGACAGCGCCGAGAGCGAGCGCCTGCGCCCCGGGGTCCAGGAACTCGTGGATCAGGAGCTGGCTTCGCTGCCCGGCTCCCCCACCAGCCACCAGAAGAATCCGTAGGCGGGCAGGTACACGAACCAGGTGTCACTGGCGGGGGGGAATTCGCACCCTGCCAGCACCTCGCGCACCCGGCTGCCGCTCCAGCGGCCCAGATCGAGGCGGGTGGAGGCCCCGGTGGCGCTCAGGTTCGCCGCCACCACCACGGTCATGCCGTCGGTGGAGCGCGCATAGCAGAGAACACTGGGGTGATGGCTGTCGAGCAGTTCGAAGGCGCCCTGACGCAGGGCCGGCAGCAGGCGCCGGCTGGTGAGCATGCGGTGGTGCCAGTTGAGCAGCGAGCCGGAGAGCTGCTGCTGCACCTCCACGTTCACCACCCGGTAGTCGTAGCCGGGGGCCGTGATGGGCGGCAGCACCAGCAGCGGATCAGGCGCGGTGGAGAATCCGCCGTTCCGCTCGCTCGTCCAGGCCATGGGGGTGCGGTTGGGGTCGCGGTCCCGCAGTCCCGGCCAGTCCCCCATGCCGAGTTCATCGCCGTAGTAGAGGCAGGGCAGCCCCGGCAGGCTGTAGAGCAGTCCGTAGAGCAGGGTGTTCGGACGCGGATCCCCGTTGAGCAGCGGCGCCAGGCGGCGGTTGATGCCCCAGTTCAGCCAGTGGCCCCGGGCATTGGGAAAGCCGTTGACCACCGTCTCGATGACGCCGTCGTCCACCAGGTGGCCATCACCGAGCCAGAGCTCGTCGTGGTTGCGCAGCGGCAGGGCCCAGCGGCACCCCGGCACCTGCTCCTGGGCGTGCATCAGGCAGTTGCGCAGCTCCCGGCACTGGCCGTGGGCCACGGCCGCGAACAGCTGGGCGGTGATCTCGAAGTCGAAGGCGGCGTGGAGTTCGTCGTCGGCGAGATAGGGAGCCGATTCCCGCACCGGCTGGATCGCCTCGGCGATCAGCAGCACATTGCGTCCGCTGGCATCCACCCGCGCCCGCAGCCGCTTGAGGAACGCATGGGTTTCCGGCAGTCCTTCGCAGCGGGTGCCGTCCCGCTCGAACAGGAAGGGCACCGCATCGAGACGAAAGCCATCGACCCCCTGATTCAGCCAGAAGTCGACCACGGCAAGCATCTCTTCCTGCACCGCCGGGTTGTCGTAATTGAGGTCGGGCTGGTGGCGCAGGAAGCGGTGCAGGTAGTACTGGCCGGCCACCGGATCCCACTCCCAGTTCGAGTCTTCGAAGTGGCGGAACAGCACGGGAGCCTCGGCGTAGCTCCGGTCGTCGTCGCGCCACACGTAGAAGTTGCGCTCGACGCTGCCGCCGGGCGCCCAGCGGGCCCGCTGAAACCATGGATGCAGGAGGCTGGTGTGGTTGAGCACCAGATCGAGAATCAGCCGGATGTCGTGGCGGTGGGCCTGCTCCAGCAGCTCCGCCAGATCGGTCATGTCGCCGAGTTCGGGATGAATGTCCCTGAAGTCGGTGATGTCGTACCCGCCGTCCTTGAGGGGCGAGGGGTAGATCGGCGTCAGCCAGATCGCATCCACGCCCAGCCAGCTCAGGTAGGGCAGCTTGCTCGTGATGCCGGCGAGGTCACCGATGCCGTCCCCGTTGGAATCGGCAAAGCTGCGAGGCATCAGCTGGTAGACCACGCAGCCTTTCCACCAGGGCTCCGGTCGGTTCGACATCGGCCAGTGGGTCCGTTGCTGTCACGGGTCTAGGCGGAAACCACCGGGCTGCCAATGACCCCAGCCCAGTCGCAGCCCTTCCCCGATCTGCTGGGCTCCCTCCCAGGGAGGCAGCGACGCCGGCCCGGAATCAAAGCGAGCGCAGGGTTCCCAGCTGTTGCGCGGCCCAGTGCTGCACCGTGAATTCCTCCACCACCTGCGCCATGGAGTTCATCCGCCGGCGCTGTTCCTGCTCCGGCATGTTCAGGGCCGCGCTGATGGCCTGGTCCATGCTGCGGTGCGAGTAGGGGTTGGTCAGCAGAGCATCCTCGAGTTCCACCGAGGTGCCGGTGAATTCCGAGAGCACCAGAACCCCCGTCTTGCCCCCGCGGGCCGCCACGTATTCCTTGGCCACCAGGTTGAGGCCGTCCCGCAGGGGGGTGATCCAGCAGACATCCGCCTGGCTGAACCAGGCCACCATCTCGTCGTAAGGGGTACGGCGGGTGGAGAGGCGCACGGGCGTCCAGTCGATGCGGCCGAAGCGGCCGTTGATGCGGCCCACGATCTCCTCCACCGAGCGCTGGATGTCCTCGTAGATGCGCATGCCGCTGGCGGCCGCCACGCAGGCCAGGAACAGCTCCACCTCCCCGTGCCAGCGGGGTTGTTGTTCCAGCAGGCGTTCATAGGCGAGCAGCATCTCCTCATTGCCCTTGGTGTAGTCGACCCGGGAGGCGGAGAGGATCAGCTTGCGCCCGGCATGCTGCTGGGCGATCTGGCTGGCCATCTGCCTGACCTCGACGGAGTCCATCAGCTCGCGGATCAGCTCGGGGGAGGTGCCGACCGGAGAGGCCTGGATGTGGACGCGGCGGCCGTTGTGCTCCAACCAGGGAACCACGGTGGGCTCGGCCAGGGCGCTGCCGAGGCGACGGAACTTGTCGGCCACCGGCACCGCCTCGCCACCCTCCACCCCGCGAAGGTTGAGGGCGTTGCGGGCGAAGTTGTTGGCATAGCGGGGAATGTGGAAACCCACCAGGTCACAGCACAGCAGGCTGTCGAGAATGTCGTCCCGCCAGGGAAGAATGCTGAACACGTCGTTGGAGGGGAACGGCGTGTGGTGGAAGAAGGCGATCTTGACGTCGGGCCTGCGCTCGCGGATCAGGCCCGGGGTGAGCCAGAGGTTGTAGTCGTGAATCCAGATGATGGCCCCCGGTGCCGCTTCCTCGCAGGCAGCCCGGGCAAACGATCGGTTGACTTCCTCGAAGATTGCCCAGTCGGAGTTGTCGATGCTGAACAGACCGGGGAAGCTGTGCAGGATCGGCCAGAACGACTCCTTGGAGGTGACGTGATAGAAACTCGAGATCTGATCCTTGGTGAGAGGCAGTCGCCTGAGGGTGAAAGGGCTGGGCGAGGGAACGGTGAGGCGCTCGTCCTCAGCAGGCTTGCCCGTGAGATTTTCACGCCAGGAGATCCAGGTGCCAGAGCGTTCTTCAAGGAACAGATTCCGAAGGGTGGGAATGATTCCATTCGGGCTCTTGTGATCAACCCACTGTCGCTCGCCCTGATCATCCAGGATTTCGGCGTAGGGGGAACGGTGGTAGACCAACACGAATTTGTTTGTGCCCACCTGTGATGAAGAGGTTTCTGCAGACAAGCTCTCGACGGGCGGTGAAGTTTTCTTGATTTTCTTCTGTAAAGTATTCCTGCTTTCGATATCCAGGGAAGATTTCAGAGATTGTTGATTCCGTTTGTCTTTAACTTGTTGTGACAAGGATTTTTCTCATTTTTATCAATAAGAGCATGATGACTAGTTTTTGTCAACCTGTCCAGCGCGGTTTCCTGGCGCAGCAGCGCTGTGTTTCCAAGGGGTCCTGGCGATTCCTCGCCACTCTGGCCTGTCCGGGGGGCTTCCGGCTGAACTCATTGTTTTTTCATTTTACCTGTTGGGCGTGGGCATCGGCATGGGAATGCTCGCCGCGGCCAGCAGGCCGCAGTGGCAGCTGTTCAGGGGGGTCGCACGTGCCGCGGTTCCCAGCCGCTCCCTCAGCTCGGGAGGAGAAGGCGGCCGAGGCGTGATCAAGGCATTCAGATCCTGCTGCACGCTTCCATCCAGCAGTTCAAGCATGAGCCATGGCGTAGGTAGTGCCATCAGAAAGATGCCCTGCAGGGAAGCCGCAGATGATTTCCCCAGAAGAATGCAGGCAGCTGGCCCTGCTGAGCAGGCAACCCAGATGGAGAAGATGCGATTGAAGTTGAGACTGAGCTGATCCAGGCCATGGCGGCCCAGGCCATGGCGGCTTGGTCACGTCCCCCTGCAGGGAGTGGCTTCAGCCCTCGCCGAGCAGCCGGCGCACCAGGGCGATCAGTTCCTTCCTGCTGAAGCTCTCCAGAGGCGGCGGTGGGGGCTCAACGCCGTGTTGCTCCAGGATCGAGGCCAGGGCGGCCTTCGGGAGCCTGGAGCAGCCCCTGATCCCATGCTCCCTGCACAGCTTTCTGCGGTTGGTGACCGACTGCTTCAGACAGCTGCCCCTGCCGAGCAGGGTCCCGTGGGCCTGCGGGACCGAGCCGGAGGCCTCCTGCAGGTCGTTCACGGCCTCGCCGGCCCGGTGCAGGTGCCGGGCCACTCTCCGGTACACCCTGGCGTCGCTGCCGGCCAGGTCCCGGCTGGTCTGCTCCAGCTCGCGGATCACGCTGCCCAGCCTGGCGTTGAGGGCATGGAGCCGGGCCTTCGACCGGGCCTCATCGGCCAGATCGGCCTCCAGCTCCACCAGCTCCCGCTGCAGCTCGCTGATCAGCACGCCACGGCGCTCGCACTGGGCCTTGAACGCCCCCCGGAGCGGTTGGCCGACACCAGGGCTGCCCGGCACTCCTCATCGGCCGCCTCCAGCGCCTCGGGATCGGGCTTCCGGGGGAATTCCGTGGCCGATCGAAGCGGCATGGCTGCTCATCGGGTCTGCTCCCAGCATCGCCGAGAATCAGCGGGGCTGTCCATACAGGATTCTTGGAAGGTTGATCAGACCTTCGTGATTCTGAGAGGTCACATACGCAATCCTCACCCAGGCAATCGGACGAGGAATCACAAGATGGGTCAACAGCTTGTCGTTCTCCTCAGGAGAACCTGTGCTTGGATCGATATCCATCTCACTCTGCAGCCTGGAAGTCGGTGCAAACTACCCGTGCTGGCGGTGAGAGGAAAGGTTGATGCACTTGTGCACACCCTCCGGCAGATTGCGGGAGATCGGGCAGAGTTTCATCCGCTCCTTCATGTAGGCAATGGCCTCCGCATCGGCAAGATCCCGCTCCTCGGCGCCGGCGTCGGGATCGAGCCGGATCTGGAAATCTCCTTCCACCGAATCGAGGATCCAGTCACTGCTGGTGCTGACCACGAAGTCGGCCTCCACCTGCAGCAGCGGGATGCCCTTTTCCCTGGCGTTGGCCACCAGATAGAAGTGCTGACACAGCAGCAGCGAGATCAGGTAGATCCGGAAGCCGGGCATCGTGAGGCTGAGGTGCTGGGGTTCCCAGGCTCCCGACTCGTCGAGGAAGTCCACCGCCAGGTCCCTGGTGGTGCGATCGGGAGCCGGATGGCTGCTGTGCAGCCGGAAGCGGAAGGTGCGCTGGGAAGGGGCGGCCATGGATCACGGTCAGTAGTTATGACCTTACCCGCATAAAGGCTGAGACGAAAGATGAGATGGCAGGGCGGCCTGCCGGGCCGTGGGTTCGTCTGGTCCGATCCAGGTCGTCAGGGCTACCGTCGCCCCTTTCCCCCTGCCGGCCCTCCCGGTCCGCCCCTGCCCATGGAAGCGTTCCGCCTGCTGGAACTGTTGATCCTGGCAGCCGTGCTGTCGGGCTTCATTGCCCTGCTGCTGCGGCGCAACCTTTTCCTCAAGGTTCTGGCCATGGATGTCATGGGCAGCGGGGTGGTGGCCCTGTTCGTCCTGGTGGCGGCCCGCTCCGGACTGCGCAGCCCCATCCTGGTGCGGATGCCCGGCACCGGCCTTTCCCTGCCCGTCGCCTCGGCATGGGCCGATCCCGTTCCCCAGGCCGTGATCCTCACGGCCATCGTGATCGGCTTCTCGATCCAGGCCCTGCTGCTCGTGGTGATCACCCGCCTTGCCCACATCGACCCGGAGCTCGATCTGGCCAGCTTCGAGGATCGGAGACCCTCGTGATGCCGGTCCTCTCCGGCCAGTCGATCACGGTCGCCTGGCTGCTGCTGCCCTTCCTCGCGGCCTTCCTGGCCGCCCTGCTGCCTTCCCTGGCCCGGCCCCTCGCCCTGCTGTGCTTTCTGGCGACCGCCGCGCAGGCGGCGGCGATTTCCCTGGGTGGTGTGCCGACTTCCTTCTCCCTTCTGGGCCCCCATGGCGTCGTGCTTCGGCCCGATGCCATCGCCGTTCCGTTCCTGCTGCTCAATGCCCTGGTCGCCGGAGCCGTGCTGCTCGACACCTGGCAGCGGGTCCTGCCGGGACCCTTCCTGCTGTTGCTGATGGTGCTGCACGGCGGACTCGATTCGACCTTCGTCGTGAGTGATCTGATCAGCCTCTACGTGAGCCTGGAGGTGGTGGGCATCAGCGCCTTCCTGCTGATCCTCGGCATCCGCTCCGACCGATCCCTGTGGGTGGCGCTCCGCTATCTCCTGATCAGCAACACCGTGATGAACCTGTTCCTGATCGGAGCGGCATGGGTGTACCTGCAGCAGGGCAGTTTCCACCTCGAGGGGCTGGTCTCTCCCTCGGCAGCAGGAGCCCTGGCCCTGGTGCTGGTGGGCCTGCTCACCAAGTCGGGCCTGTTCCTTGCCGGGCTCTGGTTGCCCCGGACCCATGCCGAAGCACCCTCCGAGGTCTCGGCCCTGCTCTCCGGGGTTGTGGTGACCGCAGGTCTCTGTCCCCTGCTCAGGATCACCAGTGCCACGCCGGGGGTCACACCCGTGGTTGTGGTGATCGGCCTGGCCAGTGCCGTGATGGGGATCCTCTTCGCCCTGGCGGAGAGCGATGTGAAGCGTCTGCTCGCCTGGAGCACCCTCTCCCAGCTGGGCCTGGCGGCACTTGCTCCTGCGGTGGGCGGCTTCTATGCGCTCGCCCATGGCCTGGCCAAGGCCGTGCTCTTCCTCCTGGCCCGCCGGTTCCCCAGCCGGGAGCTGGCTGGATGGACCTCCAGGCCCCTGCCCCAGGGGGTGTGGTGGCCCCTCTGGATCGCCTCCCTCTCGATCGTGGGGGCTCCCCCCCTGCTCGGCTTTCTGGCCAAGGAGCAATTGGCCAAGGCGATCCCGGCACCCCTGGGCTGGACGACGACCCTGATCGCGGTGGGCACCGCTGCGGTCTATTCCCGCCTCTGGGGAGCCTCCCTCGCACCGCCTGCTGCCCAGGTGCAGGCCGGGGCTCCCCTCCCCCCGGCCCCGGTTGCGCAGGAATTCCCCTGGTCCCCCGGGGTGGTGCTGCTGCTTGCCGCCCTGCTGCTCCTGGGCATCGGATCCTGGTCCTGGAATCCTGCCCTCCCTCTCTCCCTGGCCAAGACCGCACTGGTCGTGGCCTTGGCCCTGCTTCTGAACCGGTGGCTCGAACCTCTGCGCAGCCAGCCGTGGCTGAGGTTGCCCGACCTCGAGAGCTTCGGCGATGTGCTCGGATGCATCGCCCTGACGGGGGCCGCCCTGCTCGTGGCCCTGCACCCATGAGGTCCCTGCTCCCCGTGCTGCTCACCACGGCCTTCCGGCTGGCCCTGTGGTTTCTGCTCACCGCCGATCTCAGTCTCCTCAACGCAGTCATCGGGGTGGTGGTGGCCCTGCTCCTGCCCAGGGCCCGTTCTCGCCCGGTGCCGCTGCGGGTGCTGCTCGCTGCCCTGGGATCCAGTCTGCTGGCGGTGCCCCGCGCCTATGGCGAAGCGCTCCTGCTGATCTTCGCTTCCCATCTGGAGGAAAGGGAGATCAGCGAGCCCGTCACCGATCCGGCGGTTCCCCTGCTGGTGTTTCTCGATGTGTTCCGCATCTCCCTGACCCCCTTCACCATCGCCCTCGGGCTCGATGCCGACGCAGCCCGCTACCGCATCCATGAACTGGCGCCCCGCAAGTCCCGGCGCCCTCCTGCGGGAGGTGAACGGCCATGACCCTTCTGCTCTGGGGCATGGTGCTGGCCCTGCTGATCCCGATCGCCGTGGCCTGCCGCCCCACCGACGTGTGGCACCGACTGGCCGCCTTCGCCAGCATCGCCTCCAAGGTGGCGCTGATCATCCTCGTCGTCTCGGTGGTGCGCGGCGACTGGATGCTGGGCCTGGTGGGGGTGATCCTGCTCAGCGCCGGCAACGCCGGCATGCTGCTCCTGGCCAACCTGCTGCGGGGGGTGGAGCGATGACGGGCTCCGCCATCGCCGAGGCCGGCAGCCAGGTGCTCCTGTTCGCCGGCCTGCTCTTCTGGTTCTGGGGAACCTGGCCCCTGCTCGAGGCCCACAGCTATCCCCGCAAGCTCCATGTCCTCTCGGTGGCCGACACCCTCGGCTCGGCCCTGATGCTGCTGGGGCTGCTGCTGAGGATTCCGAGGCAATGGCCTCTCCTCACCCTGGCCCTGCTGGCCCTGATGATGTGGAACACGATCCTCGGATACGTGCTGGCAGCCTGCTCCCAACCCGATCGCGCCGCCCGGGAGGAGCGGCCATGAGGGAGGGATTCACCCTCGCCGGGGAGATCGATCTGCTGCTGCCGATCACCGGCCTGCTGCCGCTCACCTCCCTGCTGCTGGTGAGTCAGAACAATCCCTACCAGACCCTGGTGCTGCGGGGAATCCTGGGGTCCCTGGCCACCCTGCTCTATGCACTGCTGGGAGCTCCTGACGTGGCGCTCACCGAGGCCCTGGTGGGGACCCTGCTGTCCACCACGCTCTACGCGGTGGCCCTGCGTTCCTCGATGGTGCTGCGGCTGTCCCTTCCGGAAGCGGAACGGCTGCCCGAGCAGCGGCTGCGGGTGCTGCGCGAATGGCTCGAGCCCCTCCACCTCCGCCTGCTGCTCCACACAGCGGGCGAGCCCGGGGACGGCGACCCCGGAGCCTTCCATGGCTGGATCGAGGAGGGACATCGACTGGTGCTCGTCAACCCACGGCTGGTGGATCGGCTGCGCGGTCTCGATGGTTTCCGCAGCTGGCAGGCCTGCGGCGGAACCCTGCAGCGGGAGAGCCCGGGATGACCTGGCTCTATCTGCTCGCGGCCATCGTTCTCTGCCTGGCACCCCTCGCCTCGCCCCTGCCGCCGCCGGATCCGCTCGCACCCCTGCTGGCCTCGATCGCCCGTCAGACCAACGTTCCCAACCTTGTTTCCGGGGTGATCCTGCAGACCCGTCTCTACGACACCGTCTCCGAGGTGGTGGTGTTCACCCTTGCCTCCATCGGTGTGCGCTTCCTTCTCTCGGGGGAGACCGCCATGGCACGGATCCGCTCCCTGGAGGACCCTCCCTCGGTGGTGCTCTGCCAGGTGGGCGCAACGATTTCCGCCCTGATCGCCGTGGAGCTGGCCCTGCGTGGTCACCTCTCCCCGGGGGGAGGCTTTGCGGCGGGCGTGGCCGGTGGCACAGCGATCGGCCTGTTGCTGATCAGCGGATCGGCCGAACTGTCCGACCGTCTCTACCGGCGCTACCGGGCCGATCTGTGGGAAAAGGTGGCGGTGATCGCCTTCGTGCTGCTCGCCTTCCTGGCCCTGGAGGGCCTGCTGTTGCCCCGGGGACCGTTCGGGACCCTGGGCAGTGGCGGCTGGATCCCCCTGCTCAACATCCTCGTCGCCCTCAAGGTCACCCTCGGTTCCTGGGCGATGGTGCAGCTGTTCGTGCGCTATCGCGGCCTTCTCTGAGGCTGGCAGGGCAGCCGCTCCTCGTCAGGCAGGGGCCAGGACCTGCATAATCGACTTCAGAGAGTCCTGCTTCCATGGGCGCCCCCGGCACGATGCCCAGCCCCCAGCTGCTTGAGGAGTTCAGCAACTTCTTCCGCCTGCTCAGCGAGCCGGCCCGGCTCCAGCTGCTCTGCCACCTCCGGCAGGGGCCGATGGATGTGGCCGCCCTGATGGAGGCCACCGGGTTCTCCCAGTCCCATATCAGCCGACAGCTCGGCCAGCTCCAGCGGGCCGGTCTGGTGACCTGCGAGCGTGACGGGGTGCGGCTGATCTACAACGCCGACGACGACCTGGTGCGCGACCTGTGTGACCTGGTGCAGAACCGCCTGCGTCAGCGCCTCGAGGTGCAGCTGAAGCAGCTCCATGCCGTCTGAGGAGGCGCCGGCGGCCTGAGCCGGCCGGCCCGCAGATCGATCCCCCCTTCCCCCGTTCCCATCGCTGCCGCTCGATGGTCTCGGCCGGGGTGGGGGGAGGTGACCGGTTCGATCGGGCCCGCCAGCACATCGGCTGCTCCCGAAGCCGGATCCGTTATCCTTCAGAACCCATCCAGGCAAGGCAGCGGACGCATCCCAGGCAGCTCGGCGGCACGATCCTCCCCCGCCGGTCTTGGCTCCGCATCGGGGACAGAAGGGAAACATCTAGACAGCGGGCCGCAGGATTGCTCCGCTTCGGATCTGCCGACGTGAGGGAATCCGCATCGACCCATCCGGTTTCTGTCGATAGGATCGGGGGATGAGAAACAGATTCAGAAAGTTCATTCTTCCCATTCTTCCTTCCCACGCCGACGCCAGCGCTGACATGCCGGGAATGACCCGATCGCCTCGCCGCCCCACCCAGAGGGAACAGGAATATCCGGTGGAGGAACTGCATCCCTCCCCCCAGCGCAAGCGCTATCTCTCCTCCCTCGGCAGCGGAGAGGGGCGTTCCTGAAGGCAGGCGGGAAACACGGGGATGACCGACAACGGCCATTCCCTGTCTCCCGCCTGGATCGATCAGCCCACGAAAGCCAGTCGGGGTTCGCACACCCCGGCCGGCTGGGTGCCCTTCAGGTAGGCGAGCATGGTGTCGGCGTCGGACACCTCGAAGGGATCGACCGGGCAGTTGTCGTCGTAGCCGGGCTCGACGAAGGCCTTCTCGATGTGCCCATCGTTCACCAGCATCGAGTAGCGCCAGGAGCGCTCACCGAAGCCGAGGTTCGACTTGTCAACGAGCATGCCCATCTTGCGGGTGAATTCGCCATTGCCATCGGGAAGCAGGAAGACGTGGTTGGCGCCCACTTGCTTGCCCCACTGATACATCACGAAGGCATCATTCACCGAGATGCAAACGATCTGGTCGACGCCCACGGCGCGGAACTCGTCGTAGAGCTCCTCGTAGCGGGGCAGGTGGTTGGAGGAGCAGGTCGGGGTGAAGGCACCGGGGAGGGAGAAGAGAACGACCTTCTTTCCCTTGAACAGCTCGTCGCTGCTGAGGTCGTGCCAGCGGAAGGGATTCGGTCCGGGCACGGATTCATCGCGTACGCGGGTCTTGAAGATGACGCTGGGGACGTGGTCGATCAGGGCCATGGATGGTTGGGGTGGATGGAGGAACGATTCGCCGAAGCGCCGGAACGGCGCCGGTGATGCTGCCATCCTAAGTCATAGTCATTCCGCATTAGGGGGGGTGGATTCCCCGTGGGGCGGATCAGTCCTCCCCGTCGCCTCCTTCCTCCCGGTCCCGGTCGCGATCGATGGTGACCAGGGAAGGCGCGAAGAGGAAGACCGTGTCCCCGAGCCGCTCGGACTGTCCGTCCATGGCGAAGATGCCGCCGGAGACGAAATCGATGGTGCGCTGAGCCTCCTCCGGCTCCATCGCTCCCAGGTGCAGCACCACCGTCTTCATCCGCTGCACCGCCAGCACGGCCTCGGTCGCATCCTCGAAGCGGCTGGGGGTCATCACCACCACCTCCGGGCTCCATTTGCCGAACGGGGTTTCCATGGCACCTGAGTGGGGTTCGGTTGCGGGCGGGGGGAGAGAGGGATCAGCCATGGGAGGGGCGGCTCACCACCAGCAGCAGGCCCCCCATGATCGCCAGATTCTTGAACAATGCGATCCTCTCGCCACCATCGCTCAGATCGGTGTGGAAGATCAGGGTGGTGGGGATCAGAAACAGCAGCAGCAGGATGGCCCCCAGGCCCTGCCTCCAGCCTGTGATCACCAGGGCGGACCCCACCGCCATCAGAACCATGGCCGACACCAGCAGCAGGGGGGCCAGGGGCAGACCCCTGCCGGCCATCATCGCCGTGGTGCCCGCGAAACCCATCAGCTTGCCGATCACGGCGTGCACGAAGACCAGGCAGAGGAGCACCCGGGCGATGCCGTCGATCAGGGGGTGTGACTCCCGGGAAACGGTGCCCATGGGGGGAATGGCGGCAGGGGGCATTCTCTCCCACTGCCATCGTCCCCACTTCCATCGTCCCCACTGCCCTCGTCAGCCCCTGGCCCCTACCCCAGCACCGCCACGGCGTCGATCTCCACCCGCGCTCCCTTCGGCAGGGCCGATACCTCCACGCAGGCTCGCGCCGGTGACACCCCGGCGCCGAACATCTCGGCATAGATGGCGTTCACCCGGGCGAAGTCGGCCAGGTCGGTGAGGAAGACCGTGGTGCGCACGACCTGGCCGGGCCCCACGCCCGCCGCCGCCAGCACCGCCGCCAGATTGGCGAGCACCTGGCGGGTTTCGGCCTCCACCTCCCCTTGCCCCACCATCTCTCCGGTGGCGGGGTCCAGGGCGATCTGACCGGAACACCAGAGCATCCCTCCTGCCTTCACGGCCTGGTTGTAGGGGCCCACGGGGGCGGGTGCGGAGCTGGTGATGACGGAAGTGGGGATGCTCATCCCGAGGGTGCCAATGGAAGATGGAGGGCTGAGCCTATGGCCGATCCGCCGGTGCCCGAGCACGTTCGACTCCAGGACCTCTGGCATCGCTATGGCGGGGCCGCCGAGGGGGAATGGACGCTCCAGGGCATCGACCTCTGCCTGCGGCAGGGGGAACTGATGGGGCTGCTGGGTCCCTCGGGTTGCGGCAAGACCACCCTGCTGCGGCTGATCGCGGGGTTCGAGCGGCCCGTGCGGGGCACCGTTTCGATCGATGGCCGGGAGGTGGCCGGCCCCCGGCGCTGGCTGCCTCCCGAGCGCAGGGGGGTGGGGATGGTGTTCCAGGACTACGCCCTCTTTCCCCATCTCGATGCCTGGCGCAACGCCTGCTTCGGGCTGCGGCCGGGTCAGGACAGCGCGCGGGCCGAGTGGCTGCTGGAGCTCCTCGGCCTGGACAGCTTGCGGCACCGCTATCCCCACGAGCTCTCCGGGGGCCAGCGCCAGCGTCTCGCCCTGGCCCGCGCCCTGGCGCCGGGTCCTTCGCTGGTGGTGCTGGATGAACCCTTCTCCAATCTCGACGTGGAGGTGCGCCTGCGGCTGCGCAGCGAGCTGCCGGAGGTTCTCTCCCGCTGCGGTGCCAGCGGTCTGATGGTCACCCACGATCCGGAGGAGGCCCTGGCGATCTGCGATCGGGTGGCCGTGCTCAGGGGAGGCGTGCTGCACCAGTGCGCCAGCCCGCTGGAGCTGGTGCGCCGTCCGGCGACCCCCTTCGTGGGCCGCTTCGTGCTCCAGGGCAACCTGCTGGAGGCGAGCTGGCAGGGCAGCCGCCTGCGCACCCCCCTGGGCTGGCTGGAGCCGGCCGCTCCCGCCGCCGCAGCCCAGCCGGAGGGGGGCGCCAACGGCTCTTCCCTGCAGGTGCTGGTCAGTCCCCGGGGCCTCGAGCTGGTGGCCGATCCTCAGAGCTCCGCCTGGGTGATCGGCAGGGAGTTCCTCGGCCGGGAGTGGCTCTATCAGGTGCAGGCCGGAGACCTCCACCTGCGGCTGCGGCTGCCCCTGGCGGCCGACCATCCCCGGGGGGAGAGGGTGCGGGTGCGCCTGCGCCCCTGTGAGCCCGCCCGCCTGTTCCCTGCCGGGATCGAGCTGGTGGCGCTTCAGGAGCCGGAACCCCTCCCGTAGGCAAGGGTCAGCTCAGGAACAGCTCCGGGGCCGCCGCAGAGCCAGCAGGGTGCAGTCGTCCTCGAGGCCGGGGGATCCCGTGAAGCGCCGCACCTCTTCCCGCAGCTGCTCCAGGAGCCTCGGCAGGGGAGCCTCTCGCTCCCGCTCCAGCACGCTCCTGCAGGCGGAGAGGGAGAAGGGCACACCGGCGGGACTCTCGGCTTCGGTGATGCCGTCGGTGTAGATGAACAGGAGGTCTCCGGGGGTCAGGTCCAGGCTGAGGGAGCTGTAGGCCATCCCCGGGAAGGCTCCCACCAGCACGCCCCTCGGCAGGGTCAGCGGAACGGTGGCGGATCCGTCGTCGAGCAGGGGATGGCAGTGACCACCGTTGGAATACACGAAGTGACCGCTGCCCACATCCAGAAAGCCGCAGAAGATCGTGGCGAAGGCGCACGTGTCGTTGCCCTGCACCATGCTCTCGTTGAGCCGGGCCAGCAGGGCATCGGGCGTGGCCTCGGTGAAGGCGAGGATGCGCAGCAGGCCGATGGTGCGGGCCATCAGCAGCGCAGCGCCGATGCCATGGCCGGAGACATCGCCGATGCACAGGAAGAGCCTGTCGTCGCCCACGAAGAAGGCGTCGAAGAAATCACCCCCCACGCTGGAGGCTGGCTCCATCAGGGCGGAGATCTCGATCTCGCTGCGCTCGGGGAACAGAGAACCCTGGAGGGGCAGCATGCTGGCCTGAAGCTGCCGGGCCAGATGCAGTTCCTTGCGCAGCTGCTCGAGTTCAAGTCGCTCGCGCTCCGCCTCGAGGGCGAGGCGATTGGTGAGGCGGGTGCGCTCGGTGAGGGACACCATCATGTTGCGCGCCACCCCCGGCAGGGTCACCAGCTGGGACCAGAACAGCTCCTGGGGCAGGCGCAGCACGCAGGCATCCGCTTCCACCTCCACAAACGCTGATGCCGGCATGCCATCGATTGCGGAGAATTCACCGATGCACTGACCCGGGGGAATGGCGATGCCCGTTCCCCGGGATTCACCCGACTGGAGATAAACGACCACCTTGCCGGCAAGGATGATGTAGATGCAGTCATTCTTCTGGCCCGGACGCAGCAGGGTGGTGCCGGCGGGAAGCCGTATCCGCTCACTGCGGGTGAGCACAGCCTGGAGACGCTTCTCTTCCACGTTGCGGAAAAGGGGAATCCGGGAATAGGCAATCGCAGGCTGATCGGAAGACGCAGGTGGATGGCCGGAGGCTGCTTCTCCCGTCGCTTCGATCATGCCGGAGGTCGCCCTCTCAGGTCCAGTGAACGCTCACTGTAAGCACGTTCCTGTCGGCGAGTCTGCGGTAGCTCAGTTCATCGGAGCACCTGGTCACCATCAGCAACCCCAGCCCGCCGGGCTGGGCCTCGGCCAGGCAGCCGGGCGCTGCCCTGGGCTTGTGAGTCAGGGGATCGAAGGGAAGACAGGCATCCACGACCGTGAGGGTGGCCACCCGTTTGCCATCCCGATCCCCCACGTTCAGGGCAAGGTCCACCGGCGTGTCCATCCTGTCGGCGGCCCCATGCTCGATGAGGTTGGCCAGCACCTCGTTGAGGCAGAGCTCGAGGCGGTCGATCTGTTCCCTCGGCACGCCCTGATCCTGACAATGACTCGTGAGCCAGCCGGAAGTGCGGCGGATCTCGTCGGCATCGGGGTGGATCGAAAGGGATGGCATCTCGGCAGGGGAGGCCATGACAGGTTTCAGGAGAGGGCGGCCCTGGCTTCGGTTTCCTCGGTGAACACCGGGATCACCTCGGAGATTCCGCTGCTATCCAGAGTTGTCTTCACTCCGGAGTGATCTGCGATCAGGAGCACCATCCGGCCCCCCTTGCCATCGAGGGCCCGGGCACAGCTGATGATGCTGCGCAGGCCGATGGAGGCGAGGAAGGAAACATCCGTGAGATCCACGATCACGCGCAGGGGAGTCGCTGCCGTGAGCGAAGTGAACTTCAGGTCGATCGCTTCCATTCCCAGCATGTCCAGTCGACCGGCCAGCGTGACCCGGCGGAGCTGATCATTCAGATCCTCATGGTGGATCGTGGCGGCGGGCTGCATCTTCCCTGGTGAGGAATTCCGTTACCGTAGCTGAAGCAATCAGCAGCGACAGTCGGCATCGCCGGCCTCTGTGTCCTGGGACACCTCCGGATGTTTTGGGACACGTACGGCCAGGGGCTTCACCCGGTCCAGTGATTGCGGCTCTGGCGCAGAGTCGCCAGTTCGTCTGCGCTGCGGGCCCGCACGAAGAGATTCGTGGCCTGCTCCAGGGCGATGGTGCTGGGGATGGTGAACCGCCCCTGCGACCGCTCCTGCCGCACCTGCTCCAGTCGTCGGGCAATGGCCGGATCGGCGGGCCGTTGCCGCGAGGCCCAGCGGAGGTTGGTCTCGGTGTATTCATGGGCGCACCACACCAGCGTGTCCGGTGGCAGGGCGGCGAGACGCTGCAGGGAGGCATGCATCTGCTCCGGAGTGCCCTCGAAGAGCCTTCCGCAGCCGCCGGCGAAGAGGGTGTCGCCACAGAACAGGTGTCCGGGGCGGCCCTCCAGGGGTTCGACGTGGAAGGCGATGTGGGCCCGGGTATGGCCGGGAACCTCCAGCACCTCGATCTGGCGCCCCAGCAGCAGGAAGCGATCGCCATCGGCCACGCTCCGGGTCTGGAACGGGATGCGCCGGCGGTCGGCCCGGGCGGCCACCACCTCCGCTGAGGGCCACCGGCGCAGCAGGGCGACCGTTCCGCCGATGTGGTCGGAGTGGTGATGGGTCTGCAGCACCGCCACCAGATCGAGGTTGCGATCCTCCAGCCAGCGGATCACCGGATCGGCCACAGCCGGATCCACGACGGCCGCCTGGCGGCCGTCGTGGAGCACGAACACGTAGTTGTCGCTGAGCACGGGGATCGTGCCGATGCGATCGGCCTCTGCTCCCGCCGCAAGCTGCTGCATCGGTAAAGTCCACGTTGCGTCGTCCTTCCATGATCACCGTCGCCCTGGCCAAGGGCGCCCTGCTCCGGGATTCGGTTCAGCGGTTCCAGGCCGCCGGCCTCGATTTCTCCCCCCTTCTCGATCCGGGCAACCGCCAGCTGATGGTGCCCAGCCTCTGTGGAGAGGCCCGGGCCCTGCTCGTGCGCAACGCCGATGTGCCGGTCTACGTGGCCTACGGCCAGGCCCAGCTGGGTGTGGTGGGCTACGACGTGCTGCGGGAGCACCGGCTGCCGGTGGCCCAGCTGGCCGATCTCGGCTTCGGGGCCTGCCGCATGGCCGTGGCGGTGCGGGCCAGCAGCGGATACCGGCGGGCGGTGGATCTGCCGGCCCACTGCCGGGTGGCGAGCAAGTTCACCCGCTGCGCCGAGGACTTCTTCGCCTCCCTCGATCTTCCCGTGGAGCTCATCCACCTCACCGGATCGGTGGAGCTGGGTCCCCTCACCGGGATTTCGGAGGCGATCGTGGATCTGGTGGCCACCGGCCGCACCCTGCGGGACAACGGACTCCTGGCGATCGAGGATCTCTTCACCAGCACCGCCCGGCTGATCGGCCACCCTCTGGCGCTGCGGCTGGATGGCGGCTCCCTTCAGAAGGTGGTGGAGCGGATCGCCTCGGCCCCCGCCTGATGGCTGCCCTCGATCGCCAGAGGCTGATGCGGCTGCTGCCCTATCTGGGCAGGGATCGCCGCCGGCTGGTCTTCTCCCTTTTCCTGCTGATCCCCCTGGCCCTGGCCGGAGCGGTTCAACCCCTCCTGGTGGGTCAGGCGATCTCGGTGCTGCGCGGGGAGCCCGTGTTCCCCTGGCTCGCGGGGCTGCCTTCCTCCCAGGCCCTGCGGCTGCTGGTGGGCCTGCTGCTGGTGGCCGTTCTCGTGAGGCTGGCGTTGCAGGGGGCCCAGAGCTTCAACGTGCAGGTGGTGGGTCAGCGCCTCACCGCCCGCATCCGCGAGGACCTCTTCCGCCACGCGATGGATCTTTCCCTGCGGTTCCACGACCGCACCCCGGTCGGCAAGCTGCTCACCCGCCTCACCAGCGATGTGGATGCCCTGGCGGAGGTGTTCGGCAGCGGGGCCGTGGGGGTGCTGGCCGATCTGGTCTCGCTGCTGGTGATCGGGGTCACGATGATCAGCATCGAGTGGCGCCTTGGCCTGCTGCTGATGGTCAGCCAGCTGCCGGTGATCGGTTTCATCCTCTGGCTGCAGCGGCGCTACCGCAAGGCGAACTACCGGGTGCGGGAGGAGCTGGGTCAGCTCAATGCCGACCTGCAGGAGAACCTCCAGGGACTGGAGGTGGTGCAGATGTTCCGGCGGGAGGAGGTCAACAGCCTCCGCTTCGCCCGCACCACCGATGCCTACCGCCGGGCGGTGACTGGAACGATCTTCTTCGACAGCGCCATCTCCGCCTTCCTCGAATGGGTCTCCCTGGCTGCGGTGGCTCTGGTGCTCGCGGTGGGGGGGTGGATGGTGACCGGCGGCACCATGGGACTGGGCGTCCTCACCACCTTCATCCTCTTCTCCCAGCGGGTGTTCGACCCGTTGCGCCAGCTGGCGGAACGCTTCACCCAGATCCAGGGCGGCCTGACCGCGGTGGAGCGGATCGGTGAACTGCTGGAGCAACCGATCGAGATCGCCGACCTGCCGGAGGAACGACGGAGCCCCGAGGCCCTGCGCAGCGGAGGACTGCGCCGCAGTCCTGGGGAGGTGGTGTTCGAGAACGTCGGTTTCGCCTACCGCCAGGACGATCCCATCCTCGAGGACCTCAGCTTCCGCATCGCTCCCGGCGAGCACGTGGCGATCGTGGGCCCCACCGGCTCGGGCAAGACCACGGTGATCCGCCTGCTCTGCCGGCTCTATGAGCCCCAGCGGGGGCGCATCCTGCTCGACGGGGTCGACATCCGGGAGCTGCCGATCGCCACCCTGCGGCAGCGTCTTGGCGTGGTCCTGCAGGACACCTTTCTCTTCAGCGGCAGTGTGGCCGACAACCTTCGGCTCGATGCCGACCTCAGCGACCGGCAGCTCGAGCGCCTGTGCGGGGAACTCGGTCTCCAGCCCCTGCTGCACCGCCTCGGCGGGGGCCTGGCCACCGAGCTGCGGGAGAGGGGGGGCAATCTCTCCTCCGGTGAAAAGCAACTGCTGGCGGTGGCCCGGGTGGCGATCCGCGATCCCTCCGTGCTGGTGATGGATGAGGCCACGGCCTTCATGGATCCCTCCACCGAAGCCACCCTGCAACGGGATCTGGAGTCTCTGCTGCACGGGCGCACCGCCATCGTGATCGCCCACCGCCTGGCCACGGTGGAAGCCTCCGATCGCATCCTGGTGCTGCGCCGGGGACGCCTGGTGGAGGAGGGCAACCATCGCCAGCTGCGGGAGGCCGGCGGGCTCTATGCCCGGCTGGCCGAACTGCAGGAGAAGGGCCTGGCCACCCTGTGACCCTTGCCGGTGGGGGGAATGTTCCCCGCAATGGGGGATGCGCTGCGTGGAACGTGCTGGGAGGCTGAAGACCCACCGGAAGGCTCTTCACGGCATGATCAGATGATTGACCAGCAACACCACCTGCGCGTGAGGCAACTCCGCGCCCAGATCCACCCTCTCGTGCAGGAAGCCATGCGGGAGGACTGCAGCCATGTGCGGCGCGAGGCCCTGATCGCCCAGCTCCGCCCCCTCTACGAAGCCCTCTTCGCCATCCATCAGGAGTTCGGCGAGTCCTGAATCCTTCCCTGGGCCGCCAGGGCGATGGGCTGGCCGGGCCGCTGCAGGGCGCTCGGGCCGTCCGGTCGCGGTGGATCCACCTCCTCCCGCAGCCAGGACTCGATCAACCGGGCCAGCTGCTTCGGTTGCTGACGCATCGGCAGGTGTCCCGACCCCTCCAGCAGTTCGATCCTGTGCAGGGGGCTGTAGCCCGCCAGGTGACGCACATAACAGGGCTCCATGACCCGGTCCCGGCTTCCGGCGATCCAGAGGCTGGGCACCTGCAGCGCCGCGGTGAACCGCGGCAGCTGGCGCACCGCTCCCCGGTTGGTGCTGCAGGCCAGCAGGCCCCCGGCGGCTCGGAGCTCCGCCCTCAGGGGGCTCCGGAAGGGTTCCATGCCCGGCAGAGTCGCCAGCCAACCGGGCCGCCAGCGCAGAAACACCGCTCCGCCGCGGCGTACCCGGGCGAACGCCCGGGGCTGGTACACCCCTCCACCGGCGGCGATCTGCACCAGCCCCCGCAGCTGACCCTCCAGCAGGGGTGCGGCCATCAGGGCCACGCTGCCCCCGAGGGAATGCCCCACCAGCACGACCGGCCGGTCACCTGCCTCCTGGCGGATCCGCTCCGCCAGCCAGCGGCCGTAGCTGGCCAGAGTGGGCTGGAGGCCCCGGGGTCTCGGGGTGTCGCCGAAACCGGGCAGATCGGGGGTCCACAGGGGCCAGCGGGGGTCGAGCTCGCGGCTGAGGGGGTGCCAGAGCCTGCCGGAAAGCAGCCAGCCGTGGAGAGCCACGAGCAGGAGCTCCTTCTGCTGCGGCAAGGGAGGGGTGGCGAAGGAACCGGCGCTCAGATCCGGAAAGGCAGAGGTTCCACGATGCCGCAGGCGATCGGCCTTCCGGCAGGATCGTCAGACTGCTTAGCCAGCGTTCGTGACGCAGACGTCGTTGCCCACCTCCTCCGATCTGCTGAGCGGTCTCTACGGAGAGGGGCACCGGCTGTGTCCGACCCCGAACCCCCAGCTCCACCTGGTGCTCAGCCAGGAGCGGGAGATCGATCTGATCGAACTGGAGTCCCTCTGCGATGCGGTGGGGTGGAGCCGCAGACCCCTCCGGCGGGTGCGCAAGGCCCTCCAGCACAGCCTGCTGCGGGTGGGTCTCTGGCGTCACGATCCACGACTGCCCCGGCTGGTGGGGTTCGCCCGCTGCACCGGTGATGGAGTGGTGGAGGCCACCGTCTGGGATGTGGCCGTCCATCCCCTCTACCAGGGCGCCGGCCTGGGCAAGCAGCTCATGGACTACGTGCTGGACGAGTTGCGCTCGATGGGCGTCGACCGGGTGAGCCTCTTCGCCGATCCCCATGTGGTGGGCTTCTATCAGGCCCAGGGCTGGGAGCTGGAGCCCCTGCAGCGGCGCTGTGCCTTCTGGTACGCCCCCTAGCTCCCTCCTCCCCGCTGATCCACCCCCCGTCGGTAGTAGGTGGCGGCCAGCTGTTCCGGCGCAACGCCGCGCCGCCAGGCCCGGCGCAGCCTGGCGTTGGCGGCCACCGTGCCCCACACGCCGAGCTCGCGCCAGCGCCGGCCATTCACCCGCACCGCTGGAGCCAGGCAGCGGATGGGGGCCCGGCGGCGCAGACGCTGCACGAACTCCAGATCCTCCATCAGGGGCAGGGGCGCGATCCCTCCCGCGGCGTCATAGAGACGACGGCTGAGCAGCAGACCCTGATCGCCGTAGGGGAGAGAGCGCCAGCGGGTGCGCAGGGCGACCGCCAGTTCCACCAGCCGCAGGCCGGGGTCCGCTCCCTCGATGGCCAGGGGGAACGCCCATGCGGTGCCGTCTCCGCAGGCGAGAGCTGCGGAGACGGCCTCCGACCACTGCGGCGGCAGCCGCACGTCGCCATGGAGCAGCAGGAGCCAGGGGGCGGTGGCCGCTGCTGCCCCGGCTGCCAGCTGCCTTCCCCTTCCGGCGGCGGTGCCCAGCACCCGGGCTCCGGCCAGGGAGGCGACCACCCGGGTGGCGTCCCGGCTGCCGCCATCGACGACCAGCACCTCCCGCACCAGGGCCGCGGCGGCATGAAGATCGGCCAGCAGCGGTGGAAGGCCCGCCGCCTCGTTGCGCACGGGAATGACAACGCTCAGGGGAGGGAGCCCTCTCTCCGGGGCGGCGTTCATCGCCAGCGGAGCAGATCGGGGGGGCGGTCGAGATCGGCCCTCTCGCCGAGCAGTGTGGCGGGCAGCCCTGCCCCGTGGGCCGCAGAGAGGGTCTGCTCCAGCACCTGGTCGCTGCCCCAGGCGATGGGGCGCCCGGCTCCAGAGAACAGGCAGGGCCAGCTCCCCCCCAGGCCGATCAGCCAGTAGCCGCCATCCCGGGCCGGACCGAGCACCAGGGGGCCCCTGTCCAGGGCGTGGAAGGCCTGGATCAGATCGGTGGCCGCCAGTTCCGGCAGATCGCTGCCGATCAGCACCACTCGCTCCGCTCCCTCGCCCAGGGCCCGCCGCAGCTGCCTCTGCAGCCGCAGTCCCAGACTCCCTTCCCCCTGCAGCACCGCCCGGTCGGCGCCCAGGGCCTCTCCCCAGCGGCGGGCGGCCCGGTGCCCCATCCCACTCACCGCCAGCACCACCTCGAAGCCTTCCCCCGGCAGATCCGGCCCCTGGGCGCTCAGGACGGCCTGGCGGGCCACGTCGACGCAGTGGGCGGTGAGGCGGAACTGGATGGCGGCGGCCCGGGGGGCTCCCAGCGCCGCGGCCAGCCGGCGTTTGCAGCGGCCCGGCGCCGGCCATCGGGTCAGGATCACCAGCTGGGATCGCCGCCGCTGTCCGGCCCTGGCCGACCCCCTCACCCCTCCCTCGGCAGCTCGGCCGGGGTGACGGTGATCTCCAGGGTCCGGTTCTGGCGCCGCACCCCCATCTGGAGGGGTTGCCCCACCCTGCCCCGGTCCACCGCCAGCTGCACCTCGGAGGGATTCTTCACCGCTTCGCCCCCCACCTTCTCGATCAGGTCGCAGGGTTTGATGCCCCCGCGGGCCGCCGGGCTGTTCTCCATCACATCCACCACCACCACGCCGTTCACCTCCGGCAGGGTGCATTCATCGGTGGCGGCGTTGATCTCCTTGGCGAGCTGGGGAGTGAGGGCCTGGAGACGCACGCCGATGTAGGGATGGCTGGCGAAGCCCCGTTCCAGGATCTGGGCGGCGATCTGGCGGGCCACGTTGATCGGGATGGCGAAGCTCAGACCGGCTCCGGGAGCCTGGCGGATGGCGGTGTTGATGCCGATCACCTGACCCCGGTCGTTGATCAGGGGGCCACCGCTGTTGCCGGGGTTCACGGCGGCGTCGGTCTGGATGTAAGGAACCCGCTGCCCCTCCCCCACGGCATTGGTGCGCTGGATGGCGCTGATGATTCCGGCGGTGACCGTGTTGTCGAGGCCCAGGGGATTGCCGATGGCGATCGCCCATTCCCCGGGCCTCACCTTGGTGGAGTCCCCCAGGGGAGCGACCGGCAGGCGGGAGCCCACCACCTTCACCACGGCCACGTCGGTGAGGGGATCGGCCCCCAGCACCTTGCCGGAGAAGCTGCGGCCATCGGGGAGGGTCACGTTCACCTCACTGGCTCCCTCCACCACGTGGGCATTGGTGAGCAGCACCCCGTCGGAGCGGGTGATGAACCCCGATCCCTGGCCCTGCTGCTGCTGGATCGAGGGTCCCCTGCCGAAGATCCCGCCCAGGGGGTTCACCATGCGTTTCACGGTGTCGATCCGCACCACGGAGGGACCGACCTTCTCCACCGCATCCACGATCACGTTCCGGCCGGGCTGGAGCGAGGGACTCGCGGTGGCATCGCTGATGCGGGGCTTCTCCGGCGCTTTCCGGCTGCCGGGAAGGGAGATTCCGCCGGTGCAGCCGGACAGCAGACCGGCGCTGAGGAGGATCAGTCCGATCCCGTGCCGCAGACGGGGGGGGACCAGCAGCGGAAGGGCCATTCGGGGTGATCTCGCGGAAGCGGCTTCAGGCTCATTAAAGACCGGGAGGCCCTCCCGGCCTGCCTATATTCGGCGACCGTGAGACAGCCCGACGGTGCAGCAGGGAGATCAGCTGTGGCACCAGGTTCAGCTGGCTCTCAAGGCCACCCTCAGCCAGCCCACCTTCGATACCTGGGTCAGGGACGTGCACTGCCGGGCCTTCGACGGGGACCGGCTCCACCTCGAAGCGCCCCACAGCTTCGCCCGCAACTGGCTGCGCAAGCACTTCCTGCGGCAGATCGGGGAGCTGGCCTCCGAGATCGCGGGCCACGCCGTGCAGGTGGAGGTGGAGGATGCCGGCGAGGAGATCCTCTCCCTGCAGGAGTCCCTGGGGCCGGCGACTCCTGCGGGCCAGGTGGTTCCCCTGCCGACGGCAGCCGGCGCGACGCCGGCTTCGCCTGATCGCAGACCGGCAGGGAGCACATCGCGACCTGGAACCGGCCTCAACCCGCGCTACGTGTTCGAGCGCTTCGTGGTGGGGGCCAACAGCCGTATGGCCCATGCCGCCGCCCTGGCGGTGGCCGAGGCCCCGGGCCGGGAGTTCAACCCCCTGTTCATCTGCGGGGGAGTGGGTCTGGGCAAGACCCACCTGATGCAGGCGATCGGTCGTTACCGACTGGAGATCGATCCCCAGGCGCATGTGTTCTACGTCTCCACCGAGACCTTCACCAACGACCTCATCCAGGCGATCCGCAAGGACGGCATGCAGGCCTTCCGCGACCGCTACCGTGCCGCCGACCTGATCCTGGTGGACGACATCCAGTTCATCGAGGGCAAGGAGTACACCCAGGAGGAGTTCTTCCACACCTTCAACGCCCTGCACGAGGCGGGCCGACAGATCGTGATCGCCAGCGACCGCCCTCCCAGCCAGATCCCCCGCCTGCAGGAACGGCTGATCTCCCGGTTCTCGATGGGGCTGATCGCCGATATACAGGTGCCGGATCTGGAGACCCGGATGGCCATCCTGCACAAGAAGGCCGAGCAGGAGCAGATGAGCCTGCCGCGGGAACTGATTCAGTACATCGCCGGCCGCTTCACCTCCAACATCCGTGAACTGGAGGGCGCCCTGACCCGGGCCGTGGCGTTCGCCTCGATCACCGGACTGCCGATGACGGTGGAATCGGTGGCTCCCATGCTGGATCCGGTGGGGAACGACATCGAGGTGACTCCCCGGCAGGTGCTGGAGAAGGTGGCCGAGGTGTTCGAGGTGCGGATCGAGGAGATGCTCAGCCCCAGCCGCAAGCGGGCCGTGAGTCAGGCCCGCCAGGTGGGGATGTATCTGATGCGCCAGAGCACCAACCTCTCCCTGCCCCGCATCGGCGAGGCCTTCGGCGGCAAGGATCACTCCACCGTGATGTATGCGGTGGAGCAGGTGGAGAAGAAGCTCAGCACCGATCCGGCCATGGCGCGCCGGCTCCAGCAGGTGCGCGATCTGCTGCAGATCGATTCCCGCAAGAGGCGCTGATTTTGCCTCATTCGTTTTGATGGGTAGCGATGGCTTGTTCGAAGTAGCTGATCCAAAGCTTGGCGACAGACTCTGCCGAAAACCTTTCTATTGAAGCGGCATGCGTAGTGTAGGCATTGACAAACTCGTAGCGATGATTGATCAGTTTGTCTAGGCCAGAGTAGATCTCATCGACACAGTCGATTTCACAGAAAATACCGATTGGGATCTCGGCCAAGAGCAGCTGCAGAGGATTACCTTTAGGGCCAATTACTAAGAGTGGTTTTGGATGGCCCATGTATTCGAATATCTTGGAAGGCAGATTGTCTTGGTGTCGGGAACCTATCACAATCAGGAGCAGATCAGCTGTTGATGCAATCTGATGAGACTGAAGATTGCTGACGGGAGGAAGCTGACGGATCAGCGGAGCAAGAAGCGGGTCATTGTTCACCCTTGCCAGTGCTTCTGGGTAGAGAAACCCATAAATGTCCAAATACATTTGCGCTGCACCTTCTTTATTGATCGCCAACGAACGAAGTACATTCAACAGATTGTCAATATTGCGCCAAGGGGGTAAATTTCCTAAATGTAGTAGAGTATATCCATTTCGTTGACGATGCTTATTGTCAGTTGATACGTTTCTGATCTGCGTTGAGCTTGGATAAGAATCCGTCACAGAAACACTCCGAGGTGCAGGCACAAGGCCTGCCTCCACGTAACGCTCCCGAGTGAGGGGAGAGGCAAACACCACGCAGTCCGCATCGGCAAGCAAGCTACGCTGCTTCTCAGGCTCTGACGGCCAGAACTTATCTACATCTCTGGCTCCATGAGGATCATCAAACAAGACTAAATAGGGTAGATGCTTGGTACGTGCCAAAAGGCGAGCCTGTTCAAGGAAGAAAAAGGGTGGACTGGATGCACACACCAGATCAAACATGTTCTCAGTGAGAGCTTGGCGACCGGAGAGGAAGAGCCCATCTGATAAAAATATATTCGCATCAAATCTAATCAGCCGTTCCCAGGATTTAGAGACAAATTCTAGAATTGCAAAAAGCCAGAATAATGGCGAGCTTTTACGCTGCCTATTCCGTTTAATTGCGAATTGCCTCGAATAGGGGAGATTACGCGTAAAGTGAAAGCTATGACCATCTCTCCATAAATCTTCGACCAAAACTGAGTTGAGTTCAGGATCAGGTCCAACAAAATCGATACTCCATCCTAAGTCACGAAGAAAAGGCAACATCTTCGACCAACGAAATGCTTGCACGCCTGAGGTTCCCGGCGGCTGGCTCAGGAGAAACAGAGCTCGTTTCATGAAAAGTTCAAGATTGTCAAAACAACAATATCACCTTTCTTTACCTGAGTGGCATAGCCACCAGATCTTGAGTCTCGCTGATTTCTTGATCAATCTTTGGCTGAAGACCCTTCCAGCTGATGTCGTATAGCTGATAGCCGCACTTCTCAAGATGAGACTTATTCCTAGCGTAATTTGTATGGTGACACTCAAAGTAGATGTGGTTTATTCGGTGGTTTGCAAGGTAATCGCCTGCGCCGACAAGGGCGTCGTATTCAGCCCCCTCCACATCAAGTTTCCATAGCTGCACTTCTTTGATATCCGCTTCGACAAGAATATCTTCAAGCCTTCTTATCTGAATAACTTCTCGATTCAGCATCTTGGTGTTATACCAGTCATTCCTTAATGTCGAACGTGCTCCATCGCACTGAATCTCTACTTTGCAGCTCTCGGCCCCCAATCCCCATGGGTATGTAATATAGTTCCATCCAGTTTGATGCTCGAGGCAGGAAGATAGCCATTGACGCTGCGATTCTACAGGCTCAAACTCCAGCGCCCGGACCCCCGGTATGCCACCAAGATAGAGAATCCACTGTCCGATGTTGGATCCTGAATCAACAAAGACACCGCCATTCTTAAGAGTATGCTTGGCATAAGTGAGTCCAACTCCTCCTTCGTAGTCGCCGTAGACAATCCATCGATGGGTGGGATCAGCAAGATCAAGCTTCCAAATCACGCCATTGGAGCATTTTACCCATCTTGTGCCGTGAGCGGCAAGAGTTGATCCGAAGACAGACTCTAAGAATCCCAACTTTCTTGGCATCTTAAGTCTCCGCATTATGCGGAGTAATGGAGGTAACGGCATGGTGACTTCCATGTAGTGGAGGATGCCTATGGACAGTGGTAAATCTTATCATCCAATCCCCGGCTCTGCAGTCACCAGCCCCCTGTAATGTCCAGAACTGCTCGATCTGAACAGGATTAGGTGATCGGTTGACTGGGGTCCAGCCCTTCCACCTCACCCTGGAACACCCGGCTGGCGGTGATGTCTTCCGCCTCGATCGTCATCAGATCCAGCTTGGTGAGGGTGCTGCCCATGCGGTTGAAGAGCCGGTTGGCCTGCCGCATGCGGGCCCGGTCGATGGCGTTGCGGATCGAGCGGGCATTGGCGAAGAAGGGCAGCTGCATGCGCCGTTGGATGTATTCGGCGAAAGCGGCTGTGGCCTCGTCGCTGAAGCGGTAGTTCTCGCCGGCCAGGATCATCCTGGCGATCGCCAGCAGCTCCGGTGCTGAGTAATCAGGGAAGTCGATGTGGTTGGCCACGCGGGAGGAGAGGCCGGGGTTCGACTGATAGAACACATCCATCCGCTCCTTGTAGCCGGCGAAGATCACCACCAGATCGTCGCGGTTGCTTTCCATCACCTGCAGCAGGATCTCGATCGCCTCGGCGCCGTAGTCGCGTTCGTTCTCCGGGCGGTAGAGGTAGTAGGCCTCGTCGATGAACAGCACCCCGCCCATGGCCTTCTTGAGCATCTCCCGGGTCTTGGGTGCGGTGTGGCCGATGTACTGGCCCACCAGATCATCCCGGGTGGCGGTCACCACGTGGCCCTTGCGCACGTAGCCCAGCCCGTGCAGGATCTTCGACATCCGCTCGGCCACGGTGGTCTTGCCCGTACCGGGGTGCCCGGTGAACGACATGTGCAGGCTGGGAGGCGCGGTCTCCAGCCCCACCTGCTGGCGGGCGCGGTTCACCACCAGCAGGGCGGCGATCTCCCGGATGCGGGCCTTGACCGGCCGCAGCCCCACCAGTTCGCGGTCGAGCTGGTCGAGCACCTCCTGGATGCCCGCCGATTCGTAGGCGGCCCGCAGGTCCACCTCGGTGTGGTCGCTGCTCGAGGGGAGCGCCGCACTCGATGGGATCGGGTCAGAGGAGGCCATCGATCGTCTCCGCAAAGGCGGCTTCGGCGGCCCCCACGGCCTGCTCCTCCCCCTCCGGGCGGAGGGTGAGGTTCACGTAGGTGCGGCCGAAGCTGATGTCGGGATACCGTCCCTCCCGCTCCGAGAGCTGGCGGAGACTTTCGAGGAAGCCACGGGTGCGCTCGTAGTCCTCGAATTCGATGCGGCGCTCGAGGCGATCGGGCCTGTGCCGGTGGGTCCAGGGCTGATCCATGGCTCGAACCTACTCGCCGGGGCCGGAGGCTCCATCGAGGCAGTCGGTGCGGGCGCAGCAGAGCCGGGCCGCCCAGGCGGCGGCATAGGCGCGGTTGGCATTCCGTTCGTCGCTGTTCCCGCTGCTGAGTGGATGGGGGAAGGTGCCGTCGATGGCGGCGTTGGTGACGCAGAACATCGCCTTCTGGAAGCTGCAGCAGATCTTCACCCGGATGTCTCCCTCGCCTCGGGTTCGCTGCAGATACAACTGGTGCAGTCGCTCGGGCAGGTGGCGATACATGTCCTGCATCAGCAGGCTGGGGGGGATGCCCGCCCCCATCGTGGGCAGGGGATCGGCATAGAGGGCGCCGTAGGCGAACTGACCCACATCCGGTGAGATCTGCTGGGCCTGGGCGTTGAACGACACCGTGCCCAGGAAGGGCATGCCCCGCAGGAACACCGCCTCCACGTAGGGAACGGCGACGTCGGCAAGGAAGGTGAGACCGGCCTGGGGCGGCAGCACCCACAGCCTCTCGCCGGCCAGCTCCACCGCGTAGGTGATCGGATTGGCGGCTGCGGCCACCAGGCCCGCCTTCACGAAGGCCACCACCGCGGCGATCGACGCCACCCTGCCGTCGGCTTCCGCCGCTGCCAGGTCCAGGAACAGATCACTCATCACGCGCCAGAACTGGCCCAGGGCATGGGTGGTGGCCGCCGAGCGGATCAGTTCGGTGAGGAAGCCCGGGAAGAGGGGATGCAGCAGCCCCAGCAGAGGATCCCGGCGGGTCTTGCGGGCGATGATGGCGGCGCAGCCCGCCAGGAAGGCCTCGCTGTCGAGATAGGCGTCGAGCCCGCCGGTGCCATGCCAGAGCATCGCCTTCTGGCAGTACTCGGCGTACTCGAAGTTGATCCGGTCGTGGATGAGGTGCCGCCAGATCCTGCCTGCATGCACATCGCCATTGAAGAAGCGCAGCACCGGAAAGGGATTGAGGAACTGCCGTTCGGCCTGGTAGATGAGATTGGTGCTGTAGGCATCGAGCACCTCGCCGTAGCTCTTGAGCACGTCGACCACTTCGATGAGGTGATCGGGGGTGTCGGCCAGCAGGGGGAGGCCTGCGAGCAGCTTCTCCTCGAGGTCGGCGGCACTGGGCATGCCGCCGGCATGGGTGAGCAGAGCGGGAATGACCGGCATCAGCTCACCCCTGCCGCCTGGAAGGCGGCCACAAGAGCCGGCAACTGGCCCATGGCCGTCGTGGCGGTCTCGCTGAGCCTTCCCAGGCCTGCAGGGAGCAGACCGATCGCCACCACAGCCAGGGAGAGGGCCATGGCGGGGATCTGCTCGCGGGGGTTGACGGGGGCCAGACGGATGTCGAGGCGGCCGTCGGTGAGGGGATCCGTGGGCGGCGTGATCGCCAGGCGTCCGAAGAAGGCCCGGTTCACCAGCAGCAGGAAATACACGGCCGTCAGGCCCGAGCCCACCATGCAGAGCAGGGTGGCCAGGGGGAAGGTGACGATGCTGCCGCGGAACACCATGAACTCGGAGATGAATCCCGCCATGCCGGGCATGCCGGCACTGGCCATCACCCCCAGGGTCATGAGCGAACCGATCAGGGGCAGGCCCCGCTCGGGGTTCAGCAGACCCCGCAGCACCTCCAGATCGCGGGTGCCGGTCTTGCGATACACGACCCCCACCAGCAGGAAGAGCAGGGCGGAAATCAGACCATGGCTCACCATCTGGAACACGGCACCGAGCAGGCTCACGGGGGTGGCTGCCGCGGCGGCGAGCAGGATGTAGCCCATGTGCCCCACCGAGCTGTAGGCCACCATCCGTTTCATGTCGCGCTGGACGATCGCGGCCAGGGAGCCGTAGAGCACGGACACCGCCGCCCAGATCGCCAGAGCGGGGGCCAGCACCGCCCAGGCTTCAGGGAACAGGCCGAGGCAGAAGCGCAGCAGCCCGTAGGTGCCCAGCTTCAGCAGCACACCCGCCAGGAGCACCGAGACCGGGGTGGAGGCCTCGGTGTGGGCATCGGGCAGCCAGGTATGGAAGGGCACCAGAGGAATCTTGATGCCGAAGCCGATCAGCAGCGCCCCGAGCAGCAGCAGCTGACTGCCCATCCCCAGCCGGTCGCTCAGCACGGGGGTGAGGCTGAAGTCGGCCTGGGAGGTGAGCAAGGCCAGGGCGAGGAAGGAGCCCAGGATCAGGAAGCCCGAAACAGCCGTGAAGATCAGGAACTTGGTGGCGGCATAGGCCCGGTTGGCCCCTCCCCAGATGGCGATCAGCAGCCACAGGGGGATCAGCTCCAGTTCGTAGAAGAGGAAGAAGAGCAGCAGGTTCTGCGCCAGGAAGGCGCCGTTCACCGCCCCGTTGATCACCAGCAGCAGGGCGAAGTAGAGCCTCGGGCGCTGACTGATGTCACGGGTACACACGGCAGACACGAGTGTCAGGGCGGCGTTGATCACCACCAGGGGCATCGAGAGCCCATCCACCCCGAGCCGATACTCCAGGCCGATCCGGCTCACCCAGGCGAAGGATTCCTGCAGTTGCAGGCCCGGGCTTCCTGGGTCGAACTGCAGCAGCACCCGCAGCGTCCAGAGGAGCTGCACCAACAGAAGGATCAGGGCCGTACGGCGTGCCTGGGCCGGGGTGGGCTGCCCTGGCCAGAGCAGCAGGCCGAGGGCGCCGAGAAAGGGAATCAGCAGAAGGGCACTCAGCATCGGATGGCCTCAGGCGTGGACCCAGAAGAGGGTGGTGAACAGCAGCACGATCGCCAGCACCACGGTGAGCACATAGCTCTGAAGCTGCCCGCTCACCCCGAGCCGCAGACTCTCGGCACTGGCCAGGGTGGCGATGCCGATGCGATTGACCAATCCATTGACCACGACCCGGTCGAACGTGCTGACCAGGCCGGCCAGGGAGGCAACGAAGGCCACGATCGTGGCGCGGTAGATGCGCTCGGTGTAGAAGTCGGAAGCCAGCAGGTCCTGCACGATCCGCACCGGCCGGAATCGGGAGCGGGAGCCGAACTTGTCCAGTCGCACCAGGCAACCGGCCGTGAGCCCACCGATGCCGCTGGCCACCAGCAGACCCGTGGTGAGCGGGCTGAAGGAGGCCAGATCCGGCAGGATGCCGATCCGGGCGAGCGCCGCGGGGAAGAGCATCACCAGCACCGCCAGGCTCACCATCGGCAGGGCCATCAGCCAGTTCACCTCCGGGGTGCGCTTCGTCTTGGGGTGGGCCGTGTCGAGGAACACCTGGCGGAAGACCCGGGTGAGGTTGAACAGGGTGAGGCCGTTGGTGAGCAGCACCACCAGGGCGAAGAAGGGGTAGGAGCTGCGGAGGGTATCCACCATCAGTTCGAAGCACCAGAAGCAGCCGAGCGGCAGCAGGCCGGTGAGCCCGATGGCCGCCACCAGGTAGGCGGTGGTGGTGGCCGGCATGCGGTTGCCCAGGCCGCCGAGCTCGGTGAGGTCCTGGCAGTTGGTGGTGGAGATCACGCAACCCACGCTCATGAACAGCAACGCCTTGCCCAGGCCGTGGGCGTAGAGGAGGAGCAGGGCGATGGCGGGTTGCTGCAGGGCGATGGCGATGAAGACCAGCCCCAGGCAGGAAGTGGTGGAGTAGGAAAAGGCCCGTTTGAGATCCACCTGGGCACTGGCCACCAGGGCTCCTCCCACGGCACTGATCGTGCCAACGGCGAGCAGCACGTCGATCGCCAGGGGAGAGAGGCGCAGCAGGGGCATGACCTTGAGCAGCACCACGGCGCCGCAGGTCACCACCACCGAGTTGCGCAGGATGGAGGCCGGATTGGGACCTTCCATCGCCTCATCCAGCCAGAGGTGCATGGGGAACTGGGCGCATTTGCCCATCGGACCGGCGATCAGCCCCAGCCCCAGGAGCGTGCCGGCCAGAGGCGAGAGACCGGCCTGGGGGGCCCAGGCGTAGAGGTCGGTGAATTCCATCGACCCGGCCCAGGCGGAAAGGGAAACCACGCCCATCAGCAGGAGCACATCCCCCACCCGTTTGGTGAGGAAGGCATCGCGGGCAGCCGTGACCACCAGGGGCTGGGCATACCAGAAACCCACCAGCAGATAGGTGGAGAGGGTGAGCATCTCCAGCAGGAAATAGCTCATGAACAGGTTGCTGCTCAGCACCACTCCGGCCATGGCCCCCTCGAAGAAGCCCACCAGGGCATAGAAGCGGGCGAGCGACCACTCCTTGTCGAGATAGCCGAGGGCGAACACCTGGCCCAGAAGGCTCATCAAGGTGATCAGCTCCAGGGCCGAGAGATTGGTGAGGGAAAGGTCGAAGCCGATGTGGAGCTGCAGATCGGCGGCCTGGAACCAGGGGAAATCGAGGTGGCGGGGCCCGATCGCCAGGATGTCACCGATCACCAGGGCGCCGTGCACCACGGCCACCAGGGTGACCAGCAGATTGAGGTAGGCGGCGGGCCTCGGTCCGTTGCGGGGGATCCAGCCGGTGGCCCAGGGAAGGGAGAGCGCCATCCCGCTGAATCCGTAGAGCGGGATCAACCAGCTCAGCTGGGTCGGCAGGGGGAGAGCTGCGGGCAAAGGGTGCGAGGTCTGTCGGCGGAAAGGTGCGGCAGCTGGGATGACCCCGGCTGGACTCTAGTCATTCCGGTTCACAGTGAACCTCCGGCCGGGCCGGGTGTTACAAGGACGCCCGCTGGAGTTCCCGGTCGCTGCCGGCCGCCAGTCCGGCCAGCCAGGCCGCCAGCTCCTCGCCGTGGTGGCGCTCCTCGTCCCAGAGTCCCCGGAAGAAGGCCTCATCCTCGCTGTCGCCGATCAGCAGGCAGAAGCGGAGGGCATCGGCGTAGTGGTCGATCAGGTCGGCCTCGAGAATCGTGTTGAGCCGAAGCAGGCCCGCCAGATCGCTCGCATGGGTGACGGGCCGCAGCTGGGAGGCGGAGGGGGCCACCCCCACGGCGAGCATGCGCTGCACGATCCGCTCGGCATGCTGCAGTTCCTCCACCGTCTCCCGCCGGAACCGGTCGGCGGATTCCGGGTCGCCCCAGGCCTCGAGCAGGGAGGCCTGGAACATGTACTGCTGCACGGCGGAGAACTCGAGGCTGAGGGCACGTCCGAGGAAGGCCAGGACGCGCGGATGAACGGCGCCCATGGGAATCAGCTCCTCCGGGTGGCGCCGGAGTAGGCCAGGGCGGGCTCCACCTCGCCATGGGGACGGGCGATGATGTGGGCCGCCACCAGACCGTCACCGACCCGCTCACAGGCATCGGCACCGGCGCGCACGGCGGCATTCACAGCTCCGGTTTCGCCCCGCACCATCACGGTCACGTAACCGCCCCCCACGAACTCCCGGGAGACGAGGGTCACCTCGGCGGCCTTGGTCATGGCGTCGGCCGCCTCGATGGCGGGTACCAGGCCCCGGGTTTCGATCATCCCGAGAGCGATGCCGTGCGGGAGAGGGGTCATGGCGAAGGTGCGGGGGGATGGGGTGGTGGGTGGGGTGATGCCGGCGCCGCCGCTGCCGCTCGGAGGGGCAGCGGCGGCGGAGCGGGCACTGGTGGCCCGTCTGCGGCTGGTGGCGGCGGTTGCCCGGGCCGGTGTGCTGCGGGAAGTGGCCCGCACCGTGGTCCGGGCTTTCGCAGCCGGCAGGCGCCGGCTCGAGGGTATCGCCTCGCTGGCGGCGGCAGGCAGGGGAGCGGCCTCGGGCGACGGAGACGAGGGCGCGGTTGGCTGGGGATCCGCTGCCGGGGAGGGGGGAGAAGGAGCGCCCGCTTCGGGTGGAAGAGCCTTCTGCTCGGCCGCCGCAGGCTGGGCACCGGTCCTTGCGGGGCGGGAAGAGGAGCGTGGGGTGCGGCTGGCCATGGCTGGTGGGGGACGGGAACGGTGGGGGAGAGAAGGGGGGCAGCTCGGGATGGAGGTGCGCAGCTGGGGGAGCTAGCCGTCGGGCTCCCAGAAATCGATGATTCCGCCGATGGTGAGATCGGTGTGCACCTCCGGTTTGCCGCAGGCGAAGCGGGCGGCCGAGCCGCTGGCGGTGAAGACCCAGTTGCCCGGGGAGGCCCCCACCGGGTCCACCGCCACGCTGAGTTTGCCCTTGTTGTTGCGCAGCACCCTCAGGTTCCAGTGCTCCAGCCCCGGCACCCGTTGGGTGCAGACCAGGGATCCCGTCACCTGCATGATGTCCACTAGAGCGCTCCCCCTCCATTGCCCGGGGAAGGCCCCCCCTGGGCCGCCGCCGTGGAGGTGGTGCCGGCGGCGGAGCCGGTGGTGGTCGCAGCGGAGCCGGTGCTGGAGGCAACGGAGCTGGTGGAGGCGGGTCGGCCGGCCTCGGGGTCCCAGTGGTCGATGATCCCCACGATCGTGAGATCGCTGGGGTAGGACTTGCTGCCGGCGGCCTCCCGGGCGGCGGAACTGCCGACGCAGATCACCCAGTCGCCGGGGATGCAGCCCACGGCATCCACGGCCACCTTCTGGGTGCTGCCATCCAGCACCACCTGAAGGTGCTTGTGCTCGAAATCAGGGATGCGGTTGGTGGAGACCAGCGGTTTGACCACCTTGCAGATCAGCATGTCAGTGACCCCCTCCGCTCTCGAACGTGATCGTTGAACCTATCGTCTCCGCCGGAGTATGCCGATCGGTGTCCCGCACCGTGAGCAGGGCATGCAGCAGGCCCTCCCCCACAAGGGCGGCGTAGCGGTTCTCCAGGGCCGCCTGCACGCGGTGGGCATGGCGCACCGCCCGTTCCCTGGCACCGGGCACCTTGCCGTTGTAGTCGAACCGCACGACCACGGGCACCGGCAGACCCCGGGATACGTTGAGCCCCCGGAAGATCTTCACCCCCACGTCGAGATCGGCCGCCCCTTCCTCCACGGTGTCCATGTAGGCGAAGTAGGTGAGATTGCGCAGGTGAATCTCCTTGAATCCGATGCCCACACCGATGAAGCGTTCCGCGTGGCCCGCATCGCCGTAGTGCCCTGCGTGGTACTGGCGCACATAGTCGATCTGGGAGAGGTTGTGTTCGATCAGCCGGGCGATCAGGCGCACCATTCCCGGATCGGGGGTGGCGGCGGCGGCCGCTTCCACCAGGGAAAGGATGCGGGAGCGGCCCTCCTCGGGCGGCAGCTGCCGCGTGGCTTCGTACACCTCCTGGCTGTCCAGCCAGCGATCGAGGTGGACGCTGCCATCCATCCCCGGCACGTGCACCCGGAGGGAATCGGTGTCGGTGTCGAGGCCCATCAGCAGCAGATCCACCGAGGCGCCGCAGCAGAAGCTGTTCTCCACCGCCTGCTGGAAATCCCGCAGGCGCTGCTGCCCGCAGGAGGCGGCCAGGGCGTCGTTGCTGCCGTGGGCGGCGCAGCCTTCGTGCAGGGGATCGAGGGAGCTGAAGTGATACAGCACCACCTTCAGATAGCGGGTGTCCTCATGGGCGGCGTTGGGCACCCCTTCGCGGTAGCGGCGATGCTCGGTCTTCACCCAGCGGTTCACCGTGTTCTCCACGTCGAACAGGGCCCCGGCATGGGGACGCCTGCGCACGGAGCTGAAGGGGAGGCGCAGGGCATAGGCCATGGCATGGGCCAGACGACCGTCGGCGCAGGGGGTGATGTCGAGCAGGTGGAATCCGCAGGAGAGGAGGAAGGTGTCGAATTCCTGGGCGGCAGGGCTCTGGGGCCTGCCCGCCAGGGGGTCGTCACGGAAGAAGGATTCACTGGTGCGTTCGTAGGCCTCGAAGACACACCAGGCGAAGAGGGTGCGCATGTCGAGCTGGGTCACCCAGGCCTTCTCCAGGATCGGCAGGGGCAGCTCGTGTCCCAGCTCGGCGAGGGCCAGCTGCTGGGCGCGATCGATGAAGTCGTGCTCGTGCTGCAGGGCCGAGAGCCGCTGCAGAAAGGGCACGATGCGATCGAACGACTCCTTCACCTGGAGGTCGTAGGCGTGCAGGGAGCCGTTGGTCGCGGCGTCGGTGAGCGGATGCAGGTCTCCGGAACGGGGAGAGCGCCGGGTCGCCGCAGTCTGCCGGGGGCCTGGGATCCGGCTGCGGCTGCGGCTGCGGCTGGGGATGGGGCCGGTGGGTCGGGTGGGGCCAGGGTTCGCCTGCTCGGCGATCAGCCTGGCTCTGGAACGGGTACCCCTCGCCCTGGCGGGCGCTCCGCCCGGAAGGGCGGCTGCCTCGGGGGGGAGCTCCTGGAGGCCCCGCCCGTCGGTTGCCCAGCTGCGACGGGGAGCGCTCGGGGCCAGGGCCCGGTTCGTGGTGGCCGGGGTGAGGGGCATGGGTGGATCAGCCCCGAGCGCCGCCGGAGACGGTGATCAGGGAGCCGGCCACGGTGTTGCCGCTGGATCCGGTGATCCGGCTCACGGGCTCGGGCAGGTCAACGTTGCGCTTCGACTGGAACCCAGGCATGGCGGTCATGGGTCCGGGACGGCTCGGGTTGCGGCGACGGGCCGAGGCCCCTTCGGTGCCGGTCACGTGTTCGCCCCGATCCCAGTCATCTCCGGTGATGTTGAGGCCGGTGGAGATTCCTTCCCCGGTGACCCGGGAGACCGGGCGCGCGTCCTCATCGATGCTGACGGGAGCCGGCTCCACGCCGACGGGCACCGGGCCCCGGCTGAGCTGGGGACCACGGCGATCGAAGCGGAACTGCTCGGTGCCGGTGACGACCCCGGGCGCCATGTCGAAGGGACCGGTGATGCGATTGCCGAGCTCGTAGCTGGTGCCGGTCACCCCCCCCTTGGCGCTCCGCTGGCGAGCCACCTGGGCTGCCCGGGCGGGGGATTGCACGCTGAACTGCTGCCAGGGTTCGGAGGAGAGAGGCTGGGGGAAATCGGCCTCGGTGGCGACGGCGGTGCCACAGGCTGCGGCCAGCTGGTCTCCCCCCACGTAGGGGGTGCCGCTGATGTCTTCGCAGGCACCGCGCCCGGCGCCGGTCATCACCCCACCGATGCCGGGCTGGATGCCGCTCATGCGGGTGCCGAGCCGGGCGGGGGTGCGCTTGCGGATCTGCTCCACCTGGGGTGTGGGACACCAGCTGCCGGCCTCATCGAGACCGGCGTAGGGAGTGCCTGTCACCGCCTTGCAGGTGCCGGGCTCATCCCCGGTGACCTTCTCCGAGCGGCCGGTGCGGGTGCCGCTCACCACCTGGGAGCGGTTGGTGACGCTGAAGCCCACCTTGGCGGCCTCGGGAGCGGGCTTCACCCCGCAGAAGCGCTCGTACTGCTGGCTGCCCACATACTCGTCGCCGGTGACGATCCGGCAGGATCCCGGCTCGTCGCCGGTCACCTGGTCGCTGCGGCCCACGTGGGTGCCGGTCACCGCCGTGCCGCGCAGGGTCTGGAGGGTGCTCACCTTGGTGGGAGCCCGGCCCTGGGTCTCGCTCATCTCGTTCACGTACTGGGTGCCGGTGAGGTGGCGGGTGGCGCCGGGTTCGTCCCCTGTGACGCGCTCGGAACGGCCCACCATCACCCCGGAGACCGGGCGACCCGCGAGGGTCTGGCTCTGGCCCACCTTGCGGGGGGTGGCCTGGCGAACGCCGCACCAGGCGGCGCTCTGGTCGGCGGAGATGTATTCGGTGCCGGTCACGTTCTTGCAGGTGCCGGGTTCATCGCCGGTCACCTTCTCGGAGCGGCCCACCTCGTTGCCGGTCACGGGATTGCCGTGGCTGGTGGCGGTGACCCGCACCTTGGGCGGTTGGCTGCCCAGGGGGGGCGACTGGCAGAAGGTGGAGAAGATCTCGGCCCCCAGGTAGTCGGTTCCGGTGATCGTGCGGCAGGTGCTGGCTTCGTTGCCGGTCGTCTTCGGGGAGCGGTTGGCCTGGGTGCCGGTGACCACCTGACCGGCAGGGGTCTGGCTGACGCCCACCTTCCAGTGGGCATCGGCGGCCGCGGCCTGCCGGGCGCCGTTGCGGTTGGGTCCGGTGGGACGGCAGATCCCGTTCCCGGAGCTTCCGGCGGAGCCCACCCGGCTCTTGAGTTCACGGACCTTCTGGGCGAGTTCACGGGTGGTGAGGTCGGGGTTCCCCTGGCGGGCCACGGCGGCGGAGCTGGTGCTGCTGGGGGTGCTGGCCGACTTGCCCCGCTTGGAGAGGGCTTCCCGGCGGGCCAGCACCAGGGCCCTGCTGGGGTTGTGCTGGGCCGCGATCCTGCGGCTGCTGCCGCGCCGATCGGTGGCGCTGCGGGCGGAAGGGGTGGAGCCGAGGCTGAGCCCGGTGGGCACCCTGGTGGCGGCCGCGGCGGGGGCAGGGGTGCTGGCGGCGCGATTCCCCTGACAGGTGCACGTCTTCTCGCCCGTGCTGCGCACGCTCGCGGCGGACGCTTCCTGGGCCCTCTCCACATCGGTGCGGGTGCGGTCCTTCGAGGTGTCGGCACGCTTGCCCCGGCGGGTGAGGGATTCGCGCCGGGCCATCACCAGATCACGGCTGGGGTTGGAGATGGGCCTGACGGTTCGCCGGTTTCCGCTGGCGGCGGCAGGGGAAGTGGCGGCAGGGGTGGCAGTGGGCCTGGTGACGGCCACCCGGTGGCTGGCTGCGGGGGTGGCCCTCTGGACCTCGGGTGCCGCCCCTGCACCGGCTTCGGGGCGAGGGGGCAGGGCGTCGGCGGCGGTGCGGACCCGGCTGGGGGAGGAGGTGAACCGGGAGGCGGCCTTCTTTCCGCCGCTGGTCAGTGCCTTGCGGCGTTCCAGGGCTGCTTCGCGACTGCTGGAGGTGCTGGCCATATCCGCCCGGTGAATGGAGTGACGATTGAGTTCACGGAGAAATGCCGATCCCTGGAACAGGGGAGACCCTGCCGGGGGATGGGCTGTGGGCTCCCCGTCCGGCCGATGCCTGGAGGGGGAGCCCTGCCGAATCAGCGGCCTTCGAACACCACGAAGCAGGCGCCCTGGCTCTGGGTGTAGGCGTCGTAGCCCACCAGACGCACGTGGTGGTCGGGATAGGCCCGATGGCAGGCCTCGAGCTCGCTCACGATCACGCCGAGGTCCTTTTCGCCGAAGAAGGGAAGTTTCCAGTACGACCAGTAGGTCGCCATGGAACGGCTCGGGTGGATGTGCTCGATCAGGGGGCTCCAGCCCTGGGCGATGATGTAGGCGATCTGGTCGTAGATCTCGTCCTGGGTCATCGGCGGGAGGAAGCCGAAGGTCTCCAGGGTGGCGACTGTCTGATAGTCACCCACTGTGCTCTGGAAGGGCATGGGAATGGTTGGGGTGAAGGGGCGTGGAGAGGAGGAGGAAGACCGAAACGATTGGGGATGACGTTTGTGCGCCATCCCCGCACGCATCAGGTATCAACCGACGTCGAGTTTGTCGACGGTATCGAACTCGAACTTGATTTCCTTCCAGGTTTCCAGGGCGATGGCCAGCTCGGGGCTGTGCTTCGCTGCTTCGGTGAGGATGTCTCTTCCCTCCTTCTCGATCTCACGACCGGCATTGCGGGCCTTGACGCAGGCCTCGAGGGCCACGCGGTTGGCTGCGGCGCCGGCGGCCGATCCCCAGGGGTGACCGTGGGTGCCGCCACCGAACTGGAGCACCGAGTCGTCACCGAAGATCGCCACGAGGGCCGGCATGTGCCACACGTGGATGCCACCGGAGGCCACGGCGAAGACACCGGGCATGGAGCCCCAGTCCTGGTCGAAGAAGTTGCCCCGGCTGCGGTCTTCAGGAACGAAGGATTCCCGCAGCTGATCGATGAAGCCGAGGGTGGTCTGACGATCCCCTTCGAGCTTGCCCACCACCGTGCCGGTGTGGAGCTGGTCGCCACCGGAGAGGCGCAGACACTTGGCCAGCACGCGGAAATGGATGCCGTGCTTGGGATGGCGGTCGATCACCGCGTGCATGGCGCGGTGGATGTGGAGGAGCATGCCGTTCTTGCGGCACCACTTCGACAGGCCGGTGTTGGCGGTGAAGCCACCGGTGATGTAGTCGTGCATGATGATCGGCTGGCCCAGTTCCTTGGCGAACTCGGCCCGCTCGTACATCTCCTCCGGGGTGGCGGCGGTGCAGTTGAGGTAGTGCCCCTTCTTCTCGCCGGTCTCGGCCTGGGCGGACTGCACGGCTTCGGCCACGAACTCGAAGCGGTTCTGCCAGCGCTGGAACGGCTGGGAGTTGATGTTTTCGTCGTCCTTGGTGAAATCGAGTCCACCGCGGAGGCATTCGTACACCACCCGTCCGTAGTTCTTGCCGGAAAGGCCGAGCTTCGGCTTGATGGTGCAACCCAGCAGGGGTCGGCCGTACTTGTTCATCCGGTCGCGCTCGACGCAGATGCCGTTCGGCGGGCCCGGGCAGGTCTTGATGAAGGCGATCGGGAAGCGGATGTCTTCCAGGCGCAGGTGGCGCAGGGCCTTGAAGCCGAACACGTTGCCGACCAGGGAGGTCAGAACGTTGGTGATGGAGCCTTCCTCGAACAGATCGAGGGGGTAGGCGATGAAGGCATAGAAGGATTCCTTGTCGCCGGGAACGTCTTCGATGCGATAGCAGCGGCCCTTGTAGAAGTCGAGGTCGGTGAGGAGCTCGGACCACACGGTGGACCAGGTGCCGGTGGAGGATTCGGCGGCGACGGCAGCCGCGACCTCCTCCCGGGGAACGCCTTCCTGGCCGGTGCACTTGAAGCAGGCCAGCAGGTCGGTGTCGAGGGGGACGTAATCAGGAGTCCAGTAAGTGTCGCGGTACTCCTTGACCCCGGCGTCGTACTTCTTGCTCATGGAGATTCTCCGTTTGGGTCGGTTGGGGATTGATGCGGTTCAGCTGTGGGGGCTGAGCCGATCAGTCCTTCGAACCCAGGCCGAAGCTGCTGTTCAGAGCCGGCTCCACTTCGCGGTGGGGGCGGGCGATGATGTGAGCAGCGACGAGGCCGTCTCCGACCCGCTCGCAGGCGTCGGCGCCGGCGCGCACGGCGGCGTTGACAGCACCGGTCTCTCCGCGGACCAGGACGGTGACGTAACCGCCGCCGACGAATTCACGGCCGATGAGGCGGACTTCAGCCGCCTTGGTCATGGCATCAGCCGCTTCGATGGCTGGGACAAGGCCCCTTGTCTCGATCATGCCGAGGGCGATGCCCATGGTTTCGTTTGCCATTACCTGCTCCTGGAGGAGGGGGTGGAATGTTCGGGATCAACCCTGCTCCGCCGCCTGACCCCCCGTCAAGCGATCCGGGGCCCGGGAGCCATCACGGTTTCCTGGGAGGTTCATAAGAGACACTGATCTGAGCAACACAAAACGTAAGCAATGCTTGGTGGCAGGGCGCCGGCGCGCCGACCGCGGAGGGTCTATAGCCATTCCGCATCCGAGAGGAAGGCCACCCCCCCGTAGCGCGCCAGCAGGGGCCGGATCTCCCGGCTCAGCGCCGTCACCACCCCCTCCTCGCAGAACACCATCACGTGGGCATTGGCGCCGAAACTGCTGAAATCCATGGCCTCGGAGATCTCGCCACCGCTGGGCCCCATCCCGGTGACATGGCGGGAGATCGAATAGCCCGGGGCTCCGGCCTTGCGGATCGCCTTGATCACGCGGTTCAGCTCGCGCTCGTTCACGAAGAGGTCGACACGTTTCATGGTTCAGCCGGCGGGTACGAACTGACGCACGAGCGTCATGTAGAGAGGGATTCCCACCACCACGTTGAAAGGGAAGGTGATGCCCAGCGAGGTGGAGATGTAGAGGCTCGGATTGGCCTGGGGCACGGTCATCCGCATGGCCGCTGGAACGGCGATGTAGGAAGCGCTGGCACAGAGCACCATGAACAGCAGGGTGTCCCCCTGGGGCAGGTGGAGCAGCAGCGAAACCCCCAGTCCCACCAGGGCGTGGAGGAGGGGAGCCAGCAGACCGAAGCCGATCAGGAAGGCTCCGGTCTGACGCAGCTCCCGGAGCCTCTGGGCGGCCACGATGCCCATGTCCAGCAGAAAGAAGCACAGGGCGCCATAGAACAGCTTCTCGGTGAAGGGATCCATCTTCTCGATCCCCGCCGGGCTGTAGGCGGCCACCACGTAGCCGATCACCAGGCTGCCGATCAGCAGGAACACCGATCCGTTGAGGAAGGCTTCCCCCAGAACCTCCTTCCAGTCGAGTTCTCCCGCCTCCCCCTCCGCCGAAGGCGCGTTGAGCCTGGCCAGGAGCACCCCCACCACGATCGCCGGGGATTCCATCAGGGCCAGGGCTGCCACCATGAAGCCATCGAAGCCCACCACGAGCACGTTGAGGAAGCTCTGGGCGGTGATGAAGGTGACCGCGCTGATCGAGCCGTAGGAGGCCGCCACCGCGGCCGCGTTGTAGGTGTCGAGGCGAGAGCGCAGGATCAGATAGCTGGTGAGGGGCACCAGCAGCGACATCAGCACCGCTGCGCCGATGGTGAGCAGCACCTGGGGACCGAGGCCGCTGTGGGCCAGTTCCATGCCGCCCTTGAAACCGATCGCCAGCAGGAGGTAGAGGGAAAAGAGCTTGGGCAGGGGTGAGGGGATCTCCAGGTCGGACCCCAGCAGCACCCCGAGGATGCCCAGAAAGAAGAAGAGAACCGGAGCCGAGAGAAGGTTCTGGAGGATCAGACTCGACTGCATCGCTCCACCCTTCGTCCGAGGTGTTGCGCAACCTAGGTGGGATGGGGGGAGTCGATCGTCAGCAGTCGCACAAACTTGATCCGGGCGGCCGACGGCCCGCGATCAGGTTCCCCTACCTTTCCGCCCGGAGGCAGGTCCCTGGAGCTTTCCGGGGGTGGAATGTTCAACCCACCCTGCCCCACCCCATCGACCGCCCCTGATCCGGACGGTTCCCATACCCGGAGCCACTGCGAAGGCAGAATGGCGCGTGCTGATGGGTGCGCGTGAGTTCTGACCAGCAGTCGCAGAGCATCGCCACGCTCGTGATCGCCAGCGGGAATCCCCACAAGGTGGCCGAGATCGGTTCGATGCTGGCGGAGGTGAACCTGCGGGTGCTGGCCCAGCCCCGCGATCTGGAGATCGAGGAGACCGGCGACAGCTACGCCGCCAACGCACGCCTCAAGGCGGAGACGGTGGCTTCCCTCACGGGGGAGTGGGCCCTCGCCGATGACTCCGGCCTCGAGGTCGATGCCCTCGATGGTCGCCCCGGCCTCTACTCGGCGCGCTATGCCCCCACCGACCGGGAACGCATCCATCGGCTGCTGCGGGAACTGGGCGATTCCCTCTACCGCGGGGCCCGCTTCGTGAGCGCCATGGCCCTGGCCGATCCCAGCGGCACCACCGTGCTCGAATCCGAGGGGATCTGCCGGGGACAGATCCTGCACGAGCCGGATGGCTGCGGGGGCGGCTATGACCCGATCCTGTTCGTGCGGGAGGCGGGCTGCAGCTATGCCCGCATGGGCGAGCACCTGCGCGGCAGGCTGGGCAGCCGGGGCAAGGCGGCCCGGGCCATGGCCCCCGGCCTGCGGCGACTGCTCGGCCTTGAAGGGTTCAGCCGTTGATCTGGGCGACGGCCCGCATGGCGGCGGCCGCGGCTTCCTCCACGTCGCCCTCGCGGCCGGCGAGGGTGAGCCGGCCGAAGGCCCCCACCGCCTTCACGTCCACCACGGTGATGTTGGAGCCCTTCTCGGCTTCGTTGGCGGCGATCAGCACGTATCCCGCCGGCTCGGTCTCCAGGATGAACATGCTCATGCCGGCCTGGATCATCGAGCCGCGGCGGTTCAGACGGTTGATCAGCACCGCATGGTCGGGGGTGATCGCCCGGATGATCTCGGTCCAGGTCACGTCGCAGCGGCTGCGCTGGTCGACACGGCTGCCGATCGCCTCCAGCACCACCTCCCCGGAATGGAGCACGTTGCTCTGATCGCGGTGATAGAGGGCCAGGGAACCGAAGGCCCGCTCCACCACCATCTGACCGAGGCGGACCGTGCTGGCCTTGAGGGCGATGTCGGTGACCCGGTGAACCGCCATGCCGGGGGAGACCTCCAGCCAGAGGCAGGCATCACCGGGAATCGGCAGGAAGCCCTGGGAAACGGTGCCCATGTAGGCGGCGAGCTGGGGCTGGAGCGAGTCGATGAAGACGTAGGTGCGCAGCTCGATGGACTGCACGTGGCTCGACTGGCGCGCCAGGCGCCGCCCTTCGCTGTCGGTGGTGATGACGCAGCTGGCGCCCGAGGACTGGGATCCGGTGCCGGTGATCTCGGTGCCGGTCACCCTCAGGGCCGAGCGACGGCGGCTGATGGCGCGATCCTCCGGGCTGTTGGAGCGGGGAAGGTAGGAATCCATCACGGTGCCGAACGGCTTCCTCCCACGGAGAACAGGCCAGTTCCGGCCGGAATGGTGGTCGTCACGGGCGGACGGGCGGCCCGCTGACGACAGCATTCTTGAGCCGGATCCTACCCCTGCGTCGATACCGGCCCCCTGACAGGAACGCCGTTTTGGTGCCTCTGGCCACATCCCTTCCATCAGGGCTCGCTATCACGGTCATCACCCATGGCAATCGGATGATGCTCACACCCACCACCCGCCTCCGCCTGCAGGGCATCCTCTCCCGCATCCGGGACGACGAGCCGGTGACGCTGCAGGAACGCATCTATCTGCAGAAGTTCGCCGACCGGGATCAGGGGGTGGCCGGCTGGCTGCGGCAGGCCCGCAGGCAGCAGATGGGGCAGGGTGCCGGTGATGGCATCGACCGGCTGCTGGCGGACATGAATCTCGGCTCCAGCGAGCCCGATGGCACCTACCGGCCGGGTCAGGATGACATCGAGGGTTGGTTCGGCGGGGCTCCGGGCTGGGTGCGCCGCAGCTGAGGCCCAAGGATCGTCGGGGTTGCCGAGCCTGCCGGAGCCGATACCTTCCGCCCAGCACCCCGGCACTGCCCATGACCTCCCGACGCTCCCCGGCCGCGTCCAGCACCGCAGCAGCCCATCCCACCGAAGCCGTGAGCGGCGGCGCTGAGGCGGCATCGATGCCCGACTGGATCCTGCAGGCCGTGGAGCAGGGAGTGCGTCCCGAGCAGGCCCTGGGGTTCATCGGTCTGGGGCTGATGCGGAGGATGGCACGGGGGGGCGATGACCTGCCCTGGATCTGGAGCGAGGCGGAGGAGGGGGGGGTGGCCGACCTCGTGGCCCTGCGCCAGCGCCTCGAGCTCACCCAGCTGGCCATCGATACCGGCGCCCCGCTGAGCACCGCCGAGGTGACCCAGCTGATGGGGGCCAGGCCGGGGGGAAGCCAGGTGCAGCGCGGCGGACTGACCGCCCGGCGGCTGAGCCGCAACGTGTGGAAACTCAGTCGCAGCGACGAGGAGCAGGACCGGGCCGGCTACGGGTTCAGTGAGGGTTTCCGGCGTCGCCTCTGAGCCCGAAGACTCCCGGAAGCTGATTGTGATCCCGAAAAGATGTAACGCGTACCGGCGGCTCGGGCGCTCGCCCCGCTAATCCATGTGGGTTCCTCGCGGGAGTTCCCGTTCCATGGGAGTGTCTGCTCCGGGAGTACCGGCTTCCACGGTCCAGCCGCCTGCGGCGGCGGTGTTGAAGGAAAGCGGCCAGAGGGAGGTGTTCTGCGGCCTCACCTCGATCGTGTGGCTGCACCGCCGCATGCCCGATGCCTTCTTTCTGGTGGTGGGCTCCCGCACCTGTGCCCACCTGATCCAGTCGGCGGCGGGGGTGATGATCTTCGCCGAGCCGCGCTTCGGCACGGCGATCCTGGGGGAACGGGATCTGGCCGGCCTGGCCGATGCCAACGACGAGCTCGACCGGCTGGTGCGGGATCTGCTGGAGCGGCGGCCCGAGATCCGCACCCTGTTCCTGGTGGGGTCGTGCCCCAGCGAGGTGATCAAGCTGGATCTGGCCCGGGCCGCCGAACGGCTCTCCGCCCAGATGGCCGGCCGGGTGCGGGTGCTGAACTACTCCGGCAGCGGCATCGAGACCACCTTCACCCAGGGGGAGGACCACGCCCTGCTGGCGATGCTGCCCCTGCTGCCGGCGACGGCGGCCGCACCGGAAGGGGCCTCCGCCCCGCCGGATCAGCTCCTGATCGTGGGCACCCTGGCGGACGCGGTGGAGGATCGCTTCCGCACCCTGTTCGAGCGGATGGGGATCGCCTCGGTGCAGAGCCTGCCGCCGCGGCGTTCCACCGACCTGCCGCCGGTGGGTCCGGGAACGCGGGTGCTGCTGGCCCAGCCCTTCCTGAGCGGCACCGCCCGGGCGCTGCTGAGCCGGGGCGCCCAGCTGGTGGCCGCGCCCTACCCCTTCGGGGTGGAGGGCAGCCGGGCCTGGATGGAGGCGGCGGCCGCGGCCTTCGGCATCGATCCCCAGCGGGTGGCGGCGGTGCTGGATCCGCTGGTGGAGCGGGGCCGCCGGGCCCTGGAGCCCCATCGGCAGGTGCTGGAGGGCCGGCGCCTGTTCCTGATGCCCGATTCCCAGATGGAGATCCCCCTGGCCCGCTTCCTCAGCCGCGAATGCGGCATGGAGCTGGTGGAGGTGGGCACCCCCTACCTCGACCGCCAGCTGATGGAGGCGGACCTGGCGCTGCTGCCCGCCGGCACCCGGCTGAGCGAGGGGCAGGACGTGGAACGGCAGCTGGAGCGGGTGCGGGCCGAGCGCCCCGATCTGGTGGTGTGCGGCCTGGGTCTGGCCAATCCGCTGGAGGCCGAGGGGATCGCCACCAAGTGGTCGATCGAGCTGGTGTTCAGCCCCATCCACGGCTGCGATCAGGCGGGCGATCTGGCGGAGCTGTTCGCCCGGCCCCTGCGCCGCCGCCAGCTGCTCCACTTCACCTGAGCGGCCCCTGCGGCCGAATCCCTCCTTCCCCTACCCCCCTGTCAGCCCCGGCGGCCCCCGATGGAACTCACCCTCTGGACCTATGAAGGCCCCCCCCACGTGGGGGCGATGCGGATCGCCGCCTCGATGGAGGGGGTGCACTACGTGCTCCATGCCCCCCAGGGCGACACCTACGCCGATCTGCTGTTCACGATGATCGAGCGGCGGGACCGGCGCCCGCCCGTGACCTACACCACCTTCCAGGCCCGGGATCTGGGGGGGGACACGGCCGAACTGGTGAAGCGCTCGATCCGTGATGCGGTGGAGCGCTTCAGGCCCGAGGCCCTGCTGGTGGGCGAGAGCTGCACCGCCGAGCTGATCCAGGACCAGCCCGGTGCCCTGGCGGCGGGGATGGATCTGGGCGGGGTGCCGATGGTGAACCTGGAGCTGCCCGCCTATTCCAAGAAGGAGAACTGGGGCGCGGCCGAGACCTTCTACCAGCTGGTGCGGGGCCTGCTGAAGGCGCAGGTGCCGCCGCCCGGCGGCGAGAAGCCCGCGCCCGGCCGCTGGCGCGCCGAGGGCCGCCGGCCGCGGGTGAACCTGCTGGGGCCGAGCCTGCTGGGCTTCCGCTGCCGCGACGACGTGCGCGAGATCACCCGCCTGCTTGCGGAACACGGCATCGATGTGGCCGTGACGGCGCCCCTGGGGGCACGGCCGGCGGATCTGCTGCGCATTCCCACGGCCGACGCCAATGTGTGCCTCTATCCGGAGGTGGCGGGCCCGGTGTGCAGCTGGCTGGAGCGCAGCTTCGGCATGCCCACGGTGCGCACGGTGCCGATCGGCATCGGCGCCACCGCCGGGTTCCTGCGCGAGCTGCACGGGGTGCTGGAGCTGGAGCTGCCGGCGGAGCTGGCCCCCGGCGCCGACGGCGCCAGCGAGGCGGAGCGCCGCTCCCGTCTGCCCTGGTATTCGAAGTCGGTGGATTCCACCTACCTCACCGGCAAGCGGGTGTTCATCTTCGCCGATGCCACCCATGCCGTCGCTGCCGCCCGGGTGGCCTCCCGGGAGCTGGGCTTCGAGGTGGTGGGGCTGGGCAGCTACAGCCGCGAACTGGCCCGGGAGGTGCGGGCGGCGGCGAAGGAGCTGGGGCTGGAGGCCCTGATCAGCGACGACTACCTGGCGGTGGAGAAGGCGATGGCCGAGGCGGCACCGGAGCTGGTGCTGGGCACCCAGATGGAGCGCCACAGCGCCAAGCGGCTGGGGATCCCCTGCGCCGTGATCAGCGCGCCGCTGCACGTGCAGGACGTGCCGGCCCGTTTTTCGCCGCAGATGGGCTGGGAGGGGGCGAACGTGCTCTTCGATTCCTGGGTGCACCCGCTGATGATGGGGCTGGAGGAACACCTGATCGGCATGTTCCGCCACGACTTCGAATTCGTGGACGGCCACCGCAGCCACCTGGGCGACGGCGCCCCGTCGGTGAGTCCCACCGCCGATGCGGTGCACGAGGGCGCCAGTGCCGTGGCGGTGGCGGAGGCACCGGTGGCTGTGGCGGAAGCACCGGTGGCGGTGGCGGGCGAACCGGTGTGGACCGCCGACGGCGAGGCTGAGCTGCACAAGATCCCCTTCTTCGTGCGGGGCAAGGTGCGGCGCAACACCGAGACCTTCGCCCGCGAGCGCGGCCTGGCCGAGATCAGCGCCGAAACGCTGTACGACGCCAAGGCCCACTTCAGCCGCTGAGAGTGAGGCATCGTCCCGCTCAGGTGTCGATCAGCCGCAGGGCGGCGTGGCCACCCGCCACCGGGGAGTGGGCCAGGCGGCGATCGAGGCTCACCAGCGTGCCGCCGTGGTGCACCGCCAGTGCCAGCAGATAGGTGTCGGTCACCTGACCGGCCTCCAGCAGCCGTGAAGGGTCAACGCCGCCCACGGTGAGCAGGCTGAGCGCATCCGGCCAGAACTGATGGTTCGGATGGCGGATCAGAAGGCCACGTGGGAGCCCGCGACCCAGCCATGGGCCGGCTCGTGATGCACATGGCGCCGATCGAGCAGAGCGATCAGCACATTCACATCCAGCAGGGCCGCACTCACCGCAGCTCATCGCGCAGAAGGTTCACCACTTCGAGATCCACCGGTGCCCCCTCGGCCTTCCAGGGAAGAAGGGGCACACCGTTGCGATGGTCCCCCTCCGCACGGGCACGGAGGCCGGAAGCGCTTTCGGCCGGTGCCACCAGGGCCTGACGGGCCAGCGCACTGATCACGGCGCCCAGGCTGGTGCGCTTCTGGCGGGCCAGCACGCGGGCTGCCGCCAGCACGTCGTCATCGAGCTGCAGGGTGGTTCGCATCTGATGAGGGCGCATCATGCATCAGCCTACGGGGGACAGGGCCGCCTCGATGGGATGGTCTTCCTGGGCGGAAGGCAGAGATGGAGAGCTCAGGCTTTGCTGTAGGGCACGATCACGTTCGCCAGCATCGGGAAATGCTTGCGGTTCAGCGTGACCAGGGTGGCCTGGGCGCCGCCACAGTCCGGCCTGAACGGCGATCAGGGCATCGACCGGCAGGGTTTCGAACGCGGCGATGAACTCATCCAGGCGTGATCGTTCCTCGCCATCACGCACGCCCACAGACAGCTCAGCCACGCTGATGGCCGAAAGGGCCAGAGGCTGGGAGCAG
>CAWKAW010000011.1:0-73200 GCA_963847745.1 uncultured cyanobacterium | reverse complement strand
TTACGCGGAAATCCATCTCTTCCCCATCGGTCCGATTCCCATCGATCCAATCTGACGTCAGACGGCAACATCCTTCCAGCGTTTCCAGCGGCAACGATCCGATCCTTCCATCAGAAACGAACAGCCATCCCGGCTGCGGCAAAGAAACCTGCCGTTCTGATTTCGAACTGCTTCCTTTCATGGGCAGCAGCAATCTGCTGGGCGCCTGGCAGCTGCTCAACACCCTGCTGCCCCTGGCTCTGCTCTGGCTGCTGGCGGCCTGGAGCCTGGCCCACCAGCCCTTGCTGCTGGTGCCGGTGCTGGCACTGATGGTGGCGTTCCTGGCTCGCTGCTTTGCGTTGATGCACGATTGCGGCCATCAGTCGCTCTTTCGCAACCGCCGCGCCAATCGCCTGGCGGGCTTCCTGCTGGGAGTGGTGAGCGCGATTCCCCAGGTCCCCTGGTCGCAGGGGCATGCCTTTCACCACAGGCACAACGGCGACTGGGAGAAGTACCAGGGGCCCTCGGCGCTGGTCAGCACCGATGCCTTCGACCGGCTCGGAGCCTCCGAACGGATCGGCTACCAGGCGTTGCGCCATCCCCTGATGCTCGTTCCCGGTGGGTTCTTCTACCTGGTGATCAAGCCCCGCCTGGCCCTGCTGCTGGGGCTGGCGGGTCTGTTGCCCCATGCCTGGCGGTGCCTGCGCAGCCCCGATCCGATCGGTCCGCTGGGGATCCTGGCCAGCCACCGCTCCCGCCACTGGTATTCGCCGGCGGAATTCCGCGACCTGTTGCTCAACAACATCGCCGTGCTCGCTCTCTGGATCCTGATGGGGCTGTGGCTGGGCCATGGCAGCTTCTGGGCGATCTACGCAGCGGTGATGGCCTGCGCGGCGGCCATCTTCATCTGCATCTTCTTCGTGCAGCACAATTTTCCCGGCTCCTATGCCCACCGCACCGAGGGCTGGAGCGAGATGCAGGGCGTGCTGGCCGGCACCAGCACTCTCGATCTCCCGCCTCTGCTCAACTGGTTCTCCGCCGATATCGGCTGCCACGCGATCCACCATCTCTCCTCCCGCATCCCCAACTACCGTCTGCGCGCCGCCCAGGAGGCCAACCGCCACCTGCTGGAGGGGGTCACCCGTCTGTCCCTGGCGGACATCCCTCGCTGTTTCGCCTACATCCTCTGGGATCCGCAGGCCAGCCGGCTCACCACCATCGCCCTGCACACCGGCTCCGGGGCCGCCGCGGCAGGCGTCTGAGTGCCCCCGCTGAGGGGAAGGGCGGGAGAGCTTGAATGGGGCCCGCCTCCAGCGCAGGGTTTGCCTCCAACCCCAGGTCCTCAGCCCTCTCACCGGCAGAAGCGCCTTCCCGTTGTCGCCCGGGGAGCATCCCTGCTGATTCTCCCCCTGCTGGCCGCCTCCCTTTCGGCCTGCCAGCCGGCCCGGCCCAGCGGCAGCCTGGTGGTGGCCACCAAGAGCCGCATCGACTCCCTCGATCCGGCCCAGGCCTCCCGCATCGGCCAGATGCAGGTGCTCAGCGGCCTGGGGGATCCCCTCTACGCGATCTCCGCCGACGGCCGCATCGAGCCGCGGCTGGCCACGGCCCTGCCGATCCTCAGCGGCGATGGCCTCAGGGCCCGCATTCCCCTGCGCCAGGGGGTGCTCTTCCACGACGGCACCCGCTTCGATGCCGCCGCCATGGTGTTCTCCCTGGAGCGCTTCATGGCGATCGGCACCCTCGGCTACCAGCTGGCCGACCGGGTGGAGGCGGTGCGGGCCAGCGGACCCCATGAGATCGAGCTCACCCTGAAACGGCCGTTCAGCCCCCTGCCCCGCCTGCTGAGCGCCATCTTCCTCACGCCCGTCTCCCCCACCGCCTACCGGCAGCACCGGGACAGACCCCTGGCCGATCGCTTCGTGGGCACCGGGCCCTACCGCCTCGCCTTCTACAGCGGCCAGCAGCAGCGCCTCTCTCCCTGGGACCGCTACTGGGGACGCCGCCCCGCCAACGCCGGCATCGACCTGGTCACCCTGAGCAACTCCACGGCCCTGTTCGGCGCCCTGCGCAGCGGCGAGGTGGACGTGCTGCTCAACAGCGGCCTGGAGATCGACCACCAGCAGGCCCTGCACCGCGACGCCGCCGCCGGCCGGCTGCGGGAAAGCGTGGGTCCGGCCTTCGAGATCGGTCTCCTCTCCCTGCTCAGCGATCAGCCCCCCCTGAACCGGCCCGGCCTGCGCCAGGCCGTGGCCCGCAGCCTCGATCGCGCCACCATCAGCCGGCGGGTCAGCCTCGGCCTGCATGCCCCCCTGCGCCAGCTGGTGCCCCCCTCCCTGCCGGGCTCCCAACCCGACTCCTGGCCGACCTACGACCCCGCCGCCGCCCGCGCCCTCTACCGCCGCGAGGGCTACTGCGACGGCCGCCGCCTCAGCCTGCCCCTCACCTTCCGCTCCGACATTCCCACCGACCGCCTCTTCGCCCTCACCTGGCAGAGCCAGCTGCAGCGTGATCTGGGCGACTGCGTGAGCCTGGAGGTGAGCGGCATGGAATCCACCACCGCCTATTCCCAGCTCGACAAGGGCACTCTGGTGATGCTCTTCTACGACTGGATCGGCGATTACCCCGACCCCGAGAACTTCCTGGTGCCCCTGCTCGGCTGCAGCAAGGCGGAGGGCTACCGCTGCCTGGAGGGCAACAGCGTGCTCAGCGGCAGTTTCTGGACCGCTCCCGGCCTCCAGGAGCAGCTGCAGCGCAGCAGCGAGCTGGAGGGCAGCCAGCGGGAAGCCCTGCTGCGGACGATCCAGCGCCGCACCGGCCAGGCCAGTCCCTACCTGCCGGTGTGGCTCAGCTCGCCGGTGGCCTGGGCCCGGCCCCGGGTGAGCCGGCCCCGCTTCGACGGCTCCGGCCGGGTGCTGCTGGGCGAGCTGCGCGACGGAGCGCCGGCCCGGGAAGGAGACCAGCCATGAGCCGCCGCCGTGAGCTGCTGCGCTACCTCGGCGCCCGGCTGGCCCTGGCGCCGCTGATGCTCTGGCTGATCGCCTCGCTGGTGTTCCTGCTGCTGCGGGTGGCGCCGGGGGATCCGATCGATGCCCTGCTCGGGCCCCGCGCCCCGGAGGCCGCCCGCTCGGCGCTGCGCAGCCAGCTGGGGCTCGACCAGCCCCTGCCGGTGCAGTACGGCCAGTTCCTCGGCCACCTGCTGCGGGGCGATCTGGGCACCTCCCTGAGCAACAAGGAGCCGGTGGCCTCGATCATCCGCGAAAGCCTTCCCGCCAGCCTGGAACTGGGGGTGGTGGCCCTGGCCCTGGCGGCTCTGCTGGGCCTGGCGGTGGGCTTCAGCGGCATCGCCCGCCCCGAGGGCAAGGTGGATCTGGCCGGCCGCCTCTACGGCATCGGCACCTACGCCCTGCCCCCCTTCTGGGCCGCCATGGTGGTGCAGCTGATCTTCGCCGTGTGGCTCGGCTGGCTGCCGGTGGGCGGCCGCTTCCCCGCCACCCTGCTGCCCCCCAGCGGCAGCGGCTTCTACCTGCTCGACAGCCTGCGGGCCGGCAACGGCCAGCAGTTCTGGGGTGCCGTGCGCCATCTGGTGCTGCCCGCCGCCACCCTGGGACTGCTGCTCAGCGGCATCTTCACCAACGCCCTGCGCCTCAACCTGCGCCGCGCCCTCTCCTCCGACTACGTGGAGGCGGCCCGCAGCCGCGGCCTCAGCGAGCGACGGGTCGTGCTGCACCACGCCCTGCCCAACGCCCTGCTGCCGGTGCTCACCATCACCGGCATCACGGTGGCCTCCCTGATCGGCGGCGCCCTGCTGATCGAGGTCACCTACTCCTGGCCCGGCATCGCCTTCCGGCTCCAGGAGGCGATCGCCCGCCGCGATTACCCCCTCGTGCAGGGGATCGTGGTGGTGGTGGCGGCCCTGGTGGTGCTGGTCACCGTGGCTGTCGACCTCCTGGTCGCCCTGCTCGATCCCCGCATCCGCTACTGACGCTCTCCCAGGCAACCGGCCTCAGCGCCCCAGGCTGCCCCGCCAGCGGCGGGCGCTGGCCGGATCCAGCACGTAGGCCCGCACCTCCTCCTGACTGCGGCGCTGGGCGGGAAGCTGGCGCCCCCGTTCGATCGTCTGCAGGAACTCGGTGGTGAGGTGCAGGAGCAGGCCCTGCACCGTCTCGGGATTCACGCCCACCAGATCCTCCCCGAGCCGGAAGAGCGCCTCCTCCGGATCGCTCATCCGCACCGGCGAGAAGTGGCTGCCTCCCTCCACCAGCACGAGCCGGCTGCGGGGATCTCCGGGGGGCAGAAACAGCTCCAGCTGCTCCTCCAGCGGCGGCGTCACCAGATCGAGGCTGCCCCCGATCAGCAGCACCGGCACTCCCAGGGGAGCCAGGCTCCTGCGGGGCCAGAAGAGGCTGCCGAAGCCATTCAGGAGCACCACCCCGCGCAGCCCTTCGGGGCGCTGCGCGGCCCTGGGCACGACGGCCTCCGGCAGCTGGCACTGGAGCAGTCGGGAGGGATTGGTGATCGGCAGCCGGTTCAGAACCTTGCGGCAGCGCCGCTCCAGGCCGGGCTCGGGCGGCAGGCCGGCCGCCAGCAGGGCCGTCACGCCCCCCAGGGAATGGCCGACCAGCACCACCCCGTCCCCCGTCACCGGCAGCGCTCCCCTGCGCTGGGCCGTGAGCACCGCCTTCGCATCGGCCAGCCGCACGGAGAGGGTCTCGGCCCCCGGTGGCGGCCGCTGTCCCTCCAGGGAAGCCCGCAGGGCGGCCGCATCGCTGCCGGGATGCTGCACCACCACCACGGGCCAGCCCCGCTCCGCCAGGGCGGAGGCCATCCAGGCCAGATGGTCGGCATCGCCCCCCAGCCCCGGCATCATCAGGATCCAGGGAAGCTCCCCGCCGGAACGGAACGCCACGGCTGGCGGCAGCCACAGTTCGAGGGGCAGTGGCTCGGCCCGATGGGCCACCCGCAGCGACCGCCGCAGGTGCTGCACCGGCGCCGGCGGGCCGGCGTCCGGCGGCACCCCATTCGCCGCAGGCAGGGAGAGCCTGTCCAGACTGACCAGCGACCGCCGGCCCCGATCGAGCTGCTGGCGCCACTGGTCGGCCAGAGCGATCAGGTGGTCGAGCTGCAGGGTGAGCCGGGGCTCCGGCAAGGCGCGCAGCAGCTCGATGGTGGTCACCTCCCGGCGCTGCTCCAGCAGTCTTCGCAGGGTCACCTGCAGCAGGGGCGTGGTGCTGCGCCCATCGGGGGTGGTGAGCAGCTCCCCCACCTCCGCCAGCATCGGACCTCCCGCCCAGCTGTCCAGCAGCTGGCGGCCGAAGCTGCGATCCCGCAGCAGGGGGGCCCGCAGCAGCTGCGCCAGGGAGCGGCTGCGGGCCGGCCCCAGCAGGTTGAGCCAGGCACCGAGCTCACGTCCCCCCGCCACGCTGCGCGGACTGCGGGGACCCCGCCGGCTCCACTCCTCCAGCTGATCGAGGCGGATCGGCAGCTCCAGGCCGTCGAGGCGCAGCTCCAGCACCTCCGCCGCCCGGGCCTGGCGGGGGCCTGCCGACAGCGTGATCAGCAGACTGGCCACCAGGGCCCTGATGCAGAGAAGGCGATTTGGAAGAGGCACAGGGGGGTTCCAGGGCAGATTCCTGGCTCACCCAGTTTCCCGCGCCCCTGCAGGAAGTGGCCCTGATCCGCCTGATCGGATCCTTCGGAGCCGGCGGGGTGCTGTATCTGACACCGCTGGTGTTCCACCAGGTGGCCTTCAGCGCCGGCGAGGTGACCCGGGGCGTGGCGCTGGCCGCCCTGGCGGGCACCCTGGGGCGCCTGCTCAGCGGGGTGCTGCTCGACCGGGGTCGGCCTGCCTCCACCCCGTTGCTGCTGGCGGTGCTGGGTGGTCTGGCCGGCGACGGGCTGCTGCTGACAGCCCGGAGCTTTCAGGGATTCCTGCTGGGTCAGGTGCTGCTGGGCATCGCCATCGGCCTCTACTGGCCCGCGATCGAGCTGGCGGTGCCCCTCACCTGCCCGCCCCTCCCCTCCGCCCGCGCCTTCGCCCTGGTGCGCAGTGCCGATGCCCTGGGCATCGCTGCCGGTGCCCTCCTCGGAAGTGTGCTGGCGGCCCTCGGCAGGCTGCGGGGGATCTATCTGGTGGACATGGCCTGCCTGGTCGCCATGGGCCTGCTGCTGCTGCGCCGCCCGTTCCCCGCTCCTCCACGCCGGGATCGCCACGCCGCCCGCAGCCCGGTCAGGCGATGGCTGCCCCCCCTCCTGCCCCTGCTGGGGGTGACGGTGGTGGCCACCGCCATGCCGGCACTGATGCAGAGCGCCCTGCCCCTCGACCTGGTGCGGGGAGGGCCGGCCCGGCAGGCCCTGCCGGAGAGCCTGGGGGGCCTCACGATCGGCCTGCAGCTGGCATTGCTGCTGCTGCTGCAGTGGCCCGTGGGCAGGGCCCTGGCGCGGCGGCCCGTTGCCACCGGCCTGACCCTGAGCCTGCTGAGCTTCTGCGCCGGATGCCTGCTGCTGGGCGCCTCGGCCTTCCTGCCCGGAGGGGTGGGCATGGTCATCCTGGCGGCCGCCCAGCTGCCCCTGGCCCTCGGGGCAGCTGCCTTCCTGCCCACGGCCACCGAGGCGGTGGTGGAACTCTCTCCCCTGGAGCACCGGGGCCTGTCCCTGGCCCTCTTTTCCCAGTGCTTCGCGATCAGCGCCATCGGCGCCCCCCTCCTGGCTGGCCAGCTGCTCGATCGGCAGGGGCACGGCGCCGGGCTCTGGCTGGGCATGGCCCTGCTCTGCCTGTTCGGGCTGCCCCTGGTGGCCTGGCTGGAACACTTCCAGCGCCGCAACCTGATCCGGGCCCTCAGCGGAACGGAGCCTGAGGCCGGCGGCGAGATTCTCTACCGCTTCGATCCATCCCTGGGGCCATCCGAGGATCCATCGGCCGACCGTTCCCACCCGAACCAGGGCCACCCGAGCCAGGACTCCGGCACCCAGAACAACGACGCAAGGAGCTGAGAGGAGGCAGCGCTCAGCCGGCGGACCCCCGGGAGGCAGAACGACGAGCGACCCAGGCCTCATGGGGCAGGGGCTCGGTGCCGTACTCCCAGTCGTCGTAGTCGGGATCGTTGCGGATCTGCCGGTGCACCTCCTTCTGCACCTCGAAATTGTGGGGATGCCCTTCAGCCTCGCCCCCCTGCGGGTCAGCCGCTCCTGCAGGGCGGGGCTGCATCTCTTCGTTCGGCGGGGCGGAGCTCATCACGACTGCGGCGGCTGCCGTCATTCTCCCCGAGAGCCGCCGGCTCCGGCGGCAGGGGAGGGCCGAAGTAGGATGAAAGGACGAAAAGAGGGCCGCAGCGGCATACGGCATCCCTCGCGAACCGGCAGGAGCAAGACCTCCGGGCTCTCCGCCTGAAAGGCATTCCAGGGTGACGGCAGGAAAGCAAGACCGAAGCAGAGATCGATCCCGCGCCATCCCGAAGGACACCCAACCCACCGTTGCTCCGCTGCTCCGATGAACGACCGGCAGAAACCCTTCCTTGAGGCGCTCCACGACTTTCTCTGCATGGCCCGCAACCGCAGGCAGGCCCTGGTGATCCGCTATTTCCTCGAGATCATCATCCGCCGCAGCGAACTCTGCCAGGACGGCTCGATCCTGGTGCTGGCGGCGGAGAACGAGTGTGACGACCGCGGCTCCCTGCTGGTGTGGAGCCTCGACGACGATCACGTCAACAGCCTCGAGGAGCTGCGCCGGAACCGGCGCAGCCTGCCGCTGAACGACGGCATCGCCTCGATGGCCCTGCGCAAGCGGGCCCCCGAGTACGCGCCCCTGGCCGAGGAGCATCCCGCCTTCCGCTTCCTGCCCGGTGAATCCACCACGGAGATCGGGGAGATCTACTGCGTGCCGATCCTCAGCTCCGAGTGCGGCGGGGAACCCTTCGGGGTCGCCGCCTTCCACAACCGCAAGGGCAGCGACCGCCGCTTCGATGAACAGGCCCGCCTCCAGATGGACCTGGCCGTGAAGGCGCTGGAGGCGATGCTGATCGCCTCACCGCTCAAGCTCGTGGACCGCCAGCAGGTGTTCATCGTGCATGGCCGCAATGAGCGGGTGCGAGCCGAACTGGAGGCCCTGCTCCAGCGGGAGAAGATCCGCTCGGTGGTGGTGCAGGCCAAGGCCCGCACCGGTGCCGATCTGCTGGCGACGATCGAGGAGCAGATCCATTCCTGCATCGCCGGGTTCATCCTGCTCACCCCCGACGATGAGGGGCGCCTGTATCAGTTCGGCCACTGCCTGCGCCAGAGGGCCCGTCAGAACGTGATCTTCGAGGCCGGATTCCTCACGGCCCTGTTCCGCCGCACGGGTCGGGTCTGCTTCGTGAAGCAGGGCGACCTGGAAATCCCCTCCGACCTCAACGGCCTGCTGATGGAGACCTACGGCGAACGGATTGACGAGGAGCGGATCCGGGCCGTGCTGCAGCGCTGGGGACTGACCGTGGCGTCGCCGGCCCCGGGCCCCGACCCCGCCGCAGGCCCAGGGTCGCTCCCGGCCGATCAGAGCGCCAACGGAGCCGCCCCGGCCGAGTGGCAGCAGGCCGCTGCCGGCGGCGAGCCCGGCGCCTGAGGCCGCTTCACAGCGAACCGGCCGGAGGGTCGGCGAACCAGCGCGCCAGAGCCGACACGTCCTCATCCCCGTGGCCGGAGGCGATCAGGGCATCCTCGATCGCGGCCACCTGCCCACTGATCGGCAGCTCCAGCCCCAGCCGCTCCGCCGCGGCCAGGGCGATGCGCAGATCCTTGCGATGCAGAGCCAGCCGGAAGCCCAGCGGGAAGGACCCCGCGAGCATGGGGCCGGCCCGGTGCTCCAGGGCCCAGGAGCCGGCAGCGCCAGCGGCCAGGGCCGGCAGCAGCCGCTCCATCGGCAACCCGAGCCGGGCACCGAGCGCCATCGCCTCGGCCACCGCCATGTAGCTGCCGGCCACAAGGATCTGATTGACGGCCTTGGCCTCCTGGCCCGCCCCCACCGGCCCGAGATGGGTGATGCGGCCGCCCACCACCTCCAGCAGGGGCCGGGCCTGCCGCAGGTGCTCCTCGCTGCCGCCCACGAGCACCGAGAGGCTGCCGGCGCGGGCGCCCTCGGTGCCGCCGGTGACGGGCGCGTCCAGATACCCCACCCCCCGCTCGGCCAGCCGGGCGGCGAAGCGGCGGCTGCTGGCCGGAGCGATGGTGGAGAAATCCACCACCAGGGCCCCCGGCCTGGCGCTGCCGCCCACCCCCTGCTCCCCGAAGAGCACCTCCTCCACGGCGGCGTCATCGCTGAGGCAGAGGCACCCGAGGGCCACTCCGCCCGCGAGGGCCGCAGCCGGGGTCGGGGCCGGCCGGGCCCCGGCCTGGCACAGGGGCAGCTCCCTGGCGCGGGTGCGGTTGTGCACACGCAGGGGGAAACCGGCGGCCAGAAGGTTGGCGGCCATCGGCCCTCCCAGGGCGCCCAGCCCCAGAAAGGCGACCTCCGCCCGGCTTCCCCCCTCCGCCGTCTCCCCCATCGTCTCGTCTACACGTTGAAGAGGAACTCCATCACATCGCCCTCGGCCACCACGTAGTCCTTGCCCTCGCTGCGCAGCCAGCCCCGGGTCCGGGCCTCGGCCAGGGATCCCGCCTCGAGCAGCTGGGCACAGTGGATGGTCTGGGCGCGGATGAAGCCCCGCTCGAAATCGGTGTGGATCACGCCGGCCGCCTGGGGCGCGGTCATGCCCTCCCGGATCGTCCAGGCACGGGTCTCCTTCTCGCCGGTGGTGAAGTAAGTGCGCAGGCCCAGCAGGCGGTAGGTGGCCCGGATCAGGCTGCGCAGGCCCCCTTCGCTCACCCCCAGCCCCGCCAGGTAGTCGGCCCGCTCCGCCTCGGGCAGTTCGATCAGTTCGGCCTCCACCTGGGCGGAGATGCGCACGGTCTCGGCCCCCTCGCGGGCCGCGAGCCCCTCCACCTGCTCGGTATACCCATTGCCGGAGGCGAGATCGTCCTCGCTCACATTGGCCGCATAGATGATCGGCTTGGCCGTGAGCAGACCCAGCGGCCGGATCACGAGCTCCTCCTCCGGGGAGAGGTCCACCGAGCGGGCAGCTCCGCCGGCCTCCAGCACCTGCTGGATCCGCTCCAGGGCGGAATCCTCCAGCTGGGCCTCCTTGCTGGTGCGCACCTGCTTGCGCAGACGCTCCCGTCGTTTCTCGATCTGGGAGAGGTCGGCCAGTCCCAGCTCCAGGTTGATGATCTCGGCATCCCGCACCGGATCCACCGAACCGGATACGTGAATCACGTCCTCGTCCTCGAAGCAGCGCACCACATGCACGATGGCGTCCACCTCCCGGATGGTGGCGAGGAACTTGTTGCCCAGCCCCTCCCCCTGGCTGGCCCCCTTCACCAGACCGGCGATGTCGACGAACTCCACCCGGGTGGGGATGATCTCCTTCGAATGGGAGAGATCGCTGAGCTGTTGCAGGCGTGCATCGGGCACCGCCACCACCCCCGTGTTCGGCTCGATCGTGCAGAAGGGGAAGTTGGCGGCCTGGGCCTGGGCGTTGGCGACCAGGGCGTTGAAGAGGGTCGACTTGCCCACATTGGGCAGCCCCACGATTCCGGCTTTGAGCATGGCCGGAATCTAGGGGGCACGGTTCCCCGGCCCCTGCAGGGCCACAGGACGGATCGAGAGTGGCGAAACTCTGGAAAGCCATGAAAGGGCCGATTCCCACCATCACCCCCCTGCCGCCGGCTCGCGCCACCCCGAAGGCGGCACCGGCACCCAGCCCCCTGCCCCAGGCTCCCCGGCCGCGGCAGCGTCGACGGCGCGTCTGGATCGCAACGACGCTCGCCCTGGCGCTGCTGGGAGGCCTGGGGCTGTGGCAGCGCCAACGGATCGCCGGGGCGCGCGACGTCACCCCCTTCACGGTGGTGGCCCGGCCGGGCACCCTGCCGGGGGTGGTGTCGAGCACGGGGGAACTGGATGCGGTGCAGCGGGTGAACGTCAGCCCCAAACGTCAGGGCCTGCTCGAGGAGCTCTACGTGGACGAGGGGGACCGGGTCCGCGCCGGCCAGCCCCTGGCCCGCATGGACTCCGGCGATCTGCGCGACCGCCTCCAGGAGCTGCAGGCCAACGTGCTCTCGGCCCGGGCGGAGCTCGAGTTCAGCCGCAGTGAGGTGCAGCGCAACGAACCCCTCTACCGCCAGGGAGCGATCAGCCTCGACGACATCAACCGTTTCCGGGCCGACTACCAGGTGCGACGCATGGCCCTGGCCGCCGCCCAGCAACGGCTGGAGCAGCGCCAGGTGGAGGCCCAGGAGCTGATCGTGCGGGCTCCCTTCGATGGGGTGATCACCCAGCGCTATTCCGATCCCGGCTCCTTCGTCACCCCCACCACCACGGCCTCGGCCACCGCCGGGGCCACCAGTGCCTCGATCGTGGAACTCTCCCAGGGGCTGGAGGTACTGGCCAAGGTCCCCGAGAGCGACCTCGGCCGGCTTCGGCCGGGCCTGCCCGCCAGCGTGCGGGTGGATGCCTTCCCCGACCGGCGCTTCGCCGCCCGCATCCGCCAGATCTCCCCCCGGGCCGTGAAGGTGAACAACGTCACCTCCTTCGAGGTGAAACTGGAGCTTCTCGATCCGGCCCCGGAACTGCGCATCGGCATGACCGCCGACATCGATTTCCGCACCGGCACGCTCGAGGCCCAGACCCTGGTGCCCACCGTGGCGGTGGTCACGGAAGACGGCCGTCCGGGGGTGTTGCTGGTGGGCAAGGACCGTGAGCCGAAGTTCCAGCCGGTGGAGCTGGGAGTGAGCAGCGGCAAGGACACCCAGGTGCTCAGCGGCCTGAAGGCCGGCACCCGGGTGTTCATCGACCTGCCCCCCTGGGCCAGGAAACGCCGTTGAGCGGTCAGTCGGCCATCGGCTGCCGCAGGGCCAGGAAACGCCGGCAGGCCTCCACGATGCGGCCACTGGAGAGGCCATCACCGAAGGGGTTGTGGGCCCGGGCCATGGCCTCGTAGGCCTCGGGATCCTCCAGCAGTTTTCCGGCCTCCGCCACGATCGCCTCGCTGTCGGTGCCGATCAGCTTGGCCGTGCCCGCCTCCACCGCCTCGGGACGTTCGGTGGTGCGTCGCAGCACCAGCACCGGTTTGCCCAGAGCCGGGGCCTCCTCCTGCAGTCCTCCCGAATCGGTGAGCAGCAGGGTGCAGCCCCGCAGGGCCGCCACCAGCCGGTCGTAATCCAGCGGATCGGTGAGGAAGGCGCGCGGGTGATCCGCCAGCAGCTCCAACAGCGGTTCCCGCACGGTGGGATTGCGATGCAGGGGCAGCAGCAGGGCCGTATCCGGATAGCGCTCGAGCAGCTCGAGGAAGCCCCTGCCGATGTGCTGCAGCCGTTCGCCCCAGTTCTCGCGGCGATGCACGGTGGCCAGCAGCACCCGCTGATGTCTCCAGTCGAGCCCGGGCACCTCCCATTCGGGGGCGGTCTCGGCCATCAGCAGCAGGGCGTCGATCACCGTGTTTCCGGTGGTGTGGATCTCCCCCACCACCCCGGAGGCCCGAAGGTTGGCCGCGGCCCGGGCGGTGGGGGCGAAATGGAGCTGACCCAGCTGGGAGATCAGCCGCCGGTTCGCCTCCTCCGGGAAGGGGTCGAAGAGGTCATCGGTACGCAGGCCCGCCTCCACGTGCCCCACCGGGATCCTTTCGTAGAACGCCGCCAGGGCGCTGGCGAAGGCCGTGGTGGTGTCTCCCTGCACGAGCACGAGGTGCGGCGGATGGTCGGCGAATTCCTGTTTCAGCCCCTGGAGCGCCCCGCAGGTCACATGGGTCAGGCTCTGGTTGGGCGCCATCAGGGCCAGGTCGTGGTCGGCCTGCAGGTCGAAGAGGGTCATCACCTGGGTCACCATCTCCCGGTGCTGCCCCGTGAGCACCACCCGGGTGTGGAAATCGGAGGCCTTGCGGAATGCGCGGATCACCGGAGCCAGCTTGATGGCCTCGGGACGGGTGCCCAGCACGATCGTCACCTGGGGCACACCCCCCTGGCGAACAGCGCTCGGGGCACCGGTGGAAGCGGACACGGCCGGGTCGCGGACCCGCGGATCCTAGGGAGGGGTCATGGGCGGACCCGGATCGACAGGATCAGGGACCGGACGATCCGGCGCGGCGATGCCACCATGCAGCCACAGCACTGACCATGCGGTATCCCATGGCCGACTTTCCCCTTCCTTCGCCGCCGCCGCCCCCGCCCCTCCAGGAGCGGGTTCCGGTCGCGGCCCCCGCCGGCGATTCCCTTCCGGCCAGGGGCGGGGAGATGCCCGCCACCCTGGCGGAGATCGTGAGGCTGGCGGATCAGAACGGCTATTCCGACGTGCACCTCGGGGTGGGAGAGGAACCCCGCTTCCGCGACAGGGGCGACATGATCCGCACGGGATGGCCCCACACCGACCTGGCCACCTTCCGGGACTGGCTCCGGGAGATGCTCGAACCCTCCGACATCGACGCCTTTCTCAGGGACAAGGAATTCGACGGCTCCCATTCCTTCGGCTTCGTGCGGGTGCGGATCAACCTGCTCGACACGATGCGGGGACCGGGCATGGTGCTGCGCCTGGTGCCCTTGCGCATCCCCACGATGGAGGAGCTGAGCCTGCCTCCTGTGCTCAAGGACCTGGCGCAGCGACCGAAGGGAATGATGCTCTTCACCGGCCCCACCGGCTCCGGCAAGACCACCACCCTGGCGGCGCTGATCGAGTTCATCAACTCGACCATGAAACGGCACATCATCACCATCGAGGATCCGGTGGAGTTCGTGCATGAGAGCCACCTCTCCCTGATCCGGCAGCGGGAGGTGGGGCACCACACCAAGGAGTTCCACAAGGCCCTGCGTTCCTCCCTGCGGGAGGATCCCGATGTGATCCTGATCGGCGAGATCCGCGACCAGGAAACCCTCACCACCGCCATCGAGGCTTCCCAGACCGGCCATCTCGTGCTCGGCACCCTGCACACCAACTCCGCCGTGCGCACCGTGGAACGGGTGCTCGGCATGTACGAACCCGAGGAACAGGAGAGCATCCGCAGGGCCGTTTCGGAGGCGCTGCTGGCGGTGGTCTCCCTGGGCCTGGCCAGGACGACCGACCACCAGCGCACCGGCTACCACGAGATCTTCATCAACACCGACGCCTGTCGCGACTACATCCAGCGCGGGGAGCTCGATGAGATCGAATCGATCATGGAGCGCAGCGGCTTTGACGGCATGCAGACCTTCAACCAGGCCCTGGCCAGACTGGTCGAACAGGGGCGGGTCTCCGGGGAGGAAGCGATCAGCCACAGCCTCAAACCGAGCGAACTGGCCCAGACCCTGCGGGGGCGGGTATGAACCGTCGCAGGTTTCAGGAGTGACCGGCCGCGGCCAGGCGGGCCACCACCAGCACGGTGAGCCCCACCGACAGCCCCAGCATGGCCAGCCGGCCGTTCCAGATCTCCGCCTGGGGGGTGAACCCCCGTCGCCAGGAGTTCAGTTCCGCCTGGGAGACCGGCTCAGGGGCTTCGGGAAGGGCGGAAGCGGGCTCCCCGACCTCGGGACGATCGAGCGTTTCCACGGCGTGATCGTGACCTGCGTCGAGCGGAAGGGAATTCGCCGGGGCCATGGGGGCCGTTCCTGTTGCGAATGCGAATCTGTCCACCCTAACGGGATCAGAAGCAGGGCTGGGATTCATAGAGGCGGTGGGCTTCCTCCAGGGGGAAGCGCGCCGATACGCCAAGGCCGGGCCCACTGGAGCAGCCGGCAGCCAGGCGCTGCTCGGCCGCCACGGCCACCATGGCCGCGTTGTCGGTGCAATAGGCGAGGGGTGCCACCCGCACCGCCAGCCCCTCTTCTGCCGCCCGCTCCTGCAGCAGCCCCCTGAGGCGCCGGTTGGCCGCCACCCCTCCCACCAGCACCAGACAGCCGATGGCCTCCTCCCGGGCACAGCGGCAGCTCCGCTCCACCAGCACATCCGCCACCACCTGCTCGAAGCTGGCGGCCAGGTCCGCCAGGGGCAGCGCCTCACCGCCGGCGGCCAGGGCCTGCACCTGGCGGAGCATGGCGGTCTTCAGGCCACTGAAGCTGAAGTCGTAGGGATGGAAGCCGCCTCCGGGCAGGGAGACCCTCCCCTTGGGCAGGGCGAAGCGCAGGGGATCCCCACCGGTGGCCGCCGCTTCGATGGCGGGTCCCCCCGGATAGCCCAGCCCCAGCAGGCGCGCCACCTTGTCGAAGCACTCCCCGGCGGCGTCGTCGCGGCTGCGGCCCAGCCGCCGGTAGAGGCCGGGCCCCTCCACCCGCACCAGTTCGGTGTGGCCGCCGCTCACCAGCAGCACCAGATGGGGGCCCGCCGGCAGAGGATCGCCCAGGTGCACGGAACAGAGGTGCCCCTCCAGGTGATGCACCCCGAGGAAGGGCCTGCCATGGAGACGGGCGAGGGTGCGGCCCGTGACCGATCCCACCAGCAGGGCCCCCACCAGTCCCGGGGTCACGGTGGCGGCGATCGCGTCCAGGTCGGCCATGGCCAGGCCACTGGTCTGCATCACCTGCTCGATCAGATGCGGCAGCGCCTCCAGGTGGCGCCGCGAGGCGATCTCCGGCACGACCCCTCCCCAGCGGGCGTGCTCCTCCACCTGGGAGGCGACGGCGGAGGCGAGGACCTTTCCTTCCCGCACGATGGCGGCGGCGGACTCGTCACAACTTGTTTCGAGGGCCAGAACCGTGGGCATGGGTCCCTGGGAGCTCCCCTACTGTCCGCTCGTGTCATCCTGCCCTGCGGCGACCACCCTCGCGGACCTGACTTCCATGCGCCGTCTTTTCCCCAGCCGACTCTTCGCGGCCCTTCTTTCCCTCTGCCTGCTGTTCGGCTTCGCGCCGGTCGCCCATGCCGAGATCGGTGGCCTCACCCCCTGTGCCGAGAGCGCCCGATTCCAGCAGCGTGCCTCCACCGCCAAGACGGATCAGGCCCGGGCTCGCTTCTCGATGTACAGCCAGGCCCTCTGCGGCGCCGATGGTCTGCCCCACCTGATCGTGGACGGCCGCTGGAGCCACGCCGGTGAATTCATGATCCCCGGCATCGCCTTTCTCTACATCGCCGGCTGCATCGGCTGGGCAGGGCGCACCTATCTCCAGGCCGTGCGTGGCAAGGACGCCACGATGAAGGAGATCCAGATCGATGTGCCCCTCGCCTTCAAGAGCACCCTGGCGGCCGCCACCTGGCCCCTGGCCGCCTTCGGCGAGTTCACCAGCGGCAAGCTGCTCGAAGCCGACGACAAGGTGACCGTGTCTCCCCGCTGAGCCCAGCCCGAACCCACAGCGGGTCCCTCCCCTTCCCCACAGGATCTCAACGCCATGAAGAAATTCCTCACCACAGCCCCGGTCTTCGCCGCCATCTGGTTCACCATCACGGCCGGGATCATGATCGAGTTCAACCGCTTCTACCCCGATCTCCTCTTCCATCCGAGATAAGCCAACCGATCTGGTCCCCTGATCGATGCGCTACGGCGGCCTCCGGGCCGCCTTTTTCATGGCCGGATGCCCTCGCCCTTCCCGAGAGGCGCCCCGTCCAGCCCCATCAGCTGCTCCAGATCCCCAAGGGCCGAGGCCAGATCGTCGTTCACCACCACCGCATCGAATTCCTGCTCCGCCTCCAGTTCCACCCGGGCCCGCGCCAGTCGCCGCAGGATCGCCTCCTCGCTGTCGGTGCCCCTTCCCCGGATGCGCCGCTCCAGTTCCTCGAGGGAGGGCGGCTTGAGCAGCACCTGGAATGCAGCCGGGAAGCTGCGACGCACCTGCCGGGCTCCTTCCAGTTCGATTTCGAGGAGCACGGGCCTCCCCTGGGTCAGATGCTCCTCCACCGGCTTCCGGGGGGTGCCGTAGAGATTGCCGGCGAATTCCGCCCACTCCAGCAGCCCACCGGCGGCCACCAGCTCCTCGAAGCAACGGCGTCCCAGAAAGGTGTAGTGCTCTCCCTCCGCTTCACCGCTGCGGGGGGCCCGGGTGGTGGCGGAGACCGACAGCCAGATCTCCGGATGGCGGCGGAGCAGCTGAGCGACCAGGGTTCCCTTGCCCACCCCGCTCGGTCCGGTGATCACGAAGAGCCGGCCAGGTTGCGGGGATGGGGCCATGGAAGGGAGAGCCTCTGGGCCGCAGAGTAGGGGCGGGCCCTGGAAGGAACGTGCCGCAGAAAGCGATCCAGCCGATGGACCTGACGTCCCTGCAGGCGGTGCTGATGGAACTGCGCCCACTGCTGGTGCCGGCTCGCTTCGAGAAGGCCCAGCAGAGCGGTGGCCAGGCGGTGCAGCTGGCTCTGCGCAGCCTGCAGGGCGTCCACTGGCTGGAGCTGAGCTGGAGGGCGGAGGCTCCCCTGCTGCTCGCCATCCCCCCGCCGGCGCGGGAGGGGGAGGGGAGCACCCTGGCCAGGCAACTGCAGCACGGTCTGCGGGGCCTGGCCCTGGTGGGCCTCGAGCAGCACGGCTGGGAACGGGTGGTGGAACTGGTCTTCTCCCGCCGGCCCGGAGAACCGGGCCGGCGCTTCCTGGTGCTGGAACTGATGGGCCGCCACAGCAACCTCTTCCTGCTCGACGAGCAGCGCCAGGTGATCGCCCTGGCGCGGCAGATCCGCCAGGAACAGTCGCGGCTCCGGCCGATCGGCACCGGGGACCCCTACTGTCCGCCTCCGCCGATGGCCGGCGATGGGCCCCTTGCCTCGGAGGCAGAAGCCCAGTGGCGGCGCAGACTCTCCCTCCTGCCGATCCCCCTCGGCAGGGCCCTCAGGGAGGCCTACCAGGGCATCGGACCCGCCCTGGCCCGCCAGCTGGTGGCCGGGGTCGACGGGGGCAACCGGCTGCTGGAGCTGCCGGTGCAGGATCTGCAGGAGGACCAGTGGCGGCAACTGCACGTGCAGTGGCAACGCTGGCTGAAGGCCGTGAGCGAGGAGCGCTTCGGCCTCTGGTGGGGGGGGGCGAGCGACTACCGCTGCTGGGAGGGAGGGGAGCCCGGCCCGGCCTGCGGGGGGAACCCGGACCGGGACGCCCCCGATCCCCTGGCGATCAACCGCGGACTGGCGGCCTATTACGGAACGCGACTGGCTGAGCGGCAGCTGGAGCAGCGGCGTCAGGCCCTGCGCCAGCAGCTGCAGGCGACCGCGGCGAAGGAGGAACGGTCGATCCAGCGCTTCCGGTCCGCCCTCGCGGAGGTGGCCGGCAGTGAGGAACTGCAGGGAAGGGCGGACGCCCTGCTCAGCCGGCCCAGCCCCGGCCGGGAAGAGATCGATGAGGCCCAGAAGCTCTATCGAAAGGCGCGCAAGCTGCGCCGCTCCGTGGCGGCGATCACGCCCCGGCTGGAAGCGCAGGGCCAGCGGCTCGCCTGGCTGGAGACCAGCCTCACCTTCCTGGAGCAGGCCGATGGCGCCGAACAGGTTGCGGCACTTGAGGAGGAGCTGGGGGAGGATCTGCTCCGGGAGGGTCGGGTCCCCCGGGAGCGGGCCCGTCGGCGCCAGGGGGGCGCCAGCCCATCAGCTCCGCAGCCCCTGGAGCTGCGGACCCCGGCGGGAGCCAGGCTGCTGGTGGGGCGCAACCACCGCCAGAACGAGTGGATCAGTCTGCGCCAGGCCCGGCGCGGTGATCTCTGGTTCCATGCCCAGGAATGTCCCGGCAGTCATGTGGTGCTCAAGGGCTCGGAGCGGCCCCCTGGCGAGGAGGACCTGCTGAGCGCGGCCGACCTGGCCGCCCATTTCAGCCGGGCCAGGGGGAACGCCCGGGTGGCGGTGGTGATGGTGCCCACCGACCAGCTGCAGCGGATTCCCGGTGCGGCGGCCGGAACCGTGCGCCACCACGGCGGCGAGATCCTCTGGGGGGAACCGGAGCGGGCCCGGCTGCTGCTGCAGCCCTCCTAACCTCGTTCGGGCCAGGCTTTCCATGCTTCCGACCGATCCCACCTCCGAATCCGGGAGTTCCTCTGGCTTCAGGACCCCCTCCCGCTCCGACGCGGACACCTTCCCCGGCGAGGTGGAGATGACCCTGGTGGAGCATCTCGAGGAACTGCGCCGTCGCGTGCTGCGCAGCCTGCTGGCGGTGGTTCTGGCCGCGGCCGCCTGTCTGGTGTTCGTGCGCCCCCTGGTGCGGCTGCTGGAGCTGCCCGCCGAGGGCATGCGGTTCCTGCAGCTGGCCCCGGGAGAGTTTCTCTTCGTTTCCCTGAAGGTGGCCGGGTATGCCGGGCTCAGCCTCGCCCTTCCCTACATCCTCTTCGAAACTCTTTCTTTCGTTCTGCCTGGCCTCACCCGCCACGAACGGCGGCTGGTGGCTCCCGCCGTGGCCGGCTCCACCCTGCTCTTCGCCGCAGGCCTGGCGTTCTCCTGGTGGGCCCTGGTGCCTGCCGCCCTGCGGTTCCTGGTGAGTTACGGGGCCGACGTGGTCGAACCGATGTGGTCGATCGAGCGCTACCTCGACTTCGTGCTCCTGCTGATGGTGGCCACCGGTCTGGCCTTCCAGCTGCCCGTGCTGCAGCTGCTCCTGGGCGCCCTGGGACTGATCGATGCGAGGCGGATGCTGGCAGGCTGGCGCTGGGTGGTGCTCGCGAGCGCCCTCGCCGGCGCCGTGCTCACCCCCTCCACCGATCCGGTCACCATGCTGCTGCTCGGCGGCGCGATCACGGCCCTCTATCTGGTGGGGGTGGCCCTTGTGGCCTTCACCGAAGGCTTCCGGCAGCCGCAGCGGTCGCCGACCGGCTTCCAGGCTCCTCCCTGACCCGTCCTAGAGGAGGAATTCCCCGGTCCGCGCCGAGGAAGGCTCAAGGGCCAGGGACAGGGCCTTGCCGAGCCGGGGCCGATCCCGGATGGTGCAGAGCCAGGTGCGCACCTGATCCGCCACCCCCAGGTCGTTGAGCGCCCCCACCAGCTCGGTGATGCGCTCGGCGTAGGCCTCGGGGCTGAGGGGAAACGACTGCTGCTCGAGATAGGCCCACATCACCTGCAGGTAGAGCCTGCCGCGGCGTTGCACCAGCTGCAGGTCGTAGGAAGCCTGCCAGCGGGAGCGGATCAGATCGATCACCTCCTCCCGGCTCAGGGGGCCCTCCCTGGGAGCACCCTGGGGAGCCGTGGGGGAGGGGAGAGGCAAGGGAAGGACCGCTGCGGCTGCACAACAGCATGTTGCAGGCCGGGGCGGTGAGTCGTGGGCCGGGGCGCCCCGGGAGGAGCAAGGTTCATAATGGGCCCCACGTTGATCCGGTCCTGCCGGAACGGTGCGAATGACCCAGATCCCTGCGCCCTCCTCGAGCGGTGATGTGCCCGGAATGGGTCGTCGGCAGTTCATGAACCTGCTGATGTTCGGCTCCCTCACGGGGGTGGCACTCGGGGCCCTCTATCCCGTGGCCCGGTTCTTCATCCCCCCCAGGCCCGCCGGCAGCGGCGGTGGCACCACCGCCAAGGACGAGCTGGGCAACACGGTGACCTCCAGCGGCTGGCTCAGTGCCCACAAGGAGGGTGACCGCAGCCTGGTCCAGGGCCTCAAGGGGGATCCCACCTACCTGATCGTGGAAGGCCCCGAAGCCATCGGGGCCTTCGGCATCAATGCCATCTGCACCCATCTGGGCTGTGTCGTGCCCTGGAACAGCGGCGCCAACAAGTTCGTCTGCCCCTGCCACGGCAGCCAGTACGACACCAACGGCAAGGTGGTGCGCGGACCGGCGCCGCTCTCCCTGGCCCTCGCCCACGTGACCGTGGAGAACGACACGGTGTTCCTGAGCCAGTGGACCGAATCCGACTTCCGCACCGGCGATGCCCCCTGGTGGGCCTGACCCCTCCACAAAGGCCCTGTCCGGGCTTCGTTTCCTCCTTCCCACCTGCGCCGGTTCCTGCCCGCTCCCTCCCCATGCGTCGCTCCGTCTCCGCCCTGCTCGGCAGCTTCCTCACCTTCGCCCTTGCCGCAGGGGTTCTGCTGGTGGGAGCGACCCCCAGCTGGGCCTATCCCTTCTGGGCGCAGCAGAACTATCCCAGCCCCCGCGAGGCCACCGGCAAGATCGTCTGCGCCAACTGCCATCTGGCCAAGAAAGCCACCCGGGTGGAGATTCCCCAGGCGGTCTTCCCCGACACGGTCTTCAAGGCCGAAGTGGAGATCCCTTACGACACCGGCACCCAGCAGGTTGCCTCAGACGGCAGCAGCACATCCCTCAACGTGGGCGCGGTGGTGATGCTCCCCGAGGGCTTCCGGCTGGCCCCCCAGGATCGTCTCAGCGACGAGCTCAAGGAGGAAACCGCCGGGGTCTTCTACAGCCCCTACAGCGACGATCAACCCAACATCCTGCTGGTGGGTCCCCTCCCCGGCGACCAGCACCAGAAGATCGTCTTCCCGATCCTTTCCCCTGATCCCGGCAGCGACAGCAGCATCCACTTCGGCAAGTATCAGCTGCACGTGGGTGGCAACCGGGGAAGGGGCCAGGTCTACCCCACCGGTGAGAAGAGCAACAACACCGTGTTCACCGCTCCCGCCGCGGGCCGGGTGAGTGCCATCACCGAAGGGGAGAAGGGGGCCTCGGTGGTGGAGATCGCCACGGCCGATGGCGGCGTCGCCACCGAAACCGTGCCGGCCGGCCCCACCCTCCTGGTTCAGGTCGGTGATGCCGTGGAGGCGGGCGCAGCGCTCACCAACGATCCCAATGTGGGTGGCTTCGGCCAGCGGGACGTGGAGGTGGTGCTCCAGAATCCAGCCCGGATCTACGGCCTCCTGGCGTTCTTCGCCGCCGTGGTGATCGCCCAGATCCTGCTCGTTCTCAAGAAGCGTCAGGTGGAGAAGGTGCAGGCCGCCGAGGGGATCGTCTGATCCGCTCCCTGCTGCCGATGGCCGTTTCCGCTCCTCCCCTGGCCATCTTCACCTCTCCGGGGCCCCTGGTCTTCCAGATCGGCCCCTTCGCCCTGCGCTGGTACGGCCTGCTCATCGCCCTGGCGGTGCTCATGGGCCTGGCGCTGGCCACCCGCCTCGGCCGGCGGCGGGGGATCGATCCCTCCCTGATCGTGGATCTGCTGCCGGTGCTCGTGCTCGGTGCGGTGCTGGGGGCACGTCTCTATTACGTCGCCCTCGAGTGGCGCCAGTACAAGGGGCACTGGTTCGATGCCCTGGCGATCTGGCGGGGGGGTATCGCCATCCACGGTGCCCTGCTCGGAGGCACCCTGGCCGTGGTGCTCTTCTGCCGCTGGCGGCAGCAATCCCTCTGGCCTCTGATGGATGTGCTCATGCCCGCTGTGGCCCTCGGCCAGGCGATCGGTCGCTGGGGCAACTTCTTCAACTCCGAGGCCTTCGGGCTGCCCACCGATCTCCCCTGGAAACTCACCATCCCCCCGGAGAACCGACCGCCCGAGTTCCTCGAGGAGAGCACCTTCCACCCCACCTTTCTCTACGAATCCCTCTGGAACCTCGGGGTCTGCGCCCTGCTGCTGGTGCTGTTCCGGCTCACCAACCGGGGCCGGATCCGCATGCCGGCGGGTGCCCTCACCTGCGTCTATCTGATGGCCTACAGCAGCGGACGGGTGTGGATCGAGGGGCTGCGGCTCGATCCCCTCTGCCTCCTCTCCCAGCCCCCCTTCTGCAGCGGTGGCCTGCGCATGGCCCAGCTGATGAGCCTGGTGCTGATCGCCCTGGGGGCCCTGGGACTCTGGTGGCTCTACGGCAAGCAACGGCCGCTGCCTGATCCCACCGGCGTGGACGGGGTGCATCCTTGAGCGGTACTGCTCCCACTCGCCATCCCGTTCGCATCGTGGGGGCAGGCCCCGGGGCGGAGGACCTGCTCACCCTGCGGGCCGCCCGCGCGATCGAGCAGGCCGAGGTGCTGGTGTGGACCGATTCCCTGGTGAATCCCCGGATCGCGGCCCTGGCACCACCGCAGTGCGAACGCATCCGCACCAGCAGCCTCACCCTCGAGCAGGTGATCGATGTGGTGGGGGAGCGGGCCGCCGCCGGCAGGAAGGTGGTGCGGCTGCATGACGGCGATCCCTGCCTCTATGGAGCGCTGCAGGAGCAGATCTGCCGCCTCGCCGATGCCGGAATCGGGGTGGAGGTGGTGCCGGGGGTGAGCGCCTACCAGGCGACGGCGGCGGCCCTCGGCAACGAACTCACGATCCCGGGCCTGGTGCAGACGATCGTGCTCAGCCGGGCGGGCGGCCGCACCGGTGTACCGGAACGGGAAGCCCTGGGCCGCCTGGCCGCCCTGCGGGCGTCCCTCTGCCTCTATCTCAGTGCCCGCCACGTGGAGGAGGTGGAAGCGGAGCTGCTGCAGCACTACCCGGCCGACACCCCGGTGGCGATCGGCCATCGGGTGAGCTGGCCCGACCAGTGGCTCACCGTGGTGCCCCTGGCCGCGATGGCGGCCACCAGCCGCGAGCACCAGCTGATCCGCACCACCCTCTACGTGGTGAGCCCGGCGCTGCAGCCGCCGGCGGAGGCCCGCTCCAGGCTTTACTCCGCCAGCCACCAGCATCTGTTTCGCGGCGGCGGCTAGCTGATTCGCGGCGAGGACCAGCTCAGGGAGCCGGTTCGTACATCGCCTCGAACTTCTCCGCGGAGACAGCGTAGGCATCACCCCCATCCTCCCGGTTGCACACGAGGTAATCCCCCGGCCGGTAGTGGGTGACCCCTTCCTTCGTGGCAACGGCGCCGGCACTGGCGGCTTTCTCGGCCCACACCGGACTCGTCTTGACGTAGGTGCCCGGACCGGTGGGACGGTAGGAGAGCGCGAAGGTCTGGGCGTCGACGGTGTAGACGTCTCCGTTGTTGCTCACGATCCAGTCTCCGGCCTTGCAGTTCTGCTCCCCGCCCCATTTGTGGTACTGGAAGCCCTGGGTATCGAGGGCCAGGGGCACCGCCACCACCGCCTGGTTCTCGCGCTTGCGATAACGGCGGCGCTGGGTCCCTTGCGCTCCTGGTGAAGGACCCGCTTCCCCGGCAAGCGGCGCAGGGGATCGCGAAGGCAGATCAAACCGTGCCGGGAAGTGATCCACCCGGATCTTTGCTGCACCTGCCCTTTTCCCAACGCCAAGGAGTTGCTCGACGGGGCCGGGATCATCCATGCGTTGCATGGTGGTGAGGGTCGATTCAGGGATCCCAGCCAGCAGCGCATCGTCGTGGATGCCATCCCTGGGCTTGGGATCGCGGTAGAGCTTCACGTCATACCGCAGGTAGGAGAACAGGGGCTTGCCGGCGATCAGATCCTGGCCGAGATCGCCCAGCTCCCGGTCGATGGAACGGGCGGTGGGACTGGCCGAGAGACTCTGGAGAATGGTCTCCACCAGGGCTCCGCAGTCATCCATCAGGCTCTGCAGCGCCACGATGCCGCCCTCGGCCGAAAAGCGGGGATCGGCACGGTCCACAGGGGGACGGCCCGTACCCACGGAAACGATCAGCAGATTGTCGGCGCCAGTGGCCCAGCCCAGCCGGTATCCGGCCAGGGTGGAATAGAGAAAGGCCTGCAGGGCCGGGTTGTTGTGGGGACTGACGCCCCCATCCACGAAGGTGCCCTTCTCCGTTTTCTTCGCCGGCTGGGCAGCGATCACGATCTCCTCCGGATCGAAGAAGGTGGGGGCGGCCGTCGAAGCCCGAACCACCTTCCAGAGGGGGTAGTCGCCATTGGAGATCCAGGCATCTCCCTCCCCTGCCTGGAAATAGCGACCCCTGGGGTTGTTGCCGATCGGCCAGGGGCTGCCGGTGTCCAGACGCTTGGAGACCACCAGAAGCCCCGTCTGCAGACGTTCGTCCCGCAGCAGGCACTCGGCGTCGAGCTCCTTCTGCAGGGCCTCGATCAGCGCCTGCTTGTCGTAGCGGGCGCGCAGCATCCCCTTCCGCAACGGAGAGGCGGTGAACACCTTGCTGGCCAGTTCGCGATACAGATCGATCACCGCCGCCACCGTGCGGCCCTGGGCGAGGGCCGCGGCGATGATCGAACCGGTGGAGGTACCGGCGATGAGATCGAAGTAGTCGCACAGGCGGAAATTGGGATCCCCACCATGGCGCTTCCGCAGGATCCGCTCGATCTCCTCGAGAAACCCGAGGGTGAGGATGCCCCTCACACCGCCCCCATCCAGTGCCAGGATGCGTTTCGGTCCCTGCCGGGAGAGGTGCTCCTCGCGGGTGAGAATCCGATAGCCAATCCCGTAGCCAATCCAGCCGTAGCCAATCCGTTCGGACAAGGGATCCCTCTCCTCCTGGTGCTCTGGGATGGCCAGGAGGACGGCAGCCTGGAGGCACCGCCCAGATGGTGAGCCTGGCCCGTAGCCTCGATCGCTTCGCCATCGAGGTGATCGACAGCGGAGAGCTGCTGCGCTGACGCGGTGCAGGGGCAGGGGCAGGGGCAGCAACGGCAGCCGCCCGGCCGCCGCCGTTCAGCCGATCACCTCCACGTCGATCACCTCCTCGTGGGCGCCGGGCCGGGCGGAGCGGCGGCCCAGCTCACTGGCGGCGAATTCACCCAGGCGGCGGGTCATCACGTAGTCGATGCCGCCTCCCACCACGCCGCCCAGCACCGGGATGGCCCGGTGCAGCTTCACCACGCCCTGCTGACCGAAGCGGCTCACCAGTCGGAAGCCCACGGCCCGGTTGATCGCCTCCAGCGCAACGGCAGGCAGGCGTCTGAGCTGGGCCTGGGCGATCTGCTGGCTGAGCTTCACTCCGAACTGCTTGAGCACTTCCCGCGCTTCGTCCCCGAGCAGCGTGAGCAGGATCTGGGTGCGCACCGCCTCATGGTTCAGATCGAGACCATACAGATCGGCGATGGTGGCCACCAGGCGGGTCTGGATCACCCAGGTGGCGGTCACCGCGGCGGGCAGCTGGATCGGCAGCAGGCCGAACCCACCCAGGCCCGTGAGGAATCCGGTGCCGGCGTTCCATCGCGCCTGATCCTCGATCAACTCGGTGATGGCGGGCTCCAGGCCGATGGCTTCGGCCCGGATCCGCACCTCCTGCGCCAGCAGGGCGGCTGACTTGAGCCGGAATGACTCCCCCCCCAGGAGATTGGGGATCGGGGCTCCCTCGATCCCCCAGGCCACGATCGCTTCCACCACCTGCCGGGCCCACGGCAGCCCATCGTGATCGGCATTCACGGAAGCAAAGGGCAACGATCAGGCCCTGATGCTAAGGAGCCGTGGAGAGGGCAGCCGCTGCCGGTTCCCCGTAGAGCTCCCGGACCAGCTGCTGCGAGTGGAAACGGCAGCCGAGGCGCTCCACGATCTCCTCGAGGTCGCGGGCACCATTGCCCAGGCAACAGGTGCCTCCAGGGGAGGGGGTGACATTGAAGGTGAGACCGGGGACGCCGGCGATCCGCACCTCTCCCAGCATCAGCCGGCAGGCCTGCTTGTCGATCAGCTGGGGGCGCACCCCGCCGTATCCGGCGGCATAGCGGAGATCCTCGAGCCGCAGACCCGGCACGATCTTGCGCACGTCGGCGAGGAACAGGCGGCGTCCGAGCCAGGGAATCTCGAAGCAGAGATTGCGGAGGATGTAGGCGCGGATGTCGGGCACGGCGAACAGCTGCCGGAAGACCGACCACACACCCCCATCCAGCCGCAGCACCTGCAGGAACTCCCAGAACGATCCCGGCCGGTACCGCTCCAGCAGGGGAAGCAGCAGGGCCGTGGGCCCGAAGCGCGTGAGTCCGGGGGAACGCACGTCGGGATCGCCGTGCAGAGCCGCGAAGGGGAGCCTGTCGTTCTGAACGGTGTACACCTTGCCCCGCAGCAGATCCGGGGTGAAGTAGAAGCTGCCGGCCACCGGCAGGCAGGAGTACTCCAGCCCGAATCCCATCCGCTGGGCCAGCAGCAGGCTGTGGGCCCCGGCGTTCACCACCACATGGCGGGCGTGGATCACCGCGGGAGAGGTGGAGGGACCATCACCGGGGGGCTCGCCCGAGGGCATCATGTCGACCCGGAACAGGTCCCCTTCCTGGCGGATCCGCGTCACCGTGGTGCCCAGCAGCAGATCCACCTGGCGATCGCTGCCGGCCACGGTGGAGCGGGCCTGGGCCACGAATGATTCGGTGAGCGCTTCGTAATCCACGGCGGTGGGGGAGTTGCGGATGCCGATGGCCACCAGCTCCTCCGGGCGCGGCTCCTCCCCATCCATCACCACGGCCGGCTCCCACTCCTGGATCTGCTCCTTCTCCAGCAGCTCCATCGCCGGGAAATGGGGGGAGAACTCAGCGAAGCGGCGGCGCAGGGCCGCGCATTCCTGGGCTCCCACCGCCAGCACCATCTTGGGAATGCGGAACACACAGCGGTCGCGGATGGCCGGCTCGAGAAGTTCCGCGTAGCGGGCGATCATCCCCGCCGTGCGCTGCACCTTCAGCGCCTTCTCCAGGGTGTAGTTGGTTTCGATGTCGCCGCAGTGAATGGTCTGGCTGTTGTTGGTGGCCCTGGAGTTCACCCGGGCCAGCCGTGCATAGCGCTCGACCAGGGTGATGTGGGCGAGATCGGTGTAGCGGGCCAGCTGGAACAGCAGGGCCGTACCGCAGACCCCCCCTCCCACGATCAGCACATCGGTGGTGGCCTCTCTCACCCGGGGAATCCAGCTGGAGCCATGGTGGCCGATGGCCCCCATCACCGGCCGAACCCCAGCACCAGGGCGGCGCCGCCCAGCATCAGCGCCGCGGCGGACAACCGCAGCGACCCCCTCGGTTCCCCCAGGGCCACCACCCCCACCAGAGCGCCCAGCAGGGTGCTGAGCCGCTTGATGGCGATCACATGCACCACGGAGGTATGGCGCAGGGCCTCCATCTGAACGGCCATGCCGATCAGGGCGAGCAGGGCGATCAGCAGCAGCCAGCCCCAGGGACGGCGCGCTCCCGCCAGCTGCCGGCCCTCCCCGGCGGCCAGGGCCGGCAGCAGCAGCGGCAGGCCCACCACCAGATGGAAAGAAGCCACCCAGAGGAGAGGCCCGGCGGCATTCACGCCCAGCTTGTCGATGCTCGCGCCGATTCCCCACAACACCGCCACCAGCAGCATCGGCCGGCCCCCCGGCGATCCCCACACTCCTTCGGCTCCCCCAGCACCCCTCCCCAGCTGGAGGGCGCCGGCCACCACGAGCAGGACACCGGCGACGGCGGCGGGGGTGGGTCGCTCCCCCAGCAGCAGCCAGCCGGTGAACAGGAGCACCAGGGGCGAGAGATTGATCAGGGGGAGCACCAGGCTCAGATCCCCCCGGGCCAGGGCACGGCCGTAGGCCCAGAAGGCCCACCCGTTCACGAGGGAGGTGCTCACCAGGCTGAGGAACAACCAGGGCCAGTTCGGAGGGGGAGCGAACAGCAGCGCCAGAGGGGCGGCCCCCAGGCAGGTGATCAGGGAGGCAATCCCCATCACCAGCCGGGAACTCAGCACCCCCGGACGCAGCAGGTGGCGGGTCGCCAGATCCTTCCCCGTCTCGCAGAACGCGGCGATGAGGGCCAGCAGCGCCCAGCTCATGGAGGATGGATGGTGATCTAAGCTCCCGTTGCTGCGATCAGTTCGCGATCAAGGCATCCGGGCGATCAGCACGGGCGATTAGCACAGCGGTAGCGCACTTCCTTCACACGGAAGGGGTCACTGGTTCGAATCCAGTATCGCCCATCCCTTGTTTTTGGTCCTGCCGGGATGGCACCCCGCAGGGCAGAACGCCATACTTCGAAGGTTTCTCCGCCGTTCGCCCGCTGTTTCGTTGTCCGATCCCACGGCTGCCCACAACCACGCGACCGAGTCCTCCGATCCTTCCAGCGCAGGTCCCGAGTCGATCCCCGAACTGACGCGCCTCGGGGAACAACTCCGCCAGGCACGCCAGTCCCGGGGGCTCGGGGTCGAGGAGCTCGCCGAACGGATCCATATCGGCAGTGATCAGCTGCTCGCCCTCGAGAGCGGAGACCGCACCCGGCTCCCGGAAGCGGTGTTCGTGATCGCCCAGGCCAAACGGGTGGCCAGCGTGCTGGGCATCGATGTGGAGGGGAGCATCGCCCAGGTGCGCCAGAGCCGGCTGATGCAGCAAACCGCCCGGCCGACCCTGGCACCCCCTCCCCCTTCCCCTGCCCGGTCTCCGGCCGGGCGGGCGGCCGCCGGCGCCGCCCGCCCGGCTCCGCCCTCGCCTGGGTCCCAGGGCCCCGGCCGCAGCAGGCTGCCGATCATGGCCCTTCTGGCCACGATGGCCGCCGTGGCCGCCGCCTTCGCCCTTCTCCAGGCCCGGCGAGCCCCCACCAGCAGCAGTCCGGCTCCCGCCCCGCAGCTTTCCGCCCCTCCCACCCCCACGCCGCAGCCGCAGCCGCAGCCAGCCCAGAGCGACTCCCGGCCGGCCAGCCCCAACCCCGGTGCCGCGGACGAACTGGTGCTGCGGGCCAGCGAGATCAGCTGGATCGAGGTGCGCACCCTGGCCGGGCAGCGCCTCTTCGAGGGCAACCTGGAAGGGGAGAAGCGCTTTCCCATCGGCAAGGGCCTGGAGGTGATGGCAGGCCGGCCCTACGCCGTGACCGCCGCCATGGGCGAGCAGACTCCCCGCCCCCTCGGCAGGGTGGATGAATTCGTGTGGCGCCGCTTCATTCCGGCGGGGGCCCCAGCACCCTGAACTTCAGGCCGGTTGCCTCCAGCACCACTTCGGCACAGGAAGCCAGGCTCCAGCCCTCGAGACTCAGGTCGGCCGGAGGCTGGCCCTCAGACTGCGGTGCGGGCAGAAGGGTCACCGTGATGCCATCGGGAGCCTCGCCCCGCCGCCCTTCGGGCTGAACCATGAGACCGCTGATCACCGAGGCGGGTCGGCGGTCGAGGGCCGCCGCCAGACGGAGCAGCAGGGCCATCGCGAAGACCGTGCGCCGCTGCTCCCGACCCTCGATCAGCAACCAGGACTCATGCCGTTTCTTGGGCAGGCTGCGGCGGTGGTAGCGGGCGATGGCCGCCACCATCAGGTGTTCGGTTTCCGAATAGCCGAGCAGTTCTCCATGGCGGATCAGGTACCAGGTGTGCTTGTGGTACGCGCCGATGTTGATGTGCTTGCCGCAGGCATGCAGCTGGGCCGCCGCCCACAGCAGCTGGCGCCCCGGGCCCCCATCGTGGTGCAACAGCCCCCGCGTCTGGTCGTAGAAGCTGAGGGCATGGGTGGCCACCCGGTCGGCCCGGGAGAGATCCACTCCATAGCTGCGGGCGAGATGCTGCACGGTGCGCCGACGGATCGTGCTCTGGAAGGCGAAACGGTCGCTGAGCAGTTCATTGCGCAGCATCCAGTCCACGATCAGCCCCTCCCGCAGGGCCCGCTCGCAGATCACGAGATCCTTCACCTGGAGCATCTCCATGGCGGTCTGGAGGATGAGGGCTCCCGGCACGATGATCTCGGCCCGACGCTCGTTGATCGCCGAGAGGGACCGCCGCTCCTCGGGGCTCATCGCCAGCAGACGCTCCACCAGCTCGTCCAGCCGCCCGCGGCTGAGGCGGTACCCCTGCATCCGCAGCGGTGGTCTCTCGTCCTCTGCGGCCGCCAGGGACGCCAGGGCCATGGCGGTGCCGCTGGTGGCCACCAGCTGGGGCTTCTCCCCGGGCCGGAGCTGGCGCTTCACCTGGTCGACCGCAGGATCGAGGGCCCCCTGGATGTAGGCCTCCAGGAAGGAGCGCCGGGCCGGAGGCAGGGGATCCTCCCGGCAGAGATCCCGTTGCAGCCGCACCGCACCGATGCGGGTGCTGGTGAGCACCCGGGCGTCGTGGCCGTCGGCCAGGATCAGCTCGGTGGAGCCGCCACCGATGTCGAGGATCAGGTGGGGCTTCTCACCGAAGGCCATCCCCGAGAGCACGCCCAGATAGATGAGGCGCGCCTCCTCGGCACCGCTCACCAGATCCACATCCAGATCCAGCTGTTCCTCCAGCGCCTGCAGGAACTCGCGGCCGTTGGGGGCCTCCCGCACGGCGCTGGTGGCGGCGGTCACGATCTGCTCCACCCCGTGGCTCTCGGCGAGCTCGCGGCAATGGCGCAGGGTGCGGAACGCCCGCTCGATCGCCTCCGCGCTCAGATCCCCCGTCTGCGGATCCCTTTCCCCGAGACGGGTGGTGGCCTTCTCCGCCAGGAGCACGCTGAAGCTGTGCAGGGCGGGGTCGATCGCCGCGATGAGCAGATGGATGGAATTGGTGCCGATGTCGATGGCCGCCAGCCTTCTCTCCGCCCCCTGCGCGGGAACCGCCGCCAGCGGAGGTGCCTGCGGCAGCGGCTCTTCAGTGGAGATCCCGGCCGGGCCGGCCTCCTGGGCAGGGGAATGGGCCATCGTGGGCGGCGGCGACCGGCACGGCAGCAGCCGGGAAGGCGGCGACCGGCACGGCGCTGGCGCAGCCACTTTGCCACCCGGGCCTGGCCCTAGGGTGCCGCCAGCGCGACACAGGGGATGGCCGGCGGCAGGACGCAGGCAATGGCCGGCGGCAGATGGAGAGCCTGGCTCGAATTGTTGCGCTGGCACAAACCCAGCGGCAGGCTGATTCTGCTGATCCCGGCGGGCTGGGCGCTCTGGCTGAGTCCCGGCGCCCCTCCGCTGCCGCCGCTGGTCGGCTGGATCGTGCTGGGGGGGCTGGCGGTGAGTGGGGCCGGCTGCGTCGCCAACGACCTCTGGGATCGACGGATCGATCCCCTGGTGGAACGCACCCGCGATCGCCCGCTGGCGGCGGGCAGGGTGGGGGTGCCCGGCGCCGTCGTCCTGCTGCTGCTCTGCCTGCTGGCGGCCCTGCTGGTGGTGCTTGCGCTGCCGGCCGCCAGCCGTGTTCTCTGCCTGGCTCTGGCCGTGGCGGCCCTGCCGCCGATCCTTCTCTACCCCTCCGCCAAACGCTGGTTCCCCCTGCCCCAGCTCGTTCTCGCCCTCTGCTGGGGCTTCGCGGTGCTGATCCCCTGGGCCGCGGCCACGGGCTCGCTGGAGGGGGGATGGCCCCTGGCGCTCACCTGGCTCGCCGCGGTGGCCTGGACCTTCGGCTTCGACACCGTGTATGCCATGAGCGATCGCGACGACGACCGGGCCCTGGGGGTGCGCAGCAGTGCCCTCACCCTGGGGGATCGGGCACCGATCGTGGTGGCCTGCTGCTACGGGGTCGCGGCGGCGGCCCTGGCCCTGGCGGCGGTGCTGCAGGGCATCGCCGTTCCTGAGTTCTGGCTGCTGTGGATCGTGGCGGCCGCGGGCATGCTCAGGGAAGCGGGGCTGCTGCGACGCCCCCATCTGCCCCGATCGGCCTACGCGGTGCACTTCGCCCGCCAGGTGCGGCTCGGCGCCCTGCTGCTGCTGGCCCTGGTCGTGGCTCGGATCAGCTGAATCCCCATGAGCCGTTCCCCTGCCCCGTTCCTGCCCCTGCCTCCCGCGCTCCGCCGCGGCGATCGCGTGCGCCTGGTGGCCGCCAGCTCCGCGCTGGAGAGCATCGAACCCCTGGCTGCCGGGATCGCCCTGCTGCAGGAATGGGGACTGGAGGTCGAGCCCGATGCCCAGGTGCTGGTGGAGAGGCGCTGGGGCTATCTCGCCGGCCGGGACAGCGAGCGCGCCGCAGATCTCGGGACTGGCGTCGCGGCCGGGGAGCCGGCGCTGCTGGCCTGCGTGCGGGGCGGCTGGGGCTCGGCCCGGCTGCTGGAACCCTCACCAGCGTTGCCCGATGGCTGGTTACTGGGCTTCTCCGATGTCACCTCCCTGCTGTGGGCCAAGGTGGCCCGCGGGCAGGGAGGGGCGGTCCATGGTCCGTTGCTCACCACCCTGGCCGCAGAACCGCCCTGGAGCCGGGAACGGCTGCGGGCCCTGCTGAGCGGTGAACCGGTGCCCCCTCTGGATGGCTCCGGCTGGCAGGGGGGAGTGGCCGAAGGCCCCCTGCTGGTGGCCAACCTCACCGTGGCCACCCACCTGCTCGGCACGCCCCACCTGCCGGATCTCACCGGCGCGATCCTGATCCTGGAGGACGTGGGCGAGGCCCCCTACCGCATCGAACGCATGCTCACCCACTGGCGCCTGTGCGGCGCCCTGCAGCGGCTGGCCGGGATCGGCTTCGGCCGTTTCGAGGGGTGCGACGAAGCGGACAGCCGGGCCGAGGAACCGCCCCACCGCCGCTTCGCTCTCGAACAGGTGCTGCGGGAGCGCAGCCTCGATCTGAACCTCCCCGTGGTGGCCGATCTGCCGGTGGGCCATGGCTGCGGCAATGCGGCCCTGCCCCTGGCCGTGCCGGCCCGCCTCGATGGCGATCGCGGCAGGCTCAGCCTGCTCTAGGGCTTCGGCACCGTGCTGGCATTGCCGTTGCGGATCGCGTGATAGCCGGGCGAGAGGATCTCCACATCGGCGGCGGCGAACTGATCCTGGATGCTCGCCAGCAGATCGGAGAGGGTCTGGCGGTAGGTGGTGACGTTGCGCACGAACACGTTCAGCTCGTAGCTGATGTGAAAGTCATTCAGGGAGGTCTGGAGCACGAAGGGCTCGATCTCATCGGTGATGCCCTCCACCTCGCCAACCGCGGCCAGGAGCAGCTCGTGCACCCGACGCCAGGGCACGTCGTAACCGATGGTGATGGTGGTGGAGAGGGCGACGGGCTTGCGGATCTCCCGGCGGGAGAAGGAATAGTTCACGATCGAGGCCCCGATCACGGTGGCATTGGGAATGCTCACCAGCTCGTTGCGGGGGGTCTGGATGCGGGTCACGAGCATGGTGCGATCCTGCACCACCCCCAGAATCCCGTTGATCTCCACCCGGTCCCCCTCCCGGAAGGCCCGGGTGTAGATCAGCATCAGGCCGCTGATGATGTTGGTGGCCACGGCACTCGACCCCAGGGCGGCCAGCACCCCCAGAAACAGTCCGGCTCCCTGGAACGCCTTGCTCTGGGAACCCGGAACGTAGGGATAGGCGACCAGCAGACCGCCGATCATGATCAGGGTGGCGGCGATGCGGCCCGTCGGGCGTGCCCATTCCCGGTAGAACCAGGAAAGTCGGATGCGGCCCTTCCCCAGGGCAGCGAAGCAGGCGTTGCTGAGGCGGATCGAGAGCACGGTGACGGCAAGGATCACCGCGATCGACAGCAGATCGGGCAAGAAGCCCAGCACTCTCTGGCCCGTGGCCCGGACGACCTGGAGGATCTGACCCCTCAGACCCTCGGCGATCACCTGGGTGGGCGGGAAGAAGCCCAGCAGGAGGGGGATGAGCAGATAGCTGGCCACCAGCAGGGAGGACCAGTGGAGCAGGCGCCGCACCAGCTGGAGAGCGCCCCGCAGCTGGGAGTCCTCCACCAGCTGGGTGCCCCCCAGCCGCAGGAACGATTGCCAGCGCAGGGGAAGCAGGTTGATCGCCTGGACCACCCGCTCGTTGAAGCGGCACTGCCAGCGCACCCAAAGCAGGTAGAGGCCGAGAACCAGCAGGGCCAGGGCCGTGCCCCGCAGCCAGGAGGAGAGGCTGTGGCTGCTGCGGTACTGGCGGATCGCTCCGCGCAGGCGGTCGCGGTAGGTCTCCGCCAGGGCCTGGCGGGACACGCCGAAGGCCCTGCCGGCCCGGTCGTCCACGGCCATGCGGGGCGTGAAGCGGCCATCGGCTCCGAGCAGGCCGAGGAAGGTGTAGGGGGGTTCCTCCCGCACGACGATCCGATCGGGATCGACATCGGGATCCTTGGCCCAGCTCTCCAGGGACCGGGTGGCCTTCTGCGCGAATTCCGCCGGGGTCTGGGCTCCCACGGCGGAGCGGATCTCCAGCACCCTGCGCCCCTCGAGGGTGACCCAGGTGGAGCGGCAGGGGCCGGGGGCGCTGTCGCGGCCGCCTTCGGGGCCGGGGTCGGCGGAGCATCCGCCCGGCAGGGAGCCGGGAATGCGGAGATCCCCAGCACGAGAAGGATCAGGGCCAGAAACGATCCGGCCGCCGCTCGGGCCCGAACCGGGAGGAATCCCACCTGGGAGGAAGTGACGGGGAACACTCCCATCCTCCAGCCGGCCTCACCCACCCGCCCGGTTCCTCGAGGCGAGCACCGCTTCGGCGATGGTGAGATCGAAGCGGGTGGTGAGCTTGATGTTCGAGGCCGGGGCCTCCAGCACCCGCACCGGCCAGCCCAGGCGTTCGAACAGGGCGGCATCGTCGGTGACGCTCCAGCCCTCCGCCACGGCCAGGCCATGGGCACGGCGCAGCAGGTCCACGGGGAAGCCCTGGGGCGTCTGGGCCGCCCAGAGCCGGCTCCGCTCGGGCGTCGCCGTGACACGCCCAGTGCGATCCACTTCCTTGATGGTGTCGGTCACCGGAGCGGCGGCGATGATCCCCGCGCCCTCCGCCGCCGCCTGCCCCAGGGCCTCGGCGCACAGCGCCAGCAGGTCCGGTTCCACGAGGCAGCGGGCGCCGTCATGGATGAGCACCGTCGCCGCCTCCGCAGGCAACCCCGCCAGACCGCGGCTCACCGACTCCTGGCGGGTGCTCCCCCCCGGGATCCACTCCACCGGGGTGGCGGAGCCCACCGCCAGCTCCGTCACGATCGCCGCGATGGCCTCCCGGTCCTCCGGCTGCCCCAGCACGCCGATCCACCGGATCGCGGCGCAGGCCAGGGCCGAGCGCAGGGTCCAGGCCAGCACCGGGCGACCCGCAACCGGCAGCAGCAGCTTGTTGCGGTCGGCACCCATGCGGCGGCCGCTGCCCGCGGCAGCGATCAGCAAATGCACAACGGCGTCCTCCCCATGAACCGGACAATCCGGAATCGCTCCATACAATCAGCCCGTTCGGCCCTGCGGCCGCTTCCCCGCTCTGCCCCCCACACCCCACCTCCCCATGCGAGCCCTGTTCCTGATCCCGGGGGATGGCGCCAGCCAGCTTCAGGCCGTCCCGGCCGTGGCGGCGACCGGCCAGCAGCTCGGGTTCGCGATTCAGGTGGCCTGCAGCCCCGAGGCGGCGGGGGTGTGGAAACTGGTGCCGGCCGTGGAGAAGGTGATCCCCTTCACCTTTTCCAGCGCGACCCTGGCCGACTGGGCCAACCTCCTGGGCTCGGTGCGCGACCCGGACTTCCAGGCCTGCATCAACCTCGCCCGCGGCCGGCAGGTGGACCTGATGCTCTCCATGAGCCACATCCCCACCCGGGTCGCCGCAGGGGGATTCTCCGCCACCGAAACGGTCACCCCCAGGGCCGATGGCTGGCCGAGCCAGAACCTCGATGCGTTCCTCCGGCCGATCGGTGTGCGGCTCGACGCCGGGGCCTTCCGCCTCTCCCTGCCCCGGGAGGCCCTGGAGCGGGCAACGGCCTCCCTGCCCCCCGGGAAGGGTCCGATGCTGCTGCTGGCCCCCTCCGGCCGGCCCGGGGACTGGCCTGCCGCCAGCTGGAAGACCCTGCCGGAGCGCATCCGCGCCACCCTCCCCGATCTTCGCTGCCTGGAGGCAGGAGCAGCCACGCCCTCGGCGGAGCCGCTGCTGGAGCGAGCCGCCCTGCTGGCCGTCAGCGACGTGGTGCTGGCGAGCGATCCTGTCACGATCGAACTGGCCCTGCTCTGCGGCGTCCCCCTGGTGGCCCTCGGCAGGGAGGCCGGCACCCTGCCCCCGCGGGCGGAGGTGAAGGCCCTGGGCGAGCCTGAGACGCTCGCGGACCTCGGAATCGAAGCGGTGATGTCCGCCCTGGGGCTGGGGTGAGGAAGACCCGACCGAGACCGTTCCTGCGGCAGCGCAATCGGCGGCCGCCCTCCACCCGGACCCGGCGCCCCTGGCTCACCCCCCTGCTGGCCCTGTTCCTGGTGGTGAATGCCAGCGCGTTGGGCTACCGGCTCAGCGAAGGCTGGGACTGGGGGGATTGCTACTGGATGGTGGCGATCACCATCCCCACGATCGGCTACGGCGAGGTGGAACCCCTCTCCAGCGCGGGGCGGGTGGTCACCGTGTTCTCCATCGTGGGGGGGCTGGTGGTGGTGCAGCTCACGATCCAGAGTCTGCTGGGCCTCTCCGATGCGGGCTATTTCCGGCGACTGCGCGAGCGCCGTTTTCAACGCTGGCTGCAAACCATGAACAACCATGTGATTCTCTGCGGCTATGGCCGCATCGGCCGTGAAATCGCCGAGCAGCTCACCAGCGAGGGCGTGCCCCTGCTGGTGGTGGAGACCGACCCCCAGCGCAAGGAGGCTGCGGAGGAACGGGGCATCCCGGTGCTGGTGGCCGATGCCACCCTCGATGAAACCCTGGTGGAAGCCGGCATCCGCCAGTGCCGCAGCCTGGTGGCGGCCCTGAGCAGCAATGCCGCCAACCTCTACGTGGTGCTGAGCGCCCGGGGCCTGGCACCGGACTGCCGCCTGATCGCCCGCTCCGACAGCGACGAGGCCGAGCGCAAGCTGCGTCTGGCCGGCGCCGATCAGGTGGTGAGTCCCTACGTGGCCGGTGGCCGCACCATGGCCGCCACGGCCCTGCGCCCCCTTGCCGTGAACTTCATGGATCTGCTGGCGGGATCCGACTGCGAGGTGGAGGAATTCCAGCTGAGCAGCGACCCGAAACGGCTCGGTGAGCTCAACGGCCGCACCCTGGCGGAACTGCGGCTGAAGAGCCGCACCGGCGCGCTGGTGCTGGCGATCCGCAACCCGGAACCGGCCGTCGCCAATCCCTACTCCTACCGGGGCACCACCTACGGACCCACGGTGACGCCCCTGATCGCCAACCCCAGCGGCGATGTGCGTCTCGAGCCGGGCCAGATGATGGTGGTGATGGGCAGCAAGGAGCAGCTGGCGCTCTTCATCGACCTGCTCGGAGACGCCCTGGACAGTGTGGAAGCAATGGTGGACTGACCGTCGGAAGGGGCGCATACGATCACCGGCGTCCCGGCCCGTGCCCATGAACCCTCCCGCTCCCCTTTCCGGTCAGACCGCCCTGGTGACCGGAGCCAGCCGCGGCATCGGCCGGGCGATCGCCGAGAGCCTGGCGATGGCCGGGGCCCGGGTGGTGGTGAACTACGCCAGCTCCCCGCAGGCGGCCACCGAGGTGGTGGAAGCGATCGCAGCCTCGGGAGGACAGGCCTGGAGCCATCAGGCCGACGTGGCCGACGAGGAGCAGGTGGAGGCGATGGTGAAGGCGGTGCTGGAGCGGGAAGGCCGGATCGATGTGCTGGTGAACAACGCCGGCATCACCCGCGATGGCCTGCTGATGCGGATGAAGACGGCCGACTGGCAGAGCGTGATCGACCTCAACCTCACCGGCGTGTTCCTCTGCACCCGTGCCGTGAGCCGGCCGATGCTCAAGGCCCGCAGCGGACGCATCGTGAACATCACCTCGGTGGTAGGGTCTGATGGGCAATCCCGGCCAGGCCAACTACAGCGCCGCCAAGGCCGGCGTGATCGGCCTCACCCGCAGCACCGCCGCGGAATTCGCCAGCCGCGGCATCACGGTGAACGCCGTGGCGCCGGGCTTCATCGCCACCGACATGACGAAGGATCTCAATGCCGAGCCGATCCTGGCCGCCATCCCCCTGGGCCGCCTGGGCCAGCCGCAGGAGGTGGCCGGCGCTGTGCGGTTCCTGGCCGCCGACCCCGCCGCCGCCTACATCACCGGCCAGGTGCTGGCGGTGGATGGGGGGATGGTGATGCGGTGAGTCACTTCTCCGCACCGATCGGCTGGCCCAGGTCCTCGCGCAGCTTGCGGATGCGCTGCAGCAACCGCAGCCGGCGGCTGCGGGCCGTGATCGTGAGGAACAGCCGGATCGGCACATAGACCAGAGCCATCACCAGGCCCAGGGCAGCAACCAGCAGAAACACCATTCCGTTGGCCGGGCTGCCGGGGGTCAGGCCGCCTTCGGCGGCCGCTGCTGCTGCGGCCGCTGCTGCTGCGTTGTCGAGGCTCTGCTGCAGCAGATTTTCCATGGCCCGTCGGGCGGCTCGGAGGGTCCACGTTATCGACAGCTTCGGGAAACGACAGCCGGGACAGCCGGCCCGATGGGGAAGCCGCCCTGATTCGGCAATCCCTCCACCCCTGATCCCATGGGCCGATGACTCCCCATGGGAAGCTTTGGACGCCGTGCACCCTCGTTCCACCCTTCCCGATGGCCAAGCTCATCCGGTTTGCCTCCCCTTCCCGCGAAGCCCTGGAGCGTGGGGTCAACGCCCTGGCCGAAGCGGTGAAGGTCACCATCGGACCGAAGGGCCGCAACGTGGTGCTGGAGAAGAAATTCGGAGCCCCCGACATCGTCAATGACGGGGTCACCATCGCCAAGGAGATCGAGCTCGAGGATCCCTTCGAGAACCTCGGCGCCAAGCTGATGCAGCAGGTGGCCTCCAAGACCAAGGACACCGCCGGCGACGGCACCACCACCGCCACGGTGCTGGCCCAGGCGATGGTGCAGGAAGGCCTCCGCAACGTGGCTGCCGGTGCCAATCCCGTGGCCCTGCGCCGCGGCATGGAGAAGGCCTCGGCCCTGGTGGTTGCGGGCATCGCCTCCCGTTCCAGCCCGGTCGAGGGGGAGGGCATCCGCCAGGTGGCCACGGTGAGCGCCGGCAACGATGAGGAGATCGGCCGCCTGATCGCCCAGGCCATGGACAAGGTGAGCGCCGATGGGGTGATCACGGTGGAGGAATCGAAGTCTCTGGCCACCGAGCTGGAGGTGACCGAGGGGATGGCCTTCGATCGCGGTTATGCCTCCCCCTACTTCGTGACCGACCAGGAACGCCGGGAGTGCAGCTTCGACAACCCGCTGCTGCTGATCACCGACCGCAAGGTGGGCGCCGTCGCCGACCTGATTCCGGTTCTCGAGGCCGTGACCCGCAGTGGCCGTCCCCTGGTGATCCTCGCCGAGGAAGTCGAGGGGGAAGCCCTGGCCACCCTGGTGGTGAACAAGACCCGTGGGGTGCTGCAGGTGGCCGCCGTGCGGGCTCCCGGTTTCGGAGACCGGCGCAAGGCCATGCTGCAGGACATCGCCATCCTCACCGGTGCCACCGTGATCAGCGAGGACATGGCCCTCACCCTCGAGAAGGCCACCCTCGGGGACCTGGGCCAGGCCCACCGCATCACCATCACCAAGGACGAGACCACCATCGTCGCCCGGGAAGAGCAGAAGCAGGCCGTGGCCGATCGGGTGGCCTCGATCAAGCGGGAGCTCGAGGCCACCGATTCCGACTACGACCGGGAGAAGCTCAACGAAAGGATCGCCAAGCTCTCCGGCGGTGTGGCGGTGATCAAGGTGGGGGCCCCCACCGAAACGGAACTGCGCAACCGCAAGCTGCGCATCGAGGATGCCCTCAACGCCACCCGGGCGGCGGTGGAGGAGGGCATCATTCCGGGCGGGGGATGCACCCTTCTCCAGATCGCCGATGACCTCTCGGGCCTTGCCGCCGAGTGCACCGGTGACGAACGCACCGGGGTGGAGATCGTGCAACGGGCCCTGCTGGCGCCGGTTCGTCAGATCGCCTGCAACGCCGGTGCCAACGGTGATGTGGTGGTGGAGGAGATCCGGCGCCAGGGCAAAGGCTTCAACGCCCTCACCGGCACCTACGAAGACCTCTTCGCCGCCGGCATCCTCGACGCCGCCAAGGTGGTGCGACTCGGCCTCCAGGACGCCGTTTCGATCGCTTCTCTGATCATCACCACCGAAGCGGTGATCGCCGACCAGCCCGAACCTGTCGCCCCTCCCGCCGGTGGTGACGGCATGGGAGGGATGGGTGGCATGGGGGGAATGGGCGGCATGGGTGGCATGGGCATGCCGGGCATGATGTGACCCTTCACAGGGTGGTCACCAGCTCAGAGGGTGTTCACCAGCCGGGCATGAAGACGGCACACCGTGAGGGCCTGCCGGGGAGGATTGCCGCAGAGCTTGCCCAGTTCCCGGTTCAGGGCCTGGAACTGGGCCAGGTGGTGGGCGGTGAGCGGCAGGCTGAGCAGCATCGAACCGAACAGGGTCGCTCCACCCAGACCGCGGGCCAGCCAGCCGGTCGCTGAACAACGCCACGGCCAGATCCGTGCCGGCCAGATCGAACGTTCCATCTGCACCTCCCGGGAGTCGGAAACCATGGACAAGGACTTCTCCTTACCCATGGTGAAGCCTGGACGTTCCGGGGGAGACGCGCTAAAGAAAGATTTGCGCTTTCCTCACCTCCCCCGGGCCATCGCCTCGCGATAGGCGCTCACCTGGTGATCCACCCCGGTGATGGCCGTTCCCACGACCACGGCATCGGCCCCTTCTCCCAGGGCTCTGGTGGCTTGCTCCGGGGAGGCGATACCGCCCTCGCAGATCAGGGAGACCTGATCGGGCAACTGCCGCCGCAGGGGATCGAGCAGGCCCCAGCCGGGCGGCTTCTGCGCCGCGGTTCTCTCGGTGTAGCCGAACAGGGTGGTGCCCACCCAGCTGCAGCCGAGCTCCGCCGAGCGAAGACCCTGGACCACACTGTCGACATCGGCCATCAGGGGAGCTCCGAGCTCCTCCCGGCAGCGGCGCACCAGATCCCCCAGCACCTGGCCACCGGGCCGGACCCTCTCGGTGGCATCGATCGCCACCACATCGGCCCCCGCTGCCCACACCGCCTGGATTTCCTCCCAGCCGGGGGTGATGTACACCGCACTGTCCGGATGGGTGCGCTTCCAGAGACCCACGATCAGAGCGTTGGGGCAACGGCGGCGCACCGCTCCGATGTGCTCCGGACTCTCCAGTCGCACCCCAAGGGCGCCCCGGGCCAGGCTCGCCTCGGCCAGGGCCGCGATCACCGCCGGCTCCCGCAGGGGGGAACCCTCCGGCGCCTGCACCGAAACGATCAGTCCCCCGGCCAGATCCCTTCGCTCCGGAATCCCCACGAAGCCCTCTCAGGAGGCCTTCGGCAGGTCGCCGTTCCCATCCGGAAGCCAGGACCGCAGGTCGGAGAGGGTGTTGGGCGCGGGGGCTGCGGGGATGCCGGTGCTGGCCGGCAGGGAGGGGAAAGCGAGGGAGGAGTCAGGGTCAGTCGCCTGGAAACCTTCGGAGGGGAAGGGATCCGGAGCGCTCGTGCTCTCAGGCCCGGACTCCCCTTCCCCTTCCGGGTACTCCTGCAGGGAACCCCGGCTCAGCACATTCCTGGCGTCCTCCACGTAGCTGCGCATCAGTCCCTTGATGCGGGAGAGAGTTCGCCTGCGGCCGCGGGGTTCGGCCGTTCTCCCGGACCGGGGGGCCGTTGGCTCGGGAACCGGGGCTGGCACCGGCTCGGCAGTCAGAGCCGGTCCTCCGAAGGGATCCTCCAGCGGGGTGGAGAGCAGCTTCCTCAGCGATTCCGAAAGCGGTTCGGTGAAGGTTTCCTCCGGCAGGGCAGCCGCCGGGGCTGGCTCCAGTGGCTCCGCGCCGTCGGAGCGGGAAGGCCCGGAGAAAGGTTCGCAGAAGGGCTCGGAGGAGGGTTCGTAAGCACTCGGGATCGGGCCGGTGCTCGCGATCGGAGGGGCGCCCGCGGTGCTCGCGATCGGAGGGGTGCTCGGGCTTGGGTTTCGGCTGGGAGAAGGCTCGAGGAGGACCTCCCCGAGAGGCTCCAGCAGGAGAGGCTCCCCAGGCAGGGCCGCCGATGGAGGGGAGACAGCGGTGGAGGGATCCTGCCATTGCCGCTCCAACCACGCCGCGGCTTCGGGACCCTCGGCGAGACCCAGAGTCTGCTGCAACCGGAGCAGACCGTTCACCCCTCGTCGATGCACGAACTGCTGCACCAACCGTGCGGCGGCGGGGGCGTCTCTGCGCCCGACGGCGGCCCGGAGCAGGGACTCCGGATCTGGCCGGTGCAGGAGCGGATCGCGGTTGGTTCGTTCGGTCTCGGCCACGGGAGAGGAGGGGGTCAGGTGAGTTTGCGATCCAGGAGGGGACGGATCGCCAGGAACAATCCAACCGCCAGAGCCGCCAGGATGCCGAGGCAGTTGGCGGCAGTGAGGGAGCCGTAGGGAGCCTCCAGCACCACGTCGGTGAGATGGAAGGAGCCGGCGTAGGCAGCGCGGATGGGTTCGATCGCGAAGGTAAGTGGATTCAGGGCCGCTAGCCACCCCAGCCAGGGAGGCATGAAGGAAAGGGGGGCCAGGGCGGTGCTGGCGAACAGCAGGGGCAGGTTGGCGACGAAGATCACCGCGAGCAGCTCGATATGCCCCGGCAGGGCGAAGGCCAGACCCATGCTCAGGGCCGTGACCGCGAAGACCAGCAGCAGCAGGGTGACCAGCACGAGCAGGAGTCCAGCACCGGCCGGCCATCCGTAGCCAAGTAGGGCGGCCGTGGCCATGATGGCCAGGCTCTGCAGCAGGCTCAGGCTGGTGATGTAGAGCACCGAAGCCAGCACGATCGAACTGCGGGAGCGCAGAGGTGCCACCAGGAGTCGGTTCAGGAATCCGAATTCCCGATCGAACATCACCGGCAGGCCTGCATTCAGGGCTCCGCTGAAGGCGGTGAACACGATCACGCCGGCCCCGAGGAAACGGCCGTAGCTGCCTCCTCCGGGGAGAAGCCCCTCCGGGGCGCGGGCGAACAAAGCCCCGAACAGAACCAGCCAGATCAGGGGCTGGAGGATACCGGCCACCAGGGTGGAGGGCCTCCGCACCAGCTGCAGGAAGAGTCGGCGCGTGAGGGCAAGGGTTTCCTGCAGGATCTCGGCCGCAGCGGAAGGTTCGGTGGCCGCGGCCGGCAGCGGAGCCAGGGAAGGGGTGGCGCTGGTCATGGTCTGGAAGAAGGGGAGGGGAGGAGGTGGGGAGGGGTCATCGCATCGACTGCCTGCGCTCGGCCTTGGCATCCCGCTGACCCGCCACGGAGAGCTCGGCATCCATCAGGGTGCGACCGGTGGCCTGGAGGTATACGTCATCGAGGCTGGGACGGCTCTGGGCGAGGGCGAACACGGGCACCTGGGCCTCGGCCAGCTGACGGCGCAGGTGCTCGATCACGGCCCCATCCTCGACCACGAGGTTGAGGGAGTAGCCCTGAGAGCGGTTGACGACCACTTCGCGGACTCCCTGGCAGTCCTGGAGGATCCGCTGCACCCGGCTCGCCTCGGGCTCGTCGCTGAATTCCCGCACCCGCAGGGTCACCCTGTCCCCCCCCAGGGCGGACTTCAGCTCCCCGGGCGTTCCTTCCGCCAGCAGCCGGCCGCCGTCGAGAATCGCCAGGCGGTCGGCCAGGGCATCCACCTCCTCGAGGTAGTGGCTGCTCAGCACCACCGTGGTTCCCTGGTCGCGCAGCTCCCGCAGCACGGTCCAGATCGCCGAGCGGCTCTCGATGTCGAGGCCCACGGTGGGCTCATCCAGCACCAGCACCCGGGGCGCGTGCAGCAGGCCCGCGGCAAGGTCGAGACGCCTCCGCATCCCGCCGGAATAGGTGCCGCAGCGCCGGTCGATCCAGCCCTCCATCCCCAGCAGGTCGTTGAGCTCGGCGATGCGACGATCGCGATCCGGGCGGGAAAGGTGATAGAGATCCCCCTGCAGGGCCAGGAGTTCCCGGCCCGTGAGGATCTTGTCGATGGCCACCTCCTGGGCCACGTAGCCCAGTTGGCGACGCACCTGGCGGGGCTGGAGGAGAGCATCGATGCCGGCCACGCGCACCGACCCGGCATCCGGGGCCAGCAGGGTGCAGAGAATGCGCAGGGCGGTGGTCTTGCCCGCTCCATTCGGCCCCAGCAGGCCATAGAGGCAACCCCGGGGCACGGTGAGGCTGAGATCGTCGAGGGCTTTCACCGGCGAGGCCTTGCCGCTGGCGTAGCTCTTGCTGATGTGCTGCAGCTCGATCAAGCCGGGAATGCTCCGCTGGATTCAGGGCCGGCAATCTAGGCAGCCCCGGCGACCGCCAGCGGAGGGATCCCGCCCAGGATCACCCCAAGCCCGGGAAGATCGAGGGCAGCGGCCTGGGGGGTGCGGGCAAGAACCAGCAGCAGGCAGATCCCGAAGAGATAGAGGATGGACCAGCGGAACAGGCCACGGGCCCGCTGGGGATCCTCCGGGTTGTCCCCCAGACGGCGGCTCAGCTGCAGGAGGCGTGCGTTGAAAGGCAGAACCAGCAGGCCATAGAGAAGCCCACCGGTGGGCACCACCACGACCCCGAGGATGCTGCAGGCCACCGTGATCCAGCTGTAGGTGCCGATGGCCCGGGCGGTCACGGCCACCCCCTTCACGACCGGAAGCATGGGAATGCCCACCGAGCGGTAGTCCTCCCGCAGCAGCAGGGAAAGGGCCCAGAAGTGGGCCGGAGTCCAGACCATCACCAGCCCGAACAGCCACCAGCCCCCCAGGCCGATCTGGCCGCTGGCCGCAGCGGCTCCGACCAGGGGGGGAATCGCCCCGGCGACGCCGCCGATCACGATGTTCTGAGGAGTGCGTGGCTTGAGCAGAGCGGTGTAGAGGAGCACGTAGCTGCACAGCCCGAGCAGGGCCAGACTGGCTGCCAGGGCGTTGACACCCAGCACCAGCAGGGCCATGGCAGCGACGGTGAAGGCGATCGCCAGGGCGAACGCCTTTCTCTGGGCGAGGCGACCGGAGGGCAGGGCACGCCGGCTGGTGCGCTGCATGCGGCCGTCGAGCTCCAGTTCCCAGAGGCAGTTGAGCACTCCCGCCGCCGCTGATGCCAGGGCCCCGCCCAGGAGGGTGCAGGTCATCCGCAGGGAGGAAACGGGCCAGTCGCTGGTGAGGGCCATGCCGCCGATGGTGGTGGCGAGCAGCAGGGGGATGAGGCGGGGCTTGGCCACCTCGAGCCAGGCCGGCAGCCGGACCGAAGGCCTCCCGGCCCCAGGGGAGCTGGAGGTGGATGGAGAGGCGGAAGCAACGACGGCGGTGGCGCTAACCATGGACAACCTCGAGCAGGGGAAGGGAACGGTCGCAGACGCTGCGGGAAGCGAGACTCCGGCCCCAGAGGGCTCCGACCACGGCAACCAGAAGGGCCGCCACGAGCTGGTGGGCAATGGTGACGGCGGGCTCGGCCAGCTGCAGCCTCATGGTGAGGATTCCGAGCAGGATCTGGACAACGGCCAGGGCCGGAGCCACCAGGGCAAACCCCCTGAGCCAGCCTCTGCCGGCCGGAAGGGCCAGCGACCCGACGGCCAGCAGGGCAAGGGAGAGGGCAGCGGGCCAGGCACCGGAACGGTGCAGCGACAGCCAGCGGCATCCCTCCCCGGCCTGGAAGCAACGGTCGGCGGCCCACTGACTGGCCATCGCCCCTCCCAGGAAGCATTGAAGAAGCACCAGCAGACCGGAGAGAATCACCAGGGGGAGCCACCAGCCGGGAAGGCGGGCGGGAGCCTCCCGCGAGGGCATCCGGCCGGGAGTCGACCAGACCTTCAGCCCCTGATGCATGGCACTGAGCAGCAGCACGAGGGCCAGGGCCGTGACCAGATGGGCCGTGACCGTGGAAGCCTCCAGCAGACGGATCACCGTGAGGGCTCCAAGGGCGCCCTGGAGGGAGACGAGGCCAAGGGCCGCGATCGAGGCCCAGGGAAGCCAGGAAGGCAGGCCGGCTCGGAAACGGAGGGAGAGGCCGCTCAGCACCAGAAGGGCCAGTCCCACCAGGAAGGCGTCGAGACGGTGGAACCACTCCAGGAAGACCTGAAGGTTCATCTGCCGGCCCGGCAGAAGCACGCCGTAGCAGAGGGGCCAGTCGGGGCAGGCCAGACCGGCCTCCATCACCCGGGTGGCACCACCGATCACCACCAGGGCCACGAGGGCGACGACGAGATGGGCGGTGAGCAGCTCCACAACGACCACCAGCCGCGGGTGGGAATCCGGTATCCGAGACGAGGGAGAAGCCATTCAGACGCGTTCGCAGGGGGAGGCCATCGCCGGACCAGCCGGAGCAGAACGGAAGACCGCTGAAGGTTCACCGGAGCATTCCGGCTGGCAATGTAGCGATTGGACCACTATCAGCGATCCACCACATCTCATTCCTCTGACGCGGATTCCGATGGCCATGGCCAAAGCCGCTACAGAATCGATCCGATCGCACGGTCCACGCTGAATTCATAGAATCCATCGCGATGGAAGCCGACGCCGGATCCGTTGCGGCTTCGTCCCAACCCGGGAGAATCTTTCTGCCTCTCCCCTTCCCCCGACTTCTCCAGACGTGCCGATTCCTCCAGCCCTCATCACCCTCCTGGCGGGCATGGCCCTCGTTCTGGTGGGTCTGTGGACAGGTCAGAACATTTCCCTGCTGCCTCCGCAGGCCAGCACGAACGCTCCGGTTTACGACGAATTGTTTCAGGTGCTCTTCAGCATCGGCACGATTCTTTTCCTGGGCATTCTCGGCCTGCTGCTGTTCAGCCTGGTGAAGTTCCGCCGTCGCAGGGATGACCACACGGATGGAGAGGCGATCGAGGGCAATTTTCCCCTCGAAATCCTCTGGACCGCGGTGCCGGCTGTGGTGATTCTCTTCGTGGGTATCTACAGCTACGACATCTACGAACGGATGGGGGGTATGGCACCCCTCAACGATCACTCCTCCATGCAGCACACCATGGAGAATCACTCCGTGCAGGCGCCCGGCATGGAGGCCATCACTCCGGCCAGCGTCTCCGCAGACAGCGCCGATGGTCCGTCCTCCCCGATCCGAACCTGGGGGGGCATCGCCCCTTCCGATGGATCCGGGGATGTCCTTCCGGTCGACGTCACCGCTCTGCAGTTCGCCTTCATCTTCCATTACCCGGAAGGCAATATCACCAGCGGTGAACTGCACGTCCCCGCCGACCGCCCGATCGAATTGCGCATGGAGGCCAAGGACGTGATCCATGCCTTCTGGGTTCCCCAGTTCCGTCTCAAGCAGGACGTGATTCCCGGCCAGCGCACGGTCCTGAGTTTCACCGCCACCCGTCCGGGCAGCTATCCCATCGTCTGCGCCGAACTCTGCGGGCCGTACCACGGCGGCATGCGCTCCACCGTGGTGGTGCACGAACCGGAGGAGTACGAAACCTGGTTCCGTAAGAATGCGCCCCCCAAACCCTCGGCAGCGACCGTGGCGACCGCCTTCACCACTCCCCTGGCCTGACCCCTTCGGACCTCCCCACCAGACGACATGACCCTCGCCTCCCCCAGCGACTTCCGAGCGGACAGCCTGCAACCCCAGGGCTGGCTTCGCTATCTGAGCTTCAGCCTCGACCATAAGGTGATCGGCCTGCAGTACCTGGTGGCCGGGTTCGTCTTCTATCTGATCGGAGGGGCCCTCGCCGGGGTGATCCGCACGGAACTGGCGAGCCCGATCTCCGATTTCGTGAGCCGTGACACTTACAACGAGGTTCTCACTCTTCATGGAACGGTGATGATCTTCCTGTGGATCGTGCCCGTGGTGAATGGCGCTTTCGGCAATTATCTGATTCCCTTCTACGTGGGAGCCCGTGACATGGCTTTCCCCCGCCTCAATGCCGTTGCTTTCTGGTTGATCCCACCAGCCGGAATTCTCCTGATCGGCAGTTATTTCCTTACCGGTGCCTCCCAGTCCGGCTGGACAGCCTATCCCCCCCTGAGCATCACCACACCGGCCACCGGACAGGTGGTGTGGATCCTGAGTGTGCTGCTTCTGGGAGGAAGCTCCATCTTCGGAGGCATCAACTTCATTGCCACGATCCTCAAGCTTCGTCGTCCTGGCCTGAAGATGATGCAGTTGCCCATGTACTGCTGGGCCATGCTGGGTACCAGCATCCTGGTGGTGCTCTCCACTCCCGTGCTTGCCGGCACCCTGATTCTGCTGAGCTTCGACATCATCGCCCACACGGGTTTCTTCAATCCGGCCATGGGCGGCAATGTGGTGGTTTATCAGCACCTTTTCTGGTTCTACTCCCATCCGGCCGTCTACATCATGGTGCTGCCGGCTTTCGGTCTGGTGAGCGAGATCCTGCCGATCCATGCTCGCAAACCTCTTTTCGGCTACACCACGATGGTCTATTCCATCCTGGCGATTGTCTTTCTTGGCCTGATCGTCTGGGCGCACCACATGTTCACGAGCGGCACCCCGCCCTGGATGCGTCTCTTCTTCACCATCGCCACGTCCTTCATCGCCGTACCCACCGGCATCAAATTCTTCAACTGGCTGGCCACTCTCTGGGGAGGCAAGATCGCCCTGAACAGCGCCATGCTCTTCTCCTGCGCCTTCATCGTGAATTTCGTATTCGGAGGCATCACCGGCATCGCCCTGGCCCAGGTGCCCTTCGACATCCATGTCCATGACACCTATTTCGTGGTTGGTCATTTCCACTACATCGTTTATGGCGGAACTGTGTTTGTGATCTTCAGTGCGATCTATCACTGGTACCCAAAATTCACCGGCAGAATGCTCAACGAAGATCTCGGTCGCATCCACTTCCTGCTCACCTTCGTGGGTTTCAACCTCTGTTTCGCCCCCCAGCACTGGCTCGGCCTCAATGGCATGCCCCGCCGGGTGGCCGAATACGACCCCCAGTTCACCTTCTGGAACCAGGTGAGCAGCGTGGGAGCCCTGTTGATGGCCGTCAGCACCCTGCCCTTCCTGATCAACGTGTTCTGGAGCGCCTTCCGTGGGCCGGTGGCCGGAGACAATCCCTGGAACGCCCTCACACCGGAATGGCTCACCTCCTCCCCGCCGCCGGTGGAGAACTGGGTGGGTGAAGCACCCCTGGTCGAACATCCCTACGGTTACGGAACCATTCCCGGAAAGCTTGACCTCGGGGCTGCCAGCGGCAAGGAGATCTGGTCGATCTCCCGCCGCTGATCGTCTCTCTCCCCCTGCCGCTGTTTCCTACGCGTCTTCGGATGCTTCCCCCCTTCCTCCGTTCTGGCCCACGATGACCCGTCTCGCCCCCGGATCCGGCAGCTCTGCAGAGGCCCTCTCCAGCGAGGGAGCCCTGGCCCTCGACCTCAGCAACGCCGGCGATCACGCCGAAGCCATCGATGGCCATGGGGGCCATCACGATGCCCGGCTGTTCGGGCTGGCCACCTTCCTGGTGGCCGATGGCATGACCTTCGCCGGCTTCTTTGCCGCCTACCTCACCTTCCGCGCCGTCAATCCCCTGCCGGAGGGCTCCAGCTACGAGCTGGAGCTGGTGCTGCCCACGATCAACACCGTTCTGCTGCTGCTGAGCAGCTACACCTTCCACAAGGCCGGCAGGAACCTGCTGGGGGGAGACGGTGCCGCCACCAGGAACTGGCTGCTGCTCACCGCCGCCCTGGGGGCGGCCTTCCTCGGCGGCCAGATGGTCGAATATTTCAACCTCCCCTTCGGCCTCACAGACAATCTCTTCGCCAGCACCTTCTATGCCCTCACGGGCTTCCATGGTCTGCACGTGACCCTGGGAGTGATCTGCATCCTGATCGTGTGGTTCCAGGCCCGACCGGGCGGCGGCCGCATCACCGCGAGCCAACCTTTCGGGCTGGAGGCCGCCGAGCTCTACTGGCACTTCGTTGATGGGATCTGGGTGGTTCTCTACGGAATTCTTTATCTCCTCTGAATCCGACCCTCCTGGACCTTGCCGAAACTGCGGCAGCATCGCCACAATCGATGTCATTAGGTTCTCCGCTCCTCTCTGATGACTGCCAGTAAAGGTTCGGCAGGAGCTGACCACGCCCTTTCCCCACCCAGGACCGGGGGATCCCAGCCTCCCCTGGAAGGGAAGGCCCTGCTCGACAAGGCCCGTTCCCTGAGCAATCGGCCGGAGGATCAGATCGCCCGTGCCTGCGGCTATGTCGGTCCCAGCGGCAGGGTTCTCAAGAAAAGCTTCTACCGGGCCCTGGTCGCCGCCAAGGGATACCCGGTTCCCTCCGCCTCCGCCGGATCGAACCTCACCAGAGGCAGGCAGGCGGAGTTCCGCACCCGGGTGCACGGCAACGGCAACCTGCTGATCGGCCAGGCCTACACGCGCCGGATGGGACTGGAACCCGGTCAGGAATTCCGCATCGAACTGCACCGGGAAACGGGATCGATCTGGCTGCTCCCCCTCGACGAGAAGGCGGAAGCGGCTCCGGGCTGATCCACTCAGGACTGCCGCTTCGCTCACCCCGGAGCCGTTTCCCCTCCATCCGCCTCATCGGGATGGAAGCTGGCGCTGAAGGTGAGCAGGTCGATGCCGCTGAAGAGGAAGCTGATCCCCACCAGGTAGCCCAGCACCTGAAGCAGGCCTGTGGATCGCATCGTGAGGATCAGGATCCCCAGAAGAAGGGTCACGACACCATTGGTGAGCCCCCAGCCCCATCTCCTCACATGGCGATGGGAGAGGGAGACCAGGATCGCCACGACTCCCTCCACCAGGAACACCACGCCGATCGCCAGGGCGAGGGCCGCCGCCTGGGTGGCCGCGGCGAGCAGGCCGCCGGACAGCTGCCGCACCATCCAGATGCCAGCCACCAGGAACAGGGTGGCGACGACGAGCCGCCAGAAGGTGATCGCAGCGCTGAGGCGCCGGGAACGGGCCAGGGAGTTGATCCAACCCACGATGCCCCCGACCAGGAAAGCAAGTGCCACCGCGGCCGTCGCCCAGATGGAGGCCACCATGGGAAAGATCAGCGCCAGCACTCCCAGCACCAGCATCACCACCCCTTCCCCGAGGGTGAAGGCGCGCAGGGAGGCCGCCTGGCGGGCCAGGCGGTCGGGAGAGGCCTCCGTGTGGATCCGATCGGAAAGCGGGGGAGGCATGGATCGGCAGCCCTCTCACCATCAGGGGGAACTCCCCCGAAGGTAATCAGCGTGCCAGCCGCTGACCAGCGCCGGCTCAGCCGGAACCCCAGCCATGCTCCGCCAGCCAGGCGGGCGTGAGCGAGCCCCCCCCGTCGAGGGGTTCCGGCGGCTCGAGGCCTCCGTGCCGGAGCAGACGTTCGGTGTACTTGGCGAGCAGATCGGCCTCCAGATTCACCGCATCACCGGGCCGTCGCCCCTGGAGGGTGGTGGCGGACCAGGTGTGGGGGATCACGGCGATCCAGAAGCGCTCCCCCCGGGAATCGCAACCGGCCACGGTGAGGCTGATGCCATCCACAGCGATGCTGGCCTTCTCGCAGATGTAGCGACCACCGGCTGGATCCTTCCAGGCGAGCTCCAGCCGCCATGAGGCCGGTTCCCTTGCCACGGCGTGCACCATCCCCTGACCGTCGACGTGGCCGCTGACCAGGTGACCGCCCAGGCGGTCACTCAGACGCAGAGCCGGCTCCAGATTGACCCAGGCACCCCCGGCGGCTTTCTCGGCCAGGGTGGTGCGGGCCAGGGTCTCCTCGCTCACATCCGCCCGGAAGCCGTCGCCCAGGGGCTCCGTCACCGTGAGACAGACCCCGTCGACGGCGATGCTGTCGCCCACGGCCAGCGGACCCAGCGCTCCCCCGGGCCCGGTGTCGCCCGGAGCGACCCGCACCCGCAGCCCGTGGGCAGAACGCTCGAGGCGGCCGAGAGCCCGCACCAGACCTGTGAACATCCCGCTGCGCAGTTCTCCTGGTCATAATCGAACCACGGGGAGCGGCGAGAGCCAGGAGCGGACCCGACCATGGTGGAGATGAGCGTTGCCGGCATCGCCCTGGATGCGGCCAGCCGCAGCCCGATCGTGCTGTTGCGGGATCCCTCCGGCAGGAGGCAGGTGCCGATCTGGATCGATCAGGCCCAGGCCCAGAACATCCTCGCGGGGATGGGGGGCGAACGGCCTCCGCGCCCCCTGAGCCACGACCTGATGGTGAGCCTGCTGGAGGCGGGGGAGCTGCAGCTGGAGAAGGTGATCATCCACACGATCGAGGACAACACCTTCCGGGCCGTGCTCAAACTGGTGAAGGCCGATGGCGCGACGGGTGAACTCGATTCCCGTCCCAGCGACGCGATCGCCCTCGCCCTGCGAACCCACAGCAGCATCTGGATGCTGGAGGAGGTGGTGGCCGATGCCTCCATTCCGGTGGATGCCGAAGCCGACGCGGAGGACCAGGAGGATTTCCGCCGTTTCCTCGATCGCACCAGCCCGGCGGAACTGATCAAGCACCTGCGCCGTTCGATGCCCCAGGAGGAGGAAACCGCAGCCGAGCCGAACGGGGAGGGTCCGGAGCCCGGTGGTGACCCCCTTGGCGAGAACGGCTGAAGCGGGCCTCGATCCGCCCCAGGCACCCCCCGCCCGCAGGCCCTTCGGGACCGGCTGCCCGCCCGTCTCCCTGTTCACCCTGGGCACGATGCGCGCCCTGGCCAGTGCGGAGGCGATGGCGAGCGTGGTGGAAGCGGCGCTGGCGGCCGGGATCAACCATCTGGAGACGGCCCCCGCCTACGGCCCGGCTGAAACCTTCCTCGGAGAGGCCCTGCGGCGACTGGGCCGCAGCGATCCCGCCGCCCGATCCGCTCTGGTGCTCACCAGCAAACTGCTGCCGGGCGTCGGACTGGGCGAAGGCAAGGAGCAGATCCGGGCCATCCTGCGGCGCCTGGGCACCGACCGCCTCGACAACCTGGCGGTGCATGGCCTCAACACCTCCGAGCACCTGGAGTGGAGCCTGCGGGGTGCCGGAGCGGAACTGCTGGCCTGGGCACGGGGCGAGGGGCTCGTGGGCCAGGTGGGGTTCTCGAGTCATGGCCCCTGTGAACGGATCGAGGCGGCGCTGGAGAGCGGCCGATTCTCCTTCTGCAGCCTTCACCTGCACCTGTTCGACGGCGAGCGTCTGCCCCTGGCCCGCAGTGCCCTGGCGGCAGGGATCGGCGTGATGGCGATCTCCCCGGCCGACAAGGGCGGGCGCCTCTACGACCCGCCGCCGGAGCTGGTTTGCGACTGCGCCCCCTTCACCCCGCTGGAGCTGGCCTACCGCCATCTCCTGGCCCAGGGGATCAGCACCCTCACCCTGGGGGCCGCCTCACCCCAGGACCTGTTCTGGGCCGCCCGGCTGGCCCGGGCCGATGGGCCCCTCGATCCCTGCGAAGCAGAAGCCATCGACCGGCTTTCCCAGGCAGGCCGCACCCGGCTCGGGCCCGAGCGCTGCGGTCAGTGCCGCCTCTGCCTCCCCTGTCCCCGGGAGGTGCCCATCCCGGCCCTGCTGCGTCTGCGCAACCTGGCGGTGGGTCACGGCATGACCGCCTTCGCGCAGGAGCGCTACAACCTCATCGGCCGCGCCGGCCACTGGTGGGAAGCGGTGGATGCGGATGCCTGCAGCCGATGCGGTGCCTGCCTGCCCCGCTGCCCCCACGGCCTCGCCATCCCGGACCTGCTGGCCGACACCCATCGCCGCCTCGCGGCGCGGCCGCGCCGCCGACTCTGGGGCTAGGGGACTAAGTCGCCGGGGGAGGGGCGGCCCCATCCCAGAGGGCCTGCAGCCGCCTGCGTTCCTCCTCCGGCAGGGGAGGCAGGCTGCGGCAGCGGGCCAGGACCGCCGGTGGGGGCAGCAGCAGCCGGGCGAGGGTCGGGGGGAATCCCACCAGAGCTTTCTCGAGGCTGGCGTGAGGGAGGGGGGGAACCCACCCGGCCGCCATCAGGCGAGCGAGCAGGGGCTCTTCGAGGATCTCTCCCAGCCAGTCGAGGGGCGGCGGGGGCTGGCTTCCGGCCGGACGGACCAGCAGGTTCCAGCTCAGGGGGGAGCCGGACTCGGGAATCACCACCTGAAGCCGAGGATCGCGGCGCAGCAGGGGCACCACCCGATGGCGGGGCAGGACCGCCGCCTCGGCCTCGCCGCTGAGCAGCAGGTTGAGACCGTTGGCGTCATCGAAGGCGAGAGCCTGGCGGCGCAGCTGCGCCAGCCGCTGGCCATCCCCCTGCACCAGATCGATGACCACCCGCGGGCTGGAGGGAAGCACCAGCCGATCCCGCAGGCTGGGATCGAGCAGCACCTCCCAGTCCCGGGCCCCCCGCTTCACCAGATCGGGACGGTTGCGCAGCACCAGCACCCATGGCGACACCGACCAGGGATAGGCAACAGGGGTGCCGCCGCCCCCGACGGGGGCGAACAGGCGGCTCACGGGGCCGGCCATGGGGACGAGCCGCTCGATCAGCTCCGGGGTTCCGATCGATTGGAGCGCCGTGGGGGGGAGGCTGGTGGCCCAGCCATCTCCCAGCTGCAGCAAGGCCGCGGTGGCAGGTCCAGCCCCCGCCGCGGCGGCCTTCACCACTTCGGATGGATTCTCGAGCAGACGCACCGACCAGGAATCAGGCAGCCGGCCCGACCAGAGGGCGGGCAGATCGCCCCGGCTGGCCAGAAGCAGGGACTGCTCCTGGCGGCGGCAGCCGGCGACCAGGGCGACCCCGGCCAGGGCGGCAGCGCGCAGCAGAGCCCGGCGGGAGAGGGGGGTGTCAGCCATGGTCGGACCGTAGGCCCGGCCCAGGTCCGAGCAACTGGCGGCAGGCGATGTCGCAGGCATGGGCGAGGGCCCCGGGATCCCTGCCACTGAGCTGCCAGAGCAGGGACAGGCCGCCGGCCCCCACCCCCTCCTTCACGTAGCCCCGTTCGTAGTCCACCAGGGCGGGATGGGAGGACACCCCGAACCGCAGATCGGCCGCGAAGGCCAGGGGGTCCACCCCCCAGCGGGCACCGATGCGTTCCAGCAGAAGGGCCAGATCACTGCCCGCCTCGCCCGCCACCCAGGCGGTGGTCCCCACCGCCACCCGGGCGGCGAGGCGGGGGCGGAGCCCAGCAGGGGCCAGGCTCAGCGCCAGCGCCAGCACGGCGGCCATCTGGCTGCCCCCCGCCAGCAGCACCGGCCGGCCACCGGCGGCGGCGGTGATGGCCAGAGCCGCGGCCAGCGGTTGCATGGGATCCCCCAGCGCCGCCACCACCCGAACCGGATCCCCGCCACCGTCCCCGGCCAACCCGGCCGCTTCCAGCCCGGCGGCCACCAGTCCGGCCTTGAGCCCATGGGCCGGATCGCGGAGGCTGCCGCTCACCAGGCCGGCGGCGGCAACGGCCAGCCCGGTGAGCACGCCCTGGGCCGTGGTGGTGCCTCCCGGCACACATTCCGCCAGCAGCAGGGGCCGAGCCGGTTCGGTGGAGGCCTCTCTCTCCCCCCAGCGCCGGCCGCAGGCAAGCAGCGCTTCCACCCGGGAGGGATCCAGGGCCCGGCCGGTGCTGAGACAACGGGCAGGCTCCCTGCCGGCAGGACCCGGCAGGCGAAGGTGGGGAACCCCCGGGGCGAGGGGACAGCCGAGGTCGAGCACCAGCGGCTCCAGGCCCAGTTCCCGCAGCACCACATGCCCGATCAGCGCCGGCGAGACCCCGGCGGGCAGGGGGGGAAGGGCATGGGGCCGGGGGGCCGAAGGGCCCAGCACCAGGAGCTCGGCATCCGCCGCGGCCGTGCCGCGACGGGAATCCGGTGTGGCACCGGCGGCGGAGATGCCCGGCACCCCGGCCGTTTCCGTGGCGGCCAGCACCAGCAGCACCTCGGCGCGGGGCCAGCCCCTGCGCCAGTCCTGCGTCCAGCGCTCGGCAGCCGCGGCGGTGCCCGTGAGCCGCCGCAGCTGCCTCACAGGGGGTCGAGGGCCACCAATCCCCGCAGGGCGGGGGGCGGTTCGCCGATCGGCGCCTCCAGGCGCGGAAAGATCCAGTACGCCACGGCGTGGAGACAGAGCACCACGATCAGGTTCTGCAGGAGCACCAGCAGCAGGGCCGCCAGCTGCACCTGGGACAGGTCGAGACCCGGTCCCAGCCCCACCACGGAGCTGAAGCGATCGAGCAGCCGGGCGGCGGCGCTGGTGATCAGCACCCAGAGGTTCTCGCCCACGAGCACGGAGAGCACGGCCACCCGCACCAGAAATCCGAGGGCTCCGATCACCCCTCCCAGCCCGAGGGTGATCCACCAACTGCAGCGGCGCCGCCACCCCCAGCCCAGCCACAGGGAGAGCAGCCCGTAGGGGAACAGCACCAGCGGGCCGCGGATGGGGCCCATCAGGGCAACGAGCAGGAGGGCGCTGACCACCACCCCCTCCACGGCGCAGCGCCAGCCATGGCGGAGCTGCAGCAGGGCGAGGGGCAGGGGGAGGGCCAGCCGGAACAGGGGACTGCCCACCGGCAGGTAGTAGAGGGCGACCCAGAGCAGGGCCGTGGCGGCCGCCAGGTAGGCCGTGTCCATCAGCTGGCGTGCCTGGCGGGGACTCAGCTGGCGATGGGGGGGTGGGGCCATGGCGGGGGAAGGGCGCTCAGGGGGGCGGGGGCGCCGGACGGGTGGCGGGCTCCTGGGAGGGTCCGGGAGCCGGGGTGGGGGCGGGATCTCCGCCGGAGAGGCGCTCGATCGTCTCCACCTCGAAGGGGACTCCCGCAGCGCGCAGGGCCTGGGTGACGACTTCGGCAGGGGCGGAGGGGTCGGCCAGGGGAAGCCGGAGGGTGACCCTGTAGGGGATGGGCTTGCCGGCGGCGGTCGGCTTGCCGGCGGCGGTCGGCTTGCCGGGCCCTGCGGCGGGAGGGGTCGCCGGCGGGGCGGCCGAAGCGGCCGGCGAACCGGGGGGCTGCTTCTGCGCCTGGACCTTTGGAGGGCCTGGGCTGGGGGGAAGCGGCGACGGGGCCGCCGGAGAGGCGGAAGCGGAAGCGGAAGGGGCTGGGGCCGAAGGAGCGTCGACGGCCGAAGGGGCAGGGTCCGCTTGTCCGGGCAGGGAGAAGCTGCGGGAGAGATTCTCGGCGAACGGGGAACCGCTGCAGCCCGCCAGCAGCAGCGCCAGCACCCCCACCGGCAGGTGGAGGGAGAGGCGGGAAGGGGTCATCCGCCCCCAGCCGGACGGATCACCCGCACCGCACTGGCCCGAAGCCGGCCGGTCTTGGTGGTGGCGGGAGGCTTGCGGGAAGCCGGCTCGGCAGGGGTGGAACCCGCGGCTTTGGCCGTGCGGCCGCCCTTGCCGCTGGTCTTGGCGGGGGCCTTGGTCGTGGGCTTGGTGTCGGTCTTGGCCGTGGACTTGGTTCCGGCCGCCGCAGCCGTGCGGCGGCCGGAGGACTTGCCGCTGGCGGCCTTGGCGGCCAGCAGCTCCACCGCCTGCTCCAGGGAGATGGTGTCCGCGGTGGTGCCCTCGGGCAGGGAGGCATTCACCTTGCCCTGCTTCACGTAGAGCCCATAGGGACCATCGAACAGCTGGATCGGATCGCCCCCACCCTCGGGGGTGCCCAGATCCTTGAGGGCCGTGCGTCCGCCCCGGCCGCGCTTGGGCTGGGCCAGCAGCTCGAGGGCCCGCTCCAGTCCGATGGCGAGCACGTCGTCCTCCGCCTTGAGGGAGCGGTAGTCCTTCTCCCCCTTGCCCTTGTCGTGCACCACGTAGGGGCCGAAGCGGCCCAGGCCCGCCTGCACCCTGCCCCCCTCCGGATGCTCTCCCAGCAGCCGCGGCAGCCGCAGCAGGCCGAGGGCATCCTCGAGGTTCATCTGCTCAGGCTTGGTTCCCTTCGGCAGGGACGCCCGCTTGGGCTTGGGGGTCTCCTCGCTCGCCTGGCCGAGCTGGAGATAGGGACCGTATTGCCCGAACAGCAGATAGACCTGTTCGCCGGTTTCCGGATCCACGCCCAGGGATTCGGGGCCCTCGGCCTTCTGCCGCAGGATCAGTTCGGCCGTCTCGGCATCCAGCTCTCCCGGGGTGATCTCCTGGGGAAGGGTGGCCTTGAGCACCTCCTCGCTGCCGTCGTCGGCGACGCGCTTGCTCTCCAGGTAGGCGCCGAAGCGACCGATGCGCACCACGCAGGGCAACCCCTCCAGCTCGACCGTGCGGGAGGCCCCCGGATCGATGTCTCCCTCCCGCTGCTGGACCTGGGCCTCGAGCCCCTTCTCGCCCTTGTAGAAGGTCTCCAGATAGGGCAGCCAGGAAACCTTGCCGGTGGAGATCTCGTCGAGGGTGCTCTCCATCCGGGCCGTGAAGCCGGTATCCACCAGATCGGGGAAGTTCCCCTCCAGAAGGGCCGTCACGGCGAAGGCGGTGAAGCTGGGGGTGAGGGCATTGTTCTGCAGGGTGGCGTAGCCGCGATCCACGATCGTGCCGATGATGCTGGCGTAGGTGGAGGGGCGGCCGATGCCCTCCTTCTCGAGGGTCTTGACCAGGGCCGCCTCACTGAAGCGGGAGGGGGGCTGGGTCTGGTGGCCGAGGGCCTCCACGTCGCGGCAGGAAGGGGAATCGCCCTGCCGCAGGGCCGGCAGGAGAACCTCCTGGCCCTCGAGGGCAGCATCGGGGTCGTCACTGCCCTCGACGTAGGCGCGGAAGAAGCCGGGGAAATCGATGCGCTTGCCGCTGGCCCGGAAGCTGGCGCCGGCCACCTCCAGATCCACCGACAGCATGGTGAGCCTGGCGTCGGCCATCTGGCTCGCCACCGTGCGTTTCCAGATCAGCTCGTAGAGGGCAAGATCCCTGCCCTCCAGCCCGGTCTCCCTGGGGGTGCGGAAGCTTTCCCCGGCGGGCCGGATCGCCTCGTGGGCCTCCTGGGCATTGCGGGACTTGGTGCTGAACTGACGGGGGGAGGGGCTGAGGAACTCGCTGCCGTACTTCTCGGTGACACAGCCCCGGGCCGCCTGGATCGCCTGATCGGAGAGATGCACCGAGTCGGTGCGCATGTAGGTGATGAAGCCCCGTTCATAGAGCCCCTGGGCCGTGCGCATGGTCTCGCGGGCCGAGAGGCGCAGCTTGCGGTTGGACTCCTGCTGGAGGGTGCTGGTGGTGAACGGTGGAACGGGCTTGCGCACCGTGGGCTTCTCCTCCACCGCGGCCACCCGCCAGGGGGCGTTCTCGACCGCCTGCTTCAGGTGCTGGGCTTCGCTCTCGCTGAGCAGCTTCACCTTGCTGCCGGCCTTCAGCCCTCCGGTGGTCTCGTCGAAATCACTGCCCCCGGCGATCTTCTCCCCCTGCAGATGGGTGAGCCTGGCTTCGAAGGCGGCTCCGGATTGCTCCAGCTGGGCCCGCAGATCCCAGTAGGTGCCGCTGCGGAAGGCCCGCCGGGCCCTCTCCCGCTGCACCAGCAGCCGCACCGCCACCGACTGCACCCGGCCCGCCGAGAGTCCCCAGGCCACCTTCTTCCAGAGCAGGGGGGAGAGGGTGTAGCCCACCAGGCGGTCGAGGATGCGGCGCGTCTCCTGGGCATGGACCAGCTCCATGTCGAGCTCCCGGGGGCTCTCGAGGGCGCGGGAGATCGCCTCCCGGGTGATCTCATGGAACACCATCCGCTTCACGGGCACCTTGGGCGCCAGGAGCTGGAGGAGATGCCAGCTGATGCTCTCCCCCTCCCGGTCCTCGTCGGTGGCCAGCAGGAGCTGATCGGCGCCCTTGAGGGCCTCCTTGAGCTCCTTCACCACCTTCTTCTTGTCCTTCGGCACCACGTAGAGGGGCTCGAAGTCGTTGGCGGTGTTGACGCCGAGGTTGGCCCACTTCTCCCCCTTGTGGGCAGCGGGGATCTCGGCGGCGTTGTTGGGCAGGTCGCGCACATGCCCCATCGAGGCCTCCACGAGGAAGTCCTTCGGCAGGAAGCCCCTGATGGTGCGGGCCTTGGTGGGACTCTCGACGATGACCAGGGTATGGGCCACAGGCAGGCGATCGACCGCACCCTCTTTATCGCATCGCCCGGCATCGCGGCGCCGGGCGATCCACGAACCGACCCCGGCAGAGGCCGCTAAAGTCCGCTCCACCGGATTCTTTCCCTCCGTGGTCCAAGCTTCCGAGGCTGCCAGTGCCGCCATCGCCTCCGGTCTGAGCACAGGTGGCCTCGACCTGCAGCTCCACGCCGGGGCCATCGCCCCCGAAGTCGCCGTTCTGCTGGCGCTGGTGGCCTGCCTGCTGGTGGATCTGGCGGGCGAGAAGGCCGCCAGCCGATGGGTGCCGCCGATCTGCTACGGCGGGCTGGGCGCCTCCCTGCTGCTGCTCGCCCTGCAGTGGAACGGCACCCTGGAGCCCTCCTTCCTGGGAGCGTTCCTGGCTGACAACCTCGCCATCGCCTTCCGGGCCGTGGTGGCGGCCTCCACCCTGATCTCCCTGCTGCTCAGCTGGCGCTACGTGGAGCGCAGCGGCACGCCGGTGGGGGAATACGCCGCCATCCTGCTCGCCGCCACCCTGGGGGCGATGTTCCTCTGCGGCGCCACCGATCTGGTGAGCATCTTCATCTCCCTCGAGACCCTCTCGGTGGCGAGCTACCTGCTCTCGGGCTACATGAAGCGGGATGCCCGCAGCTCCGAGGCGGCCCTGAAGTATCTGCTGGTGGGATCCGCAGCCGCTGCGGTCTTCCTCTACGGCGCCTCCCTGCTGTACGGACTCTCGGGTGGAGCCACCAGCCTGGAAGCCATCGGTGTGGCCCTGCGCACCAGCGCCACACCGGTCACGGCCCTGGCCCTGGTGTTCGTGCTGGCGACGGTGGCCTTCAAGATCGCTGCCGTGCCGTTCCACCAGTGGACCCCGGATGTCTACGAGGGCTCCCCCACCCCGGTGGTGGCCTTTCTTTCCGTTGGATCGAAGGCTGCGGGCTTCGCCCTGGCCGTGCGCCTGCTGGTGGGGTGTTTCGACAGCTTCGACAGCCAGTGGAAGTTCCTGTTCACCGTGCTGGCGGTGCTCAGCATGGTGCTGGGCAACGTCGTGGCCCTCGCCCAGACCTCGATGAAGCGGATGCTCGCCTACAGCTCCATCGGCCAGGCGGGATTCGTGATGATCGGGCTGGTGTGCGGCACCCAGGATGGCTTCGCCGCGATGGTGCTCTACATGGCGGCCTACCTGTTCATGAATCTGGGCGCCTTCGCCTGCATCATCCTCTTCTCGATCCGCACCGGCAGTGACCGGATCGCCGACTACGCGGGCCTGTATCAGAAGGACCCCCTGATCACCCTGGGGCTCAGTCTCTGCCTGCTTTCCCTCGGCGGCATCCCTCCGATGCTGGGCTTCTTCGGCAAGATCTATCTCTTCTTCGCCGGCTGGGCGGATCACCAGTATCTGCTGGTGGTGGTGGGTCTGGTGACCTCGGTGGTCTCCATCTATTACTACATTTCCGTGATCAAGATGATGGTGGTGAAGGAACCCCAGGAAGCCTCCGATGTGGTGAAGGCCTATCCAACGATCAGCTGGAATCTGGCCGGGATGCAACCGCTGCGGGCCGCCCTCGTTGCCTGCGTGCTGGTCACCGCCGTGGGTGGGATTCTCTCGAATCCCCTGTTCGAGTGGGCCGGTGACACCGTCGCCGGCACGCCCATCCTGCAGCAGGCCCTGGCCAGCGGCGCTTCTCTGGCCGTTGGCTGAGGCGCTGGATCGGATGGCCTCCACCACAGCGATCGAGCAGCCGGGATTCAGGGGAATTCCCGAGCCGGAGGGTGGCTCTCCTCTGGTGGCCGAGCTCATCCACATCACCAAGGTCTACGGAAGCGGCGACACCGAAGTCCGCGCTCTCGATGATCTCTGCCTCACGGTGGAACGGGGCGACTATCTGGCGGTGATGGGCACCTCCGGTTCCGGGAAGAGCACGGCGATGAACATCCTGGGCTGCCTCGATCGACCCACCAGGGGCAGCTACCGGCTCAACGGCGTCGCGGTCGAGACCCTCAGCGACGACGAACTGGCGGATCTGCGCAACCAGGAACTGGGGTTCGTCTTCCAGCAGTTCCATCTGCTGCCCCAGCTCAGTGCCCTGGAGAACGTGATGCTGCCCATGATCTACGCCGGGGTCCCCCCCGATGAGCGGCGGCGGCGGGCCACGGAAGCCCTCGAGAGCGTGGGCCTTGGCCAGCGGGTGGGCAACAAACCCAACCAGCTCTCGGGGGGGCAACAGCAACGGGTGGCGGTGGCCCGGGCGATGATCAACCGACCCGCCCTGCTGCTGGCCGACGAACCGACCGGAGCGCTGGATTCCCGCACGACCGCCGAGGTGCTGGACATCTTCGATGCCTACAACGCCCAGGGGGTGACGATCCTGCTGGTGACCCACGAGCAGGAGGTGGCCGCCCACGCCCACCGGGTCGTGCACTTTCGCGACGGAAGAATCGCCGACTGAGGCAAGGGCGGCGGGCTCAGCCCCTGGTGCCGGCCGGGGCCGGCGGAGACACCGAGGACGGACCCTGGGGTAAGGCAAGGGGCGAGCGGGGCCTCTCCAGGGTCTGCACCAGCTGGCCCATGAGCATGGCCACGGCATCGGTGGCGCCGGCTGCCGAGGGGCTTCCGCTTCCCGGCAGTCCGGCAGGGCCGGCGATCATGCTGCCGCCCGGATCGAGATCGCCCGGATCGGTGGCCACCCAGCCGCCGTCCTCAGGCAGCCGCAGCTCGAAATGCAGGTGGGGACCGGTGCTGAGCCCGGTGCTGCCGACCCGGCCGATCACCTCTCCCTGGCGCACGTGCTCCCCTTCCTTCACGTAGAGCTCGGAGAGGTGCCCGTAGAGGGTGCGCCGGCGGGGGCGCTCATGCTCGAGCTCGACCGCCAGGCCGTAGCCACCGGCCAGACCGCTGCTCACGACCTTGCCGGAAAGGGAGGCCACCACCGGGGTTCCCTCGGGAGCCGCCAGATCACGGCCGGCGTGCATCAGCCAGCTGCCCAGAACGGGATGGAGCCGCCAGCCGAAGTTGCTGGTGGTCACCGCCGAACCCATCAGGGGAAAGAGCAGACGGTTGTTGCCGTTGCCGGGGATCGGGCGGGGGCGGGGGGTGACGCGGAAGATGTCGGTGAGGCGGAAGTTTCCACCGGCTCCGCTGAGCAGGGCCGTGACGGGAACGGTGATCGGTGGCAGCGGGGCGGCGTCGATGCCGTAGCGGGCCCCACCCAGCCCCGCCACCGAGCCGGAAAGGGCACTGCCTTCACCCCCCGAGGTGCCGGCTTCGGCCCGGTCGGAGGCCGTGCGGCCCAGGCCGCGGAACACCACACCGGTGCTGCACTCCTGCTGGGAGAGGGCACCGCTGCGGCAGACCTGATCCCGCAGGCCGATGCTGGGAGGAGTGACGATGCCCCCCCGCACGCGCACCCGCTCCTGGGGCGACACCACCCCATCGCGGACCAGGGCATCGAGGGAGGCATCGAAGCGGCGCCTGGGAGGGAGGCTGCGCTGCTCCTGCTCGGGCGGGCGAACGACGGGCTGGATGGCGGTGGAAGCGGGGGGACGCACCGGCACCACGGGATCGGCAGCCGCCGCTGGATTCAGCCTGACCGAGGGCCGGGGAAGGGTCGGCGCCGGGGTGGGTGCGGGAGCGGCGGCGGCCGGCAGGGGCGGCGGTGGCGGGGGGAGCTCCGGCAGGGCCCGGGGCGCGGGTTCCGGGGCAGGCGCGGCCTCCGGGGAAGCGGCCCCATCGGTGCTGCTGGCCAGGGCCAGGGGCACACCCAGCAGGGGCGGCGCGGCGAGCGCGGCGAGGAGGAGAGCGGTGGTGCGCGGCCTGGAAGCCATGGAAGAAAGAAGAAGGGGGGTGGGGGGCAGCGGCAAACGTGCCGAATTCTGACGCAATTCAAGAGGATCTTCCTGTCCTGCGGGGTTCAGGGGCGACGGCCCGGGAACCGGCGGGTCAGCACCCGGCTCCGGCCGTCCCGGGTCAGCACCAGTCCCCCCGCGGGGGAAAGACCGTGGGGCTGCCAGGCCTCCCCCTCCAGCCAGAGCGGCTCGCGGGGCAGCACCAGACGCCGTTCCGCCAGCTGCCGCACCGGCTCCGGGCGATCCGCCCAGGCCACGGCCCACTCCAGGGCGGCCAGCACCCGGGCGGCGAGGCGCAGGGGATCGGTCCGGGCCGCCCCGAGGTGCGCCAGCAGGTTGGTGGCACCAGGGGGCACGGGATTGCGGCCATTGAGGCCGACCCCCATCCGGGCCCAGCGCACCCGCCCGGCCCGCTGGCGGAGACCGGGCAGCAGTCCCGCCAGCTTGCGCCAGCCCTGGTCCGGTGCCGGCAGCATCAGGTCGTTGGGCCACTTGATGCCGGCCCGCAGCCCGAGGGCTTCCAGCTCCAGGCACAGCCCCACGGCCACCGCCAGGGCAGGGGAGGCGGCCGTGGGGGCATCGGCGGGCCAGGGCAGGGCGGCGCTCAGCCATACGCCGCCGGCAGGGGAGCACCAGAGGCGATTCCCCTGGCCCCGGCCGAACCGCTGCCGCCGGGCGATCACCGCCAGGGGCCGCTGCAGGGGGGCCGGGGCGGCGGCGGGGGCGAGCAGGCCCTCGTCCGCCAGCCAGCGGTCGAGTTCCCTCTCGGTGCTGGCGCAGACCGGCAGGGCCCGCAGCCGCCAGGGCAGGGGAACGCTGCCGGACCGGGGCGGCAGGGAGCGGCGCGCGGCGGCGATGCGGCCGATCAAAGCCGGCGCAACCAGGCGCCCATGCGCTCGGCGCCGGCCTCCAGCACCTCGGCCGGGTGGACCAGGGCCAGCCGTTCCCAGCCTTCCCCGCTGGGCCCGAAACCGCTGCCAGGAGTGAGACACACCCCGGTGGCCTCCAGCAGGGCGGCGCAGAAGCTCTCCGAATCGAAACCCCGGGCCCGGGCCGCCGGCGGCAGTTCCAGCCAGAGATAGAGCGCCATCGAAGGCAGCCGCACAGGCCAGCCCACCGCCTCGAGGCCAGCGGCCATGCGGTCGCGCCGCTCCCGGTAGATGCGGCGCAGGCGGACGGGCCAGTCGGGGGCCTGCTCCAGGGCGGCGATGGCGCCGGCCTGCAGGGCCAGCGACTGGTTGAAGTCGACCACCGCCTTGAGCTGCCGCAGGGCGGTGATCAGTTCCTCGCGGCCGATGGCGAAGGCGAGCCGGTAGCCGCCCAGGCACCAGCCCTTGGAGAAGGAGAAGAATTCGATGCCGCAGCGGCGCCAGTCGGGATGACGCAGCAAGGCCGGTGCCTCGCCTTCCAGCGCCAGATCCACGTAGGGATTGTCATGGGCGAGCACGATGTCGTGCCGCAGGGCCTTCTCCACCGCCTGATCCAGCCAGGCCTGCTCTCCGGTGGTGGCGGTGGGATTGTGGGGAAAGCCGAGCACCATCAGCTGGAGGCTGTCCCACGTGGCGGCAGACAGCCCCTCGAAATCGGGTCGCCAGCCCTGATCCGCCCGCAGGGGGAGCAGCAGGGGTCGGGCCGAGGCCAGATGGAGGCCCCCCATGTGGGAGGGGTAATAGGGATCGAGCAGCAGAGCGGACTCCCCTGGGTTCAGCACCGCCAGGGGCAGATGGGCCGTGCCCTCCTGGGAGCCCACCAGCAGGAGCACCTCCCGGTCCGGATCCACCGAAACCCCGAAGCGGCGCTGGGCCCATGCCGCCACCGCCTCCCGGTAGGGGAGGGTGGAGGCATGGAGGCAATAGGAGGCACTCTCGGGGCGGTGCAGCGCGGCGGCGATGGCCTCGAGCGCCACCGGGGGGGGCTGGAGGTCGGTGGAGCCGAGGGAGAGGTCGAGGAGCGGGGACTGATCGGGCCCCACGGCGCCCCGACGCAGGTAGGCCGTCTTGCGCTGGTCGTTGCGGGCGAAGACTCCGCTGCCCAGGCGCGAGATCCGCTCAGAGATGGGCATCCAGGAAGCTCTTCAGCTGGGGCCTGGCCATGGCACCTTCGTGGCGGGCCACCTCCTGGCCGTCCCGGAACAGGATCAGGGCGGGCAGACCCTGAACCTTGCAGCCATCCCGACTCACGGGGTTGGGATCAGCCTCCAGCTTGCCCACCGTGAGCCGGCCGGCGTACTCACCCGCCGCCCAGTCCATCAGGGGAGCCATCAGGCGGCAGGGACCGCACCAGGTGGCCCAGACATCGACGAGAACCGCACCGGATCGCTCCAGAACCTCTTCGGAGAAATTGGCGTCGCTCAGGTGGCGTACGGAGGTCGGGGAGGCTTCGGTGCCGTTGGTGGTGTCGGTTTCTGTGGCCAAGACCCTTGCTTCTGCTGGGCCGATTGTATGGAGCCGCTGCAGGGGGCCGTCCGATCAGAGTTTGTCGATCGAGTGGCGGAGTTCCTCGAGCTCGGCATTCACCTCGGCCACCTGCACGGGTTCGAGCTGGGGCAGGGGAGCATTCTCGGCCGGCAGGGCGATCGGCGTCTCTCCCCCTTCCAGGCGGGTGCGGAGGGCGGCGAGTTCCTCGTCGACGTCATCACCGCCCTGGAGGGCAGCGAACTGGCTGTCGAGATCGGCACCGGCCAGTTCGGCAGCGGCCTGGCTGCGGGCTTCAAGGGCCTGCACCTTCTCCTCCATCTGATCGAAGGCCGCCATCGAGGAGTTGGTTCCCAGCCTGCCCACGGCGCTCTGCAGCTGCTCCTGGGCCTGGGCAGCCTGGGCGCGGGCCTTGAGCATGTCCTTCTTGGTCTTGGCCTCGGCGATCTTGGCCTCGAGGGCCGTGAGACTCTTCTTGAGAGCATCCACCTGTCCGGCCTGGCCGGAGAGCTGGGCATTGAGGGCCGCGGCGGTGTCCTGATAGGTCTTGCGGCGGGTGAGGGCCTCGCGCGCCAGATCCTCCTCCCCCTTCTTGAGGGCGAGCTCGGCGCGTTCGTACCAGGTGCGGCTCTGGGTCTCGGCCTGCTCGGCCTGGTTCTGGATGCGCTTCTGGCTGGCGATCGCCGTGGCCACGGCCTGGCGCAGCTTCACCAGGTCGGCCTGCATGTCCGCGACGGACTGATCGAGGATCTTGCCCGGATCCTCGGCCTTGCTGACCAGGTCGTTGAGATTGGCGCGCAGCAGCCGGCTGAGCCGATCGAAGAAGCCCATGGAGCACGAGAGGTGCAGGCCAAGAGAGTAGCGAAATCCCTGCTCTCTCGCCGGTTCCGGAACAGGGCCTTGCTCCGGCCTTCCCCCTCCATACGATGGAGGGCATGGGAACGTCACCGGGCCGCAGGTCCTCCCGCAGCAACGGTCGGGTGGGCAGAAGGATCGGCAATCTCTCCCTGCTCCTCCCGCCTCAGCCGGCACCAGCCACCCCCCTGGCCCGCTGCCTCGACCAGCTGCAGAACGACTGGAAGCGGGAGGGGAACCTGGCGGCCCTCTGGCAGGCCTGGCCCACCATCGCAGGCCCCCAGCTGGCGGCCCATTGCCGACCGCTGCAGCTGCAGGGCGGCCAGCTCACCGTGGGGGCCGCTCCGGGCTCCTGGCTGCAGGCCCTCCAGTACAACCGTCACCAGCTTCTCGGTGCCATCCGCGGAGCGGGCTTTCCGGTGCGGGATCTGAGGGTGCGGCAGCATCACCCCGGCCCGGGCTCGCTGCCGGGGTGCCTCAACGAGGCGCAGGTGTGGGCGGTGCACCCCAGTCGCATCGACGTGCACGGTCTGGCCGAGTGTCCGTGCTGCCATCGGCCGGCTCCGGCCGGGGAAATGGCACGGTGGGGACACTGCAGTTTCTGCCGGCGCAGCGAGACTTCCGGGCGGCTGCCGTCCTGAGGGCGAAGCCCCCACCCCCCATGACCTCGACCCCCGAACCACCCCTGGATCCCCGACATGCTGCGTTGCAGCGGGATTTCGAGAACGACGGAGACTTCGATGAGGTGTTCGTGGTGCTCACCATCGGAGCTTCGGTGATCGCCACCCTGGGCCTGCTGCTCAACAGCGCCGGCGTGGTGATCGGAGCCATGGTGGTCGCCCCCTGGATCCTGCCCCTGCAGACGATGGCCTTCGAGATCCTGCGGGGGCGGGCGGGTCAGGTGGTGCGGGCCTTCCTCTCGCTGATGCTGGGGGTGGCGATCTGCCTGCTGATCTCCGCGGCCCTGGGCCGGCTGGTGGCGTTCCCGAGCTTCGGAGCCGAGGTCTTCAATCGCACCCGGCCCAACCTGCTCGACCTGGGCATCGCCCTGGTGGCCGGGGGCATCGCCATGTACGCCCGGTTGCGGCGGGAGGCCATCTCCGCCCTGGCGGGCCTGGCCATCGCCGTGGCCCTGGTGCCTCCGGTGTGCGTGGTGGGGCTGCTGCTGGCGGCCGACCAGCGGGAGAGGGCCTATGGAGCCAGCCTGCTGTTCACCACCAACCTGCTGGGAATCCTGGTGGGGGCGATGACGGTTCTGGGCATCCTGGAATCGTCCTTCCGGCAGCGACTGGTTCGCAGTCGGCTCGGTCTCACCAGCCTGCTGCTCACGGCCCTGCTGGTGATCCCCCTGGGGGGAAGTTTCCTGTCGCTGCTGCAGCGTTCCCGCCAGGAGGTGGCCCTGCAGCAGGTGGAGGAAGCCATCCGCCAGAGCCTGCAGAACGAAACCATCACCCTCGGCAGGGATTCCGACCTGCAGGATGTGAAGATCGACTGGGGCCCCAACCCTCCCCTGGTACGCGCCAGTGTGCGGGTGACCAATCCCCGTCTGCCCACTCCCAGACAGGTGGCGGCGGTGCAGAAGTTCATCAACGAGCAGCAGGCCCCCCTGCGCTTCCGGCTTGTCGTGCAGCGGATCGCCACCGATGTGATCGGCCCGGAAACGGCGCCCAATCCACCGGAAGTGCTCAACCTGCCGCCCCCTCCACCGCCGGACGATCTGCCGACCCCACCTGCCCCGCCACCTCTGGAACCCAAGCCGCGGAAGGCGGAACCGTCCAGCGAACAACCGGTGCGGCCACCGACCTCTCCCCCGGCGGCTCTCTCCGCCCCCCAGGTGGTGCCGGAGGACCCATCCCCACCCCGTTGACCTCAGGCCTCGCCGCGGCCGGCAGGGCAGGCGAACAGCTCCCGCCAGCTGCGCTCCTGGGCGGCCGCCTCGAGGGTTCCCTCGGCCGGGAAGCTGCCCAGAAAATCCTTGTCGACGGCCGGCAGATAGGGCCCCTGCTTGATCTCCAGCAGCACGGAGTCGGGCTGGAGGGCCACCAGGGTGTGGAACTGGCCCTCGGCCAGCTCGATCCCCCGCAGGGGCCCGGAGGCCTCCAGGCGCTCCGTCTGGAGCACCGTTCCCGAGTCATCCAGCACCAGCAGCCCGATGGCGCCCTGCAGCACCACGAAGCACTCGAATCCGGCCCCGGGGACCTCGCGCAGATGGCGATGGGGCCGCACGTAGGTGCCGGGTTGCAGGCCGTTGAGGAACCGCTGCACCGGCTCGGGCTCGGCATGGAAGTTGTGGTTGCGCCGCAGCCGGGGGAGGGAGCGGGCCTCGGCCGCCACCCGATCGAGGAGGGCCTGGTCGATGCGCTGCAACCGTGGCTCAGGGGGGACGGTCATGGGGGCGGGGAGGAGGACCTCAGCAGCCTGCCTGCAGCTGCCGGCAACAGGCGTCAAAGGCGGTGGCCGGATCATCGGCGCCGCTGATCGGCCGGCCGATCACGAGGCGGCTGGCGCCGGCGGCGATGGCCTGGGCCGGGGTCATCACCCGCTGCTGATCGCCGGCAGCCGAGCCCGCCGGCCGGATGCCCGGGGTGACCAGCTCGAACGGCGGCGGATGGGCGGCCCGCAGCGCCGCCACCTCCAGGGGCGAGCACACGGCCCCGCCGATGCCGGCCGCCGCGGCCAGCCGCACCAGGCGGCTCACGTGGGTCTGCAGCGGCTCATCGATCGCCAGTTCGGCCCCGAACCGCGCAGCGTCCCAGCTGGTGAGCACCGACACCGCCAGCAGGGTGGGCGGCGGCAGGCCGGCCTCAGCGGCGCCCTGCAAGGCCGCACCCTGGGCCGCCGCCAGGGCCTCACTGCCGGCACAGGCATGCACCGTGATCAGCTCGGCGCCCAGGCGGGCGGCGCTGCGGCAGGCCCCCGCCATGGTGGCCGGGATGTCGTGGAACTTGAGATCGAGGAACACCCGCAGGCCCCGCTGGCGCAGCTCGCCCACCACCGGCGGCCCGGCGGCGGTGAACAGCTCCAGGCCCACCTTCACCCAGCGCAGTTCGGGGATGGCGTCGGCCAGGGCCAGGGCCGAAGCGGCAGCGGGGCGATCGAGGGCGAGGATGAGGCGCTCGGCGGGGTCGGGCCTCGGAAACGGAGGGTGGACGGCAGGGTTCAGCGGCCTGGAGGCAGACGGGTGCAGGCTACGGAGGGCTGCAGGGGCTGGTGAGGGGAGCCAACGCGCCGATGGTCGTCGCGCCACTGGCCAAGGCTTTGTTTCGCTCGCATTTCAGAGCCCGATGCCCTGCATCTCCCGCTTGCCATTCGAGGGCGGTGGCCATGATCAGACGATCAAGGGGATCGCGAGGGATGGCGCTCTGCTCCGTTGCACTCACGCAAATGGCAGGCGTGAGGGGGAGCAAGGGTCGAGAACGATCACCCCAGGCACTACCACTCCTGTTCCTGAACCACTGGCTCGATCAGATCACCGGTGGTCTTCCCCCGGCCCGCGATCCGAGGGCTGGGAATCCAGCTGCTGTCGCTGCGCGGGGGGGAATGGTGAGCAACGCTTCCGACAGACTGGGACTCCCGACACCCACGCAACCTGATTGTTGCCATGGCTCACTCCGAACGCGTTCCCAAAGCCATGCAGGAGCGCTTCGAGAGCCTGTGTGAGGCAACCGACGCCTTCTGCGACGACCACCTCAACGCTGAATACAGGCAGCTGATCCGCTACCTGCTGGCGGCGCTGTGCCGCAAACGGCCGTCACCGCTGGCCGGGGGGAAGGTGACCACCTGGGCAGCCGCGGCGGTGCATGCCATCGGCACCGCCAACTTCCTGTTCGACAGAACGCAGACCCCCCACTGCAAGAGCCCGCAGATCTTCGCCTTCTTCGGAGTCTCCGCCAGCAACGGCCAGACCCGATCGAAGCAGCTGCGCGATCTGATGGGGGTGGATTGCTTCTCCCCCGAGTGGACCCTGCCCAGCAGGATGGACTCCAACCCCATGGTGTGGATGGTGGAGGTGGATGGCTTCATCCGAGATGCGCGGAGTCTGCCGATGGAGATCCAGGAGATCGCCTACGCCAAAGGCCTGATTCCCTATATCCCCGCCCTGAAAGAAAGCTCCAGTGCGGCGGAGCATGACCCGGAAACCAGGTCGCAGGAGCCAGAAGCCACGACACCGACACCGGCACCTGCACCTGCACCGGATAACGGTCAGCTGGGGCTGTTCTGATCTGGGGATCGTTGATCCAGGAGCCGCCGCGCAGCAGCCGCCAACCTTGTTGGTTCGAACCCTGCAGTGCTGAATCCTGATGAACGCCGCGATCCGGCGGGGGAGACCCTGGGGCCATCAGGCCTCCCCCAGGGCTTGAATGGTATGCAGTGATACAGAATGGATGATCAGGCGGCGGATCCAGGCGGAGCGCATGCGTGGCCGCGCCTATCAGCCCCGGTTCGAGCCCCATGTCGTGCTGCTCTCCTGGGCGGGGGGCCTGGTCGCCATCGCGGCCTTGGGCCTGATCAGCGCCTGGAGCCATTACCTGCTGGTGGTGGCACCGTTCGGGGCCTCCACCGTGCTCCTGTTCGGCTACCCCAGCAGCCCTCTGGCGCAGCCGCGGAACATCGTGCTGGGCAACACGGTGGCGGCGATCGTGAGTGTGGGGTGCGTGGCGGCGCTGGGGAGTTCCCCCCTGTCGATGGGCCTTGCCGTGGGACTGACCATCGCCCTCGGCCAGGTGATGCGCTGCCTGCATCCCCCCGCCGGCGCGGTGGCGCTGCTGGGGGTGCTGCTGAAGGCCCAGCCGCTCTTCGTGCTGATGCCGATGCTGGCGTTCGCTGCTGGGGTGCTGCTGAAGGCCCAGCCGCTCTTCGTGCTGATGCCGATGCTGGCGGGCTCCCTCCTGCTCACCCTGATGGCGGTGGTGTTCAGCCGCCTGCGCCGGGCAGCTGAGCCCTATCCCCACCACTGGCTGTGAGCCGGGGCCCGGAACAGGCGGCCTCGGGACCGCAGCTCGACCGGCGCAAAGCACTGGCCAACGGATTCGAGCCGGGGTGGGCCGCAGCGGCACCCTCCACCTCGATCTCCTGCGCCTGACGGCCAGGCTCGGCGGCGGTGGGGCGCCAGTCTGGTGGGGCGTTCCGGTGCTCCACCTGGTCATGCCTCCCCTCCGCTGGGCCAGCGGGCTGGCGCTGGGCTACGGCGGGCTCTGCCTGCTGATGTTCCTGGCCCAGCGCTCCTTCATCTACTTCCCGCGGCCCGCCGCCGACCCCAGCGGGCGGCTGGAGCTGCAGGTGCAGGGGAAGCGGGTGCTGGTGGCCCATCGGCCCCATCCCGGTCCCCGGGCGCTGATCTACTTCGGCGGCAATGCCGAGGATGTGTCGCTCACCCGCGCCGAGCTGGCGGCCCTGCTGCCGGACACCGCCCTCTATCTGCTCCACTACCGCGGCTACGGCGGCAGCGAGGGCAGACCCAGCGAAGCGGCCCTGCGCGCCGACGCCCAGGCCCTGTATGCCCATGTGGCCGAGCGGCACAGCGCGGTGAGCGTGGTGGGCCGCAGCCTGGGCACGGGAGCGGCGGTGCACCTCGCCGCCACCCGGCCGGTGCAGCGGCTGGTGCTGCTGGTGCCGTTCGACAGCCTGCTGGCGGTGGCCCGTGAAGCCATGCCCTGGCTGCCGGTGACCCTGCTGCTGCGCGACCGCTGGGATGCGGTGGCCGAGGCACCCCGGGTGGCTGCCCCCACCACGATCGTGGCGGCCGCCTTCGATGCGGTGGTGCCCCTGGCCCATGCCCGGGCCCTGCACGGCGCCTTCCGGCCCGGCGTGGCGGAGCTGGTGGTGGTGAACGATCTCGACCACAACACGCCGATCCTCGATGCCGCGGCCTTCCGCAGGGCTCTGGTGGCCGGAACCGGA
>CAWKAW010000010.1:0-95516 GCA_963847745.1 uncultured cyanobacterium | reverse complement strand
ATCCCGAGCAGCGCGCCCTGGCCCTCGCCGAGCTGGAGGCCGCCCTGCTGGCAGAAGAGGGCAACAAAGCCGCCCTGGCCGCCAAGGCGGATGCCACCTGCTGGGTGATCGAGCACCTGCGCGGCCAGGCCTCCTACCGCCAGCAGCAGTCCAAACGCCTTGCGGCCCTGGCTGCCGGTGACACCAGCCGGGCTGATGCGCTGGAGGAGTCCCTGATCTTTGTCCTCACCCAGCTGCAGCCGGCGGCCACCCGCTTCTCCTTCCCCAATCACGAGCTCAGCAGCCGCAAATCCCAGGCGGTGGTGATCGAGGACGAGCAGGCCCTCGATCCCGAATGGCTCGCTGTCACCACCACCACCAAGCCCGACAAGGCCGCCATCAAAGAAGCGCTCAAGGCTGGCCGCCAGATCGAAGGCGCCCAGCTGCGCTCACGCCGCTCCTGGCGCATCAGTTGAAAGGCCAGAGGCCCGCTCGACACCGGCCCGCTGCGCGTTCGGGCCTTGACCCCAATCCCATCACCTTGACCAGCAGCCATGGATCTCTCCACTTACACCAGCGCCGTGGCCACTACGACACCCACGACACCGAGGCCCAGGGGCCACATCTGGTCCACACGGCTGGGCAGCTGGGTGGTGCCCATCACCCGCAAACCCGGCCGCCGGCCCTCCCCTGATCACATCCACTGCAGCGAGCCCCCCTGCTGGGTGCTGATCGAGCCCCTGTCACCTGCCGAACAAGGGGACTCGGCCGTCCAAGGGAGCTGAAAACGCCACCCCCCCATCGCTTCCACCGCCCATCACGTCTCGCCAGCCATGTCCACCACCACTGCCGCTCCAGCCGCTGCCCATTCCGTAAGCACCGGCAGCCGCTTCTCCACCGAGCAGATCGCCGCCCTCTCCGCTCCCCTCGATCGCGCCAAGGTCCGCCAGCGTGAGCAGGGCCGCGGCTCCGTCAGCTACATCGAGGGGTGGCAGGTGATTGCCGAGGCCAACCGCATCTTTGGTTTCGACGGTTGGCAGCGTCAGACCCTCCAGCTGCGCTGTATCCACCAGGCCGAACGCCTGATCGGAGCCAGGAGCAACGGCCGCGAGCCCAAGCCCGGCTGGGGCGTCACCTACACCGCCCGCGTGCGCGTCACTGTCGGCATCCCCGGCCTGCCGGTGGTGATCCGCGAGGGTTGCGGCGCCGGCCACGGCATCGACACCGACCTCGGCCAGGCCCATGAATCGGCCCTCAAGGAGGCCGAGACCGACGCCATGAAGCGGGCGCTGATGACCTTCGGGAATCCGTTCGGCTTGGCCCTCTATGACAAGCAGCAACGGGAGGTGACCGGTTCAGGCAGCAGCCGCACCCCTGCCGTCGGCGACCAGCAGCCGCGGCGGCCCCAGGCCGGTGAGCGTTCCGGGAACACCGAGCGGCTGCGGCTCATTCCCGCCATGCCGCCCCAGCAGACTCAGCCGGAGCACGAGCACGGGCCTGCCGCCTGCGACCCAGGCCTGCGGCCTCTCGATCCGGCCGCCATCGAGCAGATCCTCGCCACCCTGCGCGGGTTGCCGCGGCCTCTGCTGGAGGAGTTCACCGCCGGCTTCCGCCGTCGCTTCCAGGTGCCCGAGAGTGCGGCCACCATCGCCGATCGCATCACCCAGCAGCGGCACCACGACTGGATCGAGGCGTTTCTGGTGCAGCACCGGGCCGTGGCCTAATCGCTGCGGGGCGTCAGGCGCTGGTCGCAACCGGCGGAGCTGGCCAGACTTCAGGCACCGGCCACGCCTCCCATGTCGAGACACCTGGCCCGTGCCGCTGTGGCCGTAGCCCTGCTCAGCGCCGCCACGGCCCCGGCAGCCTTGGCGGAGCCGTGGAAGACCTGCGCCTTCAACGACCAGCCGATCCGCTGCCGCGACAGCCACTCCCCCGACGGCACGGTGCGCATCGTCTGGGAGGACGGCAAGGCGATGACCTACCGGCTGGTGGAGGAAGGCTTCCCCGTCTCGGTGCTGCGGGATTCCCTCGGCGGCACCTGGGAGCGGCAGGTGCTCGTTCAGGGCAATGCGGTGTTCACCAACCCGGCAAACGGCAACCGGATCTTCGTGCCGCTGCGCTGAGGCGACAGCACCCCGCACTGGCCGGCGGCTGGAGCGGACACAGCGAGATCGGACGACACCTGCTAGTACAGGTGTACGCATCTGCAGAGGGCCATGGGCCTCCGTCTCCGCCGTTCCGCTGGCGAGTCCTCCGGCTCGCTGGAGCAACCCATCGACGAATGGCCCTTCCTCGATCGGGCCGTGCTGCTGCCCAGCCGCAGCCGCAAGGTCTGCATGACCTGCCACTGGTTCAGGCACCACAGCGGCGTGAACTGCATCCCCCTGCTCACCTGCCAGCTGCACCAGGGGCTGCTGGCCCAGGGCGAGCACCTCACCCACCGCTGCCAGGGCTGGACCGACGACATGGTCCGCCAACAGGGCTGGGCACCGGAAGCCGGCTGAGCCGGCCATGGCCGCCAGCAAACGCCCCCCGCTCTCGCCCCGGGAGGGCTGGCTCAGCGACGGCCGCCAGGTGCTGCACTTCCGCCCAACGCGCTGAACCCGCCTCAACCAGGTGCTGGAGGTGACCAGCGGCGAGCTGCTATCGGGCGAGCCGGTGCCGCTGCTGAAACGGCGCCGCGAGCTCACCCGCGAGGAGGCCATCCGGCTGTGGCGCCAGAAGCGCCAGCAGGGCTGGACGATCTGCCCGCCGCAGTGGGCAATGCCACCGCCTGTCGACCCCCACCTCCGTTGATTCCGGTGGTGCCGGCACGCCACATCGCGCCAACCCGTCACCCGGAACCACCCTTGAGCCCGCTGCCGAGGCGCCGAAGCAGTCGCCTGTGCTCGGTGATGCACTGTTGCACCTCTTCGCTCTGCAGATGCGGCGGCAGCACTTCCGCGCAGCCGGACCCGGGTGCCAGGGCGATCTCCTGCCCGATCAGCAGGGGCAGCAGCTCCAGCTCCCCGAACCGGCTGGAGGTGGCGAACACCAGGTGTCTGACGCCATCGGGATCCTCCACGTAGGCCACCGCGTAGCGGACGCCGTCGGGCGCCACGGCGCTGGTCACCACATGGTGGAGCAGGGCGCGTGTCGGTTGATCGCTTGCCATCGCTCGGCGGCCCTCCTCAAAGCGCAACGCCGCCTGAGCTGATCCCGCCGGTCGGCGGGACGAGAGCCGGGCACGAGTCGTCCGACTCCTCGCCCTCGCCGGCGGCTTCCGATGTGGATCGCGGGGCCGCGGGGCCCGAGAAGGCGGGCTGCTGCCGCAGCCCGGAATGGTTCGCCATGGGGAGGCTCCAAAAACCTGCGGAGTACGCCGCAGGGGGAGGCTCAGGGAACGGACATCCCCTGGGCCCTTCTTGCGCAAGGGCCCTCCGCCCCCAGCGGAGAGAAAGGGTCTAACACCGGTTTTGGCCGCCCAGGGCAGCCAGGCACACTACAGGTAGTGTGCGGGGCCTTAAGACTTGCCAGATTTGGTGGCCATGCCTAGGCTCGCCCCCTGTTGAGGTCTGGCTGAGGAACTCTCCAGCGAAGGGCACCCCGAGAACCGGCGCACCCTCAAAACAGGCCCATCCGGCAGAGGCATTGCGGCACAGGGCTTCTCAGGCTTCTCAAGAAGCCCTGCGCCCAGCATCCAGGCCGGCGCAGGAAGTGTCCACCGCCCCGCCGGTGTCGCCGCCGGTCGGAGCCACGCCGTCCTCTACCCGATCGCACAGCTCCCGGAACGCACAGTGGCGGCAGTAGCCGACGTTGTCCGTGAGCGGGAAGTGCTCCTTGACCAGCGGGATCTTGCGCTCCGGGTCCTGGCAGAGGCTGCGCATCTGCGCGATATCGGCCGCCACCTCCAGCGCCAGACCGTCCAGCTCAGCGTTGGTGGGCTGTTTCTCGATCTCCTCGTACTCCGGCTGCAGGTAGGCCACCACGCAGCGGAGCTGTTCGGCGCTCACCTGCAGGCTGTCCTGGGCCGCACGCGCTGGACCCGCCACAACTTTGTGCTGGATGTGAACATAGGCGAACTGCTGTCGGGTAAGCCGGTGCCGCGGCTCAAAAGGCGGCAGGAGTTTATTTGCGCGGAAGTGATCAATCTCTGGCACGAGCAATAGCGGATTGGGAGCGTATTGGCCTGAAGCAAGCCTTGGAAGAGACGCTGCACTGTGTGCTTATCTGATTCGTCGCCACAATTTCAACCCTACCCGCTCCGGCCTCTCCCGTGAGGGAGGCGATTCCCATGATGGCCAACCCAAAACTCGTTAAACGGGGAGCAGGTTCTTATAGGTAGTTTCCCAAGACAAGCTCAGTCTCACTTCGAGAGAATCTGGTGAAGTTGCTCCCTGGAAATCTCTCTTCTAAGCTGCTTAGAAGCGAGCATTAAATGATCTCGTATCCGTGGAGAAAAGCTATCGTCATTGCAAAATCGCTCAACCTTCATGAATGCGTTCTTGTCCTTAATCTTAAGAAATCCAGGCTCAAGGAAAAGGCAGTCCTCATTGCCGTCCGTCATATATTCGTCAATCACCTCAATTGCAATCTGGCCTACATCCTTCAACACGTTCGCTTCTCGAAAGGCAATCACAGCCTTAACCAAGGCGCTATTGGTGCTCTCCACGCCACTATTTACTAGCAACCTGCGTATTAAGTTGGCTACAAGATAGATGAATAGAAATTTGGTCGAGCCTCTTGTGGGCTTGCTTGCACCACTTCCGAATCCATAGCCTGCGGCGAGAGAAGCTATAAGGTGAGCTGCATACAGTGATTCAACACCAAAGCCTTCTTCCGTTGTGATTAAGCGAAAGATTGAACCGCCCGGAGCAAAGGGAGGATTCTTCCCAAATGCGAGACCTGGTTGGTCCAGCCATCCCGCTGCATAGGTCTTTAGAAGGTCAAAAGCATTCGCGCACGTCTCATAATGCCTGACTCTTTGAGGGCTCTGACGCTGAATTGCTCTCTGCGCATCCCATGCCCCCCTCTGAATCTCCATAAATACACCGTATCTCTCTGCAAATGCTGAACTCCAGGCTCGAAAGTCTTTCTCGAGTGAGAGGAAGTCTTTCGCACTAACAGCATTCTGGGAGTTCGTGTATCGTGTCGTTTCCGTCAGTAGATCCTCCCCATTCTCTCCTGTAATAACAATCTTTGTCACGACAACGCTTTGGCTTAGCTTCTTTTCCCATTCATTGGAATCTGTCGTAGGTCGAGTGTCTGAAGAAGACACTTTCCTGTGCAGCACCGACCATATTGAGCGTGTTGTCTGGCAGCCGTTAACTACATAGGGATTCAAGAGTGCATAGGTGCCATCGGATCGCAGCTGACATCTTTCCGCAACAAGTGTAATCCCATTGTTATAGAGTCCAAATCTTTCAGGAGTTTCTTCCAGCGTCTTTTCGATCGCTTTATTAACTTTGCGGCGACTACCCAGATACATTCTGACATTTTTTTCGTACAGCAGATCAAGATCTCCTGTTTGATATTTATATTCAAGCATAAATCGATATACATCCATCAGCTTTGTGGCGCCGATCATAAGGATGTGATCTTCGCTGGCAATTTGGGTATTAAGTTGAATCTGAAGATGCGGCCCGGTCGAGCCTTGGTCTTGCATTCGATGATAAATAGTATCAATTGATATACTCTGTGCATCAAAGCAGCCTCCAAGTCGAGTAGCGCCAATCGCTTTAAGATCTTTCAATGCTTGCTTTTCGTCTTCTCTCAGAGACACTCCTGTGCACAGGAGGAAGACAAGATGATCCTGTGGACTATGATGAATTAGGAACTCGCGCAAGCGTTGGGATACTTCTTGGTTAAATCCAGTTACAATCTTGTCATGGTTGAGTAAGGACTCTATCGCCTTGCGTCCAGAGTCAATCAATGATGAGCCGCCATTCTCGAACTTATCAAGCCTGCTGTGTACAAGATACCAAGTGTTTCCGGGCACCCCCTCGCTTGGTTCCGCAGCAAGATATATCGCGGCCCCGAGGCTGCCTTCGGCAGAGCCATCTGCAATGTACAGCTCACAAGTTTCTCTGTCAATATCAAATAAGTCTCTTAGGAGTTTCTCTGTAAACCGGTGGTTGGCCACTACAGCTGATGGTGCCCCAGCAAGTACATCCTCAAGCCAGGCCTCGCGAAATGACTCAAGTTCCGCTCGCTTATTTTCGGTGGAGGAAGAAACAGGGTCCACTGCGCAATTCAAGTCGTCAATTGCAAGCGATGTATGAATTGGGTCAGCCATAGAACTCAAGTGGTTTTTCGGGTCGCCCCCTTAGGTGCCTGTACCATCACCCGGCAGCACCCCTCACCACATCCCCAATACGGGTGATATTCGTCCCGATAGTCCGGAGCCCTAACTTCTTCCAGGCCAGCCTGATGCCAGCGCGTAGCCATCCGGCGCGTACACCAGGCTGATGAGCACTGATGCAATTGAGTGCACTACGGCCTTGGTTCAATTGTCGACTTGAAGCTTTCGGTAGATGTGCTTTACAGGTTCTTGACGGTTTCAGTGCTCACCACCATTTCCTTGGAAATCTGCTGGGAAGGATCCCCTGAATGGGGGACGCGTCGTCCTCTTGCCACGAACGATGGTGAAAGGAGCGCGATCCGTCTTGCCGATGGAGCTTGCTCCCCGAAAAGCCCCTCCCAGAGTCAGCACCGCTCCACAGGTTCTGGCGCGGTTGATCGCCGCCTCGGCGGTGATCACAGGCGTCTTGGCGGTGACTGGCGGGCCTGCCCTCGCCACCAACTGGCAGGCCATCGATGAACTCCGGGCGCGACTGGCCTCCGCCGGCGTCACGGTTGTGCAGCGCAACTGCTCCCAGCGCGGTCTCCAGGGCCTGTATCACTCCGGCAGCGACACGATCGTGATCTGCCGGGCCCACCGCACTCCGGCAGCGGTGTGGAACACCCTGGCCCATGAGGCCACCCATCGGATGCAGGCCTGCGCCGGCGGCTCCATCACCCATCGCCACCAGCACCGGGCGATGGCCCGCACCTTGGCCAGTTACTCCCCGAACGACCTGCGCTCCCTGCAGGCCTACCCCCGAGGGCAGCAGCTGGCTGAACTCGAGGCCCGCTACACCGCCCAGTTGCCGCCTGAGCAGGTGCTGCAGCTGTTCGACCGCTATTGCCCCCAGTCCTCTGTATCCCAGCCATGAATCCTCTACTGCTTCAACTCGCCATGGCCGCCCTCTCCCAGCTGGGAGGAGGATTCGGGGGACCGATGCAGGCTCCCACCCTGGGTCCCGGGCTGTTTCCGGCGCCAATGCCGGCTCCCGCCCCCCGTGGGACTCCGGCCCCTTTCCGTCGTCCGGTGGGTCCGGACCAGGCTCAGCGGGAACAGCTGGCCAGCCTTGCGGTGGCCAGCTGCCAGCTGCGCAGCGGAGTGATCAGCCGCGATGAAGCCCGCCAGAGACTCCAGGAATTCGGCGACAGCAGGGGCTGGCAGCTGGGTTGGGGCCAGGCCATTCCCCTGCAGCGGATTGATGCCGCCATTCGCGGCGCCGGGGGCTGTGATGCTCTTCTGTCAGGCCTTGGGGAAGGCCGAGGAAGAGCACCCGGCCGGCGTGGGCCAGCCATCGGCAGGGCCACACCAGCCCCGCGGAGCCCCAGCCAGGCCGAGGGCTTCGGGTTGGCGCCCTATCGCTGACGGACGGCCCGGCCTGATCTCAGAGGTCTGGTCTCCCGCGGCATCCTGGGCGGCCATCCGGTCACCCAGGCCCTCCACGGACCACGGTGGGCTCATCTCCCAGTGGTCCGGCCATCGCGGCCTCCAAGGTCAGTACGCCGGCGCCGATCCCACGCACCACCGCCTTGGTGCGGTTGTCCACCGCAAGCTTCTGGTAGATGTGCTTGATGTGGGTCTTCACCGTCTCGGTGCTCACGATCAGGCGGTCGCTGATCTGCCGGTCCGTCAGCCCCAGCATCAGCCCCTCCAGCACCTCCAACTCCCGTGCGGTGAGGGCATCGGCCGCCGGGACTCCATCCTTGCGCTGAATCACCCCGCTCACCTGGTGGGGGTAGTAGACACCGCCGCCGGCCACCACCTTGAGCGCCGGCATGAAGCGCTCGGACTGAAAGCAGATGCCGTCACAGCCGCGGGCCAGGGCCTCTCGCACCAGCAGCTCGTTCTCGTCATCAGCCACCAGCAGGGTCTTGATGGAGGGCTCGAAGCGCTCCGTGCGGGCCACCAGCGACAGGCCGCTACCGTGCTCGAGGTTCTGGCTCACGATCAGCAGGCTGGGCCGGTGGGCCCGCACCAGGGCAAAGCCCTCGTCTTCTGTGGTGGCGCCGCCCACCAGGCTGCGCTGCACCGGCGGGATGCACATGAAGGCACCCAGCCACTTCATCGTCTCCAGGCAGGCGACCGTGGTGTGGCTGGCCAGCAGCCCCTCCAGATCCTCCAGGATCCTGGGGATCTCAGGTAGCAGATAGGTGAGGTCCATTGAGGCGGGGGATGCCTGTGCCACATCTGGGAGTGCCAAGAGTACGCGCCGAATCGCAACCTGTGCCTGCCCCTCCCTTCAGGGGGTCTCCTGCTGATCCCCCCTATGGGTGATGCTTGGGTTGATCTTCCTGAGGGATGCTGTGTGTCTATGGGGGAAAGACCTCCGACGCCAGCAATCATTTGTGCAGATCGACAGCTCCAGCGGCGGCCCCATACGACACGGCGTCACCTTCGATGGCATCAGGGGCTGGGCCACGCGGCTGGTAGCGCTGGTTCATCCGAGCTTCCGCATCAGCAATGTGCGCCATCGCCGGTTCAACGGCACCCAAGGGCATGAGGCCGAGCCGGCGATGCTGGCCGCCGTACAGGAGGCAGCCAAATAAAGACCATTCACAGGAATGATTTGAACAGTACCGCAACAGCCCACACCGCTCTCTTGGACCGTCTCTCTGCTATCTATGCCGAGATCAGGCCTTGCACGCATTGCTTCGACCAGGACTCTTCCCTGCTGCACGGCAACGTCGCAATGCCGCAGCTCCGCTGGGTGGGGCGGGAGTACGCCAGCAGCAGCCCTCGCGTGGTGGTCGTTCTGGAGAACCCCGGCACCGGCGACTATCACGGAGCTGCCCCCTCCTCAAGGATGCGTGGCTACCTGCAGGGCATCGAGCCTGGCAACACCATGCTGCAGGGCTTGATGGATTGGATGCTGCCCGACATGGCGAACTGGGTCTGCCGCTTCGACCCCAGCTTCACGATGATGACCTTCTACACGGCCTTCGCTGATCTTGGCCTCACTGAAGACACCATTGCCTTCGTGAATCTGGCCCTGTGCGGCGCCCGCCGCAAGACTGATAACGGCACCCAAAATGTCGTCGAACCATCCATGCTCAACAACTGCATGGAGCACCACTCGATGCGCATCCTGCAGGCCCTGGATCCCCAGGTCGTGCTGCTCGGCGGCACCAAGGTCGCCAACCGGCAGCGCAGGATCCAACGCCACTGCCCCCACGCCACCTTCATCCCCGTGCCCCACTACGCCTTCCGGGCGAGCGGCCTCGACGGTGCGAGAGAGAAGCTGGCCAACGCTCGCAACGCCATCAGCAGGCTGCGCACGCAGGAGGCGAGGTCAGCCTTCACCACTCCTGGACCATGAACTTCTCATTGCCCGACGATCGACGAATCAGGCTTGCAGCCAGCAGAGCAGAGCTATTCAGGCTCCATCAGAGGGTGAGACAGTTCGCAATAGGTACGACCGAAAGGAATATCCTTGCCGAAAGGATAGGTGAAGCCGCAGGTCGTGTGAGCGCTCTTGAAGAGGAACTAGAAAGCTGAAGCAAACGGTCTCCTCTCTTCATCAACACCGGTAATCTCCCCTCCAAGTGATCCATGGGCACCCAACTGGACTGACACTGGAAGGATGCCAAGCATCCGTCTCTTCAAAGCCCACCTCGCCTCAGCAGTGCTGCTTCTCTGTTGCGCCTCCACGGTAAAGGCCCAGCAGGCCAGGGTCGTCTCCATCGGCGACGGCGACACCATCCGCGTGCGCGAGGGTGGCACAGGCCATCACGGTGCGGCTGGCCTGCATCGACGCCCCGGAGATGGCGCAGAGCCCCTATGGCGCAACGCGCGAGGGACTACCTGCGGATGCGCCTGCCGGTCGGCTCTGCGTGACACCTAGATGCCCCAACGATCGATCGCTACGGCCGCACCGTGGCCGAGGTGATCGGCGAGATCAATATCAACCTGGCGCTGGTGGAGGACGGCCAGGCATTCGCCTACCGGCAGTACCTGAGCCGTGCGACGCCAAGGAGTATCTGGATGCCGAGTTCCGGGCCAGCCGGCGACGCCATGGCGTGTGGCAGGTGCCGGGCGGCATCACCCGGCCCTGGGACTTCCGCCGTGCACCGCGCGGGCGTCAGCCATCACCGACGGCAGCATTCCTGGTGGCCGGCCGCTACCGCTGCAGCGAGATCGGCTCCTATGCCAGGCCCAGCAGCTGCTGCGCCAGGGTCACACCTACCTCGATGGTGATGGTGATGGCGAAGCCTGCGAATGCCTGCGCGACTGAAGACGACGGCATCCGCACCATCACTGTCCTGGCGAGCAGCACATCAGCCGGTCGTTATGTCACAACCATCAACGAATCGACGACCATGGCCCTCACCGGATCTGACCTCCTCGCCAAAGTCAAGGAGCTGGGTGATGCCTCCAAGTCCGATCTGGTGCGCGACTGCGGCTACGTGAGCACCAAGAAGGACGGCAGCGAACGGCTCAACTTCACCGCCTTCTACGAGGCCCTGCTGGAGGCCAAGGGCGTGCAGCCTCGGCAACGGCGATGGCAAGGGCACCGGCAAGGGGGGCCGCAGGCTCGAGCTACATCACCAAGGTGCAGTTCAACGGCAACCTGCTGGTGGGCAAGGCCTACACCGCCCAGCTGGGTCTGCAGCCCGGTGATGAGTTCGAAATCAAGCTGGGCCGCAAGCAGATCAAGCTCCTCCCCATGGGCGGCGCCGACGAAGACGAGTGAGCCCCCGGCAGCCGTCACCAGTAGAAAAACCGTTCGGTTTGCCCCACTGACCCCTGTGCCCAGCGGATGTGTCCATAGGTCAGAGGCCACGACCCGGGCGGTCTAGGTCCATAACCCGGCAACCGGCCAAAAGGCGCCTGACACGGGGCGCCTTTTTCATGGCCAGCCAATCCACCGAGTCACTCGCGCACTGTGCGCCGCCTGCCAGCCCCTGTCATCCACAGGCTGCCTAGGGTTGTCAGAAGCAAGACCGGGCAGAGGCTGCTGATGGCTCCCAGGGGCAACCTCCTGCGCGGGCTGCGGGACCTTGAGGCTGCAGGGTCGGCGGAGCGAAGGGCTGCGCGGGCGCGGCGGCAGCAGCAGGGGAGCGGTGAGATCCTCCAGACCTTTCTGGCCTATCGCCTCGCGGACGCCGCCGAGAAGATGCAGCTCGGCATCGCCGTCGGCGATCCGCTATTGCTGCGCCACGAACCGGACAACCAGTGGGATCCGAACGCCGTCAAGGTGTTCTGGAAGGAGCAGTGGATCGGCTACGTCCCCAAGGACATGGCAGCCCTGATCGTGGCCGAGGTGCCGGATGTCGCCACAGGCCTTGAGGCCGTGGTCACCGGGCTGACCACCACCTCGAGGCGCGATGCCTTCCGTCTGCAGATCTCGATCCCGATCGAAACGGCCAGCCGGCGGCTGAAGGAACTGGGCGTCAACAGCGCCTTCGCCTGGGACTTCGATCGCACCACCGGCCCGGACAAGATGCGGCTGGTGATCAACGGCACCGAGACGGCGTTCCGCCAGCTGCAGGACCTTCTGCGGACTTCCTACGACGTCAGCAAGTGCGGGTACAGCTACTACCCCGCGCAGGACGGGCGCCACTACCCCTGGTACCTGAGCCTCACCGATGCCAGCGGCCGTGCGCCTGCCGATGAGGCGGCGGTGGAGCAGCTGATCCGCTCACTCTTCGGGGTGGCGAGCGAAACCACCCGCCGGCGGGAACGCCAAGAGCGGATCGAGGAGCTGGAGAAGAAGCAGGAGGAGATCAGCCAGCGCCTGGCCGCCACACGGGCCGATGCGGCACGCCTACGCCACGAACTGGAGAGCAGCCGGCGGCAGCAGCAGAAGCGCACCGAGCAGGCGGAGGACCGCAAAGACACTGCCCGCGCGGAGGCGGCCAGCCTCCGCTTGGATCTCTCCATCGCCCGGCAGGAGCTCGATCTGGCGATCAAGGAGAACGACGCGCTCTCCCTGGAGCGGGAAGAACTGGAGAACGCCGTGGCGCGGATGCAGGAGGAGCTCGAGTTCTTCCATGACATGAGCGAGGCAACCGGAGCCGGCCTGGAGTCACCATCCGCCATCGCTGGCTCGGCGCCGGGTGACGGCCGCGGGGAACAGGCGGAGCGACTGCTGGATGGCCTTGGCAGGGTGGCCGCCGGGCTGAAGCCCCGCCGGATCCTGGAACTGGTCGATGAGTTGTGCCCGGACAGCTTCACCGTGCTGGATTCGGCCTGGAAGTCAGCCGATGAGGCGGCAGGCTTCGAGCTGGGCGAGCGGCTGTTTGCGCTGCTGTGGCGGCTGGCCACGAGCTATCGCGATGCCCGCCTCGATGGCCAGCCCGATGCGGCGGGCATTCAGGTGTTCGGAAACTCCGCCTTCGCCGCCCGCGAATCGGCGGGGATCGAGAAAAGCCCTACAGCCAGGCGTTCACGCACCTTCAGCTATCGGGGTGAGGAGGTGGTGATGTGGCAGCACCTCAAGATCGGCGTAAAGGATTCGGTGAATCGCACCCTGCGGGTTCACTTCCTCTGGGATCAGGAAACGGGCCGGGTGGTGATCGGTCACTGCGGGAAGCACCTCCCCGTTCCAGGGCGCTGAAACCTGTGGGAGTTCGACCCGTGGTCATAGTGCCATAGAGCAATCAGCCGCCGTCACTAAGCGAGTGCCGAGGGTGTTTGCTGTACTCCATCCTTGTTGTCAAGATCGGCTGTGCCTAGTGGCTACTGCCTGGCTGGAGTACCGGGCCAACAGTCTCAGAGGATATCCATTAGCGATGAGAACGCCATTGGTGCTTGCCAGAATGGTGAGGAATTTACCGTAAGCCTGGCGCACAACCCTGTCCCAGCGTGGCCGAGAGCTACTGTGATGCATTCTTGATTCTTTTTGGCGATAAGTTATGATCAAGTCCGCCATGGTCGCCTCAGGATCAGGCTTTAATTTGTCCGCCCGATCTCCTGACGGGCTTAGTCTTCTTCCAAATCTTTAGGTCTTTACCGCTGACGATAGAATGTAGCGTATCCAGGTCATAGTCCGCAGTTGGAATGATTACGACACGACCGGTAGAAAGTCTTGCCGCCTGGATGCCTTTGCGAGGCAGGTCGTAAGAGAGATAAACATCTGTTGTGCCCTGTCTTCCTTGCCCATGAACGGCGAGGGAAACTTCTTTCATGTCTGCTCCACGAGGTCCGGAGTCAAGAATTGCACTGACCACTTCACAGACTTTCTTCGCACGGGGAAGAGTGTCGGGGTCGAAGGGCATATAGGGAGCGCGGTAGTAGAACTCAATCATGACAGCACTAGAACAGAAGTCGGAGCAAAGGATCAGGCAGAAGTAAAGAGCTTCAGAAGCAGCAATCTCACTCTGTAGACGGTTGGCGAAATCCAAGTGGCACTCTTGCCGCCCCGGGGATGTCTGCTGCGCGCTCCGGATCGCAGGTGAAGAGGATCACCTGCAGTCCTCTGTCGGCCGCCTGGCCGAGCAGTCGGTGCACACCCGCCTGGCGTTCGGGATCGGAGTGGGCGAAGGCGTCATCGAACACCAGCGGCAGACAGCCGTCATAGGCCGCAGCCAGCACCTCGGCCATGGCGGCGCGCAGGGCGGCCGCGAACTGCTCACGGGCTCCGGTGCTGAGCACCTCGAAGCTGAACAGGGCCTCTCCGGGACGGCGCCACTCCAGGTCGGCGAAGCCACTGCGGGCGTCATAGACCAGTGAGGGAACAGGGGGCTCCGGAAACACCTGCTGGAGGTAGACGCCCACGCGCTTGGTGAGTGGCGCGGCATAGCGGTTGGCCATGGCGTTCTGCTCCTCCTCGAACAGGCTGCGGAGCAGGGAGAGCATGCGGGCCTCCTTCTCGAGTCGCTCCACCTCCCGCCTGCAGGCCTCCCACTCCGCCTGTTTCTGTTCCCGTTCCGCCTGTGGATCGACCCGGCCATCGGCATGGAGCTGGGTTTCAGCGCGGATGCGATCTTCGCGGGCCCTCGCCTCCTCGTTCCCCAGTGCGGCAAGCGACTCCTCCAGCTCCTGGTGACGGCGCCGCAGCTGTTCCGGCCCCAGCTCCTCCTGCTCGCGCCGTAGCCTCGCCAGACCCTCCCCAGCCTCCCTCACCTGGTTCTGCAGATCGGTGATGGCAGCGGTCAGGGCCTCGGCTGAACCCCTCCGCTGGACGATCGCTTCGATCAGGGTCCTAACCTGTATCAGGTGCTTCTGATCGGCGGCGATCGCCTCTTCCGCCGACCGGATTTCGCCCCGCAGGGTATCGAGCTTCTGCTCGGCCGCCGTCAGGGTTTGCTGCTGCTGGTGTTCGGCGTCCCGGGCGGCGTTTCTGTGCCCGCGCGCCTGCTCAAGTTCCTGCTCGAGCCGGCTCTGCAGATCGGCCGGTTCCTCACTTTCCCCATCGGTCCAGTCCGGCCCCGAGGGCAACGCCGCCACCCTGGCTTCCAGTTCGAGGCGAGAGCGACGGAGCTCCTCGGGGTCGCTGTCCCCCAGCTGCTCTACCAGGCCGTCCTGTTCCGCCATCACGTCGCTGCGGCGCCGTTCGGCCGTGGCGGCCTCCTCCACCGAGTCCACCTTCCAGCGCTGAAGAGCCTGGCTGAGCCTCCTGCCCGCCTCCTCCAGCTGCCGGCGGGCGTCGGCGGTGCTGGTGCCGCCGCCGGGCAACAGCCGCAGCTCCACGTCGTCTCCGATGCAGAGCAGAGCCGGATCGCTGAACTGTCGTGTCTCTCCTTCAGTGAGGGGTGCCTCGTCGAGAAGCACGGGCCTGCCTGCACGGATCACCTCCAGACCGGTGGCGAGGGCGGCAACGGTGGCCTCGGCCTTCTGCACCTCCGTCTGATGGCGGCGCAGCTGCTCAACACCCTGTGCATCGATGTCGGGCAGCTGGGCGAGCTCCTTTTCGATCGCGCGAGACCGCTCATTCAGCCGCTCCACCACGGCCAGGCGTTCGGCAAGGTCGGCGATCCTGCCCTGCAGCCGGGTCCGCTCCAGGCGCTGCTCGATGTCCTGGAGCTCCTTCTCGACTTGGGCCGTCCGGGTGCGGAGAGTCTCGAGCCCCTGCCTGGCGGATGTGCGTTCCGCCTCAGCGCCGGGAAGCTGCTCCTGCTGGCGTTGAAGTCCCTCCTTCAGAGGTCCGAGGGTCTGCTCAAGTTCCGCGGCCAGCCGGTTCTGCTCGTCGAGTTGCTGCTGGTCGCTCAGGAGCGGCTGGAGGCGCTCCCGAAATCCCTGAAGAATGAGTTCGTCCTTGCCGATCCGCTCTCCGAGCTCCCGGCACCGCTGCAGCCGGACCTCCAGCTCCTTCTTCTCCTCCTCCTGCCGGGGGCGTTCGCGGCCGATGCGGGCCAGCACAGTCTCCGCCTGCTCGAAGGCTCCTCGCACCTGTTCCTGCTCCGCCAGGAGCGCGTCCACCTCGGCCAGGGCAGCGGCAGCAGAGGTCAGGGCCTCCTTGGCCGCATGAACCTCCGAGCCGGCCTTGTAGCGCGGGCGGTCCGCGGTGCTCTTAGGGGTGAAGACCGCCTCCCAGCGTTGCTGGATGTCGTCGATCACCGCGGCATCCAGGGCGGATTGGAGGCTGAGGGTGGCCCCGGCCTGGAGCTGTTCCACCAGCCGGTCGTGGTCGTAGGCCGTGCTTGGCATCCGGAGAGGGTTGTCGCTGCCTGAGCCCTGCCATACCCACAGGTGTCCCCACCGTTCGCGGAGCTGGTCGGCGGCACTGCGATTGCGGGGCACGGGGGCGGTGCCGATCAGCGCGGCCAGGCGTTCCTCGGCCTCCTCCCCCTGGAGGCTGCGTCCCTGCCCGTCAACCAGGCTCACGCTGCCGCGGGTCGCGGCGAAGCGCTTGCGCAACCGCCACTCCTGCCCATCACAGAAGAAGGCCAGCTCCACCTCCGGATCCCCGAAGAACGGATCGGAGCGCATCCCCTCCAGAACGGTTCCGCCGGTCTTCACTGGCAGGAAGAGAGCACGGTGGAGAGCCTCCACGAGGGTGCTCTTCCCGGACTGGTTCGGACCCGAGATCACGGTGAAGCGTGGATCGAAGTCCACCGACAGATCGCGGTGGAGGCGGTAGTCGCGGAGGCGGGCGGTCTGCAGGCGCATCGATCAGATCCCCCCGTGTAGCAGGCCAGATGAAGCTCCCGCAGGCCCAAGAGGGCCAGTTCGGCTTCGTCCTCGGAGCCTTCCTGGATCAGCTCCTCCAGCCGCTGCGCCACGCGGGCCACCAGGGGATCACCGGCCCGCTGGGTGAGTTCGCGCAGTTCGGCCTGGCTGGGGGCAAGCTGGGTGCGGTTGCGCAGCTTGAGGCGCAGCAGCCGTGCTTCAAGCCGCTCCAGCAGGAGCCTGAAGGCGTGAGGCGGCCGCCAGGCTGAGGCTTCCCTCCAGCTCGAGCAGCAACAGGTCCTCCCCGCTGCGGGTGCCGAGGGCATCTCGGAGGTGCTCCTCGAGGCGGTCCAGATCCTCATCGCCCAGGAACCGATGGCGAAGCTCCTGCCAGCGGATCCCGCCGGTGGCCAAGGGCAGAGGTTCGGGCCTGCTGCCGCGCTCCAGCTTCACCACGAGTGCCTGGCCGGTGCGGTAGTCACTGGAGCGGGGAAAGCGGTCGGGCTCATGGCAGCCGCTATACCAGGCCTTCGGTCCCACCTGCTTGAGGCCATGCCAGTCGCCCAGGGCGACGTAGTCGATCTCGCCAGCCGGCAGGGCCTCGAGGTCGATGCGGTTGGTGGGAACAGGCGGATTCTCATCGTCGGCGTCGGTGGTCTCCTCCGCTCCGAATCCCTGGATAGAGCCGTGGGCCAGAACGATCCTGGGCTCATCCGCCCAGGGGCTCAGGTCCAGATCCCGGATCCAGGCGGTGGGATCGACGGGTTCGGCCTTGCGCAGCAACGGACAGGGGAGCACCACCCCCGGCAACCCGAAGCGGCTCAGCTCGAAGGGCTGGCGCTCCAGCAGCACGTGAAGGTTCGGAGCCAGGTGCTGCTGGTCCTCCTGGAAGTAGCTCTCCAGCCAGAAGCTGCCGGCACCACCATGGTCATGGTTGCCGGGGATGACCAGCACCGGCATCTCCAGAGCCCCGATGGCGCTGCAGGCATTCGACACATCCGAGCGGGTGGGCGTGATGGAGTCGAAGAGGTCTCCGGCAACGAGGATCACTGCAGCCTTGTGTTCGCGGGCTACAGCGCCGACTCGGGCGATGGCGCTGAAGCGCTCTGTGCGCAGGCGGGCGCGCTTGTCGGGATCAGAGACCCGGGCGAAGGGCTTGCCCAGCTGCCAGTCGGCGGTGTGGAGGAGGGTGAGCATTAAGCCAGACAAGACTTATGAAAGGATGAACCCATGGTCTTAAAGTAATCGGAGGTAAGCCCCTGAGAATCCCCCAAGCGGGGGATGACCACCTGAGAAGACCCTGGCTAAAAAGATAGGCGGGCACCTCTAGAGATAGCCCTGCGCAAGCTTTCTTGCCGCCTTCCCACGCCCGCCAGAGCATCATGACAACCACTCTGATGGAACTTTGCGAGAAAAGGGAAAAGTTCCTCGCGATGTGCAAAGAGAATAGTGACAATTCGCACAGGCTGATCGCCGAGATGTATAGCGATACATCTCATTTTGTCTATGAGCTTTTGCAAAATGCAGATGACGCGGGAGCAACCGAAGCCTGCTTTGATCTCCGCAGAGACTCGCTAGTATTCGGCCACAATTCGCATCGAGTATTCAACGCAGAAGATGTCGAGTCGATTACCACAGTCGGCTTCTCGACGAAAAAGGATGATTTGAATAAGATTGGCAAGTTCGGCGCAGGCTTCAAGTCTGTTTTTCAGGTCACCAATACGCCCCGTGTACACTCTGGTCAGTACAACATCTCTATTCGGGACTACATAGTCCCCGAGCCTATCGAGGCCGACCCAAGAGCCACGGCTGCAACAACATTCATCCTTCCGTTCAACCGCAGGGATCTCTCTCCGGAGAAGGCCTACTCCCAGGTGCTGGAACGCATTTACTCACTAGAGTTCCGTTCCCTTCTTTTTCTACGTAACATCAAAGAGATCAATTGGCATGCGGGCACAGAATGGGGGCGCTTCAGAAAGTCGACTCATGGAAGAAGAGCGAGGCTGAACGCTCGGTTTGAAGACGGGAGCATAAAAAGAGAGGAATACCTGATGGCCTCTCGCGATATTACAGTAGGCAATGCCAGCCTAACCCTTTCGGTCGCCTATGCCATCGAGAACGATGATGTGGTCGGACTAGACAACGAACCACTATTTGTCTTCTTCCCAACTGAACAATGTCCTGGATATAGATTCCTTGTTCATGGACCATTCAAGACGACTCCGAATCGAGAAACCATTCCGTTCAAGGACACAGACAATGAACTGGTCTCGAACGAATTAGCATCTTTAATCGCGGAGAGCATTGGGATCCTTAAAGAAGAAGACTTGCTGCGCGTCAGTTCATTAGATATTCTCCCAATAGATCCTACAAACGAAAATCAATTCTATCGACAGGCATATATCAAAGTAAAAGAAGCATTTCGGCACCTTGAACTCTTGCCTGCTGATGGGGGTGGATATGTCAGAGCTAGCAATGCAGCTCTCGCCATCGAAAAAGGCCTGCCAAGACTAGTTTCGAAAGAAGATCTTCAGCACTGGTATGAGGGCTGCGAGGCATGGGTTGATACTGATGTAAATCTAGAAGAATATAGCCATATCAGACAGTACCTAATTGATGAGATTGAGGTGGGCTCGATTGGGATGAAGGACGTTTGCTGCGACATGCCGATTGAATTCTGGCAGGCAAAGCCAGACGAATGGATGGCGGAGTTCTACGCAGGTCTCAATACTTGTCATGGCCTTTATAGCTACTCGAATGGAGAAGTCATACGAGCGCTGAGGGGGGCGCCGATTTTTCGACTGGAGGATGGCTCCCATGTCGCCGCAGAAGACCCGACTACTAGGCGAACACAGGTTTATTTGTCTGGTGACAGTGAATCCCAATTCAAAACAATCAGAGGGGGGCTGGCGGGTACGAAACCAGCCTATGACTTCCTGAATAAGTTGGGAATCTCAAGCCCAGACTGTGTTGCCGAAGTTCAGGATCTAATCCTGCCTAGATATTCGTCGGAACTAGCTGAAGATGCATCCTACCTACGTGATATTCGTCGGATTTACGATCTCTGCACTGGAAATCTAGAAAAAGCCAAGAAGGCCGCTTTGATGGAGGTACTGCGGAATAGGGATTCAAGATTCCTTAGATGCGTAAATGAGCGTGGAGAAATCGAATATGTAGCCCCGTGCAAGGCAGTTTTCAATTCCGCAAAGCTTAAGAAGTGGTATGAGGATAATACCAGGGATCGGTACAGCCTTGTCGCCTTTCCCATCGAAGGGCTGCCCAAGGAGGGAGGGCGGAAGTTCTTAGAAGATCTAGGGGTGTCTTATCGACCCAGGATGGATGGGCTAGAGGACGTGAACATAAGCGAATGGGGTTACTATGAACGTAGTGTCGACCATTTTAATCGAATGTTCGACATCCATGGCCTTGACTTCTCGCTAGACAACATAAACCTAGAACGATCTATGTTTCTATGGGAACTGCTGCTCGACAATGTGGATCGCCTCAGGGGTCGGCTAGAGTTCAGAAAGAACAAGAATCATCCATGGGAACAACGGGGAGAGGAAGAGTCTAGTGCCCTTCGCAAGCTTGGCAGGCCATGGCTATACGATAAAGATGACCATCTAATCGAGTCAGGGCTTTCCGAAATCAGGCTTGGGGATCTTTCCCTGAAGTACAAGCTGAATCATCCGAATGCGCAACAGCTGGCAGAAGTTCTTGGCCTCAAGCCTGAGAGACTTATTGTGCTTGAAAAGGCATTACAAGAACTTGGTCTAAGATCCATTCCTGAGGATGAGTGGGATGATTACCAGAGCTATCGTGAGCAACGAATAGAGAAAGAGGAAGCGGAATCTGTCTCGGGCACGGATGATCGCAAGCAAGGCCAAGGCCAAGCATGGGCGGCAGAGATATCTCCAGCGGATGCGATGCCCAGAATATCCCAACTAGGGAATCCTGCTGCTCACAAGGATCTTTCAAATCAGGCCATCGGCATGGCATCCCAGCCTGACGAATCTGCGCCAGCAGATCCGGCGAAGCTGGAAGCATCTGACGTCCAGTCTCAGCCAGAAAGGCTGTCCTCCACTGATATTCGTCAGATTGGACAGTGGGGCGAGCACCTTGCCTATGGATACTTGCGTCGGAAGCATCCCGATCCTGAAGAAGTATTCTGGCTAAATCAAAATGGCAATGTTGGCGAAGGATATGACTTTGTGGTCAGAGAGGACGATGAAGACAAGATCTACTATGAGGTGAAGGCTAAAGTTGATTTCGCCCCGGCTGATTTTGAGGTCTCACGCACTCAGTGGGAATGGGCAAGGAACCAAGGAGCGAAGTATATTCTCCTTGTCGTGAGCAATGCCGGAAAGCAGGACTGCTCAATCCAGGAGGTGAAAAACCCATATGGACTATGGGCGCGAGGTGAGCTGTACGCTGATCCGGTGAAGATCAGACTTTAAAAACCTTTCAAGCGTCGTGGCAATTGACGTCATCCCATTAGCCGGCACAACCGATTGATCTGCTCCGCCTCCGCCACCGTCCCGGCAATCCCGCTGGCGAGCCCTGGAGATCCCACCACAATCGAGAGGCACCGGGCGCGGCTGATCGCCACATTCAGCCGATTGGGCTCGAGCAGAAAGGACAGCCCCCGTGGTGCGGCATCCGCGTCGCTGGCGGTGAGGGAGTGGATGGCGACGGGAGCCTCCTGGCCCTGGAAGCGATCGACGGTGCCGACCCGGGCACGGCCGTCGAGGCGCTGCTGCAGCCGGTTCACCTGCACGTTGTAGGGAGCCGTCACGAGGATGTGCTCCGGCTCCAGCCGACCGCTCCGTGGCCCCTGGCTGCTGGCATGTCGGTAGGCACTGCCAAGCAGGGCATCCACCAGCTGCTCGATCCGGTCGATCTCGGGTTCGGAGCAGACGCTGCAGCCGGTGTGCTCCACCGCCTCAAAGACCAGACCGCGATCCGGAAGGGGGACCCCGTCGCTGCCGGGGCAGGGAGAAGCCCATGTCGATGGCGTTGTTCCCGTTCGCGGGCGCTGCATGCAGACGGCCGTCGTAGAAGAGTGCCGAGACCATGGCGGCGAGGCTGGGCTCCATGCGCCAGCTGGTGGCCAGGAACACCCCCCGATCGGCGGGAACCACGGCGGCATCCTGCATCAGGTAGTCGAGGCAGGAGAGGCCGCTGTCACCGGGGTGATCGGCCTGGGAGGGCTGGGCGAGCTGCTGCTGATCGCCCACCAGCAGGATGGAGCGGGCACACCGGGCCATCACCAGCAGCTTGGCCCAGGGCCATCTGTCCCGCCTCGTCCACCACCAGCAGATCGAAGCTCGCCTCCAGTCCCGGGCCGGCTGAAGGTCCAGGCGGTTCCGCCGACCACGGCCATGCCCTCGCTGAGCCCATCGGTATGCACCACCTCGATCGGCGGTGCCGGCCAGCGCCTCCTCCTCCCTGCTGTTCGCCTTCACCACCGCGCTGACTCAAGCCCGGCTTCCTCGCATGGCGGCCTGGGTTTTCAGCAGCAGGTTGTTGATCGCGGCATGGCTGGTGGCAGCAGACCGCGACGCGTCGGCCGCGACGGGCCAGTTCGGCGATCAGCCGGCCGGTGATGGTGGTCTTGCCGGTTCCGGGCGGGCCCTGCAGGGCGATCGTGCAGGCCTTGTCGCTGTCGAGGAAGGCAGCCAGCGCGGGAGCCACGGCGTCAGGATCGCCGTTCGATCCGGGCATTGAGCTCCACCAGGCCCTCCACCGGCTGACGCTCCAGCAGCTGTTGCATCGCCTCCGGTAGCGGTGCGTGGTCCTCCACCCAGGCGGTGGCCTGCTCCAGCAGGCGATCCCGCAGGGGCGGCTGTAGTCCGTCGGCACCAGGATCAGCGGGGTGGGTGCCTTGGGGATGGCATCAGGGAGCCCCTCGGCGAGCCGCTTGTCCCGTTGCTGCCAGGGATCCTTCAGGGTGACCAGGCCGCGTTCGCCATCGATGGCGACGGCGTCGAGCTGCACGCCGGTCTCCGGGATCTCCAGCTGTCGGTCCACGGCCGCCGGAGTCGGCGTGGAGCTTGAGCGGCTGCGACGGATCGAAGCGGAAGGTGTGGAAGTCGGCTCCGGTGCGGGCACTGGGCCGGGACTCCACCGACTGCCAGATCGCCCCGGCGATCGCCTCACCGTCGTCCTCCAGCTCGTCAGGGGCCTCGAGGGCCTGCTGACGGCGATCGAAATAGGCCCACCAGGCCACCTTCATCTCGCGGTGATGGAAGGGCAGCAGCTGGGCCAGGAGCCGCTGCACCCGCCAGCTCAGGCCGCGGGGCCGATCGCTTCCTGGGCCGCCAGCTCGGCCTCGCGTGGCATCGGCGGCCGGATCGCTCTGCAGGTGCTTCCGGGAGTCTCGGCCAGCAGAGCGGTCGCTGAGGGCCTCCAGGGGCCAGGGCTCCCGCTCAGGGGTCTCCTCCTCCAGTCGCGGGGGCGTAGCCGGGCAGGCAGTTCATCGGCGTGCGCATCCCGTAGGCCCAGGAGCCAGTCGTGCAGCAGAACGGTGGAGATGCAGTCCTCGCGGTTGTAGTCCTCGATCGACTGCAGCTGGGGACTGCCCTTCGGGAGCGCACCAGGCTGGGGCGGCTCACCGGAGGCGCGCCAGTGGAGATAGGCCACCACCGACTCATCGGCGGTGGTCACCTCGGCGGTTCGGGCGATCCATGTAGAGCCGCTCCACCTTCTTGATCGAGTAGCTGGGCTCGCCGAGCACGATCGCGTGGGTGACGACCGGCAGCAGATCCACCAGCAGCTCGCTGCGCAGCCAGTCGTCGATCACCGCCTCGCGGGTGCAGTGCTGCTGGGCCAGTCGGCGCAGGGCCGTCTTCTCGTAGCTGGCGTAGTGGTAGACGTGCAGAGCCGGGTGGCGGGAGCGGCGCTGCTCGATCCAGTCGACCCACTCCTCGAAGGCCCGCTTCTCCTCTGCCGGGGCTATGGGCCCACCAGGCGCGGAAGCTGCGGCTCACCGCCGCCTGCTCGCGGAAGCACGTCCCGAAGAGGTACTCCAGCTTGGTGCGCGGCCACCGCATCCTGAATGCCCTCCATGTCGAACCAGACGTCACCGGGATCGGCAGGCGGCAGGGCCAGCAGGCCCTTGCCGGCCACGAAGGGCCGCAGCCGCCAGGCGGGCGTCCCTGCTCGTCGCGGGGGCTGACCTGCAGCTGGGCCTGCTGACGAAGGCCATCGAGGGTGTCGGCCGCCAGGCCGGGAACGGGGGCGTCCTCGGGAAGGGCGGCCAGCTGCATCGATGGTGCGGATCCCGGCGGCCTGGAGCCTGGTGCGCTGGCTGGTGCGCAGGTTCGCCACCAGCACCAGATCGCGGGCCTGCTCAAGCCGTTCCTCGATGAAGGCGCTCCAGCGGCCGTGGTCCCCGGGGGCGTCCTCGGGTTCGACGGTGGGGTCGAAGGCTGGCGCGGAAGGCCCGGTAGCGCTGCCTGAAGGTGCTGGTACCAGGCCCAGAAGCGATCCACCGGGTAGCTCTGGAACCGCCCGCCCCCCAGGTACAGCTCGAAGCGCTCGGGCCTCCTCCCAAGCAGGGGGGTGAGCAGGTCGACGTAGGCGAGGGCCTGCACCAGGAAGGTGGTGCGGGGTTTGCTGGAGAGCTTGCACTCGATCGGCATGTAGCTCCACGCCCCCAGGTCCGAGGATGCCGGGGATACGGCGCAGCAGGTCAGCCGAGCCCCGCATCTCGCCGTTGCGCAGGGAAGCCTGATGCACAAACTCCACCCCGGCCGCCATGGCCTCCTGTGTGGCGGCATACGCCTCCTCGCTCTGGAGGCCGCTTAGCCGGGCCACGGAGTGGCCCTCTGCCTCAAGCCGGTCCAGCAGCACCTGCTCATGACGCAGACCGTCATCGAACAGCTGCTGCTCCAGAGCGGTGGGCTCCGGCCGGACGCCCTGGAAGAACCCCCCGGCTTCCAGTTCCTCCCACCAGGCACCGATCACCGGGCTGCGGCTGAACAGCGCCAGCTGGGAGGGGGTGATCAGACGGGGGTGCATGGTTGCTCGGTTCTCCCTGGCTCTGTGTGGGAGAGACAGGAAATGTCATTCTGCAGGTCATCCTTGCCGGCAGCATCCGTCGACTCTCAATCTCCTGTATCGCTAGATGGTGGTGAGCGTTATCCCCCTCTGCCAGGAAAGTTGACGCCTCTCCATCCCGACCATTTCAACCACCAGGGGGCCTGATGGAACCGATCAATGCGTCCTTACAGCGAGGCCGTCAAGGCTGATGTCCGCCGGCGGATGAGTCCGCCCCACCGCCAGAGCGTGGCCGAGATCTCCCAGGAGCTGGGCATCCACGTGATCACCCTCTACAAGTGGAGGAAGGCCTGGCGGCTGCAGGGGGAGGTGGTGCCGGCCTCCCAGAAGGATCCCGAGGGTTGGGGCCCTGCCGACAAGTTCACGGTGGTGCTGGAGACCGCCGGCCTGAACGCCACCGAACTGGGTGCCTACTGCCGCGAGCGGGGCCTGTTCCCCGAGCAGGTGGACCGCTGGCGCCAGGCCGCCCAGGATGCCAACGCACAGCCGCTGCTGACGATGGCCGAGCAGAAGGACCTCGAGAAGCGCCACCAGCAGGATCAGCGGGAGATCAAACGGCTCCAGCAGGAGCTGCGCCGCAAGGACAAGGCCCTGGCGGAGGCGGCAGCACTGCTGATCGCCTCAAAAAAGATCCAGGCCTACTGGGGAGAGGACGCGGGGGATTGACCTCGGCGGCGGATCGCCGCAAGGCCCTGGAGATCCTCGATGCCGCCATGGCGGCCGGGGCACGGGCCCGTGAGGTGGCCGCTCTGCTGGGCGTGGGGCTCACCACCCTGCAGCGCTGGCGGCGGCAGTTCGCGGGTGATGGGGACGGCGTGGATCGCCGTAAAGGCAGCCCCCGCCTGGTGTCTCACCGCCTCACCGACGAGGAGCGCCAGCGGATCCTGCTCACCTGCAACCAGCCGGAATTCGCGGCGTTGCCGCCCGGGCAGATCGTGCCGGTCCTGGCCGATCGAGGCGTCTACATCGGCTCAGAGCGCAGCTTCTACCGGGTGCTCCATGCCCACGGCCAGGCCCACCGCCGCGGTCGTGCCCGTCCGCCCCAGGAGCCCAGGCCGGTGCCGCGGCTGCAGGCCAGGGGGCCGAATCAGCTCTGGAGCTGGGACATCACCTACCTGCCCACCAGCGTGCGTGGGGTGTGGCTGTACCTCTACCTGGTGATCGACGTCTGGAGCCGCAAGGTGGTGGCCTGGGACGTCGCCGAGCGGGAAGACGCCCAGATCGCCGCCGATCTGGTGAGCAGGGCCTGCCTGCGGGAGCGGATCAGCAAGGGCCGCCGCCAGCCGCTGATCCTCCATGCCGACAACGGCAACGCCATGCGGGCCGCCACCCTCGAGAGCCGGCTGGAGGAGCTGGGCGTGCTCAGATCCTTCTCCAGACCCCGGGTCAGCAACGACAACCCCTACTCGGAATCGCTGTTCCGCACGGTCAAGTACCGGCCGGACTACCCCCGGCGGCCATTCCGCAGCGTGGAAGAGGCCTGCCTCTGGGTGGCGACATTCGTGGACTGGTACAACCACCAGCACCGCCACAGCGGCATCCGGTTCGTGACGCCTGATCAGCGCCACAGCGGTCAGGCCGTTGAAATCTGTCGTCACCGCGCCCGTGTCTACGAGCAGGCCCGCCAGCGACACCCCCGCCGCTGGAGCCGAGGCACCCGCTGCTGGCGTCAGCCGGAGGTGGTCTGGATCAATCCACCGCCACCGGAAATCGACCATCAATCCAGCTACGTTGGTGATGGCCGCCTGACCGGCGGCAGGGGCGTCATCTTCCTAAGAAACACCCACGGCCATCAGCGATCTCGGCCAGTCACCCGGCTGCAACCAGCTGGTAACCAAGCGCTCTGGCACGTCGCTCAAGCCCACGCATTTGTCGCTCCTGGGATGCTTGCTGGTAAGCCAAGGCTCCCGGCTCTTGGAATTCCATGCCGTATCTGATAGTCTTATAATAAAGAATGGCAATTTTGCGTGCTGTTGCAATCAATGCCTTGCTTTTACCAACGCGTGCCGCTAATCGCCGCTGAAATGCCCCCAAGGCAGTGCTTGTTCTGCTGATTGGAACTGCTGCCATCCAAAAGGCACTGCCAGCTCTGGTTGTTCCCTGGCGTGTCCGCGAGGAAAGTACGCGCCCACCAGAAATCTTATTCTGAGGGCTTAACCCAAGCCATGAGACAAAATGCTTGGCGCTTGGCCAGCGTGTCATGTCGAGCCCACACTCACTGATCAAAGTGATCACCGTTGCAGGCCCGAGACCAGGCAGGCTTAGTAGGTCGTGACCTGCCACCGATGTGATCAAGGCCTGAGGATTGAACGAGAAACCGTTGCCCCTGATTCGTCTGTCGCTCGCTTGCCTCTCAGGCTCGACGTAGTCATCCCCGGCCAGCTCTTGCAGAACTGACTGGCCAGCCAATTCACATTCCTGAATCTTTTCCGAACTTGATTACCCAGCTCGCTCCGCGCAGGCCAGCCTATGTCGCCAGGCTGGCCTGTGCGGAGCGAGCTGGGTAATCAAGATAAATCTTAAGCGCAATCCTCTTTATTTGGATAAGCAGCGACTCCCAGATGAATGGGTAAAACGCAATAACGGGGAGAGCGCACACTTATGCTCTCTTATAGTTCAAGGAAAAGTTAAGTTTGAAAGCCATGATTACCAAAGGGTTGTCGTGGATAAACCTGAATCTTCAACTGATTCCCCAACCCAGCTCTCGCCTTATACACTAAATTGGAAAGCGGCTATCTACCTTCAAAACAAGAAAGAGAACTTTTCGTCTCCAAGTTTTTTGAAGAGTATGGTTGTACGCCATCTGGTTCCCTCGAGTATAAACCACAAGGTACTGACTCTAACAATTCAGAACTAGTTGAGTAGCCTGCATTCCGTGCAAGAGGTCTCAAGGGTTTCGCTATAGCTTGGAGTTGCTGCATTGGCTGGTCTATACACTTGGTAAATGCAGGGCTTGTTGGGCCCTTGAGAGCGTTTCTCAAATCGAGCATTGGCTCCTGGAATGGGACCATGACATCCGGGTTGGGCAATAGACGGCTCCCCCCTTAAGAGAATGAAACCCGCTATCACGAGGCAAAACGATACCAGTCCGATTGCGGTAAACTTGATGAAATTAGACATTCAAGGCTGGTCGCTGCTTCCTTATATCTTAACCAATTGGGGTTTGCAATTCCTTGGATGGCCAGTTTCGCTACTGTCTGCCTTTGGCCGTGCCTGGCAAGGTGGAGAATTGCTTATATTACTTATGGTTCTTAAGGGTTCAGTACTTGCACTATGAGCACTCTGCAATGATGGCACGGTCCGGCTCTCTCGGATTGAGATGGATCAGTAGAGCAAGTGCCTAGACTAGAAATTGGCGCCATTGCCAGATTGACCGACAACGAAGGCAAGAACTATTCACAATCCCAACTGCTACACGCTTCGTAATTCACAAATGAGAAATTTTCGAGGCAGCCTCCGGAAGGTTTTCGTTTTTGGGGGTATATCCCCCTTTTTGCAAGAGGTTGATGTTGTCGTCGCGTGTGAAATCATGCACCCCCGGCGAGTTGTGCGCGTCGATAGCCAGGGGGTGCGTGGACTCTGTCCTGAGACTCAGCGCCGATTGATCGCGAAGGACGCGCGGTAGAGCTCCGCTGCGCTCATCGCCTGGGGATTGATCGGCTCTCCGTTGCTGCCGATGCCGCTGGGGGGCACCGCGCCGGAGGCTGTCATGGCGGTGGCGCCCCGCTGCTGGAACAGGAAGCCGTAGACGGGATACACCCGCAGCTCCTCGAGAAACTCGCCGTGGTCAGCGGCCGGCCGTCGTCACCGAGCAGGGGCTTGCCCTGGGCATCGAGGGGTTCGAGCACGTCGCGGCCGTCCTTGCCGGTGGCCAGGCGGAAGCACTCCCCCAGCTGCCCCTTGAAGATGTCGAAGAACGTCCCGCGCCTGTCGCCGCCGGTGCGGCCCTCGGCCTGGGAGAAGACGCGCTCCAGCAGGCGGTCCTTGCGGAGCTGCAGCACCTGGGCGCGGGCCTCGTCCCGCTCGGCCGCCACGGCGGCCACCTTCTTGGCGGAGGCCTCCTCCATCTGGCGCTCGCGCTGCTGGATCTGCAGTTCGAGGGCCTGCTTCTGGCGCTCGGCCTCCTGCAGGCGGGCGTACTCCTCGGGGTTGATCTCGGAGAAGCGGTTGAGCTACTGGCGCAGGGTGCGGATCTCCTTCTCCAGCTGGTTGGCGCGACTACGCTCGGCCCGCAGGGCGGTCCCGACACCCTCGGTGGGGTCGCTGGAGGGGTCGGCGGTGGGCTCCGCCGCAGGGGGCTCCAGAGGGCTGGGATCGCCAGCAGGGGTGTCCTGCCCCTCGGTGGGGTCGGTGTCGGCAAGCGCCAGGGGCGGCTCGCCGACGGCGCCGGTTGGCGCTGGGGATGCGGGGAAGGGAGTGGAGCTGGAGGCAGTGGCCATGACCCATCGCGGCTGTCGTGGTGTGAGCACCCCGGGCGGGCTGTGCTCTCTGGCTCTTGCCAACGAACGCGGTGGGGAATCGGCGATCTGCCGTGTCAGCCCACTCGCCCTTGCCTACGGTCCCTCTAAGGCCCCCTCCACCTGCCATGCCTCGACTGCTCACCGCCCTCCTGCTGGCTGCGGGCCTGCTGATCGGCACCGGGGCCATGGCCTGCGAGAAGCATCTGAACGGGCACCAAAACGGCAGCGACACCAACGCCGAGGGCTTCAAGAAATAGTGCAAGGCCACTGGTGAGAGCCTCTGCTGACCTGAGGCGAGCCCAATTCAATCGCCCACGGCGCGCGGTCTTTCGATCCAGGGGGAGCAAGGCCATTGGGGACTGGGAAGACTCTGGGAGGCGCCTTCCGAGTGCTCATCACTTCGGTTCAGCCAGGGAGAGACTTCGGGCAAGGTGATCAATCCCGGGGCTGCACTGGGGGCGAGATGCGTGCGCAGGACAGGTCCAGCACGGCAGCCGGTTGGGTTCGGCTGGCTGGTGGTGGGTGCGAAACCCCTCCGCAGCATGCCCCTGCGGCTCGCGCTGGCCAGCGCTATGCCTGCGGGGCGTGGGGTCGGTGTTCTCCGCTCCATCCCAGCCATGGCCATTCCCCAGGGCCCCGTCTGCGAAATCCGCCTGCTCATCGTTCATCGCTATGTGCCCGGCATCCGCAAGAGCGGCGCCGCTCCCTGCGCCGTCGAGCATGTCGGCCGTCGCGGCAAGCCCGTCAAGAAGATGCGGCTGATCCCGGCCGAGAAGGCGTTCGCCTTTGCCCGCAAGCTGCAGGGCGCTCCCGGTTGCACCGTCTCGGTCTGCTGAGCCTGCGGGCTCCGGCCCGGCCCTTGCGGGGGCCGGGCCTTTTCAGGACGCCAGGATCTGGCGCAGCCAAAATGATCGGCAAGGGGAGGGAGAGCGTTGAGGGAAATCGCTGAACGTCGCTGAATGGCTGAATGCATCCGCTATGTCTGCAACCAATGCTCGCACACCATCGAGTCGTGGTCCGACGGCAACCCCTACTTCATCAACGCAGGAGGAGCTAAGCAGTACGCCTACCACCCGGACCATGAAGGACTGGCCCGGTGCATCGGCAATGACTCACCTCACCTATGCCTCGCATGCGGCCATGCGTTCATGGTCGATTCCCGTGCACCGATCTCCCAGTGCCCGGTCTGCGCCGCGACGGCTATCAAGTCCACCTTTGAACTGAAGGGCATCCCGTGCCCGCTCTGCAAGGTGGGTGCCTTCCAGCTTGACCACGACTTCTGGCGCATTTCATGAGCACTGCTTCTTTCGACTTGCGCTCGGGGGCGGCGACTTTCAGGGAAGGTGTCACTCCTTGGCTGCCACTCTGGCGGCCTCGATTAAGGGTAGCGCGAGGATTGGATCGGGCTCCTCTGATGGCTTGTTAATCCACACGTCTTCGGGTTGACGCCAGCAGCGGGTGCTTCGGCTCCAGCGTGATGGATTTGCCCGGCGGGCTGTCTCGTAGACCTCGGAGCGCTGCTGGCAAATTGCCGTGGCCGCTCCGCTGTGGCGTTGATGGGGCGTCACGAATTTGATGCCGCTGTGGCGGTGCCGGTGGTTGTACCAGTCCACAAATGCCGCCACCCACTCGCATGCCTCGTCTTTGCTGGCAAATGGCCGGCTTGGGTAGTCGGGCCGGTACTTGACCGTTCGGAACAGGGATTCCGAGTAGGGGTTGTCGTTGGAGACCCTTGGCCTGGAGAAGGATCTGAGCACGCCCATCTCCTCCAGCCGCGTTTCCAGCGTGGCCCCACGCATGGCATTGCCGTTGTCGGCGTGGAGGATCAGTGGCTGGTGGCACTGGTGGCTGCCAAAGCCGCTGGGGCGGCGGTAGCGCTCCTTGAGACAGGCCCGCTGCACCAGATCCGCCGCGATCTCAGCCGACTCCACCTCGGCCACATCCCAGGCCACCACCTTGCGGCTCCAGACGTCAACCACCAGATAGAGGTACAGCCATACACCCCGCACTGTGGTCGGCAAAAAGCTGATATCCCAGCTCCAAAGCCGGTTTGGGCCATCCGCCCTGAGGCGGGGCGCGGAGCGCGGTTCCTGCGGCAGCCGGGCCCGCCCGCGGCGGTGGCACTGCCCTGCCTGGTGCAAGACCCGATAGAAGCTGCTCTCGGAGCCGATGTAGAGCCCCTGATCAGCCAGGGCCGGCACGATCTGTCCCGGCGGCAGCGAGGCGTACTCCGGCTGGTTGCAGGTGAGCAGGATCCGCTGACGTTCCTCCTCACTCAGGCGGTGAGCGACTTGGCGGGGGCTGCCTTTACGGCCATCCTCGCCGTCCCCATCACCACCAAAGGCCTTCCGCCAGCGTTTGAGGGTGCGCAGGCAGATGCCGATCTCACCGCAGGCGCTCACCAGGCCGGCGCCAGCGACATTGGCCTCGCCGATCAGCTCGATCACCTTCCGCCGGCAGGCGGCGCTGGTCAGCCTTCCGCGTCCTCCGAGCAGAAGGCCTCCCACTTTTTTCGCAGCACCAGCAATGCCGCCATCTCCGCCATGGCCTTCTCCTTGCGCTGCAGCTCCTTCTTGAGGGCCTTGATCTCGCGCTGGTCCTGGGCTCGGAGCCTTTCAAGCTCCTTCTGCTCGGCCATCGTCAGCACCGGCTTGGCGTTGGCATCCTGGGCCGCCTGCCGCCAGCGGCCCACCTGCTCAGGGAACAGGCCCCGCTCCCGGCAGTAGGCGCTGAGCTCGGTGGCGTTCATCCCGGCCGTCTCAAGCACCACCGTGAACTTGTCGGCAGCGCTCCAGCCATCGGGTTCCTTCTCGGATGCCGGCACCACCTCCCCCTGCAACCGCCAGGTCTTTCTCCATTTGTAGAGGGTGATCACGTGGATGCCCAGCTCTTCTGAAATCCGGGCCACGCTCTGCCTGTGCGGCGGGCTCATCCGCCTTCTCACATCGGCCTTGACGGCCTCGCTGTAACGACGCATTGGTCATGTCCTCAAGCCCCCGGATGTACGGATGAAAGGGGTGACATCTTTCCTGAACCCGGGGGGGGCATGCAACGTTGCCACCGGCTTGTTTACAGCCAGTGCCGGTAGCGGCTGCGCTGCCGCCGGGCCCAGGCCCTGGCTGGAGCACTGCCGAACTGAGGGCTGGAGCCGTCCCGGCGGCGGCGCACCCACACGCCCTTGCGGATCAGGCGGACGTCCTGGGCATTGGCGCGGCGGGCGGCCGTGATGGCGCCGTAGCCGCGCTTCTTTCGCGCCAGGGCCCGGCATCTGGCCTGGCTGGCGCTGGCCGCCGGCACCACCGTGGCGGTGGAGCGGTGGCGCCAGAACACCAGATACCAGGCCATCGTTCTGCCAGCGGGTGCTCAGCACCGCCGGATCAGCGCCGCGGTGCAGCCGCCCTGGGCGTAGTGCCCTTGACGGCCTCCAGGTAGAGCTCGGCGGTGCTCAGTGTCTGCAGGTTCACCGCCCCGCCGTGCTCATGGCCGGCCTCCGGCACGGCCGCGGAATAGAGGCCGCTGCGCTGCTGGAACAGGAAGCTGTACACCGGGTGGCGGCGTAGCTCCTCCATGTAGTCCCCATCGCTGAGCGCCACGCCGTCGGCAGTGAGGGGCTGGCCCTTGCCGTCCACCGGCAGCAGCCGCTCGCGGCCGTCCACGTCGCCCAGCTGGAAGTGGCCGCCACAGAGCGTCACGAAGGTGTCAAAGAACGTGCCCCGCTCATCGCCGCCCACGCGGCCCTCGGCCTCGCGGAACAGCCGCTCCATCAGCCGCTCCTTGCGCAGGCTCAGCACCTGAGTGCGTGCCTCATCGCGTTCTTTTTCGACGCTGCGCACTCGGCGCAGGTTGGCCTCATTGAGCTGGCGCTCACGGTCGGCCACCTCACGCTCGAACTCCTCCCGCTTGCGCTCGGCGTCCTGCAGGCGGGCGTACTCGTCGGGGTTGATCTCGGAAAAGCGGGCCAGCTGGGCGCGGGCCTTGCGCAGCTCCTTCTCGAGCTGGTTGCTGCGACGCCGCTCGGCGCGCAGGGGATCGGCACCGGCAGGTGGAGCAGTGCCTGCGGGCGGATCGTCGGTCTCGCCGCCGCCACTGCCGGGGTTCGGCAAGGCCGGGGGATTGGAGTTGTCGCCACTGGCTGATTCAGCGCCGCCGCCCTCGTCGTCATCAGCGTCCAGGGGGTCGGGGTCACTGGTGGGAGCTGTGCTGGATCCGGCTGGGCCCTGGTTGGGCTGCTGCTGGCGCTGAGGCTGAACCGGCCAGACAGAGAAGCTGGGTCCGGGGTCGTGTGGCGGCTGGGAAGTTAAGGCGCCGCTGTCGGCGCTGAGGGAATCAGAGAAGAGGGAAGAAGGCATCACCCATCACGGCTGTGGTGCTGCAGGGGCCCCGTCCGGGCTGCACCCGCACCTCCTGTTGCCAGCTGGCCATCGGTCGCGCGGCAGCCGGATGTGTATGGCAGCCCTAGGCTCTACACATCGCTTCCAGGTCCTGGCCGTGCGCACCAACATCGTCATCGATGACGCCCTGATGAAGCAGGCGATGCAGGCCAGCGGTGCCCGCAGCAAGCGGGAAGCCGTGGAGCTGGGTCTGCGCACCCTGGTCAAGCTGCAGCAACAGGCAGAGATCCGCTCCTTCCGGGGACGCTTGGCCTGGGAAGGCGATCTGGAGGTTCAGCGCCTGGATGACGAGCCTGCTGGCCAGCAGCCGTGATCGTTGTCGACTCCTCGGTGTGGATCGATTTCTTCAATGGCGTGAGCACGCCGGAGGTGGAGCGGCTCGATGCGCTGCTGGGGGTGACGCCGCTGGCGATCGGCGATCTGATCCTGGTGGAGGTGATGCAGGGCTTCCGCAACGAGAAGGACGTGGCCACCGCTCGCCAGCTGTTGCGCTCCCTGGCGCTGCTGCCGATGCTCGGCGGCCGCAACGCCTGGAAGGCGGCGGAGAACTACCGCGCGCTGCGCCGCAGGGGCATCACGGTGCGCAAGACGATCGACGGGATCATCGCCACCGCCTGCATTGAGGCCAACCTGCCGCTGCTGTTCAGCGACCGCGACTTCCAGCCCTACGTGGAGCACCTGGGGCTGGAGCCGGCATGATCAGCCCGCGCGCTCAGCCCTCCGTCTCCTCCGGGGGCCTCGAGTGGTCCCACACATCGCTCACCACCGCGGCCCGCCGGCGGGGGATGACGATCCATTCGCCGGCCGGCAGTTCGGTGGAGGGCAGGTAGGCCGGCACCAGCAGCGGCTGGCCGGCCTGCAGCGGCGCCGTGGGCTGCACCGCCCACACCAGCAGCTCGGCGCCGATCGGCAGGGGGTCGTAGCGGGGCCAGCGGGCGTAGTCCGGGTTCAGCTCCCGCAGCGCCGTCACCGTCATCGCAAAGGCACTCGCCACGCTGGAGAGCGTCTCGCCCTCGGCGGTGACATGCGGCTCGGCCCGCTGCAGGGCCGGGTTGAGGCTGCGCAGCGCCTCGATCGTGGTGCCGTGGCGACCGGCCAGCAGCTGCAGCGAATCGCCCTCGGCGGTGGTGATGCGTCTGGGTGCTCGCCAGGTGCGGGTTGTGCCTGCGCAGGGTCTGCACCGTGGTGCCGTAGCGGTCGGCGAGCACAGAGAGGGTGTCGCCGGAGCGCAGCACCAGCACGCTGTGGGGCTTGAGGATCAGCTCGATCGCCTCACCGAGCAGGGGCTGGGTGAGCAGACCGATGCCGCCGCTGCCGTAGCGGGCCCCGAAGTGCTGCACCAGGCAGCCGGCGAACTGCGCCCGCGGCTCATCCGGCAGCACACCCTCGCTCTGGAGCAGGGCCAGATCCCCCAGCCAGATCACCCCCTCGCACGGCGCCACCACCGTGCCGAGACGCTCCGGATCCCAGGGCAGCGGCTGACCGTCGCGAAATCCCGGCGTGCCCCAGTCCTGCTCACGGGCCAGCCAGTCGAAGGTGTTGCCGGTCGCCAGCGGCAGGGTCGCGGCGCGGCAGAGGAAGCCCGAGTAGCGCACATCGCCGGGGTCGGTGAGAGCGGTGTCGTCGGAGCCGCCCACCAGCCGCTCGAAGCGCAGGAAGGCATCGAGCACATGCCTGCGGATGGGCACAGGCTCCTGACTCTCCGGCCGGTCCACCTCAAAGAGACAGAGGCGGGCGTTGGCATAGGGCTGCAACGCCAGCCACAGAGGGGCTTGAACCGGAGCAGCGGCACTGGGCTGCGGTGCCTGCGTCACTGGCGCCGTTCGCGGATCGATCACTGGCGAGGCAACAGGCAGCGCCACCAGCTGGCCCCAGAGCGGTGCTCCGCGCAGGGGGTTGAGGCCCTGGTTCAGCGGCGAGAGGGGCTGCTCACCCGATGCCTGCCCGCTGGGAGATCCAGCCATGGCCTCAACCCCGCACCAGCGAGCCCAGGAAAGGGTCCGATGGGGACTGCCGCCAGCTCTGCAGCCGCGGCAGCAGCAACGCCAGCTGGCCGATGTGGTGGCTGCGCTGTCGGCTCAGCACCACCGCCGCCGAAGGCCTATCAGCGTTCCACTCGGTGTCGGTCTCTTCCAGCAGCAGCTCGGTGGCGTACTCCACCACATCGAGCTTGCTCAGCGGCAGGGGGTTGGGCACCACCCCACCGGCCACGCCCTTACGGCGGCTGCGGATCGGTGCGTTCAGCTCCGCCGGTGTCAGGGCCGCCAGCTGCTGATCCAGCGCGGCGATGGCCTCGAGGTGGCCCTGGGCCGTGCACACCCCGGTGGGGTAGTGGATCTCCAGCTGCGCCATCTCGCGGCTGCAGCGCCGCCAGAGCAGCGGGGTCACCGGGATCGAGAGGGCGATGCGCAGGGCCTCGGTGTCGCCCGGCCGCCAGCTGCAGGCGGGTGAGGGGGGCAGGCTCATGCCATCCCCTTGCCAGCTCAGAGCCCGATCCTCACCGGCCCCGTGGGCCTCCAGACCCAGTGGGCGGCGCAGCTCGGCCGCATCCACCACCCCGCGCTCGTGCAGCTGCAGCCATTCGCTCACCGTGGGCTGCGGCTTCTGCGGCGGGGCCAGGGGCGTCACCTCCAGGCAGGCGCCGGCGCCCTCACACAGCCGCTCGCCGGTGATGCGGCTCCACTGGCGCAGCAGCGAGGAGCACAGCGACACCTTCTGTCGCCGCCAGCGACTGCAGCACCGCGTAGCCCTGGCCGGCCGCCAGCGACACCTCCAGTTCCGTGCGAGCCGGGCCACCGGCCAGGGCCGGGCTGAGGGCATCGCGGCGCATCGCCTCCTCCAGCTGCTGCAGGTAGGCGCGGTGCTCGGCGAGCGAGCGGGCCTCGATCTCCACCCACTGGAACGAGGCCCCCTCGGGCAGGTCCATGAAGGAGGAGGTGGAGAGCACCAGCCGCTGGGGCCGCTGGGGGGATGCACCCGCTGCCATCAGTGCCGTCGCCCTTGCGGAAGCCGTAGGGATCCACCAGACCCGGTCCGCACCCCCACCGGCAGGGCCGTGCGCGAGAGCAGGTCTTCGTACTCGCTGCGGCAGCGGTAGTGGTTGAGGTACTGGTGCGCCAGGCCCAGGTGCGGCAGGTCGCCCTCCCCAAAGGCCGCACCATCGGCGCTGTACCAGAGGGCCGGCAGGTCGAAGCGCTGCGGCGATCCGCTCGCACCGGGCCCGCGGAGCTGACGCTGTAGCCACTGGGCTCGGCCGGGTTGGGCTCGGCCAGCCAGCTCTGCAGCACCAGGCCGTCGTCGCTGACCGAGCAGGCTGCGGTAGGTCCAGGCCTGCAGGTCCGCGCTCAAGGCCGCCGTAGGCATCGAGCACGACCGTCGGCACCGATGCATTGCCGCTGGCGTAGCGAGGCGGCAGGGCGGAGCGGCGCGGCTCCCGCCAGACGATCTCCACCGGCCCGGAGGCCGGCACCGCGGCAGTGGCCGCGTCGGTGGCCAGGCGCCAGTTGAGCAGGTCCCCCCGGGGCACCAGCTGCAGGCGAGGCAGCGAGAGGCGATCCCCGCGGGCGATGGCCTCCAGCCGGTCGCCTTCTGAGGGCCAGCGGTGCTGGGGCGGCAGCAGCAGGATCAGACAGCCGCCATCCCGCAGCGCCAGCAGATCCGCCAGGAACAGGAACAGCCCCAGGTCCGTGCCCAGTCCGTCCACATCGGTGAGCACCAGGCCGAGCGAATCGGGCAGCTCCTGCCACTGCAGCCGCGACAGCATGCCGGCGTAGGTGCGCAGGGCATCGCGGAAGAAGCCGGTGGGCCGGGCCGCCTCCAACCGCTGGCGGTAGCAGGTCTCCGGTTCCTCCACACCCCGCGGCAGATACACCGGCCGGCGGCTGGTGCCATCGGGGAGCTCCAGCAGGCTCCAGCAGTCGAACACCAGCTGCAGCCGGTCCCGGAGGCCGCTCAGGGTTGGGTGTTCGAGCCAGGGGGGCTGGGCAGTGAGGGGCTGCGTTGGTGGGGAGCTGGAGCTGCTGGCGGTGACTGACCTGCGGCGACGGGTGGCGGTCACGGGCTGCTGGCTGGGTCACTGCTCTTGCCAGAGGCAGCAGTGGGCGGCGGGACGGACTATGCGCAGGTTGCATAGTTCTGGTCAGAACGGCAGGGCAAGCAGGCCGTCCAGACTGGGTGTCCTTGGGCCTTATCTAAGTCCCGTGGAGAACCAGGCGTGACGAGCTCCCTGCCCAGGATTGACTGCCGTGCAACGGGTCTAGACTTCTTCTCGCAATGGCTTTGGGCGCTTCTGCGGACCACAGAGCGACCTGTTATCTCTTAGCGATGATCCGCCCATTTACGCTCTGCCCACTGTGACTCTTGCACCCAAGAAGGCACATGAATGATCTAGCGTCTGTCAACGAGTTGCTTAGCGGCATCTATCGTGACTTCAAGTCACGCCTAAATAGGAGCAACTATCCATTGGTATTTGAGTATTTTGACTTGAAGTCAAGAGAGTACAAGGCCAAGGGGAGGGGCCATGGCCTGGGGCATTTTGCGATTCTATATACCCCAATCCCCAAGATCCGCCCTGAGCTGATGCTGGTCGGCGACAATCCCTCATGGTTTGATCGTGCTGACATGACCTTGGCATTAGACATTGTTAGGGAGATCGAAGAGGGCATCCCCAAGAAGTCCTCATATCTAGTGCACAATCACACCTTTGCTTCTCAGCTTAAAACGATCTTCAATTGCAACTTAAAGCGTGAGGATCTACTTCGGCAATGTGTGGGTTTAAATCGTTTTTGGGTGCAAACCGGTGCAGATGGGATCAAGGACTTTGTTAAGCAACCTCGAACTGAAGAATACCGTCAGCTTAAGCAAATTTGCGAAGGTGGCACCCAGAAGATTGTATCCGCCTTAGAGCCTCGTGTTGTAATTCTCTTAGGCGCTAATGCTCAGAAAGCGTTCCCGCATGCTTTTCGAGTCATACATCCGTCTATTGCTATTGAGCACGCCAGGCATCCAGGAAGGGGTGGAGTTAACAAGTGCACCGACGACATCGGCGCCATCATTGATAAGCACGACCTTTAGCCATGCATGGGGCAGAACAAAAGGATGCAGGCGAGCGAGGGCAAGATAGCTAAGTTGGGCAAGTTCATCAGCCCGCCGCCTAGACCTTCCCGTTCACTCCTGCGGTAAACGCAACCACCTTTGCTGAGCACGCGTCAACGATCTGAATCCATTGCTCGCGGCTGATATTTATTCTCCCGAGCATTTCGTCTACACCAACTCCCGAGGTCAGCAAACGCTGCCCCCGCGCATGAATCTCCCGCCACGTTGGCGGCACTTTGAGCAGAAATCCGTTATCACGTAGGAAGTGCGTGATCTCCCCATTGGCATAAGTACGCCCATAGGCCCTGAACGGACCGCGTGATGGGACGTAGCGGCGCGCTGCCTTGATCAGGCCAATCATCGCGATCTGGCGGAGGTCCTCCTTGGAGTGAACCGTCCTGCGAGCGAAGTTGCCGGCGATCTTCTCCGCAAGGTCCATGTGCTCCAACGCCAGGGCATCGGCAGCGGCATGCGGCCGCACCGGCCGCAGACGCCGTGGACGGGTACGTGGTGGCTTCCTGCCGTGGGGCCTGGGCGGACGATGCTGCGGCGCTTGCAGGTTGATCTCCAGCTGCTGCGCCCGGGTACAACAGACGGGCCGCCGGTAGCGCCGCTGCCTCAACATCTGCGCAGCACCAGCAGGATCCCCCACTAACACCACCGTCAGCGGCAGGCTCAGCTGCACCACAGCCGGCCTCCCCGTCACTACCCGATCGGTCACTGGTGCTGACTGGCTGGGGTGCTCCAGCGCGGCGCTCGCCATCGACTCCCTGCTCCCCCCTCAGCGGCTCATCAGCAGCGGCGTCGCCACCGGCTGGATGCCCTGCGCCCGCCAGTACCGCCCCTCCAGCCACAGGGCCGCATGGCAGAAAGCATCCACCAGGTCCTTGCTGCCCTTGGGGAAGCGGATCGCTTCCTCCACCAGCGGCTGGGCGCGGTGGTGAAAGCGGATCTGCCCTGCTTCCACCAGCGGGGCCACAGCATGGGCACGAGTCTCCTTGCTGCCGCGGGCGGTGATCGGCAGCATCCCGGGCACCCGACGCCGCAATGTCTGCAGCACCGCCGGCCCGTTGGCGGCGTCCTCGAGCAGGACGGCGTTGGGCCGTAGGCCCTGCCGCTCCAGCGCCTGCAGGCAGCCCAGCAGGAAGCGGATCACCTCCGGCAGGCCAAAGCGGTGCCGGGCCGCCCAGAGCACCTCGATCTCCAGCGCCGCCCGGACCATCGGCCCGTCCGGTTCACCGCTGCGCGGGTTGATCGGGCGGACAGGCGGGGCCAGCAGCCCAGCCAGGCAGAAGCCGCAGTAGTCGCTCTCCGCCTCCCCCTTGAACGACAGGTCGCACGAGAGGGCCAGCAGCGCGTAGGGGCGCTGCCGGCCACCGGCCACCTCCGCTGGGTCGCGGGGGAAGGGCAGCTTGATCCACTCCCGCAGGAAGATCGAGCCGCTCGCCGGGCTGGGCCGCTGCTGGTACAGCGCCGCCCACCAGTAGGCACCGAGACGGGCGCGGATCTTGACCAGTTCCGCCAGAGGGAAGCGCTCCGGGCACAGTGCCTCTCCCGGCTGGCGCCAGTCGGGAACCAGAGTGCAGGTGGGCGGGAAGTTCAGGCGGATCTCCTCAGGTTCCGCAAGGGCCGGCAGGTTGAGCACATGCCAGTGCTGCGGTGCATCTCCCGCCTCCTGCTCCAGCAGCCAACCGATCAGGTCGTCCTGATGCCAGCGGGTCAGCACCACCACCTGGGCAGCCCCCGCCGTGCCGTTCACGCCGGGTTCGGCGCGGGTGAGCCAGACGGATTGGAACCACTCGATCAGCTTCTGCCGCTGGGCAGCGCTGCCGGCATCCTCTGGGCCCTTGTAGGGGTCGTCGATCACCCCGAGCGCATACCCCTTGCCCGTGAACGGCCCTCGCACCCCGGCCGCGATGCAACCGCCGCGCTGGGGCGTCAGCCAGTTGCCCACCGCCGCTGAATCCTTCGAGAGGGGGTGGCCACAGGAGCGGTAGAAGTGGCGCGCCTCCCGGCTGTGGGCGTAGGCGAGCTCCGCTGAATAGGAGGCGATCGCACAGAAGCGATGCGGGTAGCGGCTCACCCAGTAGGCGGGGAACAGCTTGGAGACCAGCAGCGATTTGCCGAGCCGCGGCGGACAGCAGACGATCAGGCGATGCAGCTCGCCATCGGCCACCCCCTGCAGCAGAGCGATCAGGCGTTCAGCCCAGGTGTGGAAGGCGTAGCCCGGGTAGGCCGTGGCGATGAAGTGGCGGAAGTCCGCAGCGACTGCAGCGCGGTCTGGCCCCAGGGAGGGATCACGCACACCCAGCACGCCCCAGTCCCCCCAGGCATCCCCGGCTGTCGTCAGAAGCCCCTGCTGCTCACCGGACGCTGTGCCAGGCCACGGGCGCAGCGTCATGGCCTTGGTTCCGGCGCCTTGAGCGGAGCCCGCAGCATCCCGGTCACCTCGGCCATCACCCGATAGGCACCGACGGCGGCATTGAACTGTTCCGCGGCCATCGAGCGGCGGATCAGTTCCGAGAGACCCTCGATGTAGGCCGCCTGGTGCTCAAGACGGTTCTGCACAAGCTCCTCCACCATCCGCTGGCGGGCCAGCGAGAGGTAGCGGCCCACCGTCTTGGTGTTGGTGATCCCCCAATTTCGGGCGGCATTGTCCCGAATCTCGATCAGGGGCAGCCGCTGGGCGATCCACAGCTGGGCTTCTGCGATGCGGCGCTCCACTTCCTGACGGCTAGGACGCGGCGCGAAGGGTTTCTGCTTGCTTGCCCGTGGTGGTTGCTGACAGCGCGGATGTCGGGCTTTGGCTCCCGGCCCGGATCCGGTACGCCTCTGTCCGCCGGATGCAGGGTCCTGTCCAGGCCAGAGCGGCCGACCGTCCTCATCTTCTGCGCCAGGGGCGCTGCGAAGTTCCTCGATCGGATCGTCCGGATGTGCGAGGGTTTTTGCCGATGGATCGATTGCTTCGCTGTCGCTGTGCGCAGTCATCCGTGCGCCCCAAGGTGATCACATTCTAGTGCTTTCTGTGTCGTTTTAGGATGAATCAACCGAGCTGATCTGCTCTCTTCTGTGACAAGAACGCCTGGTTTGTTTGCACGCCGTGAATCTTGCTCCTTTGCTCCAATGCAAGGTCAGGCCTCAGTCCTTCCGGCGTTCTTCCCTATCAGGCCGGCTGGGTCGGTGCAGCACCTGGCGCTTCTCGGCGGCTCCGGCGCCCATGGCGGCTGGTCAAGGGCTGACGCGAGTGGTGCGTGACCGCACCACCCTTGACCTTCCGCCATGTCCGGGGCGATCGGGCGGCGTTCCTCGCCCCAATCCCCATGGGCTCCATCCCTCCCCGCTGTGAGATCCGCAGGCTGCTGATCCACACCTATGCCGGTGGCAGCCGCAGCGCTGATCAGGAGCGCATCACGGTCTTCTATGGCCGTCGCGGCAAGCCCCTGAAGAAGCCCCGCTACATCCCCGCTGCGCTGGCACACCAGCTGGCCCGCAAGCTCGCCGGGCGCGGCCTTGGCACGGTGTCCGTGCTCTGAGCCGCATGGGCGCCCGGGCCACCAGCTCGGGTGCCTTCTCTGCCTGGCAGTGCCGCTGTTTCAGCGCTCCTCGAGCGCCCGGCGTTTCTGGAACTTCCAGCCCCGGTTCTGCCCTCCCTGGGGATCACTCTCCTCTACGACAAACCAGTCGGCGAAATCCGAGAGTGGTTGCGGTAGTGGTCCCTTCTCGCGGGCCTTTCGCGCATGTCGTGTGAGGGTGTGCGTCGACGTGTGCAACTGTTTCTTCAGTTGCTGCGTGGTGTACACCTCCGGGGCGAGATCGGGAGCCGGCAGCGTTCGCTGTGATTGGGGCAGCAGCAGGTCACTCCTGAGTTGCCGGCGGCCATCCGAGGGTGTTGTCAGGCCGAGCTGGGTTCCGATGAACCTCTGAATGATCCGGTTGAACTCAAGGCTCTGATCCGGTGTGATCCGGTGCCGATTCAGCTTCCACCACGTGCTGAGCTGGGACATCCCTTCTCGGGCATCGCTGGGGATCTCATCCGATCGCTGAAACCGGATCAGCTCCTCCAGCAGCCTTTGGCTGTTCTCGTTTTCATGGCCGGCATCCAGCAGCTCAGGAGCCCACTCCGGCGCAGGCTGTGGCGACGAGATGGGTACGCATTCCGGCTCGGCCTCCTGCCGCCACAAGGTGGGTGGTGCCATGCGGGGAACTGCATGGATCCGCATCGGGCCTTGCAGATCGGCAAGACGGACGACATCGCCCACAGTCCCGAGGGAACGGATGGCATCCATTCCCAGGTCGATGTCCAGAGATGCAAGAGGGGGAGAGCAGGCCTCCGCCATGCGGCGAAGTGAGGCGGAGCTGGCCTCCATGATTTGCTCCAATCCACTTGTCTGGCTGCGGAGGCCCTCAAGCATGCCGCGACAGGGATGGAGTGCCTCCAGCAGTTGCTGCTTCCGTTCCCGCTCCGCTTCCAGCAGTGGGTTCATCACCCTGGTGGCATTGATGCCTGCGGTGATCTGCTGGAGGCGCTGGCGATCGGCGGCCAGCATCTGACCGATCAGGTTTTCTTGTGCGAACAGCCGACCCAGCTGCATCTCAATCGCTGAGTGCTTGAAGATCTCCTTGCAGGCGTCGGCAAGCGGGTTGATCTGAAAGTGCTGCCTGGCCAGATCCATCCCAACCCGAAGCGCCTCAGAGTCGGCTGCCGTCAAACCCAGGAGCTGGTGCTTTGAGGAGTCGCGGAGCTTGCCCGTCCGTCTCCGCTGTCGCTTTCCCGTCGTGGTTCTGTCGGTCCCAGTTCGCGTTCCCGTGGTGGCCATGCCGTCGATCGCCGGTTTAGCCGCACCCGATACCGATGAGGCTCATTTGCGACGAACTGTAGCGGGATTTTCCCGTCTGCTCCCAGGCGTGCACACCAGCGGTAGTGGCAGGGCACAGCTAGGGGCAGTCCTGGGCGCCATTGGTGGGTTTCGCGTCGGTGAGACAGGAGCGGTCCGGAGGGCTTTAGGTTGCGCAGATTGGAACAGCTATGACCGTCTTTAGGCATCAATTAGGCACTGCGTCTCCGAGATCCATTGGCAGACAGGCCTTCCGGTCGGACTTAAAATCCGCAGGTGGCGACACTGTGGGGGTTCAAGTCCCCCTGCCCCCATCGGCCGACGGGAGCTTGCAGGCTGCTGAATGGAGCGGCTGCGGCCGGGCTCAGGAGCACGGCTGCCGGGCCGTTCTGAACCGGGGGGGCACAAGTCCCGGAGCCAGCGCGAATGGCTCAGCAGCAGGCCAGGGACCCGTGCCGAAGGCCAGGCACCCGTGCCGATGTCGAAACGCCGGTCGCCAGGGAACGCCAGTCGGTAAGAATCGGGTGAATCTGTCGGATTCCCACGGCGCGAAGCTCGATGGCTCGCTCGAGGGGAGCTTCAGCTTCTGTCGAAGGACTTTCCCATGTGCTGGAGAACAACCTTCCAGCTGCCGTTCCATCCGTCCATCATGTCCGTCCATCATGGAGATTCAGTGCCGAACGAGGCAAAACTGAGGCTAGACTTTTAATTTCAACATGTCTCCCATGCCGAAGGCATTGTAGATCCCCGTAGTGATCTGCTCGAGCTGCTCGTTGTAGCTCTGAATGTGGTCACCCATCCCCATCGTGTCGACAACCGTGCGGAATCTGCGCTGGCCTGCAGGAGTTTCGATCAGGTCGGCAACGGCATCCGCCACGTTCTGCGGGTCCTGCGCCGGATTCTCGGCCAGGGCTTTCTCGAAGTCTGTGAACAGCTTCATGGGCGCTTCTGCGATAGTGCCGTATCCCTCTTTTCTGGTCGTGTCACTCGGTTGCATCAAGGCATCCATGAACGAGGTGGCATAGCCGCCGGGCTCAATGATGCAGGAATCCACACCGAGGCCCGACAGCTCGACCCGGTAGTTTTCGGCCAGGGCCTCCAGCGCCCATTTGGAGGCGTTGTAGGGACCGTAGAAGGGCAGGGTCACACGCCCGAGCAGATCAGAGCACCGGCCGTGTTCAGTTCCTCAGCAATGCGCCTGTTCCTGTCTGCCGGCCCTCGCATCGAGGCAACAACCGCATGGCCCCGCTCCAGCAGGGTGAGGGTGATGAGCTTTCCAAAGCCGCCGCTGGCGCCAGTGATCAGAATCTTCTTTGCCATGGTTTTCCCTTTCAATGATCTGGGAGCAAGCAGTGATCTGGGAGCAGGCAGCGATCTTGGAGCAGGCAGCCGGCGGTTGAACGCTTGAGCAAATCAGTGTAGCCGCAGGCTTCAGAAAGCGGTTGATGCACACCATGAGGCGTGTTGTCGACCATCCCGACCGTAGACAGCTCTTTCTCCATCGAGTCAGCACTTCATCAACCTGCCTGGGTGTGGAGCGTGCTTCCCCGTGGTCGAGGAAAGATCCCTGGGATCGGCAGTTTCGCTCTCCAGGTCGCCTGGGGATTCCGAGGCGGATGCTGTTCTCCAGTTGTTGCCGACCGCGGATCGAAAGTCCACAACCGTCAGGCACAGCTGGCAGGCTCCTGGTTGGGTGATCTTCAGCGGTCCGTTGGGAGCCACCATCCTCTTGCTGACTGTTCGTGCCGGCGTCCTCAGGAAACTGATGCGGCTGTTGCGGGCTGATCCGGCGGGCAACCGCCTCAGCAGCATCAGCCGGTTCCCATGCGCGAGTGGCGCAGCAGCGTCGAGGGCGCCATGCCATAGCTCCGCTGGAAACTGGCCGCGAAGGAGGAAAGATGCCCAAACCCGTGGCGGCGGGCAATCTCTGCCACGGTTTCCCCAGGCTGGGCCCGCTGGAGATCACGGTGCACGGCGTTCAACCGCTGCCGTTTCACCCACTGCATCGGGCTGCAGCCGAACTTCCTGTGGAACAGATACTGGAGGCTGCGGGGTGAATAGGAGCTGCGCCGGCTGAGATCGGTGGTGGTGATCGGGGTGTGCAGGTGGGCCTGAATCCACTCCAGCAGTTCGTCGAAGATCCGATCCCGGCTGGGGAAGGGGACGGTGCCAGCCGCGCCTGCGACCAGTTCCGGGCAGACCAGGGCGGCCACCAGTCGGTACAGCAGATCTTCGAGAATGGCGGCCCTGAGCCCGCCAACGGATCGAAGCAGGGGCGCCTCCGCCATCTGCAGGGCCAGCTGGAGGTGGGCGAGCAGCTCAGCCTGCTCGGTGCGGCGGCTGCCATCGACCAGGAGGGGACGCTGGAAGCGGGGCCCATAGCTGCCGGCCCTTCGGTCGAAGCCGCCGAGGGCGGCGGCAGTCTCGGCCAGCCGCCTTCGATCGAGGCAGATCATCACCTCCCCGAACGTCTCCGTGCTGGCCGTGAATGCGGCGCCGGGCAGATAGGCGGCCATCGGGCCTCCTTCCAGGGTGAGCCGTTGCCCGTCAATGCCGACCCGGGCCGTCCCGGCGCAGGGGAGGGCCAGGGTCGCGAAGGCTGAGTCGTCGAAGGCGACCTCCATCGGGGAATGGAGGCTGCAGCTGACCGGCAGGTCCCCGACCTGCACGACTCCGCTGCGGTGGAAGAAGTGGGGCTCCCGGTTGGTCTCGAGAAACGCCCTCAGGGGGAGACTCCGGTGGATGCGATCCCGCAGTCTGTCGGGGTCGTTCAGCTCAACAGCAACGGCCTCCAGGAAGGGCAGGGGCTGACGGGTCTGGGGGGCTTCCTTCTCCATCTGGCCGGCCGTGAAGCCCCGATGTCCGCGGTGGGGCCAATTCTGCCCGCATCCCCCTCAGATGGGGCGGCAGCAGCGGGACCGCCTGGTGTTCCCGATCATCAAAGGGGCCAATCTTCAGTCCGCAGGGTTGAAGCTTGCGCTCCTGCGACAGCATTGCCGGCAGGCGTCAGTTCGCCGGGGCGCTGATCCAGGCAATCGATCAATTGCTGTGAAGAAAGTGATCGATCACACACTGGATCGAGCCCCCGTCACTGAATAATTCTGGGACCCAGGTGAGCGCTGCGCCGAATCGATTCCGTGCCCGTCCATCGTTCCGAGATCTCCCTGGTGGCTGCTTTTCTTGTTCTGCTGACCCTGGGGATGGTCCTGATGCTGGTGCGGCCCGCGCCTGCCCAGGCGGTGGACAGGTGTCCACCCGCGATGGCGCCCATCCCCGGTGGCCGCTATCGGATCGGAGCCGCCGGGCGCCTGCCGGAGGAAGCGGAGGCCACGGTGCGGGTACGTCCCTTCTGCCTGGGCCGCACGGAGGTCACCAACCGTGAATTTGCTGCGTTCGTGGAGGCCACGGGCTACACGACCCAGGCGGAGCAGCCCCTCACCACGGAGCAGTTCCCTGGTCTCTCCGCCGCCGAGCGTCGCCCGGGCTCGGTGGTGTTCCGCCCGCCCCTCCCCGGGCGGCCGGTGCAGGAGTTGAGCTGGTGGCACTGGGTGCCCGGCGCCGACTGGCGCCATCCGGAGGGGCCCGGCAGCTCCATCGAAGACCGGCTGGATCATCCGGTGGTGCAGGTGTCGCTGGCGGACGCCCAGGCCTACGCCGCCTGGGCCGGAGCCGCCCTCCCCAGTGAGGCCCAGTGGGAGTTCGCCGCCCGCGGTGGACTGCGCGATCAGGTCTTCAGCTGGGGCAATACCTGGAGGCCCGATCAGGCCAACACCTGGCAAGGAGAGTTCCCGGTGAGCAACACGGCCGAGGATGGCTACCCGGGCACCGCCCCGGTGGGCAGCTTCCCTGCCAACGGCTACGGCCTTCTCGATATGACCGGCAACGTCTGGGAGTGGACATCCGACTGGTACCAGAGCGGCCATGCCCCGATCGACGGCCAGCAGGATCCGCAGCTGGAGGATGCCGCCGCCAGCAGCGATCCCCGGGATCCAGGGGTGGCCAAGCACGTGATCAAGGGCGGATCGTTCCTGTGCGCCCCCACCTACTGCAGTCGCTACCGGCCCGCCGCCCGGGAAGCGGAAAGCCCCGACACCGGCACCTCCCACATCGGCTTCCGCCTCGTTTCGTCGCCCACCACCACCCATGGCTGACCGCATGTTCGCCGTTCTGATCCGCCGGCTCCGCAGCCTCGGCAGGTTCTTCTCTGCCGGTGGAGTCACAGGTCTGGGCCAGCGGCTGGCCCTGGTGGGGATGGTGCTGGCTGTGGTCAGTTGGCAGCTCGGGGGTGTGCAGGCGCTGGCCCAGGTGGTGAGGGGTACCCTCGGCTCCCCCACCGCCACCACCACCATCAGTGGGCAGCAACTGCCCGCCCCCGCCCCGCCATTCGGCGGGGTGATCAAGGAGGACGCCCGCAACTCCAGACCGTGGTGGGCGCCACGGGTGGTGCCTCCCAAGGGCGCCCCCAACGTGCTGCTGATCATGACCGACGACGCCGGCTTCGCGGTCAACAGCGTCTTCGGTGGTGTCATCCCGACCCCGGCGATGGACCGCATCGCCAGGAACGGGCTGCGTTACAACCGGATCATGTCCACCGCGCTCTGCTCGCCGACGCGGGCGGCCCTGATCACCGGGCGCAACCATCACTCGGTGGGCTTCGGCGTGATCGCCGAGCAGGCCACCGGCTTCCCCGGGTACGACAGCGTCATCGGCGAGGAGAACGCCACCATCGGCCGCATCCTGCGCGACAACGGCTATGCCACGAGCTGGTTCGGCAAGGACCACAACACCCCCACCTATCAGGCCAGCCAGGTGGGGCCCTTCACCCAGTGGCCCACCGGCATGGGCTTCGATTACTTCTACGGCTTCGTCGGCGGTGACGCGAACCAGTGGGGGCCGAATCTGTTCCGCAACACCACGCAGATCTATCCGTGGAAGGGTCACGAGGGCACGTTGAAGCTGGACCGTTCCGATCCCAAGGCGAAGATCTGGCCGGTGACCGGCAAGGAGCCGTCCTGGAACCTGATCACCGCGATGGCCGACGACGCCATCGACTGGATGAGCCGGATTCACCAGACCGATCCCGAACAGCCGATCTTTCTCCATTACGTGCCCGGCTCCTCCCACGCCCCGCACCATCCGACCAAGGAGTGGGTGGACAGGATCCACGCCATGCATCTCTTCGACGACGGCTATGAGAAGCTGCGCGAGCGCATCTTCGAAAACCAGAAGAAGCTCGGCGTGATCCCGGCCGATGAAGAACTGACGCCCTGGCCCGCCGACATCCTCACCCCGTGGGACCAGCTCTCGCCCGAGGCCCGGAAGCTCTACATCCGGCAGGTGGAGGTGTTCGCCGCCTACGTGGCCTACAACGACCATGAGATCGGCCGCGTGATCCAGGCCTTCGACGATCTGGGCAAACTCGACAACACGCTGATCGTTTACATCAACGGTGACAACGGAACCAGCGCCGAGGGCGGACCGGAAGGCACCTTCAGCGAGGTGGCTTTCTTCAATGATGTGCGCCCACCGGTCGACGTGCAGACGAAGTACTACGAGGCCTGGGGCACCGAGTTCGCCTACAACCACATGTCGGCGGGCTGGTCGTGGGCCTTCGACACCCCGTTCGACTGGTTCAAGCAGAACGCTTCGCGGCTCGGTGGTGTCAACCAGAACATGGTCATCTCATGGCCGGCACGCATCAAGGACAAGGGTGGGTTGCGCGAGCAATTCATCCATGTGATCGATGTCGTGCCCACGATCCTGGAGGTTGCCGGCATTGCGCCGCCCGAGATGGTGGATGGCATCCGACAGAAGCCGATCGAGGGCACCAGCTTTGCCTACACCTTCGATGGCAAGAACGCCAAGGCGCCGTCCCGCCACAGGACCCAGTACTTCGAAATGATGGGCCAGTGGGCCCTCTACCACGACGGTTGGTTGTTGAGCACCAAGGTGAACCGAGCTCCCTGGGACGCCTTCGGCCCGGCCAACCCGGACCCGCTCAACAACCAGGTGTTCCAGCTCTACGACCTGAGCAGGAATTTCAACCAGTCGGAGGACATCGCCGCCCAGCACCCGGCCAGGGTGGCGGAGATGCGCAGGATGTTCATCGAGGAGGCGAAGCAGCATCAGGTGTTCCCGCTCAATGCATCGGTGGCCTCCAGGGTCGCGGCCCAGCGTCCCAGCCTCACCGCCGGGCGTGATGAGTTGGTCTATACCCGGCCGATGACCGGCGTTCCCCAGGGCGATGCACCTTACCTGCTCAACACGTCCTACAAGCTCACGGCAGACATCACCGTGCCGGCTGGCGGCGCTGAGGGCATGATCGCCACCTCCGGCGGACGCTTTGCGGGCTGGGGTTTCTATCTGCTCAAGGGCAGGCCGGTGTTCAACTGGAACCTGCTCAACCTGGAATGGGTGAAATGGGAGGGTGCGGAGGCCCTGTCTGCGGGGCAGCACACCATTGAGTTCGATTTCAACTACGACGGCCTTGGACTGGCCACCATCAAGTTCAACAGCTTCGCCGGCGTCGGCAAGGGGGGCACCGGCACACTGAAGGTGGATGGCCAGGTGGTCGCCACCCAGAGGATGGAGAAGACGATCCCGATCATCCTCCAGTGGGATGAGAGCTTCGACATCGGCTCGGACACCATCACCGGCATCGATGACGCCGACTATCTGCCTCCCTTCCCGCTCACCGCGAAGCTCAACAGACTGACGATCAAGATCGACCGTCCGAAGTTATCTCCACAGGACATCAAGAAGCTGGAAGCGGGCATGAAGACAGCTGCCCTCGGGATCCAATAACCGCGCTGCCAAGGCGGGGGGCCTGGGCAAGCCCTCGCAAGACCTGGATCAGTGATCAAGACCACCTTCAGATCAAGATCCTCCTCCGTTGTGCGCCCATCGACGGGGGCTCAGATACCGTGGGATGATGCCTTCAATCTCAACAATGATGTCCTTGTTGCCTATCACGTTCAGGACTGGCCATGGCTTGCTGCGTTGTGCTTCCTGTTGCCTGCTGGCCCTGGTGGCAGGCGCCTCTGCTGCGAGCAGGGCTGTGGCCGGTGAAGCGGAAGCGATGGCCCTGCTCAAGGGGATGACCACCTATGTGGCAGCGCAGAAGGCACTGTCCTTCCGCTACGACTCCGACCTGGAGGTCGTCTCCCGCGAGAAGCAAAGGCTTACCCTTGCCAGTTCGGGCACAGTTTCGCTTTCTCGTCCAGGAAAGATCCGCGCCACTCGCTCCAATGGCTTCGTCGATATCGAATCCATTTTCGATGGCACGACGTTCACACTCCTCGGCAAGGGGAAGAATGTTTACATGCAGGTTCCGATCTCAGGTTCGATCGAGGCGCTTGTGGATGAGCTCAAGGACAAGTACCGCCGGCCACTGCCGGCAGCCGACCTTTTGCTGCCTCGTGCTTATGAAGTGCTCACGGAGGGAGTGGTTGATGTCAAGGACCTTGGCAGCGGGGTGATCTCTGGCGTGGAATGCGATCATCTGGCATTCCGCAAGCGGGATGTGGATTACCAGATCTGGATCGCCCAGGGAGATCGCCCCTATCCTTGCCGGTATGTCATCACAGCGAAGCAGGTTCTCGGTTCTCCGCAGTATAGTGTTCAGATCAGCGACTGGAAAACTGGTGCTGGGGCCACTGGCCAGAACTTCAATTTCGTGGCGCCTCCAGGTGCCAGAAAAATCACCTTCAAGGAACTTAAGGGGATGAACGACATGGGTGAGCTGCCGAGTAACTTTGTCCGTGGAGAGAACCAGTGACCATCATGAAGCACCAAGTTTCCACTCTGATTCTTGCCCTCGGGCTCGCGGGTGCCGGCCTGACGCCGAGCTGGTCAGCAGCGGTCCTCAACGTCCTGATCCCACCGGCTCAGGCGCGGGTCGGCCGCCCGCTCACCCCCGTCAGCGTGGCGGGAGTGGGTCGCCGTACCGTGCGTCGCTGCGCCGTCGGCATCTACGACTGCTGATCTTCTGCGGCCTGAAGGTCTTCCATGGGCGGCCCTGGCTGCCTGATCACCCGTCACCGGCGGAGTCGTTCAGGCCCCAGTCCCAGTCGAGATAGCCCACCCTGTAGCCACCCTGTTCAAGGAAGCGGCGGTCGGCGGGGCTCAGGTAACGGGCCAGGAAGGTCATCACCGCCGATTCCCGCTTCGAAAGGCCGTCGATGGCCTCGGCGGCAGAGGTGGCGGGTTCGAAGTCTTCCCCGAACCACTGGAACACCGACGACACGTTCACCCGGCGGCCGGTGCGGTCGATGCGGAACTGGGATGGATCCCGCACCATCACCCTGCCCTGCTCGTCGAGCTGCTCGGCCAGCCGTTCACCGCTGTAGGGCTCCCGCCGCAGCACCGGGCAACCGATCGAGGCACAGTTGATGGCCAGGTGGATGCGGGGTTCCTTGAACTGCTTCCGCAGGACCTGATGCTCAATGGCATCGAGGCTGAGTGATCGTCCCGCCAGGGAAAAGCGACGACCTCGCCAGACACCCCGGATGTCGCGGATGCTCTTCACCGGATAGCGATCGATGATGGAGACCAGGGTGAAGGCGTTGTAGGCGTTGATCAGGAAGGCGATCTTCTCCGCGTCGGGCCAGCTCTCGTAGGTGGCCGCCGGCACCGCCCCCAGGGAAGCGGCGTAGCGATCCAGGGGGCCGCGATCGGCTTTGAGGGCGGCGTAATCGACCCTGCCCCTTTCATTCACATGACGGCTCAGCACCGCCGCATAGTCGGCCGTGGCCGGCTTGTCGGCGATCACCCTGCCGGCGCCCGCGCCCAGGGAGGGGGGCTCCTGCGCCCCCCGGGAGAGGTCGACAGCGGAGCAGCTGGCCAGGGCAAGGCTGAGGGGCAGCAGCAGGGCAGCGGGAAGGGTGATGAGAGGGGGGGAACGGGAGATCATCCGCTGCACGGGGGTTCTGGGTCGGGATACCGGTGAACCCGGTCACCGGATCTTTCCTGGGATGTCTCCTGCCCCCATCTCCGCGGATCCGCGGGGATGGAGGATCCCGCCGTGGTCGTTCAGGTCACGAAGCGTCTGTAGAGCCAGCGCACGAAGCCCCCCACCAGCGGCACCGGCTCGAAGGTGGGCCCCACGAAGTCGACGTAGTCGCGGTGATCGACGATCTTGCCCTCATCGTTGAGCAGCAGGCGGCGGGAGCGCCATGGGGCTTGGTGAACAGGGTCCGCAGGGTGGCGGCATCCATGGTTGTTCCACTGCTGGCAGGCTCATCGCAGTGAACCACGGCCACCGCTGCCCTTGCTTGCCATGTCCATGCTCGAGCTGGCGACGGAGACCGGTTGTGGTCTGGTGATCGGCCGCTACCCGCCCTTCCGCTACGACGCCCGGGGTGGACGGGGGATCGCTGCGGTGGGGATCGGCGATCCCGACGGCTGGCAGCCGCTGGTCTTCGACCCTGCCAGCCTCACCATTCCTCCCCTCGCCTGGTCCACCACCCGCGTGCTGGGCCTGCCGCTTCCGCCGGGGGTGCGGATCGCCGTGCACCCGGAGCAGCTGGAGGGACGCTGGCAGCCTGCCTCCGGTGTGGTGCAGCTGCAGTTCCGTTCCCGCTTTCGGTGCTCCCTGGCGGGGCTCTACCGGGCCCCCGATCTGATCGTTGAGACCCAGCTCAGCACCGGGGAGGTGCGGGGCGATCGCCACCGCGCCCGGGGTCGGCCCCTTGATGATCGGGGCCAGGGGCTGCTCGTGGGGGTCGCCCTGGTGCCACCCACCGGCGCAACCTGGCTCGATCGTTTTCTCGGCCTGCCCGATGAGGCCCTGGCCCTGCTGCACTGCCGTTTCAGCCAGAGGGCTGATCCCGCTGCAGATCCTGCTCCCGGCCGCGGTGGAATGACTCCAGCAGAAGGCTGACCCACCGCAGGCGGCCAGGCTTCATTGCCTGGAGGCTTCGGCCTGGGGCGAGGTGCTTCCCTCGGAGGAGAGCATGGCCCGCGTGTCGCGCAGCAGTGCGGCCATGCGCTGCAGCAGCTTCCAGCCGATCTCCCCGTTGGCTTTCACCAGCGGCCGGAAATCCAGGTAGCTGATGCCGAAACAGATCAGCTCACCCGATGCGGTGACCGTTGCCAGGCGGGTGCCCTGGTCGATCAGGGCGATCTCCCCGAAGTAGTCCCCCGGCTTGAGGATCGAGGTTGGATGGCCGTTGATCGACACGCTGGCTTCGCCGGAATCGATCACGTAGAGAGTGGCCCCATCCGAACCTTCCTGCACCACCGTTTCGCCCGCCCCGAAGCGCCGTTCCTGGAACAGGCCGGCGATCCGTTCCAGCTCCTCGCTGCTCAGGTCGGCAAAAAGGGGCACGCGTTGCAGTGTCTGAAGGGGGGCGCCATGCATCGTTCTGGAGTCCGGTGCTGTGATCATGACCCTGATCCCCCACCTCCACCAGGGGCCTCCCAGGGTGTCGTACCATTCCATTTCCGGCAGAAGCCTGCGGGCCGTGTGCCTGCGTCGCCGGAGCCCAGCACCGACACCTCCCCGTGCTTCCTGGGGAAGGTCCATCTGGTTCAACGACGGTCCGAAACGTCAACAACCTCATTCCCTGTGCGGATCCCCACCCAGGGGACAGCACAGCAGCCAGCGGTGCGAGATACCGATCGCTTGATTCATCATGTCCAACACCCGTTTTCTCTCCCCTCCCACTCCCCTCCAGTTCCGCTACCCGAGCTGTGCCCTCAGCCTTCCTCCCTGCTCCGGCCCACAGCGGAGCGAGCCCACCTGGGAGGAGCTGCTGGGCCGCCGCTGATCGGCTGGCCCGCTCAGCCATCCGGATCCACGGGCAGGCCCCTGAGACCGAGGGCCAGGCGGCGGGCCAGCAGCAGCAGGGGGTAGGCCGCCCGTGATCGCCCCGCCTCGCTGAACACTGGCGCCAGCAGCTGCAGCAGGGGAGCACTGGGTCGCATGCGCGAGCAGATCCACTGGATCGCATCGGCACCATGCAGCACCTGATCCCCATTCAGCACCATCGCGCCATCGCGCAGGTGGTAGCCCTGCCGCTTCAGGGAAGCCCGCAGGGCAGGGTCGGAGCGGCCGTCGCGGATCACCAGATCCGGAATGCCGCTCTTCAGCTCGCTCAGCTCGGCGAAGTGGCGGCAGAAGGGACAGCCACCGTCGAAGACCAGCACGGGCTGGGGAGAATGGGCCGACACCAGGAGGGCAATGGATGAAAGCAGATTCAGGTTGGCCCATCCGGCCCCTCGCCCGGGGCCTCCTGGGCCTGCTGGCGGGCCTGGCCGTCTTCCTGCTGGTGCTGCCCGGCGCCCGGGCGGCGCTCCCGACTGGAGGTGTGCTCGAACAGAGCTATCTCTGCGCCGGCGACCCCCTGCAGGCCCGCTTCGACAACGGTGCCGTGGATGCTGATGGCATTCCGAACGTGAGCGGCGGCACGGTTCCGGGCGCCTTCGTGGTGCTGCGCTGGCGCGAGGTGAGCCTGCAGTTGCCGCGCACCAACAACGCCGGACCCCCGAGTTACACCGATGGCAAGTGGTGGTGGAGCCTGGAGGATCCGGAGCATCCCCGTTTCCTGCTGCGCCGGGGCGACGTGCAGGAGTTCCCCTGCCAGCGGGTCGGCTCTGGCTGAAGGCTGCGATCGGAGCGCTGACGCGGCATCGAGGAGGACAGGGGGATGGCGCGGGAGGCGGCGGCCGTCCTCTCATCTGCTTCACGATCCGTTACATCGCTCGCCAGAATCGGACCGTCGCTCCTGTTGCAATGTCCACCTCCCTCCTGCTCGAGCTGTTCGCAGGCTTCCTCACCGCCGTGGTCGCCCTGTGGATGGTGGGGATCCAGCGTTCCGCCGCTGCCGCCGCTTTCGCCGCTCCGGCGCTCTCCGGTTTCCCCCGATCGGGCCGGCTCGATCGTTCCCCCCTGCGTCCGTTCCTTGATCGCTACTTCCTGCGCGACGGCCTTGCCCTCAACGCCGGTCTGCTGGTGCTGCGTCTGGCCATCGGCGTGATGATGATCCACCACGGCCAGGACAAGCTCGCCGATCCCCAGTCCTTTGCCGACAACTACGTTGCGGCCCTGCATTTTCCCTTCCCTCTGTTCTTCGCCTATGCGGCCGGCATCGCCGAGGTGATGGGCAGCTGGCTGCTCATCCTCGGCCTGCTCTCCCCCCTCGGCGCCCTGGCGCTCACCGGCACCATGACGGTGGCGGCCGCCCATCACATTCTTTCGGCGGGTCTGAACATCTACGTGCTGGAACTGGTGGTGCTCTACCTCGGCGGCAGCATCGCCCTGCTGCTGATCGGTCCAGGCCGCTTCTCCTTCGATGCCGGCATCGTGCAGGGGCTGTTTCCTGCAGGGTCGACCGATCCTGGGGCCACATCCCCGCGCCGCGAACCGACTCTGGCTGAGGGCCAGGAATCGGCAGCGATGGGCTGAGGCTGACTCCCCGCAATGCCCCTGGCCGATCGCTCAGAAGCTGTTCTCCACCACCTCGGTGTGCTTCGCAACAGTCATCCGCTCGCAGGCTTGGGGATGCGGGGGGCCGCAGGGGCCTTTGAGTTCAAGGGCGTTGCCTTCGGGATCGGTGAGATAGATGGCAGGTCCAAACCCTTCGGCTCCGAAATTGTGGTGGATTGGGCCGATGTCAATGCCGTGACGTCCGAAATGGGCGCGCAGTTCTTCCACATCAAATGGTTCGATGCGCAGGCAGAAGTGATCCATATTGTGTCCATCCCGCCCGGGGGGAGCCCCGCCGCTTCGGCCGAAGCTGCCCTCCATGCTCACCAGATCGATCTGGGCGGATCCGGCTCGCAGATGGATCAGGCCCAGAGGTTCGTTCCTCCGGGCGATCGTGCAGCCGAGAACGTGGGTGTAGAACGCCAACATCCGCTCCATATCCCTGCAGCGGAGAACGACATGGTCCAGTCCAAGGATTCGCATGGGTGTCCTTGCAGATGGGCAGAGGAAAAAGCCGGCGATCGATGCACGATCGCCGGCTCATGGATGCCGGGCAGGGATCAGAGAAGGGCGTCTGCAGGGGATCAGCCGCGCCAGGCCGGCAGGCCATGGCGGCCCCGGTTTCTCCAGAGGGCTTCGGCAGTGATGGAAATTCCCTGCTTCCGGGCCAGCCGAGCGGCTTCCTGGGTGGAGCCGGAGTGCTTCAGGGCCCGGGCGAAAGACGAATCCTCGGAAGCAAGCCGCTGCAACTGATGCAGTGCCTCCATGCGCTCATCCTCGGCCCGGATGCCTGGCATGGCATGACGGACCCTCGAGATGGTTGATTCCCTTCTGGATGTGGTTGTAGCCATAGCACTTCTTTCCTCGATCACTGTGTCAATGGTAACAGTGGAGGCGGGGGAGCGTTCCCGACTTTCCCTAGGTATTCATGCCTGTCTTCGAGAGGAGAATTGTTCTCTCTGGGGTCAGCCTCGCTCTTGGGCCACCCGCAGCACCTTTGCCCCCCGACCGTTGCCAGAGCGCAGTTCCATCAGGGCGCGGTTGGCTTCCTCCAGCGGGAATTCCCGGACTTCAGGTCGCAGGCCGATCCTGCCGGCCAGATCGAGAAAGTCCCGCACGTCCTGACGGGTCACGTTGGCCACGCTCTTGATCTCCTTCTCCAGCCAGAGATCGCGGGGATAGTCGATCTCCAGGAGGGCGCCCTTGTCGGCCCCTTCCTTGCGGATCGCGTTGATCACCAGGCGCCCGCCGGGCTCCAGCTGTCCCAGGGCGGCCACCACCGGCATCCAGGCCGGTGTGGTGTCGATCACGGCATGGAGCAGGCAGGGGGGGACTCCTCCGTGCCTCCCGCCCACACCGCGCCGAGTTCCAGGGCGAAGTGCCTTGCCTGCTCGCTGCGGGCGAACACGTAGACCCGGGATCGGGGGAAGCGGTGGCGCACCATCTTCAGCACCAGGTGGCCGGAGGCGCCGAAGCCGGTGAGGCCCAGGCGCTGACCATCCTCCAGACCGCTGAGCCGCAGGGAGCGATACCCGATGGCGCCGGCGCAGAGCAGGGGGGCCACCTCCGCGTCGCTGAGAGCCGGGGGCAGGGGGTGGGCGAACGCGGCCGGCACCGCCACATAGGCGGCATAGCCGCCGTCGACATCCCGGCCGGTGGCCCGAAACTCCGGGCAGAGGTTCTCCCGGCCCGATCGGCAGAAGCGGCAGCTGCCGCAGGCGGAGTGGATCCAGGCGATCCCCACCCGCTCGCCGGAGCGGAACTCCGCCACGGCCTCCCCCTTCGCGGCCACCCTTCCCACGATCTGATGGCCGGGGATCACCGGCAGCCGGGGGGAGGGGTGCGACCCTCGATCTCATCGAGTTCCGTGTGGCAGACCCCGCAGACCGACACCTTCACCAGCAGCTCGTCGGCCGCGGGATGGGGGGTCTCCACTTCCGAGGCTTCCAGGGGCTCCGGGTTGTGGCGCAGATCGCAGAGCCGCCGCAGCAGCATCGCCTTCACGGAACCTCCCCGGCAGCGCAGGAATCGACCCTACCGGGGGTTCTGCCGGCCCGATCCGGCCGCAGCCCCGGCAATAATCTGCCCACCCCCCGTTGCCCCTCCCGATGAGCGACGACTCTCCGGTGGAAGGTTCGGGCCCCCCCAGGGAACGCCGGCGGGTGAAGGTGCGCCGCCGGGTGAAACGCTCCTCCTCTTCCCCAGCCCTGCCGGAGCCGGCCGAGGGCTTCCGGCAACCGTTGCCCGGACCCGGACCCGGACCCGGACCCGATCCGAGCGTTCTGGAGGTCAGGACTGCCCAGGGGCATGGGACCGTTCAGCAGGGGGCCGTTCCGCACGGGGCCGCTCAGGCAGGGCCCATCCCGGCAGGGCCCGAGGAACAGGAAAGGGAACGCAGGCGTGAGAAGGTGCGTAAACGCAGGAAGCGTTCCGCTCTGAGCCGTTTCCTCCGCGGCGCCCCTGCCGAGCTCGCCGAGGTGGTGCTGGTGGCCCTGCGCCGCTATCCCCTCCCCATCGGCCTCACCACGGCGGCGCTGCTGTGGTGGTTCCTGCCCTGGCTGCGCCCGGTTCCCCCCCCCTCGGCGATCGGCAAGAACGGCGTGCCCGATGTGATCTCCGTGTTCGTGGAGGACCCCCAGCGCACCGCCTGGGCCCTCGATGTGTGGAAACAGCGGCCCGGCTCGCTGCTGATCCTGCAGGGCCGGCCCAGCAGCCAGGCGGCCAACCGCAGCTACCTGATCAACCAGGGCAAATGGCCCGCGGACGAAAGGGGCCTGGTGGCCCTGACTCCGGGCTGCGACACGGTGGGCCAGCTCACCGCCCTCACCCTCTGGCTCCGCAACCAGCACCGTCCCGGTCGCGTCACCCTGGTGACGAGCCTGGAGCACTCCCAGCGGTCGATGGCCATCGCCCGGATCCTGCTCGGTGCCGATGGCTGGCTCGTGGAAGGTGTTCAGGTGATTTCGGAGGCGGATCGCGAGGAGAGCGAACTGCGGCTGCGTCGCGACCAGCTCCGGGCCCAGCTCTGGAGGGCCACCGGCTGGGACGGGGCTCCCTCCGAACTCTGCGAGATCCGGGCCCGCTCTCCCCGCAGGCTGCGGCGACAGGTGGCGCCCCCCTGATCGGCTGGCGCCGGCACCTCCGAGCCGGCCGGGGACGACATCACTGCTGGCCGTGACCGTGCTCACGAGGTGGCCAGGAGACCGCCGCCATGCTGCGGGAAACCGCGGACCAGTCCCATGGCACCGGCCCTCAGCCCCCCCCCAGGAGCCGACCGGCACAGCGCCCGGACCGGCCGCACCATCGCCTGGTCGAAGCGGAAAGGTTGCCCTGGCAACGGCCTGGAGGAGGCCCTTCACCAGGCCCTCCACGCGCTGCAGCAGCAGCGGCTCTGCGGCGGCAAAGGGCTGCTGATGGTGCACGGCACCTCCGGGGACGCCATCTCCTCACTGTTGCGGGCCCGCCTGGTGCCGCAGCTGCGGCGTGATCCGGAGAACTGGCTGGTGCTGGATGCTTTCCCTCCGGGTGGGGAACCGTTCGGAGAGCTGGCCATCGCCCTGGCCTACGCCTTCGCCCGGTGCGGGGAGTGGAAGGACGTGCGCGAGCTCGCCGGACGCCTGCGCGCCGGTCCCACGGCAGGGGAACGGGCCGGCCAGCTGCGGCAGCTGTTGGAGGAACTGCGCCACCTCGCCCGTCAGCCCCAGGCCACGGTGGTGCTGAGCATTGATCCCTTCGAGGAGCTGCTGGGCAAGGGGGGATCCGGGTTGGCTGAAGCCCATGCCGCGAGCGGCTTCCTTTCCTTCCTGAGGGCCGCCCTCGAGCCGGCCGACGGGCGTCTGGTGGTGCTGGGCACCCTGCGTTCGGAGTTCAACGGCACCTACCCCTGCGATCCGGCTCTGGGGGAGCTCACCAGCTTCACGCGCCTGGCCGGCTCCGACCAGGAGCCAGGCTCGCGCAAGGGACCCTGGAAGCCGTTGCTCTCCGATCGGCAGTTCCGCCGCCTGGGAATCGGGGCCGGGGCCCTGATGGTGGCCCTGGGCACGGCACCGATCTGGACGCACCTGCAGGCAAGCCGTGCGGAGCTGGAGCAGCGGCTCCTGGCCCGCAGCCAGGCCCACTTCGCCGTCGGGGTTGCCGCCCAGCCCCGCGACTCGCTGTCGATCCGTTCAGCGCCCATCTCCACCGCACAGGGGGGGGTGTTCAGCCTGGTGCCGCTCAGGAACGGCGAGCTGATCAGCGGCGGCAGGGACGGCAGCCTGCGTCGCTGGCGCGATGGTCGGCCGCTGGGAGCCCCGATCGCCACCGGCCAGGGGGCCGTGCTGAGCCTGCTGGAACGGAAGAACGGGGAACTGATCAGCGGCGGCAGGGATGGCAGCCTGCGTCGCTGGCGGGAAGGCAGAGCGGTGGGACAGCCGATCGCCACTGGTCAGGGCGGGGTGTTCAGCCTGGTGGAGCTGAGCAACGGGGAGCTGATCAGCGGTGGCAGGGATGGCAGCCTGCGTCGCTGGCGGCAAGGCAGAGCGGTGGGACAGCCGATCGCCACAGGCCAGGGCGGGGTGTTCAGCCTGGTGGAGCTGAGCAACGGGGAGCTGATCAGCGGTGGCAGCGATGGCAGCCTGCGTCGCTGGCGGGAAGGCGAAGCGGTGGGACAGCCGATCGCCACAGGCCAGGGCGGCTTGTACAGCCTGGTGGAGCTGGGGAACGGGGAGCTGATCAGCGGTGGGGGTGACGGCAGCCTGCGTCGCTGGCGCGAAGGCCAGCCGGTGGGCGACGGCCTGCCGATCGAGACCGGGCAGAACGGTGTGTACAGCCTGGTGCAACTGCAGAACGGCGAGCTGATCAGCGGCGGTGGTGATGGCAGCCTGCGCCGCTGGCGCGACGGCCGGCCGGTGGGGGATGGCCTGCCGATCATCACCGGGCAGGGTGGGGTGTACCGCCTGGTGGCACTGGGGAACGGTGACCTGATCAGCGGCGGCATCGATGGCAGCCTCACCGTTCTCTCGCCAGGGGAAACGCTCTCGCCAGGGGAAACGGAGATCAGAACGCCTGACCACTGACGGGCGTGGTTTCGATCCGGCCACCAGAGGATGCCCATCCCGGCGGGCACGGCTATCACAGGGGAAGAACCGCGCTGGGGGGCATGATCCAGGCAGGCACGAGGGAGGCCTCCTCGGCGGAGAGTGCTGAGCAGCGCATCGCCCGGGTCATCCGCCGCAACGGCTCCAGGGCCGATGCCCTGATCGAGGTGCTGCACCAGGTGCAGGAGATCCACGGCTACCTGCCCGCGGATGCCCTGGAGCAGGTGGCCCGGGCGCTGCGGCTGCCCCTCAGCCGGGTGTACGGGGTGGCCAGCTTCTACCACCTCTTCCACCTGGAGGCCCCCACCGAACACCGCTGTGCCGTGTGTCTGGGCACCGCCTGCTTCGTGAGGGGGGGAGCCGATCTGGCCGCCCAGCTGGAGGAGCGCCTCGGGGTGAAGCTCGATGATCCGGCCGGCAACGGCGTCTGGGGCCTGCAGCATGTGAGCTGCCTGGGCGCCTGCGGCCAGGCGCCGGTGCTGGTGGTGGACGGGCTCCTGGCCACCCGGCTGCCGGTGGATGAACCCGAGGCCCTGGTGACCCGCCTCGATGGGCTCGGGCTGCCGACCGTTGCCGGGGTGATTCCATGAACGCCGCCGGCCAGGGTTCCACTGGGTTCCAGCTGCGTTGCTGCGGGGCCAGCGGCTGCCGCTCCGCCGGCAGTGAAGTCCTCCTGGGGGCCCTCAGGGAGGCCCGGAGCGCCGCCGGCCCCGGGGGAGAGGGGCTCGCCATCAAGACCGTGGGCTGCCTGCGTCTCTGCGGCCGGGGGCCCCTGGTGGCCTGTGATGGTCCCACCGGCACGGCTCTCTACGGCGGGGTGCCGCCGGAGCAGGCCGCCGCCCTGGTCGCCGCCGCCACCGCCCCGCCTCTGGAGCCCTCCGGGCCTGCCGGGCCCAGCGAGCCCGCCCGGGAGGGGATCGTCGATCCGCTCGCCGGCCATCGCCTCGACCTCTCCCATCCCTTCTTTTCCCTGCAGCAACCGGTGGTGCTGGAGGGCTGCGGCAGCGTCGATCCCACCTCCATCGACGACGCGATCGCCCACGGCGCCTACGACCAGCTGCGCCGCTGTCTGCAGGAATCCAGCCCCCAGGAGGTGCGCGAGCAGATCCGCCGCAGCGGCCTGCGGGGCCGCGGCGGCGCCGGTTATCCCACCGCTCTGAAGTGGGACACCGTGGCCCTCCAGCCCCCCGGCCCCCGCTTCGTGGTGTGCAACGGCGATGAGGGGGATCCCGGTGCCTTCATGGATCGCAGCGTGATGGAGGGCGACCCCCACCGTCTTCTGGAGGGCATGGCGATCGCCGCCTTCGCCGTGGGGGCCGAACGGGGCTACCTGTACGTGAGGGCCGAATACCCCCTGGCGATCGAGCGGCTGCGGCTGGCCCTGCAGCAGGCCCGTCGCAAGGGGGTGCTCGGCAGCGGCATCTTCGGCACCGGCTTCCGCCTCTCCCTCGAGGTGCGGGTGGGGGCAGGCGCCTACGTCTGCGGCGAGGAGACCGCCCTGCTGTTCTCCATCCAGGGGCAGCGCGGCAATCCACGGCCCCGCCCGCCGTACCCGGCCCAGGCCGGCCTGTGGGGCTCGCCCACCCTGATCAACAACGTGGAGACCTACACCGCCGTGCCGGCGATCCTGCGGCAAGGGGGCGACTGGTATGCCGCCATGGGCACCGAGGGCAGCAAGGGCACCAAGGTGTTCGCCCTCTCCGGCGCCGTGCGCCACACGGGTCTGGTGGAGGTGCCGATGGGCACCCCCCTGCGCACCGTGGTGGAGACCATGGGCGGTGGCGTGCCCGATGGCAGCGCCGTCAAGGCGGTCCAGACCGGCGGCCCCTCCGGCGGCTGCATTCCGGCGGAACAGCTCGACACTCCCGTCGACTACGAGAGCCTGGTGGCGCTCGGCTCGATGATGGGCTCCGGCGGCATGGTGGTGATGGGCGAGACCACCTCGATGCCGGAGGTGGCGACGTCATTTCATGCGCTTCAGCGTCAACGAGAGCTGCGGCAAGTGCCTGCCCTGCCGGGCCGGCACCGTGCAGCTGGCCCAGCTGCTCGATCGTTTCGTGGAGCGCCGCGCCGAAGCTGCGGATCTCGAGAAGCTGGAGGCGCTCTGCGGCATGGTGAAGGCCACCAGCCTCTGCGGCCTCGGCCAGGCGGCCCCCAACCCCGTGCTCAGCACCCTGCGCTGGTTCCGCGGCGAATACGAGGCGGCCTGCCGGGAGCCCTCCCTGTGCGAACCGCGCACCGCCTGCCGGGTGCCGGCACCGGATGCGGCCGCTCCCCGCCCAGGAGGCCGGCCATGAGCGTGGTCACCCTGCGGGTGAACGGGGTGGAGGTGGCGGTGCCGGCCGGCGCCAGCCTGCTGGAGGCCACCCGGGCCGCCGGGGTGGCCGTGCCCACCCTCTGCCATCTCGATGGCCTCACGCCGGTGGCCGCCTGTCGCCTCTGCCTGGTGCAGGTGGAAGGGAGCGGCCGGCTGCTGCCGGCCTGCGTCACCGAGGCCAGCGAGGGTCTGGTGGTGCACACCCACACCCCCGAACTGCAGGAGTTCCGCCGCATGGCGGTGGAACTGTTCTTCGCCGAGGGCAACCACGTGTGCGCCTTCTGCGTGGCCAACGGCAACTGCGAGCTGCAGTCCATGGCGGTGACGGTGGGCATGGACCACTCCCGCTTCCCCTACCAGTACCCCCACCGGGAGGTGGATGCCTCCCATCCGCTCTTCGCCATCGACCACCACCACTGCATCCTCTGCACCCGCTGCGTGCGGGTGTGCGACGAGATCGAGGGGGCCCACGTCTGGGACGTGGCGAACCGGGGCAGCACCTGCAAGATCGTCTCCGGGCTGGATCAGCCCTGGGGCGAGGTGGAGGCCTGCACCTCCTGCGGCAAGTGCGTCGACGTCTGCCCCACCGGCGCCATCTTCCGCAAGGAGGACACGACGGCAGAGAAGCAGCGCCACAGCGAGCGCCCCCAGCAGCTGCGCATCGCCCGCGAGCAGCACCTCTGGCAGAACCAGGGAGCCGTGCCGCCATGACCACCCCCCCGAAGCCGAAACTGCGCTTCGCCACGGTGTGGCTGGCCGGCTGCTCCGGCTGCCACATGTCGTTCCTCGATCTCGATGAGTTCCTCTTCGATCTCGCCGAACAGGTGGAGTTCGTCTATTCACCCGTGGCCAGCGACGCCAAGGTCTATCCCGAGGCGGTGGATGTGTGCCTGGTGGAGGGGGCCGTGGCCAACGAGGACAACCTCGAGCTGGCCCTCACCGTGCGGCAGCGCACCGCCCTGGTGATCTCCTTCGGCGACTGCGCCGTGACCGCCAACGTGCCGGGCCTGCGCAACCTGCTCGATGCCGGCCACGACAGCGCCCGGGCCGTGCTGGAGCGGGGCTACGTGGAGCTGGCCGACACCGGCGCCCAGCATCCCCATGCCCCCGGCATCGTGCCGGAGCTGCTCGACAAGGTGCTGCCCCTGCACGAGGTGATCCCCGTGGATCTGTTCCTGCCCGGCTGCCCCCCCTCGGCCGAGCGGATCCGCGAAGCCCTCACGCCCCTGCTGGCCGGCGAGCGACCGCTGATGCAGGGCGCCGCCATGCTCCGTTTCGGATGAGGACCACGCCATGAGCCGCACCGTCGTGATCGATCCGGTGACCCGCATCGAGGGACACGCCAAGATCACCCTCCACCTCGATGAGCAGGGCCGGCTGGCCGATGCCCGGTTCCACGTGGTGGAATACCGCGGCTTCGAGAAGTTCTGCGAGGGCCGGCCCTTCACCGAGATGGCCGGCATCACCGCCCGCATCTGCGGCATCTGCCCGGTGAGCCACCTGCTGGCGGCGGCCAAGACCGGCGACAAGCTGCTGGCGGTGGCGATTCCGCCGGCGGCGCAGAAGCTGCGGCGGCTGCTCAACCTGGCCCAGCTCACCCAGAGCCACGCCCTCTCCTTCTTCCACCTCAGCAGCCCCGATTTCCTGCTGGGCTGGGAGAGCGATCCGGCCCGGCGCAACGTGTTCGGCCTGATGGCCGCCGACCCCGATCTGGCCCGTGCCGGCATCCGCCTGCGCCAGTTCGGCCAGCAGATCCTCGAACTGCTGGGGGGCCGCAGGATTCACTCGGCCTGGGCCGTGCCCGGCGGGGTGCGCAGCCCCCTCAGCGCCGAGGCGCAGCAGTGGATCAGCGAGCGGCTGCCGGAGGCGAAGGCCACCGTGACCCTGGCCCTGGAGCTCTACAAGAAGCTGCTGGATGGGCCGTTGCAGCGGGAGCAGCGGGTGTTCGGCGAGTTCCCGAGCCTGTTCCTGGGGCTGGTCACCCCCGAGGGCCGCTGGGAGCACATCGATGGCGTGCTGCGCATCCGCGGCGCCGACGGCGCCATCGTGGCCGATGGCCTCAGCGAAGACGACTACCACGCCTTCCTGGGCGAGGCGGTGGAGAGCTGGAGCTACCTGAAGTTCCCCTACTACCGGCCGCTGGGCTATCCCGACGGCATGTACCGGGTGGGGCCCCTGGCCCGGCTGAACGTGTGCGATGCCATCGGCACCCCCTGGGCCGATGCCGAGCTGGCCGAGCTGCGGGCCCGCTCCGGCTCCGGTGCCGCCCACGGCTCCGGTCATCGGCGGGTGCCCGTCGTCACCTCCTCCTTCGCCTACCACCACGCCCGGCTGGTGGAGATCGTGGCCTGCCTGGAGGCGATCGAGCAGCTGCTGCACGACCCGGAGCTCCGCAGCGAGCGGGTGCGCTCCCGCGCCAGCCTCAACCGGCTGGAGGCGGTGGGGGTGAGCGAGGCGCCGCGCGGCACCCTCTTCCACCACTACCGCGTCGATGACGACGGCCTGATCGAGAAGGTGAACCTGATCATCGCCACCGGTCAGAACAACCTGGCCATGAACCGCACCGTGGCCCAGATCGCCCGGGAGTACATCCCCGATCCGGTGCCGCCGGATGCGGAGATCCCCGAGGCGATGCTGAACCGGGTGGAGGCCGGCATCCGCTGCTTCGATCCCTGTCTCTCCTGCTCCACCCACGCCGCCGGGGCGATGCCGCTGCGGCTGCAGCTGGTGGATGCGGCCGGGGCGGTGCTGGCGGAGCGCACCCGGGGGTGAGCGGCCAGGCGCTGGTGATCGGCATCGGCAATCCCCTGCGCGGCGACGACGGCGTGGGTCGGCTGCTGGCCCAGGAGGTGGGAGGCCTCTGCGTGCATCAGCTCACCCCGGAGCTGGCGGCCGATCTGGCGCTGGCGGATCGGGTGCTGTTCGTGGATGCCTGGCTGGCGCCGGAGCGTGCCGAACCCCGCCTGCGGAGGCTGCGGTGCTGCGCCGCTGCCGGCGTGGGCAGCCACCATCTCACTCCCGCCACGTTGCTGGCCCTGGCGGAGCGGCTGTACGCCGTTGGGCCCGTGGCGGCGGAACTGCTGGTGCCTGCCCATGCCTTCCCCCATGGGGAGGGACTGTCCTCCGAGCTGCAGAGCCGGTTGCCGGAGGCGCGGAAGCTGCTGCGGCGCTGGCTGGCGAACCCGGAGGGAAGAGCCGGTCCGCCGTGCACGAACTGAGCCTGATGGTATCGGTGCGGGATCTGGCCTTGGCGCAGGCCGCCGCCCATGGGGCCGGGCGGATCAGGGCGATCACCCTGCGCATCGGTGAGCTCACGGCGGTGGAGCCGGATGCCCTGCGCTTCGCGTTTCCGGTGGTGATGGCAGGAACGATCGGCGAGGGCGCGCAGCTGCTGATCGAGGAGATGGAGTGCCTCTGCCGCTGCGGTGCCTGCGGGGCGGAGTTCCCGGCTCCGTTCGGCGTGGGCGAGTGCCCGGGCTGCGGAACCCTGAGCCGGGAGCTGGTGCATGGAAGGGACCTTCAGCTGGCTTCGCTGGAGACATCCGAGCGAGCTGCTGATCGAGGAGATGAGCCTCTGCCGCTGCGGTGCCTGCGCGGCGGAGTTCCCGGCTCCGTTCGGCGTGGGCGAGTGCCCGGGCTGCGGAACCCTCAGCCGGGAGCTGGTGGCTGGCCGGGAGCTGGAGCTGGCCTCGCTGGAGCTCAGCGTGGAGGAGCCGGGCTGAGCCGTCGGCAGGGCCGGGAGCGCATGGAGTTGGATGGCGGGACGCGTCGAGTTGGATGGATGGTCCAGCTTCCCCTCCTTCCCGCTCTCCCTGCTGCATGGACGTGCCTGATTCCTGCGAAGCAGCAGCCGGCGCCTCCACAGCGCCGCTGTCCGCGGAGGAGGTGTTCCGGCGGGTCGCTGATGCGGTGGTCGCCCTCGAGGTACCGGATGGAGCCGGTGCCGGGGTGCTCCTCAGCCGCTCCGGCCTGATCGCCACCAGCCAGCACATGGTGGAGGGCTGGAGCACCGCCCGGGTGCGGTTCCGGGATGGCAGCCAGGCGCGGGTGAGGGTGGTGCGGGCCTACCGCGATGCCGATCTGGCCTTCCTGCAGCTGGAGGAGGCGACGGCGCGGCAGGCCGTCGCCCGGGTGCGCTGCCCCCTGTTCGCCGACCGGGCGCCGGCGGGAAGGGTGCCGGAGGTGGGGGAGACCATCTATGCCATCGGCCATCCGCTCGGCCTCCCGTACACCCTCACCCAGGGGATCGTGAGTGCGGTGGGAAGGGAGATCGCGGGTCGACCCTATCTCCAGGTGGATGCGGCGATCAATCCGGGCAACAGCGGCGGCCCCCTCTACGACACCCGGGCCCGTCTGGTGGGCCTCAACGCCTGCAGCCGCGCCGAGGCCCAGGGGCTGAACTTCGCCGTGCCGGCCGATGCGATCTTCCAGCGCTTCAACGCCTACCTCCAGGAGCGGGACCGGGGCGCCGTCCACTACTGCAGCGCCTGCGGTGCCACCAGTCGCGACGCCGTGTACTGCGAACACTGCGGCGCCCTGCTGGCCCTGGCCGATGCGGTGGCGGAGCTGGAGGCCGACGCGGCCGGCGATGCAGCCACCGCGGCAGACGAGGCCGGGACGGAGAGCCAGCCGCCCCTGCCGGTCTGTCCCGCCTGTGGTGCGGCGAACACCGGGGCGGCTCCGTACTGTGCTCGATGCGGCGTGGATCTGTCGCTCACCCTCCCGCCGCTCTCCCCCGATTCCTGCTCCCGTGGCCCCGATCTTGCGGAAGTTCCTGGCCGATCTGCTGGAGCGCCTGCATCCGGGCCGGCAGGAGGCGCCATCGCCGCAAGCGGTGGTGGACCTGGTGGAAACGGTTCTGGAGAGCCTGGGGGTGGAGGGTGTCCGGGAGGAGAGCGATGAAGGGGTCGACTGGAGCCTTCAGGTGGGGAGCGCCCCGATCGAGATCGGCCTGCGCACCAATGAGGTCCTGGAGGAGCCGACGCTGGAGATCCGCTCACCGATCCTGCGGCTGCCCCCCGGCAACCTGCTGGCCTTCTACCGGCGCTGCCTGGAGCTGAACCGGATCCTGGTGGGCTGCTCGATCGGCGTCGAGGACGATGTGGTGATGGTGGCGGCGGAACGGCGTCTGCAGGGCCTCGACGGGGCCCGGTTCGTGGAGATGCTGCTCAACGTCGCCAGCGCCGCCGATGAATTTGATGACGTGCTCTCGGCGGAGTTCGGTGCCGAGAGGCTCGGGGAGGAGCCGGATGTACCCTCCTGAAATGGGGGGAGTGGTCTGCGACAGGCGCTCCACCTTGGTGGTCTCCATCCCATCGCGGCAAGGCGGCAGGCCCATCGCGGCAAGGCGGCAGGCGAGGCAGGCCGAAACCGCTTTCGCATGGGAAGAACTCTTGCTGCATGAATTGTTGCAGACGCCCGACTATCTATTGGATGTGCAATCTGAATATCTGAGCTGATCCAATCTACAATCATCGAAGGGATCCATCGCCCGTGAATTGATCGTCACCCTGCCTGCTGATGAGTACCCTGGTGACGTGCTTCCTTCCTGCGGAGGCCGTGGCTGTTCTTTACGGATGTGCCTCAGCAGGTGAAGAAATCCATAAGGCTGGTCAGCAGGCTGGTGCGTCGCCCTTATCAGATGTTTGGAACGCTGTGGCCGGTAGCTGCAGCTGTTCCGGGAGGCCACGCTGCGGACCGGGGTCCGCTGCCGCACGGCTGAGCGCTTCCCCTGAACCATGTGTCCTGCGGATGGCGAACTCCTTGGACGTTTCTAGCGTTCGGGGGTCGGTACCCCTTCCCACGGAACGGAGCGCCATGGCCAGAACCGCCCTCTGCATCGGCATCAACGACTATCCCGGCACCCAGCATGATCTCTCCGGTTGCGTCAACGACGCCCGCGACTGGGCCGCCGAGCTGGAGCACCGGGGCTTCAGCACCACCCTGCTTCTCGATTCCCAGGCCACCAAGGCCGCCATGGTGAGCGCCATCGGCGCCCTGGTGAGCGGCGCCCGAGATGGCGACACCCTGGCCATCACCTTCTCGGGCCATGGCACCTATGCCCCCGATACCAGCGGCGATGAATCCGATGGCCTCGATGAGGCCCTCTGCCCCTACGACATCGACCGGGGCAACGTGCTGATCGACGACGAGATCCACCAGCTCTTCGCTCAGCGCCGCCCCGGTGTGAAGGTGATCCTCCTTTCCGACAGCTGCCATTCCGGCACGGTGCTGCGCGATGCCCCGGCCGATCCCGATGCCGATGCTCCCCGGGTGCGCTTCCTGCCGATGGGGGAATGGCTGCCGGAAGACCAGCTGCCCCGGGGGGCTGCCGGCCGTCCCCTGTCCTCGCTTCCGATCTCCACCACCACCTCCCCCTGGGCCGGGGTTCTCACCCCCGGCGGCGACCTGCTCATGGCCGGTTGCGAGGAGGGGCCCAACAAGTTCAGCTACGACGCCCGCTTCCGGGGCCGCCCCAATGGCGCCTTCACCTACTACGCCCTCAAGACCCTCCGCACACTCCCCGCCACCGCCACCTACCGCGACTGGTACCGCGCCATCCGTCGCTACCTGCCCTCGGCCAACTATCCCCAGGTGCCCCAGCTGATGGCGGCGCGGCAGGCACTGAACTTCCCCGTGCTCGTCTGAGCTCGCCCTCCCCATGGCCGCAGCCCAGCCCCCCACCGTGAGCCTGTCCGTTGCGGGAGTGCCCCTGCCGGACCCGCCCCTCCCCCTCCTGTTCGCGGGCGGCGGCCGATCGGCTGGCCTCCCTGCCGACGACCCCTTCCTGCCGCCCGGGTTGCTCCGGGTGGAGAGCGGTTACGACCTCTCCGGCCGGGCCCGGGATCTGGGCGCTGCCGAGGAGACCAGCCTGGCGCTGCCGCCCGATCAGGTGGTGCTGCTGGAGATGGAGGAGGGGGTGACCGTGATCACCTCGGCGGGCAACCTCGCGGCCGTTCTGCCGCGGCTCGAGAGCCGGGGCCCGGCGGCCGGCCTGTCGCGGGGGACTGCCGCCGGGGATCTGATCCAGCGCCTGTTCAGCCTCGATCTCGGCAGCGACGCCATCCTGGAGGAGGCCCGGGCGCAGGCCCTCGAATGGGCCCGGCAGCGACTGGGCAAGGTGGCCGCCGATCGGCTCCGCAAGGCGGCGGAGCTCGGGGTTTCCTGGCTGGGCACCAAGGCCCTGATGGCGGCCATCGAGAATCGCCTGCCCCATCCGCCCGGTCTCTACCGCTGGCCAGGGGCCGCCGGCAGCGAGCTTTCCGAACTCCTGGGCGAGGGCGATGGGCGGTTGGCCGCCGATGCCCGCCAGGGGCCCCTGCTGGTGCTCATCCATGGCACGGGATCGAGCGGAGCCGGCTCCTTCGGTGATCTGCAGACGGTGAGCGTGGCCGACTGGCAGGCGATCCGCTCCACCTACGGCGATCGCATCTATTCCTTCGAGCACCGCACCTTCTCCGAGAGCCCGATCGACAACGCCCTCGCTCTGGCGCGGGTCCTGCCGGAAGGGGCCCGTCTCCACCTGCTCAGCCACTCCCGCGGCGGCCTGGTGGGCGATCTGCTCTGCCTCCCCCAGGTGGAGGACGATCTCATCGCCGCCTACCGGGACGACGAGGCAGGGGAGGAGGCCCACCAGGAGCAGCGGGAACGCCTGCGGGACCTGCGCGTGGTGCTGCAGCAGCGACGCTTCCGCATCGAGCGCTACGTGCGGGTGGCGGCCCCCGCCCGCGGCACCCTGCTGGCCAGCGGCAACTTCGACGCGTTCCTCTCCGCCCTGCTCACCCTGGTCGGCACCGTTCCTGCCCTGGCCGGCAACCCTCTCCATTCCTGCCTCAAGCGGGTGGTGCTCGAGATCGTCCGCCATCGCACCGATCCCCGCCTCGTTCCCGGGATCGAGGCGATGCTTCCCGAGGCTCCTCTGGGGCGCTTCCTGGCCCGGGCCACCCCCCAGCCCGGCATCGCCCTGGCCGTGATCGCCGGCGACATCGAAGGCGGCCATCTGCTCAAGCGTCTGGGGGTGTTCTTCACCGACTTCCTCTTCTTCGATGGGCTGAACAACGACCTCGTCGTCGACAGCGATTCCATGGGCGCGGGCATCGCCCGGCCCGGCCTTGCCCGCCTGCTCTTCGAGCGCGGCGCCGGCGTGAGCCATTTCCGCTATTTCGCCAACGCCTCCTCCCGCCGGGCCCTGTGCCGCTGGCTCAGCGAACCCGATCCCACCGCGATCGAGGCCTTCGCCCCGCTGCCGGGGCTGCTGGACGAGCCGGAGAGCACCCTGGAATCGGAGCGGGCCGCTGACCGCTCCGCGCAGCGCTCCAGCGGCATCGGCGAGACGGCCGCAAGGGACCTGCCGGTGGTGGTGGTCCTCCCCGGCATCATGGGATCCCACCTCTGGCTGCCGCGCAGCCGGGATCGGGTCTGGTTCGACCCGGTGGATCTCGCCCTCGGCGGTCTCGGCAAGATCCGCTATCCCGACCCCGCCGAGCAGCCCGTGGCGGCGGAGAAGCTCTTCCACCTTTTCTACGGCGATCTCTGCCGCCACCTGGCCGGCAGCCATCGGGTGGTGCGCTTCGCTTACGACTGGCGGCTGCCCCTGAGCGCAACAGCCGACCAGCTGGCCGCGTGCCTGCGGACGCTGCTGGAGGAGCCGGAAGCCTCCGGCCGGCCCCTGCGTTTCCTGGCCCACAGCATGGGCGGCCTGGTGGTGCGCGCCCTCGCCCACCGCCACACGTCCCTCTGGAACGACGTCATGGAGCGCGAGGGAGCCCGCTTCGTGATGCTCGGCACCCCCAATCAGGGCTCCCACCAGATGGTGGAGACCCTGCTGGGCAAGTCCGACATGGCGCGCAAGCTGGCCCGGGTCGACGCCACCCGCACGATGCAGGAGGTGCTCGACCTGATCGCCGACTTCCCCGGGGCCCTGCAGCTCCTGCCCCGGCCCGGCTTCGTCGATGTCGGCGGCTCGCAGCGGGACGACTACTTCCAGGAGTCGCTGTGGAAAGACCTCCAGCAGAGGAACCGGGACCGCTGGGTCGGGGACAGCACCGCCGCGCTGCCTCCCCAGGCGGTTCTGGAGCAGGCCCGCTGGCTGTGGGATCAGGAGCGGCAGGCGGCGACGGACCCGCTCGAGCCCCACCGCGACAAGGTGGTCTACGTCTTCGGCCGGGCGGCCCACACCCCCTGCGGCCTGAACGAGGCCGAGGGCCGCCCCCGGCTCCTCGCCACCGCCGAGGGTGACGGTTCGGTGACCTGGGCCTCCGGCTGCATCCCCGGCATCGGCAGCTTCCATGCCATGCCGGTGGAGCACGGCGCTCTCTGCAACAGCAGGGAGTACTTCCCCGAGATCCTGGATCTCCTCCGCCAGGGCCGCACCGACTCCCCCCGGCTGCCCGCGGTGGAGCGGATGCCGAAGCTGCGCTCCCCGGTCGAGCCCTTCGTCTACGACGCCGGTCCCACCCCCTATCCCACCGATGCGGAACTGGCCCTCAGCCTGCTGGGGGGAGGCAGGCCCCCCGGGCCGCTCGAGGCCCCACCCCTGCCCAGCCTGCAGGTGAGCTGCACCGTGATGGATCTGCGCCATGTGACCCAGCCGCTGCTGGTGGGCCATTACGAGCACGATGCCATCTCCGGTCCCGAGGCCCTGATCGACCGGGAGCTCGTCCACGACGAGCTCAGCCTGCGCCATCGCCTCGGGCTCTATGCCGGAGCCCCGGGCAACGGCCACGGTGGTGCTGCTCCCCCCCAACAAGGAGGAACGGCTGCGGGGCAGCTGCCGGGGCGCGGTGGTGATCGGCCTCGGCTCCTACGGATCCCTCACCACCGCCTCCCTCACCGAGGCCGTGCGGGTGGGCACCCTGCGGTACCTGCTCCAGCTCATCGATCGCCAGGGGGGAGCGAGCAGCGAGCCCATCGAAGCGCCCCTCTCGGCCCTGCTGCTGGGCTACAACTCCACCACCAACATCAGCGTGGAGGATTCGGTCGCGGCCCTGGTGCGCGGCGTGCTGGCGGCCAACCAGCAGTTCGCTGCCTCGAACCGGCCCCTGCCGGTGCGGGTCTCCCGGCTGGAACTGGTGGAGCTGTATCTGGAGATCGCCACCACCGCGGCCCGGGCCCTGTTGAGCGTGGCGGAGCAGATCAACCGGGATGGGGCGCGTCAGGGGCTGCGGGTGGAGGCGGCCCGGGAACTTCGCCACGGCAGGGGCTCCAGCCAGCGGCTGGATGCCAGCCAGGTGGTGGCCTACTGGCCCCGGCTCGTGGTCACCGACGCCGACGAGAGCGGGGAACCCTGCCCTCCGAAGTCCGGCCGGTCCCTTGCCGAGCGGCTGCGGTTCGCCTACCTCGGCCAACGGGCCCGTTCGGAAACGATCGTGCACCAGCGGCAGCCGGGCCTGGTGGAGTCCCTGGTGGAGAAGGCGATCCGGGGGTCGACCTATTCAGCGGATCTGGCGCGCACCCTGTTCCAGCTCCTGGTCCCCCCCGGCTTCAAGGATCAGGCCCGCCAGATGGACCGCATGGTGATGGTTCTCGATGGCTACACGGCCAACTTCCCCTGGGAGCTCATGCTCGCCGACGAGAAGCCCCTGGCCCTTTCGGTGGCGATGGTGCGGCAGCTGCAGTCGCCCCGCTATCGCCCCCATCTCCGGCAGACCCTGGAAAAACGCGCCTACGTGATCGGCAACCCCTCCACCGAGGGGTTCGACAAGGTGTTCGCCGGCAGCGGCGACCAGCCGGCCCCCGCAGCCCTCGCCTCCCTCGAAGGGGCCGAATCCGAAGCCCAGACGGTGGTGAACGTGCTGCGCAGCCACGGTTACGAATGCGAGGAGGCGATCGGCGGCGAAACGGCCCTCGACATCATCAACAGGCTCTACCGCTCCCTCTACCGGATCGTTCACATCGCCGCCCATGGCGTCTTCGAGCAGAAGACCAGCGATGGCGGCAGCCGCAGCGGGGTGGTGCTCTCCGATGGGTTGCTGATCACCGCCGCCGAGATCGATGCCATGGAAACCGTGCCCGATCTGGTGTTCCTCAACTGCTGCCATCTGGCCAGGACCGATGCCCGGCCGGTGGCGTTCCACCGCCTCGCCGCCAGCATCGCCCGGGAGCTGATCGAGATGGGCGTGCGAGGCGGTGGTGGCCGCCGGCTGGGCGGTCGACGATGGGGCCGCCCGGGTGTTCGCCGAGCAGTTCTATGGCCAGATCCTCGCCAACCGACCCTTCGGCGAAGCCGTCTTCGCGGCGCGGCTGGCCACCTACGCACAGTTCCCCACCTCCAGCACCTGGGGTGCCTACCAGGCCTACGGCGATCCCGGCTTCGTGATCGATCCCCAGCAGCAACGGGTCTCCGGCCCGCTGCCTGGGCAGCCCCTGGCAGCCGGTCACCCCCGAGGAGCTGATCCTCCAGCTCCGCCAGCTGAAGGACGAGGCCGCCAGCGGCGAGTTCCTCTCCCCGGAGCGCAGCCGGGAGCTGGCCGCCAGCGCAGAGGAACGACTCCATGCCTGCCCCCAGCGCTGGCACACCCTGCCGATGGTGCACTACGCCCTCGGAGAGCTCTACGCCGAACTGGGGGAGGCCAGCTTCGACAGGGCGCGGGAGCACTACCTGGCGGCCCTTCGGTCCCAGGAAGCCCACGACGAGGTTCCGATCCGCGTCGTCGAGCAGCTCGCCAACCTCGAAGCCCGCAGCGGCGAACTCCTGGCCGACGAAGAGAGAATCGAATCGGCCGTTCGGCGGCTCCATGGCCTGGTGGAGCTGGGGGCGACCCCGGGCCCGAATCCGGAGCGGGCTGGCCTTCTGGGCAGCGCCTGGAAACGGCTGGCCGTGGTGCGGGCCCGGCACCTGCTGGAGGATCGGACTCCTGGCGACGGCACACGCCTGCTCGAAGCCCTGGATCAGGCCATCAAGGCCTATGGACAGGTGGGAGAGGAGCCCTACCCGCTGCTCAACCGGTTGGCGCTGGAGGCGGTGCGCCGGTTTCCCGATCCCGCGGATCCCGCCCCCCTGGAGCTGGCCCGAACCTGTGCCCGGCAGGCGCGGCAGGCGTTCCGGAGGAGCCCGGATTTCTGGAACGCCGTGCTGCCCGCCGACGCCCTGATGAGCGAGCGTGTTCTCGATCATTCCCTGGCCGCCGGTGGCAAGTCGGGCGAGAGCGCCTTCATCGCTGTGCAACAGGCCTACGCCGATGCCCTCGAGCACGCCCCGGCCACTCCCCGGGAGCGGGATTCGGTGGGGAAGCAGCTCCATGGCCTCGAGATGTTGTTCCGGGCCCGGGCCCGCATGGACGCCCGGGGGCGCAGGAAGGCGGCGGCACTGGCGGATCGGTTGGGGCTGCTGGCCGCCCAGATGCTGGGCCCCGAATCCGGCTTGCCCCGATCGCTAACCTCGATTCCTGCACCAGAAAACCTGAAATGAAGCTGAGAACGACGCTGCTGCTGATCGGCACCCTGGCTGTCTGTGCCCCCGGCCTGGCGGGTCCCAGCGAGGCGGAGCGCCGACAGCAGGAAGCCAACCGCGACCGTTGCCGCAATGGGGTGGCGATCGGCGGGGTGGCCGGTGCCGTCCTCTCCGGGGGCGGGTTCGCCCGCCGCCTGGGGGGAGCGGCCATCGGCGGCACCGCCGGCTGCGTGATCAACCGGGGTGTGAACCAGGGGAAATGAGGACCGAAGCCGTCGTCAACCGGGCGCCGGCCATCCTGAAGAGCTGTAACGGAACGGCCGGGAAAGGGCTGGGGAAGGTTCCGCGCAGTTCGTTTGAATTAGCATAAAAAAACCACCGGCATCTGGCTGGCAGGGGGGTTTGCAGGCGATTCCCCGATCGAAGCGCCACCCCAGGATCCTCACCACCGGATCGCTACCTGTTCTCCATCTCCTTTCTTCCCATGGCACGCAAGGCAGTTCTCTGTGGCGTCAATGCCTATGCCCATGCTCCCCTGCGGGGATGCATCAACGATGCCCATAACATCCGCGATCTGCTGGTGAGCAGTTTCGGCTTCGATCCGGGTGATATTCATCTGCTCGAGGATGGGCAGGTCGTCAAGTCGGAGGTGCTGAAGGAGTGGAACTGGTTGACCTCCGGCGCCCAGGCCGGCGACACCCTGGTGTTTCACTTCTCCGGCCATGGCTCCTACGTGCCGGATGAAAACGGCGATGAGCAGGATCTGCGCGATGAGATCACCTGTCTCCACGACATGAATTTCGAAGATCCCAATACCTATCTCTCCGATGACGAGTGGTATGTCCTCACCCAGCAGGTCGATCCCTCCGTACGGCTGATCGTGATCAAGGACACCTGCCACTCCGGCGGCAGCTCCCGCTTCATCGGCGTCCGCGCCGACGATGGCATGGAGCGGATCGTGCTCGCCAGCCCGGCGGATCTGCAGGGCCATGGCGCCGGCGACCTGATCCCCGAGCGGGCCGTGAGCAATGCCCGCTTCCTGGTGCCGCCCCATGTGCCAGCAGAGGCCTGGCGGGGAGGATCCCGTTCCGCCTTCCGTTCCCGGCAGGCTTCCGTTCCCCAGACCAGTCTCCAGGCCTGCCGGGAGACCCAGACCGCCGCCGATGCCTCCATCGCCGGCGACTTCCACGGGGCCTTCACCTATCACTTCTGCCAGGTGCTGCGGGGTGACGGCAGCCTCACCAGCACCGAAGCGATCGACGCGGTGGCGCAGCAGCTGAGGGGAACCTACGAGCAGGTGCCCCAGCACGAAGGAAGGGAGGTGGCCGCACCGATCTTCGGGACCGGGGAGGATGGCCAGGGTCTGGCAGAAGCACCCCTGGTGACCCTCGGCGAGGGGGATGGGGAAGGGGAGATGGAACGCCCGGAGAGCCAGGGGGTGGTCACCGCCACGCAGCCGGAACCTGTCACGACCCAGCAGATGGTCTACCGGGCCCACATGAAGTTCCTCGACACCATGGCGGCTCTGGAGGGGGTCTCCCTGCCGGAGCGCGGCCTGCGTGCGGGAGAGCGGGTGCTGGTGACGGTGCACGGCATCGGCACCCATGCCGCCGGCTATTCCGACGACTGGTGGCGAGCCCTCTCCCCCCATGTGGGAACCACCTTCGATCCCAGTGAGCTGGGACGCGGCCGGCAGGAGGTGGTCTGGAGCGATCTCGTCAACCAGACCCGCAGCCTGGCCCGCAGCCTGCCGGCGGCGGAGGTGAACGCCCTGCGCCAGTCGATCCTCGATGTGATCGACGATCGTCGCGACCAGGTCGCCGCCCGCAGCGGCAGCCTCGACCAGCTGCCCTCCACCCGCGGAGGTGCCCTCTCCATCGACGATTTCCTCGTCTACATGCTCGATGAGGGCATGCGGCGCCGCATCATCGAACGCTTCACCCGGGTGGTGGGGCCCCTGCTGGCGAACGGAACCCGCGTGGACGTGATCTCCCACAGCTGGGGCACGGTGGTGGCCTACGAGGGATTGCGGGAGCTGGAGCAGCGCAGCGGGCTCTCCGGGCGCGTCAGCAACTGGTTCACCGTGGGCAGTGCCCTGTCGATCGCGCCGGTGCAGGCCCACCTGCGGCCGCAGAACCGTCCGGCCGACGGGCGCCGCGCCCCCAAGCCGCTCCTGGTCGATAGCTGGATCAACCTTGATGCCCAGGGCGATCTGGTGGGCGGTCCGCTGCGGCGTCGCTTCCCGGTGAACCGGGAGTATCTCGAGCTCCAGCCCACCGGCTGCCGGCGTCAGTGGTGGGGCTACGACGTGGGCTGCGCTCACGGCTCCTACTTCAAGGTGCCCAACCTCCCCGTGAACCGCGACATCTTCGCCGCCCACATCCTGGGCACGGGGCGTGCCGCCCAGGCGTCGGGCCGATCGAATCCCCGCTTCTCAGGCGGTCCCCGTTCGATCACGATCAGCTCCCATGGCGTCCCGCTCGACGGCCGGCTCGTGGGCGCCCCGTCCTAGACCGGAACCGCTGCGCCGCCTGCCCGGGGAGGGTTCGCCATGTGCCTCGACTGGAACTGTGGCCTGCCCGCGGCCCAATCGGTCGACCGGTCGGCTGACCGCGGTCGGATGCCCCGCTGCCGCACGGGCACCGCCATCTTCACCTCGGCGAGCGGCTGCTCCAGCGCCACGACCAGCTCGCGGCCGTCCACCGCCACCGCCACCGCTCCGGGCCGCCGGGGTGCCGGCCGCGCAGATCACCACCGGCCAGGCCTGCCACCTGGAGGCGGCGATGGTGGAGCGCGGCCTCGACGAACTGGCCCGCTCGGGCACCGATCTGGCGGATCTCGACCTGCTGGAGATCGAGAACGGGGGGCAACCTGGTCTGCCCCGCCGCCTACGATCTGGGCGAGCAGCTGCGCCTGGTGATGCTCTCAGTGACCGAAGGGGAGGACAAACCGCTCAAGTACCCCGCCACCTTCCACTCGGTCGACGTGGTGCTCCTCAGCAAGATCGATCTGGCCGATCCGGTCGGTTTCGACCACCCCCTGGCCCGCAGAAACGTGGAGCGGGTGGCGCCGAATGCCCGCATCGTGGAGGTCTCGGCCCGCAGCGGCTCAGGGATGGAGGCGCTGCTCCATGTCCTAGGGGCCATTGAGGGCTGATTTCGTATTATCAGATTATCAGATACTGTAAATTGTCCATAATTCTCCTGCGTGTGCATCTCTCAGGATTTTCTCAGGCTAATCCAGCAATATTCACCAAGCTTTCTTGGCAAGTTCTGGTCAGATTCTAGTGGTTCTTAACGAGGTGGGTCCTGTTTAGGCGCAAGAATGAGGGAGAAGGGTAGCCGGTTCAAAATGAAAGTAGTCAACCCACCTCAGCCGTCAATCACTTCGACAACAATTGAAGTTGGAGACATCCCATATTCATGTGCACCCCTTGATATTGAGATAGATGCTAACTTGGAGCCAAGAAAGTCGTGTAGCCGAGGGATTCTTCGTCTCCACGGCAAGGATCTTGTGCGAATGCAGAAACTAATCGATCCGCTTCTCGCAGCCGGCATATTCTGGCTGATCAATTCTGTATCGGGATCACCTGCAACATACAATGGATTATTGCTGCCAGCTGAAGTAATGATTGCGGTGTCCACCGCCCTATTTTTTAATCATGGTAAAGTTTATCTGAGTTACAGGCAAAAAAGTCTTTGGACTTTGCTGAGGAGAATAACAGAAGGATGGGTCAATGTGATTGGATGCCTACTCTTATTTGCATTTCTGGCAAAGGTCACAGCAAGCTTTTCGCGAGTCGACTTTACAATGTGGGCAGCACTTGGGTGGCTTCTCATAGCATCAGTTCATGTTGGAAGTCAGAAAGGGCTGCGCTTCCTTCGCAGCCACGGAGGCAACAGTCGCACCGTGCTGTTCTGGGGAAGTGCAGAGCGTGCAATAGAGTTTTATAACGAGTTGCTCAGCTTGCCCTACTTGGGGCTAAGGCTTTCTACTTGGTTCTCTTCCGATAAGCACGCACTGTCTTCAACTGTCCCACGAGGAATGCCTCCTTGTTCTGGCGGCATTAAGGAATTAGAAGAGTGGTTAAGAACAAATGACGTTGACCAGATTCACTTCAGCAGTACATCTGACCATGATGAGGATATCCAAAACCTCCTTGCCACCTTTGGAAACACTTGCAAGCCAGTTTATTACATGCCGAGCTGGACCCATCCAGCAATGCGTTTCAATGTAGATCAACTAGGCAACAGGTTTCTCATTGGGCTTTGGGGTAACGAGCATTCCCTGGTGGAGCTTCAGATTAAACGAATCATCGATATCATCGGCTCACTCTTGCTGATTATAACTTTGTTGCCGTTGCTTCTGCTGCTAGCCTTTTTAGTGAAGCTGAGCTCACCCGGGCCGATTATTTACTGCCAGGATCGTTATGGCCTGGATGGGCGCCCGTTTAAGATTTATAAGTTTCGCACGATGTCTGTTACAGAGAGTGGATGTACAAAAGACCTCCAGCAGGCCATTAAAAATGATCCAAGGGTCACTCCTATCGGTCGGATCATGCGTCAGTGGTCATTGGATGAACTGCCTCAATTGTTCAATGTATTCAATGGGTCGATGAGTCTCGTCGGCCCACGGCCCCATGCCGTTGCTCATAATGAACAATACCGTACACAGATCACCGGATACATGCAGAGGCACCTCTTCAGACCAGGCATTACAGGCCTTGCTCAAGTGCAGGGATTCCGGGGAGAAACTCCCCAGCTTGAAAGCATGTGTAGAAGGGTTGAAGCAGACTTGCATTATCTGAAAGAATGGTCCATTGCTTTTGACTTGAGAATATTGATGATGACATTGTTCAAGCTTCGCTCCCGCAATGCGTATTAAGGACTGCACCACTGCTGCATGTGCCAGCCAGACTTCCCTTACTGGGTATTATCCGATACTCCCATTCAAAGCTCTCATGACCCCAAGCCGCCAACCAGTAGTTTCTGACTCAGCAGTTTCTGAGACTGCTCAACGTAAGCTGCACTCAAGGCAGCGAGGCCAGCGCAGGCAGCTGCACTGCCCAGCCCACCCAGAACAACTGATCCAAGGCAACGGCAAGAAATACTTCCTGCATCTCCTATCCCCGGAGGAGCTGAAGCAGCGGGGCTATTCCGATCAAAAGGCAAGGCTGATCATCAATGCATACCCCGTCCTCGTCTTGAGTAACGAATGGCTGGAAAACCTGTTCTGCCCCAAATGTGGATCATCTCATTGGTGTCACGTCACGAGGGGAGACCGGAATGACCATACGGTCCGGTGGGCGTCACCTGATCTCTGGCAACAGGTTGCCCATGTCGATCCAGCCGAACCCTACCCAGGCGTTGGGGCATTCACTCGGCGCGAAGCTTGCCGCAACAGAAGGACACGCCTCGATGGCAAGCGGTTCTTCGACTGATAAGATCAAGTGATGAAATAACCCTTGATCACATCGACAATCCCGAGCCCGATTAGCTAATATGTAAATGGATTATCCATGTCACCTTGCCAGCCTCCGACATGTCCCAGAAAAGCGATTCAATACCGCTTGCCTCCCTGACCGTCGGGGCAAGCCTTGGTTTCTTTTCTATCCTCCTTGCGAGCAGCCCTGCAATGGCGAAAAACAATGGTATGGCCCCTGCGGCCCAGGCGCACCTGGCTGTACCGCGCCTGGACATTAAAGAAACAATTAAAAGATGTTCCTGGTCCAGTTCCAATCGCAGGCGCCTTTGCTGTCGTTTGTTGGAGTCGTACATTGAGAAGAAAATGTCTCAGCAATACTTCCTCCTTGGATTAATTGCTGAATAGATTAGGGGCAACATAACTATCTTATGTTGTTCATATGTTGGGTCAATAGCCGTTAGCGTAACTGCTATTTGATTGTGATTAATGCCTCTCTTTGCTGCTAGTGTGAAACTGCTTATAGTAACTCGCCACAGAATCTGGCTCTTGCTGGCTGCTTTGATTGCTTTTCACTATCTTCTGGTCATTCACATAAGCACAGGTTCGCCAGCGCAAGTAATTCTCGCTTTCCTTGTTTGGTGGGGCGCCTGGCTCTGTTCAGAGGATCAGATCGGCATGCTGCAGCCTCGGCCAGCAAGAGCTGGACTGTTTCTCGGCGGAGTCCTTCTTGTTCTCTGCATATTACGTGGGAGTACTGTCATACATCCTGATGGATTGATTACCCTTCTTGCTCCATTGGAGGGGTTGGCTTTGGCCATGCTTTATGAGCCCTTCAACCACCTCGGGCGCTTCAGGTCTTCTTTATTTATCCTGGCACTTCTACCACTTCAGCTCATTCTTTCAAGGCTTCTGCCAGAGCCTCTGATCAGCCTTGCCACAGCGGCAGGCACTAGTCTGCTGCTGCAGGCGATAGGGAAAGAAGTGACTGTGGAGGGAAGGGATGTGCTTCTGCCAGCTGGAGGGGTGACTGTGGGTGGACCATGCAATGGAACAGACATTATGATTATGCTATTGGTCGTAGCATTCACTTTCCTACTTAGCTTTCCCCTTAAGCGATGGCTTCACAGGGTTCTTGTGATCATTGCAGCCCCAGTGGTGGCAATGGCCTGTAACACTGTTCGCATCGCGATGCTGGCTTTGTTTGCGGCCACTCCATCACCCGAAAGCGATGCGATGTTTGACTTCTTCCATGAGCAAGGAGGTTCACTCCTCTTCTCGGGTGTCGCCGTATCTCTGATTGCGATGTCTGTACCTCGCTCTCCTTCACATGCAATTCTCGCTCCGCACAGAACGAAGGTAGTGTAGGGAATGCAGGATCCTATGTACAGATCAGTCATCACTGCACTGATTATGATCACAGGTTTTTCATGCCTACAGCTTGCTTTCTTCCCTCGCTCGCCTGCTGCTGCTGTGCCACAGCTGAATCTAGGCAGAATGCCACGCACCCAGGCTCTTCTCCTTGGTGAACTGCCTGGGCAAGAGAGCCGGGATTGGACGTTGAGCCCCACCCGCCGCTATTCGCTCCTTTCCAACGAGGGTCGCCAGCCATCTTCTGCGGTCTCCCTTTCTCTGACTGGGGTGGCAGCGCGGAGGATAGAGCATCTCCAGGTAGCCCTGGTCACCCTGGGAGATCCCAGTCTTGAGATGGATCAGCGTAGGGTGTACAAAACCATTGCCGGGGACGAATATGCCGTGGGAACGATCGAAGGTCTCGAGGCCCTCCAGAGCTGCAGAGTTTCCAGTGGCCGCAGCGGGGTCACGCAGCAGGTGCTTGCATCCATAATGCCCCAACACCCTTTCAATCGTCTGGCCTTCGTGGGGCGCCTGAAAAGGCTTGCAGGTCTACAGTCGAGCCGCAATTATGAATGCGTCCTGATGACTCTGATCAGCTCAGATAAAGGACAGCGTGATCAACTTGTCGACCTGTGGCGCCAGGTTCTTGAGGCGAGCAAGGATCAACCCAGCAACAACACCTAGCCTGGGCACAACCACAGCCTTTCAAACAGTTATTGGGCTTCGACTCTGTCAGCAACGCCCCTGCAGACGGTAGAGCAGCAGTGCCGCTGTTTCGCGCAGGGCGAGTCGGTTCTGCTCACCGGCAGAGAGGTGATCCACAGGAGCGGCCAGGGGCCTCACCGCAACGCCCTGCTTCCGGAACGCAAGGGAGGCGCGGGGCAGCTGCCAGGGGTCGGTGATCAGGATGATGGCCGGCAGAGGGGAGCCAGGGTTCAGCTGGCGCAACCAGGCCGTGGTGAGGATGGCGTTCTCCCAGGTGGTGCGAGCACAGTCGTCGCCAGCCACCTTGGCAGCGGGCACGCCCAGGGCAACGAGCCGCTCGGCGGTGGACCGCTGATCACCCGATACATAGATCCTGTGAATCAGCCCCCAGCGCTCGAGACCTGCCGCAACGGTGGTGGTGGTCTGGGCAATCTCCGCACCCCGACCCACAAGCACAGCCACGGAAGGCTGAGCGGTGGTTGGCTTGGGAAGCTGAAGGAGCAGCCAGTTGCTGAGGAGGCGTGTGCCGTGGGGGCTGTAGACAAGAACGAGGCTCAACAGGGCTGCACCCAGGAGGAAGGCCCGCAAGGAGCGGGTGATCTGCAAGGAGCCTGTGGCGATCCAGATCAGGCCCGCCAACAGGGGCAGGAGCAGCCCGGGGGTGACAACGAGGTGGAAGAGAGTGTCGCGAACGCTGAACCAGAACAGCGGCGGCTGGGGGCAACTGGACCAACGGAACGGGGCGGCGGGATCACTCAAGAACGGCAAGGGCAAGCGTCAGGCGAATCCATCAAACCTCCCAGATCTCGGCCAGATCGATCACCAGGCCAGGGAACAGCACGCCGCCATCGAGCTGGCTGGCCTGCTCGATGCGTTCGGGTTCAACCTGATCAGCACGCCAGATCTCCACAGTCTGCTCGTCGGGCAGCAGCAGCCAGCCCAGTTGGGCGCCATTGGAGCGGTAGGTCGCCATCTTCTGGCGCAGGGCGCTCACACCCCGAGGACCTTCATCCCTGGGGCTGGCCAGTTCCACCACAAGATCGGGGCAGAGAGGCGCAAACCCGCGACGCTGCTCCGGCGTCAGCGCCTGCCAGCGGTCCAGCCGCACCAGGGAAGCGTCGGGGCTGAGCACCGAACCATCGGGCAGGCGGAAGCCACCTGAGCTGTCAAAGATCCTGAGAGGCAGGGCGGAGCGCTGAACCGCAACTCCCAGAAGGATCAACAGGTTGCTGTTGCGCGCACTGGTTTCACTGCCGGTGGCGGTCATGGCGATCAGCTGGCCATCAGCGGTGAGTTCGAGCACGGCATCGGGATTGGCTTGGCATACCTGCTCAAATTGCTCAGGGGTGAGCAGCAGTTCCCAGGGGAGCTGGAGCGGCTCCAGGGCTGGGGATGCCACGGATTGCGGAGTTGGCGAGGGCGCAAGGGACATCAGACCAGCAGCCGGTGGGATTCAGGCTAAGGGCATCGCGGGCGGGGATGGACCACTGTGGTGATCGAAGCGATGTAGGAGGGCTGGACCAGATTTCGCTGTCTGACAGGTGGCACCGGACAACTTCATTGTCGGCGTAGAGGAGGCCCGAGGTGGCCGCCTGAACGCATGCTCCTCAGAGACCAATCAAGCTTATGTTGCCCCCAGTCAAGCTGATACTGGTACCAGCCATGGAAGTTTTCCCCAGCAATAAGAATGCCTCGTAATTCGTGCTGCCCACCGAGCTGGTATCAAATGTTACGAGAGTGGCATTAGTATTTGCTGATCCGAAGGTAAATACGCCATTCAAGCTGTTATAATTGCCCGAAAAAGCGGAAATCGAGTTGTTTTGCAGGGCTGATTGGATGGCGCCTGTTAATTGATTGTTGCGTGCTCCGAATCCCGTGTAGCCTGAGCCCGTGAACGACAGGGTTTCGATCCCAGATAGAACGTCAATATTGAGTAAGGCAATGTTTGCTGTGCTTCCAGCCGCAGTGGAGCTGTTCGCGAGAAGTTGGCCGGTGAGGCTGATCTCCGCATTGCCAGTGCCCTCAAGGTTGTATCTGGCTACATCGGCAGTTCCGCCGCCACCAACCAACAAATCACCTCCGCTGCCTCCGACGCCCGCAAAGGTGTCATTCCCACTGCTGCCAACAACGACTCTTTGAGTGCTCGCAGGGCTCAGATTGCCGGCTGCATCCCGGGCAAATAGATTGTATGTCGCACCAGTTGCTAAGCCCGTGATAGTGTCAATAGCCAGGCTGTAGCTACCGGTTGGCGTAGCCGTACCTGTCACAGAAAAGGTGGTCGGCGAACTCGCACTGGAAGACAGCAAGAGTGTTGCGTTGGTCTCTGTAGTGCCATTGATCATTGTTGCTGTGTAGCCAAGTACGGCTGGTGCCTCAGGAGCACTGGTGTCGACCGTGACCGTGTAGGTGGTGCTGGGAGGGCTCTGGTTCCCCGCCGCATCGGTCTCTGTGGCGCTGAAGGTGTAGGTGGACCCGCCGCTCAGGGTGCCTGTGGTGAAGCTCCAGGCGCCGCTGTTATCCGTGATCGCTGTGCCAAGGAGGATCGCGCCGTCGGAGATCGTGACGATGCTGCCGGCATCCGCTGTACCGTTCAGAACCAGCACGGTGTCGTTGGTACTGCCACCGCTGGCCACGGTGCCGGTCAGGGGGGCGACGTCATCAATGATGCTGGTGATGCTCGGAGCGGTGACTTCGAGGTCGTCGTCGTTTTGGATCGTGGCACTGACCGGCTCAGTGTTGGAGATGCTGTAGCCACTGCCGGCGACGAGGGTGAGCTCGACGGTTTCGTCGGGCTCGATGGTGGAATCGGCGGTGGGATCGACGACGATGGTTGCGGTGTTCGCGCCGGCAGCGAAAGTGACTGATGAGGGAATCGAAGAGTAGTCCATAGGGTCGCCGCCCGGAACCATGCCGTTAACCGCATCACCGCCAACGATGTACCTGACAGTCAAGGGTTCAGCCGTTTCGCCGGTCCGAGTGAAGGTATAGATGATATTTGTGTTTCCATCTTCCTGCACGTTGCCTGGAGCAACGGCGAGGCTGATTTGGGGTTTGATGCCTGAAGGCAAGGAGACATCGTTGATGGTCGCCTCGTTGAGGAGCGGGGAGCTGATCGAACTTCCGACAACGTCAGGAGTTGGCGTGAAGAGGACGTCTACCCAGTAATTCGAGGCTCGGTAAGTCTGAGTTGGTGCCACTAGGGTCGAACCGTACCTGTACACCCCGTTGGGAGTCAAGCCGTCGCTTTGCGGTGCACTAATTATGCCCAGCGAGTCGCTAAATGCGTTGTCATCGACGCCATCAAAGCTGACCTCGTTGGCCGAAGTGAAGAAGTCATAGGTGTAAACATAGTTGTTCTGAGTGCGGTAGGAGACGATGTAGTTCTCTCCTGCCTGTACTGCGACTGGTGAATTGAGCGTTGCAGTCTGCCAGCCAGATTGGCCCGAACTGGAACTGAATGTCGCAGTTGCCAGAAGTGCACCGTCAGAAGCTCTCCAGAGATGACCGTCGCGAATATCCACGTCGTTGGCATCATTTGGATGGCGATAGTATTCAATCCCAGTTATCTCACCTGGTTGGTTGAATCTCAGCGTCATCCCCAGTTCAACCGAAGTGCCATCGTTAAACGGGTTGGCAGAGGCGATCACTCCCGGATCAAACAGTCCGATTGAGGCCCCGGGCGGCTCGACGTCATCGTTGGAGATGGTGGCCGTGCCCTGGCCATCGGTGAGGACGGCGCCGTTGGTGGGGTTGGCGAGGTCGACGACGAAGGACTCGTCAGGCTCGAAGAGCGTGTCGCCGTTGATGGTGACGGCGATGGTCTGGGTGTTGACGCCGTCGGCGAAGGAGAGGGTGCCGCTGGCGGCGAGGTAGTCGCTGCCGGCGGTGGCGGTGCCGTCAGCGGTGGCGTAATCGACGCTGAAGGCGGCGGTGCCGCCGCTGCGTGTGACGGTGAAGGTGGCGAGTTTGGTGCCGGCATCGCCCTCGCTGAGGGTGACGTCGTCGATGACGATCGAGCCAGCGGGCTCGGCGTCATCGTTGGAGATGGTGGCCGGTGCCCTGGCCATCGGTGAGGACGGCGCCGTTGGTGGGGTTGGCGAGGTTGAGGAGGAAGGTTTCGTCAGGCTCGAAGAGCGTGTCGCCGTTGATGGTGACGGCGATGGTCTGGGTGTTGACGCCGTCGGCGAAGGAGAGGGTGCCGCTGGCGGCGAGGTAGTCGCTGCCGGCGGTGGCGGTGCCGTCGGCGGTGGCGTAATCGACGCTGAAGGCGGCGGTGCCGCCGCTGCGTGTGACGGTGAAGGAGGCGAGTTTGGTGCCGGCATCGCCCTCGCTGAGGGTGACGTCGTTGATGACGATGGAGCCAGCGGGCTCGGCGTCATCGTTGGAGATGGTGCCGGTGCCCTGGCCATCGGTGAGGACGGCGCCGTTGGTGGGGTTGGCGAGGTTGAGGAGGAAGGTTTCGTCAGGCTCGAAGAGCGTGTCGCCGTTGATGGTGACGGCGATGGTCTGGGTGTTGACGCCGTCGGCGAAGGAGAGGGTGCCGCTGGCGGCGAGGTAGTCGCTGCCGGCGGTGGCGGTGCCGTCGGCGGTGGCGTAATCGACGCTGAAGGCGGCGGTGCCGCCGCTGCGTGTGACGGTGAAGGAGGCGAGTTTGGTGCCGGCATCGCCCTCGCTGAGGGTGACGTCGTTGATGACGATGGAGCCAGCGGGCTCGGCGTCATCGTTGGAGATGGTGCCGGTGCCCTGGCCATCGGTGAGGACGGCGCCGTTGGTGGGGTTGGCGAGGTTGAGGAGGAAGGTTTCGTCAGGCTCGAAGAGCGTGTCGCCGTTGATGGTGACGGCGATGGTCTGGGTGTTGACGCCGTCGGCGAAGGAGAGGGTGCCGCTGGCGGCGAGGTAGTCGCTGCCGGCGGTGGCGGTGCCGTCGGCGGTGGCGTAATCGACGCTGAAGGCGGCGGTGCCGCCGCTGCGTGTGACGGTGAAGGAGGCGAGTTTGGTGCCGGCATCGCCCTCGCTGAGGGTGACGTCGTTGATGACGATGGAGCCAGCGGGCTCGGCGTCATCGTTGGAGATGGTGCCGGTGCCCTGGCCATCGGTGAGGACGGCGCCGTTGGTGGGGTTGGCGAGGTTGAGGAGGAAGGTTTCGTCAGGCTCGAAGAGCGTGTCGCCGTTGATGGTGACGGCGATGGTCTGGGTGTTGACGCCGTCGGCGAAGGAGAGGGTGCCGCTGGCGGCGAGGTAGTCGCTGCCGGCGGTGGCGGTGCCGTCGGCGGTGGCGTAATCGACGCTGAAGGCGGCGGTGCCGCCGCTGCGTGTGACGGTGAAGGAGGCGAGTTTGGTGCCGGCATCGCCCTCGCTGAGGGTGACGTCGTTGATGACGATGGAGCCAGCGGGCTCGGCGTCATCGTTGGAGATGGTGCCGGTGCCCTGGCCATCGGTGAGGACGGCGCCGTTGGTGGGGTTGGCGAGGTTGAGGAGGAAGGTTTCGTCAGGCTCGAAGAGCGTGTCGCCGTTGATGGTGACGGCGATGGTCTGGGTGTTGACGCCGTCGGCGAAGGAGAGGGTGCCGCTGGCGGCGAGGTAGTCGCTGCCGGCGGTGGCGGTGCCGTCGGCGGTGGCGTAATCGACGCTGAAGGCGGCGGTGCCGCCGCTGCGTGTGACGGTGAAGGAGGCGAGTTTGGTGCCGGCATCGCCCTCGCTGAGGGTGACGTCGTTGATGACGATGGAGCCAGCGGGCTCGGCGTCATCGTTGGAGATGGTGCCGGTGCCCTGGCCATCGGTGAGGACGGCGCCGTTGGTGGGGTTGGCGAGGTTGAGGAGGAAGGTTTCGTCAGGCTCGAAGAGCGTGTCGCCGTTGATGGTGACGGCGATGGTCTGGGTGTTGACGCCGTCGGCGAAGGAGAGGGTGCCGCTGGCGGCGAGGTAGTCGCTGCCGGCGGTGGCGGTGCCGTCGGCGGTGGCGTAATCGACGCTGAAGGCGGCGGTGCCGCCGCTGCGTGTGACGGTGAAGGAGGCGAGTTTGGTGCCGGCATCGCCCTCGCTGAGGGTGACGTCGTTGATGACGATGGAGCCAGCGGGCTCGGCGTCATCGTTGGAGATGGTGCCGGTGCCCTGGCCATCGGTGAGGACGGCGCCGTTGGTGGGGTTGGCGAGGTTGAGGAGGAAGGTTTCGTCAGGCTCGAAGAGCGTGTCGCCGTTGATGGTGACGGCGATGGTCTGGGTGTTGACGCCGTCGGCGAAGGAGAGGGTGCCGCTGGCGGCGAGGTAGTCGCTGCCGGCGGTGGCGGTGCCGTCGGCGGTGGCGTAATCGACGCTGAAGGCGGCGGTGCCGCCGCTGCGTGTGACGGTGAAGGAGGCGAGTTTGGTGCCGGCATCGCCCTCGCTGAGGGTGACGTCGTTGATGACGATGGAGCCAGCGGGCTCGGCGTCATCGTTGGAGATGGTGCCGGTGCCCTGGCCATCGGTGAGGACGGCGCCGTTGGTGGGGTTGGCGAGGTTGAGGAGGAAGGTTTCGTCAGGCTCGAAGAGCGTGTCGCCGTTGATGGTGACGGCGATGGTCTGGGTGTTGACGCCGTCGGCGAAGGAGAGGGTGCCGCTGGCGGCGAGGTAGTCGCTGCCGGCGGTGGCGGTGCCGTCGGCGGTGGCGTAATCGACGCTGAAGGCGGCGGTGCCGCCGCTGCGTGTGACGGTGAAGGAGGCGAGTTTGGTGCCGGCATCGCCCTCGCTGAGGGTGACGTCGTTGATGACGATGGAGCCAGCGGGCTCGGCGTCATCGTTGGAGATGGTGCCGGTGCCCTGGCCATCGGTGAGGACGGCGCCGTTGGTGGGGTTGGCGAGGTTGAGGAGGAAGGTTTCGTCAGGCTCGAAGAGCGTGTCGCCGTTGATGGTGACGGCGATGGTCTGGGTGTTGACGCCGTCGGCGAAGGAGAGGGTGCCGCTGGCGGCGAGGTAGTCGCTGCCGGCGGTGGCGGTGCCGTCAGCGGTGGCGTAATCGACGCTGAAGGCGGCGGTGCCGCCGCTGCGGGTGACGGTGAAGGTGGCGAGTTTGGTGCCGGCATCGCCCTCGCTGAGGGTGACGTCGTCGATGACGATCGAGCCAGCGGGCTCGGCGTCATCGTTGGAGATGGTGGCCGTGCCCTGGCCATCGGTGATGACGGCGCCGTTGGTGGGGCCGGAGAGGTTGAGGAGGAAGGTTTCGTCAGGCTCGAAGAGCGTGTCGCCGTTGATGGTGACCGCGATGGTGCTGCTGGTGTTGACGCCGTCGGCGAAGGAGAGGGTGCCGCTGGCGGCGAGGTAGTCGCTGCCGGCGGTGGCGGTGCCGTCAGCGGTGGCGTAATCGACGCTGAAGGCGGCGGTGCCGCCGCTGCGGGTGACGGTGAAGGTGGCGAGTTTGGTGCCGGCATCGCCCTCGCTGAGGGTGACGTCGTCGATGACGATGGAGCCAGCGGGCTCGGCGTCATCGTTGGAGATGGTGGCCGGTGCCCTGGCCATCGGTGAGGACGGCGCCGTTGGTGGGGTTGGCGAGGTTGAGGAGGAAGGTTTCGTCAGGCTCGAAGAGCGTGTCGCCGTTGATGGTGACCGCGATCGTGCCGCTGGTCTGACCGTCGGCGAAGGAGAGGGTGCCGCTGGCGGCGAGGTAGTCGCTGCCGGCGGTGGCGGTGCCGTCAGCGGTGGCGTAATCGACGCTGAAGGCGGCGGTGCCGCCGCTGCGGGTGACGGTGAAGGTGGCGACGTTTGGTGCCGGCATCGCCCTCGCTGAGGGTGACGTCGTCGATGACGATCGAGCCAGCGGGCTCGGCGTCATCGTTGGAGATGGTGGCCGTGCCCTGGCCATCGGTGATGACGGCACCGTTGGTGGGGTTGGCGAGGTTGAGGACGAAGGTTCGTCGGCTCGAAGAGCGTGTCGCCGTTGATGGTGACCGCAATCGTGCCGCTGGTCTGACCCGTCGGCGAAGGAGAGGGTGCCGCTGGCGGCGAGGTAGTCGCTGCCGGCGGTGGCGGTGCCGTCGGCGGTGGCGTAATCGACGCTGAAGGCGGCGGTGCCGCCGCTGCGGGTGACGGTGAAGGTGGCGAGTTTGGTGCCGGCATCGCCCTCGCTGAGGGTGACGTCGTTGATGACGATGGAGCCAGCGGGCTCGGCGTCATCGTTGGAGATGGTGCCGGTGCCCTGGCCATCGGTGAGGACGGCGCCGTTGGTGGGGTTGGCGAGGTTGAGGAGGAAGGTTTCGTCAGGCTCGAAGAGCGTGTCGCCGTTGATGGTGACGGCGATGGTCTGGGTGTTGACGCCGTCGGCGAAGGAGAGGGTGCCGCTGGCGGCGAGGTAGTCGCTGCCGGCGGTGGCGGTGCCGTCGGCGGTGGCGTAATCGACGCTGAAGGCGGCGGTGCCGCCGCTGCGTGTGACGGTGAAGGTGGCGAGTTTGGTGCCGGCATCGCCCTCGCTGAGGGTGACGTCGTTGATGACGATGGAGCCAGCGGGCTCGGCGTCATCGTTGGAGATGGTGCCGGTGCCCTGGCCATCGGTGAGGACGGCGCCGTTGGTGGGGTTGGCGAGGTTGAGGAGGAAGGTTTCGTCAGGCTCGAAGAGCGTGTCGCCGTTGATGGTGACGGCGATGGTCTGGGTGTTGACGCCGTCGGCGAAGGAGAGGGTGCCGCTGGCGGCGAGGTAGTCGCTGCCGGCGGTGGCGGTGCCGTCGGCGGTGGCGTAATCGACGCTGAAGGCGGCGGTGCCGCCGCTGCGTGTGACGGTGAAGGTGGCGAGTTTGGTGCCGGCATCGCCCTCGCTGAGGGTGACGTCGTCGATGACGATGGAGCCAGCGGGCTCGGCGTCATCGTTGGAGATGGTGGCCGGTGCCCTGGCCATCGGTGAGGACGGCGCCGTTGGTGGGGTTGGCGAGGTTGAGGAGGAAGGTTTCGTCAGGCTCGAAGAGCGTGTCGCCGTTGATGGTGACGGCGATGGTCTGGGTGTTGACGCCGTCGGCGAAGGAGAGGGTGCCGCTGGCGGCGAGGTAGTCGCTGCCGGCGGTGGCGGTGCCGTCGGCGGTGGCGTAATCGACGCTGAAGGCGGCGGTGCCGCCGCTGCGTGTGACGGTGAAGGTGGCGAGTTTGGTGCCGGCATCGCCCTCGCTGAGGGTGACGTCGTCGATGACGATGGAGCCAGCGGGCTCGGCGTCATCGTTGGAGATGGTGGCGGTGCCCTGGCCATCGGTGAGGACGGCGCCGTTGGTGGGGTTGGCGAGGTTGAGGAGGAAGGTTTCGTCAGGCTCGAAGAGCGTGTCGCCGTTGATGGTGACCGCAATCGTGCCGCTGGTCTGACCGTCGGCGAAGGAGAGGGTGCCGCTGGCGGCGAGGTAGTCGCTGCCGGCGGTGGCGGTGCCGTCAGCGGTGGCGTAATCGACGCTGAAGGCGGCGGTGCCGCCGCTGCGGGTGACGGTGAAGGTGGCGAGTTTGGTGCCGGCATCGCCCTCGCTGAGGGTGACGTCGTCGATGACGATGGAGCCAGCGGGCTCGGCGTCATCGTTGGAGATGGTGGCCGGTGCCCTGGCCATCGGTGAGGACGGCGCCGTTGGTGGGGTCGGCGAGGTTGAGGAGGAAGGTTTCGTCAGGCTCGAAGAGCGTGTCGCCGTTGATGGTGACCGCAATCGTGCCGCTGGTCTGACCGTCGGCGAAGGAGAGGGTGCCGCTGGCGGCGAGGTAGTCGCTGCCGGCGGTGGCGGTGCCGTCAGCGGTGGCGTAATCGACGCTGAAGGCGGCGGTGCCGCCGCTGCGGGTGACGGTGAAGGTGGCGAGTTTGGTGCCGGCATCGCCCTCGCTGAGGGTGACGTCGTCGATGATGATCGAGCCAGCGGGCTCGGCGTCATCGTTGGAGATGGTGGCCGTGCCCTGGCCATCGGTGATGACGGCACCGTTGGTGGGGCCGGAGAGGTTGAGGAGGAAGGTTTCGTCGGGCTCGAAGAGCGTGTCGCCGTTGATGGTGACGGCGATGGTCTGGGTGTTGACGCCGTCGGCGAAGGAGAGGGTGCCGCTGGCGGCGAGGTAGTCGCTGCCGGCGGTGGCGGTGCCGTCGGCGGTGGCGTAATCGACGCTGAAGGCGGCGGTGCCGCCGCTGCGGGTGACGGTGAAGGTGGCGAGTTTGGTGCCGGCATCGCCCTCGCTGAGGGTGACGTCGTCGATGACGATCGAGCCAGCGGGCTCGGCGTCATCGTTGGAGATGGTGCCGGTGCCCTGGCCATCGGTGAGGACGGCGCCGTTGGTGGGGTTGGCGAGGTCGAGGAGGAAGGTCTCGTCAGGCTCGAAGAGCGTGTCGCCGTTGATGGTGACCGCAATCGTGCCGCTGGTCTGACGCGTCGGCGAAGGAGAGGGTGCCGCTGGCGGCGAGGTAGTCGCTGCCGGCGGTGGCGGTGCCGTCAGCGGTGGCGTAATCGACGCTGAAGGCGGCGGTGCCGCCGCTGCGGGTGACGGTGAAGGTGGCGAGTTTGGTGCCGGCATCGCCCTCGCTGAGGGTGACGTCGTCGATGACGATCGAGCCAGCGGGCTCGGCGTCATCGTTGGAGATGGTGCCGGTGCCCTGGCCATCGGTGAGGACGGCGCCGTTGGTGGGGTTGGCGAGGTCGACGACGAAGGTCTCGTCAGGCTCGAAGAGCGTGTCGCCGTTGATGGTGACCGCAATCGTGCCGCTGGTCTGACCGTCGGCGAAGGAGAGGGTGCCGCTGGCGGCGAGGTAGTCGCTGCCGGCGGTGGCGGTGCCGTCAGCGGTGGCGTAATCGACGGAGAAGGCGGCGGTGCCGCCGCGCGTGTGACGGTGAAGGTGGCGAGTTTGGTGCCGGCATCGCCCTCGATGAGGGTGACGTCGTCGATGACGATGGAGCCAGCGGGCTCGGCGTCATCGTTGGAGATGGTGGCCGTGCCCTGGCCATCGGTGAGGACGGCGCCGTTGGTGGGGTTGGCGAGGTTGAGGACGAAGGTCTCGTCAGGCTCGAAGAGCGTGTCGCCGTTGATGGTGACCGCAATCGTCCGCTGGTCTGACGCCGTCGGCGAAGGAGAGGGTGCCGCTGGCGGCGAGGTAGTCGCTGCCGGCGGTGGCGGTGCCGTCAGCGGTGGCGTAATCGACGCTGAAGGCGGCGGTGCCGCCGCTGCGGGTGACGGTGAAGGTGGCGAGTTTGGTGCCGGCATCGCCCTCGAGGAGGGTGACGTCGTCGATGACGATGGAGCCAGCGGGCTCGGCGTCATCGTTGGAGATGGTGGCCGGTGCCCTGGCCATCGGTGATGACGGCGCCGTTGGTGGGGTTGGCGAGGTTGAGGAGGAAGGTTTCGTCAGGCTCGAAGAGCGTGTCGCCGTTGATGGTGACGGCGATCGTCCGGGGTCTGACGCCGTCGGCGAAGGAGAGGGTGCCGCTGGCGGCGAGGTAGTCGCTGCCGGCGGTGGCGGTGCCGTCGGCGGTGGCGTAATCGACGCTGAAGGCGGCGGTGCCGCCGCTGCGGGTGACGGTGAAGGTGGCGAGTTTGGTGCCGGCATCGCCCTCGCTGAGGGTGACGTCGTCGATGCTGATCGTGCCGGCGGGCTCGACGTCATCGTTGGAGATGGTGGCCGTGCCCTGGCCATCGGTGAGGACGGCGCCGTTGGTGGGGCCGGCGAGGTTGAGGAGGAAGGTTTCGTCAGGCTCGAAGAGCGTGTCGCCGTTGATGGTGACCGCAATCGTGCCGCTGGTCTGACCGTCGGCGAAGGAGAGGGTGCCGCTGGCGGCGAGGTAGTCGCTGCCGGCGGTGGCGGTGCCGTCAGCGGTGGCGTAATCGACGCTGAAGGCGGCGGTGCCGCCGCTGCGGGTGACGGTGAAGGTGGCGAGTTTGGTGCCGGCATCGCCCTCGCTGAGGGTGACGTCGTCGATGACGATCGAGCCAGCGGGCTCGGCGTCATCGTTGGAGATGGTGGCCGTGCCCTGGCCATCGGTGAGGACGGCGCCGTTGGTGGGGCCGGAGAGGTTGAGGAGGAAGGTTTCGTCGGGCTCGAAGAGCGTGTCGCCGTTGATGGTGACGGCGATCGTCCGGCTGGTCTGACGCCGTCGGCGAAGGAGAGGGTGCCGCTGGCGGCGAGGTAGTCGCTGCCGGCGGTGGCGGTGCCGTCGGCGGTGGCGTAATCGACGCTGAAGGCGGCGGTGCCGCCGCTGCGGGTGACGGTGAAGGTGGCGAGTTTGGTGCCGGCATCGCCCTCGAGGAGGGTGACGTCGTCGATGACGATGGAGCCAGCGGGCTCGGCGTCATCGTTGGAGATGGTGGCCGTGCCCTGGCCATCGGTGAGGACGGCGCCGTTGGTGGGGCCGGAGAGGTTGAGGAGGAAGGTTTCGTCGGGCTCGAAGAGCGTGTCGCCGTTGATGGTGACCGCAATCGTGCCGCTGGTCTGACCGTCGGCGAAGGAGAGGGTGCCGCTGGCGGCGAGGTAGTCGCTGCCGGCGGTGGCGGTGCCGTCGGCGGTGGCGTAATCGACGCTGAAGGCGGCGGTGCCGCCGCTGCGGGTGACGGTGAAGGTGGCGAGTTTGGTGCCGGCATCGCCCTCGAGGAGGGTGACGTCGTCGATGCTGATCGTGCCGGCGGGCTCGGCGTCATCGTTGGAGATGGTGGCCGTGCCCTGGCCATCGGTG
>CAWKAW010000009.1:0-24310 GCA_963847745.1 uncultured cyanobacterium | reverse complement strand
CAGCTGACAGCTGCTATTGAGACGCCTGATCACCTGCCACGCAACTGATTGCGACAACCCTTCGCGCTCGAAGGTTGCCTTGCTAGACATAGAGTGATGAGCGAGCAGGGGGGGCATGCCGGTATACCGGCTCTCTCCCTCATTCAAGGTTCGCTTCGGTTCAGTCTCCGTGTGAGCGTCGGTCGTCCGGCGTCACGGCTGGATCTGCGCATTCTCAGCTGTTGTTCAGGGTTTTTCTCATGGCAGACACAACGGTTTCTCTCAAGGGTCCGATGGGTGGCGGCGGTGCTGAAGCCGAGGAAGAGCCAACTGCCGGCAACAACCTCTCGTTCCCGGTGATCTGGGCCGAGGGGGAGGTACTTCTTCTGCCGGGCACGGCAGAGCAATTCCTCTTCACCACGCCCTACGACCGCAACGGTGATGGCCTGATCACCGACATCGACAAGGATGGTGACTATTTCCTGTTCGCGCAGAAGACCGCCGACAACGCTTGGCAGGCCGACAGTTTCCTGGTGGAAACCGATGAGTCCGTCTTCGTCACGTCCGTGGACTGGGGAGACAGTCTCGAAGCCACGCGTCCGCTTCGCGTGGGGCGGCCCGTGCGCGTGGAGCTCACCTTCTACAAGGATCTCAGCATCGATCTCGAGAGCGAGGGGGAGGTGGCCCTCCCGGATCTGCTCACGGCCTACCCGATGACCCTTCTGGCCAATCCCAGCAGCCCGGACGAGGTCCAGGGGGCGGGGGCGAAGCTGTTTCCGATCTCCGGCACCCTTCCCGATGACCGGGTCCGCACGGAGGAGCTGAGTGAGGCCACGGTCTACACGCCCGATCTCACTCTGGTGATCCAGATGGTTTCCGGCGACGCTCAGGAAGGGGACTTCGTCTGGAATGCCAGCACAGGCCAGTGGGACGATGCCGACCCCACTGATTCGGTGACCATCGCAGATCCGATCGAAGGGCTCACCTTCGGCTCGGAGCTCAATGTGGGCGGCAAGGTGATCTACGGCCTTTCCCAGGGTGGATGGGCGCCGAGCGAGGAGGGCATCTATCGGATCACCACCTACCTGCCCGAGGACGGCAACACCCAGCTCGACTTCGCCTCGATCCTCGTGCCGGAGGAGGAGGGGGAGGTGGTGGTGTCGGCTGCCCTGGCCGATGAAGGGGGTTCCGGGGGGCCTCCGGGAGGGGTGCCGGGCACCGGAGTGGCTGTGGTCGATCCCGAGAACAACCTCACCTACATCGACATCGCGGTTCTCGCCGGCGGCGGTGGTGGTGGCGGCGGCGGCAAGGGTCCCAGCCTGGAGACCACCGACGATGGCCGCAGCGTGACGGTGATCGGCAGGGAAGGGGACGGTCTGTGGGTGGAGCTGAGTGTGGTGGGCGCCGATGCCGCCTGGCAGAACAGCCTCTCGATCCTGCGCAATGCCGGATCCTCCGGAACCCCCGAGGCCGTGGGGGCCCTCGGGTCCACACCCATCGCCGGCGAGGTGGGTCTCCTGGGCGGCAAGCGCTATGTGTTCATGGAGAGCGGAGATGTGCTCGGCTTCGTCCAGTCCACAGGACAGCTCGATCCCGACATCGATCCTGCCCTGGAGGTGTCCGGAGAGGATCCTCAGATCAGCCTGGGACTCGATGATGGCGGCGGCGGCGGCGGCAGTGATCAAGATTTCAATGACCTGCGGCTCAACATCCGCTCGGTGGATTTCGAGCCCACTCCCGATTATCTGATCAGTCTTCCCCAGGTGGATGCCAGGGCGGGACTCCTGGATCTGACCCGCTTCGGTGAGAGCGGAATCCGCCTGAACATCCTCAGCAACTCCGGCCAGCTGAACAGCCTCCGCTTCGTGCAGGTCGACAGGGACCCGATCACCGGAGCCCTCAGTGTGGATGGGGTGGCCGCCACCGCCGGTCAGAGCTTCCTGGATGCGGTGGCCGACAACCTCACCGATTTCTCCTTCACCTTCGGTGGCGAGGGAACCAATGCCTCCACGTTCTGGGATCCCGACCAGGCCGGTCTCTATGCCCCCGTGCTCACCACGGCGAACGGCGACCTGCTCACCTTCGGAGCCTTCGGGGCCAGCGATGGGGAGACCCACCTCAAGGTGCTCGGCCAGAACAGCTTCGGCTTCGAGGATCTGCTCGCCAACCAGGGCACGGACTGGGACTTCAACGACTTCATCCTCACTGCCCAGGTGGTGTGAGCGGCAGGCCCTCTATCGAGGGCCTCCGCACCCGCACCCCCCCCCACGATTTCCCGGTCTCTGTTGCGTTTGGTGATCCACCCTCATGGCTGAGCTCGACTTCCTCTTTGACATCGTCGTCAACAATGACGACCTCGTTCCCGGAACGGAGCGTGTCTTTAACAGCTACAACCAGCCGTCGGTAACCGCCGACGGCGAGGTCGTCTTCCGTGCTCGCAGTCGGGGGGAGAGGGTCAGCCGGCCACAGGCATCTTTCTCGGTGATGTCGAAGGCTCGTTCCTCGATGCCCTCACCGTTCGGGGAGCGCTGGTGCCGGAGCCCAACAACACCGGGGCCACCTACAACGAGTTTCCTTCTTTCCCCAGGGCGGACCGGGATTCGTTCACGGTTGCCTTCCGAGGGCAGTCGGAACCCGTCTACGCCTATGAAGAGACCCGCAGTGGCACCTCGGGGGTGTACAGCAATGCCGGTGGCTCCCTGATCACCGGGGCCAGCCAGCTGGGGGTGCCCGAGTTGCCCCAGTTCAGCTACTTCAGTGTGCCCGGAGCTGAGCCCGGCACCCGATTCGATCAGTTCCCGGGAGCCCCCTCCCCAACCGGCGACCTCGTCGCCTTCAAGGGCAACTGGGCGGCCGTGATCAACGAGGAAACAGGCGAGACGGAAGGGCAGACAGGGGTCTACTTCCGCGATCTCCTCGCCGAGGCTGGAGAGTCTCCGGTTCGGTTGATCGCCGACAGCAACACATTGATCCCGGGAACGACTGACATTGAATTCGGGTCCACGGCGCCGCCAACGGCTGCCGATGAGAAGGTGGTGTTTCTCGGTGTTGATAACGAGGAGAATCCCCTCTATGGAGGAATCTACCTCTCCGATCTGAATGGGGTGCCCACTGCACTCACAACGCTGGTGAGCCTGGGGGGACTCGCTGATCTCATCGACCATGAGGGAGGGCTGACCCGGATCGAGGAAGTTCTTTCCTTCGACGGGCGCTCAGTGTCCTACTGGGCCGCATGGGGAGAGGAGGAAGACAAGCGCTACCAGCTCATCTCCTGTCCCGAGGAAGGGAATCAGGGGCGCCTGGCCTATTGCCACCAGCTTTCGGTTGATGGGGAGCAGGGAGGGATCGGCCAGGGAAGTGATGGTCTCTACTATTTCCTCAGGGAGATACCCGAGTACCAGGGCATCTTCATCACCGACACGGTCACGATGGAGACCCGGTTGGTGGCCCGTGCCGGCGACAGTGGGGATCTGTATGACTCCTTTCTTTTCTTCAACTTTTCCGGTCGCGCACCTGACACCGGAGAGGGCGGGGGCCACGGGGGTGGCGACGAGGTGCTTGCTGACGATGGAGACGAGGGGGAGGGAGATCTGGAGCTGGCGCGCTGGCGTGAATCCGCCTTCACGGCCCTGGATGGCGCAGACCTTGCCTTCAAGGCTCTGCAGCTCGCTCCTTTCGATCTGAGCAGCATCGGGCTCGGCGAAGCATTCGAGGGGGATGTCTACATTGAATCTCGAGCAGGGAATCTATTATCAGGATCTCGATGTCCTGACGCCTGCTCTGCCTGTCATCGAGATCCGGCGACAACGGTGGGATCCTTGATCCCCGGGCCGCAGGGACTGCCGGTCGTGGGGCTGGGCCTGGAGAGGGATGGCCTGCGCGGCGGCAATCTTGTCTTCTCGGCCAGCATGGCCGCCGATGCGGAGGGAGGTGAGGAGGAGGTCGACTCCTGGGCCGGCATCTACAGCACCCTGGTGGGGAATGGCGGCGGCGGGTCCAACCGGCTGGTGCCCACCGAAGGGGGCGTGGCTGTGATCGGGGAGGGGGACGGACTCTGGGTGGAGCTGAGCGTGGTGGGAGCCTTGGCTGCCTGGCAGAACAGCCTCTCGATCCTGCGCAACCCCGGAACTTCCGGAACACCCGACGCCGTGGGGGCCATCGGCTCCACCCCCATCGACGCGGAGGAGGGCCTTCTCGGTGGCAAGCGCTATGTGTTCATGGAGAGCGGAGATGTGCTCAGCTTCGTTCAGTCCACCGGCGAGCTGCCACCCGTGCCCAACCCCGACCTCCGGGTGCAGGGGGAGGATCCCCAGATCAGCCTCGGTCTCGATGATGGCGGGGGCGGCCAGGATGCCGACTTCAACGATCTCGTTCTGAACATCCGCTCGCTCGACTTCGAGCCCACTCCCGATTACCAGATCAGTCTTCCCCAGGTGGATGCCACGGCGGGACTCCTCGATCTGACCAACGTCGGCGAAGACGGTCTCAACCTGAACATCCTCACCCACTCGGGGCAGGAGAACACCCTGCGCTTCGTGGCGGTCGACCGGGATCCGATCACGGGGGCCCTCAGCGTGGACGACGTGGCCGCCACCGCCGGCCAGGCCTTCCTCGATGCGGTGGCCGACAACCTCACCGCCTTCTCCTTCAGCTTCGGTGGCGAGGGAACCAGTGCCTCCACGTTCTGGGATCCCGATGCGGCCGGTCTCTATGCGCCTGTGCTCCTCACCGCGAACGGCGATCTGCTCACCTTCGGAGCCTTCGGGGCCAGCGATGGGGAGACCCACCTCAAGGTTCTGGGCCAGAACAGCTTCGCCTTCGAGGATCTGCTCTCCTCCCAGGGCACGGACTGGGACTTCAACGACTTCATCCTCACCGCCCAGGTGGCGTGAGCGGCCGGCACGGTCCCATCCCTCCGGCAGGAGGCTTGCCGCGGGTACGCTCCTGCCGGAGCGTTACCTGGCCTACCCATTCCCTGGAGGATTGCCCGGCTGGGTTGCTGCCAAGGGCCTGATCCGTGCGGTTGGAGGAATCGTTGATGGAGGTGCTGGAACTCTTTCCCCGCTATCTGCTCAAGGGCCACCTGGGCGATCCCCTCCTGCTGGACCTGCTCCAGGTCGCGCAGGAGGTGGTCGCGACTCCCGAGCGGAACCCCGATGCCTCCGCCAAGCTGGCCGGGCAGTTGTCCCTCCAGAGGGAGCTGGGTCCCGATCGTCCGGCCATCCTGGAGCTGTGCCGCTCCCAGCTGCTGCCGGCCTGTGAGCAGTGGATCCGGCATGTGATCGACCGTCAGCCGCCACCGGGTCGTGGTCCCTGGACGCCGGGCCGGTACGACCTGCAGATGATCGACCTCTGGCTGAACGTGCAGCGGGCGGGGGACTACAACCCCACCCACACCCACGGCGGCAGCTTCTCCGGGGTGCTGTTTCTGCAGGTCCCTCCCCAGATCACCGCCGAGAGCTTCGATGGCCAGCTCTGTTTCCACGGCCCGGAGGAGTGGCACATCCAGAGCTTCCGCACCGGCATGGCCCAGTACGTGCTGCCGGTGCCGGGCGACTTCTACGTGTTTCCCGCCTGGCAGCCCCACTCGGTGGCGCCCTTCCGGGGCGAGGGGGAGCGCTGGTCGATCGCCTTCAACGTGATGGCGGTGCCCCGGCCGCAGGGATCCGCCGCTCCCTTGGCCAGGGGGAATGTTTCCCTCTCCACCTCGCGGCCGCGGCCGGGCGGCTTCCGCTGAGCGCCCTCACCAGGATCGGATCGTTCCCACCAGGGCCATCACCAGCAGCGCGGCGCTGCTCAGGAAACTGATCCCGAAGCCGGGTCCGCGCTTCTCCGCCGCCTGGGCATAGCCCACCGCGTAGGCGATCCGCCCGCCCACCCAGATCAGGCCGAGAACCGAGGCCGCCGATACGGAAAAGAACAGGGCCGCCAGCCAGAAGGCCGGCAGGAAGAAGACCAGCTGCTCCAATGTGTTCTGCTGCACCCGCAGCACCCTCTCGAACTCCTCGGGTCCGGAGATGGCCGGAGCCTTCACCCCGAAGGACGCCCGGGCGCGGCCCACCATCAGGGCGGTGGCCTGGTAGGTCGCCAGGGCCAGCAGCGTGACCAGGGAAGGCAGGGGCGGCAGGTCGGTGGGCATGGAGAGAGGCTTCCTCGGGCACTTGGCGGATTCTGGCCGGCTGCCTACGCTCGCGGCAGATGGGAGGCTGCGATGGCGGTTCCGGCTGGTTTACCCGCGGGTGCCCATGGGCTGGTGCTGCTCGTGCTGGGTCTGATCAGCGGTGCCCTGGCCGCGGTCGTGGCCGACTCGAAGGCCCGCAGTGGTCCGCTCTGGTTCCTGCTCGGTCTGGTGTTCGGGCCCCTCGGCCTGATCGCTGCGGCCGGCATCTCCGATCGCAAGAACCACATGTTTCTCTCGATGATCGCCCGCTCCGCCGGCACCCTCGAGGGGGAACTCGAGCGGATCGAACTGGAGGGCTCCTAGTTCCCCTCGCCCCCGGCGAGGAGGGCGGAGAATTCGGAATCACCGGGTGGCGGCAGCAGGGGATCCCGCAACCCAGGAGGTTCGCCTCCGGAAGGGGCATGCAAGCGGTTCCCGCCTGCTCAGGTAGGGCCCCGATCCCTGGCTCCGGCCACCCGACTTGGCCCGAGGCTCCTTGAGTCGCTTCTGCGTTGCCAGCGGGGCCCTCCCGGTGGTGGTTGGCTGACGGCCCGAAGAGCTGCAGCCCTCCGGGGAAGCGGTAGAAAGACCACGGAAACAAGAGGTGTACATTCTGAACATCCCCGCGTTTCGGGATGATCCTGGTCGATCACCAGAGTCTCTGCGAATCCAGATTCGGGAAGAGGGCATTGCTCGGCTCCATGGGAACTCGTTGGTGGAGCGCTGGCCTGGTTCTGCTGCTTCTGGGTGAAGGTCTACAGGCCGCTGGTCTACAGGCCGCTGCCGCTGAACTCCACGGCCAGCAAGCGGTGCCGATTCACAGGGAGTCGCTGGCTCAGCAAGCCGGCAAGCAGTCTCCAGAGCTCCCAGATCATGTGCGGCAGTGGCTCGAGCAGGCAGATGCCCTCGCATCCCAGGGAGCCTATGGGAAGGCGGCGGAAGTATGGGAAAAGGTCTTTCGATGGAGCGAAAAGACGTTGGGGCCCGACCACCCCACTACTGCCGCCTGCCTCAACAGCCTCGCGTTGCTTTACTTATAAGCAGGGCGTCTATCCCAAGGCCGAGCCTCTCTTCCTTCGCGCTCTGGCAATCAACGAAAAGGCTCTGGGGCCTGATCACCCCGATACCGCAGACAGCCTCAACAACCTCGCGGAGCTCTACCGCAACCAGGGCGCTTACGCCAAGGCCGAGCCCCTCTACCTCCGCGCCCTGGCGATCAGGGAGAAGGCGCTGGGGCCCGATCCCGCTGGGTGCGCCAAGGGCCTGATCCGTGCGGTTGGAGGAATCGATGGAGGTGCTGGAACTCTTTCCCCGCTATCTGCTCAAGGGCCACCTGGGCGATCCCCTCCTGCTGGACCTGCTCCAGGTCGCGCGGGAGGTGGTCGCGACTCCCGAGCGGAACCCCGATGCCTCCGCCAAGCTGGCCGGGCAGTTGTCCCTCCAGAGAGAGCTGGGTCCCGATCGTCCGGCCATCCTGGAGCTGTGCCGCTCCCAGCTGCTGCCGGCCTGTGAGCAGTGGATCCGACATGTGATCGACCGTCAGCCGCCAGCGGGTCGGGGTCCCTGGACGCCGGGCCGGTACGACCTGCAGATGATCGACCTCTGGCTGAACGTGCAGCGGGCGGGGGACTACAACCCCACCCACACCCATGGCGGCAGCTTCTCCGGGGTGCTGTTTCTGCAGGTCCCTCCCCAGATCACCGCCGAGAGCTTCGATGGCCAGCTCTGTTTCCACGGCCCGGAGGAGTGGCACATCCAGAGCTTCCGCACCGGCATGGCCCAGTACGTGCTGCCGGTGCCGGGCGACTTCTACGTGTTTCCCGCCTGGCAGCCCCACTCGGTGGCGCCCTTCCGGGGGGAGGGGGAGCGCTGGTCGATCGCCTTCAACGTGATGGCGGTGCCCCGGCCGCAGGGATCGGCCGCTCCCTTGGCCAGGGGGAATGTTTCCCTCTCCACCTCGCGGCCGCGGCCGGGCGGCTTCCGCTGAGCGCCCTCACCAGGACCGGATCGTTCCCACCAGGGCCATCACCAGCAGCGCGGCGCCGCTCAGGAAACTGATCCCGAAGCCGGGTCCGCGCTTCTCCGCCGCCTGGGCATAGCCCACCGCGTAGGCGATCCGCCCGCCCACCCAGATCAGGCCGAGAACCGAGGCCGCCGATACGGAAAAGAACAGGGCCGCCAGCCAGAAGGCCGGCAGGAAGAAGACCAGCTGCTCCAATGTGTTCTGCTGCACCCGCAGCACCCTCTCGAATTCCTCGGGTCCGGAGATGGCCGGAGCCTTCACCCCGAAGGACGCCCGGGCGCGGCCCACCATCAGGGCGGTGGCCTGGTAGGTCGCCAGGGCCAGCAGCGTGACCAGGGAAGGCAGGGGCGGCAGGTCGGTGGGCATGGAGAGAGGCATCCGCGGGCAGTTGGCGGATTCTGGCCGGCTGCCTACGCTCGCGGCAGATGGGAGGCTGCGATGGCGGTTCCGGCTGGTTTACCCGCGGGTGCCCATGGGCTGGTGCTGCTCGTGCTGGGTCTGATCAGCGGTGCCCTGGCCGCGGTCGTGGCCGACTCGAAGGCCCGCAGTGGTCCGCTCTGGTTCCTGCTCGGTCTGGTGTTCGGGCCCCTCGGCCTGATCGCTGCGGCCGGCATCTCCGATCGCAAGAACCACATGTTTCTCTCGATGATCGCCCGCTCCGCCGGCACCCTCGAGGGGGAACTCGAGCGGATCGAACTGGAGGGGTCCTAGTCCCCCTCGCCCCCGGCGAGGAGGGTGTCGGAATCACCGGGTGGCTGCAGCAGGGGATCCCTCAACCCAGGAGGTTCGCCTCCGGAAGGGGCACGCAAGCGGTTCCCGCCTGCTCAGGTAGGGCCCCGATCCCTGGCTCCGGCCACCCGACTTGGCCCGAGGCTCCTTGAGTCGCTTCTGCGTTGCCAGCGGGGCCCTCCCGGTGGTGGTTGGCTGACGGCCCGAAGAGCTGCAGCCTTCCCTGGAAGCGGTAGAAATACCACGGAAACAAGAGGTGTACATTCTGAACATCCCCGCGTTTCGGGATGATCCTGGTCGATCACCTGAATCTCTGCGAATCCAGATTCGGGAAGAGGGCATTGCTCGGCTCCATGGGAACTCGTTGGTGGAGCGCTGGCCTGGTTCTGCTGCTTCTGGGTGAAGGTCTACAGGCCGCTGGTCTACAGGCCGCTGCCGCTGAACTCCACGGCCAGCAAGCGGTGCCGATTCACAGGGAGTTGCTGGCTCAGCAAGCCGGCAAGCAGTCTCCAGAGCTCCCAGATCATGTGCGGCAGTGGCTCGAGCAGGCAGATGCCCTCCCATCCCAGGGAGCCTATGGGAAGGCGGCGGAAGTATGGGAAAAGGTCTTTCGATGGAGCGAAAAGACGTTGGGGCCCGACCACCCCACTACTGCCGCCTGCCTCAACATCCTCGCGTTGCTTTATTATAAGCAGGGCGTCTATCCCAAGGCCGAGCCTCTCTTCCTTCGCGCTCTGGCAATCACCGAGAAGGTGCTGGGGCCTGATCACCCCGCTACCGCAATCACCCTCAACAACCTCGGGGTGCTGTATGCCAACCAGGGCTCCTGCGCCAAGGCCGAGCCTTTCTTTCTGCGGGCTGCTTCGATCAGCGAGAAGGCGCTTGGATCCAAGCATCCAATCACGATCAAAATTCGTGAAAGTCTGAAAGAGTGCCGGAAATCGCTCCGCAACTGAGCCGCCGTTCCCGCTTCACCACGCCACAGTTGGCGCTACTCCACGCTGCCGTGCCCAGATCGGATGACGTCAAGTCCTGCTGCCAGCAGGAATCCCGGTTCCACAGAAATGCCCATTGAAGAGCTTCTGCGCGATGTCCCTGCCGCGTCCCTTTGAGTGGAAACGCCGAGGCCCGAATGCCCTGATTCGAGGCTGAACCGGGTGGAATGAAGGGCTGTCATTCCGGAGGCGACAGTGCGCCTTGTTGCTCCACGGCGAAGCCGGACGGGGGTATGGCGCCGGCCCTCCAGCTGCCAGTGTTCGTTCTGCTCCAGCAGCACAGCCCCCACCAGGCGGGTGATCGCCGCATCGTTGGGGAAGATGCCGACGACGCGGGTGCGGCGCTTGGGTTCCTCGTTGACCCGCTCCGGCAGCCTGGTATTCCAGATCTTGCGCCAGTGGGGCTTGGGGAACTGGCGGAAGGCCAGCAAGTCCTCCCGGGCCTCGTGCATCAGCTCAGCGGCATTGGGGAAGCGCTCGTCCAGGGAGACCGCCAGGTCATCCCAGCGGCTGCGGATCTCACCACCAGCTTCACCCCCGTCAGGCCGCGTTTCTTGAGGGAGGTGATGAACTCAGCCCAGAAGCCTTCGCTTTCGCTGTCACCGACCTGAGGCCCAGAAGTTCACGGCGCCCGTCGACACTGACGCCCATGGCGACGACGACGGCCCTTGAGCAGACCTGCAGGGCCTTGCCGAGGCGGCCCTTGAGGCAGGGGGCAGCTTCGACGCCATGCTGGAGGTCACCAGAGCGACGCAGACCGCCGGATCGCCGCTGAGGTGAGCCAGTCGCTGATCCTGCTGGGCGACCGCCTGGGCGTCGGGGATGGCAGCTGATGGCCTGGACCGCCGCACTGATCTACGCCCCCATGTGTCGGGACCCGCCGGAGTCGGCTGAGCTGATCGTGAGCGGCACCAGCACCGGCAAGGGGCCGCCGCGCTAGGACTGGGGCGAGCAGGTCGAGCCCGAGGGGTGGGTGGGCTTTGGCTTCCAGCTTGAAGACTTCTGCCTCGAGGGGCTGCAGGGCACCGGCCCGCCCGGTCAGGTTCGCGACATGCTGCACGGTATGGAGGGCCTGCCGGACCTGCACAAGGGCCTTGTGGAGATCCGGGTGCGTGAGCGATCCCGGCGCAGGCGGAGCAGGAAGCCGCAGCCGACGCCGCCCAGCTGACCGGGGGGGCCGTGTGGTGATGGCGCAGCGGTCGCTGCAGCGGGCTTCTCCCTTGCCTTTGATTTCGACCCTGGTGTTCATGGCCATCTGCGGCGGCCTGGTGGTGGTGGCGGAAGCCTTGCACTGCAGGTCCGAGCAGTAGCGGAGCGCTTTGTTCTGTTCTTGAACAACTGAATCAGCCAGTCACGCCCTGCTTAATGGCGATGACGGTGATGGGCGTCGCTCACATGGGAGTGGTTGTGTGCAGTTGTCTTATGGTGGTGTTCATGGGCATGCCAGAACGGCCGATCCGCCGGTAGGTCCTGCACCTGTTCAGGGCTGTGCTCGTGGTCGTGATGGAGATTCGGATGCTGCGGGTCATGGCGGTGCCGGTGGGCATGGCGTAGGGGGTGGTGGTGATGCCAATGGCTGTGCTGTTCGCGCAGCAGCAACACCACTCCGGCAGCCATCAGTGCCGCCGCGACTGCAACCGCAGGGGTCAGCGCCTCCCCCAGCACCAGCAGTGAAAACAGAGCTCCGACAAAAGGAGCCGTGGAGAAGATCACCGCCTCTCGCGCCGCACCCAGATCCCGCAGGGCAAGGAGATCCAGCCAGATCGAGATGCCGTAGCCGAGGGAGCCGATGCCCAGCAGACCCAGAATCGCGGGGGCCGGCGGGAGTGGCTCCCCCAGCAGCAGGGCCAGGGCGAGCATGGGCAAGCACGCCCCAGCGGCTTTGATGCAGGCGATCTGGGTTGGATCGCGCAGGCTCAACCGCTGACTGAGGTTGTTGTCAATGGCCCAAGCCAGGGTCGCCAGGGCGATCAGGCTGGTGCCTGGCCAGGTGGAGCCGCTAAGGGAACCCTGCGACAGCACCACGGCGCCAGCAACGGTGAGGCCCGCTGAGATCAGTCCCTGTCTGCCGAGGTGTTCCCGACCCACAGCCACGGCGATGGCCAGGGTGAACACCGCCTCCAGATTGAGTAGCAGGGAGCTGGATGCCGCCGGCAGGCGGGCCAGTCCCAGCACCAGGGCGAGAGGGCCCACGATGCCTCCCAGCAAGGTGAGCCCCGCCAGAGCAGGCCAATCCTGGCGTTGAAGCGGGGTTTCCGCTGGGGATCTTCCCTTCAGGAGCCGCACTGCCAGCAGGGCCAGGCCCGCGCCGGCATAGAGCAATCCGGCAATACTCAGGGCGGAGCCGGAGCTGGTCAAGGTGCTGATCAGCGGCGCACTGCAGCCAAACAGCACGGCAGCCGAAAGACCTGCCAGCTGCCCGCTACGGATGGAAGAAAAAGGCATGGGCTGATCCCGTCGACTCAGTCAGTTCTGGCCTGCTCGCTGTTGCCCCGCCAGAGCATCGCGCAGCTTGGCTGTGTTGCCGCTCAGCAGTCGATCACCGCTGCGCACCCCTTGCAGGATCTCCGCGCGGTTGGCTGACTGGTGGCCCACGACCACTGGCACGGCCTCCAGCGCTCCTCGTTGATGGCGGAACACCACCGCTGAGCCATTGATCAGCTGAATGGCATCGGCCGGCACGAAGTACCGCTGCTGTGAAGCCGGCACCTGGATGAAGGCAGTCACGGCTGTGCCCGTCGTCGGCATTGGACTGTCCACCGTCTGGGCCCGCACCACGGTGACCCTGTTACCGCTTCCACTGTCAGGAGCCACGGCTACGACGCGGGCGCGCAGATCCCGCGCTCCCGCCTTCACCCGCAGCAGCTGGCCGCTCGCCAGGTTGGTGGCCAGCACAGGCGACACCAGGAAACGCAGTTCGCTTCCCTGCGCATCACTGATCTGCGCCACCTCGTCTCCGGCTTGGAGTACAGCCCCAGGGGATGTCTTCACAGCAGCGACCTGGCCGCTGATGGGGCTCGGGATCAGCAGGCGTCCCATCCCATCGGGCCGTCCCATTGCCGAGACCTTGGCCGTCGCTGCCCGGGCCTCAGCCGCTGCCGTCACGCTGGCGATGCGGCGGCTCTCCAGCTCCTGGGCCGAGAGCGCCCCTTGGCGGGCCATCGGCAGGGCCAGCCGGTATTGGTAGGCCAGCGATTGCGCCGTGGCCTGGGCAGCTTCCGCCTCGGCCCGCACCACCGCCGCCTCGGCGCTTTGCACTTCAGCGATGGGCTCGCCGGCACGCACGGCGCTGCCTGGGGCCACCAACAGGCGCAACACGCGGCCCGCCACGGGCATGCCCACGTTGGAGCGGGCTCCTACGGCTGCTTCCACAAAGCCGGAGATCGGGCGTTCCGTGCCCGTACTCACCTCCGGGCGAACAATGCTGAGGCCCGAACGCAGCAGCTGCTCCTCGCTGAGGGAGATGGTGCCGGCCGGTTCAGCAACTTCTGCCGCCGATCCCGAGGGCGGGGAGACAGGCCCGCTGCTGTATCGCCCCAGCCCGATCCCCAGGAGCAGCGATCCGGCGATCGCCAGGGGAACCAGCACCCGGGGCTGGTTCAGGGGTTCCGTGATCCGCTTGAGGCTCGGGTTCATGGCTGGGACGCGGCGAGAGCAGGGGACGAAGCACTGGACGCGGGCAACAGCCAGTGGCCAAAGCGGGCATAGAGCGCGGGAATCACCAGCAGCGTCAGCGCCGTGGAGGTGATCAGGCCGCCGAGCACCACAATCGCCAGGGGCTGGAGGATTTCGTTGCCGGCCCCAAAGGCCAATGCCAGCGGCAGGGCGCCCAGCGCCGAGGAGAGCGCGGTCATCAAGATCGCGTTGAGACGCTCCAGGCTTCCCGCCCGGATCACCTCAGTCAGGGGCTGGCCCTCAGCGTGGCGGCGGTTGTAGTTGTCCACGAGCAGCAGGCCGTTGCGCACGGCGATGCCGAACAGGGTGATGAAGCCGATCAGCGAGGCGATCGAGAGCACCCCACCGGTGAGCAACACCGCCACCACCCCACCGATCAGGGCCAGGGGCAGGTTGAGCATGATCGCCACGGTGGCCGGCAGCGACTTCACTGAGACCACCATCAGCACGGTGATCACCACAGCAGCCACCAGGCTGTAGAAGAGCAGGCTGGCGGTGGCCCGTTCCTCCGATTCGAACTGGCCGCCGTAGCGAATCGTGTAGCCCTGGGGAAGGCGCACCTCACGGGCGATCGTGCGCTGGATGTCCTTCACGACTGTGCCGAGGGGCCGGCCGCTGACGTTGGCGGACACCACGATCAAGCGGGACACATCCTCCCGGTTGACGACATTGGAGCCCAGGCCTTCCTCGATCCAGGCGACGCTCCCCAGCGGCACGGTCATGCCATTGGTGAAGGCAACCGGCACCGAGCGGATCGCGTCGAGGTTCTGGCGGGCGTTCTCCTGCAGCTGCACCAGCACATCGCTGCGCACGCCGCTTTCCACCACATGGCCCACCACCTTGCCGTTGAGGGCGATCTCCACCGCCTGCGACAACTCCTCCACCGTCAGTCCCAGGGCAGCCGCCAGAGGGCGGTCGTAGTGGATCTGCACCTGGGGGATGGGCAGCTGGGGCTCCAGCTGCAGATCCACCACTCCTGCGATCGGCTTGATCGCTTTTTCCACGGCCTCGCCGATGCGGCGCAACTCGCCCAGGTCGGTGCCGTAGATCTTGATGGCGATGGCGCTGCGCACACCCGAAAGCACCTCATCCATGCGGTGCGAAATGAAGCCACCGATGTTGGGGGCCACACCGGGAAGCCGCAGAAAGGCCTGGCGCAGTTCGGCAATGGCAGCGGGCCGATTGGCCATCGCCTGATCTCTCAGTTCCACATCCACGTGGGCCAGGTTCACGCCGGCCCCGTCGGCATCGCCGGGAGCCCTGCCTGTGCGTACCTGCACCCAGTCGAACAGGGGGTTGTTCTGCAGGGAACGGGTTAAGGCCAGGCCAGCCCGGTTGGTCATCTCCAACGACACCCCCGGATAGAGCACCATCGAATTGACGAGTGATTTTTCCCGAAATTCCGGCAGGAACACGCGCCCCAGGGTGGGCAGCACCAGGGTGGTAGCCACCACCAGGGCCAGTGCAATCGCCAGCACCCGACGGGGTGAGAGCAGCGCCAGATCGAGGATGGGCCGGTAGAGCCGCTCGGCCTGAGTGGCCAGCCAGGTGTTCTCCGCCGGCAGCTGCACGGGTGCCAGCAGGATCGCGCACAAGGCCGGCGAGAGGGTCACCGCCACCAACGTGGAGGCCGCGATCGACAACAGGTAGGCCAGGCCCATCGGCGCGAAGATGCGCCCTTCCACGCCGGTGAGCGAAAAGATCGGCGCAAACACCACCACGATGATCACGGTGGAGAAGATCACGGGTTGGCGCACCTCCACCGAGGTGTCGAACACCACCTGCAGGGGCGATCTGTGAGTGCTGCTGGCCTGGTTGCGGCGCAGGCCCCGGTAACAGTTCTCCATGTCCACGATCGAGTCGTCGACCACCGAGCCGATCGCCACCACCAGCCCGCCCAGGGTCATCGTGTTGATCCCCAGGCCCAGGGCCTTCATCAGCATCAGGCCGATCAGCAGCGATAGAGGAATAGCGCTGAGGCTGATCACGGCGGCGCGCCAGTTCATCAGGAACAGCACGATCACCACCGAAACGATCACCACCCCCTGCAGCAGCGACTCGCTCACATTGCGGATGGCGCTGTCGATGAAGTTGCTCTGGCGGAAGGTCTGCTGGATCTGCACATCCGCCGGCAGGGTGCGGTTGAGTTCCGCCAGCCGCTGTTCCACCGCCTTGGTCACCGTGGGGGTATCGACGTCGGGCTGCTTGGTCACCATCAGCACCACGGCGGGCTTGCCGTTGAAGCTGGCGTCGCCCCGCTTGAGCGCCGCGCCGCGCTTCACCTCAGCCAGGGTGGAGAGCAGCACCGGCTGCCCCTGCTTGTTGCGCACCGCCGCATCGGCCAGATCGCTCACCTGCGTGATCTGGGCCAGGGGGCGAATCAGCCGTTCCTGACCACCGCCGATCAGGAAGCCACCGGGGCTGGTGGCCATCGCCGAGCCGACGCCCTCCATCACCGCTCGGAGCGAGACGTTCTGCACCTGCAGCTCCTGCGGGTCGAGCAGCACCTGAAACTGCTGTTCATCGCCTCCGTAGATCGTCACCTGGGCCACACCCGGCACCGCCAGGATGGATTGGCGGTAGGAGCGCAGCACCAACTGCTGCAGATCCATCAGCGAGGTGGCGCCATTGCCGGTCACCGTGAAGGCCACCTGCAGGATCGTGCCCAGGGGTGAGACGAGTGGCGAGAGCTCGGGAGCACCGGCATTGGCAGGCAGCTGGGGGCTCACCTGCTGCACCCGCTCTGCCACCGCTTGGCGGGCGCGATAGATGTCGGCGTTCTGGTTGAACACCACCTGCACCATCGACAGGCCCGCCTTGGAGGAGGAGCGCACGGTCTCCACCCCAGGGATGCCGTTCACGGCCGATTCGATCGGCAGCGTGATCCGCGTCTCCACTTCCTCGGGCGACAGCCCATCGGTGCTGGTCTGCACATCCACCTGGGGCGGGGCAAATGGCGGGAACACATCCAGCGGCATCTGGCCCACGGCCAGCACTCCCCAGAGGCTGATGACGACCGCAGCAGCAACGATCAACCAGCGACGGGCGATCGAAAACCGCAGCGTGGCGTTGAGCAGCCGCTCAAGCATCCGTCTTCCTGCGGCGGCTCAGCCAGACGGCCCCAGCGGCCAGCACCACAACGCCACCAGCGGCAAGGGCTGGCATGGGCAGGGAGGCACCTGTCACCGTCTTGGTGTCGCCTTGGGCAGCAGGCTTTTCATCCCCCTCTGCCGGCTCGGCCTGCTGGGTCTTCAGCGACTCGGCGTACAGGGAGAGCGCGCCGGAGATCACCACGTCGTCGGTGGGATCGATGCCCTCCGTCACCACCACGCGGTCTCCCTGGCTGGTGCCGGTCTTCACATACACCGGGTCGTAGGTCTTTTCCGTCTGCACGAACAGCAGCGGCCTGCCGTTGCCATCCACCAGCGCGGTGGATGGCACCGTCAGGCCATCGGGGCCGGACTCGGGCTCTGCCGTGGCCACCCCCAGCAGCCCATCGCTCTCGTCGTTGCGCTGCACCTGGCGCGCATCGCCCTGCTGCTGGAACTCATCGCCGTGGCCCACATGGGCCAGGGCCATGGGAGCTGCTGTCGGGATGGCGAGCAGGGCAGCGGAGTAAAGGCTGGCGCTGGCAGCCAGCTGCAGGATCCGGGTGACCAAGGGACCAGGGGTGCGGCGGATGAGCGGAGGTTGGCGCAATCGGGATGAAAAACAGGTGAAATCGCCTGTGCTGCCTAGCATCTGCCGGCTGGTCCCCACCCTTGATGCCGCTGCGGATCCTGCTGGTTGAAGACGAGGAGGATCTGGCCTTCTCCATCCAGTCGGTGCTCCAGCGACAGGGCCATGTGGTGGATCACTGCCCGGGTGGCCTGGAGGGCTGGACTCTGCTGAGCGGCGAACTGGCCCGCTACGACTTAGCGATCCTCGATTGGATGCTGCCTGATCTGAGCGGCCTTGAGCTCTGCCGCCGTGCTCGGGCCGCTGGCCTGGGCCTACCGCTGCTGTTGCTCACCGCCCGCAGCGACACAGCCGATCGCGTGGAGGGGCTCGATGCCGGCGCCGACGACTACCTGAGCAAGCCCTTCGCGATGGAGGAGCTGCTGGCCAGGGTGCGGGCTCTGCAGCGCCGCCAGCCCAGTTACCGCGACCCCGTGCTGGAGGTGGGGCCCTACCGGTTCGATCCCCAGTCCGGCCAGCTGCAGGTCAGCACGTCTGATGGTGTGGTGACCATCCCGCTGGCTGGCAAGGAACAGCAGCTGATGGCCTATTTCTTGGAGCATCCCGAGCGGATCATCCCCGGCTCGCAGCTCCGTAACCAGCTCTGGGACCTGAGTCAGGATCCAGTGAGCAATGTGGTGGCTGCTCAGGTGCGCTTGCTGCGGCGCAAGTTGGCAGCCCATGGCTTGCCCTCACCGATTGAAACGGTGCCCAGCAAGGGCTACCGGTTGACCCCCCAGACAGGCGTCCATCCTTGAGCCAACTCCGCTCACCAGCACCGCAGCTGCTGTGGCGGGCCCGGCTGCGACTGGCGGGCCTGTCGCTGCTGGTGATGGGGTCGCTGCTCTATGGCGCCGGCTTTGCCATGGGTCGGCTGCTGTTCAAAGCCCAGGAAGCAGCGATCCAGAGAGAGCTGGAGACGTTGGCCGGCACCCTGCACGACAGCCTCAAACCCGCCCTGCCGCACCATGCCCGGCCCTCCGACTCCCTGGCTGCTGTGTTGCCCGGGCTGTGCCTGGTGGGCGAGCCCTGCCAACCGCCAGCCGATCTGATCCATCGCCATGCGATCAGTGCCACCGACCCTGATCGTTTCAAGCTGCGGGTGCTCGATCAGCACGGCGGCCTGATCGCCAGCTCGCCAGGACCTATGCCCCAGGAGCCAACGCCTGGGCAACTGGGCTGGTCGCTGTCTGGCAATCGGAGCACCGGGCTCTGGGGCAGCTACACCATCCATCTGCACCACGCCCACGGTCCAGGTGAGCCCACCTGGGGCTACCTGCAGATCTCCCGCAGCCTTGCCGATCTCGATGCCGAGGCGCGGCAGCTGTGGTGGCTGGGTCATGGAGTTTTCCTCCTGGCGATGTTGGCGATGGCTTTGGCCAGCTGGTGGCTGGCAGGTCTGGCCATGGCTCCGCTTCTGGAGGCCTACCGCAGGCAGGAACAGTTCAGCTCCGATGTGGCCCATGAGCTGCGCACGCCGCTGGCCAACTTGCTGGCGGTGGTGGAAGCCGAGCGCGGTGGAGCTGCGCAGGCGAATCCATCGGCAACGGCCAGCCTGAACCGGGTGCTGGTCCAGGGCCAGCGGTTGCAGAGGCTGATCGCCGATCTGCTGCTGCTGGCCAGCCTGGAGCAGCCCACCCTGCTGGAGACGCAGAAGCCTTGCCGGATCGCCGAATGCCTGGAGGATCTCATCGAAGACTTCAGCGAAACAGCCCATGCCAGGGGGGTGACTCTCCAGCTTCAGGTCAGCGATCCATGCTCCATGGTGCGCGGCAGGGAAAGCGAACTGAACCGGCTGCTGGCCAACCTGCTCAGCAACGCCATCCAGCACAGCCCGTCTGGCGGTGTGGTGCTCGTGGAGCTTCAGCGGCAGGGATCCGAGCTGCGTGTCGCCGTGACCGACCAGGGCCCAGGAATTTCTGAGGGCGAGCAGGAGCGGATCTTTGAGCGCTTCTATCGCAGCGATTCCAGCCGGTCGCGCCAATCCGGCGGCACAGGGTTGGGGCTGGCGATCGCCCAGGCCATCGCCCGTAATCATCGGGGCCGGCTCACAGTGCAGAGCAGGCCGGGCTCTGGCAGCACCTTCATCTTTCGGGTGCCACTTCTGGCTTGAGAGGGAGGGCCAATCCAGGCGTTACGGGTCCAACCGCTGCTGGTATGAGTTGCAGGGCCATGGCCCAGGCCCTCGCCGGGGTGGGCAACGTCAGCAGCACCGGCAAGCCTTTGGGGTCCCCCTGATTCTGAGGACAAGTCGACAAGGGTCACGCCTCGACCACCAGAGTGTCCCTCGATGACCAACCGCACCAACTCCGGGCGCTGGTTTACGGCGCAGCAGAAGGTGGAGGCCGTGGAGCTCTGCCTGAAGGAGGGCCTCTCCTGAAATGCCGTGGCCCAGAGACTCGGCTTTCCCTCCAGCAGTCTGGCCCGCTGGGTACGGCAGGGCCGCGTCGACCGCGGCCAGAGCGGTCTTCACGACCAGGGCCTCCTCACCAGTGAGGAGCGTGCCGAGCTCAACCGGCTCCGCCAGGACAACCGGGAGCTCAGGAGAGAGAAGGATTTTTCAGGCTGGCGGCAGCGCACTTTGCGAAGGAGCAGCTGCCGATGAGAGGTTTCGCCTGATCGACGAGCTGGCCGGGCATCACTCGGTCTCCTGGTTGTGCCGGAAGCTGGGCGTGGCCCGCAGCGGCACCTACGCCTGGCGGGAAAGCTTCGGGGCGGTGACCAGTGCCTGGTCGCTGCCTGAGGCCTGTTAGACCGATGGCAACAGCTGTGCAACACCAGTCCGAGCCTGATCTGGACAGACTGACGGCCCAGGCTCCGCTCCTGCGCCAGCAGCTCCTGGACTGGTGGCAAGCCCATGGACGCCGCCGCATCGAGCAGAAGCCGTGGATGTTCACTCCCGACGGCCGCTGGCCTGATTCGGGGGAAGAGCTGTGCTGTCTGGGAGCATGGGTGGCCGAGGTGATGCTGCAGCAGACCCGTCTGACGGTGATGCTTCCCTACTGGCACCGCTGGATGAAGGCCCTGCCGGATGGGGCCACTCTGGCCAGGGCCGCGGAGCAGGAGGTGCTGCTGCTCTGGCAGGGGCTGGGCTACTACTCCCGCGCCCGGCGGTTGCGGGAGGCCGCCCGGCGGCTGCATGGGCCCGAAGCGGCCGCCGACCCCTGGCCCCGCTCGATCGACGGCTGGATGGCCCTGCCCGGGATCGGCCGCAGCACGGCCGGCAGCATCCTTTCCTCGGCCTTCGATCTTCCGGCCCCCATCCTCGATGGCAATGTGCAACGGGTGCTGGCCAGGCTGGTCGCCCACCCCCTTCCGCCGGGCCGGGACGGGGCAGGCTTCTGGCGGTTGAGCGAGACGCTGCTGGATCCCCGGAGACCCAGGGCGTTCAATCAGGCGCTGATGGATCTCGGGGCCACGGTGTGCCAGCCCCGCACCCCCGACTGCCCCCGCTGTCCCTGGAGGGACCACTGCGCTGCCTACGCTGCCGGCGATCCCGCCCGCTATCCCGTGAAGGAGATCTCCCGCCCCCTGCCGTTCCAGGTGATCGGGGTGGGAGTGGTGATCGACGGCGAGGGCCGGGTGCTGATCGATCAGCGCCTCGAAGCAGGGCTGCTGGGGGGGCTGTGGGAATTTCCGGGGGGCAAGCAGGAGCCCGGCGAAGCCATCGAGGGCACCATCGCCCGCGAGCTGCGGGAGGAACTGGCGATCGAGGCGGAGGTGGGCGAGGAACTGATCCGCCTGGATCATGCCTACAGCCACAAGCGTCTGCGCTTCGTGGTTCACCTCTGCCGCTGGCTCTCCGGCGAGCCCCAGCCCCTGGCCTCCCAGCAGGTGCGCTGGGTGGACCCCGCCGACCTGGCCAGCTATCCCTTCCCCGCCGCCAATGGCCGCATCATCGCCGCCCTGCTGGAGCGGCTGGCGGTGGCGGCGCCCGCAGCGGCGGGCCAACCTGGGGGCAACCGCCCGGCTGCCTGATGTCCGCGCAGTCCATCGCCCCGCCCGGCCCTCCCCCCGCCGTCCTCTGCTTCGGTGAGGCGCTGGTCGATCGACTCGATGTCCCCGGCGGCGATCCTGCCGACGAGGCCGGGCCTGTGGATCGACTCGGCGGGGCCCCCGCCAACGTGGCCTGTGGCCTGGCGCGGCTGGGGACCTCCGTGGCCTTCCTCGGCCGGCTGGGGGAGGACGCCATCGGATCCGCCTTCGCTGCCCTGTTCCACCAGCGGGGCGTCGACACCCGGGCTCTGCAGTGGGACCCCGAGCGCCCCAGCCGCATCGTTCTGGTGCGCCGCGATGCCGGTGGCGATCGCAGCTTCGGTGGCTTCGCCGGGGACCGGGGCCAGGGATTCGCCGATGAGGCTGTAGACGAAGCGGCTCTGGCGGTCTGCCTGGAGGATCTTCTCGCCGCCGGCCGCTGGCTGCTGGTGGGCACGATTCCCCTGGCCTCTCACGCCTCGGCCCGGGCCCTGCAGCTTCTGGTGGACACGGCCCTCGCCCGGGGCCTTTCCCTGGCGGTGGACGTGAACTGGCGACCCACGTTCTGGGGACTGGAGCCGGAGCAGGGCCCTCCGCCTCTGGCGCTCCAGCGGATCCGGCCCCTGCTGGAGCGGGCGTCCCTGATCAAATGTGCCGCCGAGGAGGCGGAATGGCTGTTCGCCGAAGCCGATCCCCTCGCCATCCACTCCGCCCTTCCCCAGAGGCCTGCCGTGCTGATCACCGATGGCGCCCGACCCCTGCGCTGGTGCCTGGGGGGTCGCAGTGGAACCCTGGATGCCTTCCCGGTGGAGGTGGCTGACACCACGGGAGCCGGTGATGCCTTCACGGCCGGGTTGCTGCACGGACTCTGCCGCAGGCCCGAACTGCTCGGCGGTGACGGAAGGGGAGGCGGCGGTGCCGCGGATCCCCCCGCTCTGAAGGACCTGCTGCTCTTCGCCAGCGCCTGTGGAGCCCTGGTCTGCCGGGGCACCGGTGCCATCGATCCCCAGCCCACGGCGGGGGAGGTGGAGCGGTTCCTTGCCGCCCTCAGCACGGCGGCGAGGCCGGAGGAGTGATGCGGGCCTGCCGTGCCTCCCCGGCGATGGCCAGCTCCACTGTCCAGGCACACTCGGGCGTGTAGCTCAGCCGATCGGGCCATTCCACCGCCAGCAGGGCTCCTGCGGCGAGGGCCTCCTCCTCCTCCTGGGCGAACAGTTCGTCGGCGGCGGCCGGCAGCTCCAGGCGGTAGAGATCCATGTGCACCAGCAGGGTCTGCCGGACACCCCGTTCCGTCTCGAGCAGGCCCCGGTAGTGGTGGGCCAGGGCGAAGGTGGGACTGGTGATCGCCTCGGTGATGCCCAGCCCTTCCGCCAGCCCCTGCACCAGGCAGGTCTTGCCGGCCCCCAGATCCCCCTGCAGGAGCAACAGGGGAGCCCTGCCCCGGTGGCCTTCCGCCAGAAGCTGGGCGGCCAGCTCCCTGCCCAGTTCCCTGGTGGCTTCCGGGTCGGCCAGATGGCGGCTGGGCATCGCGCAGGTTCGGCGGATCCCTGTAGATTCTGCTCAAGCGAGCCCGAAGCCTCGGCGTCTCCGCAGATATTTCCCACCTTCTTCCTCCCGAACCGGGAGCTTGATTTCATGCTGGCAACCCCCTCCAGTCCCACGGCTGCCCTGGCTCCCTACTGCATCGCCGACATCGGTCTGGCCGACTGGGGCCGCAAGGAGCTGGCCATCGCCGAGACCGAGATGCCCGGCCTGATGGCCCTGCGGCGGCAGTTCGGTGCCGAGAAGCCCCTGCGCGGTGCCCGCATCGCCGGCAGCCTGCACATGACCATCCAGACCGGGGTGCTGATCGAAACCCTGGTCGCCCTCGGTGCCGAGGTGCGCTGGGCCTCCTGCAACATCTTCTCCACCCAGGATCACGCCGCCGCCGCCATCGCCGCCGCCGGCATTCCCGTGTTCGCCTACAAGGGCGAGAGCCTCGAGGAGTACTGGGCCTTCACCCACCGGATCCTGGAGTGGGCCGATGGCGGCACCCCCAACATGATCCTCGACGACGGCGGTGACGCCACCGGTCTGGTGGTGCTCGGCACCCGGGCCGAGACGGATCCCTCCGTGCTCGACAACCCCGGCAGCGAGGAGGAGGTGGCCCTGTTCGCCTCGATCCGCCAGCGGCTCGCCTCCCAGCCCGGCTTCTATTCCCGCATCCACGCCGCCATTCAGGGCGTGACGGAGGAAACCACCACCGGCGTGGCCCGCCTCTATCAGATGCAGAAGAACGGCGAGCTGCCCTTCCCGGCGATCAACGTCAACGACTCGGTCACCAAGAGCAAGTTCGACAACCTCTACGGCTGCCGTGAATCCCTGGTGGATGGCATCAAGCGCGCCACCGACGTGATGGTGGCCGGCAAGGTGGCGCTGGTGCTGGGCTACGGCGATGTGGGCAAGGGTTCGGCCCAGTCGCTGAGGGGCCTGGGCGCCACGGTGATGATCGCCGAGATCGATCCGATCTGCGCCCTGCAGGCCGCCATGGAGGGCTACCGCGTGGTGCGCCTGGATGAGGTGGTGGGCGATGTTGACATCTTCGTGACCGCCACCGGCAACTTCCAGGTGATCCGCCACGAGCATCTGATCGCCATGAAGGATCAGGCGATCGTGTGCAACATCGGTCACTTCGACAACGAGATCGATGTGGCGTCGCTGAAGCAGTACACCTGGGAGAACATCAAGCCCCAGGTGGATCACGTGATCTTCCCCGATGGCAAGCGCATCATCCTGCTGGCCGAGGGCCGGCTGGTGAACCTGGGCTGCGCCACCGGCCACCCCAGCTTCGTGATGAGCAATTCCTTCACCAACCAGGTGCTGGCCCAGATCGAACTGTTCACCAAGGGAGAGCAGTACGGCAACGAGGTGTACGTGCTGCCCAAGCACCTCGACGAGATGGTGGCGCGCTTCCATCTCGAGAAGATCGGCGCCCGGCTCACCGAGCTCACCCCCGAGCAGGCGGCCTACATCAACGTGCCGGTGGCGGGGCCGTACAAGAGCGATCACTATCGCTAC
>CAWKAW010000008.1:0-101137 GCA_963847745.1 uncultured cyanobacterium | reverse complement strand
CGGGGCCACGGTGTGCCAGCCCCGCACCCCCGACTGCCCCCGCTGTCCCTGGAGGGACCACTGCGCTGCCTACGCTGCCGGCGATCCCGCCCGCCATCCCGTGAAGGAGATCTCCCGCCCCCTGCCGTTCCAGGTGATCGGGGTGGGAGTGGTGATCGACGGCGAGGGCCGGGTGCTGATCGATCAGCGCCTCGAAGAAGGGCTGCTGGGGGGGCTGTGGGAATTTCCGGGGGGCAAGCAGGAGCCCGGCGAAGCCATCGAGGGCACCATCGCCCGCGAGCTGCGGGAGGAACTGGCGATCGAGGCGGAGGTGGGCGAGGAACTGATCCGCCTGGATCATGCCTACAGCCACAAGCGTCTGCGCTTCGTGGTGCACCTCTGCCGCTGGCTCTCCGGCGAGCCCCAGCCCCTGGCCTCCCAGCAGGTGCGCTGGGTGGACCCCGCCGACCTGGCCAGCTATCCCTTCCCTGCCGCCAATGGGCGCATCATCGCCGCCCTGCTGGAGCGGCTGGCGGTGGCGGCGCCCGCAGCGGCGGGCCAACCTGGGGGCAACCGCCCGGCTGCCTGATGTCCGCGCAGTCCATCGCCCCGCCCGGCCCTCCCCCCGCCGTCCTCTGCTTCGGTGAGGCCCTGGTCGATCGACTCGATGTCCCCGGCGGCGATCCTGCCGACGAGGCCGGGCCTGTGGATCGACTCGGCGGGGCCCCCGCCAACGTGGCCTGTGGCCTGGCGCGGCTGGGGACCTCCGTGGCCTTCCTCGGCCGGCTGGGGGAGGACGCCATCGGATCCGCCTTCGCTGCCCTGTTCCACCAGCGGGGCGTCGACACCCGGGCTCTGCAGTGGGACCCCGAGCGCCCCAGCCGCATCGTTCTGGTGCGCCGCGATGCCGGTGGCGATCGCAGCTTCGGTGGCTTCGCCGGGGACCGGGGCCAGGGATTCGCCGATGAGGCTGTAGACGAAGCGGCTCTGGCGGTCTGCCTGGAGGATCTTCTCGCCGCCGGCCGCTGGCTGCTGGTGGGCACGATTCCCCTGGCCTCTCACGCCTCGGCCCGGGCCCTGCAGCTTCTGGTGGACACGGCCCTCGCCCGGGGCCTTTCCCTGGCGGTGGACGTGAACTGGCGACCCACGTTCTGGGGACTGGAGCCGGAGCAGGGCCCTCCGCCTCTGGCGCTCCAGCGGATCCGGCCCCTGCTGGAGCGGGCGTCCCTGATCAAATGTGCCGCCGAGGAGGCGGAATGGCTGTTCGCCGAAGCCGATCCCCTCGCCATCCACTCCGCCCTTCCCCAGAGGCCTGCCGTGCTGATCACCGATGGCGCCCGACCCCTGCGCTGGTGCCTGGGGGGTCGCAGTGGAACCCTGGATGCCTTCCCGGTGGAGGTGGCTGACACCACGGGAGCCGGTGATGCCTTCACGGCCGGGTTGCTGCACGGTCTCTGCCGCAGGCCCGAACTGCTCGGCGGTGACGGAAGGGGAGGCGGCGGTGCCGCGGATCCCCCCGCTCTGAAGGACCTGCTGCTCTTCGCCAGCGCCTGTGGAGCCCTGGTCTGCCGGGGCACCGGTGCCATCGATCCCCAGCCCACGGCAGGGGAGGTGGAGCGGTTCCTTGCCGCCCTCAGCACGGCGGCGAGGCCGGAGGAGTGATGCGGGCCTGCCGTGCCTCCCCGGCGATGGCCAGCTCCACTGTCCAGGCACACTCGGGCGTGTAGCTCAGCCGATCGGGCCATTCCACCGCCAGCAGGGCTCCTGCGGCGAGGGCCTCCTCCTCCTCCTGGGCGAACAGTTCGTCGGCGGCGGCCGGCAGCTCCAGGCGGTAGAGATCCATGTGCACCAGCAGGGTCTGCCGGACACCCCGTTCCGTCTCGAGCAGGCCCCGGTAGTGGTGGGCCAGGGCGAAGGTGGGACTGGTGATCGCCTCGGTGATGCCCAGCCCTTCCGCCAGCCCCTGCACCAGGCAGGTCTTGCCGGCCCCCAGATCCCCCTGCAGGAGCAACAGGGGAGCCCTGCCCCGGTGGCCTTCCGCCAGAAGCTGGGCGGCCAGCTCCCTGCCCAGTTCCCTGGTGGCTTCCGGGTCGGCCAGATGGCGGCTGGGCATCGCGCAGGTTCGGCGGATCCCTGTAGATTCTGCTCAAGCGAGCCCGAAGCCTCGGCGTCTCCGCAGATATTTCCCACCTTCTTCCTCCCGAACCGGGAGCTTGATTTCATGCTGGCAACCCCCTCCAGTCCCACGGCTGCCCTGGCTCCCTACTGCATCGCCGACATCGGTCTGGCCGACTGGGGCCGCAAGGAGCTGGCCATCGCCGAGACCGAGATGCCCGGCCTGATGGCCCTGCGGCGGCAGTTCGGTGCCGAGAAGCCCCTGCGCGGTGCCCGCATCGCCGGCAGCCTGCACATGACCATCCAGACCGGGGTGCTGATCGAAACCCTGGTCGCCCTCGGTGCCGAGGTGCGCTGGGCCTCCTGCAACATCTTCTCCACCCAGGATCACGCCGCCGCCGCCATCGCCGCCGCCGGCATTCCCGTGTTCGCCTACAAGGGCGAGAGCCTCGAGGAGTACTGGGCCTTCACCCACCGGATCCTGGAGTGGGCCGATGGCGGCACCCCCAACATGATCCTCGACGACGGCGGTGACGCCACCGGTCTGGTGGTGCTCGGCACCCGGGCCGAGACGGATCCCTCCGTGCTCGACAACCCCGGCAGCGAGGAGGAGGTGGCCCTGTTCGCCTCGATCCGCCAGCGGCTCGCCTCCCAGCCCGGCTTCTATTCCCGCATCCACGCCGCCATTCAGGGCGTGACGGAGGAAACCACCACCGGCGTGGCCCGCCTCTATCAGATGCAGAAGAACGGCGAGCTGCCCTTCCCGGCGATCAACGTCAACGACTCGGTCACCAAGAGCAAGTTCGACAACCTCTACGGCTGCCGTGAATCCCTGGTGGATGGCATCAAGCGCGCCACCGACGTGATGGTGGCCGGCAAGGTGGCGCTGGTGCTGGGCTACGGCGATGTGGGCAAGGGTTCGGCCCAGTCGCTGAGGGGCCTGGGCGCCACGGTGATGATCGCCGAGATCGATCCGATCTGCGCCCTGCAGGCCGCCATGGAGGGCTACCGCGTGGTGCGCCTGGATGAGGTGGTGGGCGATGTTGACATCTTCGTGACCGCCACCGGCAACTTCCAGGTGATCCGCCACGAGCATCTGATCGCCATGAAGGATCAGGCGATCGTGTGCAACATCGGTCACTTCGACAACGAGATCGATGTGGCGTCGCTGAAGCAGTACACCTGGGAGAACATCAAGCCCCAGGTGGATCACGTGATCTTCCCCGATGGCAAGCGCATCATCCTGCTGGCCGAGGGCCGGCTGGTGAATCTGGGCTGCGCCACCGGCCACCCCAGCTTCGTGATGAGCAATTCCTTCACCAACCAGGTGCTGGCCCAGATCGAACTGTTCACCAAGGGCGAGCAGTACGGCAACGAGGTGTACGTGCTGCCCAAGCACCTCGACGAGATGGTGGCGCGCTTCCATCTCGAGAAGATCGGCGCCCGGCTCACCGAGCTCACCCCCGAGCAGGCGGCCTACATCAACGTGCCGGTGGCGGGGCCGTACAAGAGCGATCACTATCGTTACTGAGTCATCGTTGGTTACAGGGTCCGCGCCGAAAGCCTTGGGCCCTGTCTCCGTGAGCTGACTTCATGACCAACGACCTGGTGGGCCGGCTCCCCGAGCTCATCGGAGCCGCTGTTGAGGCCAATCCATTGGCGGGGTACACGGCGATCTTCCTGGCCATGTTCCTGGAAAATCTGTTTCCGCCCATCCCTTCGGAACTGATCATGCCCCTGGGCGGGTTTCTACGTTCAGCAGCAGAAGCTCTCCCTTCTCCCGGTGGTGCTGGCCGGTCTTCTCGGCAGCGTGCTCGGGGCTCTCCCCTGGTACGGCATCGGCCGGCTGGTGAACGAGGAGAGGATCGAGCGCTGGCTGGAGCGCAACGGCCGCTGGATCGGAATCGGTCCCCGCGACCTGCGCCGCAGCAGGGAGTGGTTTCATCGGCACGGCACCGCGCTGGTGTTCTGGGGGCGCATGGTCCCAGGCATCCGCACCTTCGTGTCGGTGCCCGCCGGGATCGAACTGATGCCCATCGGCCCTTTCCTGGCCTGGACCACCCTGGGCAGCCTGGCCTGGTGTCTCTGCCTCACCCTGGCCGGGGTGGCGCTGGGCGAGGGTTACCGGAAGGTGGCGCTCTGGATCGAGCCTGTGGCACGGCTCATGGGTGTGCTGCTTCTGCTGGCTGTTCTGGTGGCCGTCACCGTGCTCCTCCTGCGCAGTCGCGGGGGGCGCCGGGGTGGGCGCCGGGGTCGTCCCTGAGGGCGGCACGGCCCCCAGCCACGGCCCCACAGCCACGGCACCTGGACGTGCGCCCCCGGCTCTCCGGATTCAGAAGGGCACTTCCTCCTCGCTGGGTTCGCCACCCCCATAGCCACCTCCGGCGCCGGCTCCGCCTCCCCCGAAGCCACCCCCGCCGGCCTCGCTGTCGCGGCGCGATCCCAGCAGTTCGAGACGGTCGACCCGGATCACGGGCTTGGTTCGCTCCTCGCCGGAGGCACGGTCGGTCCAGCGGTCGAGCTTGAAGGAGCCGATGATGCCCAGCAACGACCCCTTGCGGACGTAGTCGGCGGCCACCTGGGCCTGCTTGCCCCAGATCTCCAGGTTGAACCAGTCGGGTTCGTCGTCGCGGCTGCGGCGGTTCACCGCAAGGGTGAGATTGGCCACCACGCTGCCCGACTCGAAATAACGGACCTCGGGGTCACGGCCGGCCCGGCCGACGAGGGTGATGGAATTGACTCCCATGGGAGTGCTCCTGGAACGAATGGATCAATGATGCGGCACCCGGTCCGGGGCCACTTCTGCTCAGTTCCACCGTCTGCTGCGGTTGTCACACCCCGCCTTCCGGCCCACTCGGCCAGATGCGAGACGCCATCTATGATCCGCCCCTCAGGCAGGTCCCCACCCCGTGTTCTTCCGTCGCTTCCAGTTCTCCCGTGACATCGGCATCGATCTGGGAACGGCCAACACCCTGATGTACGTGTCGGGCAGGGGCATCGTGCTGCAGGAGCCCTCCGTGGTGGCCATCGACCTCGAGCGCAACGTGCCCCTGGCGGTGGGGAACGAAGCGAAGCTGATGCTCGGCCGCACCCCCGGCAACATCCGCGCCGTGCGCCCCCTGCGGGACGGGGTGATCGCCGATTTCGACGCTGCCGAGCAGATGATCAAGACCTTCATCCAGAAGGGCAACGATGGCCGGGGGGTGGTGGCGCCCCGTCTCGTGATCGGCATTCCCAGCGGCGTGACCGGCGTGGAGCGTCGCGCCGTGCGGGAGGCCGGGCTTGCCGGTGCCCGCCAGGTGCATCTGATCGACGAGCCCGTGGCGGCCGCGATCGGGGCCGGCCTGCCGGTGACCGAGCCCGTGGGAACCATGATGGTGGACATCGGGGGCGGCACCACCGAGGTGGCCGTGCTCAGCCTGGGGGGCACCGTGCTCAGCGAGTCGGTGCGGGTGGCCGGCGACGAGCTCAGCGATGCCATCGGTGTGTATCTCAAGAAGGTGCACAACCTCGTGGTGGGCGAACGCACGGCGGAGGACATCAAGATCCGGATCGGCTCCGCCTTCCCCGACGATGACCATGACGAAACCTCGATGGATGTGCGCGGTCTGCATCTGCTTTCCGGTCTGCCGCGCACGATCAACGTGCGGGCCGGCGACATCCGGGAGGCGATGGCCGAACCGCTCAACGTGATCGTGGAGGCGGTGAAGCGCACCCTCGAGCGCACCCCCCCCGAGCTCGCGGCCGACATCGTGGACCGGGGCATCATGCTGGCCGGGGGCGGGGCGATGGTGCGCGGCATCTGCGACCTGATCAGCCACGAAACGGGGATTCTCACCCATGTGGCCGAGGAACCCCTGCTCTGCGTGGTCAACGGCTGCGGCATGGTGCTCGAGGATTACAAGCGCCTCGAGCGGGTCCTCGACACCCCCGACTTCTCCCGGCAGGCAGCCTGATCCCCATGCGGGCAGCCCGCTGGCTCCGGCTCGGTTCCGCCCGGGCAGTCCTGCAGGCCTGGCCCTGGATGCTGGTGTTCCTGGCGCTGCTGGCGGTGCGGCTCAGCAAGGGAGCCGGCGTCGCCGATGCCTATGCCCTCCTCAGTCGGCCCTTCTGGCCGGGTCCGGCCCAGAGCGAGTGGCTGCGTTCCGCCCGGCTGCTGGAGGATCAGGTGCAGCTCGGCCAGCTCCAGCGCGACAACCAGCGCCTGCGGGGCCTGCTGAACCTGCAGAACCGCACGCCCGAGAGGCTCTCCGCACCGGTGATCAGCAGGGAGCCAGGTGGCTGGTGGCAGAAGCTGGTGCTGGGCAGGGGGTCCCTGCAGGGAATCCGGGAAGGCCAGGCGGTGGTCGCCCCCGGTGGGCTGATCGGTCTGGTGACGGGGGTGACTCCGACCTCCGCGACGGTCACCCTGCTCACCGATCCCGCCAGCCGGGTGGGGGTGTGGGTGGCCCGTTCCTCGCGCCACGGCCTGCTCAGTGGTGCCGGCACGCCCCGGCCCGTGCTGCGCTTCCTGCAGAAGGATCCCCAGGTACGGGCCGGCGACGTGGTGGTGACCTCTCCCGCCAGCACCCTCGTGCCGCCGAACCTGCCCGTCGGCGTGATCCAGACGGTGGACGAGAACGCCGACCCCGCCCCGGATGCCGTCGTTCAGCTCATCGCGCCGGTGGAAGCGGTGGACTGGGTGCAGGTGCTGGTGCCCTGATGGTTCTTCTGCAGCGGCAGCCGTGGTGGATGGCCACCGCGTTGCTGGTGCCCCTGCTCACCCTGGCGTCGCCTGGCTGGCTGAAGCTGGCCGATGCCCCTCCCGCCTGGCCCGTGCTCTGGCTGCTGCCCTGGGCTCTCGTCGATGGACGGATCTCCGGGGCGATCGCCGGCGCCGGGCTGGGATTGCTCCTGGATTCCCTCCACCCGGGGCTGGTGAGCCAGATCCCTGCCCTGGTGCTGCTGGGGTGGTGGTGGGGCGGCATCGGCCGGCGTCCCCCCCCGATCGAGAGGAGCTTCAGCCTCGCCCTGCTCACCCTTCTGGGCACCCTGGTCCTCGATCTCAGCCTCATGCTCCAGTGGGCTCTCCTGAATGTTCCGGGGGGCTCTTCCGAGGCGATCGATCCGGCCCGGCTGGCACGGCCCGGCTGGAGCTGGGAGGATCTCACCGGTTCCGGAGCCCATCTCCTGCTGGCCAGGGCCCTGCTCACCTCCCTGCTCGCTCCGGTGCTGGCCTCCCTGCAGCTGTTGCTGTGGCGGCGGCTGGTGGGCTCGAGCTGGCGCCCGTAGTCCGCCCTGTCGATGCCCTTGGAAGAAGCTCCCCGCTCTCTCACCGAAACCCGCCCCGGCCGGCGGTCCCGCCGGTGGCGCCGCGTTGTCGTCTCCCGCAGGAGGCTGTTGGCCCTGGCGCTTCCCCTCGCTCTGGTCCTGGCGGGCTGCCGTCCCCCCTCGGCTCCACGGCCCGGAGGGGGCCGGGAGATCACCGTATGGACCCTTGATCTCGCCCCCCGGTTCACGCCCTTCCTGGAAGGGGTGATCGCCGCCTGGGAGCGGCAGAACCCGGGGGTGACGGTGCGCTGGAGCGATGTGCCCTGGAGTTCGGTGGAGCGCAAGCTGCTGGCGGCGGTCTTCGCCCGCACCGCCCCGGATCTGGTCAACCTCAATCCCCCCTTCGCCGCCAACCTGGCCAGCAAAGGGGGTCTGCTCGATCTCGACACGGTGCTGCCGGCCGATGCGGCCGCCGCCTACCTGCCGCGGATCTGGGAGTCGGGCCGCCAGGGGCAGGAGCAGTTCGCCATTCCCTGGTACCTCACGGCCCGGGTCACCATGGCCAACGAACGGCTGCTGCAGCAGGCCGGGTATGCGGCTCCCCCGAGCCGCTGGGAGGAGGTGCCGGCCTACGCCGAGGCGATGCGGCGCCGCACCGGCCGCTACGCCCTCTTCGTGACCGTGGTGCCGGACGACTCCGCCGAACTGATGGAATCGATGGTGCAGATGGGCGTGCGTCTGCTGGACGGTCGCCAGCGGGCCGCCTTCCACACGGCGGAGGGTCGCCGCGCCTTCGCCTTCTGGACCGACCTCTACCGCCGCGGCCTGCTGCCCCGGGAAGTGGTGAGCCAGGGCTACCGCCGGGCGCTGGAGCTCTACCAGGCAGGGGATCTGGCCCAGGTGGCCACGGGGCCCGATTTCCTCCGCAATCTGCGCACCAACGCTCCCGGCATCGCCGCGGTGACCCGGCCCTATCCGCCTCTGACGGGGAAGGGTGGGGAGGCCAACGTGGCGGTGATGAACCTGATCGTGCCCCGCCAGAGCCCCCGGGCCCGGGAGGCTGCCGCCTTCGCCCTGTTCCTCACCAATCCCGCCAATCAGCTGGCCTTTGCCCGGGAGGCGCGGGTGCTGCCTTCCTCCCCGGAGGCGTTGCGGCAGCTTCAGGAGGAATGGCAGGCGAATCCTCCGGATGGGGCGGGGGATCGTCTGGTGCGCGACGCCCAGCGGCTTTCCGCCGCCACCCTGGCCAACGGCAAGGTGCTGGTCCCGGCCACCCCGGGCATCAAGCGTCTGCAGGCGATCCTCTACGCCCAGCTCCAGCGGGCCATGCTGGGTCAGATCGGCAGCGACGAAGCGCTGGCCCAGGCGGAACGGGAGTGGAACCGCTACGCCGACGCTCGCTGGCCCTGAACCGGGGATCAGTCCTGGCGAAAAGCAGGCGGTATCAGCAATTTCCCTGGGTGTCTGCTTCCGAAGAAATCCTTAAATCTGTTCAGATCCTTGCCGCGGCGGCCGATCCGGGGGATGACCCCGGGCGGCGTTGAAGGGTAGGGTTGCACTTCTTCATCCGGCTTCATCCGGCGAAATGCCCATGACCGTGGAGGACTTCCCCCGACAGATCGTTGCGCAGGGGGCCTCCTCCACCGGGGACTCCCTCCCCAGCGAGCCCCTGGCCACCCTCCTGGTGGTCGACGACGAACCAGCGGTGCGCAGGGTGCTGGTCATGCGTCTGCAGCTCGCCGGCTACCGCGTTCTCTGTGCCGAGGACGGAGAAGAGGCGCTCACCCTCTTCCATCAGGAGCAACCCGATCTGGTGGTGCTCGATGTGATGCTGCCGAAGCTCGACGGCTTCGCCGTGTGCCGGCGGCTGCGGGCCGAATCCTGCGTTCCGATCATCTTCCTCTCGGCCCTCGATGCCATCGCCGAGCGGGTGGCCGGCCTCGATCTCGGTGCCGATGATTACCTGCCCAAGCCCTTCAGCCCCAAGGAGCTCGAGGCTCGGATCGCCACCATCCTGCGCAGGGTGGGTCGCGGCTCCGCCGCCTCCGAGCCACGGGAAATCCCCACGGGCACCGGGGTGCTGAGGGTGGGCGACCTGGTGGTCGACACCAATCGGCGCCAGGTCACCCGGGATGGCCAGCGCATCGGGCTCACCTACACCGAATTCAGCCTGCTGGAGCTGCTCTTCCGTGAACCGGGAAGGGTGGTGCCCAGAGCGGAGATTCTCGAGCAGCTGTGGGGCTATCCCCCCCGTCGCGCGGCGGATCTGCGGGTGGTGGATGTCTACGTGGCCCGGTTGCGGGGCAAGCTCGAGCCCGATCCCCGCAACCCCGAACTCATCCTCACCGTGCGGGGCACCGGATATGCCTCCCAGCGGATGGGCGATGCGGCCCTGGCCGCGGCGGGCTGAGGTAGCCGCCTTGTCGGATCTGCGCGAAACCCGTCTCGAGAAGTCCCGGCTGCTCGAATCCATCGGTCAGGGTCCCTACGCCCTGGGATTCGCCCCCACCCATCGGGCCGCGGCGCTCCAGCAGGACTACGCCACCCTGGCCAGCGGGGAGGAGCGCCCCGATGAGGTCGCCGTCGCCGGCCGGGTGATGACCCGCAGGGTGATGGGCAAGCTGGCGTTCTTCACCCTCAGCGATGAAACCGGTCCGATCCAGCTGTATCTGGACAAGGCCACCCTGCAGGCCGCCCATCCAGACAATCCCGAGGTATTCACCCAGCTCACCTCCCTGGTCGACGCCGGCGACTGGATCGGGGTCCGCGGCACGATCAAGCGCACGGACCGGGGCGAGCTCTCGGTGAAGGTGAGCGACTGGCGGATGCTCAGCAAATCCCTGCAGCCGCTGCCGGACAAGTGGCATGGCCTGGCGGACGTGGAGAAGCGCTATCGCCAGCGCTATCTCGATCTGGTCGTTTCCCCTCACACCCGGGAGACGTTCCGCCGCCGGGCCCTGCTGGTGAGCGGCCTGCGTCGCTGGCTCGACGAACGCGGGTTCCTCGAGATCGAAACGCCCGTGTTGCAGACCGAGGCGGGCGGGGCCGATGCCCGACCCTTCGCCACCCACCACAACGCCCTCGACCTTCCCCTCACCCTCCGCATCGCCACCGAACTCCACCTCAAGCGGCTGGTGGTGGGAGGTTTCGAGCGGGTGTACGAGCTGGGCCGCATCTTTCGCAACGAAGGGGTGAGCACACGCCACAACCCCGAATTCACGATGGTGGAGATCTACCAGGCCTATGCCGACTATCACGACATGATGGACCTCACCGAGCAGCTGATCGCTGCGGTGACGGAGCAGGTCTGCGGGGGCACCGCCCTCACCTACCAGGGAAGCGAAATCGATCTCACCCCCCCCTGGCGGAGGGTCACCATGCACGAACTGGTGCAACAGGAGACCGGGCTGGACTTCGCCTCCTTTCCGACGCGGGCGGCGGCGGCGGCGGCCATGGAAGCCTGTGGCATGGAGGTTTCCGACACCGCCGACAGCGTCGGCCGGCTGCTGAACGAAGCCTTCGAGCAGCGGGTGGAAGCCAGCCTGCTGCAGCCCACCTTCGTGCTCGACTATCCCGTGGAGATCTCTCCCCTGGCCCGAGCCCATCGCAGCAAGCCCGGCCTGGTGGAACGTTTCGAGCTGTTCATCGCGGGCCGGGAGACCGCCAACGCCTTCAGCGAGCTGATCGATCCCGTCGATCAGCGGCATCGCCTCGAAGCCCAGCAGGAGCGCCGTCAGGCCGGTGACCCCGAGGCCCAGACGGTGGACGAGGATTTTCTTCACGCCCTGGAGGTGGGCATGCCCCCCACCGGGGGACTGGGGATCGGCATCGACCGGCTGGCGATGCTGCTCACCGACAGCCCGTCGATCCGGGATGTGATCGCCTTCCCCCTGCTGCGGCCCGGGCCCCGCGCTGAGGGCTGAACCGGCGCAATGAGATAATCAACGGGCGTAGGCGATCTCTCCATTCCATGAGCGGCGAGCGGGTCGGGTTCCGGTTCAAACACGCTGATGCGGTCGTGAAGCGCAACCCCCAGGGACGCTCCCGGCGGGGCTGGGTGATGGAGCCGGTCGAGCAGACCACCAGTCGCGGCACCAAGATGCCGGCCTATCGCATCCGCTGGCGGGACAGCGAGCGTCCCGAGATCGTGCTCCAGCACATGCTGATCGCCGACCCGGACCCCACACCTCCGCCCGAAGGGGTCAGCCTCGTGCCCCCCGCCCCCAAGAGCTGATCCCCACGGCCTTCCCGCCTGCCTCGACGCGATCTCAGCTCCAGCCTCGCCACCGGTAGGCCAGCAGTCCCATGTGTTCCCGCAGAGCCTGGCTGCTCCCCGCCAGGGCTGAGGCGCTGGGCAGAAGGGCGAGGAAGGTGCTGGTGGCGGTGGGCTGTCCGTAGCTGGTGCGCGCCGGCAGCTGGAAGTCGCAGGCCACCGGGATCACCTTCAGGTCGGTGAGCCTGCTGAATGTGGCGAACGAGCGGGGCATGTGGGTGGCACTCGTCACCAGCAGCACGGTCCGCCAGCCCCTCCGGTTCGCCATCCCCTGCAGTGCCCTTGCCTCTTCCGCGGTGTTGCGCGCGGTCTGGCTGAGAACGATCCGTGCGGGCGGAACGCCGAGATGGCGGGCCAGGGCCGCCGCCGAGAGCGCTTCCGGTGGGGCGGGATCCCCCGAGGTGAAGGTCACCTGCCCTCCGGAGAGCAGCAGCCAGCGGGCCTTCCCTTCCCGCAGCAGATCCACCCCCGTGAGCAGCCGGTCACCGGCCTCCCCCACTTCCACCCCGCGGCGGGGGGGGAGGGCCGGACTGAGGCCGCCGCCGAGCACGAGCACCACGTCGGCCCGGGGAATCACGCTCGGCGACAGCCGTGCGGCCCTCTCTTCCAGACCCCAGATCAGCTGGCGACTGACCAGGGGCATGGAAGCCAGCCAGAGAAGGGCCACCCCTCCCCCCCCCCAGCCAGGGACCCCAGGGACGCCTGCGGGCCATCAGGCCGACCAGCTGGAGCGCAAGCGCCAGGCCCAGCGGCATCAGCAGGGGTGGAAGCAGTTTCGAGAGCAGGAAGCCCATCGGTCCCGGGGGCCGTCGCTGGCAGGCAAGGAGGATCTAGAGCTGCATGCGACGACGCAGGTCCTGCAGGTCCTGCTGGGCCTCGAAGGCGGCCCAGTCGGCCTCGAGATTGTCCGCTGTTCCGGAAGGGCCCGGTCCCTTGGCCTCCCCCGCCTCCGTTGCCCGCCGGCCTCCCTTCTGCTGCTCCTGGCTTGCTCTGCGGCTGCGGGAAAGCTCATCGAGCTGGTTCTGCACCTCCGCGAAGCGCCCCCCCAGCTCGCCGAGGGAGGCCCATCGATCACGCCCCCGCTCCATCAGGGCCCCGATATGGGCCTCGGCCCGGCCGGCCAGATCGGTGGCACCGGCAGCCCGGGCCCGTTCGACCCGCTCCTGCCACTGGCGGATCTCCCCTGCGAGCTCCAGCAGGGCCTGCCTCTGCAGTTCCGCCTCCTGCCGCAGCCGCTGCCGTTCGCGCAGCAGGCGTTCCTGGCGCTCCCGCGACTCCTGTTCCGCCAGGAGGGCCTCCTGCTGGGGATTGGCCTGCAGAAAGGCCTCGAGCCGTTGCTCGAGACGGTCCTCCAGTTCCTCCAGCCAGCTGCTGCTCATGGTTCGGGAGCCTGTGGGGCGCTGGTGATCAGCGGGGCCTCGATCTCTTCCTGCAGGGGAGTGATGGCGGCCTCGCGGGAGCGCAGCAGCAGCTGGGTGAGCCTGGCGATGGCGCCCTCCCCCAGTGCCTCCTCGCCGATCCGGTCGAACGCCTGCCGGTAGACGGCCTCCAGTTCCTCGATCAGGCCTTCGCGGACCCTGCGCATGGCCGCACGCTGCTCCTCCCTGCTCATGGTTCGGGTTCGGTCTTCCGGATGCACTCCACCTGAGAGTCTGCCTGGCCCAGCAGATGCAGGGAAACCTCCTGCGCCGGATCACTCCAGCGGCCGAGGGCCCTCCACCCCGCCTTCCCCGCCAGGGCAAGAAAGGCGGATGGGCTGTATTTCACGCTGTATTCGGTGATGAGAGGCTCACCGGCGCGGAACTGCCAGGAGCGGCCGGCCAGCCGCACCGTCTGCTCTCCCTGACTGACCAGGGCCATGGCGATGCGGCTGTGGTCGGATTCCCACCAGGCCCTGTAGGCGAAGGCGCCGGCATCGAAGTCGCCCCCCAGATCGCGGTTCAGTCGCGCCAGCAGATTCATGGCGAAGGCGGCCGACCAGCCGGCCCGGTCGTCGTAGGCCGCCTCCAGCCGCGTCACCTCCCTGGGTTGGTCGATGCCGATGAGCAGGCGGCCGCCCGCCCCGAGCAGGGTGGCGAACTGGCCCAGCAGCACCGCCGCCGCCTCGGGCGTGAAGTTGCCCAGGGAACTTCCCGGGTAGAAGCCCAGCCGCCTGTGGCCATCGAGCAGGGGATGGGGAGGCAGGTGATCGAGGCTGCTGTAGTCACAGCAGATGCCCAGCACGGGAACCGCCGGATGGCGGGCCTGCAGCGCGTGGCAGGCAGCTTTGAGATGGTCGGCGCTGATGTCGAGGGCGACATAGCCCGGGGGCTCCAGGGCCGCCAGCAGGGGCCCGACCTTGCGGGCGTTGCCGGCTCCGAATTCCACCACCACCTCCCCGTTGCGGCCATCCCTGTCCTGGCGGAGACGGGCTGCGACCGCCCCGGCGTTCCGTTCGAGCAGGGAAGTTTCAGTGCGCGTGAGGCCGTATTCGGGCTGTTCGCAGATCTTCTCGAAGAGGCGGGATCCCTCCGCGTCGTAGAGCAACCAGGCCGGCAGCTGCTTCGGTCGTCGGCCCATGCCCTCGATCACCAGACGGGCCATGTCGGCCGGCTCGGGGTGCAGATCGAGGAAGCGCTCGGTGGGGGGCCGGAGCGTGGCTCTTGGTGCGCTCATCAACCCTCGCCGTCCCTGGCCAGCCGCACGCCCGCTGCCATCCAGCGGCTCGAGGGGGGGAAGAAGTTGCGGTAGGTGAGCCGCCCGTGGCCCTCGGGGGTGAGAAAGGAGCTGCCGCGGAGCACGAACTGGGAGCTCATGAACTTGCCGTTGTATTCCCCCACCGCCCCGGCCGCCGGCCGGAAGCCCGGATAGGGGCGGTAGGGGCTGGAGGTCCATTGCCAGAGGACTCCGAAGGCCTGGGGCAGGGGAGGGGAACCGCCGGCGACCGTCTCCCACTCGGCTTCGCTCGGCAGCCGGGCCCCGGCCCAGCGGGCATAGGCGTCCGCCTCGAACCAGCTGAGGTGGCGCACGGGTGCCTGCGGCTGCCTGGGTCGTCGACCCGCCAGGCCGAATTCCCACTCGCCTCGCCAGTACCGGGGCGCCTGCCAGCCTCTCTCCTGCAGGATGCCCCACCCTTCGCTCATCCACAGCTCGGGCCGCCGGTAGCCGTCATCGGCGATGAACGCCGCGTAGTCGGCGTTGGTCACCAGGCGCTCGGCGATGGCGAAGGGCTCCAGCCAGCAGCGATGACGGGGTGCCTCGTTGTCGAAATGGAACCCGCTGCCCCCGGGGTCATGGCCGATCGCCACCAAGCCGCCCGGATGGAGGCGCCAGCGGGGCGGCTCGCCCTGCTCCCTGGCGCCCTCCATGGGACAAGCCGCGTAGATGGCCTCCGGCCCCGCCTCTCCTTCGTCGTAGGCGGGCTCGATGGGGTTGCGGCTGAAGCCATCGAGCAGATCCATCAGCAGCAGTTCCTGGTGCTGCTGCTCGTGCTGCACGCCCAGTTCCACCAGGCCCCGCAGCCGGTCCGCCTCGGAGCCGGGCCTCTGCTCCAGCGCTGTCAGCAGAGCGGCGAGCCCGGCGTCGATCCTGTGGCGCCACTCGAGCACGTCCGCCAGCGTCGGACGGGTGAGCAGTCCCCGCTGGGGCCGGGGATGGCGGGGACCGATGGCGTCGTAATAGGAGTTGAACAGAAACCCCCAGCGGGGATCCACCGGTTCCCAGCCCGGCAGATGGGGTTCCAGCAGGAAGGTTTCGAAGAACCAGGCGGTGTGCCCCAGATGCCACTTCGGCGGACTGGCGTCGGCCATGCCCTGCAGGCAGAGATCCTCGGCTTCGAGGATCTCGGTGAGGCGTTCGCTCTGCTGCCGCACCCGCTGCAGGCGCTCCAGCAGGGGGATGGAGTCCAGGGCGGAAGCCATCGGGGGGTCCGATCTCTGGGGCCGACCCTAGGGGGGTTCCCTACGATCCGCCCAGGCATCTTCGATTCGGCAGGCCATCGCCATGGGCGGCAGCAGCGCAGGGATCACCGATGGTTTCCGTGGTGCCGTCGGCGGAACCCCCCTCATTCGCCTCCGGGCGCTGAGCGACCTCACCGGTTGCGAGATCCTCGGCAAGGCCGAGTTCATGAATCCCGGCGGCTCCGTGAAGGACAGGGCCGCCCTGGGGATCCTGCAGGAGGCGGAGGCTTCCGGGGAGCTGCGGCCCGGGGGCACCGTGGTGGAAGGCACCGCGGGCAACACCGGCATCGGCCTGGCCCACCTCTGCAACGCCCTGGGCTATCGCTGCCTGATCGTGATCCCCGATACCCAGTCCGCCGAGAAGATCGGTCTGCTGCGCAGCCTGGGCGCCGAGGTCCGCACCGTGCCGGCGGTGCCCTACCGCGACCCGAACAACTACGTGAAGCTTTCGGGCCGCATCGCAGCCGAAACCCCGGGGGCGGTGTGGGCCAATCAGTTCGATAATCTCGCCAACCGTCGCGCCCACTTCCATTCCACCGGTCCGGAGATCTGGGAGCAGTGCCAGGGAAGGGTGGATGCCTGGGTGGCGGCCACCGGCACCGGCGGCACCTATGCCGGCGTGTCGCTGTTCCTCAAGGAACGTTCCGAAAAGGTCCGTTGCGTCCTCGCCGATCCCCATGGCAGCGCCCTCTACAGCTGGGTGAAGACCGGGGCGCTTCACGTCGAGGGCAGTTCGATCACCGAAGGCATCGGCAACAGCCGGGTCACGGCGAACCTTCAGGGAGCGCCGATCGACGATGCCGTGCGCATTGACGATCCGACAGCCCTCGGCACCATCTACGGGCTGCTGTGGAAGGAAGGATTGTTCATGGGGGGCTCGGTGGGCATCAATGTGGCTGCGGCGGTGGAGACGGCTCACCGGCTCGGGCCGGGCCACCGCATCGTGACCGTGCTCTGCGATGGCGGTGATCGCTACCGATCCCGCCTGTATGACCAGGAATGGCTGGCATCCCGGGATCTGGAACAACCCCGGCGGGAAGGAGTCGTCCTGACCTGATGACTTCCTCCGCAGTGGCACCCGGGCAGGTGATCGGCGGCCGTTACCGGCTGGAACGACGGCTGGGAGGGGAGCCCCGGGCTGGGCAGGGATCGCTCTGGCTGGCCAGCGACCAGCTGGCCGCCGACGCACCGTCGGCCCTGCGCCAGGTGGGCCCCGATCAGGACCAGGCGCGGGCCAGGGATCTCTGGGCCCGCCTGCAGGGGGTGCTCCATCCCCAGGTGCCTCGATTCGGCGCCGTGATCGCCGATTCCGACCAGCTCTGGCTGGTGCGGGACTGGCAACGGGGGCGCACCTACCAGGAGCTGCTCGAGGCCCGCAGGGAGCGTCAGCTCGTCTTCGGGCCCGGGGAAGTGCTTCTGCTCCTGCGCCAGTTGCTGCCGGTGCTGGCCGCCCTGCACAGCCAGGATCTGCTCCACGGCGACCTCAGCCCCGCCAACCTGCTGCGCCGGGACAGCGACGGTCTTCCCGTGCTTCTGGACTTCGGCCTGCTGCGGGGCTTCGTTGCCACCGGGTCCACCGGGTCCACCGATGCCGGCACGGCCGATGGTCCCGTCGGTGCCACGGCGGGTTACGCCCCTCCCGAGCTGGGCCGCGGCGAACCGGCCCAGCCCTGGATGGATCTCCATGCTCTCGGGGTCCTTGCCCTCGTGCTGATCAGCGGCGATGAGCCCCAGGATCTGCTCGACCCTGCGAGTCTTGAATGGCGCTGGCCGGCAGCCCTCGAGAGCGAACCGGCTCTGCAGAGGCAGCTGGAGCGGCTGCTCAGCCGGGATCCGGGCCAGCGCTTCGCTTCCGCCGGTCAGGCCCTGATGGCCTTCCAGGCACTGGAGGTGCCGGACAGCACGGGCCCGGTTCCCCGTGCCGACCGAACGGTCGTTCTCGTGCCTCCCCCTCCTCCCCCCAGCGCGGAGCCGGGCCAACCTGCCGAGCCTGCCGGGGCTTCCCCCCCCGCCGAAGCCGACGAGGGAACCGCCACCCAGGTCGGGCCCGCGGCAGAGGAAACGGAACCGGCTCCACCGGAACCCCTGTCGCCACCCTCACCCTCCCTTCCTCCCCGATACCGCCACCTGGAGAAGGAAGCGGCCGCCGAGGGGGGGCTCTGGCCCGTTCTGTTCGCCCTGGTGATCTCCGCGGTGGCCGGCACCGCCCTTGGCTGGTGGTGGCTGGGACGGGGCAAGCAGCCGACTCCGGGCCCCGGTCCGGAAACGGCCACGGAACTGCCCAGCAGCCTGCCGCGCGCCGAGGTGGACCAACGCCAGCAGCTGCTCAATCGCCTCCGGGCGATGCAGGTGGATCGCGGCTGGTTCCTCAGTCTGGTGGATGCGAGCCTGCTGGCCCAGTACCCCGAACGCAAGGGCCGCCTTCCCAGCGATGCCCTCGAGGACGCGCCTCTGCGGCGCGTCTGGAATGAACAGGCGGAAGACTGGCTGGCGCGTGTGGAGCAGCTGCCCCAGGCGATCCGCAGCCGTCTCGGCAGCTTCAGCGACGCCGACTGGGACCGGCGTCAGGCCGACCTGGTCCGGGACGGACTCAGTTCGGAGGTGCTGCAGGAGCTCGTCTCCGGCAGTGCCCGCAACCTGCTGCCCGGTCGGGCCGCCCAGGAGAAGCCGGCGGAGCCGTACCGCCAGCTGTGGTACGCCGCGGCCGAACTGACCCTGGCGAACATGCAGATCGAGCCGATCCGGCTCCGTTCCGAGATCTCCCAGGTGGTTTCCGCCGATGTGCCGGCGAACGGAGCACGACTGTTCCCCATTCAGGTGCCCCCCGACCATGGTCTGGTGCTGGGGGTGAACGGCACACCCCTGCTCCAGATGAGCGTGTTCTCCCAGGAAGGTCGGCTGCTGGCGCCCAGGGGTGCCCTGAGGGTGGTGAACCTCGGTGCCCAGCGGAGTTCGCCCGTTCAGCTTCTGGTGACCAATGAGGGTGTGGCGCCGGCAAGGATCAGCCTTTCCCTGCGGGCCGATCCCCCTCCTCCGGCGCCGCCCGCGCCCGAGCCCCTTCCCGCTCCGGCCACCTCCGGAGAATCACCGGAGCGGCCGGAGAACCAGCCCTCCCGGGAGGCCGCTCCCCCCGCCGCCCCCCCGACCCAGCCGCCCTCCTCCGAGGCGGCTCCTCCCGCGGCTGCCCCGACCCCTCCGTCCGCACCGGAAACCCCTTCCCCCGAGGTCCGGCCCGAGCCGTCCGTCACCCGCTAGTCGCGAGGCGGTGGGCCGGGTCCCCCTCAGCTCCGCCCCCACTCACAACCGGGCGATCGCCGCCCGCGCTTCCTTGGCTTCCTGCTTGCGCTTCTCTTCGTGGCGCTTGTCGTGCAGCTTGCGCCCCTTGCCCAGGCCCAGGGTCACCTTGATCCAGGACCCCTTGAGATGCAGGTTGAGGGGGATCAGGGTGAGTCCCTTCTGCTCGAGGGCGCCGCGAAGCTTGTCGATCTCGCGGCGATGGGCCAGGAGTTTGCGAACCCGCAGCGGGTCGTGGTTGAAGAAGCGGCCGGCATGGCTGTGGGGCGAGATGTGCACGTTGTGCAGCTGCAGCTCGCCATTGCGGATCAGGCAGAAGCCGTCGCGCAGGTTCACCTGGCCGGCGCGGATCGACTTCACCTCCGTGCCCAGCAGTTCGATGCCGGTCTCGAGGGTCTCGAGGATCTCGTACTGGTGCCGGGCCAGGCGGTTGTCAGCCAGCAGCCGGTGGGCCGGGTCACCACCCGTGCTGCCCCCTTTGCGGCCAGGCCCCTTCCCCATCGCGCCCTGCTCGGCTCCCTTCCTGCTCCCCGACCCTAGGCAGCAGCCGGTACCCTCCATCCATGGCGATCATCTCCTCGGGAACGCCCAACCCCCGCCTGGTGGACCCTGCCGCAGCCCCGGAGCCGGCAGGGCGGGAGGATGGCCTGCGCCCCCGCCGTCTGGCCGATTACATCGGCCAGAGTGAGCTCAAGCAGGTCCTGGCGATCGCCGTGGAAGCCACCCGCGGCCGCGGCGAGGCCCTGGATCATGTGCTGCTGCATGGCCCGCCGGGTCTGGGCAAGACCACCATGGCCCTGGTGCTGGCGGAGGAACTGGGGGTGCGCTGCCGGATCACCAGCGCTCCGGCCCTGGAGCGCCCCCGGGACATCGTGGGCCTGCTGGTCAACCTTCAGCCCAACGAGGTGCTGTTCATCGACGAGATCCATCGGCTCAACCGGGTCGCCGAGGAACTCCTCTATCCGGCCATGGAGGATTTCCGCATCGATCTCACGGTGGGCAAGGGAACCACGGCCCGCACCCGCAGTCTGCCGATCGCCCCGTTCACCCTGGTGGGGGCCACCACCCGTGCGGGAGCGCTGAGCTCGCCGCTGCGCGACCGCTTCGGGCTGATGCAGCGCCTCGAGTTCTACGGCCTTGATGACCTCACGGCGATCGTGGAGCGGGCTGCCGGACTGCTGAGGATGGACCTGGATGCAGCTGCGGCCCTGGAAGTGGCACGCCGCTGCCGCGGCACCCCCCGCATTGCCAATCGGCTGCTGCGGCGTGTGCGCGACGTGGCGTCGGTGGCCGGCCATGGCCGGATCGGAGCCGATCTGGTGGCTGAGGCGCTGCGCCTGCACCGGGTCGATGGGCGGGGCCTCGATGCCAGCGACCGCCGCCTGCTCACCCTTCTGCTCGAGGGCTATGGGGGCGGTCCGGTGGGGCTGGAAACCCTGGCGGCCGGTCTGGGGGAGGATCCCGCCACCCTGGAAGCGGTGGTGGAACCGTTCCTGCTGCAACTGGGCTTTCTGCAGCGGACACCGCGGGGAAGGGTGGTGACGCCGGCCGGCAGGGCCCACCTCGGCTGGCCGGAGGCTTCGGTGGCATGAGGCAGTGGCCCGCGCGTTTTCGGAAACGCCCCCAGCTGGCGATGCTGCTGGCTCTCCTGCTGGGGCTCCTGCTGCTTCCGCCGCGGCCTGCCCTTGCCGCCCCGTCGTCTGTCCCACTGCCCCAGCTGTTCGAGGAAGCCCTGAGCGCCAGCAGAGACGGTCGCTTCGGCGACGCCCTGCCCCTGTGGGACCGGGTTCTGGAACTGGCTCCCGAGGAGGCTTCCGGCTGGAGCAACCGCGGCAACGTGCTGCTCGCCCTGGGAGATCCGGAGGGGGCGATCGCCGCCCAGGAGCGCGCCATGGAACTGGCTCCCTCCGATCCGGATCCCCACCTCAACCGAGGCACCGCGGAAGAGGCGCTGGGCCGCTGGCAGGCTGCCGCTGCCGACTACCGCTGGATTCTGGAGCGGCAGCCTGGGAATGCCGCGGCGCTCTACAACCTCGGCAACGTGCAGGGGTCGCTGGGTGACTGGCGCGCCGCCCGGCAGAGCTTCGCGGCGGCAGCGGCGGCTCGCCCTGGTTTCGCCATGGCCCGCTCCAGCGAGGCGCTGGCCGCCTTCCAGCTGGGGGATCTGGAGGCAGCCGAGCGTCAGCTCCGCTCCCTGATCCGCCGCCATCCCCTCTTCGCCGATGCCCGGGCTGCCCTCACCGCCCTGCTCTGGAGCCAGGGGGCTTCCGGGGAGGCGGAGAGCCACTGGGCAGCGGCCTCCGGTCTCGATCCCCGCTATCGGCAGGGAGAATGGCTGCGGCAGATACGGCGCTGGCCTCCGGAGCCGGTGCAGGCTCTGGCCCAGTTCCTGGCGCTGGACTGATGATGCGGCCATGACCCCCACCAGCCCTGCTCTCCCCGGCCCCTCCCCCGTTGCGGCGGTCCCTGCGGCATCGACCGCGGCCAGGGACCTGTGGCAGGGCCTGGGTCTGGAGCAGACCCTGCAGCAGGAGCTGCCGGAACTGATCCTGCTGCGGCGCCATCTCCATCGTCATCCCGAACTCAGCGGCTGCGAGCACCAGACCGCTGCCCTGGTGGCCGGTGAGCTGCGTCGGTGGGGCTGGCAGGTGCGGGAGGGAGTGGGCCGCACCGGGGTGGTGGCCGAGCTCGGACCACCGGGAGCACCGATCGTGGCTCTCCGGGCCGATATGGATGCCCTGCCGATCGAGGAGCGCACCGGTCTCGACTACGCCTCCTGCCACCAGGGGTTGATGCATGCCTGTGGACACGACATCCACAGCACGGTGGGGCTGGGGGTGGCCTGCCTGCTCGCCTCGGTGGCCGATCGGCTCACCGCGCGGGTGCGGCTCCTCTTCCAGCCGGCCGAGGAGACCGCCCAGGGAGCGGACTGGATGCGGGCCGACGGAGCCATGGACGGGGTGCAGGCCCTCTTCGGTGTGCACGTGTTCCCGAGCCTCACGGCTGGCCACATCGGTGTGCGCAGCGGCAGCCTCACGGCGGCGGCCGGGGAGCTGGAGGTGGAGGTGCTGGGCGAGGGGGGGCATGGTGCCCGTCCGCACCAGGGCACCGACGCCATCTGGATCGCCGCCCGGGTCGTGAGCGGTCTCCAGGAGGCGATCAGCCGACGCCTCGACCCTCTCCACCCTGTGGTGGTGAGCTTCGGCCGGATCGAAGGGGGCAAGGCCTACAACGTGATCGCCGATCATGTGCGGCTGCTGGGCACCGTGCGCTGCCTCGATCTCGAGGTGCATGCCCAGCTCCCCGGCTGGATCGAGGACACGGTGCATGCCCTCTGCCGGGGGCATGGGGGGGAGGCCCGGGTGCACTACCGCTGCATCTCGCCGCCGGTGCACAACGATCCTGAGCTCACCGAACTGGTGGCTGGTGTCGCCGTCGAACTGCTGGGCCGATCGCGGGTGCAGTGGCTGGAGCAGCCCTCCCTCGGTGCCGAGGATTTCGCCCAGTTGCTGGAGGGCACCCGCGGCACCATGTTCCGGCTCGGGGTGGCCGGTGCCGGGGGGTGCACCCCCTTGCACAGCAACACCTTCGCTCCCGACGAAGGCTGTGTGGAGGTGGGTGTGCAGGTGCTCACCCTCAGCCTCCTGCGCTGGATGGAGGGCCTTCCCTGCCCGGTGCCGGTGCCGCCAGTGTGAGCCGCAGCCGGGCCGGGCAGTGGCGAGAGGCGCTGCTGGTGCTCTCGGCGCCGGCGTTGATCCTGCTGGCCCTGGTGGCGATCCTGCAGCGCCAGGGCAGCGACCGGCTGCAGGCTCTGCCGGCCCTGCTGATCGGTTCGGGATTGCTGGCCCACAGCTGGTTGCGCCGCCGCCGCCGCCGCCGGGAGCTGCTCCGCGCGCTGCGGCAGGAAAGGGGGGACAGCTGATGTCCTGCTGCCGTCGAAGGAGTCCTGTCCCTACTCTGGGACCTGCACTGGTGGGTCTGTGGCCCTGCCTGGCCGGAGGGGGCCTGGCCAGGCAGGTGGTTGTCATGGCTGGATCAGGTTGCGCTGATTGTGTGCAGCAACCCTTGGCCGACTTCAGCTGAGCGAGCTATTCTCATCAAGGCTTCATCGGATCTGCCATGCGTCCGTCCGCTTTAGAGAAGCCAATCTTCTTCGAGTTTCTCGTTGCGTTTTCCATCGTATTGATCGTTCGTGGTAGCGCGATCTTTGGAGTCGTGTGGTCCCAGGATGACTTCCTGCATCTTTATGATCCTTATGGTCAGGGATTCATCGATGCCCAGGTTTCGATGCTCAGACCATCGGGGGCATTGGTGACTCTCATCACCAATCTTCTGGGAGCTACCCATCCGACCAATGGGGCGCTCTGGGCCTCCCTTCACGCAGGGTCCATGGTGCTGTTCGGCCTGGCGCTGCGAAAGCTGTGGATCCCAGGCTCGCCGCCGATCTACGGAATCATCTGCGCACTGATATTCGCTCTTTATCCTGCCCAGAATAATCTTTTTACCTATCAGATCGCCCATCCCATCATGGCTGCCAATTACTGCCTGGCAGCCTATGCCCTCATGTTCTATGACAAAGGCGGTTGGAGAACTGTTGTCAGCATAGCAGCGCTTGCATTCGCTCTGGGATATCAGATCATGTTCAGTTTGATTGTTATAGCGGCGCTGATTATGTTGGCGATCCGAGCCTGCTGGTGCCTGACTGGAACTGGTCGACGAGTCAGGTCAGCAGAAACAATCTTCGCGCCGGTCGCAGCTTTATTTGCATGCCTCGCTGCCGCTGTAATCGTGTATTTTTTCAGCAGCAAGCTGATCCTTGTCCTGTATGGTGCGGCTGAAAGCAGCCGTGCGAGCTTTGCTGGTCTCGATGCTTTCCCAGAGAAAGTCTCTCAGGTTTATGCCCACCTCAAGCGTCTTGCCTATGGCAACGGAGAGCCTAGCCATCCTGTCAGTGTGAAGCTTCTTCAGATGCTGCTGGCTGGCAGCGTGCTGGCTGCTTCGTTCTGGGCGGCATTCAGGTCTTCCAGTCACTGGGCGACGAATCGTCGCCTACTTTCTCTTGATCTCACTCATCCTGACTACCGCCGCTCCATCTATTCTGCTTCCTGGGATCCTGCTTGCCTATAGGCCTGCAAATCCGCGCAACCTGATGGGTGCTTCCGTCTTCTGGAGCGGCATCTTCTGCATGCCTTATGCGCTGAGGCTGAGTTCCAGGATATGGACGCGAATCGGCCTGGTGCTGGGAGTGATTCTTGCGCTCTCATATTCGATTATTACAAATTCGGTGTCTTCGGACATTGTGCGGCTGAATCAGCGTGAGCTTCTCGTGGCAAGTCGGATGGTGGAGAGATTGTCCCTGCTGCCGGGTTTCGATCGTCTCCGAACCGTGGCTTTGGTCGGGTGGAAGCCTGGGTCAAGCACCGATTTTCGGGGCTCGGATCAGATCTGGTCTTCTCTGTACTCCCCCATGGCAACGGGTGTTCTTCGTGAGGCGAGTGGGGAGGATTTTGCCAACCCTTCCCCCTCCGACAGAGAAACTGCCCAGATGGCCAGCAGGGGAATGCCGATCTGGCCTGAATCCGGATCCGTGAAGATCGTCGACGACATCGGCATCGTGGTGGTCGGCCCTTCCACCCAATGAATTGCCCACAACCGAGTGCCGAAGCCCGAAGACCCCCTTCGGGCTTCCCAGCCCCACATCCCCTGTCTGCGGGCCAGACTGTGTGAATGGCTACCTCAGATTCGTTCCCCGATCTCGATGTCCTGCGCGAAGCGATTGCTTCCGGAGATCCTTCTCGGGCCATGCCAGCCCTGGTCGGTCTGAGGGAGGTACCCGACGAGCAGGCGATCCCCTTGCTGCTGCTGGGGCTTGGGCAGAGCACCTTCCTGATCCGCTCCCTGGCCTGCGCAGGGCTGGGGCAGAAGCGCAGCGATGGCGCCTGGGACGCTCTGGTGGCGTCGCTGCAGGGGGACGATGACCCCAATGTGCGGGCCGAGGCCGCCAATGCAATCGCCAGCTATGGACTGGAGAGGGCCTGGCCGTTGCTGCATGCCGCGTTTGTGGCTGATCAGCACTGGCTGGTGCGCTGCAGCATCCTCTCCGCCCTGGCCGAGCAGCCGATGATGAGGGCCGGATGGCTCCTTGAACTGGCTCAGCAGGCCATCGCCGATGCCGATGGCACCGTCCGGGTGGGAGGGGCGGAGATCCTCGGTCGGGTGGTTCGGGAAGGAGGGCAAGGGCAGTCGGCATCCGAAGCGAGGGATCGTCTCGCGGTTCTCCAGGGGGATGGGGACCACAGGGTGGTCGCGGCAGCTCTCAATGCCCTGCAGTCCTGACCCATGTGCTTGTCTGAGGGCCGCTTTCCCCTCTTCGGATCGCGGGGATCGAGTCAGTCCCTCGCTTCACCAGGCTTGAGTCGGCCTCATGGGAGTCGGTCGCCTCTGACGACAAAACTTCACGACAGTTCCCACTTCCCTTCTCGCGGAGCAGGTGGGACAGCACGGCCTGCTCCTCCCACCGCATCGTCCAGCCTGACTGATGCCTTCTCCGAGTCCTTGCGTAGACTTCGGTGCCGCTGAGAGCAGAAAGGATAGGAGTGAAATGTAGAATCGCTTTCGAATGCTAGAGAGCTGATGACGATCTCCTCCGGCGACGTCAAGGATTCTTCCCTTGCGGAGGTCAATCGCGACTCACACCAGCCTGATGGTCGCAGCCCGGGACAGGCAGGAGCCGTCTCACCACCCATGGGGTGGGCCATTCTTCTGGCGGTGATGACGTTCTTCATTCTGCTTTCGATCCGGGGTCTGGACAAAGCCTATTCCTATTGGAATGATGAGATCTTTTCCGTTTTCCCTTCAACTCTTCCCTGGTTCAACCTTTACCGCCATTGGATGCTGCCTGATGTCCATCCACCACTATACGGGTTCTTTCTGAAATTGTGGACCGGCGCCTTCGGGGTTTCGGAGATCGTCACCCGTCTCCCCAGTGTCGTCTTCGCAATTGGGTCGATGCTCGCACTCTTCGCATTCACCCGAGATCGCCCCTTCGCATCCAGGTTGTTTGCCCTTTCCTTTCTGGGGAGCCTTCCTGTGTGGGCCTACTTTGCTCAGGAAGTGAGATCCTATTCGCTGGCGCTGTTTCTTTCTTCTGGGGCAACCTATCTGGCCTTGCTCCTGCGAAGGCGCCGACTGGCTGGGGAGGAATCCGGTGGTGGGCGATTTTCGTTGCTGATCGGGTATTACTTGCTATTGCTCCTCCTTGGGCTCACGCACTATTACGGCCTTGTACTCGTGATGGTGATGTGCTTTGTGAACTTCTTCGAACGCCTGGTGGACGGGAGCCGCCTGCGGATACTGATGTTCACTGCGATCAATCTCTATTGGCCCTATCGTCATGCCAGGACGGGGAAGCTCCTTTCGCACACTGGCGGTCATTTCTGGATCAAGGTAGACCCAGTTTTTGGTACGATTCGTAATTATATTGAAGCGAACTTTCCCCTACTGCTTCACCGTGGTGAATTCGTGGTTCCCCTGCTGGTTTTTCTGGCTTTCTGTGCCCTCGGTTTACTCGCCCATGCACGCGGATCCTTGCCAAGAATAACCGCTCCGGCATCTTTCCTTGGCCGGGATTGCCAGGAAACGCGCTATCTGGCTCTGGTGATAGGGCTGTTTCTGGTCATCACCATACTGATCGATCTTCGCTCTCCCAGCTCCACTGCTCGTAACTTCATTGTGCTGGTGCCTGCCACTGTGATCGCAGTGACCAATATCTTCACCGCATCCCTTGATCGTGCCCGTTCGAGGCAGTGGCTCCAGGCCCTGGTGCTGGGGCTTGCCCTCCTGCTGATCGCATCCCAGACCGCCCTTTCTGTGCAGAGGGTGGAAGCCAAGGCCATGCCGCGACAGAACTGGAAGGAGATGGGCCGGTTTGCAGCTGCCACCAACCTATGTCGTGAGGGTTGCGAACTCCTGGGAACGGATGATCTTTTCACCCGTCTTTATTTCGGCGAAACGAAAAGAACACCCATCGGTGTGGAAGCCCTCGGCAAGCGCGGGTATCGCCTCAACCCCGACCAGCCTCTGATGGGTTTCCATGACGCCTACCTCCAGTTGCCTGCCATCCGGGAAGCGAATCCGGAATTGCAATGCTGGGAACCTCCTCAGGCCGATCTCGACGCAGTCTTCGTTTTCCTGACCCCCAGCCAGGTCAGGACAGCCGATCCTGCCCGGCACGGCCTCACGCCATGCAGGACCGTGACCCAGGACCCTTATTTCTGGACGGGTCGGTAGGGCGGGTCGTTAGGGCGTGTCGGTGGAAGGCCGCACACTCTCCACAGGCACCCCAAGGCCTACAGCAACCAAACCATTGCTAGGGTATCCAGGTCACTAGGGGTGCCCGGCGGAACAACAGCTTGTCGTTCCTCCATGGGCTGAGATCACACCCTCCGAACCTGATCCGGGTCATGCCGGCGCAGGGAAGTGAAGGAGAACTCAGGCTGCTCCCCACCTTGGCGTCGTATCCCTCGGCGCCCTGCCCTCTGCTCTCCCCGTCATGCGTCACGCCTGGATTGAGAAGCGTCGTGGTCATTCCACCGTCACGCAGCTTCACTACGCCCGAGCCGGTGTGGTCACCGAAGAGATGGCCCATGTGGCAAAAAGGGAGAATCTGCCGGAATCCCTGATCCGGGAAGAGGTGGCCAGGGGTCGCATGATCATTCCGGCCAACATCCAGCACCCGAATCTTGAGCCGATGGCGATCGGTATTGCCTCCAAGTGCAAGGTGAATGCGAATATCGGTGCTTCACCCAATGCCAGCGATGTCAAGGAGGAACTGGAGAAGCTTCATCTGGCGGTGAAGTACGGAGCCGATACGGTGATGGACCTTTCCACCGGCGGAGTGAACCTCGATGAGGTGAGAACGGCGATCATCAGTGAGTCACCGGTGCCGATCGGAACGGTTCCCGTTTACCAGGCGCTCGAGAGCGTGCACGGCAGCATCGAGAAACTGGATGAGGACGACTTTCTCCATGTGATCGAGAAACATTGCCAGCAGGGAGTTGACTATCAGACGATTCACGCAGGCCTGCTGATCGAACACCTTCCCAAGGTGAAGGGGCGCCTCACCGGCATCGTGAGTCGCGGTGGTGGCATTTTGGCCCAATGGATGCTCCATCACCATCGCCAGAATCCGCTCTATTCCCGTTTCGATGACATCTGCGAAATCTTCAAGCGATACGATTGCAGCTTCTCTCTCGGAGATTCATTGCGGCCCGGCTGTCTGCACGATGCCTCGGATGAGGCCCAGCTGGCGGAACTGAAAACTCTGGGTGAGTTGACCCGGCGTGCCTGGAGCCATGAGGTTCAGGTGATGGTGGAGGGCCCGGGCCATGTGCCGATGGATCAGATCGAATTCAACGTGAAGAAGCAGATGGAAGAATGCTCTGAAGCTCCCTTTTACGTTCTCGGCCCGCTCGTCACCGATATCGCCCCTGGCTACGACCACATCACCAGTGCCATCGGTGCCGCCATGGCCGGTTGGTATGGCACGGCCATGCTCTGCTACGTGACACCGAAGGAGCACTTGGGACTACCCAATGCCGAGGATGTGCGCAACGGCCTGATCGCCTACAAGATCGCCGCCCACGCTGCGGATATCGCCCGTCACCGCCCCGGTGCCCGCGACAGGGACGACGAGCTCAGTCGCGCCCGCTACGCCTTCGACTGGAACCGGCAGTTCGATCTGTCGCTCGATCCGGAGCGCGCTCGGGAGTACCACGACGAAACCCTGCCGGCCGACATCTACAAGCAGGCGGAGTTCTGCTCGATGTGCGGTCCCAAGCACTGCCCGATGCAGACCAAGATCACCGAGGAGGATCTCATCGGCCTGGAGAGGGTGCTGGGTGAGCAGCAATCCGTGGGGGTGTGATTCTCATCAAAAGCCCCGCCTGATGAGCGGGGCTTGATCACATTGATTTTCGGATTGGTCAGTTACTTCAACCCAGCGCCTTCGCCTTCGCCACCACGTTCTCCACCGTGAAGCCGAACTTCTCGAGGCAGATGCCTCCGGGGGCGGAGGCGCCGAAACGGTCGATCGATACGGTGTCGCCTTCGAAGCCGGTGTACTTGTGCCAGCCGAAGGAGCCGGAGGCCTCCACCACCAGACGTTTCCGCACGGCGGCGGGCAGGACGGATTCGCGGTAGCCCGCATCCTGCTCCTCGAAGAGCTCCACGCAGGGCATGGACACGACCCGAACCTGGCGGCCCTCGCCGCGAAGCTGGGCGGCAGCCTTGACGCAGAGATCGAGTTCCGTGCCCGTGCCGATCAGGATCAGATCGGGCGTGCCGCTGCAGTCCTCCAGGATGTAGCCGCCCCTGGCCACGGCAGCGGCGGAGGAGTTGGCCTGGTTGGCCATCGCCTGACGGCTGAGGGCCAGCACCGTGGGCCGGTTGCGGTTGGTGATGGCCACCTGATAGGCACCGCTGGTTTCGTTGCCGTCGCCCGGACGGATCACCAGCAGGTTGGGGATCGCCCGCAGGTTCGCGAGGGTTTCGACCGGCTGGTGGGTGGGCCCGTCTTCACCCAGACCGATGGAATCGTGGGTGAGCACATAGATCACGCCCAGTTCGGACAGGGCCGACAGGCGCATGGCGCCGATCATGTATCCGGCGAAGACCAGGAAGGTGGCGCCGTAGGGGATCAGGCCACTGCCGTGGTAGGCGATGCCGTTGAGGATGGCGGCCATGGCATGTTCGCGCACTCCGAAGTGGAGGTAGCGGTTGGCTTCCTCCCCTTTCTGGAAGCTCGCCTCTCCCTTGATGTCGGTGAGGTTGGAGTGGGTGAGGTCGGCCGAACCGCCGATCAGTTCGGGCAGGCTGGGACCGAAGGCATTGAGGGCGTTGTAGGAGTGCTGCCGGGTGGCCAGACCCTTGTCCTCGGGGCTGAAGCTGGCCAGATCGGCATCCCAGCCCTGGGGGAGTTCGCCCCGCAGCATCCGTTCGAAGACGGCGGCCTCACTGGGGTAGGCCGTGCGGTAGGCCGCGAGGGTGTGGTTCCAGGCTTCTTCGGCCGAGGCGCCACGGGGGATTGCCTGGCGCCAGTGCTGGTAAGCCTCTTCCGGCACTTCGAAGGCCCCGTAGCTCCAGTCCAGGGCCTTGCGGGTGAGTTCCGCCTCATCGGCCCCGAGGGCGGCGCCATGGACGCCGGCCGTGTTGGCCTTGTTCGGCGAGCCGTAGCCGATGGTGGTGGTCACCTTGATCAGGCTGGGCCTGTCGGTGTGGGATTTGGCCGTTTCGATCGCCCTGGCGATGGCGGCCACGTCATGGTTGCCATCGGCCACGTGTTGCACGTGCCAGCCGTAGGCCTCGTAGCGCTTGAGAACGTCTTCGGTGAAGGAAACGGACGTGTCGCCGTCGATGGTGATGTGGTTGTCGTCGTAGAGGGCGATCAGCTTGCCCAGGCCCAGGTGGCCGGCCAGGGAGGCGGCTTCGGAGGCCACTCCCTCCTGGTTGCAGCCGTCTCCCATCAGCACGTAGGTGTAGTGGTCGACGAGGGTGTGCCCGGGGCGGTTGAATTTCGCCGCCAGGTGCGCCTCGGCGATCGCCAGCCCCACGGCGTTGGAGATGCCCTGGCCCAGGGGGCCCGTGGTGACCTCCACACCGGGGGTTTCGAAGGTCTCGGGGTGACCCGGCGTGCGGGAGCCCCACTGGCGGAACTGTTTGATGTCCTCGATGGTGACGCTGTCATACCCGGTGAGGTGGAGCAGCGCGTAGAGCAGCATGCAGCCGTGGCCCGCCGAGAGCACGAAGCGGTCGCGGTTGAACCAGCGTGGGTTGCTGGGATTGTGGCGAAGGGCTTTGTCCCACAGGGCGAACGCCATCGGTGCGCAGCCCATGGGCAGACCGGGGTGGCCTGAGTTCGATTTGTTGATCGCGTCGACCGCCAGGAAACGGATGCTGTTGATGCAGAGGGTTTCGACGTGGCTTTCGATCGAGGTGGAGGAGGCGACAACCATGGTGTGTCTCGGGGGAACGGGGCTAGGGGAGCAGGGAGGGCTCAGGTCATGCGGCGGAAGGCCAGGCAGACGTTATGGCCGCCAAACCCGAAGGAATTGGAGAGCACCACGTCGACGCTGTGTTCCCGGGCCTGATTGGGAACGACATCCAGATCACAGGTGGGATCCGGATTTTGGTAATTGATCGTAGGGGGTACGAGATTGTGGCCGATCGCCAGCACCGAAGCCACCGCTTCAATGCCTCCGCTGCCCCCCAGAAGGTGGCCGGTCATCGACTTGGTGGAGCTCACCGGGATCCGGTGGGCCTGCTCGCCGAGGGCCGCCTTGATCGCCGCCGTTTCGTTGGTGTCGTTCGCCTGGGTGCTGGTGCCGTGGGCATTGACGTAATCCACCGACTCGGGTGCGAGGCGGGCATCGGTGAGCGCCAGTCGCATCGCCTGCGCACCCCCCACCCCGCCGGGGCTGGGCGCCGTGATGTGGTGGGCATCGCAGGTGGTGCCGTAGCCCACGATCTCGGCCAGCACCTCGGCCCCCCGCGCCCGGGCATGCTCGAGACTCTCGAGCACCAGCACCCCGGCCCCCTCGCCGATCACGAAGCCGTTGCGTTCGGCATCGAAGGGACGGCTGGCGGTGGCGGGGTCATCGTTGCGGAAGGACAGCGCCTTGGCACTGGCAAAACCCGCCACCCCGAGGGGGGTGATCGCCGATTCGGCGCCGCCGCAGACCATCACGTCCGCCAGGCCGAGCTGAATCAGACGGAAGGCATCCCCGATGGCATTGGAACCAGCCGCGCAGGCCGTGCACACAGCGCTGCTGGGGCCCTTGGCCCCCAGGGCGATGGCCGTGAGACCTGCCGCCATGTTCGGAATCATCATCGGCACGCAGAAGGGGCTGACCCGATCCGGTCCCCGTTCGTTGAGCACCTGGGTCTGGGTTTCGGCCACCAGCAGCCCCCCCACGCCGGAGCCGATCGAGACCCCGACCCGCATGTCGTTGTCCCCATCGATGGTCAGCCCCGCATGACCCACGGCCTGCTTGGCCGCCACGACACCGAACTGGCAGAAGCGATCCCAGCGTTTCGCCTCCTTCGGCTCGAGCCAGCCGCTGGGATCGAAGTTCTTCACCTCCGCAGCGAACCGGCAGGCATGACGGGAGGGATCGAAGAGCGTGATCGGGGCGACGCCATTCCTGCCGCTGCTGAGACCTTCCCAGTAGTCGGCGACGTCGTTTCCGATCGGTGTGACCGCGCCCAGGCCTGTGACGACCACGCGGCGGAGACCCTCCACCATGAACGTTTCAGGCCTGCTTCTCTTGGATGTACTTGACGGCATCTCCAACGGTGGTGATGCCCTCGGCGGCCTCGTCCGGGATCTCGATGTCGAACGCTTCCTCCAGAGCCATCACGAGCTCCACCGTGTCCAGGGAGTCGGCTCCCAGGTCGTTCTGGAAGTTGGACTCAGGTTTCACTTCGCCCGCATCGACGCTGAGCTGCTCGGCAACGATCGACCGCACTTTCTCGAAGATCGCTTCCTGGGACATGACCGCTGAGAGGGAGGTCGCATCCTACGGGTCGCGGTGATCCCCTTCCGGCGGCGTATGAACAAGGGTGACGGGCCGGCGGGGGGGAGGGCCATCCCGCCGGACGCCTTGGGTACCTTGGCTCCACGCCGTTTGTTTCCGGCCCTGGCATGTCTCACGCCGTCAAGATCTACGACACCTGCATCGGCTGCACCCAGTGTGTGCGCGCCTGCCCCCTCGACGTTCTCGAGATGGTCCCCTGGGATGGCTGCAAGGCCGGCCAGATCGCCTCATCTCCCCGGACGGAAGACTGTGTGGGCTGCAAGCGATGCGAAACCGCCTGTCCCACGGACTTCCTCAGCATCCGGGTCTACCTGGGTGATGAAACCAGCCGATCGATGGGCCTCTCCTACTGAGGGTCTGCCACCGGATCGGCACCGCACCCCATAAGCTCAGGCCCGGCCCCGTGCCGGGCTTTTTTGTTGCCGGTTTCCGGCCCGAACCACCCATTCCCTATGTGCGGCATCGTTGCGCTGATCGGTTCGCGAGAGGCGGCTCCCCAGCTGCTGGAAGGGCTGAGGCAACTCGAATACCGTGGCTATGACTCGGCCGGCATTGCCACGGTGGAGGCCGATCCTGCGCAAGGAGAGGGGGCAGGCGGTCGGCTGCATTGCCTCAAGGCCAAGGGCAAGCTGGTCAATCTGGCCAGCCTCTACAGCGAGCGGGGAGCACCGGGCCATTGCGGGATCGGCCATACCCGCTGGGCGACCCACGGCAAGCCGGAGGAGCGCAATGCCCATCCCCATCTCGATGGAACCGGTCGGCTGGCGGTGGTGCAGAACGGCATCATCGAAAACCACCGCAGCCTGCGGGAGCAGCTTGAGGCCGAAGGGGTGGAGTTCCGGTCGGACACCGATACGGAAGTGATCCCCCACCTGATCGGCCGGCGGATCGCTGCCCTGCAGCACCAGGGCCGGCCGGCTGAGGGTGGACTGCTTCTCGAGGCCGTGCAGCAGGTGCTGCCCCTGCTGCACGGGGCCTACGCCCTGGCGGTGGTCTGGGCGGAGACCCCGGGGGCCCTGGTGGTGGCCCGGAGGCAGGCGCCTCTGCTGATCGGTCTGGGGGAAGGGGAGTTCCTCTGCGCCAGTGATACCCCTGCTCTGGCCGGATTCACAAGGACGATCCTTCCCCTGGAGGATGGGGAGGTGGCCCTGCTGACCCCGCTGGGCATCGAGCTCTACGACTCCTCCGGGGACCGGGTGCAGCGCACCCCCTCCCTGCTGAGGGGTACCGAGCACGTGGCGGACAAGCGCACTTTCCGCCATTTCATGCACAAGGAGATCCACGAGCAGCCGGAGACGGCGGCCCTGTGGGTGGCGCGCCACCTCCCCCAGGGGCAGGAGGCCCTGGTGGCTCTCCCCCTGGATGAGGCCGTCTACGAAGGGGTGGAACGCATCCAGATCCTGGCCTGCGGAACAAGTCGCCATGCCGCCCAGGTGGGCGCCTACCTGCTCGAGCAGCTGGCCGGCATCCCCGCGGCGGTGTTCTACGCGAGCGAATTCCGCTATGCACCCCCGCCCCTCGCTTCCCATACGCTCACCATCGGGGTCACCCAGTCCGGCGAGACGGCCGACACCCTGGCGGCCCTGGCGATGGAGCAGGCCAGGCGGAAGGGGGTGGCTGACCCCGCCTACGTGCCGAAGCTGCTGGGCATCACCAACCGACCGGAGAGTTCCCTGGGTCGGCTGGTGCCCCACCTCCTCGACATCGGAGCCGGCATCGAGGTGGGTGTCGCCGCCACGAAGACGTTCCTCGGCCAGCTCCTGGCTTTCTATGGCCTGGCCGTGGCCTTCGCCGAGCGCAGAGGCAAGTCCCACCCGGCCGCCATCGAGCCGCCGTGTCCGGAAGAGCGGCTGCGGGACCTTGTGGAGCAGCTGCGGGTGCTGCCCGGGGTCCTCCAGGAACTGGTGGAGGACCACGATGAGCGGTGCGCCGAGCTGGCCCACCTGTTCGCCGACACCCAGGATGTGATCTTCCTGGGGCGGGGCATCAACTATCCGATCGCCATGGAGGGAGCCCTGAAGCTCAAGGAGATCAGCTACATCCACGCCGAGGGCTATCCGGCGGGAGAGATGAAGCATGGCCCGATCGCCTTGCTGGATGCGCGGGTGCCGGTCGTTTCGATCGCGATGCCCGGCACGGTGTTCGACAAGGTGCTCTCCAATGCCCAGGAGGCGAAGGCCCGGGACGCCCAGCTGATCGGAGTCGCCCCTGCCTGTCCCGACACCGAGATCTTCGATGTGCTGCTGCCCATGCCCCAGGTGGATGAGCTGCTCAGCCCCCTGCTCACGGTGATCCCGATGCAGCTGCTCAGCTATCACATCGCAGCCCATCGCGGTCTGGACGTCGATCAGCCCAGGAACCTGGCCAAGAGCGTCACGGTGGAGTGATGCCCTCGAGGGCCTGCCGTGCGGCCTGCTGTTCGGCCTCGCGACGGGAGCCGCCCCAACCCTCCCCCCTTGTCCCCTCCGGGAGGCTCACGCTGCAGTGGAAGCGACGGGGGTCCCCATGGACGCGGCTGCGTTCCTCGCACTGGTACGTGGGCAGGCCCAGGCCCCTGGCCTGGCTCCATTCCTGCAGGGCCGACTTCCAGTTGTGCCGGTTGGGGTCGGCGAGAAGCTCATCGACTGCTTCGCGCCAGTGGGGCTCCAGCCAGTGCGTCACGGCGTCGAGCCCACCCCGGCTGCCTCCCCACGCCTGGTAGATCCCCCCCACGAGGGCTTCGCAGGTTTCGGCCAGCACCGTGGCCCGGCCGGCGTGATCGGCGATCGCCATCGGGCCCAGGTGCACGAGGTCGACCAACCCGAGGCGCTCGGCCAGTTCCGCCAGCCAGCGATCGCTCACCAGCTGGGCGCGCAGGGCAGAGCACTGCCCCACGCCGAGGGAGGGTCGGGTGCACTGCAGCACGTCCGCGGCAGCGAGACGAAGCACGGCGTCCCCCAGGAATTCGAGCCGTTCGTGGTTGCGGGCCAGCCCCGCGGAGCTGTGGCTGAGGGCTTCCTCGATCGGCGCCAGGTCGGCATCACTCTCGCCGGGTCCGCCGGCGGCGACGGGATCCAGGCCCAGCCGGCGCAGGAAGGCCACGAGCTGCCGGCGTCGCTGGGGGGTCATGGGGGAAAGCAGGACGTAAGCCGGGTTCTGTTCACCGCCTCCTGTGCCACGCCCGAAGGTCGCGGCTGTGGGCGGGGGGGATCATCTGTCTGGGACCGCCGTTGCCGGCGGCCTCGAGCGGCACTGGGAACGGGACGGGGAAGTTGGCCAACCGTTGTCCCGGGGCCGAAGCCCTGGCCTTGCTCCCGGCCGGGGTTTACCGAGCCAGCACCTCTCGATGCTGCTGGTGCGCTCTTACCGCACCTTTGCACCCTTGCCTGTGCTGATGGGGTTTCCCCGATCGAGCCATCGGCGGTGTGTTTCTGTGGCACTGTCCTCACGGTCACCCGCACTGGGCGTTACCCAGCAGGCCTGGCCATTGGGGAGCCCGGACTTTCCTCAACCGAACGCCGCTTCCGGCCCGAAGGGGGAGTTGGCCTCGATCGCGATCACCTCGCCTGCTTTCGCCTCGAGTTTACGAGGAGCCCGGCCAGGACTCAGGAGGTGAGAACGGGATCGCTGCGGCCGTAGCGATCCTCGAAGCGGACGATGTCATCCTCCCCGAGGTAGGGACCGCTCTGCACCTCGATCAGCTCCACGGGAATCTTGCCCGGGTTGCTGAGGCGGTGCCTGGATCCCAGGGGGATGTAGGTGCTCTGGTTCTCCCCCACCAGCTCCTCGACCCCGTCCTTCTCAACGACGGCTGTGCCCTTCACCACCACCCAGTGCTCGGCACGGTGATGGTGCATCTGCAGCGATAGCGAGGCGCCGGGTTTGACCAGGATCTTCTTGACCTGCCAGCGGTCCCCTTCCACCACCCCGTCGTAGTGGCCCCAGGGTCGATAGATGCGTCGATGGGCACGGCTCTCGGGAGCGCCAGCGCGCTCGAGGCGCCCCACGATCGCCTTCACATCCTGGGCGCGGTGGCGATGGGCCACCAGCACCACGTCGTCGGTCTCCACCACCACCAGATCCTCCACCCCGAGCCCCACCACCAGCCGGTGCTCGCTGCGCAGGTAGCAGTTCCGGGCGTCCTCGCTGATCACCCGGCCCCGCAGCACGTTGCCGTGGCTGTCGCGATCGGCCGTTTCCCAGAGGGCGCTCCAGCTGCCCACGTCGCTCCAGCCGGCCGCGAGGGGCAGAACGGCGCCGCGATCGGTCTTCTCCATCACCGCCACGTCGATGGCCACGCTGGGGCAGTTGGCGAAGGCCTCCCGCTCCAGCCGCAGGAATTCCAGATCGGCCGATTCATGCTCCAGAGCGGCACGGCAGGCGCTCACCACCTCGGGAGCCAGACGCTCCAGCTCGGCCAGGATGGCGCTGGCACGGAACAGGAACATGCCGCTGTTCCAGGTGAAGCGACCGCTGGCGAGGAAGGTCTCCGCCGTCGCACGGTCGGGCTTCTCCACGAACCGCACGATCGGGACCGGGGCAGCGGGGGCCGACTCCCCATCGACAGGCAGGGGATCGGAAGCCTCGATGTAGCCGTAGCCGGTCTCCGCTGAGGTGGGCACGATGCCGAAGGCCACCAGCCGCCCGGCGGCGGCGGCGGCCATGCCTGCCTCCACCACGGTCCGGAAGCGGGCCGCGTCGCGGATCACGTGGTCGGCGGCGAGCACCAGCAGCAGGGGATCCTCTCCCCTGGCGGTGGCATGCAGGGCGGCCACCGCCACGGCCGGGGCGGTGTTGCGCCCCATCGGCTCCAGCAGGATCGCGGCCGGTTCCACCCCGATCTGGCGCATCTGCTCCGCCACGATGAAACGGTGGTCTTCGTTGCAGAGGAGCAGGGGGGGCGCCAGGTGGGACAGACCGTGCAGACGCTGGTGGGTCTGCTGCAGGAGGGTTTCCTCCGCCGCTCCCGCCAGGGGCCAGTACTGCTTGGGATAGCTGGCGCGGGAGAGCGGCCAGAGGCGGGTTCCCGTGCCACCGCAGAGGATCACCGGAACCAGGGGAGGGTGCGCCATCGCTGCGGGGGCCGTCATGCCGGGACTTGGCTGCCACCATTCAACCGGAGTCGGCCGGCGGCGCCGGTGCCGGGCCGAACGGAGCGGCGCTCAGAGCTCCAGGAGCCCGGGCGGGGGCGTGAGACCGATCCAGCCCTCCGCCAGGTTCACCACAGGCACGATCGCCTCCACGAAGGGGATCAGAAGGCGACGCCCGCCCCTGAGCTCCACCTCCAGCAGGTCGTTGCCGGCATGGACCAGGTCGCTCACCGTGCCGATGGGGGGTGCCGCCGGATCCGTCTCCGGCAGCAGGCGTACCTCCAGGCCCACCAGATCCAGCAGATGGAACTCCCCGGGGCGCAGGGGTGGACGGTCGGCGGACGGCACCAGCAGCTCGGCGCCCACCAGAGCTTCCGCTGCACTGCGCTCTTCGATGCCGGCCAGGCGCACCACGAACAGTTCCCTGCCCGGGAGCCGGCGCCCGGCGAGCAGGTCCACCGGCCGGGGCGGCTGCCCGGGGCACGTCAGCCACCGGGGTCCCGGATCGGTGAAGCGCTCGGGGAAGTCGCTGAGGGGCAGCAGCCGCAGCTCCCCCCGCAGCCCCTGGGCGGCAACGAACCGGCCCACAACCAGGAGGTCCGGCACCGGATCAGCCGCAGATTCCGCCTCACTCATCGCCCGGTCGAGCCGCCGCGCAGGATCTGCTCCGATAATGACGCCAGCCCGCCTGCTGCACCGGTCCGACCACCATGGCCAACCCTCCGATCCTGCCCGGCTCCACCGTGGTGGTGCGCGACGAACGCTCCATCTACAACGGATACAAGGGTTTCGTGCAGCGGATCAGCGGGCGGATGGCGGCCGTTCTGTTCGAGGGTGGCAACTGGGACAAGCTCGTGACCCTGCCTCTCACCGCACTGGAGCTTTCCTGAACCGGTGCCCGCCGGAAGGCCCGGCGATTCTCATCCCCGGAACCGCACGGGGGTCTTCGCTGCACCCCGATTCCAGGGAAGGGCAGCCAGAACGGAGGTGAGGAACGACTGACGTGACTTGGGGGTTTTGCCCATCGCGGCGAAACCGGTTGCGTAGCACAAGGAGATCAGACAGCTTCTCGCCCAACCCAGCAGAGACCGTTGCCATCGGGTGGCGTTGCGCTCCTCCGCAAGATTGCTCAACTCGTTGATGCGGCCGCTGAGTCGATCCCCGATTCGTTTCTTCGCTTCGGCCAGGGGCAGGTTCAACCTGCCGAGATTCTGGGGCGCTCCGGGAATCTGCCGCACGGCTGCCCGGAACTGGTCTTCCGTGGTGGCCGCCTGGAGGGAGGAGAGCGATTTCCTCAGGGGTCCGATCGCTTCCAGGTCTGAAGCGGCGGTGCTCCTCAGCAGCTTGTAGCCGGAGTAGGTCTGCAGGGGAATCAGCAGGAAGAATCCGATGGCGGCGGCGATGGCCAGATGCCGGATGCGCCGGGCCCAGCGCTCGAGGATCTCGGAATCCTCATCGAGCAGCTGGGCAAGGATGATCAGCACTGCTCCGATGGCGGCACTCGGGGCGGCTGCGAGCAGAAGACCGGCGAAGCGGACCTGCCAGGCCGGCTGGATCAGGGTGATCGGGATGGAGCCGAAGGCGACGGAGAAGCAGAACACCGCCACGAAAGCGAGTCCCATCCAGAAGAGGATTCCGGCGGGTCCGCTTTTTTCGAGCTGGGAGGGTGAGGGCACGGCAGAGAGGTAGATGGGGTTCTGGAGAAGGGGGTCAGTGCAGGAAGGGGCCGCAGGTTAGTCACCCTTTTCCGCCGGGGCCCGGTTCTCTGGGGGGGGGGCCTTGTCCGGCAGCCACTCTCTCGGGATTCCATCGGTGCTCCCCTTCCTGCCGCGATTCCACTGCAGCGGGAACCTGCCCCGCTCGGGTGGTTTCTGCAGCCAACTCGGTTTGCGGGGCTGCCCCTCCTGCTTCCGGCTCCGGTTCCAGAAGGCGGTGCCGGTGGCGGGTGATTCGAAGGGTTTCCAGAGCCCGCCCGCGTTTCTGCGGAACAGTCTGCGCAGCAGGGTGGGACGTCCGGGAGCGGTCTGGCCGATGGCGGCAAAGCCAAGGGTCAGGAAGAGGGAATAGATGCCATCCCTGAGCCATTTCCGCAGCCAGGCCTGCCAGCGCTCCGAGTGGGCCTGGGCCAGGCGCGTTTCCGTCTGTTTCAGGCGTGGTCGGATCTGGTCCGCCAGCCGATCCCTCACTTCCCCGATCGGCTGGTTGAACCGGTCCGGGAGATTCGGGGGCGCCCCCGGCAGCTGGCCGATGGCTGTGCGCAGCTCGGCATCGGTGGTGGCGGCTTCGATGGCCTTGGTGGCCCTCTCGATCCGACCCAGCTCGGTGGCCTCGTTCCGGGCGCGCTCCTTGAGCAGCCTGATCCCCGTGTAGGCCTGGAGGGGAACCAGCAGCAGAAAACCCAGGGCTGCCCAGGAAGCCAGCCGGCGGACCCGGGCCACCCGGCGTCCGATCCGCTCGTTCTGGGGGTCGAGCAGCTGGGCAAGAACGAGCAGGACCGCGCCCAGCAGGGCATTGATCCCGAGATTCTGGGTGACATCGATGGCCCTCTGGAGCCAGGTCGGCTGGAGCAGGGTGACGGGCCAGAGGGAGGCCAGCAGCAGGGTCAGGAAGATGCCCAGCAGGGCAATCCCGACCCACTGGAGCAGCTCGGCAGCATCCCGGCTTCTCTGGCCGGCGGGGATCTCAGATTCGGCCATCGGAAAGGATCACGGATTATGAACGCCCCGGGCGGAATCGCTGCATTCAATCATCCAGCCTTCCTTGTGACAACGTAATTCTGCTGATCTTTTCTGAGCTTCGGCGATCTCCCCTAATCTCCCTCTCAGGGGGCTGTAGCTCAGCCGGATAGAGCGACGGTTTCCTAAACCGTAGGTCGTGGGTTCGAGTCCCGCCAGCCCCGTTCACGCCTCCCGCATCTCCCGCGACGGGCCCACCGCTTTGCTGGACGGCCCGCCGAGGGTGATGCGGGGGCTGGGGCGGGGGTCGCTGCTGCCGGATGGGTGGAACCGACCCATGGTCGGTAGCGGGCGCTACGGGTGGTGTTCTTCCCAAGCCTGCCTTCGCAGCTAGCGTGCCTCCAGTCGTCAGTGTCCGGATGACCCAGCTTCACGATCTGCGCCTGCGGCTCCTCGTCCAGCAGGAAAGCGAGCGGATCGCCCACAGCCAGCCTGACGAACTCGACCTTTCGGTCGTGCAGGCCCGCTGTCTCTGCTGGCTGGCGCTGCTGGCCGAGGCTCACGAGGAGCAGGCCGGTGATGCCGAACGCAGGGGTGATGTGGAGCAGGCGATGGGCTGGTTCGCTGATTCGATGCGGTTGCGGGACGTGATCCAGGTCGTGAGCTCGATCGAGATCCCCCTGCCCGGATCCGCCGATCAGGACGATCCGCCGGCAGATCCGAACGGCGGAGCCCAGCACGGCCCCCTGGCCGCCTGAACCGCTGCCGCGCCGGTCCTGCGGGTTCGGTGCCATGATGGCCGTTGATCCGCAGAAGTGAGGCGGTGCCCGAAGAACCCTGCCAATGTCCTGATTGCCAGCGTTTCTATCGGGAGCATGACCGATTGATCCGCGAGAATCCCAGCCTGCGCCAGCAGCAGGAGCTCAACTGGGCTGCTCTGCAGTCGTTTCGAACCCTGGCCGGCCGTGTGCTGGAGGAACTCCAGAAACAGCACGGTGATGGCGATTCCCCCAGCGCCTCCGGGCCCTCAGGACCTTCAGGCCCTGCGGAGAGCGGCAGCGGTGCTGCCACGGCCGAATCCGATGCGGTTCAGCAGGCGATGGCCGATCTGGAGAACATCAACGCCCACCTTTTCTCGATCGAGGCCCTGATGGAGCGCATCTTCGACGTGAGGGTGCCCGAGGAAGTGGAGCAGACCTTCCGGGAGGTGGCTGGCGAACTGGCCCCCGATCCCCTCAATGCCGATCGGTTGCGGCTCAACCGCCTGCTCCATCAGACCCCCGATCTGCCGGACCATCGGGGCTGAAGGGAGCCACTCCTGTTGAGGCTCGTGCCGGCCGCTCGTACTCGCAGGTGATCGCCACCGGGTAGGGCTCCGCCTGCCAGATCCGCTCGGCATACTCGTGGATCGAGCGGTCGGAGGAGAAGAATCCGGTTCTGGCACAGTTCAGCACCGACATGCGGTTCCATCGATCCCGGTCGCCCCAGGCGCTGCTGACCGCGTCCTGGGCCCGCAGGTAGTCACTGAAGTCGGCCAGAACGAAGTAGGGATCGCTGCCGGTGAGGTTCTGCAGCAGGGGACGGTACAGGTCGCCGTCGCCATTGCTGAAGTGCCCCTGCTCGATCAGTCGCAGCACCTCCGGCAGTTCCGGCACCGTCGAGATCAGTTCCCAGGGTCGGTAGCCCCGATGGTGCAGGGCGCCCAGCTCATCGGTGGTCATGCCGAAGAGGAAGAAGTTCTCCTCTCCCACCTGCTCGCGGATCTCCACGTTGGCTCCATCCAGGGTGCCGATGGTGAGCGCCCCATTCATGGCGAACTTCATGTTCCCCGTGCCGGAGGCTTCCTTGCCGGCCGTGGAGATCTGCTCGGAGAGGTCGGCCGCCGGATACACCCGTTCTCCCAGCTTCACGTTGTAGTCCGGCAGGAACACCACCCTCAGCCGGCCCTCCATGTCCGGATCGGCGTTCACGGTGGTGGCGATGCCGTTGATGAACCGGATGATCAGCTTTGCCATGGCGTAGCCGGGAGCGGCCTTTCCCCCGAAGATCACCGTGCGCGGTGCCATGCCTTCGGCCAGACCATTCTTGATGCGCAGGTAATGGGCGATCACCTGCAGGGCATTGAGGTGCTGACGCTTGTATTCATGGATGCGCTTCACCTGCACGTCGAACAGGGAGGCGGGATCCACGAGAACTCCTGTATGGCGATGGATGTAGTGGCTGAGATGCCGTTTCACCGAGAGTTTGGTGGCCTGCCAGCCCTCCAGGAATCCTGGGTCGTCCACATGCTGTTCCAGTCGGCGCAGCTGGTTGAGGTCCTTGACCCAGTCTTCTCCGATGGTTTCATCGAGCAGGGCCTTGAGCTGGGGGTTGGCCAGGGCCACCCATCTCCGCGGCGTCACGCCGTTGGTCACATTGGTGAACTTCTGGGGCCAGAGGGCGGCGAAATCGGGGAAGAGATCTTTCTTCACCAGCTCGCTGTGCAGGGCTGCCACGCCGTTCACGTGGTGGGCGGCGACGGTGGCGAGATGGGCCATGCGCACAGACTTGGAGCCCTGCTCATCGATGATCGAGACGCGCTGCAAGACCTTCTCGTTTGCGGGATAGCGGAGGCGCACCTGGTGGAGGAAACGGCGGTTGATCTCGTAGATGATCTCCAGGTGCCGCGGCAGCAGGGAGCCGAACAGCGGCAGCTCCCATTTCTCCAGGGCCTCGGGCAGCAGGGTGTGGTTGGTGTAGGCCAGGGAACGGGTGGTGATGTCCCAGGCCTGCTTCCATTCCAGGTGGCGGTCATCGAGCAGCAGCCGCATCAGCTCGGCCACGGCGATCGAGGGGTGGGTGTCATTGAGCTGCACGGCCCAGTGCTCGGGGAACTCTTCCACCGGAATGCCACGGGCATCCAGGCTGCGGAGCATGTCCTGGAGGGAGCAGCTCACGAAGAAGTGCTGCTGCTTGAGCCGCAGCCGGCGGCCCTCGTCGGTGCCGTCGTTGGGGTAGAGCACCTTGGAGAGGGTTTCGGAGCCCACCTTCTCCTCCACCGCCCCGTAATAGTCGCCGATGTTGAAGGCGTAGAAATCGAAGGATTCGGTGGCATCGGCCCGCCAGAGTCGCAGGCGGTCGCAGGTGTTGACCCGGTAGCCGAGCACCGGCACGTCGTGGGGGATGCCGATCGCGTGTTCGGCGGGGATCCAGCGCACCCGGTAGGTGCCCGTTTCATCGCGGTAGCTCTCGGTATGGCCGCCGAAGCCCACGAAGCAGGCCTGATCCGGATGGGGAATCTCCCAGGGCCAGCCCCCCTTGAGCCACTTGTCGGTGATCTCCACCTGCCAGCCGTCGCGGATCAGCTGATCGAAGATGCCGAACTCGTAGCGGATGCCGTAGCCGGTGGCCGGGATCTCCAGGGAGGCGAGGGATTCGAGGAAGCAGGCGGCGAGGCGGCCGAGACCGCCGTTGCCCAGCCCGGGCTCCTCCTCCACGTCGAGGATCTCGTCGATGTCGTTGATGCCGAAGCGGCGCAGGGCCTCGGCCGCCTCGGCCTGGATGCCCAGCATCAGCAGATTGTTGCCGAGCTGGGGGCCGATCAGGAACTCCGCCGAGAGGTAGGCCACCACCCGGGCGGGGGTGGCGCTGATCGCTTCGATCCCCGCCAGATAGCGGGTCATCAGCCGGTCGCGCACGGCGTAGCTCAGCGCCACGTAGAGATCGTGGCGGCTGGCCGTGGGTGCCAGCTTGCCCAGGGTGTAGAAGAGATGCTTGGTCATCCCTTCGAAGACATCATCCGCCGTGAGGCCGCTCCGATCGGGATCCGCGTAGCAGCCCGGAGTCGGCAGGCTCAGATTCAGGGGCTGGTGCTCGGTCATGGAAGCTGGCTGTTGGCAGACGAGGGATCGGAGGATCGGTGAGGCCGGTCACGGCCGTCCTTCGTCCGTTCATGTGTAGCGATCGTGGCAGTTCGGCAGCCGTGGCTGCGGCGTGATCCGCAACCGAACACTCCGGCGTGAGGATCTAGGGTCTGGGCCGCTCAGGCCTGTGCTCCATGCCCTTCCCCTCCCTTCTGCTCGAGATCGGCAATCACCAGCTCGAGACGGCCGAAACCCTGCTTCAGGTCGGCCGGTTCGTGGTGATCTTCGTGGCGGCACGGGCCCTGGCCGAGCTGATGGTGCGCCTTCAGCTCCCCACCATCCTCGGGGAGCTGGTGGCCGGCGTGATCATCGGCGTATCGGGTCTGCATCTGATCCTGCCTCCGGAGCTGAACGCCCAGATCAATCACTCGCTGCTCTCCCTGGTGTCCTCCCTCTCCGACGCCTCCCCTGAGGTGGTGGAGCAGGTCTACGAGGAAACCTTCCCCAGCCTCCAGGCCGTTTCCCGCCTCGGTCTCTACGCCCTGCTCTTCCTCACCGGTCTGGAGAGCGAGCTCGACGAGCTCGTGGCCGTGGGCCTGCAGGCCACCACGGTGGCGATCACCGGGGTGGTTCTCCCCTTCGCCCTGGGCACCGCCGGGCTGCACTACCTGTTCCACGTTCCGCTCTTCCCCGCGATCTTCGCCGGGGCCGCGATGACGGCCACCAGCATCGGCATCACGGCCAGTGTCTTCGGTGAGCTCAAGTGGCTGCGCACCCGTGAGGGCCAGATCGTGATCGGGGCTGCCGTGCTGGACGACATTCTCGGCATCGTGATCCTGGCGGTTGTGGTGGCCCTGGCAGGCGGCGGCTCCTTCAGCGTGGGCCCCATCGTCAAGCTCGTCGTGGCCGCGGCGGTGTTCGTGGCGGCGGCCCTGTTCCTGAGCCGCACCGCCGCCCCCGCCTTCGACTGGCTGCTCGACCAGCTCAAGGCCCCCGGTGAAGTGGTGGTCGCGGGCTTCGTGGTGCTCACCTTCTGCTGCTTCGCCGCCCAGGCGATCGGCCTGGAGGCGGCCCTCGGCGCCTTCGCCGCCGGCCTGATCCTCAGCGGCTCGCGGCACACCGAAGCGATCCAGGAGACCGTGAAGCCCCTGGTGGCCCTCTTCGCCACGGTGTTCTTCGTGCTGATCGGCACGGGTCTGGATCTCTCGGTGATGAACCCGTTCAATCCCTCCAATCACGAGGGACTGATCGTGGCGATCTTCCTGCTGCTGGTGGCCATCGTGGGCAAGGTGGCGGCCGGCTGGAGCTACCTCAGCGTGGAGAAGACCAACCGCCTCGTGGTGGGTCTGGGGATGATGCCCCGAGGGGAGGTGGGTCTGATCTTCCTGGGGCTGGGCAGCCAGGCCGAGATCCTCTCGCCTTCCCTGGAGGCCGCCATCCTTCTGATGGTGATCGGCACCACCTTCCTGGCACCGATCCTGCTGCGACTGGTGCTTGCCGGCAAGGCTGAGGTGGCCGAGCCTGCCGTGTGAGCGGATTCCACCCCCCCATCCCCCCGCTTGCCTGCGGCTGCGCTGCCTAGCATCCAGACCTTGAAGGTGAGTATTGCCGGTGGCTGAGCAGGCCTGGACGTTTCTCGGGCATCCGGTGCATGCCGTCAGGGTCGCGCCGCCCAATCCCAGGGGTCCCGCCATCCTGCTGGTGCATGGCTTCGGAGCCTCCACGGACCACTGGCGGTTCAATCTGCCGGTGCTGTCGTGCCATCACGAGGTGCATGCCATCGATCTGCTCGGCTTCGGCCGCAGTGCCAAGCCCGAGGGCCTTCGCTACGGGGGCGATCTCTGGCGTGACCAGCTCGTGGCCTACGTCGACGAGCGGATCGGTCGGCCTGCGGTGATCGTGGGCAATTCCCTCGGCGGCTATGCCGCTCTCGCGGCCGGCGCCGCTCTTGGGCAGGGAGCCGCCGGGGTGGTGCTGCTCAATGCGGCGGGACCCTTCAGCAGCGAGCAGGAACCTCCGTCGGGCTGGGGTGCCATCGCTCGTCGCACCATCGGCAGCGCCCTGCTGCGGAGTCCCCTGCTCCAGAGGCTGTTGTTCGAGAACCTGCGGCGGCCGGCCACCATCCGCCGCACCCTGCGGCAGGTGTACGTCGACCCCACCAACGTGGATGAAGCCCTGGTGGAGGCGATTCGGCGTCCTTCGCTGGATCCGGGAGCCTTCGGTGTGTTCCGCACCGTGTTCGACATCCCCCGCGGCCAGCCCATCGACGAACTCCTCGCTGAACTCAGCGCCCCTCTCCTGCTCCTCTGGGGGATCCGGGACCCCTGGATCCATGGGCCGGGCCGGCGGGAAATCTTCCTGCGTCATGCCCCGGCAGTCACCAGTGAAGTGGTCCTGGAAGCGGGCCACTGCCCCCACGACGAGGTTCCCGAGCAGGTCAATGCAGCCCTCCTCGACTGGATCGGAACCCTCGAGGCCAGGGTGGCTACGGTCGAATCCGATGGCGAATGCTCCCATGCCCCTGCGCCGGTGCTCTGAGCCTTTCCCCCACTGGATCTGCCGGGATCCGGCCAGCGGAGACGAACTGCGGGTGGTGCCCGAACGGGGTGGACTGGTGACGGGCTGGCGCTGCGGTGGCCGGGAGATTCTCTATCTCGACAGCGAGCGATTCGCGGATCCCTCCCGGTCGGTGCGGGGGGGCATCCCGGTGCTGTTTCCCATCTGCGGGAATCTCCCCGGCAATGCCCTGTCCCTTCCCCAGGGGACTTTCCCCATGCCCCAGCATGGATTCGCCAGAGACCTTCCCTGGAGTCTTTCCAGCCTTGATGAAGCTTCCGGGCAGCCGCTCCCTCCAGGCAAGAATCCCCGGCCGGGTGTGCGACTGGAGCTCACCGACGGTTCAGCCTCGCGCCAGCGGTTTCCGTTCCCCTTCTCCCTGGTGCTGGAGATGGCGCTGGAGCCTTCAGCCCTGGCCATCACCACCCGGCTGACCCATCCGGGGGTCTGCGGCGATGGCCCCTCGCTTCCCTTCAGCTTCGGTCTGCACCCCTATTTCGCCGTCTCCGACCCGGCGAGGGTGCGGCTCGAGGGACTTCCGCAGACCTGCTTCGATCACCTTCCCATGCAGCCCGCGGCCACGGCCGATCAGCTTGGACGCCTCGGGCAGGGGGTGGACTTCCTCTGCGGCCCCGTGGCCGGCCCGGTGCGGATGGTGGACCCCGGGGGGGGCATGGCGGTGACCCTGGAGACCGCTCCTCCCCTGGATCTGGTGGTGGTGTGGACGGATCCTCCCCGCTCGATGGTGTGCCTCGAACCCTGGACGGGGCCACGCGGATCGTTGCTCAGCGGCGAGCGACGGCTGATGGTCGCCCCCGGCTCGAGCCTGGAGCTCAGCTGCCGTTATTCCCTGGAACTCCTCTGAGCGCCGTCCCCTTCAAGGCAGGGTGCGGCGACGCCGGGCAGGCGGCCCGGCGCCAGTTGAAGCCTGGGATCGAAACGGCGCTTGAGGGTTTCGATCAGGGGGCGGGAAGGGGCATCCTCCCAGGCGGGCAGATGGGTCGCCGGCGGCTGGTCGAGCACGGTGAGGAAGCCCCCCAGCCGGCGGCACCGCCTTCTGAGCGCCTCGATCTGCAGGGCGTCGGGAACGTCCCCATCGGTCTGCGCTGAGCTCCAGGCCATGCCGATGCCGCTGCCTGCCCCCAACTCCGCCCGGAGCCCTGCCATCTCGTCTCCAGCCAGCAGCCCCTCGACCTCGTCGGCCGGAACGCCCACCCGCAGCAGCCAGCAGGGTGCCTCGCCCCTGCCGATCGTTCGGGCCCCGCCGCGGGCGATGGCCAGGAGCGCTTCGAGATCCATGGTCTCGAGGCGATGGGCGAACAGTGGAGTCCGGGCCCGCAGGCAAGCGATCTGCTCGTCGAGTGTGGTGCTGTTGACGCTGGCCAGGCCGACCAGGAGCAGGGGCTGGTGCTCGAAGCCCGCCGAGGCTGCCAGTGGTGCGCTCCACCAGTCGATGCGCTCCGGGCAGAGGCTGGAACCGAGGAGCCAGCGCACCAGTTCCCCGAGCTGGGCAAGGGGGCCCTGCAGCCACAGCCCCCGTCGCTGGGGGGGGAGGGGCAGGGTGCGCAGGGTGACTTCAGTGATCAGGCCGAGGGACCCCCAGCTGCCGGTGAAGAGGCGCATCAGGTCGTAGCCGGCCACGTTCTTCACCACCTTGCCCCCGGCACGGGCCATCACCCCGTCGGCCCGGATCAGACGGATGCCGATCAGTTGGTCGCGGACACCGAGGTGGCGCTGCCGGTAACCGCCTGCCAGACCGCGGGCCACCAGCCCACCGATGCTTCCCGCCCCCTGGCGGGATCCGGGTTCGCCATCCCCGCTGGTGCCCCAGGGTGGATCGACGGCGAGCCACTGCCCGTGCTGGCCCAGGGCTGTCTGCACATCCACCAGGGGAGTCCCGGCCTCCACCGTGATCGTGAAATCGCCGGGGTTGTGCTCCAGGATCCGATCCAGTCGCCGCATGCTCACCACGGAGGCCGTGGCCGCCGGCACCGGAGGACCCCAGTGCAGGCGGCTGCCCTGACCAGCCGGCAGCCATGGCAAGGAGTGGGCGTGCAGATGCTGCACCAGCCCCTGCAGTTCCCCGCGACCGGGCTCCAGAAGCGGGCTGGGAGCGTTGTCGGGCATCAGGGGTTGGGAAAGCGGATCAACCGGGGTGGCAATGGACAATCGGGAAGGGTTTTCATGGCAGGGAGGCATTAAAGAATGCTGGGAATGGAATCAAAGTTTCCCGTGGATGCCAGATAATCTTTCATCTGTTCTTCGTTTTGATAATTGCCATATTGGATGTTGCCATCCGCGTGCATGATCATGCGCAGGTAGGCTGTGCCATCATTTGTCTTCCAGTAGAGCTCCGTAAAGCCATCATTGTCGAAATCTGCCGCAGTGCGGAGGGTGAGATTATCGATCTTCAGGTCATTGCTCAGCCGTGCCTGGCTGTCGAAGGGGCCCAGGCGCTTGGGTGCGATCTCGCCATTGAGCAGAAAGCCGCCATTGGCCTCCCCTTCCGCCACCAGAGGATCGATGTACACACCTACGACCCTGGTGCTCCCTCCCTCGCCATGATCGCTGTAGTCGATGCTGCCGGTGATAGGGTCAAATCTGAGTGTGGCCCAGCGTCTGCTGGTCTGATTCGTGAAGATCGCTTCGGCGATGCCATCGCGATCCACGTCCGCATCACCCTGATACTTGTAGTCATTGGCAAGGGCTGGATTGTTTCGGAAATTGATGATGCCATGCAGATTGCCGTCATAGTCCTTCACGGGAACCTTGTAGAGACTTCCCCTCTCCAGGCCTGTTGCCGTGGGGAGCGGCGATTCCTTCACTTCCGGCTCTGGTTCCGGCTTCTTGGGTGCAGCCTCTCCTCGTTTATCGAGCCTGCTTTCCAGGGCGGAGTCGATTCCCTTGGCCCAGGTCTGGGCGATTCTGCGCTGGGCATCAGCCGAGGGATGAATGACCATCCGCCAGGGAATCCCCAACGGCCGCGAACGTATCGACGGCTTGCACTTCGATGTTGCTATAGACGCGCTTATCGAACTTCTCCAGGATCCAGCGGTTGTATTGGCGCACTTCCTGCCGCATCACATCACTGATCGGGTCTTTCAGCCCGTTGCTGTTCCACGTGTCGCTGATGTCTGGAATCGTTCCGATCAGAACCTCCAGGAAGAGATCCCTGGAGCGGGCGATCGTGTTGATCCGCTCGATGAAGGCCTCCAGGCGATTGAAGCTGGCTTCGGCGATCCGGTCCTGCTGCTCGCCTCTGCCGTCGTTGAGGCGATCTCCTGCTGCCCTGGCGCCGTTGTTCTTCTCCACCACCTGATGGACCACGTCGTTGGTGCCCAGCAGCAACAGCAGGATGTTGGTGTCGTCTGGGTCCCTGGAGAAGTAGCTGGTGGAGATGGCATCGGAGAGATCGTCGTAGAGGCCCTCCCGCACTGCCCCTGCCGGCCCCTCGTTGGCCTGCAGGGATACGTAGGAGCGACCTGCGAGGGTCTCGTCGGTATCGGCAATGCCGAATCCTGGTCGGCCCCAGTGGTCGTCATCGGGGGTGGGATCCCCCTTCTGGCGGTACCGGCCGACGAAGTCGACCTCATATCCCTCCTGTGACAGCAGATCGAAGAGAGATCTGCGGTAACCCCCCGGCACCTGGAAGCCATCGGTGATCGAATCCCCCATGGGCATCACCCGGAGGCGCCCCTTGTCCTGGCCCATCGGACGTTTGCGCTTGCGGATTCTGAAAACCTAGCGACCGATCCTCCCCCGGCCTGCTGGTCCTCTGCTGGTATCTCCGGTGCGGGGGAGACACGGGGGGGTACGGCCTCGATGCGGGTCGATGCGGTGTTCGATGAGGATGGAGCCATGCCTTCGACAGTCCTCTCCCCCTCGTGAAGATCGTCGTGATCGACGACGATCCCACCGGTTCCCAGACCGTGCATGGCTGTCCGCTGCTGTTGCGCTGGGATCCCAGCACCCTGGCGGCCGCACTGCGCCATCCCTCACCCCTGGTGTTCCTGCTGGCCAATACCCGGGCCCTCTCTGCAGGAGAGGCCGAGGAGAGGGTGCGGCAGCATCTGCAGGGCTTTACGCCCTGCGCTTGCCACAGCCCGTGCAGGAGGGAGCGATCGAGCACTGGCTGGTTGTGAGCCGGGGGGATTCCACCCTGCGCGGTCACTGCCCGCTCGAGGCGACCGTGATCGCGGAGGAACTCGGTCCCTTCGCTGCCACCCTGCTGGTTCCGGCTTTCCTGGAGGGAGCACGCACGACGGTGGACGGGGTGCATCGGCTCGGGGGAAGCCCCGTGCATGAGAGTCCCTTCGCCCGGGATCGTCTGTTCGGATACCGCAACAGCTTCCTGCCCGCCTGGCTGGAGGAGAAGAGCGGTGGACGTATTCCTGCCAGCTGGGGTGGAGCGGATTGCCCTGGCGGATCTCGAATCCGGCAGGCAGGCCCTGAGGGGTCGACTGGCTGGCCTGGACGCGCCCTGCTGGGTCGCCGTGGACGCGCTGCGACCGCACCATCTCACCGTTCTGGGATCGGTGATCCGTGAGTTCGCCAGAGGGGGAGCCCCCCAGCGAATCCGTGGGCCGGCCGCGGCGGTTCCTGGTCCAGAGCGCCGCCGGTCTGCTGCCAGCCCTGGCGAATCTGCCTCCCCAGCCACCGGGACCCGGGTGGCTGGGCGAGCTGAGGCGAAGGGGGCCTGAAGGAAGAGCCATGCCCGGTCTCGTGCTGGTGGGCTCCCACGTGCCGCTGGCCGATGCCCAGCTCGAGAGCCTGCTGCGGGAGTCCGCCTGCTCGGGAGTGGAGATGGATGTGGCGAAGGTGCATCGGCTGCTCGAGGGACCCCTCCCCGACCGATTGCTGGCCTCGCTGGAACGGTCCTGGATGGAATGTCTGCGCTCGGTTCTCTCCGAGGGACGCACGCCGGTGCTGTTCACCAGCCGGGGCGAGCTGGCCTGCCGCCATCCGGCCGAGCGAAGGGCGCTGGGGCAGGCCCTGGCGGGATCGATGGCGAGAGTGGCCGGGGCGCTGGCTGCGGATCTGGGGTATCTGATCAGCAAGGGGGGCATCACCAGCCATACGCTTCTGGCAGAGGGGCTGGGCCTGGCCTCGGTCCACCTGGAGGGCCAGTTGCTGCCGGGGCTGTCCCTCGTGCGCGTGCCCCCGCAGCAGAAGGAAGGCAGGGCCGGGATCGAGGACCTCCCCGTGCTCACTGTTCCCGGAAATCTCGGCGATGCCGACACCCTGCGTCAGGCCTGGGAGCTGATGGAGCGCGGAACCCCCGAAAAGGAGTAGGGGTTCAGGGATCGGTGGGCATCTCGGCGTCAGTTCCGTGCCCGATCCGCCAGCTGCGCTCGAGGAGCTGCACCGGATGCAGCACGGGAAGTGCGCGGCCGGCACTCTCCATGTGCTGACGGATCTGCAGGCTGCAGCCGATGTTGGCGCTCACGGCCACCTCGGCACCGGTTCCGGAAAGATCCGCCGCCTTGATCCGGCCCAGTTCCCCGGCCTCCATGGGCTGCACGAGGTTGTAGATGCCGGCACTGCCGCAGCAGACCCCCGCCTCCACCGCCTCACGGATCTCCACATGGGGAATGCGCCGCAGCAGGGATCGGGGCTGATCCCGCAATCCCTGGCCGTGCAGCATGTGGCAGGCATCGTGGTACACCAGCAGCAGAGGGCGTTCCTGGGTGGCGACGTCGCCATCTTCGTGGGGCAAGGGGGCCAGGGAGGTGGCGAAGTCCTCGCTCAGGCCCACGCGCTCGAGGAATTCCTGGAGGTCCGCCACCTTGGTGGCGAAGTCCCTGGCCTGGCCGGCGGCCAGCAGCTCGTCGTACTGCTTGAGGGTGTGGCCGCATCCGGAAGCCGCCACCAGGATGGCATCGAGGGGCTCGGGCCCGGCGGGCTTGCCCGGACCCACCACGGCCGTGAAGCTGGCCATCAGAGCGCTGCCCAGCTCCCGCGTTTGTTCCAGTTCCCCCTGGTGATGGGTGACGGCTCCACAGCATCCCTGAGCAGGGGGGATCACCACCTCGATGCCGTTGGCGGTGAGCACCTCCACCGCGGCTTCGTTCACGGCCGGATCGAAGAGCCGCTGCACGCACCCCAGCACCAGACCCACCCGGTAGCGACGCTTTCCCCGGGCGGGCACGAGCACCGGCCACTCGCTGCGGAAGGCCTCTGGGGGAAGGGGAGGCAGAAGCCTCTCCATGGCGGCGATCTGGGGTCCGAACAGCCGGGTGAGTCCGCTGCGGCGCGCCAGGTCTGGAGGGGGGAACCGGCGTAGGCGCGCAGGGGAGTGAGCAGGGCCCGCAACCGTTCCGGATAGGGCAGAAGGGAGAAGAGGATCCTCCGCAACGCCCGCTGGGTCGGACTGCGCAGTTCCGGCACGTTGAGTTTGGGGCGTGTGGCCGCGATCAGCTCGTCGTAGCGGACCCCCGAAGGACAGGCGGTGACGCAGGCGAAGCAGCCCAGGCAGCTGTCGAAGTGCCTGGCCACCGTGGCATCGAGTTCGAGGTCTCCGGCCGCGATCGCCTGCAGGGCGTGGATGCGGCCCCGCGGAGAATCCATTTCGGTGGCGAGCACCCGGTAACTGGCACAGGTGGGCAGGCAGAAGCCGCAGTGCACACACGGATCGGCGGGGCTGGGTGGGAGGCTGCTCATGGATCCACTCTGCCCGCACCCCGGGAGGCTCACCCCCCGAAGTGGCGCACCACCGCCTCGGCGAATCCCGAGCAGCTCACCGGCTCCACCCTGGGTTCCATCAGTCGTGCCAGGTCGTAGGTGACCTCCTTGTTGGCGATGGCGGCGCTGATCCCCTGGGTGATCAGGTCGGCAGCCTCCTGCCAGCCCATGTACTCCAGCATCATCACGCCCGAGAGGATGACCGATCCTGGATTGATGCGATCGAGCCCGGCGTGCTTCGGAGCCGTGCCGTGGGTGGCCTCGAAGATCGCCGCCCGGTCGCCGATGTTGGCTCCCGGGGCCATGCCCAGACCACCCACCACGGCCGCCGCGGCGTCGCTCACGTAGTCGCCGTTGAGGTTGAGGGTGGCCAGCACGGAATACTCCTGCGGCCGGGTCTGGATCTGCTGGAAGATGCTGTCGGCGATGCGGTCGTCGACCATCACCATCTGCTTCCACCGGCCATCCCCGTGGCTGGGGCCGATGGCGTCGAGCACCCCTCTCACCTCGTTGCAGATCGCATCCTGCTTCTCGGGCGTGAGCGAGTCGAAGCCCGGATCGATCATGCGGGCATTGGCCTCGATGCTCAGGCCGGGATCCTGCTCGAGGTTGCCCAGGATCCAGCTCTCCCGCTCCGTGATGCAGACGTCGCGGAATTCACTGGTGGCCAGCTCGTAGCCCCAGTCGCGGAAGGCCCCTTCCGTGTACTTCATGATGTTGCCCTTGTGCACGAGGGTGACGTGGCGCTTGTCACCCTCCAGTTGCAGGGCGCGCTGGATGGCCTTGCGGATGTGGCGCTGGCTGCCGTGCTTGCTCACCGGCTTGATGCCGATGCCGGAACCATCAGGGATCCTGCGGTTGCCGAGTTTGCCGTTGGCGGGAATCACCTCCTCGTTGAGATGGCGGATCAGTTCGATGCCCACGGGATCGTCGGCCTCCCACTCGATCCCCATGTAGATGTCCTCCGTGTTCTCCCGATACACGATCACGTCGAGATCCTGGGGACGCTTATGGGGGCTGGGAGTGCCCTCGTAGTAACGGCAGGGACGCACGCAGCAGTAGAGATCGAAGATCTGGCGCAGGGCCACGTTCAACGAGCGGATGCCCCCGCCCACCGGGGTGGTGAGGGGGCCCTTGATGGCCACCCCGTAGGTCTCGATCGCCGTCAGCGTGTCCTGGGGGAGGTACTGATAGGTGCCGTAGAGATCGCAGGCTTCGTCGCCGGCGTACACCTTGAACCATTCGATGCGTCGCTCTCCTCCGTAGGCCCTGGCCACCGCCGCATCCAGGACCCGCTGGGTGGCAGGCCAGATGTCCACCCCGGTGCCGTCTCCGCGGATGAAAGGGATGATCGGGTCGTTGGGGACGACCGGTTGTCCGCCTTCGAAACGGATGGCCGTTCCTTCCGCCGGTGCAGTGAGTTTCTCGTAAGTGGCCATTCCTGCCGCAGCGGATGCGCGGGCGAGCCTAGGTTTCCGCCAGGCAAGGCTTCTGCTCAGGGGAAACGGCATGAATGCGGCCGACCAGGCCCGATCGCTCGACCTGGCCCAGGCGATCGCCTCGGCCGTCACCCTGGTGCGTGCCCATTTCCCAGCGGCCAGGGCCAATCTCACCCCCTGGCGCGACGATCCCCTCACCCGGGCCTTCGACGAGCAGGAATCGCTGGATCTCTCCTTCCACTTCCCTGGCTGGAGCCCGCGGCTGCAGTGCCGCTCCCTGCTGGTGCAGCTGCGTCTGGAGAGGTCCCCGCTGAAGGCCCACGGGGAGAGCGCCGGGGAGCGGCCGAGGCTGCTGGGGGTGTTGATCCGCGGTCTCACCTACGACTCGGAGCGCTGGCGTCTCGCCACCGTGGGCGACTGGCAGCCCACCGGCTCCCACCTCCCCCAGCCGGAGGTCGTGGAGAAACTGCGGCTGGCCTGCCGGGAGCTGTTCGGGCTGTTCGGCGGCGAGGCGGACGGGCGGTTCGGTGACGGGCAGGACCGGGTGGCGTAATCCTTCGCAACCTTGGCTCGGGACCGGGAAGGCCCCGCCTACCTTGTTACGTCTGCCGTGCAGCTTTTCAAATCGATGTCTGTCGCCCTTGCTTCCCAACTGCGTGAGGGAACGAAGAAATCCCACACGATGGCGGAGAACACCGGTTTCGTGAGCTGCTTTCTCAAGGGCGTGGTCGACAAGGCCAGCTACCGCACCCTGGTGGCCGATCTCTGGTACGTCTACAGCGCCATGGAGGAGGAGATCGGCAAGCTCAGCGATCACCCCGTGGTCGGACCCATCGCTTTCCCCCAGCTGAGCCGGCGCGAGTCTCTGGAAAGGGATCTCTCCTACTACTTCGGCCCCGACTGGCGACAGCAGATCCGGGCCACCCCCGCCGCCCAGACCTACGTACAGCGGATCCATCAGCTGGGCGCCGAGGCCCCTGAGCTGCTCGTCGGGCATCACTACACCCGCTACCTCGGCGACCTCTCCGGTGGGCAGATTCTGCGCACCATCGCCCAGAAGGCGATGAACCTTGGCGACCAGGACGGACTGCACTTCTATGCGTTCGAGGCCATCGACGACGAGAAGGCCTTCAAGACCACCTACCGAGCTGCCCTCGACACCCTGCCCATCGACCAGGCCACAGCCGATCGGATCGTGGCGGAGGCGAACAATGCCTTCCACCTCAACATGAAGATGTTCCAGGAGCTGGAAGGCAACCTGGTGGCGGCCATCGGCAAGGTGCTGTTCGGCTTCCTCACCCGCCGCCAGCGCACGGGCAGCACCGAGGCCGTCGCCGCCTGAGCTTGCTCCCCGTTCGGTTTCTGGTGCCCGGCACCACCGGCAGGTTCCGCGGAGGCGGCCTGCTGGTGGAGCTGCAGACGGCTCGCCTGGTGGCCGATCTGGTGCCATCGGAGCTGGTCACCTACCGGCAGCGGCAGAGCGACCACCCCTTTCTCGATGACCTGCTCCGGCGCGAGCCGGCTCCGGGAGCGGCCCTCTGGATCGTGAGCTGGGGATTCGACGTTCCGGCCCTGCTGCGCCGGCTGGCGGGCAGGCCGGTCGCGTACCACGCCCACAGCACGGGCTACCGCTTCGATCTGCCCCCGGGGGTACCGATCCTGGCGGTGAGCCGCAACACCCTCGGCTACTGGGGGAATCGCGCCCCCCGCAACCCCCTGTTCCTGGTGCCCAACGCGTTGGCGCCCCAGTGGCAGGAGCGGGGAGCGCGCTGGGCTGCCGATCCTTCGCAACGCAGGCGCGTCGATCGCCCGATCGATGTGCTTGTGCAGCGGCGCAAGTGCAGCAGGTATGTGCTCGAGCAGCTCGTTCCCGCCCTTGTGGCTCGAGGTCTCAGGGTGGAGGTGCAGAGCGGCTGGGTGGAGGATCTGGTGGATCTCTTCAACGCTGCCACCGTGGTCGTCTACGACTCCGCCGACTACTGGCGGGGCCGGGGCGTGAGCGAGGGCTTCGGGCTGCCGCCGATCGAAGCTCTGGCCTGTGGCTGCGTGGTGTTCAGCAGCCTGAACCATGCCCTGGCCGATCAGCTGGACCCCGGCCTGGTCGGGCATCAGATCGGATGGGGCACCCTGGCAGCCGATGTGGAGCGCATCGCGGCGGCGGTTGCCGATCCCCAGGAGTGGCTGGCGGAGCCGGTCCGGCTGGAGGCGCTGCTCATGGCGTGTTCGGAGGAGGCCCTGCGGCAGAGGTGGCGGAAGGCCCTGCCGGCGATCGAGGCCCACTGGGGTCGCCTGCTCAGTGGAGCGTCGCCGCCGTTGCAGACCCGTTCTCACTGGCGGCTGTGGCTCGATCAATGGCAGCGCCGCCTGCAGGGGCGGCTGCGGCGCTGGCCAGCGCCCTCGGAATCCAGGGTGCTGCTCCCATAACGTTGTGGAACAGACACAGACACCAGCGCGATTGAATCCGCTCTCCAGGAGCCGAACCTATCGACAGCTACGCGCCCTGATCGCCTATCTGCCCAAGGAGCGGATCGCTCAGCTGAAGATCCTGGTGCCGCTTTCTTTTATTCCGGGTTTCATCGATCTCATTTCGGTGGGCGTGATCGCCCGACTGATGGGAGCCTTGGTTGGCCACAAGCTGGAGGATCGTATCCCTGGGGTCAAGGTATTCGGAGGAGATGTAATTGATCAGAGCCTCTGGCTGATCCTCTTATTCGCCATACTGGCCTGGTTGGCGTCGGGAAGCAAGTTCGCCCTGCAATTCTTTCAGCAGCGGCTCACAGCCAGGGTGTGGATCGATCTATCCAACAGGATCCATGCGAATGTTCTGGCCCAAGGCTATGAATACCATCTCAACAAGAGCACGGCCAAGCTCTCGACGATGCTGTTGAGTCATATCAAGAAAACCTCCAACTCGGTTGTTAATCCGATGTTGAAGATGGTGGGCAGCATCTTCTCGATTCTACTGCTATCCCTTGGGATTCTTGTGATCGGCCGGTGGTCGGCAGTTGTGCTGATCCTTTCGCTGGTTACGGCCTACCTGGTGATCTCCCAGATGATCACTCCCTATCTTCGCCATGCTTCCAAGCAGAAGATTCGATTGGAATCTCGCACTGCTCATATCCTTCTTGAATCCCTGGGATCGATTCGCGACATCAAGCTCACCGCCTCTGAGGAGCATTTTCGCCGGGCCTTCGTGAAAACCGGTGAGGAGGCCAAGAGGTATGCCTGGGCATCGGAGATCCTGCCGATCATTCCCCGGATGCTGATCGAGCCCCTCGGCATCACGTTGATTTTTGCCGTGGGAGCCGTACCGGCCCTGCTCAGCGGCGACCGATCCGATATCCGCTCGATTCTTCCCTTCCTGGCCTCTCTTTCCGTGGCTGCCCTGCGGCTCACTCCTCCCTTGCAGGATTTCTTCCAGTCGATGAATCAGTTGCGAGGCGGACTGCCGGTGATGGAAAGTACCCTCGAATACCTTCGGCTTCCTTCCGACCAACCAAGGCTGGGAGACCCTGGCGTGCCCAGCCCGAGGGGAGTGTTCCCTTCCCGTTCCATCGGACTCGCTGATGTCTGGTACGCCTATCCCAACTCGGCCGACTGGGTTCTCAGGGGCGTGGATCTCACCATTCCCGTTGGTTCCAGGGTGGCGTTTGTGGGTTCCACCGGCAGCGGTAAAACCACCACCGCCCAGATCCTGCTTGCTTTGCTGAATCCCGGCAAAGGGTTTCTCACCCTCGACGGCATCCCCGTTACCCCCCAGGACGTTCCTGCCTGGCATGCCTGTTGCTCCCAGGTTCCCCAGTTCATCAACCTGCTCGATGCCAGTGTTCTCCAGAATGTGGCCTTTGGCAAGGATGAGGATCAGATCGATCAGGATGAGGTCTGGGCTGCGCTGGAGGCAGCCCAGCTGGATGAATTCGTGAGCGAACTCCCCTACGGACTTCACACACCGATCGGTGAGAACGGTCTCCAGCTTTCCGGCGGCCAGCGTCAGAGGCTGGCTCTGGCCCGTTCCTTCTACCGGGGTTCCGAATTCCTGCTTCTCGATGAGGCCACGAGCGCCCTCGACAACCGAACCGAGAATGAGATCATTGAAGCCCTTGAAGTGATCGGCAGGCGGTGCACAACTGTTGTCATTGCTCATCGCCTCTCCACGGTTATGCGTTGCGACAGGATCTATGAATTCGAAAGAGGTACCGTGAAGGCATTCGGTACGTTTCAGGAACTGCAGAAGCAATCGGATACCTTCCGTGACCTGGCTTCACTCGAGCAACGCCTGGCGGGCTGACCCTCCAGGGAAAGCGATGACCTATGCTGGTCCGAACGTTCTTCATTGCGTTCAGGCATGTCGATGATTCTTGTGGCAGGTCCCTGTGTGATCGAAAGCCGCGAGCTCGTCTTCGAGGTTGCCGAAAGGGTCAAGCAGATCACAGACAGACTTGGAATTGATTATATCTTTAAGGCAAGTTTTGATAAGGCTAACCGCAGTTCCGGTTCTTCCTTTCGAGGACCCGGCTTCCAGGAAGGACTTGATGTTCTGGCCGAGGTGAAACAAAAGCTGGGTCTGCGTGTGCTCACCGACATCCACGAAAGCCACCAGGCTGCGCCCGTGGCGGAGGTGGTGGATGTGCTGCAGATTCCCGCCTTTCTCTGCCGGCAGAGCGATCTGCTGCTCGCGGCTGCCGCAGCCACCCGGGGCACCGACAAGGTGATCAATGTCAAGAAGGGTCAGTTCCTGGCTCCCTGGGACATGGCCCAGGTGGTGGCCAAGCTCAGGGAAGCTGGCGTCGCCAACCTCTGGCTCACCGAGAGGGGAACCAGCTTCGGCTACAACACCCTCGTGGTCGATTACCGCAGCCTGCCCCAGTTGCAGGCCCTGGGCTGCCCGGTGATCTTCGATGCCACCCATTCGGTGCAACAGCCGGGAGGGCGTGGCACCTCCAGCGGTGGACAGCGCGAATTCGTCGCCCCGCTGGCCCGGGCGGCGGTGGCGGTGGGGGTGGACGGACTGTTCATGGAGGTGCATCCCGATCCGGAGAACGCCCTGAGCGACGGACCCAACATGGTGCCTCTTCATCGCCTCGAGCCCCTGCTCGAGCAACTGATGGCCATCCGGGCGCCGCTCTCCGAAACGGTGGCCGAGAGCGTGCTCTGAGCTGGAACAGGGAGTGATCCGATCCTTTGTCTGGCGCTGGCGCCATGCGCTGGGTTTCCGCCGCAGCCGCAGGGGCCTGCAGGACCTGCGCCTGCTGGTGCTGGATGTGGATGGGGTGCTCACCGACGGCGGTCTCTGGACCACCGAATCCGGGGAAGTGGTCAAGCGCTTCGACGTGCGGGATGGACTCGGGATCCGTCTGTTGCAGCAGGCGGGGCTGGAGGTGGTCTTTCTGAGCGGTGGCAAGAGCGGCGCCACCGAACAGCGAGCCCGCTACCTGGGCATCGACCGGGTTCTCACCGGGGTGGGGGACAAGCCCGCGGCATTGGTCAAGCTGCAGGAGGAGATGGGGATCACCACCGCCCAGAGTGCCTTCGTTGGGGATGACCTCAACGACCTTGCCGTGCGACCGGCGGTGGCGCTGCTGATCTGTCCGGCCGATGCGGTGGCGCCTCTGCGTCGTCGGGCAGATTGGGTGCTGGATCGCAGGGGGGGCCATGGGGCCGTGCGAAGGCTGGCCGATGGCATCCTGCGGGCCCGGGAGGAATGGGGCTCTCTGGAGCGGCTGGGATGGAGAGATCGCAATGACTGACACCCTGGCAGGGATTCGATGAGCGTCGGTCTGCGCCGAGCCCTCCGGCAGGCCGTGCGGGACTCCCTGCGGCGACAGCCCCTCGCGCGCCTGGCCCGCTTCGACCGCGACCAGTGGCAGGCTCTGGCCGCCTATCGGGGTCTTGTGCACCAGGCCTTCTCGCGGTCCGTCCCCTTCAACCCTCAGGTCTGCGCCGACCACTGGGCCGAAGGGGCCTTCCATTCCTCCAGCGGTCGCAAGCCCTTCTTCAGTCCGGCCCGGCGCGAGCTCGAGAACTCCTCGCACCACTACGGCCATGACATTCAGCTCAAGCGCCATGCCGGTCTCCCCCTGCTCGGCCCTGCCTTGCCCTGGCTGCTCGAACACGGCCTCAAGGTCAGTCGGGAAGCCACCTTCGAAAGTCCGCGCTCCTGGACCCGCGGCTACCTCTGCATGGGGCCGCTGCGGGCCCAGTGGTTGCGCGAGCGGTTCGGACTGCCGGCTCTGGCCATCGGACCCTGGATCTCCTATGCCCGCCCCATCCTCGATGCCGAGACCATCGCCCAGCTCCGTCAGGAACTGGGTGCCACCCTGCTCGTGGTGCTCGCCCACAGCTGGGATCAGGTGGAGCGTCGCATGGACCATCACGCCTGCATCGAAGCGGTGGCGCGCCAGGTCCGGGAGGGGGGGTATCGCTCGGTGATCTGGCTGCGGCACTGGAAGGATCCGGCGATCGAAGGACTGCCCCGGGAGTGGATCCTGGCCTGCAACGGCCACCGTTCCAACCCCTGGTTCCTCGATTCCCTGCGGACCCTCCTGGAGCTGTCTGACGGGATGGCCAGCAACGCCTTCGGCACCCACCTGGGCTATGGCGTGGCGCTCGGGAAGAAGCTGCACTGGGTCGACGTGGAGGCCGAGCAGGATCTCTCCTCCCTGGGAGGGGACAAGGTCGACGAGGAGGCGGCCGAGTGGCGCGAACGCCGGCGGCTGAGCTCGGAACTGCGGGAGTGCCTTGAGCTGGGCGACGGGAATGGCGGAGATGGTGCTGTGCGGAAACTTCTCGATCCCTATTGGGGATTTTCTGCTCCCCGTAGCCCAGGGGCCCTGCGGCATCTTCTGCGAGGTGACGCTGGCGTGGCGGGTGCCTGAACCCGATGCAGGCCTTCCCCACCACCAGTCCCTACCGCATCGATCAGGTCACAGCAGCGCCCCTGGGCATGACTCTGCTGTTCCTGCTGGTGGCGATGACGGCGGCGGCCATCTCCTGGGCTGCCCTCAGGGACCGTTGGAGGCTGTGGTGGGCCTGTGTGGGGCTGCTGCTGCTGCAGGTGACCGTGTTCTTCACCCTGGCCAGCTGGGGGAACAGCGACACCACCAAGCTCAGCCATTTCCTCGCCTTTGATCTGAGCCGCGTGGAGGGGGAACCCTTCTGGATCGCGGTCGCTCCCCTGATCGTGAGGCTTCCCTATCGGATGTCGGCAGCTCACGGGATGCCGCCCTGAGCCGGCTTTGCCGCCGCGGGGATCTTCCTGGTCGCCGCTGGCGGGCGGTCGCCTGGGCCGGCTGGTGGGCCCTGCTCCTCTGCTGCAGCCCCCTGCTCCGGAACTTTCTTCAGAACGCCGTGACCCGCCAGGCGCTGATCACCCTGGTGCTCCTGCCGGTGTTCCTCAGGGCGGCCAGGCTCGTGCACGATCGGCCGGCTTCCGACAGCCCTGGCACGCTCTGGGCCGTCACCATTCACAACACCTTTGTTCCCGCACTTCTGCTCTGTCTCCTGCCCTCCCTGGCGGGGGCAGTTGCGCCGGTTCCCTGCTCGGTCCCGGCGTGGCTCGTTCCACCTGCCTCAGGTTCGCCGCCCCATCGCTCTCCTGGCCCTCCGCGAAGTGCTCCTGCTCGGCCTTCCTGATCCTGCTGGCCGTCTTTGCGGCTCTGGTGACGACGTGCAGAAACTTGCATGACCTATCTGCTGAGGGAGACGTTACTCCAACCGCTATCCGCTTGTCTCCGCCGTGGGTCGGCTTCTGCTGGCGATGGTGCTGGGAGCCGTGATCACCTGCTGGAGAGCGGCGATTGGGAATGGCGGCAGCTGCGGGCCTGCCCCCGGAGCCGAAGTCTTGGGCTGTTCGCGCTTCTTTATCTGGTCATTCCGGGGACCATGGAATTCGGCTGGGTGCCCCAGCTGATCGGGCGCTTCGCCGATCCGGTGGGGTTCTTTCTGCTGTCGCCATCCTGTGGCTTGGCTGGCTCGTATCACTATGGTTGCCGCTGGGCGGTTCTGCCTGCGTTGGTCGTCACCCTGGATCGGCATGGTTCCTGCATGACCTTCTGGCTCCTACTCCCTGCGCTGCGGCTGGAATGACGACTTCCTCTGCATACCGGATCGCTGGCCCTGGCAGGTCCGCTATGGATCGGCTCCCTGAAGTCGGTTCGATGCCCGATGATTCGATCCACCCTTCGCGCCTGCCTGAACCCACCGCATGATCCCGCCGGAGTTCCCTCTCGAGGCCCCCTTCCGGGTCGACCAGGTGACCTCGGCCCCGCTGCAGCTGGCGGGATTGTTCGTTGCCCAGGGGATGGCGGCCCTGCTGATCCATCTGGCGGCCGCCTGGCGTCGTCCCCGCCTCTGGGTGGCAGGGGTGGTGGCGCTGCTGGCACTCGTGCTGATCTTCTTCACCCTGGCCAGCTGGGGCAACAGTGACACCACCCGCTTCTCCCACATGATGCAGTGGGACACCCAACAGGCGCCCCCGGAACCTCTGTGGGTACTGCTGCGGCCCCTGATCCTGCTGCTTCCCTATCGCATGGCCGCCGTGCATGGGCTGGTGGCCATGGCCTTCGCCGCGGCCGCCGTGCTGCTGGCGATGACCTGGCGGGCCTGGGCCTGGGCAGGATGGTGGAGCCTGCTGATCTGCTGCAGCCCCCTGCTGCGTGGCTTCCTCCAGACCGCCCATACGCGTCAGGCCCTGGCCACCCTCCTGCTGGTTCCCCTCCTGGTGAGCGCGGCGGGGCTGGCCCGGGTGCCCGGCCGGTGGCTCGGGGCGGGCCTCGTGGTCTCCGGCCTGAGTCACAACACCTTCGTGTGGAACCTGCCCCTGAGCCTGCTGCCCGCCCTGCCGCGGCTGGCCGCGGGCCTGCCGGCCCGCCTGGTCCGCCTGCGCACCGCCGCCCGTTCACCGGGCGGGCCCGGTCCTGGGGCACTCCGGCGCCACTGGCCCTGGCTGCTCCTGGCCCTGGCGGTGACCGGGCTGTTCGCCCTGGTCGCCCCCATCGCCCTGGATCGCTTCCAGGACTACTCCGGGGATGCCTACTTCAGCAGCTATGCCGTGCGGCGCATCATCGGCCGGCTGCAGCGGGCCCTCGCCCTCGGGCTGCTGCTGGCCGTGATCCAGCAGCGTCTCGATCCCCGCCGTCTGCTCGCCTGTCCGCTCACCCTGTCTCTGCTGTTCTTCGGCGCGCTCTACGCCGGTCTGCAGATGTCGATCGGCCACCAGTGGATCCCCCAGATCACCAGCCGCCTGGCCGATGGTGTGGCCCTCTATCTTCTGATCCTCTACCTGGCCTGGCTGGATCGCTACAAGGCCCACTGGTGCGTGATCCCGGCCCTCTACGTGACTGTGCAGTACTGGCTGGAGGGAAGGATTCTCGACTCCGTGGGTCTGGAGTGCGGCAGCAATGACGAGTTCCTCTGCGTTCCCGACCGCTGGCCCTGGCAGGTGCGTTACTGACGGCGATGGCCGCCAGCCGGTCCAGCTGCGTCGACCTGGGCGGTGAGCAGGGCCATGCGCCGCACCCGCAGGAACCGATGCAGGAATTCCAGCGGGCGGCCGCGATAGAGCGGATTGGCCCGCCAGAGGGGTGCCAGTCCCAGCCACACCACCTGGGCCCGGGTGAGATGGCGTACGCCGTAGAGCGCGGAGGTGAGCCCGGCCACCATCACCGGCCGATCCGGCTGCTCCCGCTCCAGCTCCGCCACCAGCACCTCCAGCGGAATCGGAGTGCGCAGGGGGCCGCCCAGCCAGGAGAGTTCCCGGCCCTCCCCGCCGAAACTGCCCCGGGGTGGAGCCTTGGGGTGGTCGATCAGCACCAGACGGTCCCGCCGGCCATCGAAGCCATGCTCCCGTTCCAGCTGGACCCTCCAGGCGCGCAGAACCTGGAGGGGGATCCGCTGGCCGGGAAACTGGTGGGCCAGGTTGGGGACCGAGCAGAGCCAGAGGGGCCGCCCGGGGTCCGACACCTCCCGGCAGAACCCTGCCGCCCTGGATGCCGCAGACTCCTGGCTCGCCGTGAGGCTGGCGAACAGCTGCTGTCGCCGCTCCAGCGGAGCCGGGGCGGCCGGGACCGGAGGCCGGTGCCAGCAGGGCTGGCGACCGCTGAGCACGTAGGACACCGCCCGGCCCGGTTCGGGGATGGGCCGGTTCAGCAGGCTCGGGACCACGGCCCGTACCTCCCTCGCGCAGCGGTAGTAGATGCCCGAGGCCATCTCCCGCCACCAGGAGCCGGCCGATTCCGAGGCGCTCCACAACCTGTCGCTGGCCCACGAGCCACTGGTTGTTGACGCAGGCCAGATCCCACTCCCCGGACGGGAGCTCGCTTTCGCGCGCACCATCCGCAGGCCTGCGAATCCCTCGGGGTCTGCCTGGCGCAGCAGCGAGAACCAGGCGCTGCCGGCCGCCTGCAGGGCTTCGAGGGCCCCGGGATCGCGTGTCAGCACCCCGGTGATGAGCACGGCGATCGTGGCTCCTCCACCCTGAACGTCCGGCTCCTCCCGCACCACGGCCAGCTGATGCACCAGATGGATCAGGCCACCGGTGAGCACGAGAACCCTCGGTGCCCGGTGGGCCGGGGGTTGACTCAAGGTGCCTCGGAGCCGGAGCCGAGGGGCTCGATGGGGGCCAGGCGGGGGTCGAGGATCTTCGGCCCCATGCCTTCGAACTTCACGGCGATCGAGATCTTCTCCCCCGATCCGAACAGGTGGGTCACCTGGCCCTCCCCGAAGCTGGAATGCACGAGCCGGTCTCCCACGGCCCAGATGCGCCCCGGGGCGCGCCGGCGCACGGCATTGACGGGCAGCCCCCCTTCGCCGCCGGCCTGCACGTGGCGACTTTCGGCCCGGTCCACCCGGGTGAGCCGGTCCAGCCGCTGCTCACGCCGCAGGGCCGCCCCGCCGCTGCGGGGCACCTCGCCCTGGATCAGTTCCGGCGGCAGTTCCGAGAGGAACACCGAAGGCACCGCCGGCTCGCGCATCCCGCCCCAGAGACGCCGCTCGCTGGCATGGGTGAGAAACAGGCGCTCCTTGGCCCGGGTCAGTCCCACGTAGCAGAGGCGTCGTTCCTCCTCCAGGGCCGCCGGGTCCTCCAGGGAGCGGTAGCTGGGGAAGAGACCCTGCTCCAGCCCCACCAGGAACACCACCGGAAACTCCAGCCCCTTGCTGGCGTGCAGTGTCATCAGCGTGACCCGGTCGGCGGCCGTGTCCTTGTCGTCGGCGTCGCTGGCGAGGGCCGCGGAGGCCAGAAACCCCTCCAGGCTGCTCTCCTCGTTCTCCTCCTGGTATTGAAGGGCGGCGTTGACCAGCTCCTGCAGATTGCGCCGCCGTTCCTCCGCTTCGTCGGTGCCCTCGCTGATCAGCTCGGCGAGATAGCCGCTCTGCTCCATCACCCGTTGCACCAGCTCGGCTGGAGGTGCGTCCTGGAGGCGCCGGGCCAGATCGGTGATCAGTTCGCAGAACTGGAGCAGCCCCTTCGCCGAGCGACCTCCCAGGGAGCGCACCGCCTCGGGGTCGCTCACCACCTCCCAGAGGGGCAGACCGAGCTGAGCGGCCGCATCGGTGAGCCGTTCCACCGTGGTCTTGCCGATGCCGCGGCGGGGCACGTTGAGCACCCGCAGCAGACTCACGGTGTCGGCCGGATTCACCAGCAGCCGCAGATAGGCCAGCACATCCTTGATCTCGCGGCGGTCGTAGAAGCGCAGTCCCCCCACCACGAGGTAGGGCAGGCCCCAGCGCACGAGGGCTTCCTCCATCGCCCGGGACTGGGCATTGGTGCGATACAGCACCGCCATGTCACCCCAGCGCAGGTCCGGGTGGGCGGCCTCGAGCATGCGCATGCGGTGCACCACCGCCTCGGCCTCGGCGATCTCGTCGTCGCAGCGCGTGAGCCCGATCGGTTCGCCCTCGCCGCGGGTGGGCCGGAGCACCTTCTCGATCCGTTCGCTGTTGTGGGCGATCAGGGCATTGGCGGCCTCGAGGATCGTGGCGGTGGAGCGGTAGTTCTCCTCCAGCTTCACCATCGTGCGGGTGAGGGCGTCGGCAGCGCCATCGCCGAAATCCTCCTGAAACCCCATCAGGATCGTGAAGTCGGCGGCGCGGAAGCTGTAGATGCTCTGGTCGGCGTCTCCCACCACGAACACCGAGCGACCTTCCCAGGCGTCGAATGTTTCCGGATCGCGGCCGTCGGTCACCAGCAACTTGATCAGGTCGTACTGGGTTCGATTGGTGTCCTGGTATTCATCCACCAGCACGTGGCGGAAGCGGCGGTGCCAGTAGTTGCGCACCTGCTCGTTCTGACGCAGCAGCTGAACGGGCAGCAGCAGCAGATCATCGAAATCGAGGGCGTTGTTGGCGGCCAGGGCCCTCCGATAGAGGCGATAGGCCTCCGCCACCTTGCGGTCCCGCTGCCCCTGGGCCTGGCTCTCCAGTTGCTCGGGCAGCCAGCCCTGGTTCTTGGCGTTGCTGATCGCCCAGCGCACTTTCTTGGGCTCGAAGCGCTTGGGATCGAGCTGCAGATCCTGGGTCACGATCTCCTTGACCAGGCTCTGGGCATCCCCTTCGTCGTAGATCGAGAACTGGCGGGTCCAGGTGAGCCCTTCCGGATCCCGGAATTTATCGATGTCGAAGCGCAGCAGGCGGGCGAAGAGGGCGTGGAAGGTGCCGATCCACAGGTCCCGGGTCACTTCGCGGTAGATGCGGCCGCGCAACTGCCGCTGCTCCACCGGGGGGAGAGTGCTCCAGGGCTGGCCGAACTGGCTCTGAGCCAGTCTCTGGGCGAGCAGCAGCTCCAACCGCTCCTTCATTTCCCTGGCGGCCTTGTTGGTGAAGGTGACCGCCAGCACCTCGCCCGCGTCCACACCGTGGTGGCCGATCAGGTGCGCGATCCGGTGGGTGAGAGCCCTGGTCTTGCCGCTGCCGGCGCCCGCCACCACCAGCAGGGGTCCGTGGTGATGGTCGACGGCCCGCCTCTGGGCGTCGTTGAGGCCTGCGAGAAAGCTCATGTGGACATCAGATTATCGGCAGGGTGGCCCCTCGGCGCTTGTGCAGACTCACTCCAGACCTGACCATGGTGGGGCCCTGAGGCCTTGACCGGTAGCGATTTCTGTCATGACTTGCTACTACCCCCTGCTGGGCCTCTCGCACGGCATCGTGTCGAGCGTCACCTACTCCACCTTCACCCACAACGAACGCACCTCCGCCTTCCGCTCCTCCCGCAGCCACCTCGTTGATCTGGCCCTCTACCGCGCTGGAAGGCGGGTACTGGCAGTGCCTGGATCGACTGCCCGTGCCGGAAGACCAGGGGACATCACCCTCACCTCGGCCCAGCTGGGACTGGGGCCCGGGGAACTCGTGGTGGTGGTTCCCCTGGCACGGGGGAAGGTTCCCGACCCCGGCGATGGCAGCTGCTCCCTGCCCCCTACAGCAAGAAGGTGGACCGATCGCCGGTGGCGGAGCGGGCCAGCCTGGCGTTCCACTGGCGGGGCGTGACCAGTTCCTACCAGGGGGAATACCCGGTGCGCATGGCCCAGCTGGAGAAGGGCACAATGGTGAGCTTCGATGCCCTGCTGCAGTCGGGGCCGACCGTGGGCGTCAACCTGCTCTGCCTGGTGAACCTCGGCCGGCGCCACGACGAGAGCGAGCACCGCCTCGAACTCTTCGATGCCCAGGATCACCGCCTGCTCCAGTCGATGCCCTACCGCCGCAACGGCTGCTGCCTGGTGGAGATCCCTCCGCTGCAGGCTGCGGCCCATGAGGTCTTCGTGCGGAGCACCACCTCCCTGGGCATTCCGATCCTGATCACCCTGTCCCGGGAGGACCTGCCGGCCTCGATGAGCGTGGAGCACACCCATCCGCCCACCGAGCTGTTCTGGGATCGCGATCGCCTCAGCGGCAGTCGGGCCATCAAGCGCGTCTGGCTGGGGATGCCTCTGGCATGAACGCTCCCACGCCATCCGGAAGCTGAAGGATGCGGTCAACCGCTTCCGGTATCGCGGCTTCGACGCCCTCACCACCGGTCCGAGGGCCTGGCCGGGTCAGAAACCCTCTCCGACCAGTTCCTCTATCGCGGTGACATCGCGGCCAATCGCTTCGTGGCCGAGAACACCCTCGCCCTGCTCGCCGGTGCGCCGCTGGAGGTGACCCACCGGTTGCTGTTCTTCGATCCCGATGGCCGCCCCCTCGGTGAGCAGAGCCTGCGCAGCTCCCGCTTCTTCGCCTCCATTCCCATCGATCCGCCCGGCGCCGAGACCGCCACCTTCGTGCATGCCACGGTCTACGGCGACCCGGAGCATCTCCCTGCCGCCGCTGGGGGAGGGCCCGTCCCCGGCACCGGGCAATCTGCAACGTCTCCATCGCGGCTACAGCCTCTACCAGCGCACGCCGCAGTCCGTCTTCGCCGCGGTGCACGGCAACTTCGGCGGCATCGTCACCGACGCGGCCCGCTTCCCCCGCCGCCATCGTCTCCTCGCCCGCCGCCGCGGCCACTTTCTCTACACCGCCCAGCACCGGTTCCGTCCCCACGAGCGGGTGACCCTTTTCCTGATGAATCCCTGCCCCACCGCCGAGAGAGTCGAGCTGTTCGAGACGCTGCCCGGCGCGGGCGAGGACCGCGCCCGCCTACGGTCCTCTCCCTTCCCTCGCTCGGGGTGCGCCGCTGCCGGCTCGAGGGGCTGGACGGATACCTCACGGTGCGCTCCCGGCTCCCTTCCTGCCGCCCCCTGATCTTCGTGGAGGATCCCGGCAACCCTCACCACTTCGATGTCTTCCACACCTGAGCTTTCCAGGAAGGCCCGTGGATCGGTTGCCACCGCGTAGGGGGGACGTTCCCGCCATTAGATTTCCACGGTTCCGACCTGCCCTTGCCGACCCACCGCGTGCAGAGCCCGGCCCAGCCCATTCCGATCTTCATCGGCTACGACCCCCGCGAACGGGCAGCCACCAACGTGCTGATCGACAGCCTCTACCAGCACAGCAGCCAGCCCCTGGCGATCACCCCGATCGTGACGGAGCAGCTGAAGGGGGTCTTCGAGCGACCCCGGGATCCGAAGCAGAGCACGGCGTTCTCCTTCACCCGCTTCCTGGTGCCCTGGCTGCAGGGCTACCGGGGCTGGGCGATCTTCATGGACTGCGACATGCTCTGTCGCGGCGACATCGCCGAGCTCTGGGCCCTCCGGAGCGATCGCTATGCCGTGCTCTGCGTGCAGCACGAGCATGTGCCCGGAGAAACGGTGAAGTTCCTCGGTGAGGTCCAGAGCGCCTATCCCAAGAAGAACTGGAGCTCCCTGATGCTCCTCAACTGTGAACGCTGCGGCGCCCTCACGCCGGAGTACGTGAACACGGCCAGCGGACTCGAGCTGCACCGTTTTCACTGGCTCGCCGGGGACCATGAGATCGGAGCGCTCCCCGACCGCTGGAACCATCTGGTGGACGTGCAGGTTCCGCCGGAACCCGCCGGCGACGAAGCTGACAGTCCCACCCTGCTGCACTGGACCCTGGGTGGACCCTGGTTCCGGGAGCAGCGCACCATGGGCGGCCCCCTGGCGGCGGAATGGTTCAGCGCCCGGGATGAATCCGTGAAACTGTGGGACTGAGCGCCGGCGGGTCCGACGGCCCCGGTGATCTCTCCATCGTCACCGTCTGCATGAACCGGCGCGACCATCTGCTCGCGACCGCCCCGCGGGTGGCCGCTCTGCCCTGGCATCAGGAGCATCTGATCGTGGACTGGAGCAGCACCGTGCCGCTGCGGCGGGAGGATCTGCCCGCCGATCCGAGGCTGCGGCTGCTGCGGGTGGAGGGGGAGGGGCGCTGGTGCCTCTGCCGTGCCTTCAACTTCGCCATCGCCCGCGCCCGCGGTTCCCGCATCCTCAAGCTCGACGCCGATGCCTGGCCCACCGAGGCCTTCGATCCTGCCTCCCCTCTGCTGGAGATCCCCGGGCCCGGGGCTGCCGGGGGCAGGAGGGAGCGGCCGGCCGGGGTGTGCGCCTTCGGCAGTGGTCCGGAGGGCCGCAAGGGACAGTTCCTGATCGAGCGCCGGATCTTCGAGGCGGTGGGGGGATTCAACGAGTATCTGATCGGCTACGGCTTCGATGACAAGGACCTCAAGGCCCGGCTGCGGCTGCACCTCGGCAGCGAACTGGCGGTGCTTCCCGCCGACTGGCTGGGGGTGATCCCCCATTCCGATGAGGAGCGTGCGGAGCAGGGCAGGGCCCCCGGGGGGGAGTGGCTGCAGCATTCCCTCGGGCTGGCCACGATGCGGGCTTCCCAGCTGGCCAACCGGCTGCTTGCGGCCCAGTGTCCCTGGGGATCGGGCCTGCCCGGCTCCCGCTACCGGGAGGAGGCCCCTGATCGCTGGCGCCTCCAGCCCGGCAGCCTGCCCCTGCCGCCGGCACAGGTCGCCCGCGAGGTGGACCATGCCCGGAGAATGACCTTCTGGGGGCAGTTCCTGGCCATCCCGGAGGTGTTCGTGGAGGTGCTGCCCTACTCCCTGTTCCCTCCGGCGCGGCAGGGGCGCTGGCCGGTGCGCTGGTGGCACCGGCTCTGGTGGCGCACGGGCCGCCGCCTGCTGCAGCTGCCGGTGCAGGTGCTGGTGCTGATCCGGGGCGGTGGCAAGCGTCTGGCCACGCTGCCCCCCCGGGCCACCCGCCAGCCATGACGCTGAGCGTCGTGACGGTGTGCATGAACCGCCGGCACCACCTGCTGGTGTCGGCCGAAGGGGTGGCGGCCTGGCCCTGGCACGGCGAGCACCTGGTGGTGGACTGGAGCAGTCACGAGCCCCTGCGCCGCGAGGATCTGCCCGCCGATCCCCGGCTGCGGCTGGTCCGGGTGGAGGGCGAAGCTCGCTGGAACCCCTCCCGTGCCTACAACTTCGCCATCGCCCGGGCCCGGGGCGACCGGATCCTGAGAATGGATGCCGATTGCTGGCCCACCGAGGCCCTCCATCCGGAGCGGCTCATGGAAGAAGGCCCCCTGTGGGTGGGGGAAGGAGGGGAGGGGCGCTACGGCCAGTTCCTGATGGCACGAACGGCCTTCGAGGCGATCGGTGGATACAACGAGTTCATGCGCGGCTGGGGCTTCGAGGACAAGGATCTGCGAGCCCGGCTGGTGATCCAGGCCGGGCTGACGCTGCGCTCGATCCCGGAGGAGGCGATCGGCGTGATTCTCCACTCCGATGAGGAACGGATGGGGCCGGCCGGGGTCGGATGGGGGCAGGAACTCAATGCCTCGCTCGCCCGTGCGGCCATGCGGGCCTCCCGCCTCGGTAACCGCCTCACCGCGGCCCACTGTCCCTGGGGGGCCCGCACCCCGGCCTCCCGGTATCGCGAGATCGCTCCGGGCTGCTGGGAGGTGGATCCCGCCACGCTGCCGCGGCCCCCGGGCGATGCCGGGGCCGAAATCGAGAATTCCCGTCGTCGGACCTTCTGGAGCTGCTTCCTCGCCATTCCGGACGTGTTCCTCACGGAGCTCCCCCTCAAGCTGGTGCCCTATTCACGCCAAGGGCGGTGGGACGTGCGCTGGTGGCACCGGCTCTGGTGGCACAGCGGCAGGCGTCTCCTCCATGTGCCGGTGCTGATTCTCTCGCTCGGCCGGGGAAGGCTCGCCGGGGCCCGCCGGTTCACCGGCTCCTGATGCTGCGACTCACCCTCGTCAGCAACGGCATCCAACTGGAAGCGGCCCGGCGTCTGCGCCGCTGGGAGCGCGAACGGGAAATCGGATCCGGAGTGGATCTGCTTCTGCTGGAGTCGCGGCGGCTGGAGCTCACCCGGGAGGATCGCCGCCTCTGGCCCCTGCGCCTGCCGGTGACCCCCCCGGTGATGATGGCTGCGGCCCTGATCGCCCTGGTCGGAGCCGTGGGAGAGCTGCGACTGGCCCACCTGTGCAACGCCGGCAGGGCTCTGCGGCTGATTGCGGCGCGCACCCGCAGGATCTGCCTCCTCGACGACGGACTCGACCAGTACAGGGAGCATCCCCGGGCCGTCGACCCCCTGGCCTTTCCTGCCGGAACCCCCTGCTGGCTGTTCAGCGATGCCGCCCCCTTCCGGGCCGGCTGGTGTCGCCGCTTCGTCTGCCATGAGCTGGGGCCGCTCTACCGACGGCCGACCACTCCGCCTGCGGTCGCTGCCGAAGGACTCCGGGCGGCCGGTTTCGCCACCCTGGTGATCGATGCCCCGGGGGTGGAGCGTGTGCAGCTGTGCGGCGTCACCCTGCCCCAGCCTGTGCTGGTGGTGCCCCATCCGGTTCGCTCCAAGCGCAGCTGGCCGGCGCCAGGAGAAGGGGCAGAAACGCTGGACGAAGAACCCCCGGAAGCCCTGTTGCCTTTCTTCCGGGGTCTGGTGGTGGTGGGGGAGAGCATGACCCTGCTGGCGGCACTGCGTCTGCGTCCGGCGGGAACGCCGCTGCTCGTGGCGCTGCCCGGGACGGCCGATCCCAACCTGCAACGGCTGGTGCGCCAGGAATCCTTCCGGGATCCGGCGGTGCAGGTTCTCTGAAGCCTGGCTGCCGGTGCCTCGGCTGCCGGGCAGGTCGTCGCGGGCAGGGGTGATCGCTGGGCATGCAGGCGTATCATTGAAGCCATGTTTTGAGCCTGATGTGATCAAATGGCGCCGAGAACGTTCGTTAATAAGATAGATTCCGTCGTGATCTACACTTCGCCCAAGTGCTCCTGTCGCAGCGTGAGTGACTTCGCCTGGGAGGTGGCCAATACGAAGAGGCTGATATCGCCCGAGAGGATGAATATCATCGTTTTCCGGAACCCCTACCATCGACTTGTGAGTGGATTTCTGAACAAATACGTTGAGCATTCCAAGTACCTCGAGGCCTCCCGCAAGGGCCGGAGTGATCTCGATCTCGATACCTTCGAGTCTTTTGTCGATGAGCTCCACAGCCACGGCCTTCGCTCCATCGATAAGGTCCATTTCTCCGCCCAGATCACCAAGTACAGGCGTGTTCCATTCACGAAGATCTTCAGTTCGGAAAACCTCCAGCCCTTGGCTGCTTACGTGAACAGGCTGTTCGGCACCGATGTGAAGATGCCGTTCCGCGTCAACAAGTATGGTCCCAAGCACCACCGGGCGAAGCTGGGCGAAGAGATCGACGAGGCTGCCAACCACGAGAGCTGGAAGCTGGGCTCGAGGGAGCTTCTGGACCGCATCCAGGCCCGGCAGACCCCCGCCTATTCCAGCTTTTACAACGAAGCCATCCGTCGCAAGGTCCGCGACATCTATACGGCCGACTTCGACTATCTGCTGCAGTGTCTGAACCGGGGCATCATCGATCCCGAATTCCATTCCGAACTGGCCAGCATCTGATCACGGCTCCCTGCCTGTTTCGGTTCGCAGGCATTGACGTCGCAGGCATTGCCGTCACAGGCATTGCCGCAGCACCTCCGTCACCTGGGCGGCGGTTGCGTCCCAGCGGAAGCCTGCCGCCCGCTGGGGGCCAGCCCGTGCCAGCTGGGTCGCCAGGGAGGGTTCCCGGCCGATCCGTGCCATCGCATCGGCGATGGCCGGCACGGAGCGGGGATTCACCAGCAGGGCGGCATCGCCCACCACTTCGGGCAGGGCTCCGGCCTCCGCCGCGATCACCGGTGCTGCGCAGGCCATGGCTTCCAGGGCCGGCAGACCGAATCCCTCCCAGAGGCTCACCAGCACGAGCGCCCGGCAGCGATTGAGCAGCTGAAGCCTTTCCCTGTCGCTCACCCAGGCCAGCCAGTCGCAGCGTTCGGCGATTCCCAGCTCCCCGGCCAGGTGCTGCAGAGCGGGGGTGTAGCGACGGTCATGGGGACCGACCAGTTTCAGGCGCAGCTCGCGGGAGGGGTCCCTCAGCCCGGCGAAGGCCTGCAGCACCCGCTCGAGGTTCTTGTGGGGGTCATGCCGGCCCAGCACCAGAAAGAAGGGTTCCCGCTCTCCTGCCAGCGGGCGCAGCAGGCCCGGGTCGAAGCCCAGTCGGATCGGCACCAGGCGCCGCGCCGGCACCCCCAGGCGGCCGTGCACCTCCCGAGCCGTGGCTTCGGAGTTGCACAGCACCCGCACGGCCCGGTGCAGCACCAGGGGCACGTAGATGAGGTGATAGGCCAGCAGGGGGGTGAGCTGGGGGTAGCGCAGGGGCAGCAGATCGTGGGCCAAAACCACCGAGCGCACCCCCCGCAGCAGGGGAGCTTCGGGCAGGGGAGAGAGCAGCAGAGGGGCGCCGCTGGCCTGCAGCAGGCGGGGCAGCTGGCGCTGGGTCCAGAGGAGGCGGTCGAGATGGCCGCGGCGGCCGTGCTCGGGTGAGAGGGTGGCGGGGATCGGCACGCTGTTCGGTCGGTTTCCTCCCAGGGGATCGAGCAGGGGCACCAGCTCCGGATCCAGGGCGGCGACCAGGTCCCGAGCCACCACGCCGATGCCGGTGGGACGGCTGCCCAGGTAGCTGCCGTTGAACAGGGCCAGGGGGGTGGGGGAGTCAGCCATCGGCGCTCTCCCCGGGCTCGGTTTCGGTGAGAACGGCGGTCAGGGCAGCCAGCACTGCCAGGCTGCGGTGCGGGCGCAGGGGCAGCCGCAGCAGGGAAAGCCCGAGCAGGCGCAGGCAGCGCAGGGCGAAGACCCAGGCGGGGCAGTGGCGTCGCAGGAAGCGCAGGTAACTCAGGGTGGAAAGCCTGAGGCGTCGAGGGCTGGGGGTGCTGCTGCCCGTGCCGCGGCGATGGGCGATGGCCGGTCGGGGCAGCCACAGCACCGGAGCCCCCCGCCGGGCCAGCCGGAGGCAGAGATCCATGTCCTCGTAATAGAGGGGGAAGCGGGGATCGAAGCGGGCGGCCGGGAGGTGGGCCGTCGGCCGCAGCACCAGGCTGCACCCGCTCAGCCAGTCCACCGCCAGCGGTCTCCCGCCATCGGCATCGACGGCCCGCAGCTTGCGGCCGCGGAAATCGAGTCCGCGATCGATCCATCCCCCGCTCGCCTCGAAGCACCCTTCACCGTCCTCCACGGCGGTGCCCACCAGGGCCGTCTCCGGCAGGCCGGCCAGCTGTTCCGAGAGCCGTTCGATCTCATCGCCCCTGGGCAGGGTCGTGTCGGGGTTCAGTAGCCATACCCACCCCTGCCAGCGGGCCGCGGCAAGGGCCTGCAGGGCCCGGTTGCACCCGGACCCGAAGCCATCGGCCTCCTCGCCCTGGAGGAGCTGGATCTCCAGAGGGGCGACCGCGGCGGCGGCCTTTGCCTGCAGATCCTCCAGCTTCAGCGGTGCCGACACCGGACTGTTGTCGACCACCACCCAGGCCGCCGGCAACCGGGACTGGGCCCCCAGATCCCGGGCGAGGGAGGGCAGCACCCCCTCGCTGTGGAAGGCGACGGTCACCACTGCGATCCCCACGGTCTGCGCTGCCGCAGGGTCCTCGTTCCGGGGGGGAGTGACGATGGGCCCTGAGTCTCTCCGCCCAGCTTCGCAGCATGCCCCTCGATCCTCCCTCCTGCGGGGTCTGCCGCATCCACGTCGATCCCTCGCTGGAGGCCGACTTCACGATCCACCGGTCGGATCTGTGGCTGCTCCGCCACCATCCCGCTCCCAGCCCCCTGGTGGGCTGGCTGCTGCTGGATGCGGTGCGGCACGTGCCGGAGCCTGCCGGGTTCGATGGGGAGGAAGCCGCCGGCTTCGGAGCGATGCTGCAGCGCAGTTCGGCCCTGGTGAAGCAGCTGAGCGGCTGTGATCGGGTGTATGCGATCGCCTTCGGTGAAGGGGCGCGCCATTTCCACCTGCATCTGATCCCCCGCCACGGCGGGGAGGCCGGCAGCGAAAGCTGGCGGGTGGCCGATCTCTACCGTGCGGTCGCCGCCGGGGGCATCCCGCCCGCCGATCCCGCCGCCGTGACGGCATTCGTGGAGCGGGCCCGCCGCAGCTGCCTCGGCTGGAGCCGGGGCGAGGGCCGGAGATAGGCTCCCGCCAGTGCGGCGGGTGCTCCGATGCGATTCGTGGTGGCTGTGCCCGCACGGCTGGAGTCGGCACGGTTGCCCGGCAAGGTGATGGCCGACATCGGCGGCCAGCCGATGCTGCGGCGGGTGCTGGAGCGTTGCCGCAGGGCCCGCTCCCCTCGGGCGGTGGTGCTCTGCACCGACAGCGAGGAGCTGCGGGCGGCAGCGGAGGGGTGGGGCTTCCCGGTGCTGATGACCAGCCCCGAGTGCGCCTCCGGAAGCGAACGGCTGGCCTCGGTGGTGGACCGGCTCGTGGAGCTGGCCGGAGGGGCTCCCGGCTCGGCCGATGCCGCCCACACCGTGGTCCTCAATGTGCAGGGTGATCAGCCGTTCATCGATCCGGCGGTGATCGATGCGATGGCGGCGGAATTCGAGCGGCGACAGCCCGTTCCCGAGGTGCTGACGCCCGTCTACCGGATGGGGGAGGAGAAGGTGCACAACCCCAACGTCGTCAAGACGCTGCTGGCCGCCGATGGCCGTGCGCTCTACTTCTCCCGCTCGGCCCTCCCCCACGTGCGGGGTGAGCATCCCGACCACTGGCATCGCCATGCCCCCTACTGGGGCCACGTGGGCATCTACGGATATCGCGCCGATGTGCTCTCCCGCTGGGCCCACCTGCCCCACTCGCCGCTGGAGCACACCGAGAAGCTGGAGCAGCTGCGGCTGCTGGAAGCCGGCATCGGCATCGGCACCTTCCCGGTGGAGGGGGATTTCCTCTCGGTGGACACCGCCGAGCAGCTGGAGGAGGCCCGGGCGATCGCCCGGTGAAGGGCTGAAATGCGGCTGGGCTCCCTCGCCACAAGCCGCGGCTGCTTTCTCAGGCGGCGCTGGTCAGCCCCGCCTGCACCAGGTCATGCAGGCGCAGCAGACCCAGCATGCGCTGGTCGGTGGTGATCACGGGCAGCACACCGATCGCCTTGCGCCGGTTGCGCTCCATCTGCTCGAGGGCACTGATGGCCAGGGTCTCCCCGTCCACCGTGATCGGGTCGGGGGTCATCAGGTCGCCGGCGGTGAGCCGGCTCCATTCCTGGGGGCCGTGGTTCTGGAGAGCGCGGCGCAGATCCCCGTCTGTGATCAGTCCCCAGATCCGGTCGTGGGTTCCTTCCCGTGCCACCCAGCAGGCTCCCACCCCATCGGTGGTGAGATGGGCGATCACCTCCGCCAGGGGTGTGACGGCGGCGAGGGGCGCCAACCGGGCCACGGGCACCATCAGATCGGCCGCCGTGAGCGTGAGCTGCTTGCCGAGGGAGCCGGCGGGGTGGTTGAGGGCGAAATCCTGGGGCGAAATGCCGCGACGCTCCATCCATACCGCGGCCAGGGCATCACCGATCGCCATCGCCACGGCCGTGCTGGCGGTGGGGGCCAGGTTGAGGGGGCAGACCTCCCGATCCACCGATCCATCGAGCACCACGTCGCAGCCGCGCGCCAGGCTGGATTCCACCCGACCCACCAGGGCGATCCGGGCGCTGCCCCTGCGGCGCAGGTGCGGCAGGATCTCGAGCAGCTCCTGGGTCTCCCCGCTGTTGGAGAGCAGGAGCGTCACGTCCCCGGGAGCCACCACCCCCAGATCGCCATGCAGGGCATCGAGGGGATTGAGGTAGATGGCCATCAGGCCGATGGAGGAGAAGGTGGCGGCGATCTTGCGGGCCACGATCCCGCTCTTGCCCACCCCGGTGATCACGAGTTTGGCGCGGTCGTCGGCACAGCGCTCCAGCAGCTGCAGGGCACCCTCCACCTGGGCACTGTCCAGCCGATGGGCGCTGGCGGCGATCGCAGCCGCCTCCTCCACGAGACAGCGGGTGAGGGCGGACAAGGGGGGCCTCCGTGATGATGCCGCCATTCTCCCTGCGTCGCCCCCTTGAGCCCGCCGCCTGCCTCCGACCTGCCGGGGATCCCAGCATCCCTGCTGGAGGCCCTCATCCAGGCGGCGGGCGACGACCGGCTGGCGCTGGTGGGGGGGGCCGTGCGCGATCTGCTGCTGCACCGGGTGCACGCCGATCCCTGGCGGGGCCTGCCCGACCTCGATCTGGTGGTGGAGCCGGCTCCCCTGGGTGTGGTGGAGGAGGGATCGCAGCCCGGCTCCCTGGCCCCGGCCCATCGGCTGGCCCGCCGGCTGGGCCGGCAGCTGGGATCCGGCGTGGTGCAGGACGTCCGGGAGCATGGGGCCTACGGAACGGTGGAACTGGAAGTGCGCCTCGAAACGGGCCCCCTGCTTCTGGATGTGGCCACCGCCCGGGGGGAGCACTATCCGGAGCCGGGAGCGAATCCCCGGGTCTGGTTCGGCTCCCTTCGCGACGATCTGGCCCGCAGGGATTTCACCATCAATGCCATGGCCCTGTCGCTTGCGGGTGGACCGGGCTGGGCCCTGCTCGATCCCCATGGCGGGCAGCTCGATCTGGAACGCAGGCAGCTGCGCTTCCTGCATCCGGGCAGCGTGCGCGATGACCCCACCCGCATCCTGCGGGGTGCGCGCTATGCGGCGCGGATGGGGTTCACCCTTGCGGCCGGGAGTCTGCAGCAGGTGCACGACACCCTGGCCCGCTGGCCCTGGCGGTGGAGCCATGGCGATCCGGTGGCTCTGGCCCCGCCGGCACTGGCCACCCGCCTGCGGATGGAGCTCGAGCTGTTGCTGGCGCAGGAGGGGTGGGCTGCGGCCCTGGACGCCCTGCAGCAATGGGGGGCGCTGCCGCTGCTCGATGCCGGCCTCCAGGCGGACCAGCACTGGCGGCGGCGGCTGCGATGGGCCGGCCGGCTGGGTCTGCCACGGATGCCGGCCCTGCTGACGGCCGCCACGGATCCCCTGGCGCTGGCCGATCGGTTGCAGCTCCCCCACCGTCAGCATCGGCTCCTGGCCCAGTTTCTCGAGCTGCGGCGGCGCCTCCGGGAGACCGCTGGTGACCCCGAGGCCGTCCGGGGTTGGTGCCCCTCCCGCTGGTGTTCCCTGCTGGAGGCTCAGGGCAGCTCAAGCGAGGCGGTGGCCCTGGCCCTGGCGGCGGGGGAGGGTCCCCGCCGGCCGCTGCTGCGCTGGTGGCTGCGCTGGCGTCACATCCGCTCCCCCATCGCCGCCGAGGCGTTGATCGCCGCCGGGGTGCGGCCGGGACCGGGTCTGGGGGAACGGCTCAGGCAGCTGAGGGCCGAGCGGCTGGATCAGGAGTCACTCTGAACCCCTCGGCCAGGAACAGCACCGCAGAGACCGTTCTCGGGAGCCACTCCTACAGTCGCCCGTTTACTCCTGGGGCCTGCCACCGATGCGTTCCAGGGTTTTCTCGCACGGGCTCGGGACCATCCGATGGGAACCCTGTGGACGATCCGCCGCCGCGGAGACGCTGGCCCCGTGCCCTGTTCCAGGTGAGCTGGATTCTGATCCTGTTCGGCCTGGGTCTGCGGGCGTGGAGGGATCCCGTCGTCGCCGGCAGCTACGACGAGGAACTCGACGCTCATCCTCTACAGCGGACAGCGCCTGCTCCACGGGGGCTTTCTGTCTCTCGATCACTTTCTTCCCATCCAGCCGATCGCCCAGTATCTGTACATGCCCTCGGCCTGGCTGGGAACTCTGGAGAGTCCATCGCCTGCTTCTTTTCCTGGTGGATCTGTTGGCGGCCTTTCTGCTGACGAGAGCGATCCGGAACTTCTCCGACTCCCGACTGATTCCCTTGCTGGAGAGCTCACCCATCGCACCGATGATCGGTGTGCTGTATGTGATCTTCTGCCAGAAGTTCCAGGGAGGAGCGGCGGGCCATCTCCATCACTACGCGAATCTGTTTCTGATCCTCGCCCTCCTTTCCATCAGCCGCATCCTTGTGCGATCGATCCACGATCCCGTCGCCTGGTTCCTGGGGGGATCTGCTCCTGGCGCGGGGCCGCCCTCTTTCTGGCCGTCAACTGCTTCCTCTCCCTCCTCTCGCCGATCCTGATCTCCGCTGCCGTTCTGCTGGTGCGGAGCCGAAGGCCGTTACCTGCCATCGGGAGAGCTTCTGCTGGGGTCCCTGGTTGCGGCTGTGCTGGTCTATCTGCCCTATCTCTTCCTTCAGGAGGGTCCGGCCAGGGCATGGGCGGGAGCGGTGCTGGTGCCACTACCAATGGGCCGCCCGCAGCACGAACGAGGTGACCAAGCTGCCGGAAGTGACCGGCCGTTCTGCTCAGCACGAACGTGGCGGGTCTGCCGTCTGGCTGCTGCTGGTGGTTCCCGTGCTCGGTGTGCTGCGACTCGCCCGCAGGCAATGGCGGGCTCCGGAGGTGGGCAGAGAAGAGCCTCTGCTGGTTCCGGCCATCGCTCTCATCATGCTGATCGACCTGGGCTGGTCCCTCCAGCGGGGGCAGGCTCGAAAGCCAGGATCTGCTGCTGCTGGTCATCCCCCTGCTGGTGATCATGGCTTCCGGGCTGGCGGACCTGGAATGGCATTCGCGCCGTGGCTCCCAGGGGCCTTGCTGTGACCAGCCTGCTCGTCTTCACCCTGATCTTCCTGAACAACATCTTCGTGGCCACCGTGTTCAGTTCCCCGCGGCCCCCCAGCGGTCTGGTGGCGGAACTGGAGGCGGATCGTTCGATCGTGCGCACCTACCTGGGGTCCCTCAGCCCCGGCAGAGAGGATTCACGGCACCCCAGGACATCGCTCTGCAATGGCAGGTGGGAGTGCCGGCCTCCACCCAGGGGATCGGACCTGGATGGAGCCTCAACCAGCAGAACCTCACAGGCTCCTGGGCCACCCGCACCCTCGGGCTTCCCACGGATGTTGGCCAGGTGTGCGACCAGCTCACGGCCGCCTCCAACGACATCTGGTGTGGAGGCGCATCGATCCGATCGGGCCCAACACCCTGGCGTTCCTGCGGGCCTGTCTGGCGAAGCAACCCGGCCGCTGGGAGGACATCAGCGATGCACTCGCCCTCAGCACCGGTCAGTTCAAAGTCTTCCGGCGTGCCGGTGCCTGAGGCCGCCGAGCGGGTCCAGTTCCCGGAAACGCCGATCCGCCGGCCTCTCGCCGGCGAGCCTGGACGTAGTCTCCCCCAGAATTCACCCTCCTCGATGAGCCCCATACCTGAATCGGTCCGCTCCATCTGCTGCATCGGAGCGGGCTACGTGGGTGGGCCCACCATGGCGGTGATCGCCGACCGATGTCCCGGGATCCAGGTCACGGTGGTCGATCTCAACGCCGAACGCATCGCCGCCTGGAACGACCACGACCTTTCCCGCCTGCCGGTGTACGAGCCCGGGCTGGATGCGGTGGTGGGAAGGGCCCGGGGCAGAAACCTGCATTTCAGCACCGAGGTGGATGCCGCCATCGCCGCCGCCGACATGGTGTTTCTCTCGGTCAACACCCCCACCAAGACCCGGGGGGTCGGCGCGGGCCAGGCCAGTGACCTGCGCTGGATCGAGGCCTCGGCCCGCCAGGTGGCCGCGGCCTCCGAGGGCCACACGATCGTGGTCGAGAAGAGCACCCTGCCGGTTCGCACCGCCGAAGCGGTGAAGTCGATCCTGTCGGCGGCCCAGGGCAGCACGGGAGGGGCCAAGACCTTCTCGGTGCTCTCCAACCCGGAATTCCTGGCCGAGGGCACGGCCATCCCCGATCTGGAGGCTCCGGACCGGGTGCTGATCGGAGGGGAGGACGCCGAGGCGATCGAGGCCCTCGCCGGCATCTACGGGGAATGGGTGCCCCAGGAGCGGATTCTGCGCACCAATCTCTGGAGCAGCGAGCTCTCCAAGCTCACCGCCAATGCCTTCCTGGCGCAGCGGATCTCCTCGATCAACGGCATCGCGGCCCTGTGCGAAGCCACCGGAGCCGACGTTCGCGAGGTGGGGCGGGCGATCGGCACCGACTCCCGCCTCGGGCCCAGGTTTCTGCAGGCCGGGCCGGGGTTCGGCGGCAGCTGCTTCCAGAAGGACATCCTCAATCTGGTGTATCTCTGCCGCCACTACGGGCTGGAGGAGGTGGCCAGCTACTGGGAGCAGGTGGTGAACCTCAACACCTGGCAGCAGCAGCGCATCGCCCGCCTGGTGGTGAACAGTCTCTTCGGCACTGTCACGGGCAAGCGGCTGGCGGTGCTGGGCTTCGCCTTCAAGGCCGACACCAACGACACCCGCGAGGCACCGGCGATCCGCATCTGTCGGGATCTGATCGAGGAGGGCGCCCAGCTGGCCATCGTGGATCCCAAGGTCGACCCGGCCCAGATCGCCCACGACCTGGAACGCCCCCCCTACGACGGAGACCCCCTGGGCCACGGCTCGGCCCGCAGCCTGGGAGCCGATGGCAGCTGGGTGCCCGCGCCCTCGCCCCTGGAGGCGGCCCGCGGGGCCGATGCCGTGCTGATCCTCACCGAATGGCAGGACTACGGCCGGATCGACTGGCAGGCAATGGCGGAGGTGATGCGGCGGCCCGCCTGGCTCTTCGACGCCCGGGCGGTGGCCGATGCCGCTGCCGCCAGGGCTGCGGGGCTTAACGTCTGGCGCGTGGGGGAGGGTTGAGATGGCGATGCGCAACCTGGTCACCGGCGGAGCCGGTTTCCTGGGCTCCCACCTGATCGACCGGCTGATGAATGCCGGTGAGGAGGTGATCTGCCTCGACAACTACTACACCGGCCGCAAGGACAACATCCGTCACTGGCTCGGTCATCCCCGCTTCGAGGTGATCCGCCACGACGTGACCGACCCGATCCGGCTGGAGGTGGATCGCATCTGGCATCTGGCCTGCCCGGCCTCACCGGTGCACTACCAGTTCAATCCGATCAAGACCGCCAAGACGAGCTTCCTCGGCACCTACAACATGCTGGGCCTGGCCCGCCGGGTGGGGGCCCGCCTGCTGCTGGCCAGCACCAGTGAGGTGTACGGCGATCCCGAGGTGCACCCCCAGCCCGAGAGCTACCGCGGCTGTGTGAACACGATCGGCATCCGCTCCTGCTACGACGAAGGCAAGCGCATCGCCGAGACCCTCTGTTTCGACTACCAGCGCATGCACGGCACCGAGATCCGCGTGATGCGCATCTTCAACACCTACGGCCCCCGCATGCTCCCCGACGACGGCCGTGTGGTGAGCAACTTCATCGTGCAGGCGCTCAAGGGCGAGCCGCTCACCCTCTACGGCGACGGCAGCCAGACCCGCTCCTTCTGCTACGTGGATGATCTGATCGAGGGCATGATCCGCCTGATGAACGGCAGCCACACCGGGCCGATCAACATCGGCAACCCCGGTGAATTCACGATCCGCCAGCTGGCCGAACGGGTGCGCGATCGCATCAACCCGCAGCTGGAGCTCACCACCCGGCCCCTGCCCCAGGATGATCCCCTGCAACGCCAGCCGGTGATCGACCTGGCGCGGCGGGAGCTGGGCTGGGAGCCGAAGGTGAGCCTGGAGGAGGGCCTGGAGCCCACCATCGCCTACTTCCGGGAGCGGCTGGGGCTTTCGGCCTGATGGGCAAACCAAAGTCTGGTGTCAAGAGCTACATATACTTTTGCGAAGCCATCGGAAAGTGAGTCATGATCCTCCTTCATGTCACTACATCTCCTATCTCAATCCTCTTGCGCCTGACTGAGATTATTTCGCCTATCGATTTTCACCGTCAAACTTCCATTCTTCCTGCAATGCTTGCCTTGCTGCGGCTCATTCGTATGCCGATGTCAAAGCCAGCCTTGCCGATTCACCCTTATTGGGTTAACCCGTTAAGCAGAAAACAGCTTTTAGGACTGCGTCTCAGCATCCTCCCCTGGCTCGTGGCCGTTCTGTGCTTCATCGTGTGGTGGAGCCACCCAAGCCATCATATCTACCTCCTTGGAAGTATTCTTGGAACTCTGATCATTCTCTTCGAGGTGCTCACACCGGCATATTTCTATGCCTTTGTGAGACGGATGAAGATTGTGAATCCTGCGATCCAGCCAGATCCGAACTGGCGATTGGCCATTGTAGTCACGAAGGCGCCTTCAGAGCCATGGCCCATGGTGCGGAATACGCTTTTAGCCATGCTTGCTCAAGATATTGAGCATGATACATGGCTGGCAGATGAGGACCCTGATGCAGAAGTGATCGAGTGGTGCAAGGCCAACCACGTCTATATCTCAACGAGAAGAAATGCCCCTGACTATCACAACAGTACCTGGCCACGGAGAACTCGCTGTAAAGAGGGAAATCTCGCCTACTTCTACGACAACTACGGTTACGAACGCTATGACTTTGTTGCTCAACTCGATGCGGACCATGTTCCTCAGATAAATTACCTTCGGGAGATGGTCAAGCCGTTTGTTGACCCTTCGGTTGGCTATGTAGCCGCTCCAAGCATCTGTGACAACAACAGTGAAGCTAGTTGGACGGCTCGAGGCAGGCTCTACGCAGAGGCTACTCTTCACGGGCCGCTGCAAACAGGATATAATGGAAATTGGGCTCCTCTCTGCATCGGAAGCCACTACTGCATACGTACAACTGCTCTGAAGCAAATTGGAGGGCTGGGTCCTGAGCTGGCGGAAGATCACTCTACCACTCTGTTGATGAATGCGGCCGGCTGGAATGGTGTATTCCAGCCCTCTGCAATTGCCAATGGTGATGGACCTGAAAGTTTCATTGACGGGATGACCCAGGAATTCCAGTGGTCGCGAAGTCTCATCATGATCCTGTGCCAACTCACGCCTAAGTTGCATAACTCACTATCAGCCAGGAAGAAGTTTCAGTTCCTCTTCGCTCAAACCTGGTATACGTTGTTCAGCACTGTCGCAATCATAGGTATCCTGATTCCTATCGCTTGTCTGGTCGCAGATCGTCCGATGCTGAGGATTAGTTACATTCAGTTTGTCTTATTCTCGATTATCTTATCTGCTCTTAACTTTTTGCCGGTCATCATTCTGAAGCGGTATGGATTACTGCGACCCGCAAATGCAAAGATCTTTTCCTGGGAGTATCCGTTGTTCACGATCACTCGGGTTCCTTGGGTGTTTGCAGGCATTCTCAATGGCTTGATCTCAGTGATCCTTGGGAAGGAACTTGATTTCCGTGTGACTCCGAAAGGAGGGAAGTCGTATGCAAGATTGCCTCTAAAATCCCTGTCTCCTTATGCGCTGACCTCAGTTCTTTCATCTCTGGCAGTTATACTGTTGCACAATCGCATCTATACCAGGGGTTACTACTTTCTTGGATTGGTTTCCGCATTTACGATGGATCTCGCACTTCTGTCGATTGTCGTACTCCATATCTACGAAAATCGACAACCAAGCTTGCGAAAACTTGCCAAGCCCTTTCTTGCTTGTCTGTTGACAACTATTTTCTTGCTTGTTGGGGCCGCTCTGCGTATAGGTGACAGCCTACCGCTCATCGCCGATGTCAATGCGTCTGCTTTCCAGAACGAATCAAGCATGGAAACGTCAGCCCATAAATCGTCGAGATCGCTCCTGGTCGGCTCGTCTTCCATCGAGCAAAGCTGTAGATTCACGCCGTGTTTTGGCTACTATGACAATGATAAAACCCTCTCTCAACAATCAGTCCTCTTTGACATTGGCCACCACTTCATTCCTTGGGGACATAAATACATCCATCGCATTCGCGAGGCAATTGACAACGACAGGAACGCTGGTGCTCATACCCTCATCACCCTTGAACCGTGGCCCTGGGCAACTCTTGAGCTTGGGGATCCCGAAACCTATCAGGAACGCGAAAAGCTTGCTAATCAAAATCTACTGAAGGACCTGAACGCTGGGATGTATGACCCTGAGCTCCTTGTATCCCTACGAGAGATATCGCGATCGGCTGGAAATAGTGCTATTACCGTTCGGCTCATGCACGAGATGGAAATTACTGGCCAGTATCCCTGGTCTGTGGAAGATGCTCAGGAGTTCATTCGTGCCTATCGCCATGTTGTACATCTAAGTCTGGAAGCTGGATTGAAGAATCTGCAATGGATGTGGTCTCCTGCAGGGTTCAAGCGTGCGGAGCGGTACTGGCCAGGAGATGATGTTGTTGACTATGTGGGGTTGTCTCTCTATGCAACGCCTGAGTGGAACGCTGGTCTCGTACCCAAGGGTCAGAACCTTTCCCTCGATGCATTACTGAAATCACGATACTGGATTCGAAACTTTCATAAGCCCATTGTTCTTGCCGAGGTGGGAATTCAGGCTTCGGCCAGCGACAAGAGAGAGTGGTTTCGACAGGCCGTGTCAGACCTCCACCATTATCCTGATGTCGTTGCCTGGCTCTACTTTAATCAGCGTCAGCCCCCCATCGTCCCCTTGGAGATTGGTCTCCCAAATTGGGGGCTCACATCTGCTGAGGCGAAGGATCTAGGAGAGGCTTTGTTGGCGGCACAGAAAAAGTGAATCATAACTATACCGAGGACACTTCGCCCTGTCCCCCTCGTATCCAGAACCAAGAATTCTCCTCTCGTCATTATCCGGAGCCGAGCTACTCGAAGCCAGGCAGGATGGCCTATATAGAGAATATAAGAATATTGCTAGTGCTTCTTGTAATTCTCCACCATGGCATTGTTGGCTATGGAGCTGGTTCAGGAAGCTGGTACTACAACAATCCGGAAAATATACAGGGCTCGGCATGGACCTTCTTTACAGCGATCTGGCTGCTGAATCAAGCTTTCTTCATGGGATTCTTCTTTTTCCTCTCGGGATACTTTTTGCCACCATCTCTTGGCAAGCGAGGAGGGCGCAGGTTTCTTACTGAGAGAGCGACTCGCCTGGGGATTCCTCTTGCATGCTATGTTTTGTTTGTAAACCCATTGATGGTCTATCCAGCCTGGGTGCAGAAGGCGAATTTTCAGGGCAGCATGATTGACTATCTCCGATTGTATCTTCAGAAGTATCGAGCCTTTGATGTTGGGGTGCTGTGGTTTGTCGAGCTTCTTCTGCTTTTTACGATTGTCACCCTTGTGCTTGATATCGTCTTGACAAGCAGTGCTAAATCGCACCTCCAAGGCTTCTCATTGCTTGATTCGCCTTCCGTCCGTGCTTTCCCTTCTAATCTACAGTTGCTATTCTTTGCCGCTGGCATGGCAATCATCTGCTTTGCCGACCGTACTTTCCTTTATCGGAATCCCATACTTGAGTTTCTCGGCATCCCGCGCGGACACTTTGTCCAATATCTTCTTTGCTTCGGGGCTGGGATGCTTGCCTATCGTTGGCAATGGCTATCTTCTCTTTCTGTTCGTCAGGGTCGATTCTGGTGTGCCATCGCTGTTGCTCTTATTCCTTTATTCTTCGCTGTCGTGATCACGGCAAATCGCCTGAATCTTCGACTCAATCCATATTCGCCAGAGTCGGGCTGGAGTGTGCCTGGCCTGCTCGGATACTCAATGCTGGAATCCTTCTTCTGTGTGGCGATGATCATTTCCTGCCTCCATTTATTCCGGATCCACTTTGATTGGCAGTCTTCTCTGCTCCGGCAACTGTCAAACTCCTCTTATGGCATCTATCTCCTGCATGCCCCTATTGTCACCTTGGGAATACTCCTGCTCGGCCAGCTGCATCTTCCTCCCATCGTAAAGCTCTTTCTTGTTGTATGTTCCACAATATGTGTTTGCTTCTCTATTGTTATTTGCCTCAGAAGAACAAGGCTCGGATCTATGGTCCTCTGATCTAAATCCACGATGCTCCCTCCTTCATCCGACAATTCATGCATCTGTTCGCTTTGACTCTTCGTAGGTGGCCGTCCTTTTGTCTTTTCGCCTCCTTGATTGGCGCTCCTGTTGCTGCAGCGCCTGAGTCCCTCCTCCCCTACAGCAAGCCAAATCTGAACCCCTCCGGTATCGAGAGTGCTTTTATTGCATCCCAAGGGGACTACTACGGCTACCTTGCTGGATTCGCCTATGAATCTCGAGAGTATTCAGAACGTTATTCGCGTAAGACTGTCTGGGTGCATGATGCCAGTGCTGGCCTGGGCATGGGTCTTGGCTCCAGCAAGGATTCGGTGGCTCTTCAGCTTGGCTACAACCTTAACAGTCTGCGGGGTCTGGATGATGGTGGCACTCTGGACCTGAAGGTTGCCCGTGATCTGATCCAGAATGAAAGCCTCAGGATCGCCTTGGGCGGTGGTGTTCTTGGTGTTTATACTTATGGGCGAGACACGCAGAACAGCAGCACTCCGTTTGCGGTTGCCACGATGGCTCTCCCGGTCCGGGTTGATGGCCAGAGACGAACGGTTCAGTTCAATCTTGGGTATGGGGGTGGAAAGTTTCGAGACAATGAATCTCCAGGCTTTCTGGAACAAGGGATCTTTGCTTCCGCGGGAATCGAGTTCGATGAAAATGTAGGTGTCAGCGTTGGCTGGTCAGGCAGGGGGGTGAACGCAACTCTTTCCGTTACCCCGGTGCGGGGCATCCCCTTGTCTGTTGGTGCTTCCTTGAACAACCTCACCAACCACGATCAACTCGGTAGAGCGGCGGTTCTCTCCCTTGCCTGGGGAGGAACTTTCCAAACGGCATCGTTTTGATGACCGGTCCCAGCGCTTACGCTTGAAGCTGGGAAATCGATGTGCCTCCATCACTCCCCTGTGGCAGGGCAAGGTCTGTCCGCCCGTTCCATTATTCTGGCAGTCCGCCGCGGGAGGAGAGGTGTTTCGCCAGATCCATGGACAGGCTCGGATGGTCCCTGCCCCCTGCATCCACCAGCCTTGGTACGCTTGAACTTCCGAAACCACTGTCTCTGCAGGGAAAGAGGGTGAGTTCCACCTTGCTGGTCACAGGTGCGGCGGGTTTCATCGGAGCCTCCCTCTGCCGGGTTCTGCTGGAGCGTGGTGATCATGTCATCGGTCTGGACAATCTGAACCCCTATTACTCCGTCGATCTCAAGAAGGCACGTCTTGCCTGCCTGGCGGGCTTTCCATGCTTTTCCTTCCATGCGTTCGATCTGGAGGACGGCGAGGCACTCACCGCCCTCTTCGCCGCCGAGCGGCCCCGGGCCGTGGTTCACCTGGCCGCCCAGGCCGGCGTGCGCTATTCGATCGAGAACCCCGCCGCCTACATCCAGAGCAACCTGGTGGGCTTCGGGCATGTGCTCGAGGCCTGCCGGCACCATGGCGTGGAGCATCTGGTGTACGCCTCCAGCAGTTCGGTGTATGGCGGCAACCGGCAGATGCCCTTCTCCGAGCAGCAGCCGGTGAATCATCCGGTGAGTCTCTACGCCGCCACCAAGAAGGCCAACGAACTGATGGCGCACACCTACAGCCACCTCTACGGCCTGAGCGCCACCGGCCTGCGCTTCTTCACCGTGTACGGCCCCTGGGGCCGGCCCGACATGGCGCCGATGCTGTTCGCCCGCGCCATCCTGGCCGGTGAGCCGATCAGGGTGTTCAACCAGGGCCGCATGCAGCGGGATTTCACCTACATCGACGACATCGTGGAAGGGGTGGTGCGCTGCCTCGACAAGCCCGCCACGCCCGATCCCGGCTTCGATCCCCTGCATCCGAACCCGGCGACCGCCGCCGCGCCCCATCGGCTGTTCAACATCGGCAACTCCCGGCCGATCGAGCTGCTGCGCTTCATCGAGGTGCTTGAGCAGGCCCTCGGCCGCGAGGCGATCAAGGACTTCCAGCCCATGCAGCCCGGCGACGTGCCCGCCACCGCCGCCGACACCAGCGCCCTGGAGGCCTGGGTGGGCTTCCGCCCCACCACTCCGATCGAGGAGGGGGTGGCGCGCTTCGCCGCCTGGTATCGCGAGTTCCACGGCGTCTGAGCCGTTCGGCACACTGGGAACCGTTCGCTCTCCTCACCCCTTGGAACCGCTCCAGAGCCTGCGGGGCATGGTCGATCTGCTTCCGGCCCAGACGGCGGTGTGGCAGCGGATCGAGGCCACGGCCCGGGAGCACTTCCGCAGGGCCGGCATCGAGGAGATCCGCACCCCCCTGCTGGAGGTCACCGAGCTGTTCGCCCGGGGCATCGGAGAGGCCACCGACGTGGTGGGCAAGGAGATGTACACCTTCCTCGATCGGGGCGAGCGCAGCTGCACCCTGCGGCCGGAGGGCACCGCTTCGGTGGTGCGCTCCGCCATCCAGCACGGCCTGCTCAGCCAGGGATCCCAGCGGCTCTGGTACGGCGGCCCGATGTTCCGCTACGAGCGCCCCCAGGCCGGCCGGCTGCGCCAGTTCCACCAGATCGGCCTCGAGTTCCTCGGCCACGCCGACCCCCGCAGCGATGTGGAGGCCATCGCCATCGCCTGGGATCTGCTGGCCGATCTGGGGGTGGGCGGTCTGGCCCTGGAGCTCAACTCCCTGGGCAGTCCCGACGACCGGGCCCGCTACCGCAGCGAGCTGGTGGCCTGGCTGGAGGCCCATCGCGACCGCCTCGATCCCGATTCCCAGCAACGGATCGCCACCAACCCCCTGCGGGTGCTCGATTCCAAGAACGCCGACACCCAGGCCCTGCTGGCCGGGGCCCCCACCCTGGCCGATGCCCTCAGCGGCGAGAGCCACGAGCGTTTTCTGCGGGTGCGGCAGGGTCTCGAGGCCCTCGCCATCCCCTTCGAGCTCAACCCCCGCCTGGTGCGCGGCCTCGACTACTACGGCCACACCGCCTTCGAGATCACCAGCACCCAGCTGGGCGCCCAGGCCACGGTGTGCGGCGGCGGCCGCTACGACGGGCTGGTGGAACAGCTGGGAGGCCCGGCAACCCCGGCCGTGGGCTGGGCCCTGGGGATGGAGCGGCTGGTGCTGCTGGTGCAGGCCGCCGAGGCCGCCCCCCCACCCGATCTCTACGTGGTGAGCCGGGGCGCGGCGGCCGAAGCCATGGCCCTGCCGCTGGCCCGCTCCTGCCGCGCTGCCGGCCTGGCGGTGGAGCTGGATCTCAGCGGCGCCGCCTTCAGCAAGCAGTTCAGGCGGGCCGACCGCAGCGGCGCCCGCTGGGCGGCGGTGATCGGCGAGGAGGAGGCGGCGGAGGGGGTGGTTGTGCTGAGGGAGCTCCGCGCCCTAGGAGCGTGTTGCGCATAGCGCCGCCGCTGACGCCATTTCCTGCCGCTGTACACATTCCTTGTGCCAGCTGTGGTTGATTTTACCGCATTTATTGCTCAAGGATCACGTGATGCCCTCCCCGCCAAGATCCTTGGCGGGGAGGGCTCCCCTCACCCCATGGCCATCGCCTCGTGGAGCCTCTGTTTCTTCAGGTAGCGCCAGAGCTTGTTGAGGTTGTGTGTCGTGCCCCAGAGCAGCCACTCACCATCCACCTTCTCCAGCCCGCGCAGCAGGAAACGACGCAGTCCTCTCCCTTCTTTGGTCTGACCAAACACCGGCTCCACGATCGTCTTGCGCTTGGCGTAGATCTCTCTCCCTTCCTTCTTGCGCAGCTTGCGGGCCATCCGACCTTTGGCATCCAGATCCTTGGGGATCGGGCCAAAGATCGGTGGTGGTGGCTGACCGTGCGGCAGCCTGCCCGTCGCGATGTAGGGATCGACGCCTCGCTTCTCACAGGCCGCTGCGTTGTCCTCACTCCAGTAGCCCGTATCGCCAAGCAAGGTCTTGGGTATCTGGCCGGTGTTGGCGATGGTGCGCTCCAGCATTGGCACCAGATGCTCCGGATCCGGCGACTGGTTGCTCACGCCCATTGCCACGATCACCTGGTGATCACCATCGACGACCGCCTGGCAGTTGTAACCCTGCAGCAGGTTTCCGTCGCTCTTCATGATGTGGCTGTCGGGATCGGTGAAATTCCGCTGCGCAGCGGCCGTCGGGCTGCCATCGGCCCGATGGGCCAGGCCGCGATACGGCATGGAATCAGCCGCCTGTGGCTCCAGCCCCTGGGGTTCAAGGCCTGCCTCATCGGCCTTCTGGATCGCCAGATCCGTTGCTGCTTCTGCCTTCTCCTGCGCCTTGACCGCCTTGTCGCGCAGCTTCTGCTGCTCGCTGGCATCCGCATCTGCTGCTTCTGCGTCGGCAACCGCAGCTTCTGCATCGGCTGCCTGCTTGGCGCGATCACGGGCAGCCGCTGCTGCTGCTTCCGCTTCCAACGCTTGTCGGGCCTGGCGGATCTTCTCCAGCCGGTCCTGCCGGCGCCGCAGCTCTACCGCTTCGCGGAAGCGCTTTGCGCTACGGGCAGATCACTGCCCAGCTTCCCTTTGCCGTACTTCCGATCCTCCTGCGCATCGAGGATCTCGGCCCGCCGCATCAGCTTCTTGATCTCCTTCTCCAGCTGGGCCTCGGCTTTGAGCATCCGCTCATGGCTCATGGCTTTGTGCTTGGAGGCATTGGCCTGCACCTTGGTGCCGTCCAGGGCCACATGGCCCAGGCTCACCATGCCGGCCTTCTGGCAGAGCCGCAGGATCTGCACAAACAGCTCGCTCAGGGCCTCAAGGTTGCGGCGGCGGAACTCGCTGATCCGGCTGTGATCTGGCTGCTGGTTGCCGGTCAGCACGCGGAAGGCCAGATCCTCGTAGCAGGCACGTTCGATCCGGCGGGAGGAGACGATGCCCGTGCAGTAGGCGTAAAGCAGCAGGAGGGTCAACCGCTTCGCGGAAGACTTCGTCTACATCCTGGGGTCAAAACCCTTCTCCCCGCGCGGATCCTTGCTTTGAGCCGGGATCACGATGGCGGAGAGATCCAGCACATCCACCAGGTCCAGCAGGAAATACACCTGATGGTCAGCCGATAGCCAGTCACTGGGTGATGGCGGCAGGAGCGTCGTCTGGCCCGGCTGCCAGGGGCAGACTTGGGGCTTTGCATGCCCCATTCTCTCGATCAGATCGATTGCTGTCACTGGGATCTGGGCAGATTCAGGGGCGTCTGTGGAGAGGGGACGGGTGGTCTATGCGCAACACGCTCCTAGCTGAGGAGCCGGCGGCTGAGGAAAGGCTGGCGCCGCCGGCCGTGGTCGCTCGCTTTGCGCGTCCCCCCCGCTGAAGGGCACGAGAATGGGGCACCACGAGGTGTTGCTTCCCCTCGCGCCCTGGGAAGCTCCCTGCGTGCTGGCCGCTTCCTTGGACAGCCTGCGCAAGCAGACTCTCCCCGTGCCGGGTTGTGGTCAGTTGCGAGGGTTCGCCTCCGTCCACCCTTTGCCCTGTTCTGAGCCAGGTCGATCTGCCTCTGCTGGTTCTGGAGGGGCACCGGCGGTGAAGGGGCTGTCCCGTGCTGGCCCATGGGCCTGTCTGTTGTTTGGACGAAGTGGGGCTCCACGCCGATGCCGACCACCTCTCCCTGCCGGACCGTGCCCGGCGCAGATGGAGGCGATGACGGCACGGCCCCATGTAGTGGGGATATGCTGACCGCCGCTGGAATTAGAGAACGACCCGACACGGAGCTTGCAGATTCGTGCCGTCCCCACTGAATCCAAGGTGATCCACGCCCTCGGCCGCTGCCGGAATCCTCTCAAGCACCCTGCGGTGGCCATGCGGCTCCGGGTGATCCTGGCTGTTGGAGACTACCGGACCTGCCCCGGCTTCAAGGATTGCGAACTGTGGCTCAACATGTTCAGCCGATTCGGTGCTGGGGCTCTGGCCAACCTTGCCTCGCCGCTGGTCTTGGCGCGAATCGGCCCCGACCACCTCTCCCGTCGTTACAGATGGACCTAAGGGATGCGCAGCCCCGCCACCAGCGGGAGAAACCACTGCGGGTAACACACCCCCCACGCCGAAACCGACCATCAGGAATGGCCTTGGGGAAACTGAATCAGATCGCTCGGAGCACTGTCTTCAGTTGCGGTGACTTGGGTTACCGCTTCGCCGAAGCCGGGGGCTACGGGCATGGAGGTCAGCCATTCCTGCCGACCGAACCCTATGCTGGCAGTCGCGCCAAGGAAGCTCCGGACATACTTTTAGGCCTCCTGGTGTAACCCTGCCATCCGTCTCATGGGCGGCGGCTGGCCAGACTCGAGGTGTGATAATTGGATCAGTGTCTACCCAAAGATGAGATCCTCCCAAGAGTCCGTCGAAGTGGCTATCGAACGGGTTTTGGGCGACCGCGAGCGCCATGAAGCAACGATCATTGCCAGGCCGGGAGCGGATAGGCAAAGTTTCAATCCTATCAGCAGAGACCCGAAGCTTCGGATTTATGTTGCCACTGCCCACGGGAGTTATGCCTTTCGTGATGATCGCGATGAGCTTACGGGCTCGGCTCGCGAGCGGATCGACGTGGTGGAGGCGGAATACCTAGAACGCACTCCCGAGGGATTGGCGGAGCTTCCCCTAGGATCCAATCCTAGGGTGATTTCCCAGAGTGAATGTAAAGGCGAGATGCTCTTTCGATTAGGGCAGGACAACAGGACGCGTCCTGCCGTGGATTACGTGGCGTTCCTGGACGACGACATAGAGGTGAGTGCGAGTGCGCTCCTGCAGGGAGCCACGGCAGCAGCGCAGCGTAATTGTCCAGTGTTTCAGCTGCAGCTCAGCCACGACAGCCATGCTGTCTGGCCGATCCTCAAGCAACGCCATGGTCCTGATGCTCCGATTGGAGCTGGATTTCCCGAGATGTGGACAGATATCGACTTCGTGGAGATCATGGCGCCTGTTGTGGCCCAAGCAGAACTGGAGCGGGGTCTGCTGGAGGTGCTCGCTCCTTTCAAGAGTGGCTTTGGCTGGGACTTCTACCTATTGCCGGTGCTGGCCGAACTTTATGATGACTTTCGGCCGGGCCTTTTCAGGGGCGGATGCATGCGCCACATCCGTCCTGTCCGAACCAGAGGCGATACACTCTTCACCCATGGCTTAAGTGCTTTTCAGGAAGAAGAGCTATTGCGGGCCGGTCTGCTGCAATGTCTATTCAGAGACGGACCCTTGCCCGATCGGGCAATCTTTCTGCAGCAGCTGTATGATGTTCTAACAAAGAACACCCATAAGCATCAAGCCATTGCCGGGGCTCTCTCTTCCACTACCGAACGTTATTGGCGCTCACGAGGCTTGGAGAGCCAATTGCATCAACTACTTCTTCAGCAGAGAGAGCAACAGCATGCTCTCGAGGAAAGTCATCATCAGTACGAAACTACCCGCCAACAGTTGGAGGAAGCCCATCGGGAACAGGAACGACTGACCATAATGTATCGTGATGAGCAAGAGACATTGCAGCAACTAGTGCATCAATTACAGCAGCGACAGCTTGAGGCAGAGCAGACTCTTGTGTGCTACGAGCAAGAGGTCACGGGCTGTAAAAGATACGTTGCCGACATCAAGCGCAGCTATACTTGGCGAATTGGTCGATTGGTTCTGAGTCCGCTAGTCTGGCCAATCCGCTTGATACAAGAACTATGTTCACGACTTGGTTTCTACCATTAGCGCACTATCGATGAACTGATAACGGCAGAGCACTGCGTTGACGCATCCAAGGCAAGGTGAGTATTTTGGTCCAGCTACCCTGCCTCCATCACTAGCCCCCATGATCAGAGACTTCCAAGTTTTTGTGCTCACTCACCAAGGCTAAGATGTTAAACAAGCCATGGGAGAGCCAAGACCGCCACGTTAGCCAACTGTCTTGATTACTGAGAAACCGCCGTAAGCCTCAGGGCACTTTCCGGCCCCGCACCACAGTATCATGCCGCATTCAGAAGGCGTTCTTCGGTCATCTGAGCCAGATTGAAACGGCGGTTGAACCGGAAGCAGAACAAAGGGACAATTTTTCTGGCAGTTACCGGTGCGACTGAAACGCCATACTCGAAAGAGACTGAGGTAATCAGAGATCATAAATCCCCTTCCAGAAGTCGGCAGTGGAGAGGCTGTGCGCGATCCGAGAGGCACGTCTCGACCAGGAGTTCCAGAAGATCAGAATGCTAAGGACATCCACACACAAGTAATAAAAACATAATAATCCCACTCGCTGATTGAAGCTACAAATCCGAGTCTGATCCTCGTCTGTGGCAAAATTCTGGTAGTCATAGTAGACAATCTTAGAGGCCAGGAATGCGTCCTTGTAAGAGATTCGCATCTCGAGGTTGCTTACATATACGTGGCGTTGGAGCAAATGTGCAAAGGGGATCAAGTGACCATTCAAGGTGATAGCGAAGAGGAGTTTTTTGATGGTATCTACAACTGGCCGTGGTGGCCGCTTTGTCCTGGAAATTCGCTCATCGAATTGATCCCTCCATTGAGACGAGAGGGCCCAGTAGCGTCCGAATTCCCGAGCCTGTTCCCGGACCTTTGACCCGTTCATGTCCGCGGTGTATGCGGCCTCAGCGCTGGCATACATCGAAAGAGCGGCATGCCGGGCCAAGCAGTGGCCATATCGGTAGGATAGCAGTTCGTTGAGGAAAGGCTTGGCGTGAAACGCAACTGCTTTCACGGGGTTCATGCGCAGGATGGCTGCGCTGATTAACAGCAATGCGCGAGTACTCAAGATGACCTGGAGCGGCCCCTCCTTCCGAGTAAAGCGCGGCACAAGCGAAGTGACACCATTGATCGTCCTGATACGCATGTGATTTAGCATTGGCATCAGTACATCGTCTCCCCGCACAAAGAAAGGAAAGGGGTAGTAGCGGAGACCGGCAAGAGGAAAACTGAAGCCGCACCAGGCACCGTAGTCAGCGTGGGGGGGGGCGTGCCAAAGCCACTTGAGTGAGCCGAAGTCGATGATATTGGTATTTCCGGCAATCGGCCTGCAAAAACCATCAAAACGAGCGGCAGCTTCAATTAGTACGAGAGGATCTTCGGACTGGAGCAGAATCGCCGAGATCGCGGTGTCTTCATCAGCCATCGCATGCCGATTCCAGATCCGAAGGATGCCCTCTTCACCGAGAGAGGCGTCATCATCCAGCAGCAGACAGTGAGAACAACCAATCCTTTCGGCTTCAAGCATTCCCCTGGCAAACCCACCCGAGCCTCCATAGTTGGCGTTTGGGATAACGAGGAAACCATCCAGTTCACAATCGGTAAACGAGAGAGTCTGCGAATTATCGACGATGATCAAGGCAAGCTTGTCCTGGGAGAGCATCTCGGCAATGGCAGTTCCTTTGATGGAATCCACAAACGCCTGTACCTCAGCCTCTCGATGAAAGTGGGTGATGATCAAGCCTAGCTTGGGGCTACGCCGCAACGGCTGCAGCGAGCTCCAACTGACACAACTGATCGTGCAGGCTGCCTCAAGTGCAATAACACGAAAGTAGCAGTAACCGCGTGTAATGTGCTGCATCTCAGTAGGAAGAGCTATTTCCATGCTTCTGGTTTCGCCTTCCGCACAAGCGGGAAGAACACGGGAATCAACGCATTTCGGGGCACCGGATGGCAGCTCATGCCAGACATCCACCAAAACACTTCCCTGCGATGCGTAGGAAAAATTTAGAACAAGGTCGGCAGCAGAGACCGACCATGTATGCAGGAAAATAGCGTTGAAAAAATCATTGGAAAAATACGAATCACCCGCGCAGATTACTACGCTTTTTGTGACCGGAAGATAGGCGCATCCTGGCATCGGCGGCCAGGATTGAGGGTAGTAAAGCCTTTGTAGCTGCAGTGGCCTGCTCAGCGAGGCGCCCTGTTCTGCAGATACCATCGAGGTGCAAAGGGAAATACACCTGTCATTGTAACCCATCCAGCTACGCGGTCTAGAAGGAGATTTGCACCATGCATAGCCGGCTATGCGGATTGGTTTATAGTCAGCATTAAACACGAGGCTTGGGTTGCTGGGTGCCAATGAACTTGCGACACCACCATGATGCTCACCCACAATCAACTGGGTACATTTAGAGCCTCCGTCATGGCCTATTCATGGTCTCTCATGATCTTTGCTGGCAGAGGGGGGTCCGGGTCCAGAGCTTCCGTTGCCGAGCCCGGCTGACTACCGGCCAGGAGGCCCTGGGCTCGGAAGATCAGAAACCGTAGACACCCTTCCAGAAATCGGCTGTGGAGAACTTGCGGGCGATCCGTGCCGCGCGCCGCGACCAGGCGTTGCCCTGAAGGAGGATACGAGCCACGTCCGTGCAAAGGTAAAGGAGGCAGAGCAGGCCGACGCTCTGATCGAAGCGGCAGACGCGCGACTGATCTCCCTGACGGTTGACGCACAGGTGGTCGAAGTAGACGATCCGGGAAGCGAAAAGAGCGTCCTTGTAGGAGATGCGCATCTCGAGGTCGCTGACGAACACGTGCCGCTGCAGCAGCCGTGCGAACGGGATCAGGTGTCCGTTGAGCGTGAGAGCGAAAATCAGCTTGCGGAGCCAGTCCAGGGTCGGCTGGTCCGGCCTCTTGGTGCGCCAGCCCTGCTGACCCAACACCGTCCGCCAGTCGGACGCGAGGGGCGAGTACTGCCAGTACTGGTTGAGGGGGCGGGCTGACTCGCGGGCTTTCGCACCATCCAGGTCGGAGGTGAAGGCCGTCTCGGCGTTGGCGTACATCCGCAGGCCCTCGTGCATGCCTAGGCAATGGCCATAGCGATAGCTGACGAGCTCATTGAGGTAGGGCTTGGCATAGTAAATGGCCGCCTTGAGGGGATTCATGTGCAGGACGGCGGAGCGGATCAGCAGCTCGCAGCGGGTGTCGAGGATTGCCTGCAACGGTCCCTTCTTGCGTTCAAAGCGCGGAGCCAGCGAAGTGACTCCGTTGATCGTGCGGATGCGCATTTTGTTGAGCATCGGCATCAGCACATCGTCGCCGCGCACGAAGAAGGGGAAGGGGTAGTAGCGTAGGCCGGAGAGCGGGAAGCTGAAGCCGCACCAGGCACCGAAGTCAGCGTAGGGCGGGGCATTCCAGATCCACTTCAGGGAGTTGAAGTCGAGGATGCTGTAGCCGTGGGCGATACCCTTGCATGTGCCGTCGTAGCAGGCCGCCGCATCGATGATCAGATCGGGCCTCTCCGACTGCAGCAGGATCGAGGCGATCGCGGTGTCGTCCTCCGCCATGGCGTGCCGGTTCCAGATTCGCAGGATGCCCTCATCGCCGAGCGAAGCGTCGTCGTCGAGAAGCAGACAGTGAGAACAGCTGAGACTTTCGGCCTCGAGCATGCCTCCGGCGAAGCCACCCGAGCCTCCGTAGTTGGCGTTCGGGATGACGTGCACACCCGCCATACCGGGAGCCGGGAGAGTCTGAGAGTTGTCGATGATTATGACGGCAAGACGGCCCTGGGCGATCATCTCAGCGACCACCGTGCCCTGAATCGAGGCGAGGAACGACAGCACCTGGGCCTCGCGGCGGAAGTGAGTGATGACCAGGGCCATCCTGGGAGTTCGTCGGGGAGACCTCCGCGGATACCAGCCGCAGTTGCTGATCGTGCAGGAGGTATCGAGGGCGGTGACGCGAAGAAGAGATGCCCTAGACAAACGTTGTTGAAGCGATCCGGCAGGAGGATTCGCTCATCCCTGACCCTCCCGTCCTTACAGCCCGGCAAAAGCTGATGATGAACGCGCTGCCGTGTGCCGGTGGGAGTTTCATGCCAGATCTCCAAGAAGATGCCACCGAGGGAGGTGTAACTGAAACGGAGGGCAACCTCTGAGATCGAGACCAACCCAAGTGTGGAGGAAAAGGGCGTTGTAGAAGTCATCGCTCTCGAATGAGGCGGAGGCGTGAACCACCACACGTCGGTTCTCCGCTAGATAGATATAGTTGGTCGTGAGGGGCCAGAATTCCGGATAAGAAAGCCGCTGCAGTGGCAGTTCCGCTTCAATCCCCTGCACGCGATTATGTGCAAGCTTCTCCTCAACGGGTGCCATCAGGATTTCGACTCCAAGTTCCACTATAGGAGTTTGTTGGCCATAGAGCAGCCCCCGAGCTCTTCTGGCTCTAATGGAGGACGTTGGCGGATGCAGCAGATTACCGTTGCTCTGAGCCGGAGTTGACGCCCTTCCCCCAGCACATTGGGCGGAGGGGCAGCGGCCTACCCCGTTGCCACCGCAGCCTGGACCTTGCCGTATCGGAAGAGCTTATTGAGGTTGTGGGTCATGCTCCATATGGCTAATCGCCGTTCACCTTCTCCGGACATGTTCTGCAGAAAGCCCCGTAACACGCGGCATTCGTTCATCTGGCCAAAGAAGAGTTCGATGATTGTCTTACGCTTGGCGTAGATCTTCCGGCCTTTCTTTTTGCGCAGCTTGCGGTTCATCTTTCCCCCTTCTCCTCGATGTTCGTGGGGAGCGGACCTCGGATTGGTGGCGGCGGCTGGTTGCTCACGCCAATTGCCACGATCACCTGGTGATCGCCATCGCTATGCATGATGTGGATGTGGGGATCTGAGAAATTCCTCTGGGCCTTGGCGATGGGGCTGCCATCGGTCATGCGGGCCAGGCCGCAACGGAGCATCGCAGCGGCCGGCAGCGGATACAGCTCCGGAGGCCCCATGCCTGCCTACTGGACTTCTCCCACCTGCAGGTCCCTGGCTGCCTCTGATTTCTCCTGGGCTTTGTCCGCCTTCATGCGGAACCCTCCAGCTCCACAGGGTCTGCAAAAACGGCCACAACTTCCCCAGAAGCGCTTGCCAGGCGCTAAAAACATCGGTGCTATAACCGTGCATTGCTTGTCTTCCCCAGGCGGTCCTGCCGACGCCTGAGCTCATCGGGCAGTTCATTGCCGTCAATGCCATAGCCGTAGAGCCGATCCTCCTGAGCATCCAGGATCTTCGCCCGCTGCATCAGAGCGTAGATCTCCTTCTCCAATGGCAGTCGAGACTACTCCCAAGGAAAAGCCTGCGGCTAGTGCATCCGCTCC
>CAWKAW010000007.1:0-179685 GCA_963847745.1 uncultured cyanobacterium | reverse complement strand
ATCGACCGGCAGGGTTTCGAACGCGGCGATGAACTCATCCAGGCGTGATCGTTCCTCGCCATCACGCACGCCCACAGACAGCCCAGCCACGCTGATGGCCGAAAGGGCCAGAGGCTGGGAACAGCCCTCCAGGAACACCGCTGCGGCTTCGTGATCGCGCAGGTAATCGATCAGCACGTCGGTGTCTATGACAAGCCGTTCGCTCATGGCCGCTGATCTGACGCCCCCTCCACTGGCAGCACCCGATCAAGTTCCCCGCGCAATACGGCAAGCCCGGGGATATCTTCGCGATGACTCCAGAGCCCACGGGCCCGGCGCAGCCGGGAGAGGCGCTCGCTGGGACGATGCCGCTCCAGGAAGACATCGATGGCCTCGCGGATGAGATCGCTCTGGGAGCGCCCCACCTGGCGGCCGAGGGCCTGGAGTCCCTGGCGTTCCTCGCTGGAGAGATAGATCTGGGTTCGGTGCATGGATCGGAGGCTGGTGTATACACCATGCATCGCCATTGCATCCTGGCCTTGGTGCCTGGCTGCCTCTCCAGTTCGCAGCTGGCGCAGCAGGCTGCCCAGCACGATCTTCAGCTCGGTCGGTGCCAGGGCGAACCGGTGTGGACCGCCGACGGCGAGGCCGAGCTGCACAAGATCCCCTTCTTCGTGCGGGGCAAGGTGCGGCGCAACACCGAGACCTTCGCCCGCGAGCGCGGCCTGGCCGAGATCAGCGCCGAAACCCATTGCGACGCCAAGGCCCACTTCAGCCGCTGAGGCGGGCCCCTCCGGCCGTGAGACCTCGGTGCGCTTCCCCTCACCGGTGGGATCTGCCGCTCACGCCACGGCCATGGTGGCGGAGTGGAGCCTGTGGTCCGGCAGGCAGGAACGTGCGCCATGGACGCGCCGGAAGCGGAAACGCGTCGGACGTAGCATCTTGCACCTGAACGATCATCGAGCTGGCATGGAATCGGCGTGACTGCTCCGAACACCCAGACCTCGTCGATGACGACCGTGACCGACCTGAAGCCGACCAGCTTTCCCGCAGCACTGGATTGGAGCCTTGGTGGACAGGAGGCTTCCCTGGAGAATCTCTACGGATTCGTGATGAAAGAATGCGATACCGCGATCGACTGGTATTACTACAAGAAGGGTTCCAAGAAGATCCTCGGCCTCTGGTTGCGTTTCTGGGCGATCCTCTCGATAGGGGTGGCGGGGCTGATCCCCATCCTCTCCGAGCTGTTGCTGAGGATCACGGGCCGCGATGGGACTCCTGTCTTCGCCCTTTCTCCGGGCTGGGCCACAGTGGCCTTGGCCGTGGCGGGCGTACTCATCGCCCTGGACCGCTTCGGCGGTTACACGAGCGGCTGGGTTCGCTACGTGCGCACGGCCCAGGCTCTCACCCGGCTCAAGGGAGCCTTCCATCTTGACTGGGAGGTGCAGCGTCAGGATCGCCTTCAGCAGCCGGAGGATCCCGAGCAGGTGAAGGCTGCGATCCAGCTGTGCCGGAAGTTTCTTCAGGATGTGTATGAGGAGTTGCGCCTGGAAACCGAGCTCTGGGCCGGTGAATTTCAGCAGGCTCTCTCGGCGGTGGAGAACCATGCCGGCTCCCCAGGCGCCGGACCCAGGGTGCCGCAGCTTCCGCACCATGAGGGGGGATAGCCCAGGCTCCGTTCTTACGGGCCAGCCTTGTGAATCCGCTTCCGCCTGCACACTGGAGGAACCATGCTTTCCTATGGCCAGACCAACCTCTGCTGCAACGACCTCCTCAAGCGTGCCCCCAGCGCAGGAGCCGCTGCGCCTGCTGCGCTGGCGCAGCCGCACCCAGGCGTTCGTGGAGCGGCTGGATGGACTGGAGCTCACGATGCTGCGCATCCCGGCCGGCCGTTTCCTGATGGGCTCCCCCGAGGCTGAGCTGGAGCGCCAAGCCCACGAGGGCCCGGTGCATGAGGTGAGCCTGGGGGAATTCCTGATGGCCCGCACGCCGATCACCCAGGCCCAGTGGCGGGCGGTGTCCCGGTGGCAGCGCCGGGAGGAGGAGAGCTGGGGCCGGGATCCGAAGCCCGAGCGGCGCAAGCTGTTCATCAGCCACAGCCGCCAGGATCGGAAGTGGGCAGAACGGCTGCGCACCGTCCTCAGGCCGCTGGAACGTAGTGATGGACCTGGAGTGGACCTTTGGGATCCCAGTCGCATCGAGGCCGGCTACCCGTGGATGGAGGAGCTTCAGCGGGTCCTCGCCAGTGCCAAGGTGGTCCTGCTGTTGGTGAGCCCGGAGTTTCTTGCTTCCGAGTTTGTGACCCGCAGCGAGTTGCCGGCATTGTTCAACGCCGCGAGGGAGGAAGGCCTGCGAATTCTCTGGGTGCCCCTGCGCCCCTGCTTCTGGAAAGAAATTCCGGAGATCATGCAGTATCAGGCGGTGATTCCACCCGGTCGCGCCCTGGCCGAGATGAGCGAGGTGGAGCAGGAGGAAGCCTTGGTGGAGATCGCCCGGACCCTAGAGAAGGTCCTCCGGGAGGACCCTCAACTTCTGGTCCCCAAGATGAACACGGAGCGGGATCTGAACCCCGATCCTTCCTATTTCCAGGGTGAGAGGCCCGCCTGCTGGAGGGGGAAAGCAACACCGACCAGCGGCCGGTGGAGCAAGTGAGCTGGCACGACGCAATGGAGTTCTGCCGCCGCCTGAGCCAGCGCACGGGCCGCACCTACACCCTGCCGAGTGAGGCCCAGTGGGAATACGCCTGCCGGGCGGGCACCACCTCACCCTTCGCTTCGGCGAAACGATCACGCCGCGAGCTCGCCAACTACACGGGATCTCCACCTACGGCGCGGCCCGAAGGGCGAATACCGGCAGCAGACCACGCCGGTGGGGAGCTTCCCGGCCAACGCCTGGGGCCTGCACGACATGCACGGCAACGTGGTGGAGTGGTGCCTCGATGCCTGGCACGACAGCTACGAGGGGGCGCCGAGGACGGGAGCGCCTGGCTGGATCCGGAGGCTGGTGAGGGTGCCGGGAGGCTGCTGCGCGGCGGCTCCTGGGGCAGCGACCCCGGGATCTGCCGTTCGGCCTACCGCAACCACCTCGACCCCGGCGACACCGACCGACGACGTCGGGTTCCGCGTGGTCTGCCTCCCCCAGGGCCCTGCTTCTTAGCTCTCAGATTCTCAGTCCCTCAGCCCTTTGGCCCTTTCTTCCCTTGGCTGTTCGGCTGTTCGGGGTGGCGCCGCAGGCGCCTCGATCCTGCAACCCATCCGATGGGATCCGCCCTCGGGCCTGCGATGGCACGAGGGCGGCTCCGCTGGTGCAGTCTCACCCCGGATCCTGTTCTCCGCAGCGCTCCAGAACCGCCTGGATCACGGCTGGGGCGATGCGGAAGTCGCTGGCGTGCAGGTCGTGGAACACCTGCCGGGCTGAGGCGATCAGTCCCCGGCGGCGGGCCATGCCGATCACGGCTGCCGTGCCCGCCACCTGGAGGCCCAGCTCCAGCGCCACGGCTCGTCCGGCCCGTTCATCGATCAGCACGAGGGAGGGTTGGGGGCTGGCCAGAGCCAGCCGCAGGCAGGCCGCCTCGCCCTCGTCGAGATCGGGCAGCTCCGGCTCCGGCGGGATCGCGGTGACAACCACCAACCGCCCTTTCGCGATGGAGTTGTGGATCGCCGCTTCCGTCGCCGGAAACCCACCGGTGAGCACCTCCGCTGCCACAGGCGCCGGCACCCGCACCACTGCGAACAGATCGGCCAGCCAGGTGAGCCCATCCACCCGGGCCAGAGCGATCAGGGGGCTGGCGTCGGCGATGACGAGGCCAGCCATTGCTCCAGGGTGTCGAGATCGCGGTGGGTGTCCGCCGCGCTGAGGCGGATGGCCGGGATGCCCAGACGGGAGAGATGGGCGATGAAGCTGGCCACATCCATCGCGGCCACCCGGGCGGCCCGCACCAGCGACAGTTCGCCATCGCGGAACAGGGCCGTCGCCAGCGCGGCCCGCACCCCCGGGGCCTGCAGCATCCCGTGCTGATCGAGGCCGATCAGCACGGCGTCCGGTTGGTCGCGGTTGAGCACCACCACCAGGTCGTCCTTGGCCTGGCGCAACGCCTCGGCGGGGTTGTTCTTCAGACCGCTGACGCTCACCGCGTGCATGGCCCCAGACTGATGGGATGATCGGAAGAGATGATCCTAGGGGATCTTCCTCGCTCAACGATGGGGGCTGTCCAGGAAAACCAGACCACCTCAACGGAGCCCGGCTGAGCTGGTTGGTGCTCCCCCCATCCACTCCACGTGGGGGCCGTAGGCGAGCAGTGTGCGGTCGGCGGTGAGAAGGTGCAGGCCTTCCTCGGCAGCCTGGGCCACCAGCAGCCGGTCGAAAGGGTCGCGGTGGAGCCAGGGCAGATGCTGCACCGCCAGTACGTGGGGCGCCAGCACGGCCAGTTCTGCGAAACCCTCCCGTAACAGCCCCAGCCGCAGGGCGCTGGCATCCACCTGGAAGTCGGAGCGGCCCAGGGATGCCTTGATCGCCACCTCCCAGAGGCTGCCGACACTGAAGTTCGGGGCCAGGCCCCCGCTGCCCAACCGCGCCCGGGTTGGCGCCGGCAGCCGCTCCGGCGTCACAGCCCACCAGAGCAGCAGTTGCGTGTCGAGCAGCAGGGCACTGCGGGCCTCAGCCATCGAACATCGCCTCGATATCGGCGCGGAAATCGTTCTTGAGATCGGCGTCGATCACGGCCTGCCGGCGCAGGAACCCGCCGCGGCGTTCCCTCCCAGCGGGCGCCACCGGCACCAGGCGCACCAGCGGTGTGCCTGCCTTGGCGATCACCACCTCCTCTCCCGCCAGCGCCTGGGCCACGTAGCGCGAGAGGTGGGTCTTGGCGTCGTGGAGGTTCACCTGCATCGCCAATGGCCTGGTGTCGTTAGCTAAGTCTATGGCCGACTAAGCCGCTCCTGGGTCGGGCCGACTCCGCTGCTCTGCCAGGTGAGCCGGCGTCGGCGATGAACCCGGCCCCATCCATCCCGGCCACCCGGGCGGCCCGCACCAGCGACAGCTCGCCAGCGCCGACCGCACTCGCGGGGCCTGCAGCCTCCCGTGCTGGTCGAGGCCGATCAGCACGGCGTCCGGTTGGTCGCGGTTGAGCACCACCACCAGGTCGTCCTTGGCCTGGCGCAACGCCTCGGCGGGGTGGTTCTTCAGCCCGCTGACGCTCACCGCGTGCATGGCCCCTGACTGGTGGGATGATCGAATGGGATTACTGTATGGGCTGTTGCTCCACGGCAACCCAGGTCGCCGGAATCCCAACGGGACGGGTGCCCACCCCTTCTCCCTGCCCCTGCGGAGCCAGCTCCTCAGGCTTGTCGCCGACCTCGCCCCTGGCCTTTCTGCGGGGGTTCACCGGGCCGATGCCGCCAGCGCCGCGACCGTCACCTGTTCCCCCCATTCACCCACCAGGCCCAGGGGGAAGTTTCTCGTGCCGCAAGGGATCGGGATGGAGGCCACATCCGGGCAGCCGATGGCCGTCGAAGGCCGGCGTCAGCGGCCGCTGCGCTGTCCCCCAGGTCGTGCAACCTTTGGAGTGCTGGTGCAGATCTTCCACCACCTTGGTGGAGCCGGCGCCTGCAGAACCTCCCGCCCGGGCATCCAGGCCACTGTCCATCGTTCTGCAGCGGGTGACCAGGGCGGAGTAGGGAGAAGATCCTGCCAGGCGAAAGGCGAGCGTGGAGCTCGTCTCTGGCCAGACCAAGGAATGCCGTTGACTCCTGCGCTTCCTGCTGGCCTGCCTTGAGAAGGTGAACGGTCAATGGAGTCTGACCCCCAACATCAACCCGTTGAACCGCTTCCGCAAGGAGCAGGCGGAGGTGGCTGCCTGATGGAGCACCCTGGGCTGGTAGCTGTGAACTTTTGCACTTGCTGGCTCCATGCGTGGATGCCGGATCAGCCGGAATGCTGAGTCGCTGCGGCGGCGGCCGATCGGCAACAGCCTCCTGCCTGCATCCGCTTCTGCCCGCGCGGCCATCCAGTCAAGACCCCGGTCTGCCGCTGCTGCGAGGGCGCCAGCGTCGTAGGGCTCGTGGTGTGGGCGGTTCGCAGCAGCTTTCGGAAGGTGTAAAATCTTCACGCTGCATCTGCGGTCTATGCGATCGAGCGCCTTCATCAGTTACAGCCACAAGGACAAAAAATGGCTGGAGAGGTTGAATGTGATGCTCACCCCTTTCATCCGAGATGGCATGGGAGTGTGGAATGATCAGCAAATCAAGCCTGGTGCCCTTTGGAAAGATGAAATTCGCAAGGCGCTGGCGGATGCGAAGGTGGCGATTCTGCTGGTGAGCCCCGAGTTCCTCGCCTCTACGTTTATTCATGAGAACGAGCTTCCGCCCTTGCTGGAAGAGGCTGAACGTGGAGGGCTTAAGATCTTCTGGATTCCCATTCACTTCAGCAACTACAAGCAAACCAAGATCGAGAAATACCAGGCGGCGTGGGAGCCTTCACAGCCACTGGCAAGCCTGAGTACATCCAAATTGAACCAGGCTCTGGTGGCCATCAGTGAATCCATCGCAGAAGCAATGAATTCTTGAAATGGCCGCGGATAAGAGTTTGGTGTTTGTCTCCTTCTTTGCCGCGAAAAGAAGTGCTGCCAAGAATTCATGCCATGCCATTCACACCCAACTTCAACCCTTCAAGCAAAGCGATCCTCGGTTTGAGCTGTGGGATCGAAGCATGATCAGCGCCGGCACGAATAAGGATGATGCAATCAAAGCTGCTCTTGAACGCTGCAGGGTTGCGGTTGTGTTGGTGACAGCAGAGCATCTCGTCTCAGAACACTGGCAGAGAGAAGTTGTGCCTTTGCTTGCAGCCGCCAAAAAGCACGAGATCCTCCTTTTGTGGCAAAAGATTTCACCTTGCAACTGTAATGTTTTCGTAATTGAAAATTACAGGCCGCTAATCCCAGACTGTGTGCTGACAGATGTACCACCGACTAGGCGGCAGTAAGCTTGAGCAGGAGATCTCCACGCTTGTGTTTGAACGCATGGCGAGATTTCACGCCAATGAGTCAGCGCATCCACGATCTTCCTGTCTTACAGCCTGAACCGAAGGCCTCCGATCCGCGCGTGGCCGATGCGGTGGCACTGGTTCTCTCTCCCTCCGGGGAAGACAAAGGGGCCATGCCTTGTTATCAATGGATGGCGTTTGTCCAGTGGGCTGGAGAGAGTCAATATCAAGATATCCCCAATGGTGTGATAGGCGCACTCAGTCGTTCACTAAAGAGACACTGCCTGAGCTGCTGCAGCAGCGTGAGGTCGCTGGATCGGGAGAGAACTTGAAGATGTGCCTGTGCTGGAAATTTTTGCTCCTGATCGTTTGCTCGATGAAGACTGGGGAGGTATCAGTATTTCAGGTGGCGAAGAGCCCAGGCACTTGCACGCCTATCAACCCTATCTGCTTCGCTCTTCGGATCGTCTCCTGAATCGCTGAGTGGAATGATCGCCAGGGAGCGTTGAGGCGCATGCACCATCACCTCGTTAAGGGTACCGGCGTGTGGTTGCCGCAGGATCAACTCACCAAAGCGCAGGTTCTGGAAAATCTGGATGGGGAGCAGCCCGAGCCCGAGCCCGAGCTTGGTGGGGATGTGATTGCCGCGATCCGTTGCCTCCACGCCGCCACGCTGGAAGAAGATCCACCTGGCTCAAGTCAGTGCTGCATCCCATGCCCCTCTCGTGGTTTGGCCGTCTCGGCAGAAACCCCTGGCTGAAGATCAGGTGCAGTTCTGTTTGAGCAACCTCGCCTTGAATCGGAAGGACACACGCCAGGACAAAGGAAGGTGGACAGACCCTTTTGCCCTGACCTGGTGCAACTGGCCAAGGCACGACGAAAGTGGAAACACCCCGGTATTGATCTGCGGGGCCTCACGATCCTGGTGGACCATCCCGACCGCTGCCCCGATCGGACCATACTCCAGGCCCTCTTTTCACCCTCCCGCGAAGAATCCCCTAAGCTCCTCCCCCGCTCCTGAAGGAGAACGCCCCGGACCTCAACCTGCGCTCCTCATTTCCTCCTGAGCATGCCCAAATCATCCGCCAGTTCCTGGGACCTCTTCACCAACAACGGCAGCCAGCGCCCTGCCGATGCCCCCTGGCCGCCCCCGCCCCCTGGCGGGTGCGCCATCTTCCCGAAGGGCTCGAGGCCCATCCCCCGCTCGAGCCCGACCCAACACCGAGCAGCGAGGCCGCGCCTTCCGTCTGCCCCGGGAGGGCCAGGCCATCACCCCTTTGGGAGAGCGGCTGCGGCTGGCGGTGAACGCCGCGATCCATCTGCGCCGGCCGCTGCTGGTCACCGGCAGTCCTGGCACCGGCAAAACCAGCCTGGCCTATGCCATTGCCTGGGAACTGAACCTGGGCCCGGTGTTGCGCTGGTCGATCTCCCCCCGCAGCCAGCTCCAGGAGGATGGATTGTTTCAATACGACGCGATCGCCCGCCTGCAGGATTCGCAGATCTATCCGAAGGAATCCTTCTCGGTGGCGGAGTACATTCGCCTCGGGCCCGCCGGCACGGCCTTCCTGCCGTGGAATCGACCGCGGGTGTTGCTGATCGATGAGATCGACAAATCCGACATCCAGCTCCCCAATGAATTGCTGAGCCTGTTGGAGGAGGGGGTGTACCCGATTCCCCCCCTGCAGCGGGAAGTGGTTCGTGCCAGACGGGAAGCGGAGCGCACGAACGAGCCACCGCCTCCCCCCGAAGACGTGCTGGTGCGCACCGCCGATCTGAACGGCAACGCCGCCGTGCGGGACGGCCTGGTGCAGTGCAAGGAGTTTCCGATTGTGGTGATGACGAGCAACCGGGAGCGGGATTTTCCCCCTGCCTTCAACCGCCGTTGCATCCGTGTGGAGATGCCCCACCCCACCGAGGCCGACACCCTCAAGGCGGTGGTGCTGGCTCATTTCCGCCCCGAGGAGGCCTCCGTCCAGAACGCCACGAAGCACCCCTTTGTGAATGAGCCGCCGGTGCCCAAGGAGATCGAGGCGTTTCTCGAGAAGGATGTGAACGGCGATCTGGCCACCGACCAACTGCTCAACGCGCTGCACCTGCTCACCTTGGAGCAGAACCGCCAGAACCGTTGGCCCTCTCCTGATGGGGACGCCGCCAAACAGCTGCAAGACATTCTCTATCGGCCCTTGCATGCGCGCGACGGGGACGACTGATGCCCCTCGCCAGCCTGTTTCCGCCCATCTGGCCGAGGCCCTGTGCTGGATGGTGGCCCACAGCCAGGCCAGCCCCGATGAACTGACGCCTGGCCCCCTGGAGCTTGCGGAGGTGCTCTGGCTGGCGCGGAACCTGCCGGAGCCGCCCCGGCGCCGCAAGGCTGATCCCCCAGCCCCGCCGATCAGGGAAACCGCCCCCCCGCCCCAACAGAACACCCCGGGGTCCCAGCCGGAGGACCCCAAGGAGGAGAGCAGGGCTGAAGGGCCCCCTCCTCCCCCCGATCCCTTCCTGCCCACCCCCTTCCCTGACGCCCCAGACGAGCCCGCTCCGGAAGAACCTCTCCTTCCCGTGGCCGTGCTGCCCGATGAGCAGGACGTGGCCAGGGACTCTGGCCGGCATGGTGTTGCCGGGCCGGGTGCGGGAGGAGGCGCCCCTGGGCGATCGCGACAAGCTGCTGCGCGCCTTGGCGCCCCTGCTTCGGCGCGGGCCGGATCCCCGCCGTCAGCGCTTCGATGAAGCCGCGCACCGTGGAGCTCTACGCCCAGACCAGACTGCTGCAGCCGGTGTTCGAGCCCTGCCGGGGCCCTGCCTTCGATGAGGTGGTCCTGCTCCTGGATGGCGGGGTGTCGATGCAGGTGTGGCGGCGGCAGGCTGAGGAGCTGCAGCGGGTGTTGGCTTCCACCCAGGTGTTTCCGCGGGTGCGGCTGGAAGAGCTCGAGCCCGGGCCGGTGGAGAGTGCCATGGATCCGGCCGCGCGCCGGGAGGCGGTGGAGCACCTCGCTGGAGCGGCCAAGCTGCTTCCGGGCGCCAGGCCGTTGCTGCTGCTGCTCAGCGACACCGCCGGGCGGCACTGGTGGGATGGGCGCATGTTTGCTGCCCTGGAGCGTTGGGGCCGGGTCTGCCCCACGGCGGTCCTTCAGCCCCTGCCGGTTTGGCACTGGAATCGCACGGCCCTGGCAGCGTTGGAGCGGGTGTCGGTGCGCAATTCCAGCCCCGCTGCGGCCAATCCGGCCTACAGGGCCGATCCCCTGAATTGGTGGGATCGGCCGTTGCCGTCGGGGCGGGATGTGCCGCTGCCGGTGTTGCCTTTGGATCGGGAGGCCCTGGGCACCTGGAGCGCCGTGGTGATGGGCCATTCCGCCTACGCCACCCCGGGCGTGGCGCTGTTGCCCTTGCTGCAACGGGAGCAACGGCTGCGCCAGTTGCTGGGGGACCGGGACCTCTCGGCCCCATCGCCCGCCCCCGTGCCCCTCACCGAGGAGGAGGCCGCGGCCCGCTGGGAGGCGTTTCAGGCCATGGCGTCTCCCCAGGCTCAGCAGTTGCTGATGGTGATGGCGACGTCCCCCCTGCTCACTCTGCCTGTGATCGGCCTGCTCAAGGCGGCGAAGCTGCCGGAGGTGGCCGGATCGCTGCCGATCGCGGAGGTGCTCACGAGCGGCCTGGTGGCGCGCAAGCAGGCCGCTCCAGGCCCCCAGGAGACCTCCGCCAAGCCCCTGCGGCGGGAGCAGATCCAGTTCGAGGTGCTGCCGGCGGTGGCTGCCCTGCTGCGGGAACAGCTGCCAGCGGCCGAACGCCGGGATGTGATCAGCCGCGTCAGCGCCCTGGTGGAGCGCCGCTGGAACCGCCAGGACGGAGAGCCTTCGTTCGAGGCGGTGTTGTGCGATCCCACGGTCTCCCCATCCAAGGGCTTGGAAGGTGTGGTGCAATTCGCCTCCGTCACCGCCCGCCTGCTCGACACCCTGCCCGGCGAGGAAGCCCGGGCCTTCGCCGAGCGCATCCGCAAGGGCAGCGGCCTGCCGCCGGGCTCCCTCTGGCCCCGGTCGATGGCCTTCGAGGAGGTGGAGTTTGAAGCGGCCCAGCTGGTGGCGATGCCCCAGCTGGAGAGGTGGCCTGTCTCCACGGCGCGGTTCATGGAGGTGGAGCTGCAGCGGATCGAGTTCACCACGGCGACGCTGGAGCCAGAGTTCACCCCTCGCTTCTTCGACGCCACCACCTGGGCCTTCTACGAAGCCCTCCAGCGCGACAACCTGCCGCCAGGCGCCATCGCCGAACGAGGCGATCCCCTCACTCTCACCATGCTGGAGATCCCGGCCGGCGAGTTCCAGATGGGGTCGCCCGAGAACGAGCCGGAACGCTCCCCCGACGAGGGGCCCCAGCACCCTGTGCAGCTGGAAGGGTTTTTCATGAGCCAGACGCCGATCACCCAGGTCCTGTGGCGGGAGGTGGCAGGATGGGAGCCCCGGCCAGAGGCAGGGGAGATCTGGGGCAGGGATCTCAACCCCGATCCTTCCCGCTTCCAGGGCGAGACGGCCCGCCTGCTGGAGGGGGAAACGGCCACCGACCAGCGGCCGGTGGAGCAGGTGAGCTGGCACGACGCGATGGAGTTCTGCTCCCGCCTGAGCCAGCGCACGGGCCGCACGTACACCCTGCCGAGCGAAGCGCAGTGGGAATACGCCTGCCGGGCGGGCACCACCACGCCCTTCCACTTCGGCGAAACGATCACCACCGACCTGGCCAACTACAACGGCAACTACGCCTACGGCGACGGCCCGAAGGGCGAGTACCGGCGAGCAGACCACGCCGGTGGGGAGCTTCCCGGCCAACGCCTGGGGCCTGCAGGACATGCACGGCAACGTGTGGGAGTGGTGCCTGGATACCTGGCACGACAGCTACGAGGGGGCGCCAGAGGATGGAAGTGCCTGGCTGGATCCGGAGGCTGGCGAGGAGATCCGAGAGGCTGCTGCGCGGCGGCTCCTGGGGCGTCATCCCCAGGTACTGCCGTTCGGCCTACCGCGTCCGCGTCGACCCCGGCGTCACCGACTACAGCGTCGGGTTCCGCGTGGTCTGCCTCCCCCAGGGCCCTTCCACTTAGCCCTTGAACCCTCAGTCCCTCAGCCCTGGGTTTCTCCTCATCCCTTGGCTGTTGGGTTAAATCCCGTTGGCGCCGTAGGCGCCTCGCCGGAGATTTTTGCGAACCGTGCATCAGGCTCATGGATCTCCTCCCACAGCCCATGCCCTCCGACCCACCCAGCTCCACGCCCACCACCGCCGAACTGCCGATCCTGGAGGCCAGCCTCGAGCTGATCCGCTGGTTCATCCCGATCCTGCACCGTCTGCCCCGCCAGCACCGCTTCGGCCTGGGGGATCGGCTGATCACCAACCTCTACGAGGTGATGGAGCAGCTGGCCCTGGCCCGCTTCCAGCGGGAGAAACTGCCCATCCTCGAGCCCCTCGCCGGCCGTCTCCACCTGATCCAGCTGCAGACCCGGCTGCTGCATCAGTTCAGCCTGATCGACCTGCGCCGCTACGAGCACGCCAGCCGCCTGATCGCCGCCATCGGCCGCCAGCACAGCGGCTGGCTGGCCCAGCAACGCCGCCCCACCCATGGCACCCCTGCGTGAGCTCTACCCCCGCCTCACCAGCTTCGCCAACCTCCACGCCGCCGCCCGCCGCGCCCAGCGGGGCAAGCGCTACCGGCCGGCCGTGCTGGCCTTCCACGCCAACCTGGAAGCCGAGCTGCTGTGGCTCCAGCAGGAGCTGCGCTCCTTCACCTACACCCCCGGGCCCTACCGGCAATTCCGCATCCGCGATCCCAAACCGCGGCTGATCAGTGCTGCCCCCTATCGCGACCGGGTGGTGCACCACGCCCTCTGCGCCGTGATCGTGCCGCCCCTGGAGCGCCGCTTCCATCCCGGCAGCTTCGCCAACCGCAGGGGCTACGGCAGCCACCGCGCCCTGCGCCGTTTCGTGGCGGCTTCCCGGCGCCACCGCTGGGTGCTGCAGGGCGACATCCGGCTCTATTTCCCCAGCCTCGATCTCACCCTGCTGCGCCAGCAGCTGGCCGATCGCATCAGCTGTTCCGGCACCCTCTGGCTGCTGGAGCGGATCCTGGCCAACGGCGCCAGCCTCGGCCCTGCCCTCGATGCCTTCCCCGGCGACACTCTGCTCACGCCCCTGGAGCGCCCCCGCGGCCTGCCCATCGGCAACCTCACCAGCCAGTTCCTCGCCAACCTCCACCTCGATCGCTTCGATCACGCGATCAGCGCTCTTCCCGGCGTCGGCACCTATCTCCGCTACGTGGATGATTTCGCCCTCTTCGCCGATCATCCGGAACCCCTGCACCGAGCCCGTTCCCGGATCGAGGCGGAACTCACAGCCCTGCGCCTGCGGCTGCACCCGATCAAGAGCCAGATCCGCCGCACCCGCGATGGCGCCAGTTTCGTTGGGTTTGTCGTGCGGCCGGGTCGCCTGCGGGTGCGCAATCACAACCTGCTGCGCGGGCGGCGGCGCCTGCGCCTGCAGCACCGTGCCGTGATCAGCGGCCGCCTCTCCCCGCAGGCGGCTCGCACCAGCCTGCAGAGCTGGAACGCCCACCTCGCCCACGGCCACACCTGGCGCCTGCGGCGGCGGCTGTTCCGCGATCTCCCCTATGCCGAGGGGCTGCCGGGGTAGGTGGTGAGAGCCCTCACAGGATCTCTATTAGAATTGTTGCCCCGATTCCTCCCAGGTGCATGGCCAACCGCTCCATCAGCATCTCCCTGGATGAAGCCCTGCTGGCCGATCTCGACGCCCAGGGAGGCAATCGCTCGGCCCTGGTGAGTCAGGCCCTCAGGCTCTGGCTGGAGCGTCGGCGCCTGGAGTCCCTTCGTGGGGCCTACACCGATCTGGCTCGGCTGGAGGGTGGTGATCTCGCTGCCGCCGGGGATGCCGCCGTCGTCATGGCTCTGGGCGCCATCGATGGCTGAGCGGGGGCGCCTGTATCTCTGGCCCCGCAACCGCAGCTTCGGCGACAGCAAACCACGTCCCGTGCTTGTGATCGCACCCGATGCCGCCACCAGCCTTGGCCGGCGCTGGGTGGTGCTGCCCCTCAGCAGCGATCCACGCCTGGAGGGGAACCCGCTGGCTTTCCCTCTCGCCCCATCCCCCGTCAATGGCCTGCGGCAGCGCAGCTATGTGATGGCCTGGCTGCCCACCACCGTTGCCGCCGATCAACTCGAAGGCCCCCTGGGGCGTCTGGGACCCACCGAGCTGGCGGCGGTGCTGCGAAGCGTGGCGGAAGCCCTCGATCTGGCCATGCTGGAGCCCTGGAAGGAAGATCGCTGAGGCCTCCAGCGTTTCGCTGTTTCCCTACCCAGTCGGCCCCAGGCGGCGGGGAGGGATCGCCTACCTTGAATCAGGGCGGGTCGTGCAGCTGCTGCGCGGCGGCTCCTGGAACAACAACCCCAGGAACTGCCGTTCGGCCTACCGCAACCACAACGACCCCGGCAACACCAACAACAACGTCGGGTTCCGCGTGGTCTGCCTCCCCCAGCACCCTTCAGCGTCCGAACCGTTGGAAGGGATTCCAGCGGGTGCACAGGAAGGGTCCAGACCCGCTCCCGTGATCGGCCGGCTCCGGCCCCCGATCCGCACAGCCCCGGGGGGTGCCCCGCTGGCCCCGGGCCCCGTGCTCGCCGCCACCGGACCCGCGCCCCTCTTTCCTCTTCCATGACCCAGACCACCCGCCGCGCCACGTTCCTGCTGCGTCACCCCCGCACGACGCAGGGGTTTCGAGAACCGCTCACAGACGGAAGCAGAGTTTTCGAAGAAGGTGTTCTCGAAAAGGGGGTCGTCGAAGACGGAAATCTGAACGGAAGAGACTCCCATCAGGCCCTTGCGATGCTCTGGATCCCGCCCGGGCGGTTCTGGATGGGTTCCCCCGAGGACGAACTGGAACGCGGCGACCGCGAGGGTCCTCAGCATCGGGTGCAGCTGGAGGGATGCTTCATGAGCCAGACGCCGATCACCCAGGCCCAGTGGCGGGTGGTGGCTGGATGGGAGCCCCGCGAAGGGGGAGAGCTGGGAACGAGAACTGAATGCCGATCCTTCGAACTTCCAGGGCGAGACGGCCCGCCTGCTGGAGGGGGAGAGCAGCACCGACCAGCGGCCGGTGGAGGGAGTGAGCTGGTTTGATGCGATGGAGTTCTGCAGCCGCCTGAGCCAGCGCACGGGCCGCAGCTACACCCTGCCGAGCGAAGCCCAGTGGGAATACGCCTGCCGGGCGGGCACCACCACGCCCTTCCACTTCGGCGAAACGATCACCACCGACCTGGCCAACTACGACGGCAACTACGTCTATGGCGACGGCCCGAAGGGCGAATACCGGGAGCAGACAACGCCGGTGGGGAGCTTCCCGGCCAACGCCTGGGGCCTTCACGACATGCACGGGAACGTGTGGGAGTGGTGCCTCGACCACTGGCACGACAGCTACGAGGGGGCACCAGAAGACGGGAGCGCGTGGTTGGATCCGGATGGCTGCCAAGGATGCAGACGAGGCTGCTGCGCGGCGGCTCCTGGAGCAACGACCCCAGGGACTGCCGTTCGGCCTACCGCTTCCACGACGACCCCGGCGGCGCCTACGTCACGACGTCGGGTTCCGCGTGGTCTGCCTCCCCCAGGGCCCTCTTCTTAGCCGCTCAGACCCTCGGACCCTCAGCCCTCAGGCCCTTTCTTCCCTTGGCTGTTGGGCCTGCCGCCGCAGCCGCACCGGCCGGGCGAATCCCAGGGTGACGCCACGGCGGGCCTGGGCCACGGGCCGTGGATCCACCGGCTCCAGCCGCAGCTGGTGCAGCACGCTGCCCAGCACGATCTTCAGCTCGGTCTGGGCCAGGGCGGTGCCGACGCAGCGGCGCACCCCGCCGCCGAAGGGCATGTATTCGTAAGGGGAGAAGGAACGCTCCAGGAAGCGCTCCGGGCGGAATTCATCCGGGTTGGGGTAGAGATCCTCCCGCCGGTGCAGCTGGTGGATGCAGCCCAGCACCAGATCGCCGGGGCTGAGCTGATGGCCGCCGCATTCCACCGGCGCCTCCACCTGGCGCGGGAAGGTGAGCATGGCCACCGGGTGGATGCGCAGGGCTTCCTGGCAGACCGCGCCGAGATAGGGAAGAGCCAGCAGATCGGCAGGGTCCGGCGGGCTGGCGAGGGTCTCCAGTTCCTGCCGCAGCCGCTGGAGCACGTCGGGGGTGCGGTGCAGCCAGTGGAGCGCGGCGGTGAGTGCCGTGGCCGTGGTTTCGTGGCCGGCCACCAGCAGGGTCATCAGCTCATCGCGCAGCTCCTGGTTGCCCAGCCCCTGCCCCTGGGCATCGCTGGCGTTCACCAGCAGCGAGAGCACATCGGTTCCGCTGCCGCCGCCCCGGGCACGCCGCTCCTCGATCTCCTCGAACAGCAGGGCATCGATCCGCTCGCCCATGCGGCGCATGCGGCCGCCCAGGCTCCAGGGCCCGTAATCCGCCCGCAGCCAGGGGAGAAACAGCACCGCCGAGGTGAGCGGCGTGGCGCTCATCTCCAGGCGCCGGCTGAGCAGCCGGTCCAGTTCCCGGGCCCGTTCCCCCTGGTCGAGCCCGAACACCACCTGCAGGATGATCCGCATCGTGATCCGCTGCATCAGCGGCCGCATCTCCCTCACCTCCCCCACCGGCCAGCCGCTGATCTCCTGGTGGGTGATGGCCGCGATGGCGCGGCCGTAGCCCTCCAGCGCCTCCCCGTGGAAGCGGGGCATCACCAGCTGGCGGCGCTGGCGGTGTTCCTCGCCGCTGAGCAGGATCGTGCCCCGCACTCCCAGCAGCGGGGCGAGAATCCGGTTGAGGTCGCCGGGGGCGCTGAAGACCTTGCCCGAGTCGTTGCTGAGGATCGTCTGCAGCGCCCTGGGGTCACTCACCAGGTAGGTGCTGCCGTGCTCGTTGGCGAGGAAGCGGACCGGGAACAGCCCTCCGAACCGCCGGGAATGGGTCCGCATGTACCCCACCGGATCGAAGATCCAGCGCACCCTCTGCAGCGCCGCCGGCGCGGTCGGACCCGGAATCGTGGTCGTCATGGCTCTCCGTCCTCGCCGGGAGATCCTGGCGCGGCCTTCGCCAGGAGCGCTTCAGGCCCCGATCCGGATCCCCCGCTCGCCTTCCCTCACCAGGGGATCGGCTGCCGGTCGCGGACGAACAGGCCGCTGGGGGAGCCCTCCGGGAGAGTGGCGAGCCACACGATCCGGCCGGCGGGACTCCGGCGCATCAGCGGGATCAGGGCCTGGCAGAGCCGCCGGGGGCCGAGGGTGCCGGAGGGCATGGGGAGGGAGCGGAGGGAACGGGGTGCGACGGGCGCAGGACACCCATCCCAGCAGTGTCAGCCCATCAGAGCTCCTCCCGCCGCAGAGGCTCCCAGTGCAGGGCGTCGCTGAAATCGGCGATCACCGGTTGCAGGGCATCCAGCCAGGTTCTGGCACTGCCCTGGAAGCCGAGCAGCACCTGCTGGGGCCCGGCGGACCAGCTGCTGGCCCTGCCGCCGTTGGACGGCCTGCCACCACTGAGGCGTTGCCCGCCGCTGCTGATGAATTCGAGCTGGTCCACCCCGGTACCGGTGTTGGCGTTCAGGCTGATGATCTGTTCCTGGTTGTCGAGGTCGAGTTCCAGGCTGCCCCGGTCGTCGCCGCCGCTGCTGCCGGCGGGATGTGCTTCCGTCCACTGCCGCGGCAGGGAGCCTGCGCTGAGGGGATCCGGTTCCTGCACGTAGGTGAGGCGGATCTGATCGATGAGCCTGCCGGCGTTCAGTGCCACTGCGGCGAGGCGACGACGACGCGCAATCGCCTTGAAGCGATCCGAGAAGGCAAAGGACCGGCCGCCGTCGCCGCCGAGACGGTTGCCGACGATGAGCCTTGGCGACAGGCGCGGACTGCCGAGGCTCAGACCGGTGAGCGTGGGTTCCTGCAGGGGGGTGGAGGCGGAGCGGGCGAAGGCGGCGGTGAGGCTCTCGATCGATGCCAGGTCAGCCTGAATCCGATCAGCGTGGGTCTGAAGGGAGGGATCGGGCGTCTGGCCGTAGAGCCTGTAGGTGTCCTCCACCCAGCGACACTGATTGGCGATCTGCTGCAGGCATTGTTGGCGGCGCAGGAGCCCGAGCCTGGAGGGCTGGGCCGGATCGCCGAGGAACAGCTGGCGATTGCGCACAACGGGCTCGAACAGCTCACGCAGCTCCCCGATCTCCTCATAGCCGCGACAATCGAGCGCCAACGGCACGGGCCTGTCGATCGGCAGGCTGCCAAACGTGCTGATGAACTCCAGCAACTGCTCCGGAGTGCTCAGCACTGGCTGGGGCACACCCAGCACCTGGAACTTCACGTTGACGTTCAGGTCGGAGCTGCTGCTGATCTGGCTGAGCTTCCGGCCGAAATCAGGCGCCAGCGAAATGCCTTGCACCGGCAGGATCGCCTGAACGTTCTGGGCGAGGGAATCCGCCTCCTGCTGAGACTGGGCATAAAGGGTGAACACCCCCTGCACCTCAGCGCCCATCAGCACGCCCCGCACCCAGCTATCACCATGGAGCTGCACAAACTCATCCAGGTCGGTGGCATCGCGGGGGAGCGCCAGATCGGTGCGCAGCCGCGGTTCCTGCACCTCAAGGCCATCCAGCACGCGCCTGGCCTGCAGCACCAGCGAGAGGCTGAAGCTGGTGGTGTGCAGCGAGTCCTGAAACGTGCGCCGCAGCCCGATCAGGGGCACCGGCCCCAGGCTGGCCGACAGCCCGAACTGTGCTTCCAGGGTGCGGCTCAGTTCACTGGCGGAGCGACAGAGCTGCAGATCGGTGGTGGTGCCCACGGGAGCTCCGGCCATCGCCACGACCTCCCCCTCCAGGGCTCGTTGCCGGTTGAGATCCGGATCAAGAACGCTGTTGCGGCCGATCAGCAGCAGGCTGTGGGGCACGCCCTGGGGCGCCGGGGCAACGGAGGCCTGAACCATGGCGGGCGGCGGCAAGGTGCCCCTTCTCGATAGCCAGAAGCCGGCACATGGGGCTCACCTGCGGAACGTTTTGTTGCCGGATCCATGTCGCGCCGATGTCGTGTCTGACGGGTGCAGGCCTTCGGCCTTCAAGCCCCACGTTCCCTCCGGGATCGACGATCTGCCGGCTGAGGAGGAGGCTCCAGCCTGGTGAGTCCCTACGGGTTCCTGACCCTGGTGGCAGCGGGTGCTGGTCAGCCGGAACCTGCGGGAGTTCGACCGGCTGGAGGGCCTGCGACTCGAGGACTGGTCTGCTTCCGGTGGCTGAGTGGCGGGCGGGCTGACCCTCCTATCGTGAATCTCTCAGCCGCGAAGGCCTGATGACCCTCGCCGCCAATTCAGCTCCGGCGACAGCTCCGGGCGATGCGCTGGCTCCCTTGCTGTTGCCGGTGGATCTCGATCTGCTGATTGTGGATGGGTCCGCAGCCGAGGAATGACGCAAGCAGACTGCTCGCGTTGGTGCAGCGGCATCAATCGATGCCTGAAGGGATCGGCGATGCAGGCGAGGAAGCCGGTGTGGGAGGCACAGCGGCGGGTCGCTGGACGATGCCGCCCAGGTTGCCGCCACCGGCGCTGCACATCCTGTACAGCCTGTACAGACCGTGGAAGGCCGGCCGGATCGGCGAAGCCGGCCCTGCCGGCCTGGTGGATCGGGGCGGTGGTCCCGTCGGGGAACGTCTGCTGCCGAGGGTCCAGCCGACCAGGCACCGGGGCGTTACGAAACCCCCATGTTTCGCTTTGCGTGATCCCCCGGCAGGGGACGGGCGGCTGACCTTGTATGGAACGGTTGCCGAGTCCTCGGCCTGCGCGTTGCCATGACCACCACCCTCCAGCCCCCCTCCACCGGCCTCAGCCCCCGTGAAGACGGGGAAGGGAGCCTCCAGGTCCACCAGGACGCCTCGATGAACATCGAGACCGGTGCCCTGGTGATCGCCGTCTACGGCAAGGGCGGAATCGGCAAATCCACCACCTCCTCCAACCTCTCGGCCGCCTTCTCGAAGCTGGGCAAGCGGGTGCTGCAGATCGGCTGCGATCCCAAGCACGATTCCACCTTCACCCTCACCAAGAAGATGGTGCCCACGGTGATCGACATCCTCGAGACCGTCGACTTCCATACCGAGGAGCTCCGCCCCGAGGACTTCGTGTTCGAGGGGTTCAACGGCGTGATGTGCGTGGAATCCGGCGGCCCGCCGGCCGGCACCGGCTGCGGCGGCTACGTGACCGGCCAGACGGTGAAGCTGCTCAAGGAGCACCACCTGCTGGAAGACACCGACGTGGTGATCTTCGATGTGCTCGGTGATGTGGTGTGCGGCGGATTCGCGGCACCCCTGCAGCACGCCCACTACTGCCTGATCGTGACGGCCAACGATTTCGATTCCATCTTCGCGATGAACCGGATCATGCAAGCCATCAACGCCAAGGCCAAGAACTACAAGGTGCGCCTCGGCGGCGTGATCGCCAACCGCTCCGAGCAGACCGACGAGATCGACAAGTTCAACGAGCGCACCGGCCTGCGCACCATGGCCCACTTCAAGACCGTGGATGCGATCCGCAAGTCCCGGCTGAAGAAATGCACCATCTTCGAGATGGAGAGCACCCCTGAAGTGGAGGCCGTGCAGCAGGAATACCTCAACCTGGCCCGCAAGATGCTCAGCGACGTGGAGCCCCTGGAGGCCGAATCCCTCAAGGATCGGGAGATCTTCGATCTGCTCGGCTTCGACTGAGCCTTCCCGCTCAGGGTCGCACCAGCCCTCCGGGCACACCGCTGCGGCCCGCCTCCTCCAGCAGGCTCTGGATGGCCTGCTCCGACTTGTCGTACTCCCCTTCGCCGAAATGGATGCGGCGGATGCGGCCCTGGGCGTCGACGAAATAGAAGGCCGGCCAGTAGCGGTTCTCGAACGCCCTCCAGATCGTGAAGGAATTATCGAGCACCACCGGATAGGTGATGCCGAGTTTCTTCACTTCCTCCTTCACATTGGCGATCTCCTTCTCGAAGGCGAACTCGGGGGTGTGCACGCCGACCACCACCAGTCCGTGGGGCCTGTATTTCTTCTCCCAGGCCTTCACATAGGGGAGGCTGCGCAGGCAGTTGATGCAGGAGTAGGTCCAGAAATTCACCAGAACCACCTTGCCGCGCAGCTGCTCGCGGCTCAGCGGCGGGGACTGGATCCATGCCACGCCCCCCTGCAGCGGTGGCATCACCCCCAGCACCGGCAGGATCATGCGGGGCCGGGCCCGGACCGGTGCGACCCGCTGGGGCGGTGCCTTGGCGATCAGGGCCTGCTCCAGTTCCATGGTGCCCGAGGCCAGCGCCACCCGGGCGATGGGACCCTTGTCCAGACCGGTGGCGATCGCCGCCACGCTCAGCACCACAGCGCCGCCCAGACCGCGGCGCAGCACCGCTCCGGCCCCGAGGGAACGCCTCAGCAGCCTCGCCACCCGCCCGCCGGCCAGCAGGGCCAGGGCAAGGGAGGTGCCGGCACCGAGGGAGTAGGCCAGCAGGAGCGCCGCGGCATTGGCCCCGGGCCCTTCGATCGCGGCGATCGTGAGCACCAGGCCCAGGATCGGCCCGGCGCACGGCGCCCAGAGCAGGCCGGTGGCCACCCCCAGCAGGGCGGAGCTGCCGATCGTGGTTCCGCTGCCTTCGCCTGCGGCCCGCTCGGCCGATCCCGCCAGCCGGCTTCCCAGCCGCACCAGCGGCTGGCTCAACCGCTCCATCGGCGCAGGAAAGAGCAGGGCGAGACCGAACAGCGCCAGCAGGGCCAGGGCGGCGCTGCGTCCGGCTTCATTGGCCTGCACCGCCCAGCCTCCGCCCACCCCGGCGAGCAGGCCCACCGCGGCGAAGCTGGCCGCCATGCCCGCCAGCAGGGGCAGGCCGCTGCGCAGGAACGGCTGTCCCACCCGGGCGAACACGAAGGGAAGCACCGGCAGGATGCAGGGGCTGAGAATGGTCAGCATCCCGCCGACGAAGCTGAGCAGAAGCAGGATCATCTGGTGGGTGGTTCCCCGGAACGAGGTGCGGCGGGGCCGGGGCCGGGATCGAGGCCGGCCCTGCCTGCCTTCCTGTACCGGTGGGGATGGCGATCGGATCGGCCCGGGGCCTGCCCCATGCTGTCAGGATCTCCGCCCAGACCATCCGATCGGCTCCCCCGGCGGTAGACAGACAGCACGACACCCGCATGTCCATCGCCCCCCATCCTCAGGATCCGCTCCCCGCAGCCGCGCTCGCCGGGGCCGGCGTCACCTTTCCGCCCCTGCAGCGGGCCGCCCTCGGCACCCTGCAGGTGAACCTCGGCTACCGCTGCAACCAGGCCTGCCGCCACTGCCATGTGGATGCCAGCCCCAGCCGCACCGAGATGATGGACGACGAGACCCTCGCCCTCATCCCCCGGGTGCTGCGGGCCCGCAGCATCCCCTGTCTGGATCTCACCGGCGGGGCTCCCGAACTCCACTCCGGCTTCCGTTCCCTGGTGCGCGCCGCGCGCGCCCTCGGGGTGGAGGTGATCGACCGTTGCAACCTCACCATCCTCAGCGAGGACGGCCAGGAGGATCTGGCGGAGTTCCTGGCCGGCCAGCGGGTGCGGGTGGTGGCCTCGCTTCCCTGCTACGACGCCGGGAACGTGGACCGCCAGCGGGGCAGCGGGGTGTTCACCCGCAGCATCGAGGGGCTGCGCCGGCTCAATGCCCTCGGCTACGGCCGGGCCGGCAGCGATCTGGAGCTCCACCTCGTCTACAACCCCCAGGGGCCCTCCCTGCCGCCCCCCCAGGCCGTGCTCGAGGCCGACTACAGGCGGGTGCTGGCGGACCAGTTCGGCATCACCTTCACCTCCCTCTACGCCCTGGCCAACATGCCGATCGGCCGGTTCGCCGCCACTCTGGCGAGCAGCGGGGATCTGGATGCCTACATGGATCTGCTGGTGGCCAACCACCATCCGGCCAACGCCGATCAGGTGATGTGCCGGGGGCTGATCAGTGTGGACTGGCAGGGCCATCTCTACGACTGCGATTTCAACCAGCAGCTGGGTCTGGCGGCTCAGGGTCCGGTGCCCGGGACCGGGGAGCGGCCCCATCTCCGCGATCTGCTGCAGCGGGACCCGACCGGGGATCCGATCGCGGTGCGCTCCCACTGCTTCGGCTGCACCGCCGGCAGCGGCTCGAGCTGCGGCGGCTCCCTGGCCTGATCCCGGCTGTGGCCGCTGAGCGCTCCCGCCAGCACGTCCAGCCTGTCCACAGCCAGCCGAGCAGGAAAGGGAGCCACAGCAGCGCCCGCTCCCCATCGCTGAGCCACCAGTCCGGCCGCCGCGACAGCAGCACGAAATACACGAAGCCGGAAAGGCTCACGAGCCGCACGCCGCCGTTGCCGCGGGGCACCGCGAAGGGGACCAGCCAGGTGAAATACCAGAAATGCACGATCGGCGAGAGCAGCAGCAGGGCGGAGAAGGTCCGCAGGGCGAAGGTCCCCAGGGTTCCGCCGCAGAGGAGCAGCACCGCGACCACCGCCGCCAGCAGCAGGCCGTAGGGGGCGTTGCTCTGCAGGGAGGCCGGCCAGAGCTGGCCCACCAGGTGGGGCAGGAATTCGGCGCTGCGGCCCTGGGAGACGAAGTTCGAGCTGGTGGGGACGAGGGGGCAGGCGGCCGGGGTGCAGAAGAACAGGGAGCTGAGCAGGAGCGGCAGCCCCCCGGCCGCCGCCACCGCCAGGGCGCGGGGAAGGCTGCGCCGCAGGGGGCCTGCCCGCAGCTCCTGGCCGGCCAGGAACACCAGCAGCGGCAGCGACACCCACTTGATCGCCAGGCTGATGCCGATCAGCAGGGCGGAGAGCAGGCGACCGCCCCGGAGCGGCCGCTCCCTTGCCTCGAGCAACCAGCCGGCCACCAGCGGCAGCAGGAACCAGCTGTCGAAATGCCCGCCCCCCGCGAAGCTCACGATCACCATCGGATTCCAGCCGTAGAGCAGGGAGCGCTCCCGGCCGAACCGTGCCGTGAGCAGCCGGCACACGCCGAGGTCGGCCAGCAGGAAGGAGCTCTTGAAGAGCAGCACCCCCGGCCCCAGCTCCGCCAGCAGGCGGAACAGCAGCTCGGTGAGGGGCGGATAGAGGGCGGTGACGGAGGGAAAGTTGATCTGCGGCCACCAGGCGGGGCGCAGGGCGGCCAGCTCCGCGGCATCGGGTGCCAGGTGGTAGGGGCTGAAGCCCTCGGTCTGGATCTTCCCCTCCCAGAGATAGCGCCAGATGTCGTCGCCGGGCTCCATCGGCAGCAGCAGCAGGCGGCAGGCGATCGCCACGCCCCAGAAGGCCGCGGGCGGCACCCGCTCCAGCCGCCGGCTGAGCAGGAACCCGAGCCCCATCACCGCCGCCGCCGCCCAGAAGGCCCGCAGGGTGGGAACGTGCTGCACCTGCCCATGGGGTTGCAGCAGGAGGGAACCCAGCAGCAGCAGTCCGGCGCTGGCCGTGAGACGCAGGTTCATCGCGGGGCGCGCAGTCCCGGCCCCCGCAGCCGCCCCAGGTAGAGAGCGGCCAGGGTGGAGAGGATGATCGAACCGGCCCGGAGGCTCCCCTGCAGGGTTCCCGAGATCTTGGAACGGCCCCCCTGCCTGGGGCGATAGGCCACGGGAAGTTCACCGATGCGCAGTCCGGCCTCGACGGCCTTCACCTGCATCTCGATCGTCCAGCCGAAGCCCCGGTCCCGCATCCCCAGCCGCTCCAGGGCCCGGCGGCGGATCAGGCGGAAGGGGCCCAGGTCGTGATAGCGATGGCCCCACCCCAGGGCGATCAGGCCGGTGGCGAGCCGGTTGCCGAACCGCTGGGCCAGGGTCATCGCCGAGCGGCCGGGCCGGGTGGCGAGCCGGTCGCCGAGCAGGAGGTCGAAGCCGGGCGCCCGTTCCAGGAAGCGGGGCAGGGCGGCGAGGTCGTCGCTGCCATCTCCGTCGCAGAAGAGGATCCATTCGATCGGATCGGCGAGATCATGCAGGCCGCGCCAGCAGGCCCGCCCGTAGCCGGGGGCAGGTTCCGTCAGCACCTCCGCTCCCGCCCGCCGGGCCACGGCGGCGCTGCCGTCACGGCTGCCGTTGTCCACCACCCGGATCGACGTCAGCCCGTTTTTCCGCAGTTCCTCCACCACGCCGGCGATCGTGGCCTCCTCATCCCGCACGGGGATGATCACCTGCACCACCTCCGGGGAGAGGGCCATGGCGGAAGCGCCCATGGCGGCAATCATGGCGGCTGGGAGCATCGATCCGATCGCGGGGTCCGCTGGTAGTACCAGCCAGCCGGTTGCCAGGATCTGACGCACCCCCCATCCCCCCGTCGCAGGAGCGCGCGCCGCATGAACACCCGCCGGCGCCTGCTGCTGATCGCCGCCGTGGCGCTCCTCGTGGTCCTGTTCTTCGCCCTGGACCTGCAGCGCTTTCTCAGCCTGGAGGCCCTCCGCGCCGCCCAGGGGGAGCTGGTGGCCTGGCGGCAACGCTCGCCGGTGGGTCTGGCGGCCCTCTACGTGCTCGCCTACGTGGTGGTCACCGGGCTGTCCCTGCCCGGGGCGGCGGTGATGACCCTGGCGGGGGGGGCGATCTTCGGGCTGGTGCTGGGCACGGTGCTGGTTTCCTTCGCCTCCACGGCCGGCGCCGTGATCGCCTTCCTGCTGGCGCGCACCCTGCTGCGCGAGCCGGTGCGGAACCGTTTCGCCGCCCAGCTGGCGCCGATCGAGGCGGGGGTGCGGCGCGATGGCGTGCTCTACCTGCTCAGCCTGCGGCTCGTGCCGGTGTTCCCCTTCTTCCTGGTGAATCTGCTGATGGGGCTCACGCCCATGCCCGTGCTCCCCTATGCCCTCGTCAGCCAGATCGGCATGCTGCCCGGCACCGCCGTCTACGTGAACGCCGGCACCCAGCTGGCCGCCCTGCGGGGGGTGGAGGGCATCCTCACGCCCCCCCTGCTGTTCTCCCTGGCCCTGCTGGGTGTCTTCCCCTGGATCGCCCGCTTCCTCACCGACCGCTGGAAGCAGGCGCGCCTCTACAGCCGCTGGCAGCGGCCGGCCCGGTTCGATCGCAACCTGATCGTGATCGGCGCCGGCGCCGCGGGCCTGGTCACCTCCTACATCGCCGCCACGGTGAAGGCGAAGGTGACGCTGATCGAAGCGCAGCGCATGGGCGGCGACTGCCTCAACACCGGCTGCGTGCCCAGCAAGGCGCTGATCCGCTCGGCCCGCCTGGCGGCCCGGATGCGCAGGGCCGGACGCTACGGACTCACCAACGTGGAGCCCACGGTCTCCCTGCCGAGGATCCTCGATCGGGTGCGCAGCAAGGTGGAGGCCATCGCCCCCCACGACAGCGTGGAGCGCTACGAAGGCCTGGGGGTGGAGGTGATCGCCGGCCATGCCCGGCTGGTGGATCCCTGGACCGTGGCCATCCGCACTCCCGAAGGGGAGGAACGGCGGCTCACCGCCCGGGCGATCGTGCTCGCCACGGGCGCCAGCCCGGTCGTGCCCGATGTTCCCGGTGTGGAGGCGGGGTTGCCGCTGCTCACCAGTGAGACCATCTGGACCTACCTGAGCACCTGCACCCTGGCCTCACCGCGGCTGGTGGTGTGGGGTGCCGGGCCGGTCGGCTGTGAGCTGGCCCAGGCCCTGGCCCAGCTCGGGGCACGGGTGACCCAGATCCAGCGCGGCGATGAGCTGCTCCGCAGGGAGGATGACGATGCCGCCGCCGTGGTGCGCCAGGCGATGGCGGCCGACGGGGTGCGCCTGCTCAGCCACTGCCGGGTGCTGGGTTTCGAGCGGGCGGCCGACGGGACGGAGCCTGTCGTGCGGGTGGAGGTGGAGGGCCGCCAGGAGACCATCGCCTGTGATGCGGTGCTCTGCGCCCTGGGCCGCCGGGCCCGGCTGGAGGGCTACGGGCTGGAGGAGCTGGGGATTCCCTGCGATCGCACGATCGAGACCAACGACTACCTGCAGACCCTCTACCCGAACATCTATGCCGCCGGAGATGTGGCCGGGCCCTATCAGTTCACCCATACCGCCGCCCACCAGGCCTGGTATGCGGCGGTGAATGCCCTCTTCGGCGGCCTCCGCCGCTTCCGGGTGGATCACCGGGTGATTCCGCGCACCACCTTCACCGATCCGGAAGTGGCCAGTGTGGGGATCAACGAGAAGGAGGCGCGCCGGAAGGGCATCGAGGTGGAGGTCACCCGGTACCCGTTGGCGGAGCTGGACCGGGCCATCGTGGACAACGCCGAGGGCGGTTTCGTGAAGGTGCTCACCGCACCGGGCAAGGACCGGATCCTCGGCGCCACGATCGTGGGCGAGCACGCCGGGGAGCTGCTGGCGGAATTCGTGCTGGCGATGAAATGGAACCTGGGTCTGGGCAGGATCCTTGGCCACGATCCACGCCTATCCCACCATGGCCGAGGCGAACAAATACGTGGCCGGGGAATGGAAACGGGCCCGCAAGCCGGAGGGCCTCCTGCGGCTGCTGGAACGCTTCCACGCCTGGCGTCGCCAGGGATGAACGGAGGGGGCGGGATTCGAACCCGCGGAAGGTTTCCCTTCGCCGGTTTTCAAGACCGGAGCCATCAACCACTCGACCACCCCTCCAGGCGGAGCACCGGATCGGACGATCCGGCAGCCGATCGATTTTCCCATGGCTCGGGCCCGCTGCGCGGCCTGGACCTCAGGCGGGAGGCAGAGGGTCGAGCTGGCTGGTGATGCCGCGCGCGCCACCGGGCAGGGTGGCGCGGGAGCGGGGCCCGCTCCACGAGGCCAGGTAGTGGTGGGCCTGGGGATCGAGCTGGCGTACGCCGGAGAAGTTGGCGTTCTCCACGATGGCGCCGGTGCCGTTGCCGCTGCCGTAGTCCACCCCTCCGGGGGAGCCCAGGGGGGTGGCGGTCTGGGGCCGCCCGTAGTAGAGACGGATCCCATCCATCCTGGCCCCCTCGAAGTTGGCCCCGCCGAGGTTGCATCCCGCCAGATTCGCCTCCCGGAGGTCGGAGCCGCTGAAATCCACGGCCCGCAGATCGGCGCGGTTGAAGTCCACCCCCCGCAGGTCGGAGCCGGAGAGGTCCATCCCCTTGAGGATCCGCTGCAGCCGGATCACCGGCACTCCGCCCACCCGATCCTCCTCGTAGTTGCCTTCGCCATCGAGGATGGCCCTTCCCAGGCGATGGTCCCGGCGCAGGGGGGTGAGCAGCCGGGCATGGGAGAGGAAGCGCAGGATGCGGGCGCTGCCGTCGCGGTCGACGCTGCTGAGCACGGCCGCCAGCCGACCCTCCGCCAGCATCCGTTCCAGGGGCCAGTCCTCCAGCAGGCCCTCCTCGTCGATGATCATCTCGGAGATGCCGTGGATGAAGCTGTCGATCGTCTGCGCCTGGGTGATCCGGTTCTGCTGGGTGGTGAGGCGCTGATCCACCATCACCTGCCGCCAGGCGATCGCCAGGGCCACCAGGGCCACCAGGATCTGCCCCACCGCACCGATCACCCCCTCGCCGATGGCGCCGATCGCCTCCCAGTTGCGGCTGCGGTAGAGATCGAGGAAGGGGTCCAACCAGCCCACCGCCACGGGGATGGCGACCAGGGCCAGCAGCAGGGCGGCGACGGCCAGCACCTGGGTGGTGGGGCCATCGTCGAGCCGGCTGCTGAGATGGCGCCAGAGAGGGGGCAGCAGCAGCACCAGGGCCAGCCCCAGGGTGAACAGCCCGGCCGGCAGGGCGAGCCAGGGCCAGCCCCCCACCAGTCCCACCATGGTGAGGGCACTGCTGAGCAGGAGCTGCAGCGCCCGCGACTGGTTCAGGCGGGTGAGCTGGTTGCTGGCCCGGAAGGGCGGCACCGGAGGCAGTGGCGGCGAACCTCCTCCCCCCGGCGGTGATCCCGAAGGGGGGGGCAGCAGGGGACGGGGGTCGGTGGGGTAGGTCATCCGATCGGCCCGGCCTGGAAATAGAACCCTGCCGCCAGGATCACGTAGGCAGCGAGCAGCAGGGCACCTTCCAGCCAGTCGGAGCGGCCGTCCAGGCTCACCAGGTTGCTCACCACCACCGCCGTGATCACCGCCACCAGTTCGTAGACATTGAAACTGAGATCGAGGGGATGGCCGAGAGCCGGGCCCACGAGAACCAGCACCGGCACCACCAGCAGGGCCACCAGCAGGGTGGAGCCGAGCGCCACCGACACCGACAGGTCCATCTTGTTCTTGCGGGCCATGGTGATGGCCGTGATGTATTCCGCCACCCCGCCCAGCAGGGGCAGCAGCACCACCCCCGTGAACAGGGCCGAGAGGCCCACGCTCTCGGTGACCGACTCCACCACCCCCACGAACAGCTCTGATTCGTAGGCGATGCCTGCCGTGGCGCCCAGCAGCACCGCCATCCAGGGGAGGAGGGGAGGCTTGCCGCCGCCGTGCTCCGGGCTGGCGGCCGCGGCGGCGTCGATCCCCAGGTCCACCTCCGCCACTTCGTAGAGGGTGCTGTGGGTGCGAAGGGAGAACAGCAGGGTGAGGCCGTAGACGATCAGCAGCACCCAGGCGACGAAGAGGGAGAAGGCCTCCCGGCCTCCATCGCCGGCGCTGGCCAGGCCCCCGGAGCCGAGCGCCGCCGTGCCCGCCGCGGCCATGGCTGCGGTTCCGCTGTCCATCGCCGCCAGGCTGGGAAGCAGGATCGCCAGCACCGCCAGGGTCATCGCCGAGCCGTTCACCCGGGCGACCACCGGCTGGAAGCGCTGTTCGCTGCGGCCGATGCCGCCCAGCAGCATCGAGAGTCCAAGGGCCAGCAGCAGGTTGGCCATGATCGTGCCGGTGATGCTGGCCTTCACGATGTTCACCAGGCCGGCCCGCAGGGCGGCCAGGGCGATGATCAGCTCGGTGGCATTGCCGAAGAGGGCATTGAGCAGGGCCCCGATCGAGGGGCCCAGGGTGATCGAGAGCTCCTCGGTGGCGGTGCTCAGCCAGATCGCCAGGGGGATGATCGAGGCCACGGAGGTGAGGAACACGGCCCCGTCTCCCCAGTGCAGGCGTTCGGCCGCGATCGACACCGGCACCATCGCCAGCAGGCCCAGGGCGATGGTGCTGCGGGGGGGCAACGGGCGGTTGCCACGCGGGCCCCATTGTGGTGCACTCGTTGCTCTGCCTTCTGCCACCCCCTCTCAGGGAGGTCCTGGAAGGCCAGCTTCTCTGGGGATCGGGGGGGTGGGCGGGCTGGTTCCGGCTTCCTTCTCCAACTTCGGGGGAGGGTTCTTCGTCGGCCGTTGTCCGGGGCCATCGAGGGAAAAGGCCCCTCCCAGGGCGCCCAGCAGGCGGTTGATGGTGGCCGTGAGCTGAGCGATCTCCCGCAGCGTCTGCGTCAGCACCTGGCGGTTGTCCCGCAGGAGTTCCTCCACCTGCCTGGCGGTGAGTTCCACCGATTCACCGGTGCGCCGATAGGCCTCGAGCGTGCCCCGGGCGGCCGCCGCCGTGGGGGCCGTCTCCTTCTCCACGCTCTTCGCCAGGCTGCTCACGTCCGCCAGGGCGGTGTCCACCCGGGCCGCCGTGGGCGGGAGGGTGCGATCGATGGTGCCGCTGAGCTGTCGCACGTCCCCCAGGGCGCCGTTGAAGCTGCCGATCGCACTGGGAAGGTCCTTCTCCACCACACCGGCCATTCCCTGCAGGGTGCGGTCGAGATGCAGCCGGGTCTGGGCCAGTTCCCCGAGCAGGCTGGCCATGTCGGTGCCGGGGTCGTAGGGGAGCAGGCGGTTCGTCCTCGGCTGGGGCGTTCCCGCCGGGGTGATGTCCGGGCTGAGTCCGATCAGGGGGTCGCCGAGCAGGTTCTCCTGGGTGCGGAAGGCCCTGGTGCGCGGACCGATCAGGCGGCGATAGCGCTCGCGGATGCCCAGTTCCACCGCCACGCTCCCATCCGGCAGCAGGGAGACCTTCTGCACCGTGCCCACCCGGTACCCCGAGATCGTCACGAACACCCCCGGCCAGATGCCCAGGGCATTGGCCGTGCGGAAGCGGGCCACATAACTCTGCTCGCCCCAGCCATGGTGCCGGGCCAGGCTGACGAACACCCAGCCTCCGAACAGGAGACTTCCCGCCAGGAACAGCCACCCCAGCCGGATGCGCCGCAGCTGGTCGAGCCATCGCAGTTCGGGACGGTCGGATTCATTCATGGCCGTCGCTTCATGGGAGTGGATTCATTCGGGGATTCACCGCAGGGTGATGCGGAAGGGATCGATCAGCAGGATCCACACCACCTCGAGCACCACCACCACCAGGAAGCACTCGGTGGTGGCATCGGCCACCAGCCGGGGCAGCTCCTGCGGAGCCCGCAGCAGCTGCCTCGCCTTGCGATGGCAGACGGCCGCCGCTGCACCCGTGAGCAGGGCGGTGCGCAGCAGGCTCTGGGGCAGGGTCCAGGGATCGAGGCTGCCCAGCAGCCGGTCCACCTCGCTGCCCAGGTCGTCGCGGGGGGTGATCAGCATCCCCGCCAGCAGCAGGGCGCCGAGGAAGTAGGGGAGCAGGGCCATGGCGCTGAGGGATGCTGCGGCGATGCTGCGTCGCCAGGGGGTGATCCTTGCCACCTGCAGGGCTGCCCTGCGGCTGGTCCAGATCAGGGCCACCCCCACCGGCCCGAAGATCTGCAGCCCGATCAGGGCCAGCGCTTCCAGGGCCAGATCGCTGCTCTGGCTGAGGGGACCCACCATCAGGGAGGTCATGCCCGCCCCCAGACCCGCCCCCATCACGATCGCCAGGGGGGTCACCTCCCCCAGCTCACGGCGGATGTCCTGGAGAAGCGCGGAGGGCATCGGGTCGTGGGGGAGCCGCGGGAGCCGTCGGCGCCACCGTAGGGGCTCCCCGCCACGCCGGGGAAAGGGGGGCTCGATCACACCTTCAGGAGGATGGTCTCTGTCTGGACAGACGGTCCTTTCTGCCGGTCCTGGATTGGTGGCCGCGTCGTTGCGGACCATGCCCATCAGCGAGAAGACGATCGAGATCGTCAAGGCGACCGCACCGATCGTGAAGGAGAAGGGGGAAGAGATCACGAGCCGCATGTATGCGATCGCCTTCGAAGAGCGGCCGGATTACAAGCTGGGATTCGAGAACACCTGGATGCAGCACCTCGATGGAGGAGGTCAGGCCCGAAAACTTGCCGCCGCTGTCTATGCCTACGCCAGCCGCATCGATCGGCTCGAGGAGCTCGCCGACGCCGTGGACAGCATTGCCCACCGGCATGTCGCCGCCCGCATCCTGCCGGAGCAATATCCCCTGATCGGAGAGAAGCTTCTCCAGGCGATGAAGGAGGTTCTTGGCGATGCCGCCACTGATGAGGTCATCGAAGCCTGGAGCGAGGCCTACGCGGCCCTGGCGGGCATCTTCATCGAAGCGGAAGAGAAGCTCTACAGGGATCAGGATGCGGCCCACAGACAGCGGCTGGCCCAGGGAGGGAGCTGATGGGGCGGCCAGCTGCCCCGGCACCCATTGGCTAGTTTCCGCACCGAGATCGAAACTCTGATGCCGGCCCCCATGCACGTTCTGATGGTGCTCACTTCCCACGACCAGCTCGGTGACACCGGCGAGAAGACGGGTTTCTGGCTGGAGGAACTGGCCAGCCCCTATCTCCGCCTGAAGGATGCCGGCGTGCGGATCACCCTCGCCTCTCCGAAGGGAGGCCAGCCTCCTCTGGATCCCAAGAGCAGCCAGCCTGATTTCCAGACGGACGCCACCCGACGCTTCGAGGCCGATCCGGAAGCGATCGAGCAGCTGGCCCACACGCTTCGGCTCGCCGATGTCGACGCTGCCGACTACGACGCCATCTTCTATCCCGGAGGTCATGGCCCGCTCTGGGACCTGGCCGAGGATCCCGATTCGATCGCCCTGATCGAAGCCTTCTGGGCCCAGCGCAAACCCGTGGCTGCCGTGTGCCACGCGCCTGCCGTCTTCGTGAACGTGAAGGATCCCGAAGGCAGGCCCCTGCCGCAGGGACGCCGGATGACGGGATTCAGCAATGCGGAGGAGGCCGCCGTTGCCCTCACCGAGGTGGTTCCCTTCCTGGTGGAGGAGCGTCTCGCCGGCCTCGGCGCGCTCTACGAGAAAGCCGACGACTGGCAGCCCCACGTGGTGGAGGATGGCCTGCTGATCACCGGCCAGAACCCCGCCTCCTCCGAGGCAGTGGCCGAGGCCCTGCTGCGCGTCCTGCCGGGCTCCTAGGTGAGGCGGGTGCCGGCAGCCAGTTCGATTCCCTTTCCGCCTCCGGCGACTCGTGCTGGAAATGGAGATCGAGGGATCCATCCGCGTTGTACGTGAGGGCATCCCGGTCGCCGATGTTGAGCGGGTAGATCGCGTCTTCCGGATGGAGTCGGTATTCATCTGCCAGCCGTTCACGATCCTTGCCAGCGTCGGGATCTTTGCCTGCAGGGCCTTGCGGGCATCGGGAACGGCCTGCTCCAGCGCATCGCGCGCCCTGGCATCCACCCTGGAGAGGTCGAAGGATCGGCCGGCTTCGATGCCGATCCGCTTCATCCGCGCCAGGATCGGCTGATCGGTGATGTGGGGTGGATGGATCTTCAGGAGCTCGGCGGCGCAGGGGAAGAACCTGCCGGCATCCATCGCGTCGACCTGAATCATCGGCGGAGTGTTCATGTCCACCGTGGGATCGATGGCGATCGGAGCACTCGGCGGGGATCCACCCAGCCGGGAAAGGAGTGTGATCGTGAATCCGGCCTGCACGGCCTGCACGGCTTCGTAATCCTTCGTGCCGTTCGTCTGGGTGCGGCCGATCACCCACACGCAGGGGGTGGGGGCGTGGATGCATTCCTCCCCTTCAGGAAGCTGGCCCTGCCAGCCGGGAGGCACCACCACGACGGGCTCCCTGCTGAGATCCAGCCAGGCGATCGAGTACAGGGTGTCGAAGTTGGGCCGCACGACATCGCGGAAGTCAGCCGGCGGGAAGGTGGCGATGTTCTGAAACTGATTCATCGGTCCGCGACCGAGCCTCTTCCCTGCTTCCACATTCACGGCCAGACGTCTCGTCATGTCCATCAGCACCAGCGGATAGAGATGGATGCAGGCCTCGATGCCGATCTCGTGGGCCTCCCGGTCGATGGGAACGGTGTGCTGGGCAGGGTTTGTCATGGATCGGCAACGGTGTGGCGGCGGAAGGCGTCCGCCCGGCCCGCAGCCGTGCGCTCCCGGGCGTCGCACAACCCTGGGCTTGGCCATCTGCCCAGGGCGGAGCGGGCCCCGGCGCGGAGGGTTCGGTGAGTCGTCGGAGGAAACATCGTTCCCGTCCCGTGCGGCTGGAGCCCCGCCAGGGAATCCTGCTGCCGGTCGATTCGGGCTTCTGGTGGGAGTTGTGGCGCGATCCCAACCACCTGCTGCTGGCGGCGCCCTGGCCGATGTTCCTGGGAATGATCACCCTGGCCTACGTGGCGATCAACCTGATCTTCGCCGGCCTCTACCTGCTCCATGCCGATGGCATCGGCGGCGTGCAGGGCGGCGGACCGGCGCGGTTCTCCGATGCCTTCTTCTTCAGTGTGCAGACCCTGGGCTCGATCGGCTATGGGGTGCTGCACCCCACCAGCCTGCCGGTGAATCTGCTGGTGAGCCTGGAAGCCCTGGTGGGGCTGCTGTTCATCGCCCTCACCACCGGTCTGGCCTTCGCCCGCTTCTCCCGCACCGTCGCCCGCATCCGTTTCTCCAGCATGGCCACCGTGCACCGCTACAACGGCGTGCCCACGTTGATGTTCCGCCTGGCGAACGAACGGCGCAACGCGATTCTCGATGGTCGCCTCAAGGTGTTCCTCGCCCTCGACGAGTACAGCTGCGAGGGCGATCGCATGCGACGGTTGGTTCCCCTCTCCCTGCGCCGCTCGGAGGGGATCGTGTTCATGCTCATGTGGACGGCCATGCATCCGATCGATGGGGACAGTCCGCTCCAGGGGCTGGGTCCGGAGGAACTGGTGGCGGCCCGTGCCGAGATCCTGGTCGCCTTCAGTGGCATCGATGAAACCCTGGAGCGCCCCCTCAACGCCCGCCACAATTACCCCGTGGAGAGGATCGCCTTCGGGCATCGCTTCGTTGACATGGTGGAAGCGGAAGGCGATGCCGTGATGCTCCACTTCGATCGGTTCGACGAGATCGAGCCCGGCCGTGCGTGATCAGGGAGCTCGATGGATCGTCTTCCCCTCCCTGAGGCATGGTCTGCCCGGTTGCACCAGGGTGTGAATGAAAGGGAAGAGATGGCTATCTCAGATCGAAACGATCCAGGTTCATCACCTTGTTCCAGGCCGCGATGAAATCCATCACGAACTTCTCCCCGGCATCGTCCTGGGCATACACCTCGGCCAGGGCACGCAGCTGGGAGTTGGAGCCGAACACCAGGTCCACCCGGGTGCCGGTCCACCGCAGCTCGCCGCTCTTCCGGTCCCGTCCCTCGAAGCTCTCTCCTTCCTCCGAGGTGGGCGTCCATACGGTTCCCATGTCGAGCAGGTTGACGAAGAAGTCGTTGGTGAGGCTGCCGACCCGTTTCGTGAACACACCCTGGGGGGACTGGCCCACGTTGGCGCCCAGCACCCGCAGGCCACCGATCAGCACCGTCATCTCGGGCGCGCTGAGGCTGAGCAGCTGCGCCCTGTCCACCAGCAGGTCTTCCGGCGACAGGGTGAAGCCCTGCTTCCGGTAATTGCGGAAACCGTCGGCCCGGGGCTCGAGCACCGCGAAGGAATGGGCATCGGTCTGCTCCGCGGAGGCGTCGGTGCGGCCCGGGCTGAAGGGCACGGAGAGCGGATGGCCACCGGCCCGCGCCGCCGCTTCCACGGCAGCGCAGCCACCCAGCACGATCAGGTCCGCCAGGGAGACCTTCCTGCCATCGGTCCGGGCAGCGTCGAAGGACTGCCGGATCCCTTCGAGCACGTCCAGCACCCGGGCCAGCTGCTGCGGCTGGTTCACCTCCCAGTCCTTCTGGGGGGCCAGCCGGATGCGCGCACCGTTGGCGCCACCCCGCTTGTCCGAGCCGCGGAAGGTGGAAGCCGAGGCCCAGGCGGTGGAGACCAGCTCCGGGATCGAGAGGCCCGAGGCCAGGATCCGTGCCTTGAGATCGGCGCAGTCGCCGGCATCGATCAGGGGATGATCGACCGGGGGGACCGGATCCTGCCAGATCAGGTCTTCCGCCGGAACTTCAGGGCCGAGGTAGAGGGTCCTGGGCCCCATGTCGCGGTGGGTGAGCTTGAACCAGGCGCGGGCGAAGGCGTCGGCGAACGCCTCCTGATCCTGATGGAAGCGACGGGAGATGGGTTCGTAGATCGGGTCGAACCGCAGGGAGAGATCGGCCGTGGTCATCATCGGCCGGTGCTTCTTCGTGGGGTCGTGAGCATCCGGAATCATGTGCTCCTCCTTCACGTCCTTCGCCCGCCATTGCCAGGCGCCGGCGGCGCTCTTCTCCAGCTCCCACTCGTAGGTGAACAGCATCTCGAAGTACCCCCGGTCCCAGCGGGTGGGGTTGGGCTTCCAGGCACCTTCGATCCCACTGGTGGTGGCATCGGCACCCTTGCCGCTGCCGAACCGGTTCACCCAGCCCAGCCCCTGCTCTTCGATCGGGGCACCTTCCGGACCGGGACCCACCAGCGCGGCGTCGCCTGCTCCGTGGGCTTTGCCGAAGGTGTGTCCACCGGCCACGAGCGCCACGGTCTCCTCGTCGTTCATGGCCATGCGGGCGAAGGTTTCGCGCACATCGCGGCCGGACCCGATCGGGTCGGGCTCGCCGTTCGGTCCCTCCGGATTCACGTAGATCAGCCCCATCTGCACCGCGGCGAGGGGATCCTCGAGTTCACGGTCGCCGCTGTAGCGTTCGTCGCCGAGCCAGGTTTCCTCCTTGCCCCAGTAGATATCCTCCTCGGGTTGCCAGATGTCCTCTCGGCCGCCACCGAAGCCGAAGGTGCGGAAGCCCATCGATTCCAGCGCGCAGTTGCCGGCCAGGATGATCAGGTCGGCCCAGGAGATCCTGTTCCCGTATTTCTGTTTGATGGGCCAGAGCAGACGGCGCGCCTTGTCGAGGTTGCCGTTGTCGGGCCAGCTGTTGATCGGCGCAAACCGCTGGTTGCCGGTGCCGCCGCCGCCCCTGCCGTCGGAGATGCGATAGGTGCCGGCGCTGTGCCAGGCCATGCGGATGAACAGCCCGCCGTAATGGCCCCAGTCGGCCGGCCACCAGTCCTGGGAGTCGGTCATCAGGGCGTGGAGATCCCGTTTGAGGGCGGCCAGATCCAGCTGCCGGAAGGATGCGGCGTAGCTGAAGCCGGCACCCATCGGGTTGGATGCCGGCGCATGCTGGTGAAGGATGCCGAGATTGAGTTGGTGGGGCCACCAGTCCCGGTTGGTGGGACCTCTGCCGGCTGCGGTTCCTGCGGAATGGCCCATCACCGGACACCTGCCGACTTCACTCATCACCGCTCCTCTTGAAAGGTTGGCCGTGCAACGACGCTACCCGGGGGCTGGACGGATCCGAATGCGTTCCTCCTCAGGCTTTCCATTCCGGATACGACTCTTCATCGTTTGTGGTCGCGAGGTGACTGTCTGCCGCCTGAGTAGGGCTGGCTCAATCAGGTTTCCTGGGCTCGTTCACCCGTTTCCCATACAGAATTCATGGGAGATTCGCAGGCTTTCGCGAGCGGCGAGGCTTTTGCAGCGGCGCTGCTTCGATGGTGGCCCCCTGCAGCTCGATCATCCGCTGCGCTCCCTTTACACCGCCAGCACGGCTTCGTTGGCCGCCTGCTGCTCCTCCTCCCGCTCGGTTTGGGTGCGGCCGTCGGCGCCGGGGATCTGGGCAGCCATCGCCGTGAGCCATTCCATCAGCTGCTCCAGCTGCTGGGCCGGCGCCAGGGCCCCCAGGCCCCGGGCGAGCACCTTGGCGGTGCTGCCGCTGCCCCCCTGGTAGACGAGCCGGCCGTGCAGATGCTGGGGCAGACCCTGGCGCAGCAGGCGGAAGGCCGGCTCCTCCATCGGGGTCTCCAGGGCGATGTTCGGCTTCTCCGGTCGGATCCGGGAGAAGCCGCAGCGCCGGGCCAGCAGCTTGAGTTCCAGCAGCTGCAGCAGGCTCTGCACCGGGGCGGGGATCGCCCCGTAGCGGTCGGTCCAGCCGGCAGCCAGTTCCACCAGGGCTTCCCGGCTGCCGCAGTCCGCCGCCGCCCGGTAGGCGGCCATCTTCTCGTCGTTCTCGGTGATCCAGTCGGCGGGGATGAAGGCGGTGACGGGCAGGTCGATCTGGGTGTCCTCCACCGCGGGGATGTCCTGCCCCTGGATCTCCGCCAGGCACTCCTGCAGCATCTCCATGTAGAGATCGAAGCCGATGGCCTCCATCTGGCCGCTCTGCTCCACCCCCAGCAGGTTGCCCACCCCCCGGATCTCCATGTCGCGCATGGCCAGCTGGTAGCCGCTGCCCAGCTGGGCGAACTCCTGGATCGCCCGCAGCCGCTGGCGGGCCGCCTCGCTCAGGGAGGCATCCCCCGGATAGAAGAGCCAGGCATGGGCCTGGATGCCGCTGCGGCCCACCCGGCCGCGCAGCTGGTAGAGCTGGGCCAGACCGAAGCGGTGGGCGTCCTCCACCAGGATCGTGTTCACCCGGGGGATGTCGAGGCCGCTCTCGATGATCGTGGTGCAGAGCATCACATCGGCCTCCCCGGCGTTGAAGGCCACCATGGCGCTCTCCAGCTCCCCCTCCGGCATCTGGCCGTGGGCCACCAGCAGCCGCAGGCCGGGGATCATCTGCCGCAGCTGGCCCGCCACCTCCTCGATGCCCTCCACCCGGGGGACCACGTAGAAGACCTGACCGCCGCGGTCGAGCTCCTGGCGGATGGAGCTGCGCACGGCCTCCTCGTCGAGGGCCGCCAGGTGGGTGCGGATCGGCCGCCGCAGCGGGGGTGGCGTGGTGATCAGGCTCATCTCCCGCACCCCCGAGAGGCTCATGTAGAGCGTGCGGGGGATCGGCGTGGCGCTCAGCGTCAGCACGTCCACGTCCTTGCGCAGCGCCTTGATCTTCTCCTTCTGGTTCACCCCGAAGCGCTGCTCCTCGTCGACCACCAGCAGCCCCAGCTGCCTGAACGTGGTGCCTTTGCCCAGCAGCTGGTGGGTTCCCACCACCACGTCGATGGTGCCGGCGGCCAGCCCCTCCTGGATCGTTCTGCGCTCGGTCGCGGTGCGGAAGCGGTTGAGCAGGGCCACCTTGAGGGGATAGGGGGCGAAGCGCTCACTGAGGGTGCGCCAGTGCTGCTGGGCCAGCACGGTGGTGGGGGCCAGCAGGGCGCTCTGGCGGCCGGCGGTGACCGCCTTGAAGATGGCCCGGATCGCCACCTCCGTCTTGCCGAAGCCCACATCGCCGCAGACCAGCCGGTCCATCGGCGCCGGCTGCTCCATGTCGCGTTTCACCTCCGTGATCGCCTTGAGCTGATCGGGGGTGGGTTCGTAGGGGAAGGAATCCTCCAGTTCGTTCTGCCAGGGTCCATCGGGCGGGAAGGGGAAGCCCGGGGTCTTGTGGCGCTGGGCGTAGAGCTTCACCAGGTCGATCGCCACCCGCCGCACCGCCTTGCGGGCGCGCTCCTTGGCCCGGTTCCAGGCCGTGCCGCCCATCCGGTTGAGTTCCGGGGCCGTTTCCCCCGTGGCCCGGAAGCGGCCGAGGCTGCCCAGCTGGTCGGCCGCCACCCGCAGCAGGCCGTCGGCGTACTGCACCACCAGGTAGTCGCGGTCTTCGCCGCCGATGGCGAGCTTCTCCAGCTTGAGGAAGCGGCCGATGCCGTGGTTGCGGTGCACCACGAAATCCCCCGGCTGCATGCGGTTGGGATCCACGGTGCGGCTCGCCGCCCGCCGCCGGCGCCGCACGTAGCCCGAGGCGGCCAGGCTGTGCTGGCCGAAGAATTCCCGGTCGGTGAGCAGCACCAGCTTCCAGGCCGGCAGCTGCAGGCCCTCCAGCTCCGCCGTGCCCCGGGTCTTGAGGGCCACCGGGGTGTTCTGCTCGATCAGCCGCTCGATCGCGGGGAAATCGGCGGGGTTCGGCACGAAGCGGGCGATGCAGTCGTGCTCCTCCAGCAGGGCCACGGCCCGGCTCGGCTGGGCCGACAGCAGCCACACCCGGGCCCGCTCGCCCTGGTATCCCCGGATCATTCCGGCCAGCTTGCCGAACTGGTTCGGGTAGGCCGGCACGGCCCGGCTGGCCAGATCGAAGCTGTTGGGGTGCTGGTCGGTTTCGTGCAGCTCGGCCAGATCGAAGCCGGGAAAGGCGGTGATCGCGGCCAGGGCCTCGGCGGGGGGGCGATGCAGCAGGGGTTCCAGCAGCTCCTCGGCAGCTGCCTCGCCCACCAAGGCTCGGCTCACCTCCGCGTGGTGATCGCCGGCATGGTCGAACCACTGCTGGCCATGGGCCAGGCAGTGGCGCCGCTCATCCACGGCGATCAGGGTGTGGGGCGGCAGGTAATCGAGCAGGCAGGCGGGTCGGCTCCAGGCCAGCCCCATCAGCCGGCGCATCCCCTCGGGGGTGCCACCCTCCAGGAGCTGGTCGGTGGCCTCGGCCCCCAGCAGCACCTCGAGCCCATCGGGCATCTTCTCCCGCAGGGCATCGGCGATCAGCGGCCCGTAGCCGCTGGGGGTGAGCCGCACCACCTCGATGGCATCCAGGGACCGCTGGGAGGCGGGATCGAACTCCCGCAGCTTCTCCAGCTCCTCTCCGAAGAACTCCAGCCGCACCGGCAGTTCGGCGCTCACCGGGAACACGTCGACGATGTCGCCCCGGCGGCTCCAGCTCCCCTCCTGCTCGATCGTGGGCAGCCGCTCGTAACCGAGTCGCGTCAGGGTCTCCCCCAGCTGCTCCAGATCCAGTGCGTCTCCTCTGCGCAGGGTGAGGCACTGGGCCTGGAGAGCGCTGGGCGGGGGCAGGTGGGGTTGCAGGGCCCGCTCGGTGGCCACGATCGCCAGTCGTCCGGCCTCCCCCCTGCCTCCCTGCCCCCCATCCAGCAGCTCGCTGAGCACCTGCAGCTGGCCCCAGGTGATCTCACTGGTGGGATCGAAGGGTTCGTAGGGGGATCCTTCGCTGGTGGGGTAGAGCTGGCTGCTGCTCCAGCCCATCAGCTCCAGCAGCGCGGCCCAGCGACCCGCTTCCTCCAGGGTGGGCACCAGCACCAGCAGGGGCGCTCCGGCAGCGCCCGCCAGGGCGCTGGAGATCAGGGCCCTGCCGGCTCTTCCGGCTCCGCTGAGGCGCAGCCGCTCCTGGCGCTCCAGCCGCCCCAGCACCTCGGTGGTGAGGGGCACCTGCTGGAGCTGGCGCACCAGGGCGGTGAGGGGCATCGATGCGAGGGGTCGAACGGATGCCAATCCTCGCAAGCGGGCCCGGATGGCGCGGGGGAGGCTCAGGACGGATGGATAGCCTGGGCCACCCAGGCATCGATCACCACCTGCTCATGCCCATCCCTGTTGTCAGCGGCCCGGCCGCACGCTTCCCAGCCGCACTGACCGCCGCTGCGGCCCTCTCTCTGGCGACGGCCAGCCTGCTGCCCTCCCCCGCCCGGGCCCAGATCAGCTACCCGCGGGACGGCATCATCTGTGACCGGCAGCGGTCGATCTGCTACGACGAAAACGGCGCCTCGATCTCCCTCACCGAGCGGTATCTCGGCAACCGCGCCGCGCGCGATCTGAGGCGTCGCCTGCGCGAGGGGGCCTCCGCCACCCGTTTCCTGCTCGCCAACGGCACGGCCTGCGACGTGGCGGAGCGCACCTGCTGGAACGACGGCTGGCGACGGCGCAACGTGGATTACACGATGGGCCGCAAGCTCTGGGGGGGATCGGCCGGTCAGGGCAGCCCCACGATCTCCACCGGGGGGGCACGGGTCCAGGCCCGCTGCAGCTTCACCCCGGTGGGCGGCAGGCCTTACTACGGCCCGTGCAGCCTGCGCACCGACACCAACGACAACCGCACCCGGTTCGTGGTGGAGATGGACAACGGCGTGCGGTACCGCTTCGTGGACCGGGGCGGTGGCTTCCGGATCACCGACGATCGGGGAGGCAGCTGGCCGGTGGCCTACGACGACCACGGTTCCACCGGAGTGTTCCGCTGGTCGGGGGCGAAGCTGGTGGTGACCCGGTTCGACGACGGCAGCACCCGCAACCAGCCCCAGCCGGGCTCCGACGATGCGGGGCGGGCGCTGGGTGAACTGCTCAACACCCTCTTCCGCTGATCGCAGGCGCCATCCTGGCGCCGGATCCCTGGCATGAATCCTCCCCCTGCCGGCCGATGACCCGCTACCGCTGCCCGACCTGCCGGGATCAGCCGCTCCGTATCCGATTGCGGCCCGGCCGGCGCCCCCACTGCGCCCGCTGCGGCAGGCCCCTGGCGAAGGACTACACCCTCAGCCCCGTGCACTGGCTGGCGCTGGCCGCCACCGGCCTCGGGCTGCTGGCGGCGGCGCTGCCGGATCTGATGGGCGAGGTGGCCTCCGTTGCCATCGCTCCGCCCAGGCTGCCCCAGGTGCTGGCCCGTTTCGAGACCATGCCGGATCCGGCCCAGCAGCCCCTGGCGTTGCTGGAGAAGGGGCTCCACGACCGGCTCGATCAGGGGGATCGGGCCTGGCTGCCCACCGCCGAACCCCTGCCCCAGGGGGGCACGCGCTACCTCTATCGCCGCCGGCCCGGTGAACCGGAGCTGAGCGTGCCCGAGATCCAGGCCCTGATGACCCATCCACCCCGCTTCGAGCAGGAGCGCGCGTCGATCGACACCCTGCTGCGCACGCTTCAGAAGGCGCGGGTGCGCCTGGTGCTGGAGCCGCCCCGCAAGGCGGGTGCGGCGGCCGAATGGGACCATGCCGCCCGTACCCTGAGGATCCAGCCGGGGGTGCTGGAGAAGGGCACAGTGGATTTCGCCCAGGTTCTCAACCACGAGGCGATCCATGTGGCCCAGAGCTGCGCCGCCGGCGGCCTGCGGGCCCGGCCGAAGGCCCTGGGCCTCTCCACCGATCTGGATCCGGAGATGGAGAGCCATCTGAAGGAACCCCTCTACGCGGACGCCGCCGCATGGGAGACCCTGCTGGAGCGAGAGGCCTACGCCAACCAGCACTACCTCGATCTCGGTGCCACGCTGGTGCGCACCCATTGTCCCCAGGCGGGCTGAGCAGGGATCAGCAGGTGGCGAGGCCGCCGCTTTGGTGATTCCCGCCGATCGCCGGCTTCAGCCGGAGGCCTGCATGTGGCGGATCAGATCGAGGCACTTGCAGGAATAGCCCCATTCGTTGTCGTACCAGGCCACCAGCTTCATGAAGGTGTCGCTGAGGGCGATGCCCGCCGTGGCATCGAAGATCGAGGTGCAGGATTCCCCGAGAAAATCGGTCGACACCACCGCATCCTCCGTGTAGCCGAGGATGCCGGCCATCTCCCCGAGTGAGGCCGCCTTCATCGCCTGCTTCACCGCTTCGTAGGTGGCGGGCCGTTCCAGGTTCACTGTGAGGTCCACCACCGAAACGTTCGGGGTGGGCACCCGGAAGGCCATGCCGGTGAGCTTGCCGTTGAGCGCCGGGATCACCTTGCCCACGGCCCTGGCGGCCCCGGTGGAGGAAGGAATGATGTTCTGGCCGGCGCCCCGACCTCCCCGCCAGTCCTTGGCCGAAGGGCCATCCACCGTCTTCTGGGTGGCGGTCATGGCATGCACCGTGGTCATCAGACCCTCGCGGATGCCGAAGCCGTCATGCAGCACCTTGGCCATGGGCGCCAGGCAGTTGGTGGTGCAGGAGGCATTGGAGACGATGTCCTGCCCGGCGTAGGTGCCGTGGTTCACCCCCATCACGAACATCGGCGTGTCGTCCTTGGAGGGGGCCGACATCACCACGCGCCGGGCGCCGGCGGTGATGTGGCTGCGGGCCTTCTCATCGGTGAGGAAGAGGCCGGTGGCTTCCAGCACCACATCGGCGCCCACCTCGCCCCAGCGCAGGTTGGCGGGATCACGCTCGGCGCTGATGCGGATCGGCCGGCCGTTCACCACCAGGGCACCGTTCTGCACCTCCACCGTGCCGGCGAAGCGGCCATGGGTGGAGTCGTGGCGGAGCATGTAGGCGATGTAGTCGACATCGATCAGGTCGTTGATGCCCACCACCTCGATGTCGTCGAGCTCACAGGCCCGGCGGAACACCAGCCTGCCGATGCGGCCGAAGCCATTGATGCCGATCCGGGTGGTCATGGCAACGCCTCCTTGGGGCCGGGCCGGGTGCCGCCCGAAGGTAGCGCTTGGGCCGGGGCGCTCCGGTGCCCTTCACACTCCTCAACAGCCTTCCGCCGGAGTTGATCCAGCCCCCTCGATCAGCTCCCCCTCCAGCAGCATGTTGAACTGCAGCAGCTGGGTGTCGGAGAGTCGCTGGCGGCTGGAGACCCCGAGGTGTCGCTCCAGGAACCCCCTTCCCAGCTCGAAATCCCATCCCAGGCGCTCCAGCAGCTGGTCGCACTGGGCCAGCAGTTCGGCGCGCCGCAGGGGCACCGTCGCCCCGGCCGGATCGACCCCGGCAGCGAAGCCCTGCACCGCTCCCAGGTAGGCGAGCAGGTCGCTGTAGCTGGTGAGACGGCTGCGGCTGGGGTGGCCGAAGGCCCGCTGCAGATAGATCGCCTCCTGATCGCGGCTCCAGCCCAGGCGCTGGATCTCCAGATCGAGCTGGGCCAGCTCGCCGCTCCAGTCCTCCGGTGCCTCCGGGGTCGCCAGGGCATCCAGGGTTGTAGGCGCCTCCCCAGGCACCTGATCCCCGGGGGGCGCTCCGGAGCGGGTGGGAATGGGCGTCTCCAGGGGGCCGTCGGCCTTCTGCTCCGCTGCCAGCCTGCGCACGGGCGCTGGCGCTCGCCCCTGTCGTTCCTGTTCTTCACCGGGCGAAATCCTTGCCGGCCCGGCCGCCTCCAGGCGGCCCATCAGCCGGGCCAGGGCCCGATCCTCGGCTTCCTCCGCGCCCGCGGCCTCGCCCAGGGCGCTGCCCAGCACCCGCTCCCCTTCCCTGGCCGTCACCAGCACGATCCGCCCCTGGCCGTCGGCATGCACGAGTCGGGCCTGCAGCTGCATGAATGGGCGGAGGGGGGCTTCCTAGAGTGAATCCTTTGACGCTCCGCTGGCGAGCGAGTGCCGCGCAATGGAAGCCGCGTCGGTGACGACCCTCTCGCCCCTGATCCAGGAGGTGGACCAGTGGCATGAACTGCTGCTGCTGCTGCCCCTGCTGGTGGCCCTCGAAGCCGTGCTCTCGGCCGACAACGCCATCGCCCTGGCGGCGATCTCGCGCCGGCTTCACGATCCGCACCGGCAGCGGCAGGCCCTCAACCTGGGGTTGCTGCTGGCCCTGGTCTTCCGGCTCGCCCTGATCGCCGCGGCCCGCTGGGTGCTGGAGTTCTGGCCACTGCAGCTGCTCGCCGCCGCCTATCTCCTCTGGCTCTGTGGCCGCCATCTGCTCGGACAGGACGAAGACGAATCCACCGATTCCGAGGCGCAGCCGGTTGTCGCTACCGCCCCCACCCCTGCCGCCCTCAGCACCACTGCCGCCACCATCGCCACGGAGAGCTCCGGGTCGTCTCCCCATCCCCACGGCCACCATGACGGCCACCATGGAGCCACCCTGGGCTCGATCGTGGTCACCCTGGCCCTCACCGATCTGGCCTTCTCCCTCGACAGCGTCTCCGCCGCGGTGGCGGTGACCGACCGTCTGGCCGTGGTGATGCTCGGCGGAGTGATCGGCGTGGTGGCGCTGCGCCTCACGGCCGAACTGTTCATCCGCTGGCTGGAGGTGTACCGCCATCTGGAGACGGCCGGCTACCTGGCGGTCGGGCTGGTGGGTCTTCGCCTGCTGTTGCGGCTGTTTCTGCCCGATTTCGAGCTGCCGGAGTGGGCCCTGCTGGCGATGGTGGCCTCCCTCTTCCTGTGGGGGTTCTCCGCCCGCGCGCTGCCCACGGTCGATGTGGAGAGCAGTGGCGGCGCCGGTGGCGGCTGATCGGGGCGGCGGATGCGGATCGAACTGCGCCAGATCGACACCGACCGGCTCCTCGATGCCATGGAGGTGGCCGAGCTCTCCGAGGTGCCCCACCCCGGCCGCTGGCTCAGCCTGGATCAGGGCAGCTTTCTCGTTCTGCAGCGGCGCCATCGCTACCGGCTGCGCAATGGACGCTATGAGCTCTGGTCCGTGGCGCTGCAGGTGAAGGCCCAGCGACGACCCGCCGATGCCCGCTGGTGGAAGGGTGGCTGGGTGATCGGCGATCCCAGCTGCCGCTTCAATGCGCGCACTCCTCTGCTGCGCTGCGCCGTCCTGCCTGAGGGGCCCTGCGAGCAGTGCGCCCATCACACCCCCCAGCCCTAGGGTGGCTGGAGCACGAACCGTCCATATCAGCCAGCCCGTTTCCCGAACCGCCCGTCCCGGCACCCGACTGCGAATGGATCCTCCCGGGAGCCTTCGAGGCAGCTCCAGGAGCGATTCCCCCCAGACCTCTCCGGCCAACCCCCAGCCGGCCCCAGGCGACGGCGCCGCTCCTGCTCCGATGCCGGAGTCCGTCGCTGCTTCGCCAGATGGGTTCGCCTGCCTCGGTCTCTCCGAGCCACTGCTGAGGGCCGTTGTGGCCAAGGGGTATGCCGACCCCTCTCCGATCCAGCGCCAGTGCATCCCCGCGGTGCTCGATGGGCGGGATGTGATGGCTGCCGCCCAGACCGGCACCGGCAAGACCGCCGGCTTCACCCTGCCGATGCTGGAGCGGCTGCGCCACGGGCCCCACGCCCGCGCCGGAGTGGTGCGGGCGCTGGTGCTCACCCCCACCCGGGAGCTGGCGGCCCAGGTGGGCGAGAGCGTGACGGCCTACGGGCGCTTCCTCGACCTCCGCTCCGCCGTGGTCTTCGGCGGGGTGAGCGCCAATCCCCAGATCGATCGGCTGCGGAGGGGGACCGATGTGCTCGTGGCCACCCCCGGCCGGCTGATGGATCTGCACCAGCAGGGCGCCCTGCGGCTCGACCGGGTCGAGATCCTCGTGCTCGATGAAGCCGACCGCATGCTCGACATGGGCTTCATCCGCGACATCCGGAAGATCCTCACCCTTCTGCCCGAACGCCGCCAGAACCTGCTCTTCTCGGCCACCTTCTCCCCGGAGATCCGCCGCCTGGCGACCGGTCTGCTGCATCAGCCGCTGCAGCTGCAGGCCACCCCGGAGAACCGGGCCGCCACCACGGTGGAGCAGGTGCTGCATCCCTGCGACATGGCCCGCAAGGCCGATCTGCTCTGCCATCTGCTGAAGCAGAACGACTGGCGTCAGGTGCTGGTGTTCTCCCGCACCAAGCACGGCGCCAACCGGCTGGCGGAGCGGCTGGAGAAGGAGGGGGTTCCGGCCGCCGCCATCCACGGCAACAAGAGCCAGGGAGCCCGCACCCGGGCCCTCGCCGGGTTCAAGGCCGGCGAGGTGCGGGTGCTCGTGGCCACCGACATCGCCGCGCGGGGCATCGACATCCACCAGCTGCCCCATGTGGTGAACCTCGATCTCCCCAACATCGCCGAGGACTACGTGCACCGCATCGGCCGTACCGGCCGGGCGGGGCTGAACGGCCATGCCATCTCCCTGGTGGCGGCTGAGGAGTTCGAGCTGCTGCGGGCGATCGAGCGGGTGATCGGCAGCCCCCTGCCGATGGTCGTGGTCCCGGGCTACGAGCCCACGGTGCTGTCCGCGCCGCCCCTGGATCTCAGTGGCGGCAGGGGGCGCCGGCCGCCCTCGGGGGCCCGGCGGGACGGCCCGGAACGGCGTCCCCGCCGTCGCCGCTGAAGGCCATCGGCCCGCTGCCTTTCCCTGGCATCCCCGGGAAACGCAGTGGTTTTGACAGATAGATTCTCCGCTCTGCGGTCCACTGAACCCCACCTCCAGTCCACCATGCCCTACGAACCCGGATCCACTGAATGCCGTGTGCTGATCGACTGCAAAGGGCAGATCGAAGGCATGCTGCTCGCCCTCGAGAAGATCGACAACAGCCGTCACATCCGAGATCAGCTCGTTGCCGTGTACAACCAGCTCGAAGGCCTCCATGAGCTGCATCGGAGTCAGCCGCAGCGGAGCTCCCCGGCCTCCTGATCCGATCGGCGCGGGTCCCGGCCCGGAGCGTCAGGGAGCGTCAGCCGCGAGCGGTCGGCGTGGTCGTGCTGGCGCCTACGGTCCCTCGGTCGGTCACTGGGGTGCCGCAGCGCTCCCAGTCCCGGCACGTGGCGTAGGCACTTGCCAGGGTGGGCACCCGCAGCTTCTCGGCCGGTTTGCCCTGATGGCTCACCACGAAGCCGCAGGAATGGTCCTTCTGGATCAGGCAGCCCGTCTCGGTGGCGCTCACGACGAGCAGATCGATCGTCATCACTCCCTCCCGTGTATGGAAATTCGGTCTAAGCCCATCTGCAGTCCCGGGTCCAGGGATCCGGACACACAACACAGAACGTAAAGGGGGGTTGCGCATCAACCCGGCGATGGGCGATCTTGGCTCGCTCCGTAGCCGGCTTCAGTCTCCGCCGCCGAAGCGATCTCCCTCGCTCGCCCCCAGCTGTTGCAGCAGCACGGCGCCCCCAGTGGCGGCCTTGCCCTCCAACTGGGCGGTGCGCACCAGCAGGGCTCCCGCTCCGGTGCGAACCACCAGCCCCAGATCGGGGACGACGGCCAGCACCTGCCCGCCGGGGAGGGGAGGGTCTCCTGCCGACGGGAGCGCCTCGCATCGGCCTGCCCACTCGCCGGCCAGAGCTCCCGCCTCGGGGCTGAGCTCATGGGCCAGCGCCGGCAGCAACGGTTCGGTCGCCAGCAGCTTGAGGCGTTTCCCCTTCCAGGTGGTGGCGGCGCCGGGGTGGAGGGCCATCACCCGGCGGTGAATCTCCAGGGCGGGACGCTGCCAGTCGATGGCGAAATCCTCCTTCGTGAGCAGGCGGGCATGGGTGAGACCCTCCTGCGGCTGGGGATGGACGCCCAGACGGGCCAGCCGTTCGGCCCGGGGACCCGGTCCTGCCGCTTCGATGCGGGGCAGGGCCTCGACGAACAGCTCGGCCGTGAGGGTGGCCAGCCGCTGCCCCAGCTCCCTGGCATTCTCGAGCAGGCCGATGGTCAGACGTCGCTCCAGCAGCACCGGTCCGGTGTCGAGACCCTCCTCCATGGCCATGATCCCCACGCCGGTCTGCGGGTCCCCCTCCAGCAGGGCCCACTGGATCGGGGCCGCCCCGCGCCAGCGCGGCAGCAGGGAGGCATGGCCGTTCCAGCAGCCCAGGGGGGGCTGCTCCAGCACGTCCGGCGGCAGGATCTGGCCGAAGGCCACCACCACGGAAGCATCGGCGCCCAGGGCGGCCAGGCGGGCCCGGGCCTCGGCATCGCGGCGGATTCGCTCCGGTGTGATCACCGGAATGGCAAGCTCCAGGGCCCGGGCTTTCACCGGCGACGGCATCAGAGCCTTGCCCCTGCCGCGGCGACGATCCGGCTGGCTCACCACCCCCACCAGCTCGTGACCGGCGGCCACGAGCGCCTCGAGGCAGGGCACGGCATAGGACGGAGTGCCCCAGTAGAGGATCCTCAAGCGGTGCTCCTCAGGCGTCGCCGGTGATCGAGAGCCCCTCCACCCACACCCAGGGGCAGAGGCCATCGGGGGTGATCTTCGCCTCTCCTTCGAAGCCCACGATGCGCTTCAGCACCTCGCGGATGTCCCCCGCCACGGTGGCCGACTCGATCGAGCGCCGTTCGCCTCCCCGGATCAGCCATCCGTCGAAGGGCAGGGAGAAGGCCCCCTGGCTGGCCTTCACTCCCGCATGCAGGGCGGAGAGGGAATCGATCGCCACGATTCCCTGGTCACCCTGTCCGCCATGGCCGGAGGCCGCGAACCGGTCGAGCCCCTGGGCGCCGCCGTTGCTGCCGGGTGTGGGACCGATCTCGAACCAGTCGGGACCGACCGACACCTTCGCCCCCATGCCCGCATGGCCCGTCGGGGCAACCCCGAACGCCCTGGCGGTGGCTTCCGAGTGCAGGAAGTTGCGCAGGAGGCCCCCCTCCAGCAGGGGCAGCCGGCGGGTGGGGGTGCCTTCCCCATCGAAGCTGGAGGCGCCGATGTTGCCCGGATGCAGGCCGTTGTCGTGGAGAGAGAGGAAGGGCACGGCCAGCTGTTCGCCGAGGCTTTCCCGGTGACTGAGGCTGACCCCATCGAGAACCGCCCGGGCATTGAAGAGGCTGCTGAAGGCTCCGATCAGATCGAGGAAGGCCTCCGGGCTGAACACGCAGGTGTAGCGACCCGTGGCGATCGGGGCGTAGTCGAGATGGGAGATGGTGCGCTCCGCCGCCTCTTCGATGCAGCCGCCGATGTCGAGATCGCCGGCCCCGTAGGCCAGGCGCACGGCGCCACCGCTGCGGGGTTTGCGGCCGGCCTCCTCGGCCCGGGCATAGAGATAGAGGCTGGCGGTGGTGAGCTGCTGGTGCCGGCAGGCCCCCTCGCTGTTGAGGTAGAGCCGCTCGCTGCTGCGCTGGGCCAGGCCGTTGTAGGGAACGGTCTCGATGGCGGGATGGCGGCCGAGCAGATCCCTCTCCGCCTCCTTGAGGGTGTCGAGCAGCTCCAGGATGCTGCGGGGCTCCCGCAGGGGTTGCTCCAGGGGGGCCAGCGGTGCGGTGGCCAGGGGGGAGAAGGCGGGGATGTCATCGGGGTTGCCGAAGTCGCTGGCCTGGCGGGCACCCTCGATCGCCCGGGCCAGGCCGCCATCGGAGAGATCGGAGGTGCTGGTGATGCCCACCAGACCGGCGTCGTTCCACACCCGCAGGGTGATCGAACTTCTCTGCGCTCCCTTCATCTGCTTGGCTTCGCCCCGATCCACCTGCACGGAGGTGTCGGTGCCGCAGGCGGCTCCCAGATCCCATTGCCCCACCCCCTGATCGCGGGCCAGCAGCTCGAGTCGGGTCCGCAGCCTCTCCGGATCGAGGACGGAGGGCACCGTGGGCACCGGCGGGGCCGAAGCAGAGGGGGCGGCCATGGTCAGCGGCCCCCCACCGTGATCGAATCCACCTTGATGTGGGGTTGGCCCACCGTCACGAAGATGTTGCCGCTCACTGACCCGCAGAACCCGGCGGCCAGCTCCAGATCATCGGCGCACATGGAGATCCGGGGCAGCACCTCCCTGGCTTCGCCGATCAGGGTGGCTCCCTTCACCGGACTGGTGAGCCGGCCGTTCTCGATCCGGTAGCCCTCCTCCACCGCGAAGTTGAACTGGCCGGTGGGCCCCACGCTGCCTCCGCCCATCGTCTTGCAGTAGAGCCCCCGATCGACTGAGCCGATCAGCTCCTCCGGGGAGTGGGGCCCTGCCGCGATGTAGGTGTTGCGCATGCGGCTGGCGGCGGCGTAGGCATGGCTCTGGCGCCTGCCGCTGCCGGTGCGGGGGTGGCCGGTGCGCAGCTCGCCGGCCCGGTCGCTGAGGAAGCGCTGCAGCACGCCGTTCTCGATCAGCACCGTGCGCTGGGGTTCCATTCCTTCGTCGTCCATGGAAAGGGATCCGAAGGCGGCGTCGCTGAGCCCCTCGTCGATGGCGGTCACGGCCTCATGGGCGATCGGCTGACCGATCCGGTCGGCGAAGGGGGTGGTGGCCCGTTCCACCTGGGTGGTCTCCAGGAGATGGCCGCAGGCCTCATGGAAGATCACCCCGCCGAAGCGGTTGGCCAGAACCACGGGGAACTGGCCGGCCTCCACATAGTCGGCGTAGAGCATGGCGCCGGCGCTGGCGCAGAGATCCCGGGCCGCGGCATCGGCGTCCCAGCGGCGCAGGTCGTCCGGTCGGTCGCTGGTGCCGTAGCGGCGTCCCACGCTGGCCCGGTGGTCACCGTCCGCAGCCAGGACCGTCAGACCCAGGGACTGGTGCAGGCGGATGTCCCGGGCGAAGGTGCCATCACTGGCCGCCACCAGCACTTCCTGCCAGTCGCGGCTGTAACTGCCCCGACGGGTCTGCAGATGCCGGCCGTGGCGGGCCAGCCGGTCGGTGCCCTCCAGAAGCCTGGCCGTGGTCTCGGGCAGGGCAGGCAGCAGGGAGAGCCAGTCGTGCTTGCTGCCGGCGAAATCCCTCAGGGCGGGGAGGCCCTCGAATCCATTCCTGCCCTGGGAAGGCACGACGAGGCCGAGCATGCCCAGAGCCTGCTCCAGGGCCTGGAGCAGGCCGCGTTCACTGAGGTCGTTGGTCGATACGAAGCCGTCTCGCTCCCCCAGGAAGACGCGGATTCCCGCTCCCATGCCGAAGGAAGGGGTGACGCTGGTGATGGATTCCTGTTCGGCGAGGACGCCGATCCGGTCGGTGCGCTCGAGGAAGATCTCCACCAGGTCGGCGCCGGCGGCCCTGCCGGCAGCCAGCACTCCCTCCGCACGGGATTTCCAGAGGGGATCGGCGAAGGGAGAGGAGTTCACCCCGCTGCCGGCGGTGGCGGCGGTGGCGCCGGAAGGGGGGACGGAGGAGAGAACCAAGGCGATCAGCGCACGGCGGGTTGGAAACGCTCGCTGGGAATGGGCGCCATCAGGAAGAGGCGGGCCATCTGGAGACCGTTGCCGATCCAGTGGGGCAGCTTGCGCAGCACCTTGAGCGGAGCGATGGCTCCGGAGGCATCGGTGCGGGCCAGCTCTGCGTTGTTGGCGACCATCTTCTCGAGCCCGGCGAAGAAGGACGGGTTCTCCACGTCGAGCACCACCGGGAAGATGCGGGCGGAGGTTTCGTTGGTCTTGGCGATCACGTACTTGTCGTAGGCGCGGGCGTCGAGACCGAGGGCTTCGTAGAACTCCTTGCGGGCCACGTCGCGCACATACATCGTGGCGAACACCGCCAGCAGGAAGAAGCGACACCAGAGCCGGGACCTCCAGCCGGTGACGGTGCTGGGCTGGGCCTTCATCAGGGCATCGAAGAAATCACCGTGGCGATTCTCGTCCTGACACCAGTTCTCGAAGAAATTGAAGATGGGGAAGATCTTGCTCTCCGGATGCTTCTGCAGGTGCCTGTAGATGGCGATGTAGCGCCAGTAGCCGATCTTCTCGGAGAGATAGGTGGCGTAGAAGATGTAGGCTGGCTTGAAGAAGGTGTACTTCTTGTTGGCGGTGAGGAAACCGAGATCCAGCTGCAGGCCGAAATCGGCCATCGACTTGTTGAGGAAGCCGGCGTGGCGGGCTTCATCGCGGGCCATATGGGCGAAGCATTCGGCCAGCAGGGGATTCTTCTCCTTGATGCGGCGGCTCAGTTCCTTGTAGAGGAGAAAGCCGGAGAATTCGGAAGTGCAGCTCTGCTCCAGGAATTCCACGAACACCTTGCGGGTGTCGGGATCGAGCTTCTCGGCCGCTCCCTCGAATTCCCCGTTGCGCACGAAGTGGTGTCGGTTGTAGTCCTTGCGGAATTCCTCGCAGATGGCCTCCAGCTCCGCTTCGTTGGGCCGCAGATCCATCGCCGCCATGGCGTCGAAGTCCGTGGTGTAGAAGCGCGGGGTGAGGATCGTGTCCTTCACCGGCTCCTTGATGGAGGGCGCCTCCGGGGTTCCGACAGCCTGTTCGACACCTGCGGTGGAACGGGCAGCGGAGCCTGGGGCGGAAGCAGTGGCGGCGGGAGGCACCATCGCGCGACGCGGCAGGGTAAGGATGCAGGCATCGTAAGGGCCCCGCCGCCTCCAGCGGCTGCCATGTGAAGCAGTCAGTTGGGGCCCAGCCACTTCTGACCGTTGAGCCGCTGCACCACCCGGGAGACCAGCAGGGGCAGGGTCATCTTCTTCTCATCGATCAGAAACGACTCCAGCAGGCTCGGGTCTCCGCCCCCCTCGGTGAGGGCGAAGGTCTTGGCGGAGCTGATGTCGGGCGAGGTGAAGCACAGCCAGAAGCGCCGTTCGCCCGGCAGCTCCCCTTTCACCATCCAGCAGTCGGCGCCCACGACGGGCATGGGCCCCTGCTCGAAGCTCAGCTCGGGCGCCTGGCCCCCGTAGGCCTCCAGATCCCTGGCCAGGGAGGGGAGCAACAGCTGGGGTACGAACTCGTCGAAGGGCTTGTCCTCCGGAGCCGGTGGTTTGACCTTGGCGGGCGCTGCCGCCCCGGTCTTGGCTTCCGGAGCGGATTCAGGCGAAGGGGGGCTGGGGCTGGCGGGGCTGGCGGACACCGGGGCGAGGCTCCTCGTGGAGGAGAGCCGACTTTAGGCAGGAGAAGCGGAAAGCTTCCAGGGAGCTCCTGGCCGCCTTGCCATCTCCCGGCTCACCACTCCTCCCCGCTTTCCTCCCCCCAGCCATCGCCGGCCGGCACCGGTTCCGGTTCGGGCTGGGGACTGCGTCCCTCGGCGCGGGCCCGACCGTCGTGGGCAGGGGCCGTTCCTGCCGGGGCCCGACGGATCACCCGGAACGGAACCGACACCGTGGGGGCCGGCTCCCCCGGCGCCCGGCTGGGGCCGGCGCTGGACACCCTCGGTTCCCATGCCCCCGCTTCGCTGTTCCAGGGTTCGGGAGCCGCGAAGGGCGCCCGCTGCTCCCGGCGATGCACCTGCCGCCGCAGGCCGGGAGAGGGCTGCCGCAGGGCCAGGGCCGAGGCCGTGCCGGCCAGGGCGGCTCCGCCCGCTGCCGCAGCTGCGATCCACACGCCCAGGGGCAGGGGCGGCGAGCGCCAGAGCAGCAGCCGCAGGGAGACCGGCGGTCGCGGATTCGCCGCAGCCAGGAGCAGCACCGCCAGAAGAGGGGTGAGCAGGGGCAGGAGCAGGAAACGTTGCAGCAAGGAGGGCAGAGGTCGCTCGGGTGGGCTCAACCGGAGGATGGCCCCACCGGCGTTCCCTGCCAACGGTTGAGGGTGCCCAGATCCAGCCCCAGGGCGTCGAACACCCGGATCACCAGAAAATCCACCATCTCATCGATCGTCCGGGGCTGGTGGTACCAGGCCGGCACGGGGGGGGCGATCCGGGCTCCCGCTTCGGCGAGGCGGGTGAGATTGCGCAGGTGAACCAGGTTCCAGGGCAGTTCCCGGGGGGCGATCACCAGGGGCCTGCCCTCCTTGAGATGCACATCCGCCGCCCGCTCGATCAGGTCGAGGGCCACCCCCGCCGCGATCCGTCCCACGGTTCCCATGCTGGCCGGGAGGATCACCATGCCGCGGGTGAGAAAGCTGCCGCTGGCGATCGCCGCCGCCTGATCGTTCCAGCGATGGCAGCGCAGTCGTCCGCCTGCGCATTCCGTTCGCTGGCGCCAGAAGTCTTCCTGGGCCTGGGGCTCGCTGGGGACCCGGAGTCCCATCTCCGCCTGCCACACTCCGATGGCCCCGCGGCTGGTCACCATCTCCACCGTTTCCCCGGCCTGCAGGAGCAGCTGCAGAGCCCGCTGGGCCAGCGGCTGGGCGGAGGCTCCGGAGACCGCCAGGACCACCGGAAGCGAAGAAGGGTTCATGGATGCGGCCGTCAGCTCTCGGCCAGCGCCAGGGATTCTTCCGGCTGCAGCGCTGCTCCGGCCCTGTCCTCAGACGGGTCCCCGTTCTCCTCCCCCTCCGGAGCCGTGGGCAGATCGGGCTGGAGCACGGCCAGATCGATCTGATGGCGAAGGGCGTCGACCTTCTGGATCTCCACCTCCACGGTGTCTCCCACCATGTAGGTGCGGCGGGACTTGCGGCCCACCAGTCGATTCTGGCGGGACCGGTACTCGTACCAGTCGTCCTTGAGGGAGCTCACGTGCACCAGTCCCTCCACCTGGGAGGGGGGCACCTCCACGAAGAATCCATAGCTCTGGATGCCGCTGATCACCCCCGGCAGGGTGCGGCCCACCAGGGGTTCCGCATGGCGTGCCTGGGCCATGGCCACCACGTCCTGATGGAACTCCAGGAGGAAGCGGCTGCGCCCGTTCAGTCGTTGCGCCAGCCCGTGCTCCAGGCCTGCCTGGAAGGGAGCGAGCTGGCTCGGGGTGAGCAGGGGCCAGTCGAAGGCTCCGTGGCAGCTGTCGGAGGAAAGGTCCACGCTCGTCTTGTGGCGCACGGTGGGGCGATCCTTGCCATCGATCAGCAGAGTCACCAGCAGCAGCTGATTCCAGAGATCGGCGTAGTGGAGGCTGGGAAGGCACCAGGGTGCGTAGGCCACCGCTTCTCCGGCGAGGGCATTCGGGCCCGGCTCCTGGGAGAGGGTGACGGGCTGGAGGGTATCCCGCAGTTGCTGCTGCAGCGCCCGGCCGCGGTCGGTGGCGGCGAATGCCGTCGCCAGCTCCGCCGCGCTGGCATTGCCCTCCGGGCTGAGTTCCAGGGGAATGTCCAGGGCCAGGGCCGCTTTGGCCACCTCATTGATGTCCTCGGGGGCGGCGGCGGGGTTGACGGCGAACAGTGCCGGCAGCTGCAGGGCCGCCAGGTGCTGCCCCAGGGCCCGGTGGGCCACCAGCACGCATTCCCGCAGCAGGGCCACCGGATGGCTCACGGGAAGCTCGACGAGCCAGCCCTGCAGACCCGCATCCGGAGCCGGCTGGCGCAGATCCTCGAGTCCCTCCAGCGGTGGCACCGGCAGATCGAGGTCGATGGACCCGGCCGCAAGGCGTCGTTCGCGGAGCCGGCCTGCCAGGGCGATCAGATCTTCGAGCAGGGGGATCTGCTCCTTGAGGCCCTTCAGGGCCGCCGGCAGGGTGCGGGACCGGGGCTTGCGGGCCGCCAGGGCCTCGAGGGCGGCGGTGTCCACGCAGGCCGCCGGAAGAACCTGGCTCAGGCAGAAGTGGTAATGCTCCAGATCGCCCCCCTCTCCGATCTCCAGAACCACCGAGACGGCTGCCTGGCTCTCCCCCGTGCGGAACTCCGAGGCCCTGGCCAGGGCGGGCGGCAGCAGGGGGAGCCAGGGGCTGCCCAGGCAGATCGCATCCGCCTTCTCCCGCAGCCAGCCATCGAGGCCGCCGCCGAGGCTGATCCTTTCGGCCACGGAGGGGCTGTGCACCCACAGCCTCCATCCTTCCTCCTTTTTCTCCAGGGAGACGGCCGCCAGGCCCGGAGCTTCGGCACCTCGCCAGGCCTGCAGCAGCAGGGTGGGCAGGTGGGTGAGGTCCTCACGGCCCTTGGCGGCGGGAGCCCGGAGCGTGGCCCGGGGGGCGGCGGGGCGTTCGTGAAGGTGGTGCTTGGTGAGCAGCAGGTCGCGATCGGCTGCTTCCCCACCCCGCACGGGCAGGCTGCGGGCCACGTGGCCATGGGGACCGAACTGGGCCACCGGGAAGCGATCGATGCACACCTCCACCACGCTGTGCCCCTCAGGGTCGAGATGGACCGCATCGCCCGGGGGCAGCTCCACAGTCGTGAGCAGCCGGTCATCGAGGGGTATGGCCGTGAGGCGATTCTCCTGCTGCTCCACCTGGGCCAGGAGGCTGGAGGTGTGTCGCTCGAGGATGCACATCACCCCACCCTCCGGGGAGCGGCGTCTTCCCCCTTCCCGGGTGACCCGTACCAGCACCCGATCGCCGTTCCAGGCGTGGTTGAGCTGATGATCGCGGATGTAGATGTCCTCCCCCCCATCCTCCCGCAGGGCGAAGCAGAACCCCTTGCTGGAGCAGCGCAGCCGGGCCGGGATGAGGTCAGGGGTGGGCTTCCGGCTCACCCCTGCCTCGTTCTCCTCGAGAAGCGCCAGATGGGCAAGGGCGTCGAGACCGATGCGCAACTGCTGCCGGTCGCCCTTGGTGGAGATCCCGAGGGCCTTCTCGAGCTTGGCCAGAGGGAGGGGTTCGCTGGGGGAGAGCTGGTCGAGCAGGTCGGCGACCGTGAACTTCATCGTGGGTGGGGTGCGCTGCGGATTGCGCTGAGCGGGCAGCGCCTGGGGAACGGGGAACCAGGGCCCTCCGAAGGGAACATCCGGCGGAGGAGATCCGGGGGGTGCTGGTCGCGGCTCCCTCTGCGGAGTGGGGGGGCGGAGCGACCGGGCGGCCATGGACTGGTTGGGGCGACTTTAGGGAGCCGTGGGACCCTCCCCCTCGGCGGCGGCTGACGCCGCCCCGGAATCCTCTGCCGCCAGGAGCTCCCCCTCGTCTGCGGCTTCCCCGGTTCCCGCCCGCAGGATCAGCCGTCCCCCCAGGATCAGGAAGCCCAGGGATGCGGCCAGCTGCAGTGCATCGGCGGGGATCAGGCTGGAGAGGGACCCGCCGGCGGCGGCCCCCAGCAGGCTGGCCAGCACCAGGGCGAAGGCGCTGCCGGCGAACACCGCCCCCGGCCGGGACGTGGTGCCGCTGATGCTCACGATGGCCAGCTGGGTCTTGTCGCCGAGCTCCGCCAGGAAGACGGTGGCGAAGGTGGAGGCCAGCAGGGCGAGCACGGCGGTCATGGCGGGGTCTCGGGAGTCAGGAGGCGGCCAGGGGCAGGGGGGCCAGGTGCAGCACGGCCTGACGACCCAGCCAGAGACCGAGGGCCACCATGAGCACTCCGGCGGCCCGTTCCAGTTGCCGGGGGGCCATCACGGCGGAGAGCCAGCGGCCCAGGAGCACCCCCACCAGGCTGGAGCAGATCAGGGCCAGGGAGGCTCCCACGAAGACCACCACCGGCCGTCCGGACTGGGCGGAGAGGAGCAGGGCGGCCAACTGGGTCTTGTCCCCCAGCTCGGCCAGGAACACCGTGGTGGCGGTGGTGAGGAACACCGCTGCCCAGGTGGCCGCGGGCCGGGCGGAAGGCAGGGAAGCCGGCGGCGCGCCCTCTTGCGGGGGAGTGCTCATGGTGCCTGGCGGATGGCGTGGAGAAAGCGCCGCATCACCCTGCCACGTCCCCCGCCCTCGCTCCGGATCTGCTGACGGCAGCAGGAGATGGCCAGGGCATCGGCGTCGTCGCCCTCGGCACCGAAGAGGGCCATCAGATTGGCCACGCGGCAGAAATCCGGGCGCTGCTCGTAGATCCGGCAGCGCCTGCCGCCGGTATCGAAGTGGATGCACCAGCCATCGGGACCCACCATCGACAGGTAGGTGCGACGCTGCTCGGGGTCGAGCACGGCCAGGGCCTCCCCCCGGAGATCGGGATCGAGCCGGCAGCAGGCTCCACAGCCGCTGATGCAGCGCCAGTGTTGCTCAGCGCGGGCCATGGGGATCGTTGTCTGTCTGCCGCCAGTCTCTCCTGCTGTGACAAGCGGTCACAGAGCGGCCGGAGGTCGGGGCTCCGTGGCGAGCGGGATCTAGCCTGGGGATTCGTGCCATCCCACCGAAGGCCATCCCATGGGCATCGACTTCCACCTGATCTCCAACTTCACTGCCCTGGCCCTGATCACCCTGGCCGGGCCGGCCGTGATCTTCATCCTCTACTTCCGGCGCGGCGCCCTCTGAGGCGAGTTCCCGTTCCCGCTCCTGGCGGTCATCAGGCCGAGAGCCCCAGGGCCATGGCCGCATCCTTCACAAGGGCGCGCAGGTAGGGATGCCCGGTTTCCCTGCCCTCGAGCGGTTCGGCGATCCCGGCGACCAGTTCCTCTCCCGCAGCGTTTCGGATCACCAGATCTTCCCCCTGGCGCCGACACCAGTAGGTGCGCTGGCTGCGTTGCAGCACCACCTCCTCGCCGCTGCCTGGCCGGATGCCGGCCAGCTCCAGCTGGAGTCGCTCCTCCCCCTGCCAGCGGTCGAGGCGGATCCGGTAGGCCACGTCCACCTGGCCCTGCAGGTTGTCTTCGCCCTGCCAGCGCCAGGCCATGGCCCGCAAGCGGCTCGACCCCTGCAGGAGCTCGAGCTGCAGGTGCCCCCCCCGCAGCAGGCGGGATGAGGCCACCTGGCAGCCTCGGCTCCAGAACAGGGGAGCCGGGTGGCCCGCTCCGAAGGGTCCCAGTCGCTGCAGCTGCCGCCAGAATTCCCGGTCGATCCGCTCCAGCCGCAGCAGTGCTTCCGGCTCCACCGGCCGACCCGGACCCCGCTCCGTCAGCCAGCCGGCCGCCAGGCTGTTGAGCTGGTCGTGCAGCCGGCTCACGGCTTCCGCCCGCACGGTGAACCCGCCGGCGGCCGGATGGCCGCCATGGCGCTCGAGCAGGTCGCTGCAGGCGGCCAGGGCGCGGTCCACCGCGAAGCCCTTCGGGGCCCGCACCGAGGCCCGCAGGTGCCCGTCCCCCTGGCCGGCCAGCAGGGCCACCGGCAGGCCGAAGCGCTCCACCAGCCGTGCCGCCACGATGCCGATCACGCCGTGGTGCCAGTGGCTCTGGGCCAGGAGCAGAAAGGGGGTCCGCTGGGGACCATCGGCCTCCAGCAGGGCCAGGGCCTCCGCTTCGATCGCATTGCAGAGTTCCCGGCGCTGGCGGTTGAGCTCGTCGCAGCGACGGGCCAGCTCCAGGGCCCGTTCGGGATCCTCGGTGGTGAGCAGTTCCACCACCAGCAGGGGATCACCGAGCCGGCCCACGGCATTGATGCGAGGGGCGAGCTGGAACCCCACGGCTTCGGCGTCCAGAGAGGAGGTCTCCAGGCCGGCGAGCTTCTGGAGGGCCTGCAGACCGATCAGGCGGCTCTCCGCCAGCCGTGGCAGGCCCTCCATCAGCCAGCGGCGGTTCACGCCCAGAAGGGGCGCCATGTCGGCGATGGTGCCGATGCAGAAGAGATCGAGGGCGATCTCGCTGCCGTCGCTGCGTCCCATCCGCCGGCAGAGGGCGGTGGCGAGAACGTGGGCCAGACCCACCCCCGCCAGTCCTCGATAGGGGGAATCAAGCGGGGTGACCGCAGGATGGAGCAGGGCCAGATGGGGCGGCAGCCGGGGAGGAAGGGTGTGGTGGTCGGTGAGGATCACCTCCAGGCCCAGGGCGGCGGCCCGCTCGAGGGCTTCGCTGGCCGCCACGCCGTTGTCCACCGTGATCAGCAGGGGAATCCCCGCTTCCGCCAGCCGTTCCACCATCGCCGGGTTGAGGCCGTAGCCCTCCTCCATGCGGCTGGGGATGGCGGCCTGGGGAAGGGCTCCGAGGCGCTGCAGCACCCCCACCAGCAGGGCGGTGCTGGTCATGCCATCGGCGTCGTAGTCGCCGCAGATGGCCACCGGTTCGCCGCGACGGCAGGCCTGCTCGAGCCGCGCCTCCGCTGTCGCCAGATCGGGGAAGTGCTGCCGGGGATCGGGCGCCGGATCCGGGCTGAGCAGAGAGCGGAGGCTGCGGGGGTCCCCATGACCCCGGCGGTGCAGCACGGCGAGAAGCTCGGCCGGCAGGCAAGGCTCGACCCCTGGCTTGCCGTCCGCCCCTTCGCCGAGGCTGGCCGGCAGGGGTGGGGGGAGCAGCCAGCATTGCTCGGAGGGGTCGGAGAGCAACGGGCGAACGGCGCAGGTCCCCGCATTGTGGGGTGGGACCTGCCCCTCGGCACCCCCTAGGCTGGGCCAGGAAATCCTGGGGTGGCTGGATGCTCCCTGTTGCGCGGGCCTTGCCCAGCGCCCTGCTCTGGGATGTGGATGGAACCCTCTGCGAGACCGAGGAGCAGGGGCACCGCCTGGCCTTCAACCGGGCCTTCCGTGAGGCCGGCCTTCCCTGGAGCTGGGATCCCGCCACCTACCGGCGACTGCTGGCGGTGAGCGGGGGGCGGGAGCGACTGGCCGGCTATCTGCGGTCTGTGGAGGGGGTGGAGCCGGCGCCGGAGCGGCTGGATCAGCTCGTGGCGCGCAAGCAGGTCCACTACGGGGCGATCGTGCGCGGCGGCAGCCTGGGTCTGCGGGGGGGCGTGGAGCGGCTCATCCGGGAGGCCGCCGCCGCCGGCGTGCCCCAGGTGATCGTGACCACCAGCTCCCGGGGCGCGGTCGAGGCCCTGATGCAAGCGGTGATGGGGGAGTTGGGGGGGGCCTTCTGCTTCTGGATCTGCGGCGAGGAGGTGGCGGCGAAGAAACCGGATCCGCAGGCCTATCTCCTTGCCCTGGCTCGGCTGGAGGGGGATCCTGAGCGGATGGTGGTGCTCGAGGATTCCGGCAACGGCCTGGCGGCCGCCCGGGGGGCTGGTCTCGCCTGCCTGGTCACCCTCAGCTCCGTCTCGGCTCACGAGCCCCTGTCCGTCTTCGCCGGGGCCGCCGCCGTGGTCGATGGCCTGGGGGATGGGGAGACGCCGGCTTCGGTGCACCAGGGACCTCCCTGTCCCGGGGGCCAGGTCACACTGGCGTATCTGGAGCGCCTGCTGGATCCCCCATGACCCGCCTGCCGGTGCAGAGGACCCGCTTCCAGGGTCTGGAAAGCCGCCTGGGGCGGGGCTTTCTCGGCCAGCTGCGCAACAGCTGGCGGGCCGGCAGCCTGGCCCTGCTGGCCCTGCTGGCGGGATTCTTCCTCAGCCAGAACCTCACCACCTTCCTGCTGATCTCGGTGCCGGGGGGAAGACCCCTGGTGGTGCTGGCGATGGTGCTGGTGATCGAGGTGCTGGTCCGCCTGCGTTCCCGCATCGTTCGCAGCGACCCGCCCCTGGGTTGGGTGGTGATCGACAACCTGCGCATCGGCGCCACCTATGCGGTGGTGCTCGAAGCCTTCAAACTCGGCACCTGATGGCCCCCGGCCGCGCCGCCGACCCTGCCGGGATCCGGGGGGCCTGGGCCGAGCGCCTGGCCCGGGCCCCGGCTTGCCTCGAGGGTCTTCCCGTGCATCCGACCCTGCTCGAAGCGCTGGTGCTGCCGCTGCTGGACCGGCTGGAGACTCGACGCAGCCAGGGTCGCGGGCGGGCTCCCGTGATCGCCCTCAACGGACCGGTGGGGGCGGGCAAGACGAGCCTCGGCCGGGCCCTCGAGCGGCTGGCCCCCCTGGCAGGACTGCGGCTGGCGGTGGCCTCGATCGACGATCTCTATCTGCCCTGGCCGGAGCGCAGGCGCGTCCTGGCGGGAAATCCGTTCGGTGTGGGCAGGGCCCTGCCGGGCAGCCACGATGTGCCCCTGCTCCTGGAGCTGCTGGATCGCTGGCGAAGCGGGGCGTCGCTGCGCCTGCCCCGCTTCGACAAGACCCTGGCCGGGGGGGAGGGCGGACGCAGCGGCTGGAGGGAGCTGGAGGCGGAGGCGCTGGTTCTGGAGGGATGGCTGATGGGATGCCGCTCCCTGGGCCCGGAACGGCTCGGGGCGGTTCTGGATCTGCCCGAGGGTGCGTGCCTGGGGCCCACGGGGAGCGGACCGGTCCTCAGCGCGGAGGAGAGGGACTGGCTGCCCAGATGGGACCGGGAGCTGGAGGCCTACGCGCCGCTGTGGCAAGCCTGCGATGGCCTCTGGGTGCTCAGGCCCGGCCGTTGGAGCTGGCCGCTGCGCTGGCGGCTGCAGGCGGAAGCCCGGCAGCGCAGGGCCGGTGGGGGGTGGATGGCGGCGGCGGCGGTGAACCGGCTGGCGCGGGCAACCCTCTGCTCCCTGCCGCCCCCTCTCTACCAGGATCCCCTGACGAGGCCGGCGGCACAGGGGCCTGCACTGGAGGGGGCTCTGCTGCTGGATTCGCGCCGCCGCTGCACGGCCAGGCTGTTTGAGCGGTCCCCTGCTGGCTGAGAGCTCTGCGGCTCAGTCTTCGCCTTCCTCGGCCTCCTCGGCGATGGGATAGACGAAGCCCTGGGCACGGCCGCTGAGAACGGCCTTGCCGATGGAAAGGGCCTTCCCGGCGGCCACCCCGGCTTTGGCCTTCCAGTGGGCATGGCGCTGATTGCGCTTGCCCTTGGAGGTTTTCTTCTTGGGAACAGCCATTCTTCGCCCCTACGGCCAAACGATGATCTTCCGCTGCGGCACGCCCTTTCGTCAAATCGCTACAGTCCTTGCCTGCATCGGAGCGCCGTGAGCAGCAGTCCTTCTCCGGTACCTGAGCCCACTCCCCCCGTCCCCACGGCGGCACCGGAACCCAAGCCAGCGCCTGCCCCTCCCCCTGCGCCTTCGTTTTCCCTGGGCGGGTCCACCCGCGAGCCCCCTTCCTACAGCCAGTTGCTGCAGGACATCGGCGGCGGCAAGGTCAAGGAGCTCGAGCTGCTCCCCGGCCAGCGGCTGGTCAACGTGCAGTTCCGCGACGGTCGCACCTCCCAGGTGGCCGTGTTCAGCGACAACCAGCAGCTCCTGCGCACAGCGGAGGAGGCCCGGGTGCCCCTCACGGTGCGCGACGAGCGGCGGGATGACGCCATGGCGGGACTGCTCAGCAACGTGCTGCTGGTGGTGCTGCTGCTCGCGGGCCTCACCCTGCTGATCCGTCGCTCGGCCCAGGTGGCCAACAAGGCGATGGGATTCGGTCGCAGCCAGCCCAGGCTTCAGCCCGAGGGGGCCGTGGCGGTGCGATTCGAGGATGTGGCCGGCATCAGCGAAGCCAAGGAGGAACTGCAGGAGGTGGTCACGTTCCTGAAGAGTCCGGAGCGCTTCACCTCCATCGGCGCCAAGATCCCCAAGGGTGTGCTGCTGGTCGGGCCCTCCCGGCACCGGCAAGACCCTGCTGGCACGGGCGATCGCCGGGGAAGCGGGGGTGCCCTTCTTCTCGATGGCGGCGTCGGAGTTCGTGGAACTGTTCGTGGGGGTGGGAGCCAGCCGGGTGCGGGATCTGTTCCGCAAGGCCAAGGCCAAGGCGCCCTGCATCATCTTCATCGATGAGATCGATGCGGTGGGCCGTCAGCGCGGGGCCGGCATCGGCGGCGGCAACGACGAGCGCGAGCAGACCCTCAACCAGCTGCTCACGGAGATGGATGGCTTCGAGGACAACTCCGGGGTGATCCTGCTGGCGGCCACCAACCGCCCCGATGTGCTCGATGCGGCGCTGATGCGTCCGGGCCGCTTCGACCGGCGCATCATCGTCGACCTGCCCGACCGCAAGGGCAGGGAGGCGATCCTGGCGGTGCATGCCCGCACCCGTCCCCTCGACGACAGCGTTTCCCTGGCGGACTGGGCGGCCCGCACCCCCGGATTCTCGGGCGCCGATCTCTCCAACCTGCTCAACGAGGCGGCGATCCTCACCGCCCGCCGCAACCAGACCAGCATCGATGACCAGGCGATCGGTGATGCCCTCGAGCGCATCACCATGGGGCTCACCGCCGCCCCCCTGCAGGACAGCGCCAAGAAGCGGCTGATCGCCTACCACGAGGTGGGCCATGCCCTGCTCACCACCCTGGTGCCCCACGCCGACAAGCTCGACAAGGTGACTCTCCTGCCGCGGGCCGGCGGAGTGGGAGGGTTCGCCCGCACCATGCCGGATGAGGACATCCTCGACTCCGGGCTGATCAGCAGGGCCTACCTCCGCTCCCGGCTGGTGGTGGCCCTGGGGGGACGTGCCGCCGAGATCGTGGTGTTCGGACCCAGCGAGGTGACCCAGGGGGCGGCCGGAGATCTCCAGCTGGTGAGCCGCATCTGCCGCGAAATGGTCACCCGCTACGGCTTCTCCACCCTCGGCCCCGTGGCCCTCGAGGGGGAGGGGGCCGAGGTGTTTCTGGGGCGGGACTGGATCCGCTCCGATCCCCACTATTCCGCCGAGACCGGTCGCAAGATCGATGCCCAGGTGCGCTCCCTGGCCTGCCAGGCCCTGGAGCAGGCCCTGGCGGTGCTGCGGGTGCGGCGGGAACTGATGGACCAGCTGGTGGAGCGCCTGATCGCGGAGGAGACGATCGACGGTGCCGCCTTCCGCGCCGCGGTGACGGAGTGGGAGGAAGCCCACCCCGGCCTGCCCCTCTCGGCGCTGTCAGGATCCATCGTGGCTGGCGAGTCCTCCGGCGAAGCGGATGTCGAGGCTGCGAAGGTAGGTGTGTAGGCCGGCGTCCTGAATCGGCAGCAGCCGTGCGATGCGGCCGCTCTCGTTCACATGGCCGTGCCAGTGACCGGGCGGGGTGATGAAGGCACCCCCCGGTTGCCAGTCGATCCGGCGGGGATTGCGGATCGCACCGGTCTCGTCCAGTTCGGTTCCCACCAGGGTGTAGCAGCCGGGATCGCAGTCGATCACCAGGTCGAGGGCGACGGACTGATGGCGGTGCGGCGGCTGAACGGCACCGGCGGGCACCACCCCGAGCATGGCCCAGAGGGTGTGGCTCACCGTGCGGGAGGCGGGCAGGTCGGCGCTGGCCAGGAGCAGGCTCTGGCGGTTGCTGCGGGCGGCACTCGGATCGGCCAGAAGCTGCTCCAGTTCCTGCTCCAGAACGGCAGCGGGAAAGTGGGTGGGGCGGAAGCGGGCCCGGCTGGGCTCCACCCCCAGATACCGCAGCAGGGGAGCGTCGTGCACCCAGTAGAGAACACTCTCTTCGCTGCCCTGCAGCAGGGGTGAGGGACCGGCGGGCAGGACGAACAGATCGCCGGCTCCCCACTCCAGGTGCAGGGCCGGATCGCCACCTGCGGCGGGGCGCTCCAGCTCCCCGCTTCCGCTGAGCACGTAGAAGAGGGAACTGGTGGCCAGCGCGGCTGCCTTGAGACCCTCCCCCGGCAGCAGCCGCAGGAAATGGGCCGCGAGGGCCGGGCTGGTGGCCGGTGCTTCACAGCCCATCGGCCCGCTGAGGTCGAGGGGGAGGATGGCGGTGGGCCCGCTGCGGTGCAGTTCCGGACCCCACTGGTGATCGCCGATCGGCTCGGTGAGGCCGGGGCGGATGGGATTGGCGGCCTGGCGGTAATCGAAGATGCGGGCAGCTTCCTGCCAGTCGTAGTGCTCGCGCGCTTCACTGCGCTCCAGGGGAAGGGAAGCTTCGCCGGAGGCAGGGGCGGATCGATTCGACATCGTTGACTCTCCCGTAATGGAGCGAAGCCTATGGGCAGTGGACCGGGATTTGGGTCCACCACGATCGGTGTCGCTGATGGCTGCCAGAGGCCTGGCTGATCGGTGCCCGGGGGACCTCAGCCGCCGGCCACGGCGGGCACGATGCTGACTTCGTCGCCATCCTTGAGTTCGGTGGCCTGATGGTCGAGGAAGCGGATGTCCTCGCTGTTCACGTAGACGTTGAGGAAGCGGCGGAGCTTGCCGTTCTCGTCGCAGAGGCGGGCGAGGATGCCGGGATAGGTGGCTTCGAGGGCCTGCAGCAGACCATCCACGCTGGTGGCCTCGAGACTCACGCTGGCTTCATCCCGGGTGAACTTCTGCAGGGGGGTGGGGATGAGTACCTGGATGGCCATGGGGGAAGGGGGAGAGAAACCTGGGGAGGGAAGCAGGAAGCTGTGAGGCGGAACGCCTCCGGCTCAGGCCATCGTTTCCCAGGTGGCGCGGTGCAGGGACTGGGCCCGTTCCCAGGCGGCGTTGAAGCTGGCCAGCTGGGGTTCGATCGTGAGGGGCTCGCCGATGGCGGAGGCGACGGCCTCGGTGGTCTTGAGACCGTTGCCGGTGATGTAGGCCACGGTGGTCTCCGCCGGGTCGATGCGTCCCTGCTCCACCAGTTTCCTGAGCACGGCGATGGTGGTGCCACCGGCGGTCTCGGTGAACACCCCCTCGGTCTCCGCCAGCAGCTTGATGCCCTCCACGATCTCCTCGTCGCTCACGGCGGCGATGGTGCCGCCGGTGCGCTGGGCGATGTCGATGGCGTAGGGGCCGTCGGCGGGGTTTCCGATGGCGATCGACTTGGCGATGGTGTGGGGCTTCACCGGCGTGATGAAGTCGCGCCCCTCGGCGAAGGCCTGGGCGATGGGGGAGCAGCCCTCGGCCTGGGCGCCGCTGAAGCGGACCGGCTTCTCCTCCACCAGACCCACCTTGATGAATTCATCGAATCCCTTGCGGATCTTGGTGAAGAGGGAGCCGGAAGCCAGGGGCGCCACGATGTGATCGGGCAGCTGCCAGCCGAGCTGTTCGATCACCTCGTAGGCCAGGGTCTTGGATCCCTCGGAGTAGTAGGGGCGGAGGTTGATGTTCACGAAGCCCCAGCCGTAGGTGTTGGCCACCTCCGAGCAGAGCCGGTTCACCTGGTCGTAGTTGCCGTTCACCGCCATCAGGGTGGGGTTGTAGACCAGGGTGCCGAGCACCTTGCCCAGCTCGAGATCACTGGGGATGAACACGCAGCACTCGAGGCCGGCGTGGGCGGCGATGGCGGCGGTGGAATTGGCCAGGTTGCCGGTGCTGGCACAGCTCACCGTGGTGAAGCCGAGTTCGCGGGCCCGGGTCAGGGCCACCGAGACCACCCGGTCCTTGAAGGAGAGGGTGGGCATGTTGACGCCGTCGTTCTTGATGAAGAGCGACTTCAGCCCCAGGCGGCGCGCCAGCCGGTTGGCCCGCAGCAGGGGGGTGAAGCCGGTGCCCACGTCGATCGGTTCGCCTTCCACGGGCAGGAACTCCCGGTAGCGCCAGATCGAGGCGGGGCCCGCCTCGATGGTGGAGCGGCTGACGCGGTTGCGGATCGCCTCGTAGTCGTAGACCACCTCGAGGGGGCCGAAGCAGACGTCTTCGCAGACATGGCGTGCGCCGGCCTCGTAGGCGTGACCGCATTCCTTGCAGCGCAGGCCGGTGAAGGTGGAGCGGGAGAGGGTGGCGGTCACGGTGGCACCCGGATCACGGAAAACTGAGGCTATCAGCGCTGGCCCTGCCGTCGGATCAATCCCGATAAGCAGGGTCGGGATTTCTCCGTTGGCAGGGGTGCTCTGCGTCGTGCCCTGCCGACAGCGGCTTGTGCCGGTGGGGGTCCTGCCTACGCTCGGCCGGTGAGCCTCTCCCCACCGCCGCTGCCGCGTCGTCTCCTGCCGCTCGCCGTCGCGGCCTCGCTGCTTCTGGTCGGCTGGCTGGCCGCACGCATGTGGATCGAATGGCACTGGTTCGCCCAGTTCCAGCTGGCTTCGGTGCTGCTGCGGCGCTGGCTGCTCCAGCTGGGGGGTGCGCTGCTGGGGCTGGTCGGGGCCGTGGGGCTGCAGCTGTGGCTGCGGCGCTTCTGGCGGCTGCCCCGGGATGGAGATCGACGCTTCCGGCTCGAGCCCCTCCCCTACGGCCTCGCCCTGGCGGGGTTGCTGGCGATGCAGCTGGTGCCCACAGCTCTGCTTCTCGCCCTGGCGCACCGCCTGGTGCTGGAACCCTTCGATCCCCGCCGCCAGCATGGCCTGGTCGCCCTGGAGGGACTTCCGGCGGGGCCGGCCATCGCCTGCCTGGCCGTCGCCATGGCCCTGCTGCTCTGGCGCCCCCAGGGCGCGGGCCGCTGGATCGCGGCGATCGCCTCCCTGGCGGCCGGCACCGTGCTGGCGCGGGGCTGGGGCATCTGGAGCCTGGCGGGCACGGTTCCGGACACGGGCCTGCGCGAGCCCATGCTCGGCGCCGATGTGAGCTTTGCCCTGGCCCGCTTCCCGGCCCTGGCGCTGAGCCTGACGCTGGCGGCATCGTTGCTGCTGGTGGGACTGGGTGCGGGGCTCTGGGGCGCGCTGGCGCGGCCTCCCCAGCTGAGCGATGGCCGCTTCGCCGGCTTCTCCCCCCGGGAACTCCTGGCCCTGCGCCCCCCCCTCGCCCTGTTCTGCCTCACCGCCGCGGCGGCCTTCTGGCTGGGCCGCCACCAGCTGCTGCTGAGCACCGTGGGCAGCGTGCCCGGCGCGGGCTGGCTCGACGTGCACGTCTCCCTGCCCCTGCGCACCCTGGCGGCGGTCCTGGCCCTGGTGACGGCCCTGCTGCTGCTGCTGCCCCTGCCGCGACGGGGCTGGAGGGGCCTTTCCTTCCTGTTCACGGGCGCGGTTCTGCTGCTGGTGCCCCTGGTGGAGGCCCTGCTCCTGCCGGGCCTGCAGCTGCTGTTGATCCGGCCCCGGGAGCTGGAGAAGGAGACCCCCTATCTGGCCCGATCGATCCGGGCGACCCGCCAGGCCTTCCAGCTCGATCGCATCGTGAGCCGCAACAAGAATCCCAACCCCCGGCTCACCCGTGCCGACGTGGCCGCCAGCGAGGCCACCCTGCGCAACATCCGGCTGTGGGACAGCCAACCGCTGCTGGCCACGAACCGCCAGTTGCAGCAGCTGCGGGTGTACTACCGCTTCTCGGAGCCGGCGGTGGACCGCTACGACCTCGACCAGGGTCCCACCCGGGGACGGCAGCAGGTGGCCATCACGGCCCGGGAGATGGATACCTCCTCCCTTCCCCCCGCCGCCCGCACCTGGCTGAACCGCCATCTGGTGTTCACCCACGGCCAGGGGTTCACGGTGTCTCCGGTGAACATCAGCGGACCCGACGGTCTGCCGGTCTATTTCATCAGCGATCTGGGCCCTTCCACGCGGGTGCAGGGCAGCAAGGCGCTCTCGATCAGCCGGGATCAGGTGGCCCGGGGGATGCCGATCGGCAGGCCGGGTCTGTACTTCGGCGCCCTGCCCCTCCCCTATGCCCTGGCTCCGAGCCGGGTGATGGAATTCGACTATCCCCAGGGGGAGGAGAATTTCTACACCCATTACGGCGGCAGCGCCGGTGTGCCGATCGGCAGCAGGGCCGCCCGGCTGGCGGCAGCTCTCTATCTGCGGGAACCGAAGCTGCTCACCCAGGGTTCCCTCACCTCCGAGACCCGCCTGCTGCTGCGCCGCGAGGTGCGCCAGAGACTGCGCACCCTGGCCCCCTTCGTGCGCTTCGATGCCGATCCCTATCTGGTGACGGTGCGGCTGGGAGCCAACGAAGCCTTTCCCAGGGAGCAGCACCAGTACTGGATCGTGGACGGGTTCACGATCAGCCGTTCCTATCCCTACAGCGCCGCCGTGCCGGGTCATCCCGACATCCGCTATCTGCGCAATTCCGTGAAGGCGGTGGTGGATGCCTACAACGGCCAGGTGAGGCTCTATGTGAGCGAGCCGGGCGATCCGCTGATCCTCGCCTGGCAGCGCCTGTTCCCTGAGCTGTTCGAACCGCTCGACGCCATGCCGCCGGCGCTGCGGGCCCACATCCGCTATCCGATCCATCAGTTCCAGCTGCAGACCACCCAGCTGCTCCGCTACCACGTGACCGACCCCCGCATCTTCTACAGCGGCGACGACGTGTGGCAGGTGCCGAAGGAGGTCTACGGACGCAAGCAGGTGCCGGTGCAGCCGTATCACATCAGCGCCCAGCTGACGCCGCAGCTGCCGCCCGAATTCCTGCTGCTGCAACCCCTCACCCCCCTGGCCCGCCCCAACCTGGTGGGTTGGCTGGCCGCCCGCAGCGATGCTCCCCACTACGGCGAACTGGTGCTGCTGCGCTTCCCCAGCCAGACCCCGATCTACGGTCCCGAGCAGATCACGGCGCTGATCAACCAGAACCCGATCATCAGCCAGCAGTTCGGCCTGTGGGATCGCTCCGGTTCGGAGGTGATCCAGGGAAACCTGCTGGTGATGCCGATCGGCGATGCCCTCCTCTACGTGGAGCCGATCTATCTGAAGGCCCGCCAGGGCGGTCTGCCCACCCTCACCCGGGTGGTGGTGAGCGATGGCACCCGCATCGCCATGGAGAACAGCCTGGAGGAGGGCATCGAGGCCCTGCTGGATCCGCGCCGGTCGGTGCCGGCCGGCGACATCCCCGCGCCCCTGGCCCCTCCCGAACCGCCGGCGCCCGCCACCGGCACGCTCCCGCCCTGAAGCCCTCTCCACCTCACAGCCGACCAGGCAGCGGAGAGGAGCGTGCGCAGGAATGCCTTGAGGGAACTGGCCCCAGCGGCACAATCAGCAATGAGCAGCCGCAGGAGAGTCCACAGGAAAACCGCCTGATTCAGGGCCTGGCAGCACACAGGAACGGCAACGAGATTGATGCCATTTCCCAATCCTCGAAAGCACACTTGGCACGATCAAGATTGCACCTTGTCTCAGCAGGCGAAGAAGTTGGTTGCGGGATATTCTTGCTCAGAGATTCCATGGCCAGCAAGCGGAAGCATGCCGTTTCTCCCCGGATCCATGGCATCCCGGCACTATGCCGCCCTGCTCACGGGGATTCTGCTGACCCTGGTCTGCATGGCCTTGCCGCCGCCCTTCGACAGCTTTTCGAGCCTGGGGTTCAGCCTGGTGATCGTGCTCCAGATCCGACTGCTGGCGGGGGAGGGCAGCAGCCGGGCCTGGTCGTTGGGATTCCGCCTGCTCGGCTGGGTGGTGCTGGGCAGCCTCTGGCTCTGGCTGCTCTCGCCAAGCGAGCTGCGCAGTTCGGGTCTGCCCCTTCTGCTCATGCTCACCCTGTTCGAACTCCAGGCCTATCACCGGCTCGTGAGCCGCCTGGGCCGGGAGCAGCGGGTCACTGCCGACGTGCTCACCGGAGCCCTCTCGGGCTATCTGCTGCTGGGTCTGACCGCTGCCCTCGTGATGGCCGTGGTGGAGTCGATCGATCCCGGCAGCTTCGGCGGTCTGCCCACCCGGATCGAGCCGTCCGCTGGAACGGCGGCCCTGGGGGGGGTCTCGATCCAGCAGACGCCGTTCATTCACCTGGCTTACTTCGCCTTCGTGACCCTCACCACCCTCGGCTACGGAGACGTGCTGCCGCTCACGCCGGTGGCGAAGCTCACAACGATCCTGATCAGCGTGATCGGCCCCTTCTACCTGGCACTGATCATGGGGTTGCTGATCGGCCGTTACATCCAGGAGGAGCAGCGGAACCGCTGAGCCTCAGGCACGATCGATCCGGTGCCGATCACCCGAGGCAGTGCCAGAACGATGAGGTGCAGGCCCGCTCCCGGCTGCCCCTGCCCTGCCATCGGCAAGACCACAATCCTCTACACCTGTGTTGAATCGTGGCCGGCTTGGTGTGAGCTGTTCCGTCGATTTTCTGGTACAGCCGTGACAGTGGATACCGGGTCCGTAGATGAACCACGGCATCAAGCCGCCGCCGCTGGCTCCTTGTCACGCCGGGGTTTGGGAGCATGGCGCGCGGGCTTTGAGGCCTTTATGGTGACTAGAGCGGCTCTGCGGGGATCTTCACTGGATCCGCCGATTTAGTGTTGGCAAGATGCAAACAGCTATCCAGAACAAGCCAAGTGCTGAGAATGCTGCTCTTTGTGCTGCGGCTACTGAAGCCGTCTTTTCCCGAGCAGCATTGCTATGCTGGAAGTGAAGTGCGGGAGCCTGCTTGTCACGAACAGTCTTCCGAGATGGAGAATTTCGGTTTTTCTTTTTCTCGCGCGAGGAAAGTCCTGTTCACATTCACGTCAGCCATCCAGATGGTGAAGCGAAGTTTTGGCTGAGGCCGAACATTGAACTCGCTCGCAACATTGGACTAAGTTCCTCACAGATCAGAGAAGCCGAACGGTTAATCAAGTCACGCCAACAGGAGATCATCAATGCCTGGAACAACCACTTTGGTGGCTGAGGTCACGAATGTTTCCGCCCATTGCATCTGGATGCTTATCGATGATGAAGAATTAGCACTTCCATATTCTGAGTTTCCTTGGTTCAAGGCGGCTACGATTCAACAGGTCATTAATGTCCTACGACCCACTCCTGACCATCTCTATTGGCCTGATCTAGACGTTGACTTGTCAGTTGAGTCGATACGTCATCCAGAGAGGTTCCCCCTGAGGGCGAAGAGCACTTTCCAACCATGCCATTCACCTGATCCGCCTCCTCAAGTTCACTGATGCCAAGGAGTAGATGAAAGCCATGCTCACTGCAGCCAGGTGATGGCAAGCGCTCGCAGGACCGGCTGATCTTTCGGTGAGTACGCACAGGATGCGGATAGGATGGTTGGAAATTCAGCTCCATCAAGTTTTCTCTGATGATATCAGACTTGTTCAAAAAGAGAGAGCTAGAGTTATCTTCTTTCTTGTCTGTTGATCGTGACCGCAAGCCTGGGGGCCGACCGCGACAGAATTTTCATCAGCTACCGCCGCGATGACACCCGTGGCTCCAGCGGCAGGGTGTGGGACTGGCTGCGGATCGGGTTTGGCCGGGAGCGGGTGTTCCTCGATGTGGCCAGCCTCGGCGCGGGGAAGTGGCGGCAGAAGATCGAGCAGGCCCTGGCTGTCAGCAAGGCCTGTGTGGCGGTGATCGGCCGCCGCTGGGCAGATGCCACCAACCTGCCCCGCCTTCAGGATCCCAACGACGATCTGCGCCACGAGCTTGAGACGGCTCTGGCTATTGGTGAACGAGACGAGCTCACGGTGATCCCCTTGCTGGTGGAGGAGGCCCAGCTCAACGAGATCCCCGTCGATCAGCTGCCCGAGAGTCTGCGGCCATTGCTGGGGGATTGGAATGTGCTGCCCCTGCGCGAGCGCGGGTGGGATGACGACACGCGGCGGCTGATCGAGGCGATCGCCGCCGCCACAGGGTTGCCGGTGAATCCGGAGCTGGAGGAATGGATGGCGCTGATGAGCGGTGCGCAGCAGGGCCTGTTGCTGGCGCGAGGCGCTGAGGCCGACGGAGCCGTGGGGCGCCAGGGGGAGGAGCAGGCGCTGGAGAGCCTGCTGCACCGTGCGGCAGGATCCGCCCCGGAAGAGCGGCCTGCTCTGAAGGCCGCGCTGGCGGCGCTGTCGGCCGGCGACACATTGCTGGCGGAGGAATCGTTTGAGCGTGAGCTGGAGGCCAGCCGACGGGTGAGGCTCGCGGCTCAGCAACTGGCAGCCAGCGAAGGCCGTCGGGAAGCGGATGCGGCCCGCAACGTGGCCAGCCTGGCGGTAGTGCGGGGTGATCTCTCCAAGGCGGTGCGCTCCTTCCAGATGGCGCTGGAGGCCAACCCCGGGGATCTGGATGCCGGGCTGCAGCTGGGCTACGCCTGGATCAGCCTCGGCGATCTGGCCCAGGCCCGCGGTGTATTCGATGTGGCCATCCAACAGGCCAGGGATGTTGGCGATCAACGCCTGGAAGGCTGGGGGCTCAATGGCCTGGGCGATGTGCTGGTGGCGCAGGGGGATGGCGCCGGAGCGCTGGCGGCCTACCAGGCGGGACTGACGATCAGAGAAGGCCTGGCGAAGCGCGATCCGGCCAACACGCAGAGGCAGGTGGATGTGGCGGTGTCTTGTGCCAAATTGGGATCCCTTGAATCGCTGCTTTCAATTCAAGAAAGAAGAGAGCATCTTTCTCGTGGACTTGCTCTTCTTCTGGAGATAAGACAGGCGGGTAAACTTTATGCTAATCAGGATTGGACAGGCTGGTTTGAACAAGCATTGAATTCATTGGCATGAGGCTTGCCATGCATCCATGCACGACAGAGAGTTCTCCGAACAAGCCCCTCAAGTGCTCAGGCCACCACCGACTCCTGGCTCGCGCTCCACGCTCCTTGCCTGCACCTCAGGGACAGCGTGCGGCTGAGGGTGATCGTGGTGGTCAGATCGGCGTGGAAGGGCGAGCGGTCGGTGCCGATAGTCCCCACCCTGTTGCTGTTGGCTTCATTCCTGCGGAGCGAATGAGCCCGCCTGTGCTGTCTGGGTTCCGTCGGGGGTATCATCGAGAGCCGGCACAAGCTTCTTCAGATCTCCTGTCAGAAACAGTTCCTTGATCGTTGCGGCAATCGGCACTGCGGTGATGATGCCATAGAAACCCGCCAGTGTGCCTCCAACCATCACTGAGAAAAGAATCACGATTGGATTAAGTCCAGTGAGTTTGCCCAGGAGCCGTGGTGGGAGAATATTCTCGATGATCTGATCAACCACAATCAAAACGGCAAACACTCGCAGGCCAAGCCAGAAGCTCTTCAGGAGGAACAGCAGGCTGATTGCCAGAACACCCACGATGGCTCCGAAAGGAATGAATCCCATCAGCCCGATCGCAACTCCGGAAAGCACCGGGAATGGGGCACCCAGAAGAACGAGTGCGAGGGTCAGAGCGCACGTCAGGACCATGGAGAGGACCGCCTGGTTGAAAATGAAGCTATTGAAATTCCGCCTCAGAATTCCAAGAACGCGGAGACCACTTTCTCCGGGCAGCCACGAGAGCAGAACATTGCGCACCAACTCCCCGCCGTAGATCAGGAAGAACACCGTGAGAACGATAAGGAAGAAGACGCTGAGAAAGTTTCCCAGAGACCCAAACACAAAGCCAGGAATCCCAAGCAGAATGCCTTCCATTTGACTTTTCATGCTTGTTGTCATTCCTTCAATGATCTCGCTCGTATCCACCGCAAGCCCGACCCGAGTGGCAGTGGCGGAGAGTTGCTCAAGCTTATCCCCCGTGGAATCAATCCACTGCGGTAGATCCCGGGTGAATTCAAGAAATCTGAGCAGCAACAGCGGCACAAGAAACGCGGCGCTCAGAAGCATCAATCCGATGAAGCCGCCAACGATGATTCCGATGGCCCAGCCTCGTCTCAGTCCAAGACTTCGCTGCAGGAACCGCACCGGGAAATTGAGGATCAACGCGATCACTCCAGCCAGAATGAAGATGGAAGCAATCCCCTCGAAAGCGCGATAGAGTGAACTGAACACCCACAGGTTCAGGGCCGCCAGGGGAAAGCCGAGACCCAGCACCAGAAGGCGCGGCAGTCGATGGGATGCAGACAGGGGCATGCGGGGCCGGCAATGGACTGACAGCATGACAGCAGTGCGATCAGGCCCGTGTCACGCAGAGATGGCCTACCTGTGCTTCCGCACTTCTGAATCGAGAGTCTTCATCCAGAAACTCTGGAATGAATTCTCTGGGTTCGATCAGATGGGGCCGATCTGCACCCCTCACGCGTGCTCATGAGCTCGGCGGGCCAGCCAGCCGAGCCTCAGCAGGCCGGCGGCGGCGATCCAGCTGCCCGCCACCCCCAGCTGCAGCCGCAGCGCCACCAGCAGGCCCACCAGGGCGAAGCTGAGGGTGGTGAGCAGGTCGAGGGAAGGTTCGCCGCTTTGCCGCAGCCCGACCGCACCTGCCACCAGAGGGGTGAGGCCGTCGTAGAAGCCACTGAAGCCCGTCTGCATCAGGTGTGCCGCCGCAGGAGGCGGGGCCATCGCGAGGATCAGGCCGCCGATCAGGGCCGCTCCGCTCCGCAGTCGCGGCAGCTTTCGAAGCCGGGCGATCATGCGGCCTGCACCAGAAAGAACAGACCCGCCAGTGCCACGGCCCCACCGGCGCCCTGCACGAAGCGAACCCCCCCCGGCCGGCGCCGTGTCTCGCCCAGCAGGATGCCCTCCAGATGCAGCAGCCCCGTGCTGACCACGAAGGCCAGGCTGTCGCGCAGGGCCGCCACCCAGAGGGGCGGGCGCTGCTCCAGCAGCACCATCAGGCCCAGCACGATCCCGGAGAGGGCGATGCCCACCTCCACCGCAGGCAGGGGGATGCCGAGCAGGCCCATCAGGCCCCCGAGGGCCATCACCATCGGAAAGGCCACCGGCAGCACCCACAGGGCGGGCGGAACCAGCACCGCCCCCCACAGCCCACCGCCACCATCGCCACCACATGGTCGAGCCCCGAGATCGGATGCAGGAAGCCCGCCAGCAGTCCGCCGCTCTGGCCGCCTTCGGGGACGGGCCAGGCGGGCGCTCCGGCCCGTGTTGCTCTTCACCGTCTCGCCGCGGGCGAAGCGGAAGGCATCCTCCGGGGTGGTGATGGCGCCATCCATGCCCGCATCGGCCGACCAGCCGGTATGCACATGGGTATCGCCGAAATAGGCGCGGCTCGGACAGGTGCCCTCTGCCCCGGTAGCGGAGCCGGTGGGGGCGGAGGGGCGTCCCTGGGCAAGGGAGGCGGGAGCCAGGATGAGGGCCGAGAGGCTCAGCGCCCACGGCAGGATCTGCCCGCGGCGGAGGCTGCGTTGGAGTGATGGCAAGAAGAATCTCTGCCGCTGGTCAAAAAGCTAGCCGCCGATCGTGGGGGGGCCGCGAACGGTGAGATGCGTTCACTGAGTTGCTTCGCCATCGCGGCTCCAGTCAGAATTGCTGCTGCATCTGAACGATCACCTGCCAGCCCTCGGCGCCGTAGGGGTTGCTGTTGACCACGTTGCCGCCGCTCACGGTGAGCCGCCCGCCCTGCCAGGGCACGGTGCCGATGGTGCCGCCCACGGCCGTCCAGGCCTGCTGATTGCCCTGGGCCTTGCCATCGTTGAAGGTTTCCCCGCCGATCTGGGAGAGCGAATCCAGGGAGACCCACAGCCAGTCCTTGAGGTCGTGGGTGAGGTGGGCCTCCAGGCTGTACATCGGCGCCTGGGTGGTCTGGTTCGGAACGAAGCGGGTATCGCCCAGGCGGATGGTGGTTCCGAACTGGTCGACCGGAACCTCCACGCTGGAGAGGGGAGGGCTGTTGTTCGCCGTGTAGAAATCCACGCTGGGGAGCAGTTCCAGGGTGGTGGTGCGGCCTGGCTGCCAGTTGCGGCTGAGGCGGATCGTGGTGGGCAGCCCGGCGCGGAAGGTCCAGCGGTTGGTGCCGATGTTCACCACCTTGTCGCTGCTGTATTTACCGGTGGGTGGCATGATCGCGGCCAGACCGTACATCAGCACGTTGGGATTGCTTTCCGTCATGTACGTCACATACTCGGCGCCCTCGAGGCTGGGCGTGTTCACCAGTCCCACGGCCAGGTGGAGATAGAGATCACCGGGTCCTGATTCCGATTGTCGGAACTTGCGTCTGCCGGTGTCCAGTTCGGCGTCGGCCCACACGAAGGGGACCCCGATCGAGAACTGGGTGTTCTGCCCGGCGATCTCGGTGAAGCGAACGTAGCTGGGAAAGAAGACCGAGCTCTTGATGGTGAAGTCGGGATAGACGATGCCATCATCCAGGGTGAGATTTCCTTCGCTGTAGATCCCCGTTCCCAGCAGCACGTTCAGGCCCCGGGGCGCCAGCCACCACTGCCTCGGGCCGTACTGCTGGGCCTGGCCTGGCTGGGCCCATCCCAGGGTGGCGCAGGTTCCGAGCATTGCCAGGAAGGATCGCACCCAGCGGGAGGCGGCCGGCAACCGACAGGGGAGCGGCCCGGGCCGAAGAGGTTTTCTTCCCACAGACATCAGGGTGCGGCAGCGCGCCGAGGGTATCGAACCGATCCCGGCAGAGATCGGCGGCCGGGACGGTTTGCCGGTGGGTCGCCTCAGGCCGGTGTGAACCCGCTCGGGGAGGTCGATGCGTGCCTGATCAGGGCGGTGAAGCGACCGGGTTCGCAGAAGCGTTCGACGGCGGTGGTGATCAGCTGCCTCACGCAGGGGAAGGCAAGTTCCAGACGGCCACCCATCGCCCTCTGGCTGGTGCAGGCTGGGTTCGGGCCCTGCGAGCCCCTCTGCCATGGCGTTCTCCTTTGTCCCTTTGCGGTCGCGCTGGCCGTGCTCCAGGTCTTCGGGGCCTGCTGCTGGTGGCGCTGCTGGGCACAGCTCCATGCCGAGTGGGAGGAGATGGACTCCGAGCTTGAGCAAGTGGATATGCCCTTCTTTCGAACTCCTGGAAATCACGACATCTCCAATGACGCTGTGAATCAAGTGTGGAATGAGCGGTATGGAAAGGCCCACTCCGCAAGGCGCCGGCAGGCCTCGGGGAGAAAATTGATCTCTGCAACAGGTTGCAGTAGGACACGCCAAGAGCCCAGCCCATGCTGAAGGAGTTCATGGGTGAGAAGGCTGTCATCGTAGCGCTTTCGCAGCCGGTGAACTTCAGTGATCGCCAGATCGCCTTCGTGGCAGATGCCTTGAACAAGAAACCCAATGTTCGCTGGAACTTTCTCTTCCTTCATGAGCCAGCCTGGGGCAACCCTTCGCCCAGCTTCAAAGCGATCCCGGCCTTACTGAAAAACCGAAAGCACACCTTCTTTGCGGGACACCTCCACGATATGGGGGTCACGATGACCGACAAGGGGCCAACATTCGCCAGTGGCGCTCCCCATCGGACGTGGTGGGCTGCCGTCAGGGAGGCGGGTCCCGCAGGAACAGGTCCGGCTCGACCCCGTCCGATTCCCATCCCGGGCCGTCGCCTCTGCTGAAGGCGATCCAGCGGAAGTCTCCGAGCCCGGCGGGATCCACCAGCCGCAGCAGGGCCTCGCGCCGGGCCAGCAGGGAAGCCAGATCGGCCGGATTGCCCTGTTGCAGGCCATGCAGCCGTTCGGCCAGGCCGAGGGCCAGCAGGGCCTCCCCCTGGCGTCGGACTCCCCGCCGGCGCCAACCCGCCCCCCCAGCCGCCCGCTCCAGGCTTTCCAGGCAGAGATGGGCCGTGAGGTCCCAGTGGCCGGGCTGCCGCAGGGGATCCCCGCTGGCCCGCTGGGCCCGGTAGGCCATCAGGGTGCCGCTGCAGCGGGCCGGGGCGTAGTAGCGGCCGGCCTCGAGGGCGTAGTCGATCACCAGCAGGTAGCCGGCGCTCAGGGCTCCGGCGCAGGCCGCCAGCCAGGGCGCCAGGCCCGGGTGCAGTTCGCTGCACCAGCCCGGCAGACGCAGGGGGGTCGGCGGCGACAGTCCCAGGGGCTGCAGCTGGGCCGCCGCCTCCGGCTCCAGGGGCTCCCCGGGTTCCAGCCGCAGCTCCCCCTGCCGGAGCGTCACCATCTGGCGGCGCCAGAGGGTTCCATCCCACTCGATCCGCTCCACGGGCAGGGCATCGAGCACCTCGTGGGCCAGCACCACGCCCCGCGGCGGCGCGGCCGCCAGTTCCTCGAAGCTGCTCCAGCGCACCCGCAGCGGGGCACCGTCGAGGTGGAGCCGTTGTCTGCGGGCCATGCCGGCATTGGGTTCCACCAGCACCAGCTCGGTGCGGGCTGCCAGCTCCGGCCAGTCCGTGGCCAGGGCCTCCGCCAGCTGCCGGATCAGCTGGCCCTCTCCCGGGCCGGTCTCCACCAGGCTGAGGGGGCCTGGCGGGAGGCGGGACAGCCACTGGGCGATCTGGGGGACGAGCAAGGCGGCGAAATCGGCTCCCAGGGAAGGGGAGGTGACGAAATCGCCCCTGGGACCGATCCGCAGCCGACCTGCCCCATAGGCGCCGTGCCGTGGATCATGCAGGGCCCACTGCATGAAGGTGCGGAAGGAAACGCTGCCGTCTGCCGCGAGCAGGCGTTCCTCCAGCCAGGGGGGCAGGGCCCCGGAGTCGCTCTGGCTCACGGCCGCGGAATCACTCTGGCTCACGGGGCGGGACTGGTCTCGGTGAGAATGCTGCCCCACGCAGGCTGTCGCCCATGCAGAAGCTCGTTCCGGGCACCGGGAACCTCTGGCGGCGCTGCGGCCAGGCCATCGCCACCCTGTTGCTGCTGCTGGCTGTCCTCGCGGGTCCCGTGGCGACGCCCCCGGCCCTCGCCTACGACAACCCCGACCTGCTGCCCGATCACCCCACCCCGGTGATCGATCTGGCCAAGGCCCTCAGCGATGGACAGCGGAGCGCCCTCGAGCAGGAACTCGACGCCTTCGAGAGCGGCAGCGGCTGGAAACTGCGGGTGCTCACCCAGTACGAACGCACCCCGGGGCTGGCGGTGAAGGAGTTCTGGAACCTGGACGATCGCAGCCTGCTGCTGGTGGCCGATCCCCGCGGCGGCAACCTGCTCAACTTCAACGTGGGCGATGCCCTGTTCGCCCTGATGCCACGCACCTTCTGGGTGGAACTGCAGACCCGCTACGGCAATCAGTATTACGTGCGCGAGCACGGAGAGGATGGGGCCATCGTCGATGCCCTCCATTCGGTGATGGGCTGCCTGGAGAAGGGCGGCTGCCAGGTGGTGCCGGGCCTGCCCCAGGAGCAGTGGCTGCTCACCCTCTGCACCTCCATCCTCGGGGGGCTGATCGTGGGCTTCGCCGCCTTCCCCCGCCACCCTGAACGCAAGGTGGAGTGGGTGTGGGTGCTGCTGCTGTCGCCCCTGTGGGTGATCCTCTTCGGCGTGTTCGGTGTGGCCCCGATCGTGACCCGCACCAGTGACCTGCTCCCCCTGATCCGCAACGCCCTCGGCTTCCTCGGTGCCGCGGTGGCCGCCTATCTGATCGCCCAGCAGACGGTGGGACGGCAGCGCTTCGGAGACAGCTCGGACAGCTGATCCCACCCTGGCTTCCAATGGGGAGGCCAGCGTGGCAGCCGGCCGTTGACTCAACCCGTCACTTCGCGGCTTCGATCGTGCTCAGACGGCAGGTGAGAGAGCGATCGTTGCAGCGGGGCGCCTGGGGAACCTCGCGGATGGCCACTTCCTCCCATTGGGTCTGTTCCTCCCTGCGCAGCTGGGAGAGGCTCCATTCGTAGAAGGCCTTCAGATCCTCGAAGCGCTTCACCGGCTGGCCATAGAAGCTCCGGCCCGCCAGGGTGGGGAACGAGGCCCACTCGGGTGCCAGCCTGGCGGCCAGCTCCGGGGTCATCTCGCCACGGTCGACCAGGTGCAGGGCGCCGCGCCGCCTCACCAGATAAAGGGCGGCCTGATCCTGGGCCTGGGGATGAAATTCTCCTGTGAGGCCCATGGCCCGGGTCGCCATCGCCCAGGTGAAGGGCATGAACTGGTAGGCACCGGCAGCAGCGCTGGCATAACGGGCGGTGCGCATCACCCGGTTGGGATGACGATCGAGGGAGGGCATCACGCTGCCACCGAACATGATCCGGTAACCCAACTCCGTGCCATTGGCCCAGGTGCCCTCGGCGAAACGGATGGTGTTGAGCAGGGCACGCCGCTCCGGAGTGATGGCGAAGACGGAGGGAGCGGAGGGCAGGGGGGGGAGGTAGGCGATCCGAGGGGGCGTCTGGGGTGCCGAGACACTCAGGTTCCATCTGCTGGCTGTTTCCGCCGACTGTGCGGGACCTGTGAGGGTCAGACCGAGGCCAGCAACGGCGAGGGCCAGTCGGGAGCGCTGAAGAATCGACAAAGGGGGAAATGCGGAGGACGTGTCCCAGCGGATCTCCGCCAGCGGGATGCTGAAACGGAGAAGATTGGGATGGAATTCGATTCAGGTTCCGGTGGTATCAGATCGGTTCAGTTGAAACCGACTTGAGACTGGTTGAGAGATGAACCTTGGTAAAGACGGAGTGAAGGGTTCAAGGTCCGCGCCAATTTGCCGATTGACCCCTGATTGCGCGATCGCTCTGGTGACGGCTGGCGAAGTGTCTACAGGTAGCGAAAATGACGGTCAGGGTTTGAAATCCCGTGACCGACTGGTTTTACTCACATTTGCTCAACAGAACTTCAAACCTGTGACGCCTCATCGATCGGACCTGCTGATCCCCTTTCCGCCCATTGCGCGATGTGCCGGGCCGCCGCCGCAGCCCCATCCAGGGGCAGGGGGCCTTCCCTGGGAGGCTGCAGCGGGCGATCCAGCTCCCAGTCGCCACAGCGGAGCTGGGCTTCGCTCAGCAGACGGTGGCGGCCGTGGCGCTGCAGCGCTTCCTCCAGCATCCCCGCCTCGGCGAAGCCTTCGCGGTGGACCAGATGGATCCCCACCCCCTGGCTGAAGGCCTCGCAGAAGCTGCTGTAGCCGGGCTTGGTGATGAGCCGCTCGGTGAGCGGCATCACATCCAGCGGCCGCATGCCCTCCGGAAGGATCCGGCCGTTGGGCACCGTCGCCAGGGCGGGGTCCGGTCCGATGAAGACATGCTCCGGCCATCGGGCCGGAAGGGAGGGATCGAGCCGCATCCCCAGCCCACCGAAGCTGATCAGCACGCACCGGTCCCTCTCCCTGGGCAGAGCCAGCCGCGCGGCGACCTCCTGGGGGTCCAGCCGGGGGCGGGAACTGGTGACTCCCAGAGGCAGCTCCGGCACCCCCCAGTCCATCGGCAGCGCCAGCGGGCAGCGCAGCAGCAGGTCACCCCTGGCATACAGATCGCGGCAGCGGTCGGCCCAGGCCACGAAGGCTCCCCCCATGGGGCGGTAGATGGCATCCCAGCCGAAGCTCGCCAGCCAGATCAACGGTGCCCCGAGCCGCTCCGCCAGCCGGGCCGCCTCGGGCGGCACGTCGGCCAGCACCACCACCGGTTCCGCCTGCATCTCCAGCCAGGCGGCCTCCTGCTCGATCCTTTCGCCCAGCCCTGCCTCGAGCTGCCGCAGGGCCTCAAGGGTGGCGGCCTGGTCCACCGAAAGGGCATCGGCCTGCAGCACCCCCACGTCCCAGCGGCAGGGCCGCAGCTGGAACGGCACAGCCCCGAAGGCCAGCCCCAGGAAGGACTCGGGCAGGGCACTGGAGACAACCAGGCGCCAGTCGGGTCGCAGCGCTGCCAGCTCGGCCAGCACCGCGGCGCTGCGGGAGCCATGGCCGAAGCCATGGCTGCTGATGCAGGCATAGATCAGCATCAGGGGGCCAGGGCCTTCGCCGGAGCGCTCCAGAGCGTCTCCATATAAAGGAGGTCGCCGCTGAGGCCATACCAGCGGTGACTCACATGGCCGACCCCACCCCCCTGCTCCAGCGTCACCCAGCTGAAGTGGCGCAGGGCCCTGCCGTGGCCGTCGACTCCATGGCGGGGCACGCAGGCCGTGTTGAGGAAAGCGGTGCCGGCCCGATCGCGGTGGAAGCTGCGGCGTTCGCCGGGATGGCGCTTGAGGCTGTGGTGCATGTGACCGAAGATCACCAGCGGCACCGGGCGCTCCCGGCGGATCATCTCGATCGCCAGAGCGAGATCCTGGTCACCCCAGTCACAGGCCTGCCGTTTCCAGTCCCGGCCGCAGGGATCGGCGGCTTCGCTGCCCAGTCCGCTGGGTCCGCAGTGGGCCAGGAGCACCAGGGGCAGCCCCGCATCGGCGCTGAGCGCCGCGCGGGTGATGCGGGCGGCCGATTCGTGCAGGTCCACGGGCCCGTACACCGCCCGCACCGCCCGGGAAAGCCGGAACCCCCCGCCGGCCGTTCCCGGCCGGGCGCCCACCACCGCCAGTCCGGGAGGGTGCAGCTCCCGCAGGCCCCAGCCGCAGTGCTGCTCCCCCAGCAGATCGAGCTGGCGCTGCAGCCGGGTGCCGGTGGGGTCCCTGCCGGAATCGTGGTTGCCGAGGATGCAGGCCATCGGCAGCTCGAGCCGGCTCAGCAGGGAGGGAATCCGGGTTCTGCCGTCGCTGAGGTCTCCCACCAGGAGCAGAACATCGGGACGGATCCGATCCAGAAGGATCTGGTCGCTCTCATCCCACTGGTCATGGAGATCTCCCGCGATGGCGATCTGGAGCTCTGCCAATCCCACGGCCTGCCTAGGCTGGCCCCATCCTGCCCGAAGCGAGGGATCCGGTTGGTCTTCACCCAGCTTCATTCCCCTTCCCGGGAAGCTCCCTCCCCGGACTCAGCCCCGAGTGATCCCCCTCCGGCTGCGGATCTGCCGGCTGCGATCGATGCGCTGCGCCGGGAACGCAATGCCGTGATCCTGGCCCATTACTACCAGAACGACGAGGTGCAGGACATCGCCGATTTCATCGGCGACTCCCTCGAGCTGTCCCGCAAGGCCGCCAGCACCGATGCCGATGTGATCGTGTTCTGCGGCGTGCATTTCATGGCGGAAACGGCCAAGATCCTCAATCCGGGCCGCACGGTTCTGGTGCCGGATCTGGAGGCCGGCTGCAGCCTGGCCGACGCCTGCCCCGCCGATGCCTTCGCCGCCTTCCGGGCCCGCCATCCCGATCACACCGTGGTGAGCTACATCAACTGCTCGGCGGCGGTGAAAGCCCAGAGCGACCTCATCTGCACCAGCAGCAACGCGGTGCAGCTGGTCAACCAGCTGCCCGCCGACCGGCCGATCCTGTTCGCCCCCGATCAGAACCTGGGCCGCTGGGTGGCCCGCCAGAGCGGTCGCGACCTCACCCTCTGGCCGGGCAGCTGCATCGTGCACGAAACCTTCAGCGAGCAGGCCCTGCTGCAGCTGAAGCTGGACCACCCCGAGGCGGAGGTGATCGCCCATCCGGAATGCCAGCAGCACCTCCTGGATCTGGCCGATTTCATCGGCTCCACCAGCAAGCTGCTCCATCACGCTGAAACCAGTGGGGCACCTGCCTTCATCGTGCTCACCGAGCCCGGGATCCTGCACCAGATGCGGCGGCGGGTGCCCGACAAGACCTTCCACGACGTGCCGGGCAGCGACCACTGCAGCTGCAACACCTGTCCCTACATGCGTCTCAACACGCTCGAGAAGGTGTGGCGCTGCCTGCAGAACCTGACCCCGGCGGTCGAGATCGACGAGCCGACGCGCCTGCGGGCCCTGGCCCCGATCGAACGCATGCTGGCGATGAGCGCCTGAGGACGGCCGCCGCGGTGCCCCCTCCGCTGCGCAGACTGCTGGGCCAGCTGGGGATGCCCCTCCCCATCGGCCTGGGCCTGGCCGCCCTGCCCCTGCTTCTGCGTCCTTCCCCGGGGGGAGCCATCTCCCTGGCGGCTCTGCTGCTGCTCGCCCTGGTGAGCACCCCCAGAGTGGGCCGGATGCTGCTGGAGGCCGTGAAGCGGCGTTGCCCCCGGGTGGAAGGCGGATGGGGGGAGAACCCCGGCGGATTGCCCCGCGCCGATGCCCTGGTGGTGCTGAGCGGAGGTTTTCCCCAGCGGGACCTCTGGGCCCTTTCCCTGTACCGGCACGGCAGGGCGCCGGTGCTGGTGTTCTCCGGCCATTCCAGTGCGGAAACGGCGGAACGCCGGCACCAGATGCTGACCCTGGCCGGGATCGAGCCGCACTCGGTACTGCAGGAGCCCCACAGCCGCAACACCGACGAGGGGGGCCGGGCGTTCCGGAGGCTGGCCACCGAGCGGAACTGGCGTTCGGCCCTGCTGGTGAGTGATCGCGACCACCTGCCCCGCGCCCTGCGGGCCTACGGCTCCGCCGCCGTGGAGGTGATCGCCGCCCCCTGCCCGGAGACCAAGGGCAGGGGCGCCCCTGCTGCGGGCTGCTTCCCTGCCGCGGAAGCGATTCTGGGATTCGTTCCCGGGGTGGAGGGGCTGGCCGACACCAGCAGGGCCCTGCGCGAACTGCTGGGGAGCCTGCTGCAGCGCTGATGCGGGCCAGCGACTTCTCCGCAGACGGCCTGCTCCGCCTCACTCCGGAGGGGCTCCACTGTCCGGCCGCCGATGTCTGGATCGATCCCTGGCGTCCCGTGCCCCGGGCCCTGATCACCCATGCCCATGCCGACCATGCCCGGCCGGGCTGCGGCGAGTACTGGGCGGTGGCGGCGGGGGAGGGAATCCTGCGCCGGCGGCTGGGAAGCTCCCTCTGCCTGCATGGCCTGCCCTACGGGGCCGAATTCCGCCTCGGCGGGGTGCGGCTGTCGTTCCATTCCGCCGGCCATGTGCTCGGCTCCGCCCAGATCCGGCTGGAGGCGGGCGGGGAAAGCTGGCTGGTGAGCGGCGACTACAAGCGCGATGCCGATCCGAGCTGTGCTCCCTTCGAGCCGGTGAGCGCCGACGTGCTGATCACCGAGGCCACCTTCGGACTGCCCCTCTACCGCTGGCAGCCCGGATCCCAGGTGACGGCGGAGATCGAGCAGTGGTGGAAGGGGGCGCCGGAGCGCCCCTCGATTCTCTTCTGCTATGCCTTCGGCAAGGCCCAGCGGGTGCTGGCGGAACTGCACGCCCTCGGCTGCAGGGAGGAGGTGCTGCTGCACGGGGCGGTGCAGGCCCTGATGGAGCCCTACCGGCAGCAGGGCGTCGCCCTGGCGGCGACCCGGCCCCTGAGCGCCCTGCCCCGCGGCGAATCCCTGGCCGGCCGGCTGGTGATCGCCCCGCCCTCGGCCCACCGCTCCCCCTGGATGAAGCGCTTCCGCTCGCCCCAGACCGCCTTCGTGAGCGGCTGGATGGCGGTGCGGGGCGCCCGGCGGCGGCGGGGCTACGGGCGGGGATTCGTGATGAGCGATCACGCTGACTGGGACGGGCTGCTGCGCACGGTGCGGGAATCGGGGGCGCGGCAGGTCTACGTGACCCATGGCCAGGGCGAGGCCCTGGCCCGCTATCTGCGGGAGGTGGAGGGCATCGATGCCGCGCCGCTGATCCCCCCCGCACCGGAGGAGGGTTCCCCCTCGCGATGAAGGCCTTCTGTGCCCTGTTCGAGCAGCTGGACCGGGCCACCGGCACCGGGGGGAAGGTGGCGGCCCTGGTGGCCTACTTCTCCGGGGCCGATCCGGCCGATGCCGCCTGGGCCCTGCGCTGCCTGCTCGGCAAGCAGCGCCGCCGCCTGATCACGGGGCGCCGCCTGCGGCAGATCTGCCTGGAGGGAACGGGGCTTCCCAGCTGGCTGTTCGACGAGTGCCACGCCCAGGTGGGGGACTCGGCCGAAACCGTCGCCTTGCTCTGGAAACCCCAGGGGGATCCCGGCGGGGAGAGCCCGCCGCTGCGGGAGTGGCTGGAGCGGATCCTGCCGGAGCTGGCCTCGCTGGAAGGGGAAGCCCAGGCCCTGGCCGTGCGCCGGATGTGGGGAGCTCTGGGGCCCGGGGAACTGCTGGTGGTGAACAAACTGCTCACCGGCGGCTTCCGGGTGGGCGTGGCCCAGGGACTGGTGCTCCGGGCCCTGGCCCGGGTGAGCGGCCTGGAGGAATCGGTGCTGGCCCATCGCCTGATGGGCGGCTTCGAGCCGAGCGCGGAACGCTTTCAGGCCCTGCTGGCGGAGGAGGGCTCGGGAGAGGCCGGGATCAGCCGTCCCTATCCCTTTTTTCTCGCTTCACCCCTCCCCACCGGCCGGCTGGAGGCCACCCCGCCGTCGGCCTGGCTGGTGGAGTGGAAGTGGGATGGCATCCGCGGCCAGCTGATCCGGCGCCGGGGCGAGAGCTTTCTCTGGAGCCGCGGGGAGGAACTGATCAATGGCAGCTTCCCCGAGCTGATCAGCCTGGCCGGCACGCTGCCGGAGGGCACGGTGCTGGATGGGGAGGTGATCGTGTGGCCCCGCGCCAGCGAGCGACCCCGGCCCTTCGGCGACCTGCAGCGGCGGCTGGGCCGCAAGGCCCCTGGATCCGCCCTGCTGCGCGACCATCCCGCCGCGTTCCTTGCCTACGACCTGCTGGAGAGCGGCGGGGAGGACCTGCGCCGCCAGCCCCTGCGGCAGCGCCGTCAGCTGCTGGAGGCACTCCATCGCCTCTGGCTGGAGGCCGGCGAGGCCGGGGAGGCGACCGATCCGGAGTCACAGCCGGCACCCCATTCCCTGGCGCTGCGCCTCTCCACCGCGCTGCATCTGCCCGGCTGGCAGGCCCTCGAGACCCTGCGGGGGCAGGCCCGGGAGGCCGGCGCCGAGGGACTGATGCTCAAGGCCCTCGACTCCCCCTACCTGGCCGGAAGGCGGCGGGGGCACTGGTGGAAGCACAAGCTGGAGCCGTTCCGGCTCGATGCGGTGCTGCTCTACGCCCAGGCCGGCAGCGGCCGCCGCGCCAACCTGTTCACCGACTACACCTTCGGCCTGTGGAGCCGGCCACCGGTGGCCGCCGCAGGGGTGCAGGAGGGGCCGGCCCGGCTGGTGACCTTCGCCAAGGCCTATTCCGGGCTGGATGACCAGGAGATCGAGGAGCTGGATCGCTGGATCCGGCGCCACACCACCGAGCGGTTCGGGCCGGTGCGGGCGGTGGAGCCGCTGCAGGTGTTCGAGCTGGCCTTCGAGGGGCTGCAGCCCTCGAGCCGGCACAGGAGCGGCATCGCCGTGCGGTTTCCCCGGATCAGCCGCTGGCGCCGCGACAAGCCGGCCATGGAGGCGGACACCCTGGCGGCGGCCCTGCAGCTGCTGGAAGGTTCCTCGCCTCCATGAGCGCGGTGCGTCTGGCCCCGATCGAGCAGTGGTTCGCCCAGCGGGGCTGGCGGCCCATGCCCTTTCAGCGCCGTTGCTGGAAGGCCTTCCTGCAGGGGCGCAGCGGATTGCTGCAGGTGCCCACCGGTTCGGGCAAGACCTATGCCGCGGTGATGGGTCCGATCGCGGCGATGCTGGCGGAGCCGGAGCCGCCCGTCGGTCTGCGCCTGCTGGTGCTCACCCCCCTGCGGGCCCTGAGCCGCGACCTGGCCCTGGCGATCCGCGAGCCGATCGAGGCGATGGGCTGGCCGCTGCGGGTGGGTCTGCGCAACGGCGACACCCCCTCCGCTGAACGGGGCCGCCAGCTGAAGCATCCACCCCAGATCCTGATCACCACTCCTGAATCCCTGTCGCTGCTGCTGGCGAACCCGGCCGCCCCCGACCTGTTCGCCGCACTGGAGGCGGTGGTGATCGACGAGTGGCACGAGCTGATGGGCAGCAAGCGGGGCAGCCAGAGCGAGCTGTGCCTGAGCTGGCTGCGGCGGCGGCGGCCGCAGCTGCGCACCTGGGCGATCAGCGCCACGATCGGCAACCTGGAGGAGGCCGCCCGGGCGGCGGTGGGGGTGCACACCGAGCCGGAGATCGTGACGGCGAATCTGCGGCGGCCCACGGCGATCCGCAGCCTGCTGCCGGAAGCGATCGATGGCTTCCCCTGGGCGGGTCATCTCGGCCTGCGCATGTACGAGGAGCTGGTGGGGGCGCTGGACAGCCGCGTGTCGACCCTGCTCTTCACCAACACCCGCAACCAGGCCGAGCGCTGGCACCAGTGCCTGCGTTACGCCTGCCCGGAGATGGAGGGATCCCTGGCGCTGCACCACAGCGCCATCGACCGCAGCGAACGGGAGGCGATCGAGGCCGGGGTGAAGGCCGGTTCCCTGCGCTGGGTGGTGTGCACCAGCTCCCTGGATCTGGGGGTGGACTTCCAGCCGGTGGAGCGGGTGGTGCAGATCGGCAGCGCCAAGAACCTGGCGCGCCTGCTGCAGCGGGCGGGCCGCTCGGCCCACACCCCGGGGGGCACCTCCCAAGTGCTGTTCCTGCCCACCCATGCCCTCGAGCTGCTCGAGGTGAGCGCGATGCGGCGGGGGCTGGGCCAGGGACTGGTGGAGCACCGCCGGCCGCCGGCGGCCCCCCTGGACGTGCTGCTCCAGCACCTCACCAGCCTGGCCTGCGGGCCGGGATTCGTGGCCGCCGAGGAGCTGGCGGCGGTGCGCGGCGCCTGGAGCTACCGGGATCTCGATGACGCCACCTGGAACTGGTGTCTGCGCTTTCTCGAGCAGGGCGGCGACTGCCTGGGCGCCTATCCCCGCTACCGCAAGCTGGAGCGGGAACCCGCCGGCGCCGCCGATGGCACGGGGTTCCGCTACCGGGTCAAGGAGAGGGGCATCGCCCGCCTGCACCGGCTCAACATCGGCACGATCACCGCCGATCGGGCGGTCACGGTGCGCTTCCTGCGGGGTGCCGTTCTGGGCCACGTGGAGGAGACCTTCATCGGCAAGCTCAAGCCGAAGGATGTGTTCTTCTTCGCGGGGCGGCAGCTGGAGTTCGTGCGGCTGCGGGAGATGACGGCCCTGGTGAAGGCGAGCACCCGCAGGAGCACCACGGTGCCGGCCTGGGCGGGCGGCCAGATGGCCCTCTCCGATCTTCTCAGCCGCCATCTGCGTGCCGAAGTGGATCGCTGCTCCCGTGCCATCGGCGCCCGCGAGGGAAGGCGGCGGGCAAGGCGGCGACGCAGGGATGCCGGAGATCTCCCCGCCGCGCGAGCTGGACACCCCTGAGCTGAGGGCCCTGGCGCCGCTGCTGGAGCGGCAGGCGGATCTCTCGCTGATCCCGGGGGAACACCAGTTCCTGGTGGAACTCTGCCGCACGCGGGAGGGGAGCCATCTCTATGCCTATCCCTTCGAGGGCCGCTTCGTGCACGAGGGGCTGGGGTTCCTCTGGGCCTGGCGGCTGGCGCGGCACCGGGCCGGCAGCATCACCGTGTCGGTGAACGACTACGGATTCGAGCTGCTGGCGCCGAAGGGCTATCCCTTCGAGGAGCTGGTCGATCGGCATGGGCCGGACCTGCTGAGCAGCGAAGGGCTGCTGGAGGATCTGCAGCTGGCGATCAACGTTTCGGAACTGTGCCGCCGCCGCTTCCGCTCGATCGCCCAGGTGAGTGGTCTGGTGCTGAACGGCTACCCGGGCCAGGGGAAGAGCGGCGGCCAGCTGCAGATCAGTGCCTCCCTGCTGTTCGAGGTGTTCAGCAAGCACGAACCCGGCAACCTGCTGCTGGCCCAGGCGCGCCAGGAAGTGCTGGCCGAGCAGCTGGAGGTGCACCGCCTGGCTGCGGCCCTGGAACGCCTGCAGGCCTGCGAGCTGGTGATCGAACGCCCGCCCCGTCCGGGACCCTTCGCCTTTCCCCTGCTGGCGGAGCGGCTCAACAACCGCATGAGCAATGAATCCGTGCTGGAGCGGCTGCAGCGCCTGATCCAGGAGGCCCAGCGGCTGGAGGGCAGGGAGTGAACCTGCCCCGGCGTCACTTGACGGCCACCACCATCGAATCGGGACCCACCAGAGGTTCCACCCGGGTGGAGGTGAAGCCGGCCTCCTCCATCCAGCCGCGGCAATCGGCGCCGGTGTAATCGAAGCCGCCGGGTGTTTCGATCAGCATGTTGAGGCTCATCATCAGAGCGAAGGCATTGCGGCAGCGCTCGTCATCGATGATCGCCTCGTACACCACCAGGGAGCCCCCCTTGGGCAGGGCCTCGAACGCCTTGGCGATCAGCATCTTCTTGGTGGGCAGATCCCAGTCATGCAGGATGTGACCCATCAGCACCACATCGGCCCTGGGCAGATCCTGCTCGAAGAAGCTGCCCGCCTCGAAATGCAGCCGCTCACCCAGTCCATGGGCGGCCACATACTCCTCGAACACCGGACCCACCGGCGGCAGATCGAAGCCGATCCCCTGCAGGTGGGGGTTGGCCCGGGCGATCTGCACCGCCAGGTCCCCCTGGGCCGTGCCCACATCCACGAACGTGCGCACATCGCCCCAGGGAAAGCCGCGGGCGATCGCCTGGTTGGAGCCGTGGCTGATGCCGGTCATGGCGCTCAGGAACTGGCGCAGGCGTTCCGGATCGTCATAGAGGCTGGCGAAGAAGTCGGGCCCGCCCCGGCTGGCCTCGCTCTGGGGCAGTCCGGTGCGCAACGCCTCGCCCAGCTGCCCCCAGAAGGGATAGAGCCGCTGGTTCGCCATCTCCAGCAGTCCCCCCAGGTAGGAAGGCTTGCCGCGGTCGAGGAAGAGATCGGTCTCGGCGGTGTTGGCGTAGCGATCGCCGCTGCGGCTGAGGAATCCGAGGGCCACCAGCGCGTCGAGGAAATCCCGGGCTGCGCGGGGGTGGAGCCCCAGGCGATTGCGCAGAACCTCGAAGTTTTCCGGGCCGGCGGCCAGTTCGCTGAAGACCCCCAGCTCCACCGCACTGAGCAGGGTCTTGGCGGGCCAGAAGCCCATGGCCGTCTGGAGGATGCGCTCGGGGCTGAGAGGCTCGGTCATCGCTGCGCAGCAGAGACTCCCTGGGGGAGGCCAGGCCCCATTCCTACCGCAGACGATCCCCACGATCCGGCGCCAACGGGGCCTCAGCGAGCCGGATCCACGCTCTTCACCAGGCTGCCGCCCTCCTCCAGCACCACGTAACGGAATTGCCGGGGGGCCACCTTCCAGAAGGCAGCGAGGCTGTCCACCGCTCCAGGCGCGCCGGACACGGTGATCTCGAAGAATCCCTGCTCCGGCACCCAGGCGATCCAGCGCACGTCGGCCCGGTGGGGGGCCACCGCCTGCCAGAAGAGGCGGCGCACGGCCTGCTCGCTGGCGGGTTCGATCGGGAAGCGCACAATGCGGGGCGGCAGGCTGCGGCCCAGCCAACCCTGCTGGTAGCGGGCGAACTCCGTGAGCAGGATCGGGCGGGTGCAGCCGTCGTAGGCGTAGGAGAGCAGCCGGCCGTCGTGGGCCACCACCGTGTGGGGGGCGATGGCGCCGAGGCCGGGATCGCTCAGGGCAGCCTGTTGTTCGGCCGGGCTCAGCAGGCTCAGCCAGTCGGGGTTGGTGCCGAGCCGCAACGCTTCGATCACCTGCCGCTTGGCGGCCCCATCGAGCCGATCGAAAGCGGCGCTGAGGGTGATGCGATCGCCGCTGAGGGTGCCGAAGGGGCGCACCGTTCCCCAGGGAGAGGTGCGCTGCTGCTGCAGCTGCTGCCAGTGCCGCTCCAGGGCCGGCTGCACCAGGTTCTGGGCGGCGATCGGATCGCCGCAGTTCGCCCGGGCGGGGCTCGCCAGGGCCAGCAGGCCCAGCAGGCTGAGCAGGCTGGCCGCCGCGTTGGGAGTGAGAGGCCGGCGAGGGGTCACGGGCGTCGGTGCGGGGTCGTGAAGATGGAATCGAAGGGCGCAGCCGCCTCAGGCCAGAACTTCCAGGATCAGCTGGTGGCCGATCGTGATCAGGCCGGGCACGAAGAACTGCAGCCGCAGTGACCGCGAAGCGCCGCCATCCAGGAGGAGATCGTTCACGAGCACCTGGCGGGGGGCGGTGGGTCGCACGTACACGTCCTGCACGGTGTCGTTCACCCCGTCGCTGACGCGGATCGGGGCGTGGAAGGCGAAGGAGGGGGAGTCCTGGTCCTTCACCAGGTTGGTGGCGAAGGAGAGGCGCACGCGGCGGGCGGACTGCGCCGGATTGCGCAACTCCAGGGTCAGGTCGTACTTGTGCCCGTAATTGGCATAGGTGCGATCGGCGGAATCCCCGAGCCGCATCAGGAAGCCCTGGGTCTGATCCTGCAGGGTGGGGGCGAACTTGTTGCTGGTGTTGAGGCAGAGGCCCAGGTGAGCCAGTGCGGCGGGAACCTCGATCGGCGTCACGCCGGCCAGGATCGAATGGGCGCAGATGCCGGCCTCCCGGCCGAAGCGGGCCGGGCCGGGGGAATAGATCTCGCCCTTGGCGGGGCCCTGCTGGGAGACATTCACCGCATCGTTGAACCTGCCGCTGCTGGTGACCACGGTGTAGAGATACACGCCGGCATCGGCACTGATCTCGAAGCGGCCCTCCACCATGGCGCGATTCTCCAGAACGGCCCGGTCCACCTGATACGCCTGGCCGGGGGCCAGGTCCACGGCGTCGAAGCGGGTGCGGGGGGTGCCGTCGAGCCAGTCGCGGGCCACCTTGTAGTTCAGGCCGGTGCCGGGGCGCGGCTGCAGGGGTTCCTGCTTGTTGGTGAGCATCGAGCCGCGGCCGGAGAGACGCACGGGGCGGTCGCCGGGGTTGGTGAGCAGCAGGTGCAGATGTTTGGTGGATCCCGCCTGGTTGATGTGGAACAGATAGACGCAGAAGGTGCCTTCAACAGGTGCGGCGCTCCCCTGGCGCTTGGCGGCGGCGGGGGAGTTGGTCATCAGCCAGCCGTCCCCCTGGATGATCTCGGGGTTGTTGCATTTCCAGAGGGGATTGCCGCCGCTCTGCAGGCTGAGGGGCCGCAGGGAAGCCAGGGGCACGATCGGGCCTGTGAGGGTGCCGGGGATCCAGTCGCTGCCGGCAAGGGGGGCCATGAACGGGATCGCCGCTGGCGGGAGGCTAAGGGAGCTGGATCGGGGGCATCGCGCGCCTCCACCCGCACCAGATCGGCGCGGGGATCCTGCACCCGCAGGATCAGCTGGCCCTTGCTCTCGGCGGCCAGCCCGGAGAGCATCGAGAGGAACGCCTTGCCCAGTTCCTCCACCATCGCCTCCATGCCGGCCAGGGGTTCGGGCAGGGGGGGCAGGGCCCTGCCTTCGAGCTCTTTGGCCTGACGATCGAATTCGTCCTTGGTCACCACCGTGAGCCGGATGCCCGCCGCCCGCAGCGCGGGGGAAGCCACCTCGATCCTGGGGCGCCCGGCCACCTGGGCCACGGTGATCACCGAGCCGGGATCGCGGGCGGGCACGTACAGCTCGAGCACCCCGGCCACGGAGCGCACAGTGGTGGCCTGGCGGGCGGGGCTCGCCAGTTTCAGGGTCAGCCGTGCCTGCGGCGGGGTGCCGGCCTCCAGCGTGGTGAATTCCTGCGGAGGGCCCTTCGGCGGGAGGAGGGAGCGCCCGGTGTCATCGCTGGCCCGCTCCAGGGTGGTGCGAAACGCCTCGGCACCGGCGAGGTCCGCCCCGCTGATGCGCACGTCGATCGCCAGGCCGGCGGAGGAACTGCCGAGGCTGCGGGTATCGGTCACCTCGCCCACCTGCACCTGCAGGTCGGCGGCGGCGGCAGGCCTTGCGCCGGTGGCGGCCAGGAGCAGAGAGAGCAGAAGGGCAGGGATGGTTCCAGACGACCGTTTCGCTGCCATCCCCATCCCGTCTTCCCTGGCTGATCCAGGCTGGACAGTGCGCCGACGTGCGGCTGTCAGGAGAAGGCCCATCGTTGAGTGATCTGGTGCTGGAGAGTCGGAACTGAGCGGTGATCCCGTTCAGCGACAGCTCCGCCCTGTACAGGCTTCCTTGTCCCAGCTATGCCTGGAGAGAAGAGATGTTGCTGAGCAGATTGCGAAGTCCGGAACCATGCAGAACCATGCACTTCAAGGACTGGATCGAGACCAACGAAAACCGTTGCATAGTCGTCTCCAGGGTTACATAGGTCCGAGATCGGATCCGCAGTGAAGGGAAGATTGATCAGCACGGTGAAGCGTGAATGCGAGATGGCTGGGCAACCCTGAATCCATCCTGCCCCTGCGATCCTGAAGCTTGCGGAGATGGGTGGAATGGTTACTGTGATCTGTCTGTCCAGTCGGAACTGTCTTCCAGACCCCAACGCGGCTGAGCCACCCCTGCTTTCAGGCCAGCCTGCCCTGGGTCGCTGCTGCCCTCCGTGAGACGGATCCCAGGACCCAGCGGAGCCGCTTCCGATCAGGAAGACTTCTCGAGCTTCTTCACGATCAAGCTCATCAGCACCAGGGAGCCGGCCAGGGCGATCAGCAGGGCGAGGGTCATCGGATGGTCCATGGGCGAGCTGCCGGCAGCAGAATCTGTCCGATCATGGCGCCCGGAGCCGCCCTTGCCTGCCATGACGGATGCCGCCGCACATGGTGTTCCATGATCCCGGAATCGTTCCGATGGCCATGCCCGGTGAGCGACTGGTGCGGGGCCAGGTGGTTGCGGTGACGACCGACAGCCTGGCCCGGGTCGATCGGCAGGAGGGCTGTCCGCGCCTCTTCGCTCGCCGGCCGCTGCCGCTGCCCCCCTGGCCCTGGCCACGCTCCTGGCCGGGGCAACCCTGCTGATCCACGTTCTGCCGGCCCCCTCCCTGGCCCTCGACACCCTGGCCAGCTGCCATGCCTGGCGGCGCAGCCGGGGGAATGCCCGCATCGTGATCGGCAACGCCATCGGTGCCGCCCACCTGCTCACCAAGCGCTATCAGCTGCAGGAGAGTCCCCCGGAGGCTCCCGTGGCGCTCTACTACGACTCCGACCTGGCGCGGATCTGCAGCTGGCGTTGATCCCCCGGCTGCCCGTTCTTCCCCGTTGCTCCCTACCCCATGGCCACCAGCCAGCGCCCTCCTGCGCCCAGGCCCACCGCCAGGGCCGAGAGGGCCAGCCAGCCCCAGCGCTGCGGCTGCAGCAGGCGCCGCAGCAGCACCACCGAACCCGCCACCCCCACCAGGATCGCCAGGCTCTGGCAGAAGGCGATCACATGGGGATCGGCGCTCCAGGCCGGCAGCTGCCGGGCCATCCGGGGCCACCAGGCTGTGGTGCTCACCGGCAGCACGCGGCCGCCCTCCGCCATGCCCAGGGGCAGATGGTCGGCGAGCATCAGCGCCCAGAGCAGGGGCAGCAGGGCGTAGAGGGAGAGCCGCAGCCGCGAGATTCCCGTCGGCCGGCGTCGATCCCAGCCGCGCAGCGTCCGCATCAGCAGGAACGCCCCGGCCGGCAGGGCCAGGGCCAGGGCGGCGAAGGCCAGTCGCGGCAGCAGGGGACCCTCCCGCAGGGTCTCCGGGGCCAGGGCCGCCCTGCCCAGCAGGTCCCTCCAGTGGTGCAGGCACACCCCGCCGGCCAGCACCAGGATCAGTCCTGCTTCACCGGCCGGAGGATTGATGTCTCTGTTCAGATCGGCAGCGGGGGGGCGCAGCCGCAGCTGCACGGAACGATGGGGACAGGCCTGGGCGCAGGTGAGGCAGAGCACGCAGTCGCGGTTGTCCTCCAGGTGGGCCGGATGGGTTCCCAGCGGACACCCGGCCGTGGCCATTCCCTCCCCCTCGGCCGGGCCGCCCTTGAAGCAGGCGTAGCTGGTGCAGCTGCCGCTGCAGGTGCCGGCTTCGGCCCGCAGCTCGCTCACCGCCAGCTTGGCGAACAGACCGTTCATCCCCCCCACCGGGCAGAGATAGCGGCACCAGAAGCGCTTCTCGAAGCGCAGCGAACCGATCACGGCTCCGGCGGTGATCAGCAGCAGCAGGGTGCTGCTCAGCCAGGCCGTGTTCTCCAGATCACCCACCTCCTCCCAGAGCAGGATCGCCGCGAAGCCCGCCGCCAGCAGGGGAGCCGCCCAGCGGTCGCTCTCCCCCCGGGGCCAGCGCGCTCCTCGCCAGCCCATCGCCAGTCCGATCCGCTGGGCGATCTCGCCCCACACCATGAACGGGCAGAACGAACACCAGAGCCGCCCCACCAGCGGATAGGTGAGCAGGATCAGCGGCCACCACCAGGCCCAGAACAGGTTCAGGGCACCGTTGTGGGCCCGGTCCTGGGGACCCAGCCACAGCCAGAGGTTCACCAGCACGAACACCCAGCTCACCACTCCGAAGAGCAGGCCGTTCCAGAGCCGGGGGGATCGCATCAGATCCCGGAGCCGGGGTTTCCAGCGCCAGAGATCGAAGCGGGCCCGCTGCTGGCGCCGTTCGGTCCAGAACACCTCATCCGGCAGCACCGACGGATGACCTTCGCTGCACTGGCGCAGGGCCCGGTCGATCACCACCGCCAGCTCGCGCACGTTGCCGGGGAAGTCGTACGACTGCAAACGCTTCACCAGTCCATCGCTCACCCGCGGGGGGCGCTCCCAGCCCAGACTGAGCGCCCTCTGCCGCACCCCGTAGCGCAGCCACTCCCCCAGGTCCTGGCGCCGCACCCGCAGCGCCGGCACCCGGATCAGGCGAGCGAAACCCTCGCAGCCCCGGATCGGCGTCTCGGCGGTGAGGAACACCCGGCCCGCAAAGGTCCGCTGCCGTTCCGGTTCCTCCGGCGATCGCCAGCTGCCGCTGCGGGCCAGCTCCAGCAGGGCCGGCAGCAGGGCCGGTTCGGTCCGATCGATCTGATCGAGCAGCAGGGCACCATCACCCAGGCATTCGAGCAGGGAAACCCCATCCGGACCCGCTCCGAACAGGTCGGCGCCATCGGCCCGCAGCAGGGCGCAGTTCAGCCGCACCATCAGGCGCTTGCGGGCCGGTGAGCCGTAATGGATCAGGGCGGCCAGGTTGTCCTTCTCCAGTCCCGGCTCGCCGGTGATCAGCACCGCCTTCGCCGCCGGATCGGCGGCGGCCTCGCGAACCGCCTGGCGCAGCGTCTGGGCGTAGCGGCTGCTGCCCACCACGCCACGACGGGCCCGGCCGAGCAGGTAGGGGGCCAGCCGCAGCAGGCAGGCGGCGGGATCGGCCCTGGCTGGCGATGGGTTGGGCGTTTCGGCCGGTTCGCTCGCCATCGCTCACTGCCCTGCTGCACCGATTCTGGGCATGGATGATGGGGATCCACCCCTTCCTTGCCCCCGCCGCGATGACGCTTCACCTCCACGGCGCCCCGCGCAGCCGCAGCGCCCTGGTGCGCTGGTATCTCGAGGAGAAGGCGATCCCCTGCACCCTCCATTCCCTCGACCTGAAGGCCGGCGAGCATCGCCAGCCCCCCTTCCTCGCCATCAATCCCTTCGGCAAGGTGCCGGCCCTGGTGGACGACGGCTTCCGGGGCCCCGATGGCCAGCCCCTGACACTGTTCGAGAGCGGCGCCATCCTGCAGCACCTCGCCGAGCACCATGGCCAGGAATTCGCGGGCGATCCCCTCCGGGCCGCCGCCCTGCGCTCCCTCACCGCCCAGTGGGTGCTGTTCGCCAACGCCACCCTCGGCCCCGCCCTGTTCGTGGCCGAGAACCGGGAGCGGGAGTTCCCTCGCCTGATGGGCGTGCTCGACGGCCTGCTGGCCGGCGGCCGTTCCCTGCTGGCCGATCGCGGCGAGGCCGGCGGCTGGGGCGATCCCGGCTGGGGCGCCGCCGACTGCGCCGTGCAGTCGTACCTGGCCTACCTGCCGGTGTTCTTCCCCGATCTCGACCTCAGCCCCTACCCGGCCGTGCAGGCCACGATCGAGGCCGTGCGCGCCCGGCCCGCCTACCAGCGGGCGATGGCGCAGCCGTGAGCGATGGCGCAGCCGTGAGCGACGCCGCCCCCTTCCACTGGCGCGGGCACCGGCTGGAGCTGCTCGCCGAGCGGGCGGTGTGGGATCCGCAGCAGGGTCTGCTGCTGGTGGCGGATCTGCATCTGGGCAAGGCGGAGGTTCTCCAGAGCCACGGCATCCCCCTGCCCAGCGACGGGGACGCCGCCACCCTCAATGCCCTGCTGCAGCTGGCTCACCTCCATCGACCCCGGCAGGTGGTGGTGCTGGGCGATCTGATCCATGGCCGCCTCGGCCTCACCGTGGAACTGCGCCAGAAGCTGCTGGCCCTGCCCCAGCTGCTGGGCTGCCCGCTGCGGCTCATCGCCGGCAACCACGAGCGGGGCAGCTGGCTGGAGGGGCTGGAGCCGGAATGCTCCCAGGCGATGGGGCCTCTCTGGCTCAGTCACGAGCCGGAATCCTGCTGCGACCATCTGAACCTCTGCGGCCACATCCATCCGGTCGCCCTGGTGGGAAGGGGCGCCGAGAGGTTGCGTCTTCCCTGTTTCGCCCTCGACGAACGCCAGGATCAGCTGCTGCTGCCCTCCTTCGGACAGCTCACCGGTGGCCATCCCTGTGGGCGGGGTCTGCGCCTCTGGCTGGTGGCCGAAGGGGCGGTGCTTCCCTGGCAGGAGCGGCGCTCTCAGCCCTCGGCCGCCAGGGCCCGCACCACGTCCCCTCGGGTGACCACCCCCACCGGCTGACGCTGGTCATTGAGCACGAACAGGCGCTGGGTGCCCCGGTCGTGCAACTGCCGTGCCGCCGCCGGCAGGGGGGTGTCGACACTGCAGCTGTGGGGGTGCTCCCCCATCACTTCCCCCACCGTGCTGCCCAGAACCTGATGCACCTGCCGATCCCACTCGAGGGGATTGCGCAGGTAGATCACCGCATCGAGCAGCATCACGTAGGGCCCGGCATCGAAGCCGCTCTCCCGCACCATCAGGTCCTGTTCGGTCAGCTCGCCCACCAGTTCCCCCTTCTCTCCCAGCACCGGCAGGCCGCTCACGTGGTGCTCACTCATCAACTGCACCGCGTCCTGCAGGGGGGTCTCCCGCTGCACGCTCAGCACCGGCTTGCTCATCACCTCGGCCACGGGGCGATCGACAACCATGGGGGTCTCCTGGCTGGCTCCATTCTGCGGGGGCGACCGCCCCGGAACGGAAGAATGGGTCAGCTTCCACCCCATCTGTCTCCCTGCGCCGCCTCGCCGATCTGCTCACCCTTGCCCGCGCCCTGCTGGGTCTGCCCCTGCTGCTGGCGCTCCAGGCCAACCGTCCGGCTCTCGCCTGGTGCCTGCTGCTGCTTGGAGGACTGAGTGATGCTGCCGACGGCGCCCTGGCCCGCCGGGCCGGTGGGGGGTCGGTCTGGGGGGCCAGGCTCGATCCGCTCACCGACAAGATCCTGATCAGCGCACCCCTGCTCTGGCTGGCGGCGCGGGGAACCCTGCCCCTCTGGGCGGTGTGGCTGCTGCTGGCCCGGGAACTGCTGATCTCCGGCTGGCGGGCGGGGCAGGGCAGCGGCGGTCCTGCCTCCCCGGCAGGAAAGGCGAAGACCATCCTCCAGTTCGCCTCCCTGCTGCTTCTGCTCTGGCCCATGAGCTGGCAAGGGGCCTGGCTCGCCGCCGCAGCCCCCCCGCGGCTGCCGCTGCTGCTGCATCAACTGGGCTGGTGGCTGTTCTGGCCGTCGCTGCTGCTGGCCCTCAGCTCGGGCCTCGGCTATCTGCGTCGCCGCTGACCCCACCGTTGCGCCCCCCCGAAGGGCCCTTCAGCCGATCAGCGCCTCATCCCCGCTGAAGTCGGGGCTGGTGGGCATCCGCCTGGCGTAGTCGTTGGCGAAGCTGTCGGCCAGGCCCCTCTCCAGATCGAACTGGGGGCTCCAGGCCAGCTCCCTCTGCACCCGATGGGTATCGGTGAGGAAATGGGCCAGGCGCAGGGGGAAGGCCTTGCGTGCCTTGCGATCGAGTTCTGCCGGATCGAAACTGCGGATCTCCACCGCGGCCGGATCCTTGCCGCAGGCCCGGGCGGCGGCGGCGACCAGCCCCCGGAACGTGACTCCCTTGGGCCCGGAACAGTTGTACACCCGGTTGGTGGCGGCCTCCACATCGATGCAGCGGGCCATCGCGGCGGCCAGGTCGGCCACGTGACCCAGCTGGGTGATGGTGCTGCCATCGGCGGGAAGCGGCACGGGCCGCCCGTGCACGATGCGATCGAAGAACCAGCTCTCCACCGGGTTGTAGTTCCCCGGCCCGTAGATGTAGGTGGGGCGGAAGGCGGTGAAGGGGATGCCCTGCTGCCGCAGCCAGGCCTCCGTCTCGGCCTTGCCGGCATGGCGGCTGGCGGGATCGGTGGGGGCGTCCTCATCGAGGGGCCAGAGTTCGCTGTCGGCGTAGACCCCGGCCGAGCTCACATAGACGAGTCGGTGGGAGGGGGGTCCGGTGCGATCGATCAGCCGGCGGGTGTCCTCCAGGCTGCGGCCGGAACTGTCGACGATCACATCGAACTGCCGACCTTCGAGGAGGGTCAGTCCCTCTTCGCTGCTCCTGTCGCCGGCCAGGTGCTCCACTCCGGCCGGCACCGGGTTGCGGCCGCGGGTGAACAGGGTGAGCTCGTGGCCGCAGCTCTGCCACTGGGCCACCAGCGGTCGACCCACGAAACGGGTGCCGCCCATCACCAGGATCTTCATCGGCTTGCCCAGCGCAGAGGAGGCCATTCAAGCTGCCGGGGCTGCCGGGGTCCCGGGCGCTGACCTCCGGGCGGATTCAGGGGAAATACTCCTCCTCCTCCGGCTCCGATTGTTTCTTCTGCTCCCGTTCGTAGCGCAATCGCGCCTGTCGAGCCCGCTCGAACATCTGACTCTGCTCCTGCTCGCTGAGGATCTCGCGCAGGTCTTCCCGTTGCTCCATCCGCTCGATGCGGCGCTTGGCCGCCCGTTCACGACGGCGAACCCACACGAGCCGCCATTCGTCATAGAGCGAATGAATCTTGTGGGGGCGGTGGCCGGCGGCAGCGAAGGCAAGGGAATAGGCCACGGCCGAGGCACCTGCCGTGAGATTGGCCAGCACCAGGTTCGTGCGGCTGACAGGGGGAGCGGAGGATTTCAGTCGATCAAGAACACGCTCCTCCGTGTCATCGAGTCGTTGCAGCAACTCCTTCTTCAGCTCAGGCAGAGGCCTTGAGAAATCCGTTCCGCCCCTGGCGTTGATCGCCTGACCTTGAAGGGCTTCCAGATTGGTGCGCAGGTCTTCGGAGTTCTTGGAGGAGTTGATCGCCAGTCGAACCACAGCGAACTGGTTCTGGATGGTTCTCTGTCGTTCCTGGCGGGCCTGGATCGCCCCTTCGATATTGCTCATCGTGGCAGATGCCTGCAAGGGAATCAGCAGCAGAAAACCAAGGGCTGCGTAGATCGCCCAGCGTGAAAAGGATTGATGGCGGGCTTTGAGACGCAGATCCTGCTGATCGATGAAGACAGCCAGATTCAGCAGCACCAGGGCGATCAGAGGAAACAGAGCGTTATCGAGAATCGCGCCCGTGAAGCGCAACTGCCAGGTGGGAACGAGAATCTGAATGGGAAAGATATTGCGAATCAGGGCTGTCAGAAACACAACCAGCAGAGTGGTCGCTGCAACGGCCAGCATCCGGCTCAACCGTGTGGGATCTGCCCCCAGCAGGAACGGTGCTTCGGCATCGGTCAACCCCGGATCTGTGGGAGGTGCAATGGGCGATGGGGAATCCGTCACATGAACCACTCAGTCTCTGTGGAGGGGGAACAGGCATGGTCCCGGCCGGGGAACCACGCTTCTCGGATCAGAGTTCATCCTATCTCATGCACGGCGGCGTCCTCGGCGTATCAGTAATTCAGGTTGCCTGGATTTCAGTGGCAGGATGTGATCAATTCGGGGTATCCTCCATCCCCACACTTGTTGCCCCCCCTCTCTACTCTGATCAGGGAGCGCAGGCGAGCGGCAGTCCGAGGTTCTCGAATGCCACGGCAGGAAGGGTGAGCAGCGGAGGGGAATCTGGCCCGGATGGCACGGGCTCGCCGGAGGGATTCCCGGGGCTGGCGCGGTAGGTCTGCCCATCGAAACGCAGCTCCATCACCCCGCTGCTCACCCCGTAGGAGGAGCCGGGCATGCTGAGATCCGGCCAGCCGTTGCGGCGTTCGGGGAGCATCCGCAGGGGCGACTGGAACAGGCCCGACTCATGGATCGTCTCCAGGCCGTCGTCGCCTCGCCGGAAGATCAGCAGGGTGCAGCCGCCGCTGCCACAGGCATGGGAGCCCACCACCACCGTGAGCACCTCCGCAATTCCGTCGGCATTGAGGTCCACCGTGGTGGGCAGATAGCGCAGGGGGCCCACCTCGTTGCAGTCGGCCCTTGTGCCGGCCGCCCGGGCCTGCTCCCATTCAGGGGTCTCCGGATCGGGCTGCTGCCCCCGGCCCAGGGGACCCTCGAACAGCCGGGCTCGGATGGCGGACTCCAGCTCCCTGTCGGGAACCGCTCCGACCGGGGCAGCGGCGGAAGCCGACACGGAGGTGGGGGCCGCCGAGAGGGGCCCGGTGAGCAGCAGCGTCAGCGAAAGGATCAGGATCCGCGGCAGGATCATGGGCAGCAGCGCTCGCGCGGCTCGGATGCTGGCATGGCGAACGAACCGGCCGGCTTCACCTCCTGACCCCTCCCACCGGCTCGATCCCATGGACGTGATTCCCGCCATCGATCTGCTCGATGGCCACTGCGTGCGGCTCGAGCAGGGTGATTACGAGCGCGTCACCCGTTTCCATGACGATCCCGTGGCCCAGGCCCTGGAGTGGCAGCGTCAGGGGGCCCGGCGCCTGCACCTGGTCGACCTCGACGGGGCCAGAAGCGGAGAACCCGTCAACGACGCCATCGTCCAGGCGATCACGGCGAGCCTTTCGATCCCGGTGCAGCTGGGGGGTGGGGTGCGCAGTGCCGAACGGGCGGAGGAATTGCTGGGCTGTGGCCTTGATCGGGTGATCCTCGGCACGCTGGCGGTGGAGCGTCCGGATCTGGTGCGGCAGCTGGCAACCCGTCACCCCGGCCGCATCGTGGTGGGGATCGACGCGAAGGAGGGCAGGGTGGCGATCCGTGGCTGGCTCGAGGAAAGTGAGATCCTCGCCACCGATCTGGCGGCCTCCCTTCGCGGCAGCGGCGTCGCCGCCATCGTGAGCACCGATATCGCCACCGACGGCACCCTCGCCGGACCCAACCTCGAAGCCCTGCGGCGGATGGCCCTCGTGAGCCCCGTGCCCGTGATCGCCTCCGGCGGGGTGGGGTCCCTGACCGATCTCCTCTGTCTGCTGGCCCTCGAACCCCTGGGGGTGGAAGGGGTGATCGTGGGCCGGGCCCTCTACGACGGCAGCATCGATCTGGTCGAGGCCCTGCAGGCCGTCGGGCCCGAACGGCTGCAGGATCCCTGTCTGCTGCCCCTGGCCTGAACCCCATTCCAGCACAACTGCCCTATAACAGACGGATCGCGATTCCACATCCCACCCCTGTGACGAACAGTTCAGTCGTCTCTCCTGCGCGGGCTCAGGCTCCAGGGGTATCGGCTGCCGAAGTTTCGGCCCGGGGCGCTGGGATGGAGATGGGCAGTGTCGATGACGTGTATCGCCGCTGCCGCGATCTGGGCATGAGGTTGAGCCGCCAGCGCCGCATGGTGCTCGATCTGCTCTGGGCCGAAAAGAGCCACCTGAGCGCCCGAGACATCTTCGAGAAGCTCAATGATCTGGGCCGCAACATCGGTCATACCTCCGTCTATCAGAATCTCGAGGCCCTTCAGTCGGCCGGGGTGATCGAATGTCTCGACCGTGCCAGTGGTCGGCTCTACGGATACCGGGCCGATCCCCACAGCCATCTCACCTGCACCGATACCGGTGAGATCCGCGACCTCGATGTGCACCTTCCTCCCGACCTGCTTCGCCAGATCGAGCAGCACACGGGCTACACGATCGATTCCTACACTCTCCACCTCACCGGCCGTCGCCGTCGGTGAGAGGCACCCGAGGCACCTCTCTGCCGGTTGCCCCTGATCCCCCGGGCTCTGGAGATCAGCGGCGATCGTGGGTAAGGTTGCTCACTACAGGTCGAACCCCGTGAGCCGTTCCACGGCCCAGTCACCTCCGCTGCTGTTGCTGTTCGCCGAACCGCTGCAGCGGGAAGGGTTGCTGCGCTGGCTGGAGGCGGGTTCCACCGCCTATCGCGTGGCGGTGAGCGCCGATGGTCTCGAAGGCGCCCCCCGGCTGGTGATCTGGAGTCTCACGGCCCCCCCCGAGCCCACCACCCTGATGGCCGAGCTGCAGAGGCTCCAGGAGCGTTGGCAACCCGCTCCAGTGTTGCTCGTGCTGCCGGTGGGCCATCCCTACCCCACCCCCTTCCTGCTTCAGCTCTCGGCCCAGGGGGTGCTGGAGCAGCCGGATGCCCCCGCCCTGCTCGATGCGGTGGCCGTGCTCCTGGATGGGGGAAGGGTGATCGAGATCGCAGGGGCCACGGCGAACGACCGTCAGGCGGAGGCGCGCCCCATCCTGGGCCTGGGCGGATGGCTGCTGATCAGTGGTCTGCAGCAGATCGACGCCGAGCTGGCCCTCTGCCGTCGACTCCTCGATCCTCCCCCCGACCAGCTCCTGCCTTTGCTTCTCCTCCAGGGGCGGCAGCGGGAGCTCCAGGCCGCCCGCCGGTTGCTGCTCTGGCTCTGGGGCCCCCTCAGCATGGCCTGGAGCCAACCCGCCGCCATCCCGTCAGCTGTTGCCACTCCACCCGGCGAGAGGCTGGCGGTCGCGGGTTCGGGGGCAGGACTGGTGGCCGCCCCTGCTGTTGCGATCACCCTGAGGCAGCGAACCGCCGACGGGATCTGGGAGGCTCTCAGGGAACGCCTCTGTGAGGCTTCCGCCGCCGGGCCCATCAACCGCAGCGGCCACCTGCTCGCCCTCGATGGACTCAATCCCGAGAGGAGACGCGATCTGTTGCTGGCCCTGCTGGAGCAATTCGAGCAGCTTCGCCGTCGCCTCGACCGGGACGACCAGCGCGCTGAGCGCCTGGCCGACCTCTGGCGGGAACTGCAACCGGAACTTCGCCGGCAGGCGCTGCGCCACATGGCCGGATCCTATGTGCAGCTTCCCCGGGAAGGACGCCTTCGTCCGGTGGCGGACACCCTGGTGAGTGCCAGTGAGCTCGGCAGCGACGATCCGGAGCTGCCGGATCCCGAAGCGATGCTCGGCACCCTGCTCCAGGCCCGGCCCCTGCTGGTCGATGGCCGACTCCTGGCGCCCGATGAGCCGGGAGCCGTGCTTTACCTGGAGATGCTGCTCAGCAACTGGCTGGTGCGAACGGCCGAAGTGATCTGCTGGGAAGTGCTGGCCGCCTGCGCCGAGTGGCCTGAGCTGCGCCGGTATCTGCTGCGGCCGGATCTGCTGGCGACCCGCAACCTCGAGCGCCTCCGCAACCAGCTCAATGCCCAGCAGCGCTGGACCAGCTGGGTCGATCGGCCGATCCAGCTCTACGAGAGCCGCCGGCCCCTCTACCGGCTGGAGCAGGGTTCGATTCTCACCGTGGATCTCACCGAACCCCGCGACTCGGAATTGCGTCAGCTGGGATGGCTGCAGCAGCTGGTCACCCTGGGGCTGGAGGCCCGCGATGCCCTCGCTCCCCAGCTGCAGAGTCTGGTGCGGGGGATCGGCGATCTGGTGGTGGTGGTGCTCACCCAGGTGGTGGGCAAGGCGATCGGCCTGGTGGGTCGGGGCATCGTTCAGGGGATGGGCCGCAGCCTGGGCCGGGGCTGAACGGGGCCAGGCCCCCACGGCACAATGAAGGGACCCGCCCCTGCCCTTTGCTGCTCCGGAGTTCCCTGAGGCTTGCCTTCCCCCGCCTGCATGCCGCCTTCGCCGGTCTGCTCGCCAGCAGCTGGCTGGTTGCCTGCACGATTCTCCTGGGAGGGCTCTGGGCCTGCCCTTCCCCGGCCTGGGCCAGCCTCAGCAACGATCGCTACGACGGCAACATCTTCTCCCTGTATGCGGGCAACGGCTCCCTGGTGCCCCCCCGCAGCTCCCTTGCCGCTGCTGTGGCGGCCCATCGGGTCTCCGTGGTGATCTACTACCTCGATGACAGTGCCGTGAGCAAGCAGTTCGCGCCGGTGGTATCGGAACTGCAGCGGATCTGGGGCAATGCCATCGAGCTGATTCCCCTGGTCACCGACCCTCTGCAGGCCCGCCAGGACCGGGGAGCCACCGACCCTGCCCACTACTGGAAGGGAGAGATCCCCCAGGTGGTGGTGTTCGATGCCGAGGGCAGGGTGGTCTTCGATGCCGGCGGCCAGGTGAGCGTGGATGCCATCAACGCCGCCGTGAGCCGTGCCACCGGCATTCCCCTGGCCCCCGGGGCGCGCGTGAGTGCCACCGAGAGCTTCAACGAACTCAACAGCGAAGTCGTTCCCAGCCGCTGATGGGTGACCCTGCGGCGAGCCGCGTCGAGACCGACACCCTGGGATCCGTTGCGGTTCCCGCGGACCGGTACTGGGGCGCCCAGACCCAGCGGTCCCTCCACTTCTTCCCCTTCGGCCAGGAGATGCCCCTGGCGATCGTGCATGCCTTCGGCCACCTCAAGGCCGCCTGCGCCGAAGCGAACCTGGCGGCCGGCAGGCTCGACCCCGAGCGTGCCGGCCGGATCGTGCGGGCGGCCGAGGAGGTGGCGAGCGGCCGGCTCGACGACCATTTCCCCCTGCGGGTCTGGCAGACCGGGTCCGGTACCCAGACCAACATGAACGTGAACGAGGTGATCGCCAACCGGGCGATCGAGGCCGCCGGCGGCACCCTCGGCAGCAAGCGACCGATCCATCCCAACGACCACGTCAACCTCAGCCAGTCGAGCAACGACACCTTCCCCACGGCCATGCATGTGGCCGTGACGATCGAGCTGCAGCAGTGCCTCCTGCCCGCTCTGGAAGCCCTGCGGGGAGCTCTGCGGGCCAGGGCCGAGGATTTCGCCGCCGTGATCAAGATCGGCCGCACCCACCTCCAGGACGCGGTGCCCCTCCGTCTCGGCCAGGAATTCGGCGGCTATGGAGCCCAGCTGGACCTCGGGATCACCGGCCTGCGGGCCACCCTGCCCCAGGTGATGCAGCTGGCGATCGGCGGCACGGCGGTGGGCACGGGACTGAACGCACCTTCCGGCTTCGGCGAGGCGGTGGCGATGGGTCTGGCGGAGCGGCTGGGTCAGCCGTTCACCTCGGCTCCGGACAAATTCCAGGCCCTCGCTGCCCATGAACCCCTGGCGGCGGTCCACGGCGCCCTCACGGTGCTGGCCGGGAGCCTGATCAAGATCGCCAACGACATCCGCTGGTTGGCCAGCGGTCCCCGCTGCGGTCTCGGCGAGCTGGTCCTGCCGGAGAACGAACCCGGATCCAGCATCATGCCCGGCAAGGTGAATCCCACCCAGTGCGAGAGCCTCACGATGGTGGCCCTGCAGGTGATGGGCAACAACACGGCGGTGCAGATGGCGGCCAGCCAGGGCAACTTCGAACTCAACGTCTACAAGCCCCTGATCGCCCACAACCTGCTGGAGAGCATCGGCCTGCTGGCGGGAGCCTGTGCCGGCTTCCGTGAGCACTGCATCGAGGGCTTGCAGGCCGATGAACAGCGGATCGCCCACCTGCTCGAGCGCAGTCTGATGCTGGTCACAGCGCTCACTCCGGCCATCGGTTACGAGCGGGCCTGCGCCATCGCCCGCCATGCCCACCGTCACTCCCTCAGTCTCCGGGAAGCGGCCCTGGTGCTCGGGGAGATCAGCGCTGAGGAGTTCGATCGCTGGGTGAGTCCCCACCGGATGGTGTGACCCCCTGATCCGGCAGGGAATGCCGGGCCAGCCACCCCTCCAGCTCCCCACGGGCAGCCCGATCCTCCCTGCCGTGGCGCTGGAGGATCACCACGCCGTCGGCGAAGGCCCTCACCCCGTAGTCGCTTTGCAGCTCCCTGAGCCGCTCGAGGCTGTTCTTCAGGGCACTCCGCTCCTTGCGGAAGGCTGGGGCGTAGCGGTGCATCCAGTCGAGATCCACTGCGATCCACTCCACCGGACTGGGGTGGCGATCCCGGTCGAGGTAGGCGATCGATTCGGGGAACCGAACCAGCACCTCCCGCTGCGCCAGGTGGGGAACCAGGGGAGTGCTGGCCGCGGCCGCAGCCTGCGCCGGCACCATCTGCAGCGCCTGCCGGGCCTGCTGGCCGTGTCGCCACTGACGCAGGGGTGAGCTGAACACCCAGGGATGGATGCTGTCGGGGATGAGGAAGGACAGGCTGCGGTTGGGGTTGCTGGTCAGGGTGAACAGCAGCGAGAGCAGGATGCAGCCTTTCCAGAGAGCCCTCAGGCGACGGGAGGAGGCGAAGGTCTGGCCATGCCCCTGCCACCAGAAGACCGCTCCGGCGAACAGCCCGGGAACCACCAGAAACGTGTAGCGGATGTTGATCGACAGCGGGTTGTTGTTGCCCTGGGCCAGCAGCAGGCCCAGCAGCGGCAGCCCCATCAGCAGCCAGCTGTCGAGGGCCAGGTAGGGAACGAACATCAGCGGCAGTCCCTGACCCAGCAGGTAGCGAAGGGTCTGCTTCGGTGGGCTCACCAGTTCCCTCAGCAGCACGAGCGGCTGGCGCAGGGCATGTTTCAGGACCTGGAGGCTGCTGGCGCTCTCCTGTTCGCCCAGGTACTGGCCGAAGTTCTCCACCATGAAGCGGCGGGCATTGTCCTCGCTGAAGAGCGGCATCAGCACGTTCGTGACCAGCACCACCCAGCCGAGCCCGAAGCTCACCAGAGCCACCGCCAGGGGCCAGCGCCGGGGCTGGCGCAGGCCCAGCCACAGACCGACGCCCGCCAGCACCACCCCCGTGTCCTCCCGCACCATCGGGATCAGCAGGGCCGGCAGCAGGATCCAGGGCCAGGATCGCCGCTCGAGCCCCACCAGCAGGAGGAACACCAGCAGCGGCAGCTGGCAGAGGTCGGTGAAGTTCCCCCATGTGGGCCCGAGCACCGCGTTGGCTCCGTAGAAACTCACGGCGAGGAGACCGGCCAGTCGGGGGGCGAGGCGTCCGGCGGCAAGGCGGTGGAGCACCAGCCCGGCGGCGGTCACCACCCCCACCTGGACCAGGGGCAGGGCCCAGATCCCCAGCAGGGCCACCAGGGGAAGCCAGACCAGCAGAATCGGGGTGAAGTGCTGCCCCAGCCGGTGATAGCCAAGGGCGGGCAGCTCACCACCGTGGATCACGTTGGTGGAGAGCTGGGAGGAGAGGGTGCTCTCGAAGGGATGGCCGTGGAGTGCGTTCCACAGCACCTGAAGGAAGATGCCCTGGTCGTAGGAGGCGGTGAGCACCTGCAGTCGCCACCACTGCAGCGCCAGGCCGACCACGGCGAACACTGCCGCCGCCAGCAGCACCCTTCGCTCGGACCCGATCCGCCGCGGATCCGAACCGCTGCCAGGGGTGGGCAGCATGGACGGCTCGGAAGGGGCGGGCTCGGGCATATCGATCATCCGATCGCAGGGCCAAGCGTATGCAGCGGCCGGTGGACCGGTGTGGCGATCATGAGCAAGTCGGATCCGCTGGTTCCCTCCGCCCGACACGCAGCGCGCCGGTCCCCATGCGCCCCCCCACCCGAGCCGCCATCGCCGCCGACTCGCCCCTCACCGTGAGTGCAGGGGTGGTGATTGCCGAGGCCGGCGGCAACGCCGTTGATATCGCTGTCGCGGCAGCCCTGGCGGCCAGCCTGGCGGAGATTCTGATGTGTTCCCTGGGGGGGTCCGCCTTTCTGGTGATCGAAGGGCAGGCAGGCCGAAGCGAAGCCATCGACGGCGCCGATGCCGTGCCCTCCGGCCACCACCGGGGCTCCCCGGGCCGCTGGTGGGACGTGCACCTCCCCTACGGCGACGGCATCACCGTGCGGGCCGGCCCGGGGTCGGTGGCGGTGCCGGGCATGCTGGCCGCTCTCCACCTGGCCTGGTCCCGCCATGGCTCCCTTCCCTGGCGGGATCTGGTGGCACCGGCGCTCCGGCTGGCCCGGGAGGGATTCCCGATGGGAAGAACCACGGCCCAGTGGCTGTCGATCGCCGGGTCGTTGCTGTTCGATCGCCAGGCCGCCAGCCGGGAGTGTTTTGCGGTGGATCCGGCCGATCCGCCCCGGGAAGGACGCTGGTGCCGGATTCCGGGGATGGCCGCCAGCCTGGAGCTGATCGCCGCGCAGGGCGCCGAGGCTCTCTACCGGGGGGATCTCGCCGAGGTGTTCGCCCGGGAGCTGGGGGCCCTGGGGGGGTATGTGACCCGGGAGGACCTGGCCCACTACCGGGCCCGGGTGCGCCAGCCCCTGGAGCTGCGCTCCCGGGGATTCCGGCTGGCCCTCAACCCTCCTCCTGCGATCGGTGGGCTGGCCCTGGGCAGCCTGATCCGACTGGTGGAGGAATCCCTCTCTGCCGAGGCCCCAGCTGCGGAGCGGGTCGTGCAGCGGGTGAGGGCCCAGCGGGCCCTCTTCACCCTGCGGCGCCGCCAGGGCCTCGGCCCCGGTCTCTCGACTGCCCAGGCCCAGGCCCTGCTGGCCCCGGAGGTGCTGCGGCGCCATCTCGGCGCCCTGGCCTCCCCCCACACCACCCACCTTTCCGTGGCCACCGGCGACGGCTCCCTGGTGGCCGTGACCCTCAGCAACGGCTATGGCTCGGGGATCACGATCCCCGGCACCGGAATCGCCTGCAACAACAGCCTGGGAGAGCCGGAACTCAACCCTGAGGGGTTCCTGACGGCCCCCAGCGGCTCCCGGCTGGTGTCGAACATGGCCCCCACCCTGGTGCGCCATCCGGATGGCCATGGCTTCGCCTTCGGCACCCCCGGGGCCAGCCGCATCACCACGGCCATGGCCCAGGTGTGGGAGCGCCACACCCTGGAGGGACTGCCGCTGGAGGAGGCCATCACCGCACCGCGACTGCACGTGCAGGCCGGGCGTGAGCCTCCCCTGGTGCTCTGTGAGCCGGGTCTGGATCTCTCCCTGCTGGAGCGGGAGCCGCACCTCCAGCTGCGGCTCCTGGAGGCGCCGGACATGTTTTTCGGAGGTGTGAAGCTGGCGGTCCGTTGGTCCGGTGGGGAGCTGGAGGCCTTCGCCGACCGGCGTCGCCAGGGCGCCGTGGCGATCACCGGCAGTGGCTGACCCTCAGGGTTCGTAGAGACCGGAACCCACGATCAGGGTCTCGCCCGCCGGGGTCGTCACCTTGCGCACGTAGGTGGTCTTGCGCTCGGGCCGCTTCGAGCCGTCGGGCCGGGGCCAGAGATAGGTGGTCCAGCCGGAGCCCTTCTCCATGGCCAGGCGGATGTATTCCCGCACCATCTGTCGCCCTTCCCCATCCCGCAGATCCATGATGTTGCGGCCTTCCACCTCGGAGAAGGCCGGATTCACCAGCTCCACCCCGTCGGGCGTGTCCACGAACACATAGGTGTCGTGGAAGTAGAAGCGACCCCTGGGGTCCCGCAGCTGATCGAAGGCTGCCTTGCCCTGCTTCCCGAGCAGCCGGGCGGCCGCTTCCACCTCCTCCACCACGAAGGCCTTCTCCATGCGGGCCTCATAGGTTCCGCCCGCCACCAGATAGCGTTTCCCCGAGGGGGCAGTGACGCCCACCAGGTAGGTGGATTTCCACACCGGCCGTCGGTCGTTGGGGTTGGGCCTGCGCCACTGGTAGTGCACCCAGCCCCGGCCGTCGGCGTCGGTGGCGCGATCCACGAACATCTGGCCGAAGGGCTTGCCGCCGAGGTCCTGGAAACCGAGGAAGTTCACCCCCTCGCTCTTGGGATCGGGGGGATAGACGTAACTGTTCCCCTTGGGATCGAGCACGAAGATGTAGCGATCCCCCTGGAACCAGCGGCTTCCCCGCACGCGGAACTCCGGAAAGCTCGCCTCTCCCCTGGTGGCCACCTCCTTCACGGCGGCATTCACCAGATCCACCAGGGCACGGGTCTCGGGTTGGCTGTAGCTCTCCTTGGCGGCTGCGGTCGGCGGGGGGGCCGTTCCCTGGGCAAGGACCGGCAGGGTGCCGGCCCAGAGCCCCGCGAGCAGGGCCAGGGAGACCCCTCGCCGCGACATTCCAGTCCCCATGACGCTTCCTTCTGCGATGCAGGCCGCCAAAGCTTGCCATGGGGCAGGCCGGGAGGAGGGGGATCGCAGGGGAGGGGGATGGGAAATCCGCGATCCGGAACTAGAGAATGTTGGCCGCCAGTTCGGCCAGCTCGGACCGCTCCCCCCGCAGCAAGGTGACATGGCCCGCCAGGCTCTGGCCCTTGAAGCGCTCCACCAGCCAGGTGAGACCGTTGCTCTCGGCATCCACGTAGGGATTGTCGATCTGATAGGGATCACCGGTGAGCACGATCTTGGTGCCTTCCCCCACCCGGGTCACGATCGTCTTCACCTCATGGGGGGTGAGGTTCTGGGCCTCATCCACCACCATGTACTGGCGTGGGATCGAACGACCCCGGATATAGCTGATCGCCTCCACCTCCAGCAGACCCATTCCCTTGAGGTCGGCCCAGCTGTTGCGCGGACCCCGCTGATGACCCCCGCGGCCGGAGTGGATGTCGTCTGCACTTCCGAGCAGGAAATCGAGGTTGTCGATGATCGGCTGCATCCAGGGGCCCATCTTCTCCTCGATATCGCCGGGCAGGAAACCCAGTTCCTTGCCCAGGGGGATCACCGGTCGCGTCACCAGCATCCGGTCGTAGAGATGCTCGTCAGCCACCTGATGCAGTCCGGCCGCCAGCGCCAGCAGCGTCTTGCCGGTACCGGCCTTGCCCACCAGGGTGACCAGCTGCACCGCCGGATCCAGCAGCAGATCGAGGCTGAAGGTCTGCTCCCGGTTGCGGGCCTGGATGCGTCCGAGGCGCACCCTGGGGGCCTTCTGCAGGGGATGGAGGGAGGCGCTGGAGGCGTGGAACCGGCAGAGGAGGGTGTGGTTGGTCCGCACCTCATCCACCAGGGTCACCCCCTCGTTGTCGAACAGCTCCCCGGTGCCCACCAGGGCCGGCAGGTCCTGGAGCGGCAGTCCCCCGTCCGCCTTGGCCTGCTCCATCTGCGCGGCGCTCGCGGGCAGTTCGCAGAAGCCGGAATACAGGTCGCCGATGTCCACCTTGTCGGTGGTGTAGTCCTGGGCGATCAGTCCCACCGCATCGGCCTTGATGCGCAGGTTGGTGTCCTTGGTGACCAGCACCACCGGCGTGTGGGCCCCCATCACCTCCTGCAACCGCTGCTCCAGGGCAACGGCGAGGATGTTGTTGTCCCCGTTCCCCGCCTTCAGCTCGGGGGGGAGCTGGCTGAGGGTTTCGCTGCGGCAGAACACCACCTTCAGGGTGCCGCCGCTGGTGCCCTCGATGCTCACGCCCTCGGAAAGGTTTCCCCTGGAGCGCATCTGATCCAGCAGACGGGAGACCTGTCTGGCGTTGCGCCCCTTCTCGGAGGGATCGCGTTTGAAGCGGTCGATCTCCTCCACCACCTCGATCGGAACCACCACGCCGTTGTCCTCGAACCGGGTCAGGGCCTGGGGATCGTGCAGCAGAACGTTGGTATCGAGAACGAAGATCTTGCGCATGCCAGTGGCCATGCCGGTGCCGTGAGGGGGAACCTAGGGCCACCGGAGCCCCTACGCTCCGCCCGTTCGCGTCCCGTTGGGTTTCCGGCTTGCCCCTTCCCGTCTCCCTCCTGCTGGTCGTTCTGCTCCTGTTCGGCCTCAGCCTGCTCTGGCTGGAACTGCGCCATCGCCTCCGGCCCGCCTCCCCCCTGCAGCTGCTTCCCGGGCCGTTCCAGGTGAAGCGCAAGGCCCAGGGTCTGGAGGTGACCGGCACGATCACCATCCGCAACCCCCACCCCCGGATGGAGGTGATGGTGCCGGAGATCCGTGTCGTTCCCACCCTGCTGGGCCGCAGCGATGTGACCGAGATCCGTTCCGAGACGCGCATCACTCCCCTCCATCCGGACGAGGAGGCCCGCCCCGACGGCTACTGGGCCGCCTACATCGTCAAGGGGGGCAAGAGCACCGGTGCCCGCATCCGCATGAACCTGCTCGGTCCCTCGGGCGTGGATCTCGAGAGCCTTCTCGACACCCTCTGGATCGATGTGTTCTGGGTCAACTACGGCCCCTTCGGTCGGCTCACCAGGCGTCAGGGACTGCTGGTGCCGCTGCAGAGACCGGATCCCGTCGATCCGGCTGCCGCCCCATGGCGCGATGGAGAGGGATGCCGGGTGCTGCCGGTGCGCACCCATCTGCTCGGGGTGCTCGATGAGCCCCAGGAGGTGCTCGATCACTACACCGGCGACCTTCTCCAGCCGGGGGATGTGATCACCATCGGTGAGACACCCCTGGCGGTGATGCAGGGCCGCTACCACCACCCGGAAACGGTGGAGCCATCGATGCTGGCGCGGCTTCTCTGCCGGGTCTTCCATCCCACCAGCAGCCTCGCCACCGCCTGCGGTCTGCAGAGCCTGATCGACATCGTGGGACCCGCCCGGGTGCTCTGCGCCTGGCTGGCCGGGACGGCCCTCAAGCTGGTGGGCAGCAGGGGCGGCTTCTACCGTCTGGCAGGGGAGCAGGCCCGTCTGATCGATGACATCACCGGCACCACGCCTCCCTATGACCAGACCCTGGTGCTGGGTCCCGAAGCCCCGGCAGCCTTCTGCAACCGCATGGCCCATGCTCTCGGCGTGGGGGTGGCCGTGGTCGACGTGAACGACCTGGGCCGGGTCAAAGTGCTCGCCGCCAGCCGGGGCTGCTCGGAGGATCTGCTGCAGAGGGCCCTGAAACCCAACCCAGCCGGCAATGCCAACGAACGCACGCCGCTGGTGCTTGTACGACCCGCCTGAGGACCCGCCTGAGCGGTTGCCGTGGCGCACCACCGGGCGGATTAAGATGTTACGGGTCGTATCTGTCGTTCCCTCGCCCTTCCGCCTGTTCCCAGCCGTGCCACTCCCCGCCGGGACACAGTCAGCCGCGAAGGATCCCCCCAGGGCCACCTCCCTGGTCCCCTGGACGGTGGAGTCCCTCCAGGGCTGGCATCTCCCCATCCTCGACGACCCTGCCTTCCTCCCCCTGCAGACGCTGCTGCAGAAGTCGCTGCTGCTGGCCTGGCCCGAGCGACTGGTTTCCACCATCGTGGCCCGCCAGCCCCTGGCAGCCGAGGTGCTGGTGGCACTGCGGCGGGATTCCTCCGCTCGCCCCACGGCGCTGGGGCTGATCGTGACCCGGCGCCTCAACCGCACGGGCTCCTGCCGGCAGGTGGAGCACCTGCGGCTGGCCCTGGGGGTGGCGGAGGATCCCAGCGCCCCCGGGCGACAGGCGATCTCTGCCGGTCTGTTGCGGGAGGCCATCCACCGCGGTCGCGGCGCCGCCAGCTGGATCGCCACCGTTTCCAGTCTCGATTCGGCCCGTCTGGCGACCCTGCGGGAATCGGGCTTTCAGCCCCAGCGCACCGACCAGGTCTGGCGCTGGCAAGCCCCATCGGCCCAGCCCCTCTCCCTGCCGCCCGATCTCCAGCTCAGGCCCCTGAATCGCCGCAACGCCGCCCTGCTCTGGCATCTTGAACAGGCAGCCTGTCCCGCCCAGCTGCGCCAGTTGCTGGATCGACGCGTGGAGGATCTGCTCGATCAGAGCCACCGCAGGGGCTGGATGCTGATCGATGCCATCCGCAACGAGGCCGTGGCCGGGATCCGCTGGCAGGGGGATCATCCCGCTGGCGGACAGCTCGTGGAGCTGACCGTTCATCCCGGCTGGGAGCGATTGCTGGGAACCCCCACCGAGTTGCTGCTGCGACGCTTCTCCGCCCCCGGCGGAGTGCTCTGGCTGCGCAGCGAAGTGGGGGATTCCGCGCGCCAGCAGTGGCTCTCCGCCCTCGGCGCCGAGCTCCATGGAGAGCAGGTTCTGATGGCCCGCAGCGTCTGGCGTCGTCAGGAAGGCCAACCCGCCCGCAGCGCCGCCCGCCGCCTGGGGGCGGTGCTGGAGCAGTTCCAGCCCCGTCGCAGACCCGTGCCCACCCCCGCGGGCCAGCGCTGAATGCCGGCCCCCCGCCCCCGCTCGGTCCTTGCGCTCGATGTGGGTCGAAGGCGCGTGGGCCTGGCAGGTTGCGACCCCCTCGGGATCACGGTCACCCCCCTTCCTGCCCTCCAGCGGGGCCCCTTCCCCCGGGAACTGGAGGTTCTCGAGGAGATCGTGCGTCGCCGCCAGGTGCGGGCCCTGGTGGTGGGTGTACCGCTCGATGCCCACCAGCACCCCACCCTTCAGGTGGAGCACTGCCGTCGGTTCGCGCTTCGCCTGGTTCGCGGCCTGGAAGCGGCCGGGGTTCCCCTCCCGGTGGCCTGGGTGAACGAGCACGCCAGCACCTGGGCGGCGGCCGAGCGTTTCTGCCTGCAGGGAGATCGCAGCGGCCGGCTCGACAGTGCCGCCGCTTCCCTGCTGCTCGAGCAATGGCTGCGGGAAGGACCCGAACCCGATCCGGTCCTGCCGGCGACCATCGTCTCCGGCAACAGGGCAGCCGCTGCTGCATCCTGACATCACCCGCAGCCCTGCCATGCCCCCCGAAACCCCTTCGATGACGGGTTCCGGAGACGTTCCCACCGTCCTGGTGCGCGATGGCAACGGCCGCCAGCTGCTCTGCTTCCTCGAGCAGCTCATCCCCCTCGACGGTGAGGATTACGGACTGCTGACCCCCGTCGACACCCCGGTCTGTCTGTTCCGCCTGGGGGAAGAGGACGATCCGGAACTGATCGAAACCCTCAACGCCACAGAGCCGGTGCTTTCCGTGGCGGATGTCGTGCTGCAGGAGCACGATCTCACCCTTGTGCGCTCGGCGGTGACCCTCACGGTGAGTGGAGAACTCGAGGAGCCGGAAGCCGAGGATCTCGAGGCCGACGAGGATGGCGATGCTGACAGCGAAACTTATGAGCTGCTGGTGAGTTTCATGGTGAACGAGGAGGAATACGGCCTCTACATCCCCCTGGATCCCTTCTTCGTGGTGGCTCGCATGGAGGGCGGCGAGGCCGTGCTGGTGGAGGGAGAGGAATTCGACCGGGTGCAGCCCCGCATCGAAGCCGAACTCGAGGAGAGGGAGCTCGACGGCTGATGCTCCGCCAGTTGCTCACTCCCGACTGGGTGCTGGGCACGACCCTGGCCCATCTGCCCCTGCCCCGGCTGCTCGAGTGGCCCGGCCATCCGATCCGTGCCCTGATCCTCGACGTGGATCGCACCCTCCTTCCCCGCCGCCAGTCGGTGCTGCCTCCCAGCATGGAACTCTGGCTGCGGCAGGCGCGGGAACGGCTGCCGATCCATCTCCTCAGCAACAATCCCTCCCGCCGCCGGATCGGGGCGGTGGCGGATCGGCTTGCCATCCCCTACACCACAGCTGCCGGCAAGCCCCGTCGGGCCGCCCTGCGCCGGGTGCTCACCGACCTGGCCCTGCCCCCTCCCCAGGTGGCCCTGGTGGGGGACCGGGTCTTCACCGACGTGCTGGCCGGCAACCGTCTCGGCCTGTTCACCGTGCTCGTCAAGCCGATCGATCCCGATGGCATGCCCTGCCGGCACGACCGGCTGCAGAACCTGGAGATCCGCATGGCCCGGTGGGTGGGCTCCACCCTCGAGGGATGAGACCGTCGGCGCCCGGGGGCAGGCGACGGGTGGTGAAGGTGGGCACCAGCCTGCTGAGGGGAGGGGAGGATCGCTCCACTGCGGCCGTGATCGCCGATCTGGCCGCGATTCTCGGCCGCCGGCAGCGGCACGGCGATGCCATTGCCCTGGTCACCAGCGGGGCCGTGGGCCTGGGCTGCGAAGCCCTGCGGATGGGAAGGCGGCCCACTGAGGTGGCGGCCCTGCAGGCCGCAGCGGCGGTGGGGCAGGGCAGGTTGATGGCCCTCTACCAGGATGCGTTTGCGGTGCGGGGCCTGGCCGTTGCCCAGGTGCTCCTCACCCGGGGCGATCTGGCTTCGCGGCGACGCTACCGACGCGCCTGTCGCACGTTCGAGCAGTTGCTCTCCTGGGGGGTGGTGCCGATCGTGAACGAGAACGACACCCTCGCCACCGATGAACTGCGGTTCGGCGACAACGACACCCTCTCGGCCCTGGTGGCGGTCGCCATCGGTGCCGATGAACTGGTGCTGCTCACCGATGTGGATCGTCTCTACTCCGGCGATCCCCGGCTCGATGATGACGCCCGGCCCATCGAGGAGGTGAGGGATCTGGTGGAGCTGGAGCGGCTCAGCAGCGTGGCCGGGGGCGGTGGTCGCTGGGGAACCGGTGGAATGACCACCAAGCTGGCCGCTGCCCGGATCGCCACCTCCAGCGGCATCCGGGTGCACCTGGCTGATGGCCGGGATCCGGCGGTGCTGGAAGCCCTCTTCGCCGGCGATCGGGTGGGCACCGTGTTCCAGCCCAGTGATTCCCCCCTGCCGGACCGCAAGGGCTGGCTGGCCCATGCCCTTCTGCCCAGGGGCAGCGTGCGGGTGGATGCCGGGGCCGAGCGGGCGCTCCTGCGTCAGGGAGCCTCGTTGCTGGCCGTGGGGATCCAGGCGGTGGAAGGGGAGTTCGGCCGTCAGGAACCGATTCAGATCCTTTCGGCCGCCGGCATCGAACTGGGTCGTGGTCTGACCACCCTCAGCAGCGAAGAGCTGCGCAGGATCAAGGGCCTCAGCAGTGAGGAGGTGCGTCGTCGCCTGGGACCGGTCGGAGACGCGGTCGTGCACCGCGACCAGCTGGTTCTCACCGCCGTGCCGGAGCCGCCCCGCGACTGAAGCCCGGCCCTACGATCCGGCCTCCGCCGGCCACCGGGCAATGCGTTTCAGCCACCTGCTCCATCAGCTCAGCGAGGTGAGCGATGCCAGTCTCCGCCACCTGGCCGGCGATCCCGAAATCAACGGCGCCCAGGCCCTTGATCGGGCCGGTTCCGATCAGGTGAGCTTCCTGGAGGCGGGAAATGCCATGGCGGCAGCCCTTTCCGGCAGCCGGGCCGCCGCTGTGCTGATCCCAGCCCGGGGAGAGGAGGCCGAGGAGCTGCAGCGCCGGGCGAGCCAGCAGGGGATGGCCTGGGTGGCGCTCCAGGATCCCCGCCTGGCCTTCGCCGAGGCCCTCGATCTCCTTCACCCCCGACGCCTCCCGGTTGCGGGCAGCCACCCCACGGCGGTGGTGGATCCTTCCTCCCGGGTGGGCAGTGGCGTTCACCTGGGTGCCCACGTGGTGATCGGGGAGGGCAGCTCCGTCGGTGACGGCTCCATCCTCCATCCCGGTGTGGTGCTCTACGAAGATGTGCATCTCGGCGAGAACTGCGAAATCCACGCCGGGGCCGTGCTGCATCCCGGCACGCGGCTGGGCAGGGGCTGTGTGGTCCACTCCAATGCGGTGATCGGGGCGGAGGGCTTCGGCTTCGTGCCCACCGCCAGCGGCTGGCGAAAGATGCCCCAGACCGGCGGGGTGGTGCTCGAGGACGGGGTGGAGGTGGGCTGCGGCAGCATGATCGACCGCCCTGCGGTGGGCGACACCCGCATCGGTGCCGGCACCAAGATCGACAACCTCGTCCACGTCGGGCACGGCGTGGTCACCGGTCCCCACTGCGCCCTGGCGGCCCAGGTGGGGATTGCCGGCGGGGCGGTGCTGGGGGAGGGGGTGATCCTCGCGGGGCAGGTGGGGGTGGCCAACAAGGCCACCATCGGCGATCGGGCGATCGCCTCCTCCAAGTCCGGGATCCATGGAGCCGTCGCCGCCGGTGAGGTGGTGAGCGGCTATCCGGCGATCCCCAACCGCCTCTGGCTGCGCTGCTCCGCCGCCTTCAACAAGCTGCCGGAGATGGCCCGCAGCCTGCGTCAGTTGCGCAACGAGGCCGGGGAGCGGCAGCAGGGCGGGTAGCCTCTCCCCTTGCGCGGGGCTGGAAGGCCGGCGCCGCAGGTCCTGCGATCCTCCCGATGACGACCTACCGGATCACCCTGCTCCCCGGCGACGGCATCGGTCCGGAGATCATGGCGGTCGCCCGCCAGCTGCTCGATGCGGTGGCCCGTCGCCGCGGTTTCGAGCTCGTCTGCGACGAACAGCCGATCGGAGGTGCGGCCATCGCCGCCACCGGGGAGCCCCTGCCGGAAACCACCCTGAGCAGCTGCCGCGCCGCCGACGCGGTGCTGCTGGCCGCCATCGGCAGCCCCCGCTACGACGGCTTTCCCCGGGAACTGAGGCCGGAATCAGGCCTGCTGGGGCTCCGCTCGGGTCTGGAGCTCTTCGCCAACCTGCGGCCCGTGAAGATCGTGCCGGCCCTTCTGGAGGCCAGCAGCCTGCGCCCCGAGGTGATCGAAGGGGTCGATCTGCTCGTCGTGCGGGAACTCACCGGGGGGGTGTATTTCGGGATGCCGAAGGGTCGCACCGAGGCGGATGGCCATGTGCGTGCCTTCAACACGATGGCCTACTCCGATTTCGAGATCGATCGCATCGCCCGGGTGGGATTCGAGCAGGCGGCCCTGCGCCGCGGCAGGCTCTGCTCGGTGGACAAGGCCAACGTGCTGGATGTGAGTCAGCTCTGGCGCGATCGGGTGGAAGCCATCCATGCCGACTTCCTCGAGGTGGAGCTCAGCCACATGTATGTGGACAATGCGGCCATGCAGCTGGTGCGGGCGCCGCGCCAGTTCGATGTGCTGCTCACCTCCAATCTCTTCGGCGACATCCTCAGCGACGAGGCGGCCATGCTCACCGGCAGCATCGGCATGCTGCCCTCGGCCTCCCTCGGCGCGGGGGGACCGGGCCTGTTCGAGCCCGTCCATGGCTCGGCTCCGGACATCGCCGGTCAGGATGTGGCCAACCCCCTGGCGATGGTGCTGTCGGCGGCACTGATGCTCCGGATCGGCCTGCGCCAGGAGGAGGCGGCGGCCGATCTGGAAGGCGCCGTGGACCGGGTGCTGGCCCAGGGGTTCCGCACCGGTGATCTGATGGCCGAGGGCTGCCGGTTCCTTGGCTGTCAGGCCATGGGCGAGCGGCTGCTGGAGGCCCTCGAAACCTGAAGGGCGACGGTCCGGCGATCTGCGAAACTCACAAACGCCCCCGTTTCCCCCTGCGCCGATGTCGAAACGTCACCCGGTCGTGGCCGTCACCGGTTCTTCCGGTGCAGGTACCAGCACCGTGAAACGCGCGTTCGAGCACATCTTCAAGCGGGAGGGAATCAACCCGGTGGTGGTGGAAGGCGACAGCTACCACCGCTACGAAAGGGGCCCGATGAAGCAGGCCATGGCCGAGGCCCAGGCCCGCGGCGACAACTTCTCCCATTTCGGCCCCGAGGCCAATCTCTTCCCCAAGCTTGAGGAGCTCTTCCGGGTCTACGGCGAGACCGGTGGCGGTGAGAAGCGCTACTACCTCCACTCCGTGGAGGAGGCTGCTGAACACAACGCCAGGCTGGGAACGAGCCTGGAGCCGGGTCAGTTCACCCCCTGGGAGCCGATCGAGCCGGCCACCGACCTTCTCTTCTACGAAGGGCTCCACGGCGGAGTGGTGGGTGATGGCTACAACGTGGCGTCCCTGGCCGACCTGCTGGTGGGTGTGGTGCCGATCACCAACCTGGAGTGGATCCAGAAGATCGCCCGCGACAACGCCGAGCGGGGCTACTCGGCCGAAGCGATCGTCGACACGATCCTGCGCCGCATGCCCGACTACATCAACCACATCACCCCCCAGTTCAGCCGCACGGACATCAACTTCCAGCGGGTGCCCACCGTGGACACCTCCAACCCCTTCATCTGCCGCGACATCCCGACGCCGGATGAGAGCTTCGTGATCATCCACTTCCGCAAGGGGGCCCGGGAGAAATGGGGGATCGACTTCTCCTACCTGCTGCGGATGATCCACGACTCCTTCATGTCGAGCCCCACCAGCATCGTTGTCAACGGCGGCAAGATGGGCTTTGCGATGGAGATCATCCTCACTCCGATCATCCACCGCATGATCGAAGAGAAGAACAAACTCAGCTGAAGATCCCTGGCCCGATCAAGGATTCCATTCTAAACTCACCGGAATCGTCAGGTGATGCACCGTCACCACCGGCCTATCGCACTTCCCTCGAGCCCTGCCGAGCATGACGTCCGCTCCTCCCGGATCGGACCTTCCTTCCTGATTCGCGCTGAGCGGCGCGAGTCGGTATGGGGCTCGGGCACCTCTGGGGCGACCCTCCCCGGAAGCGGATTGCGCCTCGATCGCATCAACAGCCGCCAGCTGCTTCACGCGGCCCGTCAGATCTATTTCCGCCACCTCACCACCGGCGTGGTGGCCAACGAACCGCTGGGGGTGGTGCTGGTCGGGGAGTCCTCCCAGGGCCGGGTCGTCTTCGAGACCCCGGTGCTCCTACCCGACGAGCAGTTCGTCCCGATCGATCTGGTGCGGACCCGCCCCAGTCCCCGGCCCCGCGGCGGTCGTGCCGCCCTGGGGCGGGGTCTGGCCTGAACGGTGATCTCCCAGCTTCCCCAGTCCCCAGCCCTGGCGATCGCCGCCGCCCTGGTCGGGGCCTGTGTGGGCAGTTTCCTCAATGTGGTGGCCTGGCGGCTGCCGCGGGAGGAATCCCTGCTCTGGCCCGGCAGCCACTGCCCCCGCTGCGGCAGCTCCCTTTCCTGGAGCGAAAATCTGCCGGTGCTGGGCTGGTTGCTGCTTCGGGGTCGCTGCCGCCATTGCCACGGGCGGATCTCTTCCCGCTATCCCCTGGTGGAACTGCTCTGCAGCGGCCTCTGGGTCGTGATGCTGGCAGCCCGGCCCGAAGGGATGGGTGCCGCTCCGAATCCGTGGCTGGTGCTGATCGCCGGCTGGCTGCTGGTGAGCTGGCTGGTCCCCCTTGTGCTGATCGATCTCGATCGCCTCTGGCTTCCCGAGGTCCTCTGCCGCTGGGGACTGGTGCTGGGAATCGTCGTCACCGCTCTGGTGGGTCTCCTCCAGGATCCCTCTCCGATCCGGGAGCTGGTGAGCAACCATCTGCTGGCGGCAGCCCTGGGTCTGCTGGGGTTCGAGGCCCTCAGCGCCCTGGCGCAGAAGCTGATGGGACGCCCGGCCCTGGGCCTCGGCGACGCCAAGCTCGCGGCCCTGATGGGGGCCTGGCTCGGACCGGCGGGTCTGGCGGTGGCCGTTGCCCTGGCGGTGGTGGCCGGAGCCTTCTTCGGTTCGATCGGCCGGCTCAGCGGCAGGCTTCCTCCCGGCCAGCCCTTTCCCTTCGGCCCCTTCCTGGCAGCCGGTGCCCTGGCCACCTGGATCGGTGGAGTCCGGCCCTGGCTGGCGTTCCTCTCTCCGGGCGTTTAATGGAGCGGGTGCGACCTTTCCCTTTCCCTCACCGGTTTCCCGCTTCTCCCCTCGATGTCGCTGTTCGACTGGTTCGCCGATCGCCGCAAGCAGTCACCGGTGGTCCGCTCCAGCAAGAGCCCTGACCCCGATGAGGGGGATGGCCTCTGGAGCAAGTGCCCGGAGTGCGGCCTGGTGGTGTACCGCAAGGATCTCGCCGCCAATGCCCACGTCTGCAAGGGCTGCGGCCACCATCAGCGCATCGACAGCGAGGAGAGGATCCGGCTGATCGCCGATCCGGGCAGCTTCGAGAACCTCCACGCCGACCTCTCCCCCAGCGACCCCCTCGCCTTCAAGGACCGGCGCAGCTATGCCGATCGCCTGCGGGACAGTCAGCAGGCCACCGGCCTCCGGGATGCCGTTGTGACGGGCCTCTGCCGGCTGGAGGGCATCCCCCTCGCCCTGGGAGTGATGGACTTCCGCTTCATGGGGGGGTCGATGGGATCGGTGGTGGGGGAGAAGCTCACCCGGCTGATCGAGATCGCCACGGCTCGTCGCTATCCCCTCCTGATCGTGTGTGCCTCGGGCGGGGCCCGGATGCAGGAGGGCATGCTCAGCCTGATGCAGATGGCCAAGATCTCCGGAGCCCTGGAGCGTCACCGCCGCGCCGAACTGCTCTATCTGCCCCTGCTCACCCACCCGACCACCGGTGGGGTGACCGCCAGCTTCGCGATGCTGGGTGATCTGATCCTCGCCGAGCCGAAGGCCCTGATCGGCTTCGCCGGTCGCCGGGTGATCGAGCAGACCCTGCGGGAGAAGCTGCCGGAAGGGTTCCAGACCGCCGAATACCTGCAGGATCACGGTTTCGTGGACGCGATCGTTCCCCGCACCGAGCTGCGCGCCACCCTGGCCCAGCTCCTCCAGCTCCATGGCAGTGCCCGCCGCAGCCAGGTGCTGGCACCATGAGGCGCCGATCCCCAGGGAGGGAAAGGCAGGTGCTGCCGGCAGGCCTGAGGTTCGCCCTGGTGGGCCTGGCGCTGGCGGTTCAGCTGTCCCTTGGATTCCTGGTGAGCCCTGCTCCGGCCTGGGCCGGACCGGTCGACTGGCAGGAGGTGCCGGCCTCGGCCCGGGGACGCCAGTGGTGGGACGCGGGCAGTCTGCGGGTGGACCGGCAGGGCCGGCTCACGGTGCTCAGCCGCTTTCAACCGGCACAGGCAACAGAGGAGGAGGCACGGGAGGAAGGGAACGGGGCCGGGGATGGAGGCAACGCCAGGAGCCGGCCGCTCCGCGGCAGCCTCTATGTGATGCAGCTCGATTGCGAGCAGGAGCTCTACCGGGACACCTCGGTGAACGGCATCCCCCGACTGCGGGCCGAATGGCAGGCCGCAGCGGCAGATGAGCTCACCACCCGCACCCTGCGGGCCGCCTGCGGGGCAGGGGCCTCCCTCCTGGCCGATGCCCGCTCCGGTGCCGGCCGTGGCTGACGCTCCCCTGAAGGTGGCCATCGCCGGGCTCGGTTTCGGTGAGAAGGTTCATCTGCCGGCCCTGCGGGACTGCCCCGGCACCGAGCCGGTGGCGCTCTGGCATCCCCGGCCGGAGCGGCTGGAGGCGGCCTGCCGCAGCAGCGGCCTGGAGGGATTCAGCGACTTCGAGGCCCTGCTCCGCTCGCCCGGCATCGATGCGATCGTGATCGCCACACCGCCCCAGCCCCGCTACGCCCTGGCCCGGGCGGCCCTGGAGGCGGGCAAGCACCTGCTGCTCGAAAAACCGGTGGGGCTCGATGCCGAGCAGGTGCAGTCGCTGCAGCGCCAGGCCCTGCAGGGCGACCTGCGGGTGGCGGTGGATTTCGAATATCGGGCGGTTCCCCTGTTCCAGCAGCTGGAAGCCCTTCTGGCCCAGGGTGTGCTGGGAGAGCCCTGGCTGGTGCGGTTCGACTGGCTGATGGGCAGCCGGGCCGATGCCAGCAGGCCCTGGAACTGGTACAGCCAGGCCGAAGCGGGGGGAGGGGTGCTGGGAGCCCTGGGCACCCATGCCTTCGACATCCTGCACTGGCTGGTGGGGCCCAGCCGGTCGCTGCAGGCCTGTCTGCGCACGGCCATCGGCGAGCGACCCCTGGCGGATGGCAGCGGCCGCATGGCCCCGGTGGATGCGGAGGACATCGCCCTGGTCCAGTTCGAGCTGCAGGATCGGCTCGGCCGCACCGTGCCGGCCCAGTTGAATCTCTCCTCGGTGACGCGGGCGGGAAGGGGCTGCTGGATCGAGCTCTACGGCAGCGAAGCCACCCTGGTGCTGGGCTCGGCCAATCAGGCCGATTACGTGCATGGCTTCCAGCTCTGGATGGCCCGCCCCGGGGAGCCCCTGCGGGCGGTGCCTGCCGATCCGGCCCTCGCCTTCGGACGCACCTGGGAGGATGGGAGGATCGCTCCCGTGGCCCGTCTCACCGGCTGGTGGGCAGAGGCGATCCGCCAGGGCCGGCCCATGATTCCGGGGCTGGCGGAAGCGGTGAGCAGCCAGCTCTGCTGCGACGAGGCACGGGCCACGGCCCGGGACTGGGGCCGTGGCGGCAAGGAGATCCCGTAGACTCCGCCTCTGAGCGAGGTGGGCCGCTTCTCCGGCCGTGATCCTCATCCGGTTCCTCCCCGAACCTTCTCATCGGTCCACCGACACCCCGGTCCGCCGGCACCCGGTTCACCGCAACCCGTTTCCCCCATCCCCGCGAGGTTTTTCCCCATGGCGCTCGTACCGCTTCGCCTGCTGCTCGACCATGCCGCAGAAAACGGCTACGGCATTCCTGCCTTCAACGTGAACAACCTGGAGCAGGTGCAGTCGATCATGGAGGCTGCCCACGAAACCGACAGCCCCGTGATCCTGCAGGCCTCCCGCGGTGCCCGTCAGTACGCCGGGGAGAACTTCCTGCGCCATCTCATCCTCGCCGCGGTGGAGACCTATCCCGACATCCCGGTGGTGATGCACCAGGATCACGGCAACAGCCCCGCCACCTGTTTCGGTGCCATCACCAACGGCTTCACCTCCGTGATGATGGATGGATCCCTCGAGGCCGACGCCAAGACCCCCGCCAGTTACGACTACAACGTGGCCGTCACCAAGGAAGTGGTGGATGTGGCCCACTCCGTGGGTGTGAGTGTGGAAGGAGAACTGGGTTGCCTGGGATCCCTCGAGACCGGCAAGGGTGAGGCCGAGGATGGCCACGGCTTCGAGGGCGCCCTCTCCCACGACCAGCTGCTCACCGATCCCGCCGAGGCCGCCGACTTCGTGGCCAAGACCAGGGTGGATGCCCTGGCCATCGCCATCGGCACCAGCCACGGCGCCTACAAGTTCACCCGCAAGCCCACGGGCGAGGTGCTGGCGATCAGCCGCATCGCCGAGATCCACAAGGCCCTGCCCAACACCCACCTGGTGATGCACGGCTCCAGTTCCGTTCCCCAGGAATGGCTGGACATGATCAACAAGTATGGCGGTGCCATCCCCGAGACCTACGGCGTGCCCGTGGAGGAGATCCAGGAAGGCATCCGCAACGGCGTTCGCAAGGTGAACATCGACACCGACAACCGCCTCGCCTTCACCGCCGCCGTGCGGGAGGCAGCCGCCAAGGATCCCGCCAACTTCGATCCCCGTCACTTCAACAAGCCCGCCCGGGCCTACATGAAGAAAGTGTGCCTGGATCGCTACCAGCAGTTCTGGTGTGCCGGCAACGCCAGCAAGATCAAGCAGCAGAACATCAACTACTACGCCGATCTCTACGCCAAGGGCGCTCTCGATCCCAAGACCGCAGTGGCGGCCTGATCCTCAGCGGATCCGCGACCGGCGTTCTGAGCGATCGTCCCGCGGTCTGTCGTCGGCTCAGGAGGAGGGGGAGCGAATGCCCCCTCCTTTTTTCATGGGAACACATTCAGCGGGTGCTGGGTTCGAGCTGGCCATCCAGCCATTCCTCCATCGGCGCGAGTCGGATCGGGCTCTTCTCCACCTGGCTGGTGAGCTCGAGCTGGCTCTCAGCGGCGCGCAATTCAACTGTGTAACGCATCTGGGAGCTCACACCGGTTCCGCGATAGCGGCCCGTCACCGGCGCTGCCAGGCGGTGGTCGGGCGCGGCGGCGAGCACCAGATGGCCATCGGCCACGGCGAGACCCAGGCTCGGGTCATAGCCCCGCCAGCCTCCTCCGGGCAGGTAGACCTCCGCCCAGGCATGCAGCTCGTGCTCGCTCACCTCCGGCGGGTGGTGCATGGAGTATCCGCTCACGAAGCGAGCCGCCAGCCCCAGGCTGCGGCAGGCCTCCACGTAGAGCATGGCCGTGTCCCGGCAGGCACCGGTGCGCCCGATCAGGGTCTGCTCCGGGGTCTGGGGATCGCCATCCGGCCGGCCCACATGGTGGAAACCATGGTGGATCGTGTCGGCCAGGTGCATGAGGAAGTCCGTTGTGTCGTGGTCCACGGCCTCGGCCAGTTCCCGGGCCCAGCGCTGGATCGGGTCGGCGATGCCGCCGGGCGAAAGGGCCGGGGCCAGGGAGGTGCTCTCCGCCTCCGGGTAGCGAACGGGCAGGCGCCTGGCCCCTTCGTGGGTCACGATCCAGTCGAAGGGGTTGTCCCGCAGGGTCTCCGCCACCATCTCCACCTCGATGGAGAGGGAGTCGCGCAGGTCATGGAACCAGAGCACCTGGGCTTCGTTGCCATCCGGATCCAGCACGGCGCTCTGGCCGGAGGGAGGCTCGCTGATCCTCAGGGCATACTCCAGCCGCCTCTGGGTCATGTCCTGGCGGGGGGTGAGCCGCAGGGTGATCGGCTCCAGGAACACCGCCTTTTCATAGGCATAGTGCAGGGCGTGGCGCACATGGAAATACATCGTCAATCGCGACAGGGTGCGCATCGAGTGGATCCGCCTGCAAGGTAGCGATGGCGCTCCGCCCCGGAGTCCTGTGCCACCCGCTGCTCACAGGATCGCTTCGCCGATGGTGAGCAGGATCTCCTGGAGGGGGATCTGGGTGGCGAGCACCACCAGGGGGGGGATCACCAGGGGCACCAGCACGGTCAGCAGCGCCCGGAGGCTGACCGGGGAACGCCGGCTGGCCCGCACGGACTCGTAGAGCACGGCGACATCCGCGACCGGTCCGAGCTCCGGGGCATCCAGGATCGCTTCGCCCGGCTTGCGGGAGTCCGGGCTTCTCCCCTCGATCCAGCGCTGGTGCACGAGATGTCCGTGCCGGCCCACCAGCGCGCCGTAGTCCCGCAGGGCCCGGCGCCGCGCCTGGATGAGCTTCGGTGCGAAGGCCAGCAGAGGTGAGAGCAGCAGCAGGGTGGCCAGCACCAGGAACAGGGCGAAGGGTTGCTTCAGCTCCGCCAGGCTCACCCTCTGATCTACCAGGAGGTAGGCCCAGCGGGCGGACAGGACCGACGACACGGAGAGGGCCACAAGGGAGAAGCCCTCGGGAAGTTCTTCGAGAAAGGCAAGCCCGAGGCTGCGGTCGGGATGGGTGGGCACGAGGCGCAGATCCAGCCGCGCGATCCGCTCGCAGAGCCGCACCATCAGCAGCAGTCTCCACAGCCACGCCAGCAGCAGGGTGAGATAGATGGGCCGTGCCACCCAGAGGAACCACAGGCCTCCGAATCCCAGTCCGCCCCCTTCCTTCCGTGCCCACGTCAGGTCCAGAAGGCTGCCCGGGGCGGGGGCGCCCAACACGAGCGCCACCACGCTGAGGATCACCAGCCAGGGGAGCATGTGTTCCCGCACACGGCCGAAGCGGTGAAGGATCGCCTCGAAGCGGGTCTTCTGAGCTCCCTGCACGAGCTCACTGGCGACGAACTGGGGGAACACCCGGCGGCCCATGGCCTCGGCCAGCTCCTCGCACAGGACGAGCAGGGGGATGGCCACCACACAGGTGACCACCACGCCGTAGTGAGCGAAGAGCGCCTCGGAACGGGTGCCGGGCAGGGCCCTGCCCTGCAGCAGGGCCCACCCCAGGATGGGAAGCCAGGCGAACAGGGCGAGACCGAGGGCCCGGGGCAGCGTGGCCAGGCCCTGGGGGGGCATCAGGCCGAGGCGGCGCTGCCAGCGGCTCGGCAGGTCGTTCTCAAGGGGGGAGAAACGGATCGCCATGGAGGGGAGCCAGCAAGGGTGCAGGGGAGGATCGGCATGGGGTCCCCTGGGAGGAATGGCCCAGCCTCCTGCAGACTGGGACCCACGTGAACGGATCCATTGGACGCCCTGCCGCCGTACCCGCCCCTCCTCCTCCTGGCATCCGAGGGGCCCGTGGAGGTGGTGGAGGGGTTCCTGATCCCCCTGAGCATCGCCGTGCGGCTGGTGCTCGAGTGCCTCTCGGTGCTCACCGTGCTCAGCGGGCTGCTGGTGATGTCCCGCCAGGCGCTGCCCAGGATCGGCCGTCCGTTTCCGATCCGGCCGTCCAACCGGGCCCGCCTCACCTTCGGCAGCTGGCTGGCCCTGGCCCTGGAATTCCAGCTCGGGGCCGACATCGTGGCCACCACAACCAGCGCCTCCGAGCAGAATCTGGTGCGTCTTGCCGTGGTGGCCGTGATCCGGACCTTCCTGAACGTGTTCCTGGGGAGGGAGATCGAGAACGAACTGAGACTCGAGGACCAGCGGGAGGCCCGTTCCTCCCCCAGCCAGCCATGAATCTCACCAACGAACTGGCCAAGGAGCGCAACCGTGCCGCGGCCGAGCGCACGCTGATGGCCTGGATCCGCACCTGCCTCTCCCTGATCAGCTTCGGCTTCGGCCTCGACAAGATCATCGCCGCGATCAACCGCCAGGGAGCCAACGGCAGACCCCATGTGGAAATGGGGGTGCGGCTGGTGGCCGTGGGCTTCGTGTTGACGGGCATCCTGGCGATGGCCTCGGCCACCGTGCAGCATCGCCGGGTGCTGCGCCGGATCGTCTCCGATGAGTTCGTCTACCGCCACACGACTTCGATCGCCACGGCGACCGCCGTGCTGATCACCCTGATCGGCGTCTTCGCCCTGGCCCTGCTGGCGGCGTCAGCCATCAATGCCTGAGGCACTGTTGCCTCCCCAGCGTTTTTCTCGCCGCCCCTTTCATCCCCTTCCATGGCCCCTCCCCAGGCTGTCGACCTTCTGGTCAAGGCCACCCTCTTCTCGATCATGTTCGCCCTGGGCCTCGGCATCCGGGGGCAGGCCCTGCTGGTGCTGCGCCAACGGCCCGCCCTGATCCTGCGGGTGCTGATCGGTTCCTGTCTGCTGGTGCCGCTGGTGGCCCTGCTGCTGCTGAAGCTGCCGCTCTCCCAGAATCTTTCGGTGTCGGCACGGTTCGGCATCGCCCTGATGGCCCTGAGCCCCAGCGCCCCCCTCACCCTGCGCAAGGCGGGCCTGAAGGGGGGGGACCGGGAGCTGGCGGCCCTGCTCCAGGTGGGGGCCGCCATCACGGCGATCGTCTCGATCCCCCTGATGGCCGATCTGTTCCGGTCCGCCTACCGGGTGGACGGCTGGGACATCCTTCCCTCCCAGGTGGCGCTGCAGGTGGTCCAGGCCCAGGTGCTTCCCCTGCTGCTGGGCCATCTGGTGCGCCGCTGGCGCCCGGCCCTGGCCAACCGCTTCGAACTTCCCCTCGCCCAACTCGCCAACGGCCTGCTGCTGGCGATGATCGCCCTGGTGCTGTGGAAGACCGCGCCGCTGCTCGTTCCCTTCGCCGCCGCCAACTGGCTGGCCCTGGCCTTCATGGCCGGCATGGTGGTGGCGGCGCTCGTCATCGGGTACGTCCTGGCCGGGAAGGACCTGGAGGAACGCACCACCGTGGCGCTGGTCACCTCGATGCGGAACCCGGGCCTCGCCCTGCTCTTCTCCTCCCTCTATTCCAGCGACAAGGGCCCGGTGAACCTGGCCATCCTGGTGTATCTGCTGATGACCCTCCTGCTCTCGATGCCCTTCCTGCGCTGGCAGAAGCGGCTCCGGCTCGCCGGGGGGGGGCAGGGGCCCGCATCCTGAAGTCCGTCAGAGGCTGCACGCCGCGGCCGTGTCGCAGGGAGCACCCTTCTGTGTCAGCGGGCTCGTCAGGGAACGCAGCCACGGGTACCCTGATTCAGGCCTTTCCAGGCCGCTCACCTTCCTGCCAGTTTTCCGCCCGCCATGCCCAACGGCCAACCCAACATCCTGATCCTCTGGGGCGATGACATCGGCCAGAGCAACCTGAGCTGCTACAGCGACGGGCTGATGGGGTACCAGACCCCCAACATCGACCGCGTGGCCAAGGAGGGCGGCCGCTTCATCCACTACTACGCCGAGCAGAGCTGCACCGCCGGCCGGGCCGCCTTCATCTCCGGCCAGAGCGTGTTCCGCACCGGCCTCAGCAAGGTGGGCCTGCCCGGTGCCGAGCTCGGCTACCGCACCGAGGATCCCACCATCGCCTCGCTGCTCAAGCCGCTCGGCTACCGCACCGGTCAGTTCGGCAAGAACCACTTCGGCGACCGCGACGAGCACCTTCCCACCAACCAGGGCTTCGACGAATTCTTCGGCAACCTCTACCACCTCAACGCGGAGGAGGAACCGGAACTGCGTGACTATCCGCAGCCGGAGGATTTCCCCAACTTCCGCAAGAATTTCGGGCCCCGCGGCGTGCTCCACTGCTGGGCCAACGGCGACGGCACCCAGCGGATCGAGAACACCGGCCCGCTCACCAAGAAGCGGATGGAAACGGCCGACGAGGAGTTCATGAAGGAGGCCAAGCGCTTCATCCGTGACGCCGTGGCTTCCGGTGAGCCGTTCTTCGTGTGGTTCAACACCACCCACATGCACTTCCGCACCCATGCCCGGCCCCAGGATCTGGGTCAGTCGGGCCGCTGGCAGTCGGAATATCACGACGTGATGATCTATCACGACAACTGCATCGGTGAGATGCTCAATCTGCTTGATGAGCTGGGCGTCACCGATGACACGATCGTGATGTACAGCACCGACAACGGGCCCCACATGAACAGCTGGCCCGATGCCGGCATGACCCCCTTCCGTAACGAGAAGAACTCCAACTGGGAAGGGGCCTACCGGGTGCCGGCCCTCGTGCGCTGGCCTGGCAGGATCGCTCCTGGCACCCTCTTCACCGGAATCGTCAGCCACCTCGACTGGCTTCCCACCCTGCTGGCCGCCGCCGGCGAACCGGAGATCAAGGAGAAGCTCAAGGCCGGCCATCAGGCGGGCAGTCGGCACTATCACGTGCACCTCGACGGCTACAACATGCTCGACTACTGGACGGGCCAGACCGACAAGAGCCCGCGGGTGGAGTTCTTCTACTTTTCCGACGACGGCGATCTCACCGGTCTGCGCTACGACAACTGGAAGATGGTGTTCATGGAGCAGCGGGCCACCGGTACGCTTCAGGTCTGGGCCGAGCCGTTCACGGCCCTGCGCGTGCCGAAAATCTTCAACCTTCTCACCGATCCCTACGAGCGGGCCGACATCACCTCCAACACCTACTGGGACTGGGTGTTGGACCACGTGTTCCTGCTGGTGCCGGCCCAGGCCTACGTAAACCGTTTCCTGGAGACGTTCAAGGAGTTTCCGCCTCGTCAGAAGGCGGCCAGCTTCTCTCTGGAGGAAGTGCTTGAAAAGATGACGAGCACCACGGGGCATTCCTGATGTCCGCCTTGCGGCGGTCATCCCATCCACAACCCAGCGCGGCGCCCCCTGTGGGGCGCCTTTTTCTTGTGGCATCAGCCTGAACAGGATGTTGATCCGCGGGTCGACGGGCCTGGTGGTTTTGGGAAGGCAGTGCTACCAGTGCTCCTGGGTGGCGCCCATCGCGGTGGAGATTGGCCAGGGCGGTGGTGAACCGCTCGCCTCATACCGCACTCAGCTCTCCACCGGTGTAGCGGCAGGGAACTGCCAGCGACCCTCCAGCACCTCCTGCCGCGGCAGGTACAGCCTCACCGTGTAGTTCCACCCCGGGCTGATGTGCAGCCAGTTCGCCTGGTCTGGGCTGCCCCCGAACTGCAGCAGAAACGCCCCGTCGGGCCCTGGTTTCGCCGTGAGGTTGTTGAGGGAATAGCCGCCGTGGGGATTGCTTTCGAAATAGCCCGCGGCGTTGTAGACGCTGATCGACCAGAATCCATCCACCGGCACCTCGGCAACGCGCAACTGGTGGGGGGTGGTGCCATCGTTGCGCTCCGGTGTCACGTTGATGAACAGCACCGCCTGCTCGCTGCCTCCACCCCATCCCCCTGCCGTGCCGGCCAGGTGGCGCACCGGATCCACCTGATCCCGCGCCCCGAACATGCGGCGGCTGTCGGGCACGAAGGCGCCCAGCCCCAGGATCGCCCGCCGCAGCGCACCGAGGCTTTCCTGGTTCCATTCGGGCAGTTCCAGGCTGCCGGGGCTGGCCTGTTCCAGCCGCACAGCGTCCTGAAGGGCATGGGCCGCAGCCACATCCTCAGGATCGCCGGGGGTCACCAGCGTGCGGATGTTCACGTGCACGTAGCGGCTGCCGACAGACTCCTGCGTCAGGGCATAGGTGCCCGGCCGGGCCTGATCCGCCACGATGAAGTGGTCCTGGTTGATGATCCGGATCGACTGGAAACGCCGCCCCGGCTCCGGCAGCGTGAGCGTCACGGGTTCGGAGAGGTCGAAGACGCCGTAGGAATAGAGGGTGTCGCGGTTGGCCCGCACCACCGGCTGGTGATCGATGTCCACCGGGTCGCGGTGATGCACCAGCCGGCCGAATGCGCCGGTCGCCTGCCGCTTGCGCAGGTAGGTGTCGGTCTCGGCGCGGATGAAGGTGTCCAATGTCACCCGGATCGTCTGTGGGGCCTGGGCGGAGCTCATGGAGCCGGGTCGAAGGCGTGAGCTCATCCTGCTGGTCTGTCACGCAGTTTTGCGAATCGGGCCGCTCCCCGCGGCGCTGATCAAAGTGCAGGGACGGGCTGGTGACGCCAGGCCCGGCTCCCCTGCCCCCTGCCCCCTTGCCATGCCCCGCGAATACCCTGCCGGGACCCGCTTCCCGGGCCGTGTCGGCCGCACGGTGTCCGAATCGGAGCCTGCCTGGCCGGCGCCGCTGCGGGCCCGGCAGGGATCGCCCAATGTGCTGTTCTGGGTGATCGACGACGTGGGCTACGGCCAGATGAGTCCGTTCGGCGGGCTCGTGGCCATGCCCACCCTGGAGCGCCTCGCGGCCGGCGGGCTGCGCTACACCAACATGCACACCACGGCGCTGTGTTCCCCCTCCCGCGCCTGCATGCTCACAGGGCGCAACCACCACAGCAACGGCCTGGCCTGCATTGCCGAACGGGCCACCGGCTATCCGGGGTACGACGCACGGATGCCGTTCGAGAACGGCATGCTCTCGGAAATCCTGCTGCAGGAGGGGTACAACACCTTCTGCGTGGGCAAGTGGCACCTCAGCCCCCTGGAGGAGAGCACTCCGGCCGGTCCCTTTCACCGCTGGCCGCTGGGCCGAGGCTTCGAGCGCTTCTACGGCTTCCTGAGCGGCGAGACCAACCAGTGGTATCCCGACCTCACCTACGACAACCACTCGATTCCCCAGCCCCGTTCGCCCGAGGAGGGCTATCACCTTTCGGAGGACCTGGCCGATCGCGGCATTCAGTTCATCCTTGATGCCCATGTGAATGCACCGGACAAACCCTTCTTCCTCTATTACGCCACCGGTGCCGCCCATGCGCCCCACCAGGTGGCGCCGGAATGGAGCGCCAGGTACCGCGGCCGTTTCGACATGGGCTGGGACCGCTACCGCGAGGAGGTGTTCGCGAACCAGAAGCGGCTCGGGCTGTTTCCCGCCGACACCGAACTCTCCCGCCTCGATCCGGACGTGCCCCGCTGGGACTCGCTCTCAGAGGATCAGCAGCGCCTCGCCGCCCGCATGATGGAGGTGTATGCCGGTTTTCTGGAGCATGCCGATCACCACTTCGGCAGGATCCTGGAGGCTCTCGAACGCATCGGCGAACTGGACAACACCCTGATCATGGTGGTGCCGGACAACGGGGCCTCCTCCGAAGGGGGCCCGGTGGGCGCCTTCAACGAGTTCGGCTGGTTCAACAACCGCTTCGAAAGCCTTGAGGAGGTGCTGCCCCGCCTCGACGAGCTCGGGGGAACCGGCGCCTACAACCACTACCCCTGGGGATGGGCCTGGGCGGGCAACACCCCCTTCCGCCGCTGGAAGAAGGAGGTGTATCGCGGCGGCTGCACCGACAACCTGATCGTGCACTGGCCGGCGGGCATCCAGGCCCGCGGTGAGCTGCGCCATCAATACGCCCATGCGATCGACATGGTGCCCACGGTGCTGGAGGCGCTGGGTGTGGATCCGCCGCAGCAGATCCGGGGCGTCACCCAGGCGCCGCTCGAAGGCGTGTCCTTCGCCCACAGCTTCGATGCCGCCGATGCCCCCAGCCGGCATCACACCCAGTACTACGAGATGTTCGGCAACCGGGCGATCTACCACGAGGGCTGGCGGGCCAACTGCGGCTTTCCCGGTCCCAGTTATGCCGAGGGGGAGGCCAGGGGCTATCGGCGCGACATGGAGATCACCCCGCAGATCCTTCAGGACCTCGATCGCCACGGCTGGGAGCTCTACCACGTGGAGAAGGATCCGGCGGAATGCCATGACCTGGCTGCAGGTCATCCCGAGAAGCTGCAGGAGCTGATCACCCTCTGGTGGAGTGAGGCAGGGCGCTACAAGGTGTTGCCCCTGGATGGCCGGATCTCGGCCAGGGCGATGGTGGAACGCCCGCAGATCACCTCCGATCGCCAGCGCTTCGTGTTCTATCCCGATCTCTCGGCGATGCCGATGGGGGCAGCCCCCAGGATCTGCAACCGGCCCCACAGCATCACCGCCGAGGTGACGCTGCCGGAGGAGGGAGCCGAGGGCGTGCTGCTGGCCCAGGGGGGAATCACAGGTGGGTACGTGCTGTATGTGAACGACGGCCGGCTGCACTACGTCCACAACTATCTGGGCCTGCGTGAGTACAGCGTGAGTTCCCCCGATCCTCTGCCGGCTGGAACCCACAGTCTCCGTTTCGAGTTCGAACCCACCGACGCACCCGATCTGGCCCACGGCCGAGGTGCCGCTGGCCTCGGTCAGCTCTACGTGGATGGCCGACTTGTCGCCCAGGAGCACTTCGACACCACCGTGCCGATCGTGTACGGCCTCGAAGGCATCAGCTGCGGCTACGACTTCGGCGAGGCCGTGAGTTCGCGTTACACGGCGCCCTTCCGTTTCAGCGGCCGGCTGCATGAGGTGGTGCTCGATCTCTCCGGCGATCTGATCGTGGATGAGGAAGCCGAGGCGCGCCGGCTGATGGCGCAGCAGTAGGGCAGTCTTGATCCGTTCTCCTTTTCCCGGCGGCCGTCGCCGTTTCCTGCTCGCTTCCCTGATGACCGGCGTCTCCCTCGCGGGTCTCGACGCCCTGGCCGGCTCCCCTCCCGGGCGGGGCCGGCGGGTGGTCTCGATCCTCCACACCAACGCCATGCACTCCAACCTGGTGGGGGTGGGCCCGCTGCGCGACTACTCGCCGCTGCGGACCGGCAACGACGCCACGAAGGGGAGCTACGCCCGCCTGGCGGCCCTGATCGCCGAGCGGCGACGGGAGCTCGAGCAGCTCGGCCCGGTGCTGGTTCTCGACGGCGGTGACTTCTCCATGGGCACGGCCGTGGCGGCGGCCTGCCGCGAACTCGGCCCCGATGGGCTTGGTCAGGCGATCGGCCGGCCGGCAGCGCCATGGTGACGGCGTGGTTCACCCCTGCCGAGGTGAAGAGACTGCTGGAGTTCTTCCTGGTGGACGATCCCAACCATCCCGGCGAATACTTCCCGCGGGTTTCGGGGCTGCGCTTCCGCTACGACCCCTCGCGCCCACGCTTCGATCAGGTGATGAGCCTCGAGCTCGGCAATCTCCGGGAGGGTTACGAACCGCTCGATCTGGCCTCCGACCGGTTGCTCAGCCTCTCCACCAGCCTCGATCGGGCCAGCACGGCGCTCGATGCCTCCCAGCGGGAGATCAAGGAGTGGCAGGCGGTGATGGACCACCTGCGCGATCTGCCGCAGCGGGGCTCCGATCGGCTGCCCATCCTCCGCAAGGATGAGGCGGTCTGTGAAGTGCGCGCCGTCCGTGTCTCGAGCCTCCTCCACGCCCTCCATCCCCGCTGGCCGGAAGTCCACCGTCCTCACACCACCGGGGCGTCCGCCGGCGCGGGACATGGTGTGGATTCCGGGCGGCACCTTCACCATGGGCTCCGATGCCCATTACCCGGAGGAGGCGCCCGCCCACCCGGTGCGGGTGGAGGGGTTCTGGATCGACCACGCCCCCGTCACCAACGCCCAGTTCCTGAAGTTCGTGAAGGCCACGGGCCACGTGACCCTGGCCGAGAAGCCGGCCGATCCCGCCGAATACCCTGATGCCCTGCCGGAGCTGCTGGCACCCTCCTCGATCGTGTTCGTGCCGCCGCCCGGCCCAATCGGCACCGGCGATCCCTACCGCTGGTGGCAGTACGTGGCCGGCGCGAACTGGCGCCACCCGGAGGGACCCGGCAGCTCGATCAAGGGGCGCGAGCACCATCCGGTGGTGCACGTGGCCCACGAGGACGCCATGGCCTATGCCGCCTGGGCCGGCAAGGATCTGCCCAGCGAGGCCGAATGGGAGCGGGCCGCCCGGGGCGGCCTCGAGCACACCGAATTCGCCTGGGGTGATGAACTCCACCCCGCCGGCCGCCCGATGGCCAACACCTTCCAGGGGGACTTCCCCCACCACAACAGCCGCTTCGATGGCTTCGAGCGCACGTCGCCGGTGGGCTCCTTCCCGGCCAATGGCTACGGCCTGCTCGACATGATCGGCAATGTGTGGGAGTGGACCGACGACTGGTACGCCGACCATGGCGTTGTGGTGCGGGCCCACAAGCAGGCGGGCGGCTGCTGCACGATCGTGACTCCCCGCGGGGTCGACCGGCAGAGCAGCATCGATGCCACCTCCCAGCACGGCACCATTCCCCGCAAGGTGGTGAAGGGCGGTTCGTTCCTCTGCGCCCCCAGCTACTGCCGCCGCTACCGCCCGGCCGCGCGGATGGCCCAGGGCATCGACACCTCCACCTGCCACCTGGGCTTCCGCTGCATCGTGCGGGTGCCCCAGGCATCCTGATCGCTTTGCTGATGCCGAACGAAGTGACAGCATCGGCTTGGCCGGATTCAGCGGGGTACTGGATTCACCAAGGTTGACTGTTTCAATTCGTTCGAACCTGGCCGACACCTCTGCGGATCGAACTCCATGCTGGGGATTGCTCTGCTGGATTCCCGCGGGATTTCGATCCATGCTCCGTCTTTCGTCACGACGCCTGTGGGCCGTGCGCCGCATGATTCCCTTCAGCCTGGGACTGCTGGCGGCAGGTGCGGCCACCGCTCTGCTGTCAGCTGTTCCGGCCCGGGCCGAGGTGCTCTACAAGCTCTCCACCACCTGCGCCCTCCGGGGAGCGGCGCCCGTGCCCTGCACCGTCGAGGCCGAGGATGAGGGCCCGGCCACCGTCTACAGACACACCATCGGCTCCACCACCGTATCCATCCGCATCACCGACGACCCGGTGCGCATGGCGATCCAGCGTTCCGGATCCACGACCTGGGAGCCGATCCGCGGGGCCGCAGCCCGCTTCTCCACCAACACGATCTGCTTCAACGACAAGGAGCTGTGCGTGGTGAACCCCAATTACCTCAACAGCGTCCGGGAGGATCGGGCCGGCACCAATCTGGACGGCCGGGATCTGGTGATGGTGCACTTCGGTGCGGACGGCAGGGTGGATGCCAGCTGCTACGACGACGCCTGCGCCCTGATCCGCAAATGAAGAAGTTCGCTGGTATCGGCCTGCTCCTGGCAGGCGTGCTTGCCCTTCCCGCCGGGGCCGGTCTGGCCTTCGAGGCTCCCTCCCCGGACAGCACCGCCCAGCTCGTCGCCCGTGGTGGCGGTCGCGGTGGTGGTGGACGCGGCGGTGGCAGTCGGGGTGGCAGTCGGGGTGGGGGAAGCCGCTCTGGCAGCCGCGGGGGGAGCCGGGGTGGCAGCCGCGCTCACAGCGGCTTCAAGGGATCGGGCGGCACCAGCCTCAATCGGGGAGGCTCCCGTCCCACCGGTGGCTGGAGCCGCAACGTGGGGGGCAGAAGCTCTCCTTCCCTGAACCGTCCGACAACCCGTCCAGCTTCCCGTCCGAGCGGCAGCCGGCCCGGCTACGCCAATCGTCCCGGGTCCGGCAACCGCCCGATCAGCAACCGCCCCGGCAGCGGCACCACCCTCGGCAACCGCAGGCCAGGCAGCCCGAACATCAGCCGCCAGGGAGACCGCAACATCAACAGGAGCGGGGATCGGAACTTCAATCGCAACATCAACAGAAACGTCGATCGCAACATCAACCGAAACGTCAACCGCAACATCCACCGCGACTGGAACCGCACCGTCAACATCAACAATGTCAACCTCCGTCCGGGCTGGGCGCGGCCGGGCTGGGGGTATGCCCGCCCCTGGAACCATGGCTGGTACGGAGGCTGGTCCTCCCCCACCTGGGGATGGTGGGGCGCCCGGGCGGCCGTCTGGGGCGTGGGCACCCTGGCCACGGCAGCCATCATCAACTCCGCCGTGGACAGTGCGGTGAGCAGCAACGTGACCTACATCGTGGTTCCGAACTCCGGCTACCAGCTCCAGTTCGGAACGGTCGAGCCCTATCCCGCCGGCACTTCGGGGGTGCGTTTCATCGCCAGCCTGGATGGCACCAGCTACCAGCTCAGCGCCGATTGTCAGCGGGGGTATCTCAACGGCAGGGAACCGGCCACCGCCGCCCAGGCGGAACTGGTGAATGCCGCCTGCCAGGTCGCCTTCGGATCGACCTGAGGGCCTGAGCCCCGTTCCCTCCTGCCAGACTCAGGGCCAGCGCTGCAGGCCTTGATGCCCGATCAATCCGGATCTGCCCTGAAGGAGGTGGTGCAGGCCTATTACGGCCAGGAACTCACGGGCACGGCCGATCTCAAGACCTCGGCCTGCTGCGATGCCGATGCCGTGCCGGCTGCCCTGCGCCCCCTGCTGGGCCGGATCCACCCGGAGGTGAGCAACCGCTACTACGGGTGCGGCCTGGTGGCTCCACCCCTGCTGGAGGGGTGCCGCGTTCTCGACCTGGGCTGCGGCGCCGGCCGGGATGTCTACCTGCTTGCCCAGCTGGTGGGGCCATCCGGTTCGGTGGTGGGGGTGGACATGACGGCGGAGCAACTGCAGGTCGCCGAGCGCCATCGCGCCTTCCATGCCGAACGCTTCGGCTACGCCAACGTGTCCTTCCTGGAGGGCACGATCGAGCAGCTCGAGCGACTCGATCTGGAGCCCGCCGGCTTCGATGTGATCGTTTCCAACTGCGTGCTCAACCTCTCCACCGACAAGGCGGCGGTGCTGGGGGGGGTGGGGCGGTTGCTGCGGCCGGGGGGAGAGTTCTACTTCTCCGATGTCTATGCCGATCGCCGACTGCCGGACGAGGTGCGCAGGGATCCGGTGCTCTACGGCGAATGCCTCGGCGGAGCTCTCTACTGGAACGATTTCCTGCGGCTGGCCCGCACAGCCGGCTTCGTGGATCCCCGCCTGGTGATCGACCGCCCGATCGCCATCAGCGAGCCCGCCCTGGAAGCGCTGGTGGGCGAATGCCGTTTCTTCTCCGCCACCTATCGCCTGTTCCAGATCCCCGGTCTGGAGGATGCCTGTGAGGATCATGGGCAGGCGGTGGTCTACCAGGGCACGATTCCCGGCCATCCCCATTCCCTGCCCTTCGATCGGCACCACGTGCTTGAGACCGGCCGGATGTTTCCGGTCTGCGGCAACACCTATCGGATGTTCCAGCAGAGTCGCTACGCGCCCCATTTCCACTTCCATGGCGATTTCACTCGCCATTTCGGCCTGTTCCCCGGCTGCGGCGGGGGGATGCCGTTCCCATCCGCCGACACGCTGATCCCACCGGGAACCTCAACAGCTGGAGCGGGGGCAGGAGCCGCCAGCTCCTGCTGCTGAGGCCCGGATCGCACTGCCCTACCAGGGCAGGGGAGCGCGGCCGGTGCCCAGGTTGCAGCCCATCTGGGTGCCGAGCAGGGCGCCGAGGGGCACGGCCCAGGTGCGGCCGTCCTGGCGGGAAGCCGCGTAGCCCACGCCGCCGCCCACGATGCCGCCCACGAGGCGGCCGATGTTGCAGCGCTGCACCCTCTGGGCTTCCTCCCAGGTGGGATCGGCTGAGCTGGGGTTGGTGTACCCCTGGGGCGGATAGTCGCTGCGGTAATAGGGGCTCCGCTGAGCCTGCAGGGGATAGGGCGCGGCCCAGGCGCCGGCTGGCGTGAGAAACAGGCCGAGGAGGGCGCCGCCGCCGATCAGCGCCAGCGTCCTTCGGGTGGCATCACGAAGGGTGGTCATGGTTCGAGTACTGCGTGAGGAAGAACCCCTCGATCGGGGTGCCCCCATCCAAGGGAGCCGATATGACTGATCCGTGCCCGACACCTCCCCACTCTCTGACTGAATGTGACCGCCGGTTGCCGATGTGGCCCGATCCCGGGAGCGTTGGCAGGCTGGTGACTGGGCAACCGGTATCCGGAGGATCCGATGAGCTGGAGCGAACTGGAGCGCCTGGTGCAGGAGGCGGAGCAGGATGGTGATCTCCGCAGAGCCCTGCGCCACTGCCGCTCCCGCACCGAGCTGGTTCTGGCAGCACGTCGGCTCGATTACCGCATCACCCGGGCCGATCTCCATGGGGCCTGGCTCCTGGATGGGCGGGGGCAGCCCCCTTGCCTCAGCCCGGCAACCGCGGAGCGGCATCCGGGTCAGGGGAGCAGTCGCTGGGCTCCACCGTTGACCAGCCCGCCCAGCTGCACGCCCGCCTCGTAGGCAGCCTCGTGCAGCCGCTCCCGCTGGGCCGGACTGAGGCCATCCCAGAAGGCATGGAAGAGATCCATCGAAGCCTTTCCCATTCCTGCGATGCCCACCAGCGAGAGCGGCAGGGCCAGCCAGGGAGCCATCAGCAGCACCAGTCCGAGCACCAGACTCGTGGCGGCTCCCTGCCGGACCGAACCACCCACCGTGCCCAGCACCAGGCGCATCTGCTGGGCCCGGCCCAGGGCCCCCCGGCGCACCAGCACTTCAGTGCGCAGGCCGGTGAGCAGGGCCTGGTAGACGGCATAGACCACCACACCGCTCAGCGCCGATTGGGCCATGAACACCCGGCCCCGCAGGGGGGGGCGTCCGCCGTTGAGGTCGAGCGCCGCCAGTCCCGCCAGGGGGGCCACTTCCAGGCCGGCCCTCGGAATGCGGAAGGGATCGCGTTCTCGGGTCATGGCCGCGGCAGGGCGAACGAAGCAGGATCCTCGCGCAGATGCCTCGGCAAGGGCCTCAGCGCACCACGAGCACCGGGATGGAGGACTGCACCAGCACCCTCTGGGTCTCGCTGCCGATCAGCAGCCCCGCCAGGCCCCGCCGGCCATGGGAGGCCATCACGATCAGATCGCAGCCCAGGCGCTCGGCCGTTTCCAGGATCGCCCGGTGGGGCAGGTCGCTCGTGACCCGCTCGCTGGTGGCCGGCACTCCCGCTTCGCTCGCCACCGCAGCGGCTTCGGTGAGGATCCGTTCGGAATCACTGCGGCTGGCCGCCACCATCACATCCAGGGTGTGGGGATCCAGCATCTCCCCCATCCCCAGCACCGGGATCGGCACGCTGACCTGGGCATGGAGGAAGGTGATGCGGGCACCGAGAGCCTTGGCCAGGCCCACCGCCTGCTTCACCGCTGCCAGCGACCGCTCGGAACCATCACTGGGAACCAGCAGGTGCTCATACGCCATGGAGGAGGAGCGTCTGCCTTTCTGTCTACTCCCGGGCCTTGACCGCTGCCCGCCGCTGCAGGCAATCAGTGGAGGGGATCGCTGATCACGAGGGTGGAGCAGTGCAGGCGGTTGAGCAGGGCGGAGGCCCGATCACTCGCCGGGATCGGCAGACCCTCCACCACCCTTCTCTGGGAGCGGAGGATCACCAGATCGTGATCCCGGCTGCGGCTCCGGATCACGGCCGCCACGTTCGATTCGCCCACCATCTCCAGCTCCACCGGAACCCCCCCCGCCCGACCCCCGGCTTCGGGCAGCCAGCGCCGGTATTCCCTTGCCAGGGCCTTGCGTTCCTCCTCCCCGAGCCGGGGATCATGCACGTGCAGGAGGGTGATCGAGGCTTCGCCGGAATCAGAAGCGGCGATGCGTTCCGCCAGCTGGAACTGTTCCAGGGCGCCGGCGGTGAGATCCTTCACCGGCACCAGCAGGCGGTGGTGATGGTTCACCTCCTCCCGCAACCGGGCCATCACGACCGGGCAATGGGCCTGCCGGCAGATGGCCGCCACCAGGTCGCCGAACAGCCAGCGGCCCAGCCGAGCCGGCGTCTCCACCCCCACCACCACCAGATCGGCACCCTGTTCCAGAGCCGCACGGGCGATTCCGCCCGCGATGTCGCTGTCCACCCGAAGCAGACTCTGACAGGGCACACCGGCATCGGCGGCCAGCGTATCGGCCGCTTTCAGCCGCCCGCGGCCGGCGGCCAGGGCGGCTGAGATCCCCCCCTGCCATCCAGTCCCCTGGACCGGTTGCTGGGGCAGCACCACCGACAGGGGCAGCACCATGCCCTGCAGGCCCTCCTCGCCGCCGACGAGCCGGCCGGCCAGTCCCAGCAACGGCGCTTCACCGCCGGGACCCGTCAGGGGCACCAGCACCCGCAGGGCCCGACGGGCCAGGGCCAGCGGCCCGCTTTCCTCCAGGGTCATCCGGGCCGCGGCCCGCGCCCCCAGCCGCACCATCGCCACGGAGGTGAGGATCGGCCCCAGGGTGGCGGTCACCACCATCATGGCCAGAACGCTGTTGAGCACCCGCGCATCCAGCAGTCCCGCCCGGAATCCCACGAACGTGGCCGCCAGGGTGGCCGCCACCTGGGGGATCGACAGCGACCAGAGGGTGAGGATCTGGGGGGCGTTGTACCCGTAGAGCCGACCCGACCACCAGGCGGCGAGCCCCTTGCTGCCCAGCAGGCAGAGGATCAGGGCCAGGGCGAAGGTGGAGCTGGCCACCGTGTGCAGGAAGACCGGCAGATCGAGCAGCAGGCCCAGATCGATGAAGAAGATCGGGATGAACAGGCCGGCCCCCACCACGATCACCTGCTCCTTCACGGCGCCCTCGGGCAGCACGGAGTTCACCGCCAGACCCGCCAGGAAGGCCCCCACGATCTTCTCCACTCCGGCCAGCTCCGCTCCCATGGCGGCAAGAAACAGGGCCAGCAGAACGGCCACGAACAGGCGGCTGTCGTTGTCGATGCTGCGGGTCACCAGGGAACGCCCGAACCGCCGGATCACCAGCACCACCGCAGCGGCGTAGAGCCCCACCCGCAGCAGCAGCCCCGCCACCCCGAAAGCGCTGAGATCCCCCCGCCCCAGGCTCATGCACAGGGCCAGCACCACCAGGGCGGCGATGTCGGTGAAGATCGTGCCGCCGATCGCCACCGTCACCGCCTCCTCCCGCATGGCGCCGTAGCTGCGCACGATCGGGTAGCCCAGGGGGGTGTGGGAGGAAAGGATCGAGCCGAGCAGCACCGCGCTCAGCGCTGGGTAGCCGGAGGCGAAGCCGAGGGCGGCTCCCGCCAGCATCGGCAGGGTGAAGGTGAGCAGTCCGAAGCGGAAGGAACGGGTCCGGATCCGGCGGAACTCCCCCAGATCGATCTCCAGTCCCGCGATGAACAGCAGATACACCACCCCCAGATCGGAGAGCAGCTGCACCGTTTCCGAGCGGGAGCTGAGCCAGCCCAGGCCGTGGGGGCCGATCGCCACCCCCGCCAGCAGCAGGCCCACCAGATCGGGCAGCCGCAGGCGCCGCACCAGGGGCGGTGCTGCCACGCTGAGGGCCAGGAGCAGGGCGAAGACCCCCAGCGGGTTGGCGGCGAGGAACGGGGCCAAGGCAACGGCGGGGGGAGGATCCCGGCAGGGCTGCCGGCCCTGCTTTCCTAGGCGTGGGGGCCGCCCCCGGCAGCAGGGCGTGGGGCTCTCGTAACCTCCCGCCCCGCCACGGGACCCTCGCCAGCGGCCCAGAATCGGCAGCATGACCGATCCCGTGATCCAGGGCCCCGATCCCGCGGCCCCGGCACTGCCTCGACCCACGGCCGCCGCTGATGGCTGGAGGAACCACTGGTACCCCGTTGCCTACCTGCGCGATCTCGACCCGCTGCGCCCCACCGCCTTCACCCTGCTGGCCGAGGATCTGGTGCTGTGGTGGGATCGGGTCGCGGATCGCTGGCGGGCCTTCGCCGATGTCTGCCCCCATCGCCTCGTTCCCCTCTCGGAGGGGCGGCTCAACGAGGGCGGGGAACTGGAGTGCCCGTATCACGGCTGGACCTTCAGCGGTGACGGGCACTGCACGGCCATTCCCCAGGATCCTGCCGAGACGGCGCCGGCGCGCCTGTCCAGTCCCCGCAGCCGTTGCCGCACCTATGCCACCGCCACCGGTCAGGGGCTGCTCTTCGTGTTCGCCGGGGATCCGGCCGGGGCCGACTCGGTGGCGCTGCCCCTCGTGCCCCAGCTCGAGGAGGAGGGCGATGCCTGGGTGGTGCAGGACACCTTCCGCGATCTCCCCTACGACGCCCTCACCCTCCTGGAGAACGTGCTCGATGTGAGCCACGTGCCCTTCACCCACCACGCCACGGTGGGAAGAAGGGAGACGGCGGGACCGGTGAAGGCGGAACTCACCGGATTCGGAGCCGGGGGCTTCACCGGCGTCTGGCCGGAGGGCCCCCGCCGGGGAACGCTCGGCAGCCAGGCCACCACCTTCAGTGCGCCCTGCCTGATGTGGCACGACCTCACCGCAGCGGGCTTCGCCCGCATTCTCACCGTTGTGTATGCCACTCCGATCCGCAGGGGGGAATGCCGGCTCTTCGCCCGCTTCCCCTTCCGGTTCGCCTCCCCCTGGCCCGGCCGGCTGCTGAAGCTCAGGCCCGCCTGGCTGCAGCACCTCGCCAACCACATCGTGCTCGAGGATGACCAGATCTTCCTGCATCGCCAGGAGCGGCAGCTGGAGGCGCGGGGGGGCAGCGAGGAACTCAGCCGCAGCTGTTTCCTGGCCACCGGCGCCGACCGCTACGTGCAGGCCCTGCACCGCTGGGTGGTGGAGCAGGGGGGCGAACCCTTCCCCGGCGTGCCCCTCCCCCCCGGCCTTGCCGATGGCCCCCTGCTGGAGCGCTGGGAGAGCCACAGCCGCCACTGCCGCAGCTGCCGCGGCGCCGACCGGCGGCTGGGCTGGCTGCAGGGGCTGGGCTGGGGAGCGGCGGCCCTGCTCGCCGTTCTGGCGGCCTGGGCGGGTGCCACTCCGGCCGGAGGGATTCAGCTGATTGCCGCTGCGGTCTGCGCCGCTGCCGCCCTGCAGGCCGGCCGTTGGCGGCGCCTGCTGCGCCGGGGCCGGCGGGTGCCTCCCCGCAACCGTCCCGTCAGCGGGGGCCCCGCCAGCCGGCCAGATGGGAAGCGGCCCGGGAGCGCACCAGGGCCCGGGCCCGGGGCAGGGCAGGTTCGAGCTGATCCGAGCTGAAGGGAGGCAGCGGCCGGGTGCGCAGCCAGGCACCCCAGCGGAACTCGTGGAAGGGGATCAGGGGTTCCGGCTCGATCAGCCCCTCCTTCTTGAGCTTCCAGACCAGGCTGCGGTAGGGGTCGTCCTCCAGGCCGGCCAGCCGCTCCGGCAGGGCCGTGGCGGCCAGGGGGCCATGGCCGCGACCGTCGTAGAGGTACAGCCAGCCCCGGTGGCGGAGTTGCTCGAGAATCGCGGGCCGCCCCTTCTCCTCCAGCTCCAGGGCGACATAGCCGAACGCGGTGGCGCTGGCATCGATCTCGATCAGGGCCCGCAAGCGGTGGTGCCGATCCACCATCCAGAGGCCGCCGTCCCCGGCGCGCGCCAGGGGAACGGGCTTGTCCTTCAGGTAGTGGAGCCGCTGCCGTCCGGTTTCCTCGAGAAAGTCCCGGAGCCGGCTGCGCACTTCCGCCAGACCCACGCACATCTGGGTGGGCTGGAGATCGGCGATGGCCACCTCCAGGAGCGCGGGTCTCGGGCCCGGGGGAGGCAGGGGCTGATAGGGAGGAAGACGCAGGCTCATGGGTGCACCGGGATAGGGTTCCTTCCAGGCGCCCGGGCTTGAACCCTGTCATGAGAACCCTTTCCGGCAGTGAACCCGGATCCTTCGACCCTGGTGCGATCCGGAGCCCCCACGGCACGATCGGGGTGCTCGTCTGCGGCCATGGCAGTCGCAACCGCCTCGCGGTGGGGGAATTCGCCGCTCTCGCCGAGCAGCTCCGCCAGCGCCTGGCTCCGGTGCCGGTGGAATACGGCTATCTGGAATTCGCCCGCCCGATCCTGCGGGATGGGCTTGATCTCCTGCGCGATCGGGGCGTGGGCCATGTGCTGGCGGTGCCCGCGATGCTGTTCGCGGCAGGTCATGCCAAGAACGATATTCCCTCCGTGCTCAACACCTATGCCGCCGAGACGGGCCTGCGGATCGACTACGGCCGGGAGCTGGGGGTGGATCTGAAGATGATCCAGGCGGCAGGCGGTCGTATCCGGGAGTGCCTGGAGCAGGCGGATGGGGAGGCCCTGGCGGCGGGTCGGTCCCCCGTGCCGCTGCAGGAGACTCTGCTGGTGGTGGTGGGTCGTGGCTCCTCGGATCCGGATGCCAATTCCAATGTTGCCAAGGTGACGCGCATGCTGGTGGAGGGCTTCGGCTTCGGATGGGGCGAGACGCTCTACTCCGGTGTCACCTTCCCCCTGGTGGAACCGGGCCTGCGCCATGTGGTGAAGCTCGGCTACCGCCGCATCGTGGTGTTTCCCTACTTCCTGTTCTCCGGGGTGCTGGTGAGCCGGATCCGGCAGCACAGCCAGCGGGTGGCGGCCGACCACCCTGCCGTGGAGTTCCTGCAGGCCTCTTACCTGGGCGATCACCCCGGGGTGCTCGATACCTTCCGCGAGAGGGTGCAGGACGTGCTGCGGGGTGACACCGACATGAACTGCTCCCTGTGCAAGTACCGCTCCCAGGTGCTGGGCTTCGAGCCGGAGGTTGGGGCTCCCCAGCACAGCCATCACCACCATGTGGAGGGACTGGTGGAGAGCTGCACGCTCTGCGAGAGGGAATGCACCGGCGCCTGCCAGCCCGACGGGGTGCCGATCCCTGCCGGCAGCCCCAGCGGCGAACACCACCATCACCATCCCCCCTATCCCCATGCGGACCATCCCCTCGGCCCCCGCACACTGCTGAAGCGCCAGGAGTGACCCCTCCTTGCCGTCTCGTCGCGAGTCTGGACACATGGGACCCATCGGGGATAAGCCTTGCTCATGAAAGCTGGATTTCCCCAGGTCGGCAGGTTTTTCCCCAGATTTGGGTTGGTTTTTCCCCAGAAATGAGGCCCGCAGCTGGGTCGAAGCGAGGATCTGGGGAAAGGTTCCGATTGCTCACGCAGCTCTTGACAGGTCCCGGAAGGTCCGGATCACCTCGGTGGGTGTGGTCCGTCACCTCACCCCCCGGCCAGTGGTGGCGCCCAGTCTCATGGCTCCGCGGCATGGGGCCAGCCTCGGGGCTCTGCCTTTGACGCCCCCCGCTGTTCTGTGGCGTAGTGGGGCAACTGGGAAGGAGAGCGCGTGAGTATGGGACCGGATGGAGACGTTCTTCCCCTGGGCATGGAGCATGGGGCGGACGCCATCGAGGCGGCAGGCAGCATCAGCCTCGAGGCCGAGGTTCCCGAGGTGCTCTTCGAAGGCATGCGGGAGTTCATCAACTGCCACCCCCACTGGGACCAGTACAGCGTGATCACCTCGGCCCTGGCGGGCTTCCTGTTTCAGAACGGCTGCAGCGACCGGTCGGTCACCCAGCACTATCTCGACGGATTGTTCGAGCGACCCTGAACGCGGCAACGGCATCAGCGAGCCAACCGGCAACGGCTTCAGGCAGCCGCGGCAACTCAGAACCATCATCCGGGTGAGGTGGGAGAAGAAAAAAAAGGCGGAGGTGCCAACCTCCGCCTGATGTTTCTCCCTTGCCCGACCCGTTGAAAGGTCGCCTCGCCATTGTGCGCAATCCGCCCGGCGTCAACTGTGGTGATCGACACCGGTCGCCCCTTCCTGTGAGCGGTTGCTGACCATCTCCGCTTCCTGAATGCCGGTCTCGCCCCCGCCCAGCCTCCGGGCGGCCGCTTCGCAGGCCCGCCAGGTCAGCGCCATCGACGTGAGCGTGGGGCTCTGCCAGCCGGCGCTGGGCCAGCAGGCGCCATCGGTCACCAGAACGTTCGGAGCCCGCCAGCACTGATTCCAGGCATTCACCACCCCGTCCCCCTCCCGGCTGGCCATGCGCGCTCCCCCCATCTCGTGGATGTAGTAGCCGGGCGGAGCCGCCTCGGCCCGCACCGCCGCGCCACGCTTCAGCAGCGGCTCCAGCAGGGGCAGAACGAAGAGGTCCTCGATCGGCTGGATCCGGCCGCCGGCGGCCCCCACCATGGCCTCCATGCGGGCGTGCATGTGGGCCACCATCGCCCGTTCGTTGTCTCCCCAGCGGCAGACGATGTGGGGCACGGGCAGGCCCCAGGCATCGGTGCGGTCGGCGCTGAGCGTCACCCGGTTCTCCGGCTGCGCCAGCACCTCCCCGTGGCCGATCAGGAATCCCACCGCCTCCCGGGGTCTGCGCCGGAACGGCCAGGGCGGATCGAACCGCTGCACCGCCGCCCAGACCCCATAGCCCCTGCGGAACCCGAGACCCTCGTCCCCGCTGAGATTGAGGGTGTTGGGCAGAAAACAGCTGCCCGCACCGGAAAGCTCCGCACTTGTCTCCGGGTCGCTGATCGAGGGGAGGGAGAAGAAGCGGGCGGTGGAGATGTGATCCATCAGGTAACGGCCCAGGACTCCCGAGGGATCCACCAGGCCGCCGGTCCGGGTGGTTTCGCTGGAGTGCAGAAGGATGCGCACGGTTTCGATCGTGGAGGCGCACAGCACCACCAGCGAAGCCCGCACCAGATGGTGCTCTCCGGTTCGTCCATCGATGATCACCACCCCTTCGGCCCGTTCCCCGCTGCCATCCATCTGCAGGTGGCTCACCACGCTGTGGGGGCGGACCCTCACCCTTCCCGTGGCCCGGGCCCGGGCCAGGCTGGAGCCCTGGGCGCTGGAGCGGGGCCAGGGGGCCTCCGGGCTGGGTCTGTGCAGGGCAAAGCCGCGGGAGTGGATCAGGGGCAGTCCCAGCTCCCGGTCGATCGCGGCCCCCAGGTGTGCCTCCCCCGATGTGAAGGGCAGGGGCGGCAGGAAGCGGCCATCGGGAAGCTGGGGCAGGCCGTCCCGGTTGCCATGCACCCCCAGCAACCGCTCGAGGCGGTCGTAGAAGCTCTCCAGATCGGCGCCGCCGATCGGCCAGGAAGGGCCGTGGCCATCCCGTTCCCCTGCCTTGAATTCCCAGTCCGAGAGCCGCAGGGTGATGCCTCCCCAGGTGAGACTCCTGCCGCCCACCTGCCGCCCCCGGGTCCAGAGGAAGGGGGCGTCGGCCGGTGTGGAGTAGGGGTTGCGCAGTTCATCGACGAACAGGTCCGGGTTGTGCTTCCAGAAGCCCGGGTGGTGGGTCTGCACCCGTTTGCTGCCGCTGCTCATCTGGGCCAGGCGCCGCAGGCTGTTGAGCGGCTCCCCCCCCAGGGCCGTGCGGGCCGAGAGCTCGGGTCCGGCCTCGAGCACCAGCACCCGCAGGCCCGCCTCCGCCAGCACCATCGCCGCCACACCACCGGTGGCACCCGCTCCCACCACCACCGCGTCCCAGCCGGCGCCGTCGAGGGGATCAGGGGACGGCGCCATCCCCTCCAGGCAGGGCATCACTGGGCCGGTCAGGGCAGATCCCTGTCGAGCCGAACCAGAGTCTCCAGCAGGATCTGCACCCCCTGGGCACACTGTTCAGGGGAGGTGAATTCCTCGGCGGAATGGCTCACTCCCTGGCGGCTGGGAACGAAGATCATCCCCATCGGCGTGAGGCGCCCCATCTCCTGGGCGTCATGGCTGGCCCGGCTGGGCAGATGGGTGTGGCTGAATCCCAGTGATTCACAGCTCTCGAGGATGTGCTCCTGCAGCACCGGGCTCGCGGGAGTGGGATCCACCACGAACAGGGGATCGATGGTGATGCGCGTGCGGCTGGCCACGGCGATGTTCTCGATCTTGCGCTGCAGGTGGGCGTACATGTGATCGATCACGTCGTGGGAGAGATCGCGCATGTCGAGGGTCATCTCCACCCGGCCCGGCACGATGTTGGGGGCATTCGGCCAGAGCTGCAGCCTGCCCACCGTGGCCACCGGATCGCCCGGGAAGTGGCGGGCCATGTCCTCCACGGCAAGGATCAGCTGGGCGGCGGTGGTGAGGGCATCCCGCCGCATGCCCATGGGCGTGGTGCCGGCATGGTTGGCCTGGCCCTCCACCGTGAGGCTGTAGCGCTGCTGCCCCACCACCCCCTCCACGATGCCGATCTGCTTGTCGACCGCCTCCAGCACCCCACCCTGCTCCACATGCAGTTCCAGGAAACAGGCGAGTTCGTCGGCCCCCCTGCGGGCCTGGGCTCGGTTCTCCCAGCAGCCGCCGATCCGCTCCAGGCAGCGCTGGATGGGTTCCTGGATGGTGGTGCGGTAGTCGTCGGCGCAGGCGGGAGCCCGACCCACCATCGACTTGCACCCCACCATGGTGTTCTCCTCGTCGGCGAACACGATCACCTCCAGGGGGTGGACGAGTCGCACACCGGCCTCCACGAGGGTCTGGACCACCTCCAGGCCCCCCAGCACGCCGAGGGCACCGTCGTAGAGCCCGCCGGCGGGCACCGTGTCGATGTGGGAGCCGGTGGCCAGGGCAGCGCGGTGGGGCTCCAGGCCTGCCAGCCTGCCGATCAGATTGCCGGCGGCATCGATCCGCACCTGGAGGGAGGCCTCCTCCATCCAGCCCCTCACCAGGTCGCGGGCGTCCACGTCCTCCTGGCTGAAGGCCAGCCGCCGGACCGCGCCGGAGGGCTGGCGGCCGATGCTTCCGAGTTGCTGCAGCCTCGCCTCCAGGCGCCCGGAGTCGATGGCCGCCACGGGCAGGGAAGGGAGCACGGGACTGGGGGAACGCAAGGTCGCTGCGGGAGGGGGGTGAGGTTTCGTGAAGAGGGACGCAGGAACTGCCGGAATGGTGGCGTCGGCGACATCCCTGCCAGTGGATTTCCCTATCTTTGCCGATGATCCTCCCCACCGTTCCCCGGCACCCCATCCTTTCCGTCGATGACCTATTCGATCGTCGCCTGGGACCCTGATACCGGAATGACCGGTGTGGCCGTGGCCACAAAGCATCTGGCGGTGGGCTCCCTGGTTCCCCATGCCCGGGCCGGAGTCGGTGCCCTCGCCACCCAGTCCGCCACCAATCCCCTGCTGGGGCCGTGGGGGCTCGACCGGCTGGAACTGCTGCGCGGCACCTCCCAGCCCACCTCCGTCGCCCAGACCGTTCTCGACTCCCTGCTGCGGGATGACCCCGGCCGCGACCTGAGGCAGGTCCATCTGGTCGATGCCGATGGCCGCACCGCCGCCTGGACCGGCAGTGGCTGCGCCGGATGGGCTGGACACCTCAGCGGCGACGGTTTCTCCGTGGCCGGCAACTTCCTCTCCGGCCCCCAGGCCCTCGCGGCCATGGCCGAGGCCTACCAGGGGGCACTTGAGTCGGGCCTGGAATTCACCGAGCGTCTGATGCGATCGCTGGAAGCGGCGGAAGCGGCCGGCGGGGATCACCGGGGTCGCCAGTCCGCCGCGCTCTACGTGACCCACCGGGAGGTGTATCCCCTCCATGACTTCCGGGTGGATCACCATCCCGAACCCCTCCTTGCCCTGCGGGAGATCCTCGAGGAAACCAACCGGGCCTACTACCAGGACTTCCGCTCCACCCTGCCCATCGCCGCATCGGATACCCGGGGGCCCCGCTCCCTCCAGCCTGATCCCACCACCCTCACGGTTGTACCGGCGGTGGCCGGCGCAGGGAATCCGGTGGCGGCTGCCGCGCCGGCTTTCCCCCGCCGTCGCCCCCGCCTCAGACGGCCCCGGCGGGTTGCCTGACGGACGGCTCCACCTTCCAGCCCAGCTGATCGGCCTGGGCCCGGGCCCGGGCCGGTACGTCGTCGGCCACGAACAGGCGGTGCATGATCTGCACTCCCAGCAGATGGTTGATCACCGCGTCCATCTGCACCTTCTCCGATTCCGAAGTCTCCGGTGACTCGTGCCGGGCGAACAGGTCCCGCACTCCCTGCCGGCTGAGCAATCCGGCCGCCTCGATGGCCCCATCACTGAGGTGATCCTCGGCGATCGCCATCATCCGGGCCCACTTGGCGGCATCGGTATGGGCGGGGGGCGCCATGAAGGCGAATTTCTCCCGCCGATAGAGCACCTCCGGCAACAGACCCCGCATCGCCTCCCGCAGCACGTACTTCTCGGTTCGGTCCTTGATGCGGAGCTCCGGAGGCACCTGCACCGCCACGGCGGCGAGCTTGTGGTCGAGGAAGGCGGGGCGGGCTTCCATCGAGTTCGCCATGTCGACCCGGTCCCCCCCCCAGGTGAGGATCTGGCCCTCGAGCATGGTCTTGATCCACACGTACTGGGCCTTGTCGAGGGCATGGCGGCCCTCGAGCTGGTCGCTGTCGAGGGTGGCGGCGATCGCGGCACCGGGGCTGTAGTTCTCGACTTCCCGCCGGTAGCTGGGGTGGAGGAGGGGCCGAACGAGCGGGGCACAGGCCAGCCAGGGTTGCAGACAGCTGGGCGTGAATCCCACCCGCTCCTCCAGGGCGGCATCCTCCACCGCATCGATCGCCAGCATGGCCCCCTGCACCAGGGCATTGCTTTCCTTGAGCAGCGCCTGCCAGCGGGAGCGTTCCTGCTCCGGCAGATCCTCCAGTCCATGGAGGAACATGTCCCGCCGAAAGGCGGGATAGCCGCCGAAGAGTTCGTCCGATCCCTCTCCCGTCATCACCACCTTGTAGGCCACCGCGTGCACATGGCGGCTCATCAGGAATTTGGCGACCGCCAGGGTGTTGTAGATGGTGCGCTCGGTGTGCCAGATGGTGCGCTCCAGGTGGCCGTAGAGATCGCCGGCCGAGAGGGTCATCACGTCCTGTTCGGCCCCGGTGGCCTCGGCCATCTCCCGGGCGATCGGTGTTTCGTCGTAGCGGCTGTCATCGAAGCCGATCGTGAACGCCTTGACGGGGTTCTGACTGAGGGCAGCCGCCAGGCCGAGGATCGCGCAGGAATCAATGCCTCCCGACAGGTAGCAGCCCACCGGCACATCCGCGACCAGTCGGGCTTCCACCGCCTCCAGCAGGGCGTCCCGCACCGCCTCGATGTGGTGACTCTCCGGAAGGGTGCGGTCCCGATCCTCCTGCAGGGGGAAATCGACATCCCAGTAGCGCTGATCCGTGATCTCCAGCCCTCCCCCCGGCTGCCGCACGATCCGCACCAGGTGTCCCGGTTTCACCTGATGGATTCCCTCGAAGGCCGTGGTGCCGGGAACCATCACCTGCATGAGCTGGTGGAAGAGCCCTTCCGCACTGAAGCGTCGCTTCACCGAGGGATGGGCGAACAGCACCTTGAGCTCGGAGCCGAAGATCACCCCCTCCTCGGTCTCACACCAGTACTGGGGCTTGATGCCGAAGCGATCCCGCACCAGGGTGAGGGCATCCTCGTCGCGGTCGTAGAGCGCGAAGGCGAATTCGCCCCGCAGCAGGGGCAGGGTGGCTTCCAGCCCCTGACGCTGATAGAGGCGGAGCAGAATCTCCGAATCACTCTTGGTGGTGAAGGTCGACCCCTCGGCAATCAACCGGGCGCGGATCTTCTGGAAGTCATAGAACTCCCCGTTGTGTGCCATCAGGATCCTGCCGTCTTCCGAATGGAAGGGCTGGCGGGCCCGGCGCTCGTTCAGATCGATGATGGAGAGTCGGGCATGGCAGAAACCCACGCCCAGGCCGTCGGGCGCTTCATACCCGAAGCCGTCGGGCCCCCGGTGCACCTGGATGGCCGCCATGTTGACCAGCAGCTGAGGATCCACCGGCGCTTCCCTGTGGCGATGGAAGATGCCTCCGATGCCGCACATGATTCTCTGCTCCTTCAGGGGGGGTGACGATGGGGGTGGCTCTCGGTCAGATCACGTCGAGAACCCGCTCGGCCCGCTGCACCATGCAGGTGAGCAGGGCCATGCGCACGAAGACGGCACCGCGGGCCTGGGAGAAATACCAGTTGTGGGGTGTGGCATCCAGACTGGTGCTGAGTTCTTCGCCCCGGGCCAGGGGATGGAGGATCATGGCCTGGGGGCGGAAGGGCAGATCGGCGCTGAGGCGGAAGCTGCTGCCATGTTTCTCGTAGTTGTCGCCCACCCAGGCAATGGAGTTGATGTAGATCACATCCAGTTCGCCCACCCGGGCATGCAGATTGTTGCAGGTGCTCAGCCTCAGACCCGCTCCCTCCAGTTCCTCCCTCTGTCCGGGATCGAAGATCTGCTCGGGTTCGAGGCTGGGGTCGTGGAACAGCACCACCTCGCTGGCCATGGTGGGGAAGAGGGCCAGGGTCTTGAGCAGGCTCCTCACGGTGCGCATCTTGTTGGGCAGGCCCACGATGCCGATGGTCACCCGCTTCTCCTGGGGAACATCGGGCTGGCTGAGGTCGGGCCTCCATTTGAAGATCGTGTAGAGATCCGCCATGGCCTGGGTGGGGTGCTCATCGCTGCCGTTGCCGGCGTTGATGATCGGAATCCGCAGGGAGCCGATCATCTTGAACACCGAGGTGCCGTCGGAGTCCCTCAGCACGGCGCAGTCGCCGTAGTGATTGAACATCTCGGCGATATCGGCATGGGATTCGCCCTTGGCGAAGCCGGTGGTGCCCCGATCGGTGATCGTGATGGTGTCGCCGCCGAGGCGGTGCCAGGCACTGTCGAAGGAGAGGCGGGTGCGGGTGCTGGGCTCGAAGAAGGCATTGATCAGGATCTTGCCGGAGAGAGGCGCGTTGAAACGCATGTAGCGCTTGGGATTGCTCTCGAACTTGGCCGCCAGCCGGAACACCTGCAGCAGGGTGCCGGCCTCGAACTGACTGCTCGAGACCACATGCTGACTGGTGAGGGGCACCAGGTCCTCGCCGATCTCCGGAATGGTGCTCAGCAGTGCCTTGGGGTGGGCATCGCCGTAGACGTCTGGAGAGTGGCGATCGAACCGGGTGGCGTCGATGAGTTCCAGTCGGCGGCGCTCCAGTGTCATCACCGCAGGTTCCCCATGAGCCACATCACCTAGTGATAGCGAGCGGCAGGAGGAGCAGCGGAGGGATTCCGATTCCCTTCACATTCGTTGCCAAAGGCCTCTTTTCCCGTCCTCCACCGCGCGTCACCAGGTCTGGTCGTGGCGCATCTCATGGATCCAGATCGCCACGATCACCAGGGTGGCCAGCACCAGTCCCACGATGCTCCCCTTCACGATCAGGGAGAACAGGGTGGGCGTGACCATCAGAAGGGGAGCGCCCTCGACCGCACGGGGGGTACTCCAGGCGGCGCTTCCGCCGCAGGTGACCACCGCCACCAGGGCTGTCAGCAGCAGGGCCCTCGTGCGAGGGGAGACAGACCGGCTCATGATTCGGCCAGACGGCGCCAGTCGAAATCCTCCGGCGCCAGGTGGGTCCAGGTGGCCATCACCACGGCGGAAACGGTGGCGGAGAGCAGGGCGGCGCAGTAGGGGGCGATCAGGAAGTAGCTGGCCAGGCCCACCACCGATCCGCTCAGCATCGCCACCAGGGCTCCTGTGCGGCTGGCGGATTTCCAGTAGAGGCCATAGGCGATCGGCCAGATGGTGGAGGCCACCAGGGCACCGGTGAACAGCAGCAGCTGGTACATCGAGGTCATGTAGGTCCAGGAGAGCAGAACGGTCACCCCACCCAGGCCGAGCACGATGCGGCGGGCGGCCCGTTTCACCTGCTCGTCACTGGCCTGGGGGTGGATCATCTTCACGTACACGTCCTCGGCCAGCAGGTCGGCGGTGGAGGCCAGCAGGGAATCGAGGGTGGAGGTGAGGGAGGCGAAGATGATCACGAACACCAGCATCGCTCCGGCCGAACCGAGCAGCCTGGCGGTCACCACCGGAAACACCATGTTCACCTGGGGAACGTCGAAGTTCTGGGCCAGGGCCATCAGGGCGATCGATCCGGTCACGATCGGCACGGTGAGCCAGGCCAGCCCACCCAGCACGAAGGAACGGAACACCACCGATTCCCTGCTGGCGAAGACCCTCGACCACCAGATGTTGTTGTGAAACACCTCGCCCATGCTGAACAGTCCCGTGTTCCAGGCGAACAGAAGGCCGGCGGGGAGCAGCAGGTTCAGGTGGGAGGGGTGGTCGGCGGCCAGTCGCACGTAGATCTCTCCGGCCCCGAAGCGGCTGTAGCCCAGCACCGCCACGATCGCCAGGATGCCCATGATCAGCAGCGACTGGATGAAGTCGGTGCCGATCACCGCCCGCATGCCGCCGAACAGGGTGTAGATCGTGGAGACTCCGATCACCACCACCATGCCGACGCGGTAGTCGAAGCCGGAGAGGGACTGGAGCAGCAGACCGGCTCCCATGCCCTGGGTGATCAGGAACCCGGCGGTGTAGACGAGCGTGATCAGCAGGAACACGGCCCAGGTGAGCCTGCCGTAGCGCAGGCGGATGAAATCGCCGCTGGTGCGGGCACGGGGCATCACCCGCTTGATGCGGATCGCCAGGGGGGCGAACACCAGCAACCCCAGCCCCGCCAGGGCATAGCCGAACATGCCCCACAGTCCCAGGGTGTAGCCCACCTCCGGGGCCGCCAGGGTGGTGTTCCCTGTGACCCAGCTGGCCATCAGGGTGGCGGTGCTGAGGGCCAGGCCGATGTTGCGCCCGGCCAGGAGGTAGTCGTCAGCATCCCCCGAACCGGTGCGACCCCACCAGATGCCGAGGGCGATCCACAGCACCGAGAAGGCGGTGAGCAGCAACCAGGCGATGCCCGGGTCGAGGAGAGGGGCCGGCTCCATGAAGGGATCGAAGCAGAGTTGGAAGGGGTGGTCTCAGGGTTCGGGGGGGCGATCGAAGGGGTCCCGGCCCTGCCAGTGGCGGTGCCCGGTGAGCACCATCGTCACCGTGCTCAGGGTCACGAGCCCCCCCAGGCAGAAGAGCAGCAGGGAAAGGTGAAACTCGCTCACGGGGCGCAGGGACGGGAAACAAAAAAGCCCCCGTTGGTGCGGGAGCGGACTCTGGGGAATCGGCTGAACCCCAGGGGACGGGAGTTGGTGGCGGGGGCGAGATTTGAACTCGCGACCTTCGGGTTATGAGCCCGACGAGCTACCAGACTGCTCTACCCCGCGGCATCTGCAGAGCTTATCAGCCGGGGGTCAGTCGAACCGCAGCTCGCCGCGCACCTCGAGCCGCAGATGCTCGGCGGGAGCAAGAAAGCGCTGGCGCAGATCCTCCAGGGTGCTGGGGGTGAGCCACTCCAGCTGCTGCAGGAGGTGCAGGGCCACGGCGTGCTTGGCGCGGGAGGCGCCGTCCTCCACCTTGATCGCCAGGCCCATGCCCTCCCCCACCCGGCTGAGGCACTGGATCCCCTCGGCGCCGCCCTTGCTCAGCACCTGGCCGTGGCCCCTTCGCATCAGCTCGGTGTCGAAGAGCCCCTCCCCGGCCACCAGGTCCGGGTGGGCGATCATGGCCCGGCTGAGCCGTTCCAGATCCGCCTGCTCCCCGGCTCCGAGATGGGCGTAGAGCAGGGCCATCTGGCAGAGCTGCAGCTGCAGGGTGGGAGCGCCGCAGTCATCCCGGGCGGCCACCAGTTCGGGACCGGGGATGCCCAGCAGCTCCCCCACCCGCTTGAGCACCTCCTGCTGGAGCGGATGGTCGAGCTGCAGGTAGGACTCGAAGGGCCAGTGCATGCAGCGGCAGGTGGCCAGGAAGGCGGCATGCTTGCCCGAACAGTTGTGCTCCAGGGGGCTGGTGCCGCCGGTGGGCACGGGGCACTGCAGCTGACTGGTCTCGAGTTCGGCGCCCCAGAGCAGGCGGAAGGCCTCCCGGGCGTGGACAGCGGTGCCGGCATGGGAGGCGCAGGCGATGGCCATGCCCCGGTCACCTCCCCCCAGCCTGTCGGCCGCACCGCTGCCCACGAAGGTGGTGGCCTGGAAGGGCTTGAGGGCGGAGCGCACGAAACTCAGATTCTGGGGATCCCCGGCGCGCATCAGCACCCTGCCGCGCTGATCGGCCACCACCGCGTGCACCCGATGGCGGGATTCGAGAATCCCATTGCGCAGCAGCCTCACCTCCAGGGGGGGAATGACCGGTCGGGGAGGGCCGGAGAAGCTGGAGGGGAGGGCCATGGGGTCGATCGGTCGTCAGAGAGCCTGACAGAGCCCCGTGCCCGCCAGCAGGAGGGCGAGCGCCAGGGCCATGCCGAGGCGAAGCCTCTGCAGCACCGGATCGACCTGGTGATGGGCCACCAGAAGATCCTGCTGGCGCCAGGGCAGGGGCTTCTCCCACACCTGCCCGTCGTACCAGCCCGATTCCTCGTACTCCACCCGTTCGCAGATCAGCCGCCGGTGCACGTAGGTCCAGCCGAGCCACTGGCGCAGCAGCAGCAGCAGGGGGAGCAGCACCGCGGTGGCCCCGGCCGCCAGGACCAGCTTGAGGGGGTGGTGGCGCAGGGGAAGGCTGCCGGAGGCCACCACCAGGGTGAGGGGAAGGATCAGCAGCCAGCTGAGCAGCAGGGCCCGCAGCAGGGGCCAGCGGCGCTCGGCCGGCCAGGCGAAGAACCAGGAATCCAGGAGCTGCTGGTATTCCGTGAGGGGCCGTTGCTCCGGGGGCACGGGGCAGGGGGCCTGCTGGCCGGGGAGACGGGATCCGCTGCGCTCGATCATGACGAGCCGTCTCAGCTCTGGGACGAGGGACTCAGGTATCGCTCCTGCTCGCCGTGTCCCCAGAAGGACTCGAGGTCGTAGTAGCTGCGCTCCCGGGGCGTGAGGATGTGCACGATCACCTCGCCGTAGTCGAGCAGCACCCAGCTGCCTTCGGCCTGTCCCTCCCTGCGCAGGGGCAGCCGGCCCGCCTCCGCTTCCAGGCGGTCTTCGACGGACCGGGCGATGGCGCGGACCTGGACGTCGGTGAGTCCGCTGCAGATCACGAACCAGTCGGCCAGGGAGGAGACCTCCTCCACCCGGATCAGACGGATGTCGACCGCCTTGCGGTCGTCGCAGGCCTCGGCCGCCAGCCGGGCCAGGGACTCGCTCGGATCCGGCCGGGACTTCTCAGGGGGATCGGCGAGGCGCCGGGGGTCCCCGGCTGTGCCGGTCTCAGCCATACACGTTCTCGCTGGTGACCGACTGGCGGGATCCCTGCTGCTGGGCCATCTCGGCCCGGGCCTTGCCGGCGCTCTTGCGCAGGGCTTCGAGCCGGTCCTCGTAGAAGGCCCGCCTGCGCTTCTTGCGGGTCTGCTCGACCAGCTCCTTGAGAGCACCCCCGAGGCTCTTGTAGGCGTTGGGCAGGCTGTAGCCGAACCGACAGGCCAGATCGATGGCCCGTTCATCGGCCAGGATCGAATCCTGCAGCTTCTTCTCGGCGTTGTTCTTGAGGTAGAGACGGTAGCCGGCGAAGCCGGAAAGGCCCAGCGCCATCAGCAGCAGCAGGCCGTCCTGCACCCAGAGCTCGCCGATCGCTCCGCCCAGGCCGATCGCCAGGGCGGCCATCTCCCAGCCGTCGCGGGGGATGGCGTCGTTCTGGATCCGCCCCACCTCATGCCAGAAGAGCAGGTTGCGGTGATCGAGGGCGAGGCCATCCCATTTGTCGAGATCCACCTGGATCTCCACTTCGTCCCTGCCGATCTCCTCGATGGTGATCAGGGGGGGGTCGACGGAGGCGGAGGCTTCCACGAACACCCAGCTCTGCATCTCCGGGGGCAGCAACCCCTTCAGGCGCTGGAGTTCGCTCATCGGCGGGGAAGGATGGATTCCATGATCGGCCCACCCTAGCGATGAGTTCCGGACAGGCACGATCCGGGGGGTGGGAAAAGCCGTCGGTCGTGAGAAGCTTGGCCCGTTTGGCCGGCCGATCCCCATGCCCCGTCGCACGGACCTGCGCCGCATCCTCCTGCTGGGATCCGGTCCGATCGTGATCGGCCAGGCCTGTGAATTCGACTATTCCGGCACCCAGGCCTGCAAGGCCCTGCGGGCCGAGGGCTTCGAGGTGGTGCTGGTGAATTCCAACCCGGCCTCGATCATGACCGATCCGGACCTGGCGGATCGCACCTACATCGAGCCCCTCACGCCGGAGGTGGTGGAGCGGGTGATCGAGATCGAACGGCCGGATGCCCTGCTGCCCACCATGGGAGGCCAGACGGCGCTCAACCTGGCGGTGGCCCTCGCGGAGAACGGCACCCTGGAGCGGTTCGGGGTGGAGCTGATCGGGGCCGATCTCGAGGCGATCCGCAAGGCGGAGGATCGCCTGCTGTTCAAGGAGGCCATGGCGCGCATCGGCGTCGATGTGTGCCCCTCGGGGATCGCCAACGACCTGGAGGAGGCCGAAGCGGTGGGCGAGGGGATCGGCAGCTTCCCCCGCATCATCCGGCCCGCGTTCACCCTGGGGGGCTCCGGCGGGGGGATCGCCTACAACCCGGAGGAGTTCCGCGCCATCTGCAAGAGCGGCCTGGAGGCCAGCCCGGTGTCGCAGATCCTGATCGAGCAGTCGCTGCTGGGTTGGAAGGAATTCGAGCTGGAGGTGATGCGGGATCTGGCCGACAACGTGGTGATCGTGTGCAGCATCGAGAACCTCGATCCCATGGGGGTGCACACCGGCGACTCGATCACCGTGGCACCGGCCCAGACCCTCACCGACCGGGAATACCAGCGTCTGCGGGACCAATCCATCGCCATCATCCGGGAGATCGGGGTCGAGACCGGGGGCAGCAACATCCAGTTCGCGATCAATCCCGCCAATGGGGATGTGGTGGTGATCGAGATGAATCCGCGCGTCTCCCGCTCCTCCGCCCTGGCCAGCAAGGCCACCGGCTTCCCGATCGCCAAGATCGCCGCCCGCCTGGCGGTGGGCTACACCCTCGACGAGATCGTCAACGACATCACCGGCGCCACGCCGGCCTGTTTCGAGCCCACGATCGATTACGTGGTCACCAAGGTGCCGCGCTTCGCCTTCGAGAAGTTCCGCGGCAGTCCGGCGATCCTCACCACCTCGATGAAATCGGTGGGGGAGGCGATGGCGATCGGCCGCTGCTTCGAGGAGTCGTTCCAGAAGGCGCTGCGCTCGCTGGAGACGGGCCATGCGGGCTGGGGCTGTGACCGACCCGACGAGCCCGACCTGGAGGACGATCTGGAGTACCGCCTGCGCACCCCGTCCCCCGATCGGATCTTCACCGTGCGGCAGGCGATGGTGAGTGGTCGCAGCGATGCGGAGATCCACCGGCTCAGCGCCATCGATCCCTGGTTCCTGGCCAAGCTGCGGCGCATCCTCACGGCGGAGCAGGAGTTGCTGGCGGGCCGCAGCCTTGCCCAGCTCGATGGCGACGACCTTCTGACCCTCAAGCAGCTCGGCTTCTCCGACCGGCAGATCGCCTGGGCCCTGGGCAGCGACGAACTGACCGTGCGGCAGCGTCGTCAGGAAGTGGGGGTCTCGGCGGTGTTCAAGACGGTGGATACCTGTGCCGCCGAATTCGCCTCCCGCACGCCGTATCACTACGCCACCTACGAGCGCGCCTTCGAGCGGATCGGGCCCGACGGCACCGTCTCCGCCCTGCCGCCTGCCGACGAGGTGCAGCCCGAGGCCCGTCGCAAGGTGATGATCCTCGGCGGCGGCCCCAACCGGATCGGGCAGGGGATCGAGTTCGACTACTGCTGCTGCCATGCCTCCTTCGCCCTGAGGGATTCCGGCTTCGCCACGGTGATGGTGAACAGCAATCCGGAAACGGTGTCGACCGATTACGACACCAGCGACCGGCTCTACTTCGAGCCCCTCACCCTCGAGGACGTGCTCAACGTGATCGAGGCGGAGAAGCCGGAGGGCGTGATCGTGCAGTTCGGCGGGCAGACGCCCCTGAAGCTGGCGATCCCCCTGATGCGCTGGCTCGAGGGTCCCCGTGGCCGCAGCACGGGCACCCGCATCTGGGGCACCTCGCCGGAGTCGATCGACCGGGCGGAGGACCGGGAACAGTTCGAGGCGATCCTGCGCAGCCTGGAGATCCGCCAGCCCCGCAATGGCCTGGCCCGCACCGATGCGGAGGCCCGGCAGGTGGCGGCGGTGGTGGGCTACCCCGTGGTCGTGCGTCCGAGCTACGTGCTGGGGGGAAGGGCGATGGAGGTGGTGTACGACGAGGAGGAGCTGAACCGCTACATGGTGGAGGCGGTGCAGGTGGAACCCGACCATCCGGTGCTGATCGACCAGTTCCTGGAGAACGCCACCGAGGTGGATGTGGATGCCCTCTGCGACCGGGAGGGTCGGGTGCTGATCGGTGGCCTGATGGAGCACATCGAGCCGGCCGGCATCCACTCGGGCGATTCCGCCTGCTGCCTGCCGGCGGTGAGCCTCGATGGCGAGGCCCTGGCCACGATCCGCCACTGGAGCGAGGCGCTGGCCCTGGCGCTGGAGGTGAGGGGACTGATCAACCTCCAGTTCGCGGTACAGGGCGACAAGGTGTTCATCATCGAGGCCAATCCCCGGGCCTCCCGCACCGTTCCCTTCGTGGCCAAGGCCACCGGTGTGCCCCTGGCCAAGATCGCCAGCCTGCTCATGGCCGGCCGCACCCTGGCCGAGCTGGGGCTCACGGCCGAGCCGGTGCCGCCCCGCCAGACCGTGAAGGAGGCGGTGCTGCCCTTCAAGCGCTTCCCCGGGGCCGACAGCCTGCTCGGCCCCGAGATGCGCTCCACCGGGGAGGTGATGGGCATCGCCCACAGCTTCGGCATGGCCTATGCCAAGGCCGAGATCGCCGCCGGGGATGCCCTTCCCACCAGCGGCACGGTGTTCCTCTCCACCCACGACCGCGACAAGCCTGCCCTGGTGCCCGTGGCCCGGCGCCTGGCGGACGAGGGCTTCGCCCTCACCGCCACCGAGGGCACGGCCGCGATGCTCCAGGCGAAAGGGATGGCGGTGGAGCCGGTGCTGAAGGTGCACGAGGGTCGCCCGAACATCGAGGATGCGATCCGCTCGGGTCGGGTGCAGCTGGTGATCAACACCCCGATCGGGCGCCAGGCGGCCCATGACGACCGCTACCTCCGCCGGGCGGCCCTGGATTACGCCGTGCCCACCGTGACCACCCTGGCCGGCGCCCGGGCGGCGGTGGAGGCGATCGCCGCCCTGCAGCACCAGGGGCCGATCGAAGTGGAGGCCCTGCAGGACATCCACAGACCCTGGGTAGGGTGAACGTTCTGCGCTTTTCCCTGCCGTGACCAGCAGCCTGGCTTCCCCTTCCGGTACTCCGGCGGTCCACCCCGCCGTCTTCACCCCCGGCAGCGACCTGCGGGATGCCTTCCGCGCGGCCTACGAGAACCGCTACACCTGGGAGCCCGGCTTCGGCGGCTACCGGGGACGCTGCGTGTGGGAACAGGGGGATCGGCGGGCGGAGGGCACCTTCACGGTGGGTGCCGATCTCAAAGCCACGGTGGAGGGAATCGACGATGCCGAGGTGCACAAGGCCCTGGCCTCCCAGCTGTGGGAAGTGGCGATCCACAGGGTGCGCCGGCCCTTCGAGCAGACCCACGGCGAGAACACCTTCACGGCGGGGGACACCGATGCGGTGGGCACCGAGGTGATCGTGGGCGGCCGCAACGCCGGGGACCGCTACCGCATCAAGGACGACGTGGTGACGATGGTGCACCGCCATATCCACGGCACGGTGGTGACGATCTTCACCGAGAGCACCACCGACACCGGCTCCGGCTACCTCAGCCACACCTACTCCAGCCGCTACAGCGATCCGGCCACGGGTGCCCCCCGCGGCGGCACCAGCCGCTTCAGTGACACCTTCGTGGAGCTGCCCGGTGGCGGCCCCTGGGTGCTGGCCGAGCGGGTGGTGGAGAGCGAGGATGCCGAAACCCCAGGAGGCCGCAGCGTTCAGACGTTCCGTTTCGAGAACCTGCAACCCCTCGGCTGAGGAACTGAGGAGCGCCGCTCAGGGCAACGGCATCACGTTCTGAAGGCGCTCGTTCAGCTGCATGGCCATCGACTGGCGTCCGAAGTGCAGCACCTTGAGGGTGTCCTCGTGGAAGCGGAGCTGGGCATCGGCCACCTGCATGCCGCGCACCAGTTCCTTCACTTCATCGGGGAGGGAATTGAGGTCGTAGCGCTTGCCCTCGAAGGTGAGGACGGGAGGCTGCTGCTGGGTGGGGGTTTCCATCGCGCTATCGCCGGGTGCTGATCGATCGGGGTCACGATAGGGGGCGGCCCTCCTGGGTTTCAGGCCTCCACCCGGATCACCTGCCGCTCGCAGAGCTCGCGGTAGCGGCCCCCGCTCACCATCAGGGAGACGTGACTTCCCTGCTCCACGATGCGGCCGCCCTCCAGCACCAGAATGCGGTCGGCTCCCTGCACGGTGGAGAGCCGGTGGGCGATCACGAGCACGGTGCGGCCGGCCATCGCCTGCTCCAGGCCGCGTTGCACGGCCTCCTCGGATTCGGCGTCGAGGGCGCTGGTGGCTTCATCCAGCAGCAGCACCGCCGGATTGCCGAGCACGGCGCGGGCGATGGCCAGGCGCTGCAGCTGGCCGCCGGAGAAGTTGCTGCCCCGCTCCTCGATGCGGCTCTGGTACCCCTGGGGCAGGCTTTCGATGAAGCCGGAGGCGTTGGCGAGCTGGGCGGCGGCGCGGATCTCCTCGGCGCCGGCGGGGCGACCGAAGGCGATGGCCTCGGCCACGGTGCCGGAGAACACGCTGCTCTGCTGGGGCACCAGGGCCACGGCCCGGCGCAGGTCGCGGGCGCGCAGGTCGGCCAGATCCTGGCCATCGAGCAGCACCCGCCCCCGCTGGGCGGTGTTGAAGCGCAACAGCAGCGAGAAGAGGGTGCTCTTGCCGGCTCCGGAGGGCCCCACCAGGGCCACCACCTGCCCCGGAAGGATGTGGAGGTCGAGCTGGTGGAGCACGGGCTGGGCCGGGTCGTAGCCGAAGCTCACCCGCTCCAGCACCAGATCGCCCCGCACCGGAGCCAGCGGCTGGGCCCCTGGCCGGTCGGGCGGCTCCATCGGCTCGGACTCGATCGCCCGCAGCCGCCGCAGGGAGGCCTGACCCTGCTGGAATTCGTTGAAGTTGGTGGTGAGGTGGGAGATCGGATCGATCAGCATCAGCAGGGCGGCCACGTAGCTGCTGAATCCCTGGCTGTCGAGACCACCGGCCTGGATGCGGGCGGCACCGATCAGCAGCACCGACAGAATCCCCGCCGCCTCGATGAAGCCCACCACCGGATGCTGCAGCGCCAGCAGCCGCAGGGTGCGGTAGCGGGCGTGACGGTGCAGGTCGATCTCGTGATCGAAGCGCTGCTGCAGCCAGGGCTCGGCGGCGAAGGCCCGCACCAGGGGCAGACCGCCGATGGCCTCGCCCAGCAGCGCCGCCAGCTCGCTCACCTGCTTCTGGCTGCGTTCCGCGGCGCTCATCACCCGGGCACCGAAGAGGCTCACCAGCAGCGCCACGAAGGGAGCCAGCACCAGGGTGGCGAGGGCCAGGGGCCAGTCGAGCCACACCATGTAGCCGAGCACCACGACCAGCTGAAGGGCGCTGGGAGTGCTGTCCTGGATGGTCTTGTAGATCACCTCCCCCACCCGATCGGCGTCCTCGGTGAGGCGATAGGTGAGATCGCCGGCGGAGAGCTTCTCGAGGGCGCCGAAATCGAGGCGCTGCAGCCGGGCGAAGAGACGGCGGCGCAGCTCCTGGCTCACCCTCAGGGCCGGACCGGCCAGGAGGGTGTCCTGGCCGAACTGGGCCACTTTCTGCACGAGGAACACCGCCAGGGCCGCCCCCACGCTCCGGGCCACCGTGGGGAAGTCTCCGGCGCCGATGGCGGGGATCAGCCGGCCGGCGAGCCAGGCCAGAACCGGCCAGCAGGCCACGTAGACCAGCATGCAGGCGGTGCCGGCCAGCAGGGGCCGCCGGTGCGGCTTCAGCAGGGGCAGGAGCCTGCGGAAGCCGGCCGGGGAAGGTGCGAGCATCGGGGCACGTTAAGACCCGTGCATGAAGCTGGATCAGTACCTCAAATGGAAGGGGCTGGTCGCCAGCGGCGGGGAGGCCAAGCAGCGCATCCAGCAGGGAGATGTGCGCGTGAACGGCTGCATCGAGATCCGTCGGGGGCGCCAGCTGGCGGTGGGGGATGGGGTGGAGATCGATGGCCGCGAGACGATCGTGATGCCACCGGACACCCCCCCGCCGGCGGGGGGACGTCCGGTGGAGCCTTAGCGTGGCCATTCCGTAGTCGCGAGGTGCCACCGGTGCGCAAGGCCGTCATCGCCGGAAACTGGAAGATGCACATGACCTGCTCCGAAGCGCAGGCCTACACCGATGCCTTCCTGCCCCTCGTGGCGGGGCTTCCGGCTGATCGGGAAGTGCTGCTCGCCCCCCCCTTCACGGCGATTCCCACCCTGCACCAGGCCCTGAAGGATTCCGGAGTGTTCGTCGCCGCCCAGAACGTGCACTGGGATGAGAGCGGCGCCTACACCGGCATGGTGTCGGCGCCGATGCTGCTGGAGCATGGGGTGACCCACGCCATCGTGGGCCACAGCGAGCCCCGCAAGTACTACAGCGAGACGGATGAGCAGATCAACCTGCGGGCCAGAGCCGCCCAGGCCCACGACCTGATCCCGATCCTCTGCGTGGGCGAGAGCCTGGATCAGCGGGAGGCGAGGGAGACCGAGCGGGTGATCCACCGCCAGCTGGAGCAGGGTCTGGAGGGCATCGATCCGCTGCGCTTGATCGTGGCCTACGAGCCGATCTGGGCGATCGGCACCGGCAAGACCTGTGCGGCGGATGAGGCCAACCGGGTGTGCGGCCTGATCCGCGGCTGGGTGGGAAATCCCGATGTGGTGATTCAGTACGGCGGGTCGGTGAACCCGGCCACGATCGATCAGCTGATGGCCCAGAGCGAGATCGATGGGGTGCTGGTGGGCGGTGCCTCCCTCAACCCGGAGAACTTCGCCCGCATCGCCAACTACCAGGTGCCGGTGGCAGCCTGAGAGCCGAGCTCCCCAGCCCTCCCCCCCGGCCCGTGGATCCCAGGCGCCCCCCCCGCCTGCGGGTTCCCACCGGTCCAAGGGCACGCCTGGCTGCCGGCGTGCTGCTGGTGGCGGCGGCCGGAATCGGTCTCTGGAGCTGGCTGGGCCGGCCCAGGGATCAGGCGCTGCAGCTGAGCGGCCGCATCGAGGGCTACGAAACCGACATCGGCGCCCGGGTGGGCGGCCGGGTGCTGGAGGTGACGGTGCGGGAGGGCAACCGGGTGAGCCGCGGCCAGCTGCTGGTGCGCATCGACGACGACGAGGTGCAGGCCCAGCTGCGCGGTGCCGAGGCGCGGGTGGCCGCCGCCCGCCAGCAGGAGAACGGGGCCCGCAGCCAGATCGACGTGGTGGAGAGCCGGATCCGCGAATCGGAGCTGAACGTGGCCCAGTCCCGGCAGGACAACGAGGGCCGCCTTTACCAGGCCCGGGCCAACGTGGCCACGGCCCAGGCCCAGCTGGAGCAGGCCCAGGCCCAGCTGAGGCTGGCCAGGGTCACGGCGGAGCGGAGCGAACAGCTCTCGCGGGAAGGCGCCACCTCCCGCCAGACCCTCGATCAGGACCGCACCGCCTACGAATCCGCCCAGGCCACCGTGGCCGCCCTGCGCAAGCAGGTGGAAGCGGCCCGGGGCGCCCTGGAGCTGGCCCGCTCCACCACCCTCAACCCCTCCATCCGCCAGGCCCAGCTGGAGGCCCTGGGGCAGCAGCGTCAGCAGGCCCGGGCCGCCCTGCTGGCCGCCCGGGCGGAGGTGGGCACTGCCGTGGCGGCCCGGGAGCAGATCCAGGCCCAGATCGCCTGGCTCACGATCCGCTCCCCCCTCGATGGCGTGGTGATCGCCCGCAGCGTCGAGCCCGGCGCCGTGGTCAGCAGCGGCCGCACCCTGCTCACCCTGCTCGATCCGGCCACGGTGTACCTGCGGGGCTTCGTGCCGGAGGGATCCATCGGCCGGGTGAAGGTGGGGCAGCAGGCCCGGGTGTTCCTCGATTCCGATCCGAAGCGGCCCCTGGCGGCGAAGGTGGCGGAGATCGATGCCGAGGCTTCCTTCACCCCCGAGAACATCTATTTCCGCGAGGACCGGGTGCGGCAGGTGTTCGGGGTGAAGCTCTCGATCCTGCAGCCGGGCGGCTTCGCCAAGCCCGGGATGCCCGCCGATGCCGAGATCCTCACCCGCTGATGCCGGCTCCGCCCCCGTGCTGCGGGTGGAGGGGCTGGAGGTGCGCTACGGGCAGCGCGCGGCGGTCGGGGGCATCGACTTCACGGTGGCGACCGGAGAGGTGTTCGGCCTGATCGGGCCCGACGGCGCCGGCAAGACCAGCACCTTCCATGTGCTCGGCGGCGTGATGGAGGCCAGCGGCGGCAGAGTCACGGTGCTGGGACGCCCCCCCCGCCAGGCCCGCTCCCGCATCGGTTACCTCACCCAGCAGTTCTCCCTCTATCCCGACCTGAGCGTGGCGGAGAACCTGCGCTACGTGGCCGGCCTGCGCCGGGTGCCGCAGGCCGCCTTCCCGGAGCGCCGCGACGCCCTGCTGCAGCGGATGGACCTGGCCCCCTTCGCCGCCCGCCTGGCCGGCAGGCTCTCGGGGGGCATGAAGCAGAAGCTGGCCCTCTGCTGCGCCCTGATCGACACCCCCGAGCTGCTGCTGCTGGATGAACCCACCACCGGGGTGGATCCGGTGTCGCGCCGGGAGTTCTGGGATGTGCTCGCCTCCCTGGCCACCGAAGGGGTGACGATCGTGGTGGCCACCCCCTACCTGGATGAGGCGGAGCGCTGCGGCCGCATCGCCATGCTGCAGGAGGGCCGCATCCGGCGCAGCGGCTCCCCCGCCGCGCTGAAGCGCGAGCTGGGCCTGGTGCGCCTCGAGCTGCGCTGCCCCCGCCTGGCGGAGGCCGAACGGCTGCTGGAGGAGTTCATGGCCGGAGCCGATGTGCAGACCTTCGGCGATCGGCTCGATGTGCTCGTGGCCGATGCGGAGGCCGGCCGGGCCGCGGTGGAGCGGCTCTTCCGGGAGCACGATCTGCCCCTGGAGGGGCTGGAGGTCGGCCCCCCCACCCTGGAGAACGTGTTCGTGAGCCACCTGCGCCAGGAGGCCCCCCAGCCGGCGGCGCCGCCCTTCCCCCGGGCCGCCCGGCGCCGGGAGCCGGTGGGGGAGGCGATCACGGCCCGGCGCCTCAGCCGCAGCTTCGGCACGTTCGAGGCGGTGCGGAATCTCGATCTGCGGGTGGGCTACGGCGAGATCTTCGGGCTGCTGGGGGCCAACGGGGCCGGCAAGACCACCACGATCAAGATGCTCTGCGGGTTGCTTCCCCCCAGCTCGGGGGAGGTGGTGCTGGCGGGGCAGCGGGGCGATCTGCGCAGCGGCGGGCTGCTGCAGCGCATCGGCTACATGAGCCAGAAATTCACCCTCTACGACGATCTTTCGATCCTGCAGAACCTGGAGTTCTATGCCGGGGTGTATCAGGTGCCGCCGGCCCTGCGGGCCGAGCGGATCGCCTGGGTGCTGGCCACCTGCGGGCTCCAGGGCCAGGGGGATCTGCCCACGGGCCAGCTGCCGGGGGGCTGGAAGCAGCGGCTGGCCTTCGGTGCGGCGGTGCTGCACGATCCGCGGGTGCTGTTCCTCGATGAGCCCACCTCCGGGGTGGATCCCCTGGCCCGGCGGCAGTTCTGGCGGCTGATCAACGCCTTCGCCCGCCGCGGCACGGCGATCCTGGTCACCACCCACTACCTGGAGGAGGCGGAGCAGTGCCAGCGGCTCTGCTTCCTGGTGGCCGGCGAGAACGTGATCGAGGGCTCCCCCGGCCAGATCAAGGCCGCCCAGCCGGGCCAGCTGCTGGAGCTGCAGCTGGCCGACCGGCTCCAGCAGCACGCCACCGACCTGCTGCGCCGGCACTTCGAGCCGTGGCGCGTGAGCCGCTTCGGGGATCGCCTGCATGTGGTGCTGGAGGGCGAGGAGCCCGGCACGGTGCGGCAGCTGCTGGAAACGGCCGGCATCGAGGTGCAGAGCCTGCGGCCGATTCCCTTCAGCCTGGAGGATGCCTTCATCGGCACCGTGGAGCGGGCCCGGGCCGCAGCAGCCCCATGAAGCGGATCTTCAGCCAGTGCGAGAAGGAACTGCTGCAGTTCCGCCGTGACCGGCTCACCCTGGGGCTGGCCTTCCTGCTGCCGCTGCTCACGCTGCTGATCTTCGGGTTCGCCATCCGGCTGGAAACCAAGTTCATCCCGATCGTGGTGCAGGATCTCGACCGCAGTCCGCTCAGCTTCGCCTACAGCGACCGCCTCTTCGCCACCAACCAGTTCCATCCGGCCCCCTGGCCGGGTGGCGATCCGGTGCACACGGCGATGGATCCGGGCCTGGCCAAGGCGGTGGTGGTGATCCCGCCGGAGTTCAGCCGCCGCATCAAGGCCGGCAGGCCGGCCACGGTGCAGGTGCTGGTCGATGGCACCGATGCCAACAACGCCCGGGTGATCCGCAACAGCATCCAGGCCACCACCCGCTTCTTCCTGCTCGATGAGGGCCTGATCGACGACAACCAGCCGGTGCGGGCCGTGACGCGGCTGTGGTTCAACCCCGGCCGCAGGGAATCGCTCTACATCGTGCCGGGGGTGTATGCGGTGGTGCTGTGGATCTTCCCCTCCCTGCTGGCGGCGATCGCGATGGTGCGGGAGAAGGAGAAGGGCACGATCCTGCAGGTGTATGCCTCGGGGCTGAGCGGGGCCGAGTGGCTGCTGGGCAAGACGCTGGCCTACCTGCTGGTGGGGCTGAGCATGGCGGTGGTGGTGATGGGGGCCGGCAGCCTGATCTTCCGCCTCGGCTTCGCCGGCGACCCCTCGCCCCTGCTGGTGGGCACCACGGTGTATCTGGCCACGGCGGTGCTGTTCGGGCTGCTGCTGGGGGTGCGCAGCGGCAGCCAGCAGGCGGCGGTGCAGGGGGTTTCGCTGGTGGGCTTCCTCACGGCCCTGCTGCTCTCGGGCTTCATCTATCCCCTGGGCAACATCCCCTTCCCCCTGTCGATGGTGTCGGCCCTGGTGCCGGCCCGCTACTTCATCGTGGTGAGCCGCGATGCCTTCGTGCGGGGCAGCGGCTGGAGCGGGGTGGGCTTCGATGTGCTGATGATCCTGCTGATCGGATCGGTGCTCTATCTGCTGGCCCAGCGTTCGCTGGGTGCCATGCAGCTGCGCAGGCCATGAGGATCCCGGATCGCTGGCGAACGCTGATTGAGCGCGGGCTGCGCCCCCTGCGAAAGGGGCTGCGCGCCCTGGTCGGCAGCCGTCTGGCGGCCCTGGCCCGCAAGGAGATCCGCCAGATCCTGGGCGACCGGCAGCTGATCCGCCTGCTGATCATCCCGCCCACCCTGCAGTTGCTGGTCTATGGCTTCGCCCTCAATCCCGATGTGCACAACATCCGCCTCGGGGTGGTGGACTACGCCCGGGTGGCGGCCAGCCGGGAGCTGGTGTCGGCCCTCACCAGCAACCGGGTGTTCGTGGAGGCCGCCCGGCCCAGCAGCGAGAAGGAGCTGGTGGGCAAGGTGGAGCGGGGGGAGCTGGCGGTGGGGCTGGTGATCCCGCCGGACTTCCGCCGGCGCCTCGCCACAGGCAGCACGGCCGAGGTGCAGGTGTTCCTCGATGGGGTGGATGCCAACAGCGCCGGCATCGCCAACGGCTACCTGCGCCAGATCCTCGGCAATTTCCGCCCCGGGGGGGCCTCCACCCGGGCGCCGCCCCTGCCGGTTCGCACCCAGGTGACGTTCCTCTACAACCCGGGTCTGCGCAGCAGCTGGTTCTTCGTGCCGGGGGTGATGGGACTGGTGCTCACCCTGATCGGCTCGCTGGTGTCGGCCGTCACCGTGGTGCGCGAGAAGGACACGGGCACCCTGGAGCAGCTGCTGATGACCCCGGCGAGCCCGTGGGAGATCCTGCTGGCCAAGATCCTGCCCCTGTTCCTGCTGCTGATGGGGGATCTGCTGCTGGCCCTCACGCTGGGCCGGCTGGTGTTCGCGCTGCCGTTCCGGGGCAATCTGGCGCTGTTCCTGCTGCTCTCCGGGCTCTACATCTTCGTGGGCATCAGCATCGGCATCCTGCTGGCCACCGTGTCCCGCACCCAGTCGCAGGTGATGCTCAGCTCCTTCTTCATCAACCTGCCGATGGTGCAGACCTCCGGAGCGATCGCCCCGATCGACAGCATGCCGCCGTTCTTTCAGGTGCTCTCCCTGGCCAATCCCCTGCGCCATTACATCGCCATCGTGCGGGGCATGATGCTCAAGGGGGTGGGCCTCGAGGCCCTCTGGCCCCACGTGCTGGCCCTGCTGCTGATCGGGCCCCTGCTGTTCAGCCTCAGCGTGCGCCGGTTCCGCTCCCAGCTGGGGTGAGGACCTGTGGGCAGAGGGCGGAGTTCCTGAAGGAGTTCCCCGTTAGGGTCAGCAGAATTCGGGCCTGAAGGGATGGCTGCAGGGGGTCGATGGCGGTTGCGGAGTCTGGGGATGGCACTGGCGACCCCCCTGATGCTGAGTGGAGCCTCCCTCCCTGCCGCCATCCCCGCCCTCGCCGCCCCCGTCCCCGCCGTCTGCCGGGGTCCGGCGCTGATCCGCGAGGGAGAAGCGGCCGCGATCGCCCGCCACGTGAAGGCCACCGGCAAGACGGTGCTCACCTTCGTGGGCTATTCGGGGGCGGGCTACGAAGATCCCGCAGCCCTGAAACGGGAAGCCGGCCGCATCCTGGATCGCCACGATCCGGCCCGCACACTGATCACCAGCGGCGGCACCGCCGAAGGCATCGGTGCGGTGTACGAACTGGCGAAAGGGAAGGGGTTCGAAACGCTCGGGATCGTGTCCTCTCTGGCCCGCCAGGAGAAGGTTCCCCTCTCCCCCTGCGTCGATGCGGTGTTCTTCGTGCCGGACACCACCTGGGGCGGCGCGCTGCCGGGCGGCAGGGGACTCTCACCCACCTCCACGGCCATGGTGCGCAACAGCGATGCCCTGGTGGGCATCGGCGGCGGCGCGATCGCCCGCGACGAACTGCTGGCCGCCCGCCGCGCCGGCAAGCCCGTGACCTTCCTCCCGGCCGACATGAACCACGCGAAGGCACGGGAGAAGGCCCGCCGCAAGGGGCAGCCTGAGCCGCGTGAGTTCGGCGGGGCGGCGGCGGTGCTGGCGCCGGAGTGAAGCCGCCGGTGCGGTGTGTGCTGCTGGCGCTGCCGCTGCTGGTGGGATGCGGCGGCCTGCCGGCGGCGGCGATGCCCCCGCCGCCGGACCCCAGCCCGGTGCAGGACTGGCTGGATGAGTCCCGCATCGCCCACGAACGGGGTGAGTTCGAAAGAGCCCTCCAGCTGCAGGGGCAGGCGATCCGCTGGGCACGGATCCACCTGGACCCGCAGCATCCATTTCTGGCCAGGAGCCTCAACAACCTGGCAGTGCTCGAGGCGCTCACCGGCGATCCCGCCGAAGCGATGAAGGCCGGTGCAGAGTCGGTGTCGATCTACCGCCGGTTGACCGCCGCCGACGGCACCCACCGGGCCGCGCTCGGCACGGCCCTCACCAACCTGGGGCTGCACCATGCCCAGGCGGGTCGGCTGGCAGAAGCCCTGGCACCCGGGGAGGAGGCGGTGGCGCTGCTGCGCCGGGCGGTGTCCGAAGACCAGCGGCACAGCGCGGATCTGGCCCGGGCTCTGGCCAACCTCGCCAGCCTCTACGGGCAACTGGGCCGAGCCAGAGATGCCCTTGCCCCGGCGGAGGAGGCAGTGATGATCCTCCGCCAGCGGGTGGGACGCGATCCGCAGCGGCTGGCCGAGCTGGCGACGGCCCTCAATAACCTGGGCCTGGCCCTTGGCCGCGCCGGTCGGCGGAGGGAGGCGCTGGCCGCGATCGAGGAGGCGGTGGTGATCCTGCGGCCACTGGCGGCCGCAGATGGAAGGCAGCGACAGGAGCTGGCCCGAACCCTCAACAACCTGGCGGTGCGGCTGAGCCTGGTGGGCCGGCGTGGGGAGGCCCTGCGGATGGCCGAGGAAGCGGTGGGGATCCGCCGCGCCCTGGCGAAGAAGGATCCGGCTGCCCGCGACGAGCTGGCCCTTGCCCTCGGCAACCTTGCCGTGCGCTCCAGCCAGGCGGGGCGACAACGGGAGGCAGTGGCCGCCGGCGAGGAATCCCTGGTGATCCTGCGGCCGCTGGCGGACCGCCAGCCGCGGCTGCTTCCGGATCACGCCCGAGCTGCGTATGTGCTGGCGGAACTGCGGCTGCTGCGGGGGGAGGCAGCGGAGGCCACCGATCTGGTGCGGGAGATGGCTGCCAGTGAGGTGCTGCACCTGCAGCGGCAGCTGCCCCTGCTGGCGGAGGCGGGCCGGGACTCGCTGGTGGGAACCCTGGGCAGCCGCTGGGAACTGGTCCCCACCCTGGCCAGCGCCGGGGCGAAGGGGGCCGAGGCGGCGCTGTTCAACCGCCTGAACCGGCACGGCCTCCTTCTCGACATCGCCCGCCGCCAGGGCGTGCTGAGCCGGGCGGGGGGAGCGGTTCAGGGGCAGCTGGAACGGCTGCAGGGCGATCCAGCGCCTGCTGGCCGACCGTTCCCTCGCGGCGGAGCAACGCCCCCCCCTCGAGCGGCAGCGTGACGAGCTGGAGCGGGACCTCCACCGCCGCCTGCCGGTGCTCCAGCCCCGCCTGGTGGAGCCGGCCCGGGTGGCCCGCCGGCTGCCGGCCGATGGGGTGCTGCTGGAGTTCCAGCGCTACCGCCCCTACATCCCCTCCCCGCTCCGGGGAGTGGGCGGGGGCCTGTGGGACGAGCCCCGCTACCAGGCCCTGCTGCTCAACCCCGATGGTGGGATCGGGGGGCTGGATCTCGGTCCCGCCGCCCCGATCGATGGGGAGATCCGTCGGGCCCTGGCCGCCACCCGGGAGGAGCAGCCCGGGGCCTGGGGCTCCTGGCGACGGGTGGCCGATCGGATCCTCACCCCGCTGCGGCCCCACCTGGAGGGCCGCAGCCGTTGGTTTCTCAGCCCCGATGGCCTCCTGCACGGCGTGCCCTTCGCCGTATTGCCGGGCGTTCCGGCTGGCAGCCTGCACCTGATTTCCAGCGGCCGGGATCTGCTGGCGCATGCAGCGCCGGTGGTCCGGCCGGGTCCGCCCCTGGTGCTCGCCGATCCCGCCGTGGCCGGCTGGCCCCGGCTGCCCGCCACTGCCCGGGAGGGGCGCCGGGTGGCGGAGCTGCTGGGAGGCTCCCTGCGGGAGGGCGCGGCGGCGAGTGTGGCGGCGCTGCAGCGGGCGAGAGGTCCCCGGGTGCTGCACGTGGCGAGTCACGGGGTGGTTGAGGCGGGCCCCGCCTCCGGGGACCCGATGCTGACCAGCGCCCTTGTGCTGGCGGGGGCGGACCGCCACCGCGCACCGGACCCATCCGGAGACGCCGATGACGGCTACCTCACCGCCCGCGAGGCCGCCCAGTTGCGGCTCGACGGCACCGAGTTGGTGGTGCTGGCCGCCTGCGACAGCGGCCTGGGAGAGCTGCGCAGCGCCGAAGGTCTGCATGGGATGCAGCGGGCGCTCACCGTGGCTGGGGCAAGAGCGACCCTGCTCTCCCTCTGGCCGGTGGACGATGAGGCCACGGCCTGGTTCATGCGCCGCTTCCACGCCCGACTGGCGGCCGGCGACACCCCCAGCCAGGCCCTGGCGGCGGTGCAGGAGGAGTTCCGCAGCCGGCCGAAGCTGCCGGGCTGGAGCCATCCGCGCCACTGGGCCGGCTGGCAGCTCACGGAATCAGGAATGGAGTAAGGAATCGGGCACGCCTGCGCGCCTGAGGTAGGCGAATCCCGTCGTGATGCCTACGTTGTCGGGCAGGAAGGTTGATCGGATGAGGTGCAAGAGGGGGATTCATCGCGCACGGATCCGCTGGGGCCTGGGGCTGCTGGCGCTGCTGGGGTGGGGCCTGACGGGCCGCGCGGAACCCTTCCCCTCAAGCTTCGAACCCCATTCCCCTGATTCCCTGCCCCCGATCGCCCAGGCATCCCCCGCGGCCTCCGCCGAGGCGGTGCCGGCGGAGGTGCAGGGCTGGTTCGATCAGGCCAGTGCCGCCGATGATCGAGGTGACTATGCCGAAGCGCTGCAGCTGCAGGAGAAGGTGATGGCCTGGGTGAAGGCCCACCTGGGCCCCTGGCATCCTTTCCGGGCGAAGGTGCTGAACAACCTCAGCATCTATCTCAGCAACCTGGGCCGCCGCGCCGAGGCCCTGCCCCCCAGCGAAGAGGCGGTGCGGATCTACCGCGAGCTGGCGCAGACCAACCCCGCCTTCCGCCCCGATCTGGCCCGCAGCCTCACCAACCTGGGCATCCGCTACAGCGAACTGGGCCGCCGCGCCGAGGCCCTGCCCCCCAGCGAAGAGGCGGTGGGGATCTACCGCGAGCTGGCGCAGACCAACCCCGCCTTCCGCCCCGATCTGGCCCGCAGCCTCACCAACCTGGGCGTCCGCTACAGCGAACTGGGCCGCCGCGCCGAGGCCCTGCCCCCCAGCGAAGAGGCGGTGCGGATCTACCGCGAGCTGGCGCAGACCAACCCCGCCTTCCGCCCCGATCTGGCCCGCAGCCTCACCAACCTGGGCGTCTCCCTGAGCGAACTGGGCCGCCGCGCCGAGGCCCTGCCCCCCAGCGAAGAGGCGGTGGGGATCTACCGCGAGCTGGCGCAGAGCAACCCCGCCTTCCGCCCCGATCTGGCCCGC